>NZ_JARPAF010000001.1:0-201465 GCF_029594735.1 Nitrospirillum amazonense
CTGCCTTCAGCAAAGCCCGCGACAGCGAAGCCGGATGCGCGACAACGCCCGTGGTGGCTGCCAGCTTCGCGGCCAACTCCGGCATCGAGATATCGGCTTGCGCCTCCACCCAAGCGATCAACTGGGGCATATGCTTTGCCAGTTTGCCGTTGCCGGGCGGTCGGCCCTGGCGTCCCGGTTCAATCGAACCGGTAGCCACAACACGCTGCGCCAACTTCACAGCGAAGCTCGCGCTTACACCAAAGTGCCGCGATGCTTCACGGCGGGAATGACCCGCCGCTATCCGGGCCTCAACCCGTTCCCGAAGGTCCTCTGAATACGGCTTGCCCATGATCCACCTCCGACAAAGGTGAATCACATCCAGCGTCTAAAGGGAATCCACCGATTCCGCGTTCGGGCACGATGCTCTAGCTGTGAGTTGCCAATAGGTTGTCCACTCGATCCTGCCGGTGGAAGCTGAGGTTGCGAAGCTTCAGTAATCCTCGGGAGGATCGAGTGAACGTGCACAAGAATGCCCGATTGACGCCAAGGGGTCGAGCCGAGTTGGTTCGGCGAGTGCTCGCCGGCGACGGCGTCCAGGCCGTGGCGACGGCCTTCGGTACGACAGCGAAGACCGTCAGGAAATGGGTTGGTCGGTATCAGGCTATGGGCCTGCCCGGCCTGGAGGATCGATCCTCCAGGCCGCATCGGCTGCGCAAGCCCACACCGCCAGCCGTGGTGGAACAGATCATCGCCTCGCGTCGTCAGCGCCTGGTCGGCAAGCAGATCGCCCAGGAAGCTGGAGTCTCCCGCTCAACGGTCAGCCGTATTCTTCGGGCGGCAAAACTCAGCCGCGCCAAAGACCTTCAGCCGCAAGAACCGATCATCCGCTATGAGCGCGAGACGCCCGGCGACCTTATCCATCTGGACATCAAGAAGTTGGGCCGCTTCGAGAAAGTCGGCCATCGTATCACCGGTGACCGCACGGGCCAGAGCAACAGCCGAGGCGTCGGCTGGGAGTTCGTCCACGTCTGTATCGATGACGCATCACGCCTGGCCTTCAGCCAGATCATGCAGGACGAGACAGCCCATAGCTCCGTCCCGTTCCTGAAGGCCGCAGTCGCCTACTACGCCAGCCTGGCTCCACCGATACAACTGGCATCGACCACACGGCAGCTTAAAATCATTGCCGCCCATCAGCCGTATCGGCCTCGATAGGGACAACCTAATGAGGCTCCACATCTAGCCCGTACCGATGCCGCCCACCATGGCCGACCAACTCGAGCCGTCGCGGTGGGCGGCACATCCGACCGGCGAGGGCACCAAAGGCCTCCGCCTCTACGACTGGGCCCGCTTCCCACTCTCCTGGGCGCATGCCCCGGAATTCGAGCGATGGGTGCTGATCCGGCGCAATCGTCAAGCCCCAGATCAACGCGCCTATTACTTCGCCTTCGCGCCAAAGGGGTACGTCGCTTGCCGAGCTGGCGGCCGCCGCCGGCTTGCGCTGGACCATCGAGGAATGCTTCCAGCGCGCCAAAGATGATCTGGGCCTCGATCACTGCGAGGCGCGTTCGTGGCATGGATGGCACCGCCACATGACCCTCTGCATGGGCGCGGCCGGCTTGCTCGCCCAACTCGCCGCCGATCTGCGCCGATCCGCTTGGAGCAAACCGAACGAAACGAGTCCGGCGCCGGCAATCGCCGCCTGACTGCCCCCCGGCGCTCCTACCGTCCGCTGCAGAGATCCGCTGCCTGCTGGCCAGAACCATACTCGCATCGCCTGCACAACGCTATTCACCATGGCCTGGTCGTACTGGCGAAGACGGCAACAACTCAGCGCCGCTCTCGCCCATTACAAACGGCGAAAAAGACAACTGTAGTACTAGGCGACGGCTTATTCCAATAGGTGTATGTCTTAATATGTAGCCAGATTTGCAAATGAACAGAAAAGCGTAATAGGTGTCTATTTAAAATTACTTTGCCTCTTGCTAGCCTTTCGCCAAAGTGACATAAAAAGATTTTTGTAAGAGGCTGTCATGGTGAGTGAATTAAAGTTATGCGAGCCCTATAAGGCAGTTTTTTGTGACAATAGCACTATTAATCTTGAAACGATAATGAGGCTTAAAAAGCGGTATAAATTGTACATAATATTTATTATTGCTCGATCTGGCAGTACATGGCTAACAGAACTTGCAAAAAATTCAAATGTATTGGGTGTCCCGCAGGAGTGGTTCAATGAGGGATGGATCCAGACAGAAGATCGTGCGTTGGGGTGTTCACCGCCTAAAATAGTCGGGCTCCGTGATATCAACACTTATGCACAGTGGTTAGCTCGGAGCTCTGCTTCTCCTTGTCGGGTCGTAGGCGTGCAATTAAGCTACTATCAGCTGCTGGCTATGCAGCAGCTTGCAAGAGTTCCCTCCAGCGCATTCCGAGACATCACGTTCTTCTACTTGCGACGAAAGAACATTATTGCTCAAGGAATATCGCTTTACAAAAGCGCGTCCAGCGGAGTTTTTCACAGCTATCAAAGTACTGACCACAGTGACGCATATTTGTCCAAAGTTGCTTATGACCCTGACCGGATCAAGGAAACGATCATGGGGCTGTTGACCTGCGAAAGTGGGTTCGAGAAGCACTTCAGCGATCATGACATGACACCCAAGCGCTTCTTTTACGAAGACCTGATGGCGAATCCGCTGAATGTGTTGAACTGGATGGACCGGACGATCACGGGAGTGCTCCATCCCCGGATAAGGACTTTGCCGGCCACCACGGTCCGTCGCCTTTCCAATGCCGGCAGCCTGGCGTGGGAGCAGCAATTCCAGACGGAGTTTCCCGACTTTTGCCAAGAAGTGGACGCACGGCGGTCATCGCTCGACAGCGGTGACGTGAGCGGTCCGCTTGTGGCAGGGCACCTTCCAATTTCCCTGGCCGGATAAAACCCGAAGTCCGGTAGAGCAACCCGCCATGTTTGGCTGGCCGCGTGCTCATGCGGGGCCTGCTCCCGGGCGTTGGGCACCAAGGGGACATGCCGGTTCGCTCCAGACGCCAACCGGCGATGCGCCGGGCGCTCACCGTAGAGGTCGGTCGGGTGGGGCGGCATGGTGTCGCGTCGGCCGTGGCGTCCGCCCTTTTCCCCACGCGCTTCAGGGGTTGAAGCCTCCCGTGGCGGCGCGCCACAGCTCCTCCAGAATGGAAAGCTTGCCTTTGAAGCCGGCAATTTTGGTCGGTGTCGCCTCTCCCACCGGATAACTGCGGCGGACCGGAATTTCGCAGACGCGAAGGCCCAACTGCCCGGCGCGCGCGGTCAGGTAGAAAAGCAGTTCGTATCGCGAGAAAATATCGCGGAACGGGGCGACCCGAGGGTCCAGTAGATAGCGCCGTGAATAGGCACGAAACCCATTCGTCGTGTCGGTGAACCAGTGGCGTCCCGCGATGCTGAGCAGCGGTGCATGAATCAGCCGATTACCGATCGTCCGTTCCAAGGGCGTGTTCTCCGCCTTCCCTCCCGGGAGGTAGCGAGAGCCTTGGACGTAGTCATACCCTTCATCAAGCTTAGCGCACATGCGCCGAATGGCATCGACGCCGTCCTTGCCGTTGCCGTCCATAGTGATGATGCCGCTATAACCGTCAGCAAGGCACCAGGAATAGGCCATCCGCAACTGAGCGCTCAGTTTTCCCGGACCGGTTTTCACCAGTACCGCGCGGATGGGCAGCGTGCGGATGAAGTCGGCGGTGAGCGACCCGTCCGTTGAGCCGCCATCGGCCACGATCACATCGACAGGCGGCAATTCCTCGGCAATCGCCTGCAGCTGCCGGCGGATCCTTCCGCCTTCGTTGATAACCGGGATCACCAGCGCATACCTGTGCCCGCGAGGGCAGAAAAGGTTCACGTCAAACGAGGGGACTTGCCAGCCTTCCTCTTGCCGGCTGGAACGAAATTCCATCGCGCTATTCCCCCAAACTGGATTTGATTCCGGCTCGGCGAAACACCACTAGGCGGCTGAGCAGGTAGTTGACCACGAATGATGCGCCAGCCGCGGCAACGAGCACGGCGAGATTAGCCAAGTGACTGGTTGCCAAGGTATACATGGCCGTAACTAGGCCCAGGCGAACGCACAGGCCAATGAGGGAGGTCATCAGGTAAAGCGATGCCCTTTTGGTCGACAGGCCGTTTCCGCCCTGTCGGGGACGGAATGTCCATAATTCATGGAGAATATAGTTGAAAACCGCGCCTGTCAGCAATCCTGCGGCGGAGCCGACGGTGAGTGACAGCCCGGCAACATTGACGATGATTGAGCCGACCGTGAGATCGACGACCAAGCCACCGCCGATCACCAACGCGAAGCGCATCAGTTCGGGAGATAACAGCGTCGCTGTTCCCGTCGAACCCCTGCCATTGGTGCCTTTTTCCAATGAAATAACGTGGGCATCGGCAGAGGCCGACCGGTCATGATGGCTCAAGGGAGTCCCTCCAAAGTCGCGGCTGCCTTGAGAAGGGCGACGGAGGTGGCGAGCGTTTCTAGCGCGTTTGGCGAGGCCTTCATTTCAATCGAAACCGCCCGATCATAGCCGATAGATTTCAGTGCCGAGAAGACGGCACGCGCGTCTTCTTCATTCATCGGCGCCGGTGCCAAATGCGCGGAGGAAACGTGAACGTGCGAGATGTGCGCCGCCGCTTCTTGCGCGAATGACACAACCTGGTCAAAGGCCTGATTCATATAAAGCGCACCAACGTCGAAATTAAAGGTCACAGCCGCGTGACCTATGTGGCGCACGACTTCCAGAGTCTCTTGGAAGGTCGTCATGAAATTGGTGCCATAGGCGGCGGCGTTCGGCTCCAGCGCAATATGGGTCCGTTTGGCCGCAGCTTGGTCGCCGAGGGGCCGGAAAATTTCAGTTACGGCTGCAAGGACCGCATCCTTCGCTAGACCCGGCGGAATGACGCGCTGCTTGGGCGAGCCAAAGACCAAGTTGGCGATGTGGAGTTTGCCTGCTAGTTCAATGGCCCGGACAAGCCCCTGTTCCAGGCGGCGCCGTGCAGCGGGCTCTCCGAACAGATCGGCGCCCTCGATGCCGAACAGCAGCGATTGCATGGAAACCAGCTGCAGCCCGAAGTGGTCGAGTTCCCTTAGGCGTGCCAGAACGGCCTCCCGAGAGGGAACGAACGGATCAACCTCGTCGGCGAACAACAAGCCTGGGGCGATCTCAAGTCCGGTTATGCCATGATCGCGAAGGATGGCGTAGGCATCCAGGCGCTGCGGATAGGACCACGCAATGTTGGAAACCGCGAGTTTCATGACGCTGCCAGGCTTCTGAAGAAAGTGCTGATGTCGCTCAGAACCGATGCGCGGTCCTGGATGTATCCTCGGCTTCCGCCCAATAAGTCAGCATGGAGGGTCTTCATATCTTCATGATAGGTCGCAGCGTCCGTCCCGCTGAAGGAATGACCGGTCACGAATTGATAGATATCACCGGCACGCAATGGCTCTGGCGCGAGATGTACCACGGGCAGTTCATTTCGGATGACAACACCGATGTCCGACCACAGGCGCGCCAAACCATAATATTGGTAACTGCTATCAGGATTTGTGAAGTTGAGGGCGGTAAAGCCGGCGGTTCTCATCGCGTCAACCAACAGGCCTCGATTCGCGCCGATCAATCGCTCACGCGCGCACCGATACATCGCCAAGCCTTGGTCGAACTCATAAACCGCTTTCAGCAAGCCGACCGCTGCGTGTGGCAGGCGATCGAGCATGTCCTTATAGCGTTCCTGGCTTAGGAAGGAAGGGGCCGGATTCAATATATCGAAGAGGAAGTTTTTTTTCAGGCCGGAGCCAAAGAGCGCGGGTAGGCGCAGGACATGGCACCGCGGGAATAGGGCCGTGCAGGCTTCTTCCAGGAAGCGCCGGTTGCGGCCATAAGCCTTACCTGTTTCGAAGCGGTTGGTGCTTTCATCCAAGCCGACGGGATCGGCGAGAACCGCGATCGTCGAAATAAGGACGAAACGTTCCGCCCGGGCTCGCTCAATATGAGAGAGTAACCGGTAAATGTTTTGGAGGTCGTTTTCCGGGTCCTTATTGGCAGCCCACATCGTAGCAGGGGCCGCGGCGCAGACCAGCACATCAAATTGGCTGCCGTCGAGTTCGGCGATATTCTTGGAATTGAACAGGCCCGCGAAGGTGTGGGCGGCGCCAAGATTTGTTCCAACGAAGCCGGTATGGCCTATAAGCCCGTCCGCCATGGTCCCTCCATTTTAAAATCCGGTTCTGGCCGTGACGGCCTGGCGAGGCACGTAAATTCAATTCCTTGAGGCATGTTCAAGTACCACCCCGACGAGATGGATTGGAACACTCCGCCTTGTCCGATGTGGGGGCGGGCTTGAGTAAGCCAAGCCGTCCATCCTAAGGTGGCATCACGTCCTAAGGACGACGGTTATACGGAATCGGTGAGCACATTTACGCGCTGGTCGTTTACCATAGTCCTGCTGTTCCGTTCTGAAACCACTGCGTATTCCGCAATTCCTCGTCTCTCATCGAGTAGGCGGCCCAGATATTCGCTGATGAAGGCAAGAATAAGGAACAGCAACATGAACTGGATGGACATGAATAGGACGGTCGTTGTCCAACCTTCCATGACCTTTTCTTTCAAAATATTGATCAAAACGCTGTAGCAGGCGAAGATCAGTGCTATTAAGCTGCCCAGCAAACCAATCCCCGACATCCATCGTAGCGGGCGTGATGAATTGAACACCAGAAGATGGAGGAACTGTCGGCAGGCTTGTGGCAGCGACCTGTCCCGGCGAGCCTCAGCCTTTTGTTCGTAGGCTATGGCTTGGGACGGATAGCCGGTCTTTTGAAGGCGAAGATTGAGCTGGTGATGGGAACGCCCGGTATTGATTACCGCGTTGATCGCCCGCCGGCTTACGCATCTGAAGTCAGTTGCGTTTGCGGGCAACTGATAGTCGATGGACGCCAGCAACGGCGACGCGATGCGCCGGCCCAGGCGATACAGCGGGGAAGGCGCCAGAATGGAAACGCCGACGATAATATCGCTCCCGCGCTGACAGGCGGCCACGGCCTCGGCGATCAATTCAAGGGGATCGGCGGCAAGGTCGAACAACAGAACGAAATCGCCGATCGCATTCTCAACGATGGCGGACCGCGCTACGTCGGAAGGCACCGCGAAGGAAAGTTGAATGAAGCGGATGCAGGGGATATTCGAGAGGATATCCGCAGCTTGGGCATCGGATACCTGCTGGAGCACCGGTCCCTGTATGATCACTAGGATCTCGTAGTCGGAATAGAGGGCATTAAGGGTGCGTTGGACGGCCGCCAACTCATCCTTCAGGGAGGGAATCGGACGGTTGACGACGATGCCTGCGGATACAAAGAGTTCACTTTTCACTGTATGCCCCCCTCAAAGCCCGATGCTGTTGACTTCAATCGCTTTGACAACATCATAAACGTTGTCGATTTTCCCCCCTAGGACGCTATGCAGACCGGGCAACCCATGATTGGGGCGAAACAGAATTGGACGGGAATCATCGGTTTCACTTCGCGGCAAAACAGTCTTCACCTCCCACAGGGACTGGCTGTAGCGGCATTCACTCAGGACTGGGATGTAGCGGGCCGCATCCTTGCGCATGGCCTCCCACGCGCTTGCGCCCGGGCGCGCGTCGAAAAGACGACCCTGGGCACCATCGGCGTCGCCTCCTTCGTCCAGCCACTCATAATGCGGGGTGTACCGCACGTGGCTGACTGAATGCAACCCCAGGGCCGGAAACGGCATCACGGAGAAGAATGGTCCGCACATGACCGTTATCCCAGATTGCCGGATTTCGTCTGGCACCTCGACGATGCACATTTCTGTCATTTCATGTTTCAGCGGAATGGGTGGCGCCCCGGAGTTCGCGAGCAGGAAATTGATATTGGAGTAGGTGCAATTGAAAACGTGGGCAGCGGTCAATTCCTCGGCGGATGAGTCGGTGTTCCGTATGCTGACCGCCAGGGCGCCCGCTTTCTGGCGCACGCCTTCCACCGTGGTCCCCAGGCGAATCTCGACGGAGACGGCATTCAATCGCTGAAGCATCGTGTCGCGAAGCGCTGTAGCGTCAAAGGCATATTCCACGGTGGAAAAGCAGGCTTCAACGAAATGGGGGTTGGTAAGCCGACGCAGCCAGGTCGGGGCCACCTCGCAGGGGGCGCCGATTCGCTCACAGAACTTCTGGAACTGGTAGGCGGACACTTTCCCCAAAGGAGAGCCGATCAAATAAAATTTCTGAAAATCCGAAACAACGCAGTCACTATATTCTTGTATGAATCGTGGAAATGAAATCCTGGACCTCAAAGCCGTCAGGACACTGCGAGGGTAATGGTAGCCATTATGAACGCGTGCCTGATTGTGATAAGAGGCACGGCGCATACAATCTTGCTCCCGTTCTACCAGCAGGACGCGGCGTTTCTTCTTGGCAAAATATTCTGAAATGTACATGCCAAAGAAGCCGCCACCAACAATAATTATATCATAATCCATATCGTATCTCTTCAATATTAGTTGCCTAAATTAAACAATATTCCTTAAATATTGGGCTCAGGAATCATATTTATCTTTTCTGAACAAAAAGAAATATTTAGAAAGATTTATATTTTCGGTGTTGGCGAAAATATACAGGAACGCCACGATCGTTGCTGCCACCAGGAAATAAACGTACCTAAAATCGCATGCGATGCCGATCACCAAATAGCTTCCGGCGAAAGCCAAAGCCGATAACAACATGCAAATAATCACAACGTTGCCTTTGGTGGGGCGCCACAACAGATACGCAATCAGTAGCGCGGCGATGACGGCGTAGAATGTTGGGTTCATGAGCGGGCCGCCAAAATAATGCGTACTGTAATTGTAAAGTGCTTGATCCGACGGACGAGTCCCTTCTTTCAACCCAAGGCTTTGGATCAAATCTATCGGCCCGTAGATTCCGACATGAACTGGTAAGCAATGGCTGGGATCGGTTGGGAACATAAGCCATTTAAAAACTGCAATGCGGTGAGCCGCGTACGCGCGGGGGTGACTTAATATGAGCCCCTGCCAAAGGTTGATTGTTTCGGCAGGGGAGAGATGGGAAAAGCCAGAAATCGCGATCTGGGAGCTATGAGGGTTGAGCGGATTGTCGAGCCGTTCTGCCGTGTAGTTCTGCCGGATAGCGTTCTCGAATTTAGCAATATCCACGCCTCTTTCATTTAGCAGAGGCAAATCGAAATCTTCTTCAAAAGCAATGATTCCAGAGATGTCATATCTGGCAAGAACCATTAGCCCAGCCCCGACTACGCTTTCTTGCCTAACAGCCGTAATACGGATCAGTTCGTTTGATAATGAGCAAACTCCCAAGGCGAACAACACGGCGCAAAAGCCGAAACTGACGGAACGCCAAGCCTTTTTGGCCGGACCCGTTGGCGCCACCCGCCTGTATTCCTTCAAGCCAATGGCAAGTGCCACGAATAGGATGACGACAAAACCGTTCTGACGCACCAGAGCGGCAAAGGCCGCAAGGATGCACGTAACCTCATATGCAATAAAGCGCCGCCCCTTTAATGGCCCGTCGACGGTTCCAAGCACGGCAAACGCCAAGATGGCGAGGTTGGCAAATAATACATCTTTCCAAACGATGCCTTGATAGACCAAAACGGGGGGGGTGAAGCAAGCCGCTATCGTAAGCACCATCGTAGGCAGCGGGCGCGCCGCACGGCTAATGAGAAGCGCAAGTGCACCGAAGAACAACGCCATGCTGAAGGCGAGGTAAAGCGCGGTTCCCGGCACGACGCTGTCGGCGACTCCCAGCATGGCTGACATAAGTGGCGGATGCATGCTGAGATAAGTCGCTGTCCGTCCTTCGTTTAATTGGACGATGGAATCGTAAGACAACTGGCCTGGCGCGCTAATTGCCAGGATCACCCCCCATAATAGGACGATGACGCCCAACACCAGACTTGAAACCGGGCGCTGGGCTGATTGCCGATCCAGAATGGCGCCATTAATGCTCATCGGATCGACAGTGCCATTTGCCAGTTCGCCTGATTTCAAGAAATTCATTGGAATACGTCTCCGCTAAAGAATTAAATTTTTTGTCTACAGTCGCGCCAATTGCCGAGAATTGATCTTTAAAACAAATTTTCTGATAGATTTCATATTAAGCGTTTGCGGGGATTTGATAGCACCACCCCGACCACCGTGCAAGCGTGGCCGGCGAAGTGAAGGTCGTGTTCAAGCATGCGTAGACTGGGAAGAGATAGAGAGTTGGCCGTGAATAATCACTAAGCTCCTGATCGGGCGTGTAATTATTCACGTATAGCTCCTCACCCCGCGTACTTCTTCACCACCGCGTACAGGAACTCCCGCCCCTCATAGAGAGACCGGACGCGGATGCGTTCGTTCAGGCCGTGGACGCCGCTGCCGTCCGGGTCGCGGAACATGCCGCTGAGGCCGTAGGTGGCGATGCCGGCGGCGTTCAGGAAGCGGCCGTCGGTGGCGCCGGTGGACTGGGTGGGCACCACCGGCACGCCCGGCCACATCTTGGCCGCCACCTCCTTGACCGGGTCCAGGACCGTGGGCGTCAGGGCCGGGGGAGGGGAGACTGGGCTGGGTTCGCCCACCGCCGTCACCTTGATGGCGGGATCGTCCAGCACCTTAACCAGGGTCTGGCGCACGTTCTCCAGGGGCTGCCCCGGCAGGATGCGGCAGTTGACGTTGGCCTGGGCGTGCTGGGGCAGGGCGTTGGGCGCGTGGCCGGCATTTACCATGGTGGCGACGCAGGTGGTGCGCAGCGTGCTGTTCCAGCCGGCGTCCTGGCTGATGCGCGCGATGGCTGCCGGGTCGGGGTTGTCCTTGGTGATGGCGGCCATGTCGGCTCCCACCGGCCCGCCGATGACCGGGGACAGGGCGGTGAAATAGGCCTTGGTCACCGGGTTCAGCGCCACCGGGAAGTCGAAGGCCGCCAGCCGGTTCAGGCCCGCCGCCAGGTGATAGATGGCGTTGTCCTTGCTGGGCCGGGAGCTGTGGCCGCCGGGGTTGGTCGTCTCCAGCGTGAAGTCCTGGTAGACCTTCTCCCCCGCCTGGATCTCCAGGGCCAGGTACTTGCCGTCCTTGTCCAGCCTGCCGCCGGCCCCTTCGTTCAGGGCGAATTCGGCGTCCACCGCGTCGCGGTTGTGGGCCAGCAGGTAGGCCACGCCGTCGAAGGTGTCGCTGGTCTCCTCGCCGCAGGTCAGCGCCAGCTTGATGTCGCGCTTGGGCCGGAAGCCTTCCTGGCGCAGGCGGATCAGCAGATCGGCGAAGACGGCGGCCATGGCCTTGTCGTCGCTGCTGCCGCGCCCGTAGAAATAGCCGTTCTCCTCCACCAGGGTGAAGGGATCGCGCTGCCAGTCCTCACGCTTGGCCTCCACCACGTCGATGTGGGCCAACAGCAAAAGCGGCTTGGCCGCCTTGTCCGTGCCGGGAAGCACCGCTGCCAGCGCGCCATCCTTGGGCCGGCCATCCGGCACCAGCACGCGCACATCACTTTTCTTCAAGCCGATGGCGACCAGCCGGTTCGCGATGTTCTGCGCCGCCGTCGTGCAGCTGCCGGCCGACAGCGTGGTGTTGGTTTGCACCAACTGCTGGTACAGGTTGCGGAAGGCCACCCAGTCGGGCCGGGTCAGATCGACCTTAATACCTTCCTGCTTTGCGGCCTCCGCCGCGCCGGCGGCACTTCCCAGGGGAAGGCTCAGCGCCGTGCCCAATGCCAACGCCGCCCATCTGCTCGTCTTCTTCATCGCCTGCCGCTTCCAACGTTTATTGTGCGTGGAAGAATAGAGAAGGGTTTCAGGCGCTGGCAAGCGGCCTCCGGTCCCTACCGGTCCAGCGGCCCCACCCCGCACCCATCGCCCGCCGTCACCGGGTTGCAGCGTGCGACGGCCCCACCCGGCAGGCTGACGGCGAAACCGGTGCCGGCCGGTTCCGAGGCCGGATAGTCCGTGCTGATGATCTGCGCCCCGCTGCCCAGCGCCATGTCGCGGCGGCGGGTGTCGTTGGCCCGCGCTTCCTTGGTGTCGGCATCGGACCGGGTGCGGACCAGGTAACCCTGGCGCACCAGGGCGGTGATGGTGTCGCCCGGGCCATCGTTCATTTCGATGAAGGCGGCGTCGGCATCGCCGGGCTGGGCGTTGGTGAAGGCGACGCGGCCCTTCAGGCCGGGATGGCCTTCCAGGTAACGGGCGGTGACCTTCCTCTGGTCCAGCAGGAAGACGACCTTGCCCCGCGCCGCCTCCAGGCTGGGCCAGCCGCGCGTCCGGATGGCGGCGTTCAGGGTCGCGGCATCGCCCCGCACCCCGTCGGGGGTGATGATCTCACCCGCCTTGAACACCGACAGGATCTCCCGGTCCAGGGCGTCCAGGCTGGCCGGTGTCAGCGCCTCCGGCGTCACGGTGGGGAAGGGCAGGGTCAGCGCCTCCTCCTTGGTCTCGATCAGGATGAAGATGGGAACATGGCCGGGATGGGCCCGCGACCAGGCGCGGATGTCGGCCAGGCACGCGGTGAAGGGCTGGCAGGTGCTGCGGTAGTCCACATCCTCCATGTGCATGACCTTGAAGCCCGGCTTGTCCATGACGTGATCGGGGTCGAACGGCGGGTCGGCCGGCAGGCCGGCCTTCGTCACAAGGCCAGGCCCGGCGGGATGGGCGTAAAGCCCGCCCTTGCTGTCGGCGTAGATGTCCAGTTCCACCTGGCGCACCCCGGCCGACAGCTGCGCCGCGAGGGGCTGGTGGTGGTAATCCAGGGCGGCGTACTGCTGGGGATGGGTTTTCTTCCACAACACCGCCTCGTTGGGCGCGATCCCGGCGTGATAGCTGTTGTGGGTGCCAATGACCTGGATCTGGTTCATGGCGATGGCGTTCTCCGGCGCCCTGGTGGCGCAGGCGGTGAGGCCCAGGACGGCGATGGTCAGGGGCAGCAGACGGGGGAAAGGCATGGGAATGGCGTCCTCGAAAGTTCGGGCCCAGGCTTAACCGCGAATGGTTTCAAGGCTATGACGGCTAATGCCGGCGCGGGCTTTGGAGGGGGCGGCCGGCGCACGAGGTCCATTTTCGGCTGCCGGGCCGATTCGGCACCATGCCCGGCGGCCGGTTGACGCCAGCGGTGGTGGTGGGTTAGTCGGCAAACAATTTACAATGGATATAGCCGGTCAGCCGGCCGCGGAACGGAGGGTCGGCCTGTTTGATGGCGGGGCCCGGCTTTCATCCATCAAAAATTTGCGCATACTCTCCCCAAAACAGGGGCATACGCGTTGGGAGAGTTCCATGGTCAATCGTCGCCAGTTCCTGGCCGGCAGTTCCGCTGCCGTCGCCTTGTCCGCAGCCTTGCCCGCGTGGGCGCAAGCTTCCACCCCCATTGGCGCCCCCTCCGGCACTCCGTCCGGTGCCGGCGCCTCCCTGACCGCCTTGCTGGAAACCTTCTTCCAGGAGGATTTGCGGCGCCGGCCCGAGGCCGCGACCAATCTGGGCCTGGACACGGGTGACCTGGCGGGACTGCGCAGCCGCCTGGGCGACCGCTCGGCCGCCGGCCAAGCGGTGGAGCGTGAGGCCGCCGCCAGCCAGATGCGCCGCCTGGCGGGCATCGACCGCCGCAGCCTGAGCGGCATCGACGCCGTGAATTACGATTGCGTGGCCTACGTCCTGTCCAATCGGCTGGAAACCTACAAGCGCTTCGACTTCGGCCGGCCGGGCGAACGGTCCCCCTATGCCATCAGCCAATTGACCGGCTGCTACCAGTCCACGCCCACCTTCCTGGACACCAAGCACCCCATCGCCACCCAGGACGATGCCGAGGCCTATCTTTCGCGGCTGGAGGCCTTCGCCACCGCGCTGGACCACGATACTGAGCGTCTGGACCATGACCGGGGCGCGGGCGTGGTGGCGCCGGATTTCCTGCTGGACACGACCCTGACCCAGATGCGCGCCCTGCGCGTCGATGCGGACAAGTCGGACCTGGTATCATCCGTTGCCAAGCGCGCCAAGGCCAAGGGCATCGAGGGCGACTGGGCCGCCCGTGCCGCCGGCATCTACACATCCAAGGTGCTGCCCGCCCTGGACCGTCAGATCGCGGCGGTGGAGGCCGCGCGCCGGCAGGCGACGCACCACGCCGGCGTCTGGCACGTCAAGGACGGCGACGCCTGGTATGTCGACGGCCTGCGCGCCAACACCACCACCACCCTGTCGCCGGACGAGGTGCACAACATCGGCCTGGACCAGGGCCGGGAGATCACCGCCCGCCTGGACGCCGTGCTGAAGGCGCAGGGCCTGACAAAGGGCACGGTGGGCCAGCGCATCAAGGCGCTGTACCAGGACCCCGCCTCCTTCTACCCGAAGACGGAGGAGGGCAAGGCTCAGCTGATCGCCGACCTGGGCGTGCGCCTTGCCGACGTGGTCAGCCACCTGCCCCAATACTTCTCCACCCTGCCCAAAGCCAAGGCGGAGGTGAAGCCGGTGCCGGCCCAGATCGACGCCGGCGCGCCGCTGGCCTATTACCAGTCGCCCTCGCTGGACGGCAAGCGGCCTGCCACCATCTACTTCAATCTGCACGACACCGGCGAATGGCCCAAATGGGCGCTGCCCTCCACCCTTTACCATGAGGGCATCCCCGGCCATCACCTGCAGGTGGCCCTGGCGCAGGAGACGGCGGGTATTCCCCGCTACCGCTCCAACATGTTCTTCTCCGGCTACGGCGAGGGCTGGGCCCTGTATGCCGAGCAGCTGGCCGATGAGATGGGCATGTACGAGAAGGAGCCCATGGGGCGCATCGGCTACCTGAAGTTCCTGCTGTTCCGCGCAGGCCGCTGCGTCATCGACACCGGCATGCACCACAAGCGGTGGACGCGGGAACAGGCGGTCAAATACATGGTGGACCTGACGGGCGACACCGAAAGCGCCATGACGCGGGAGACCGACCGCTACTGCGCCTGGCCGGGCCAGGCCTGCAGCTACAAGATCGGCCATACCATGTGGGTGCGCCTGCGCGACCAGGCGAAAAAGGAACTGGGGCCGAAGTTCGACATCCGCGAGTTCCACCACGCCGGCCTTTCCTCCGGCAGCATGCCGCTGGACGTGCTATCCCTGGTCATCCAGGACTACATCACGGCACGCAAGGCGGCGTGAGCCCCAGTCGGCGTGAGCCAGGGAAGGGCGCTCGGCCTGTGCCGGGCGGCCCTTCCGGCTGGTTCAGTTGGCGGACGTCTCAGCCGGCACCGTCTCCGACCCGCCCAGCACCTTGAACAGGCTGACCCGGTTTTCCAGTAGCGACAGCTGCACGGCGATCCGGGTCTGCTGGGCGCTGTACAGGCTGCGCTGCGCGTCCAGCACGCTCAGGAAGCTGTCAATGCCGCGGTCGTACCGCTTGGTCGACAGGTCGTAGGTCAGTTGGCTGGACTTCACCAGCGACGTCTGGGCCGCCAGCTGGCGGTCCAGGGTGCCCCGCGCAGCCAGCGCGTCCGACACCTCGCGGAAGGCGGTCTGCACCGCCTTCTCGTAGTTGGCGACGTCGATGTCGCGGTCGGCCTTGGCGATGTCCAGGTTGGCCTGGTTCTTCCCGTTGTCGAAGATGGGCAGGCTGACGCTGGGGCCGAAGCTCCAGGCGCTGCTGCCCGGCGCGAACAGGTCGGTCAGGCCGGCGCTGGCGGTGCCGTAGCTGCCGGTCAGCGTGATCTGGGGGAAGAAGGCTGCGCGGGCGGCGCCGATGTTGGCGTTGGCGGCCTTCAGCGTGTGTTCCGCCTGGCGGATGTCCGGGCGGCGCAGCATCAGGTCGGCCGGTAGGCCCGCCGGCAGGTCGCCCAGCACGTCCTGATCGTCCAGGCTGGCGCCCTCGATCTCCGCGTCGGACAGGGGCGTCCCCACCAGCAGTTCCAGGGCGTTGCGGTCCTGGGCGACCAGGCGGGTGTACTGCTCCAGATTGGCGCGGGCGGTGTCCACGGCCGTCTGCGACTGCGCCAGGTCCAGGGCCGAGCTGCTGCCCCGGTCGAACATGCGCTTGTTGCGGTCATACGTTGCTTGCTGGGCCTTCAGTGTGTCCTGGGTCAGGGTCAGCAGCTGACGATCCGACACCAGGGTCAGATAGGCGTTGGCCACCTCCGCGATCAGGGACAGGCGGGTGCCCGCCGTGGCCTCCGTCGTCGCCAGGTACTGTTCCAGCGCCTGCTGCGACAGGCTGTGCACCCGGCCGAACAGATCCAGCTCATATGAGGTGACGCCCACCTGGACTTGGCTGGAATTGTAGGTGACGCCCTTGGTGCTGGATCCGGACGCGCCGGCGGACGCCCCTTGCGCCCCCAGGGCCGAGATGGGCGTGCGGGCGCGGGTGGTGCTGCCGCTCAAGTTCAGCTGGGGCAGGGTGGCCGCGTCCTGGACGCGGTATGTCGCCCGCGCCACCTCGATGTTCAGCAGGGCCACGCGCAGGTCGCGGTTGTTATCCAGCGACTTCTGGATCAGGGCCTGCAGCCGGGGGCCGCGGAACACGGCCTTCCAGCTGTCGAGACCCTGTAGGGGAGAGGACGCGGTGGTCCCTTGCGCGCCCGCCGCCTCATACGCCGGCCCGGTGGGCCAGGCGTTGGGGACGGGGCTGCCCGGCCGGGTGTAGTCCGGCGCCAGGGAACAGGCGCCCAGGGACGCGGTGGTCAGCAGCAGGGCGGTGATGGCCGCGATGCGCTTGGGGGTCGAAAACACGGTCATCACGGATGTCCTGCGGTGTCGTGCCCCGGGGTGGCGGGAGCGGGCGTGCCCGAGGCGGGGGTGCCGGGGGCGGGCCGCTTGCCGAAGCGCCGGAGGACCGAGACGAAGAAGACGGGAACGAAGAAGATGGCGAGGAAGGTGGCCGACAGCATGCCGCCCATCACGCCCACGCCAATGGCGTTCTGCCCGCCCGAGCCGGCGCCGTTGGCCACGGCCAGCGGCAGCACGCCCAGGATGAAGGCGAAGGACGTCATCAGGATCGGGCGCAGGCGCTGCTTGGCGGCGATAGTCACCGCGTCGATCAGCTCATGCCCGGCCTCGTACTGTTCCTTGGCGAACTCCACGATCAGGATGGCGTTCTTGGCGGCCAGCCCGATGGTCGTCAGCAGGCCCACCTGAAAGTAGACGTCGTTGCTGAGGCCCCGCAGCGTGGCCGCCAGCACCGCGCCGATGACGCCCAGGGGCACCACCAGCATGACCGCGAAGGGGATGGACCAGCTTTCATACAGGGCCGCCAGGCAGAGGAAGACGACGGCCAGGGAAATGCCGTAGAGGGCGGGGGCCTGCGAGCCGGCCAGCCGTTCCTCGTACGACAGGCCCGTCCATTCGAAGCCGAAGCCCGTCGGCAGCTTGGCCGCCAGCTTTTCCATCTCCGCCATGGCCTGGCCGGTGGTATGACCGGGGGCGGGCACGCCCTGGATATCGCGCGACGACACGCCGTTGTAGCGCTCCAACTGGGGCGAGCCGTATTCCCAATAGGCGTTGGTGAAGGTGGAGAAGGGCACCATCTGGTTGGCCGACCCGCGCACGTACCAGCGGCTGATGTCGCCGGGCAGCATGCGGAAGGGTGCGTCCGCCTGGGCGTAGACCTTCTTGACGCGACCCTTGTCGATGAAGTCGTTGACGTAGGCCGAGCCCCAGGCGGTGCTGAGCGTGGTGTTGATGTCGCTGATGGACAGGCCCAGCGCTTCCGCCTTGGTCTGGTCGACCTTGACGCGCAGCTGCGGCACATCCTCCAGCCCGTTGGGGCGGACTTGCGCCAGGATGGGGTTCTGCGCCGCCATGCCCAGCAGCTGGTTGCGCGCGGCCATCAGCTTCTCATGGCCCAGGCTGGCCCGGTCCACCAGTTCGAAATCGAAGCCGGTGGCGTTGCCCAGTTCCAGCACGGCGGGCGGCGTCAGGGTGTAGATCGAGGCGTCGCGGTAGGCCGCCAGCTTCATCATGGCGCGTTGGGCGATGGCGCTGGCCCGCTGCTCCGGCTTGGTCCGCTCCGACCAGTCGCGCAGGTTCACGAAGGCGAAGGCGGAGTTCTGGCCGCGGCCGGCGAAGCTGAAGCCCACCACCGTGAACAGGCCCTTCACGTTATCCTTTTCGTCTTCCAGGAAGTGCTTCTCCATGGCCTTGGCGGCGGCCAGCGTGCGCTCGGCGGTGGCGCCGGGCGGGGTGGAGGCCTGGACGAACAGGAAGCCCTGGTCCTCGTCCGGCAGGAAGGCGGTGGGCAGGCGCACGAACAGCAGCACCAAGCCCACGACGATGACGCCATAGACCAGCAGATAGCGCAGCGTGCGCCGGCTGACATGGCCCACCGCGCGGCCGTAGGCCTCGCTGGTGCGGTTGAAGCCGCGGTTGAACCAGCCGAAGGGGCCGCTCTCCACGGCGCCGCCGCCATGATGGGCCGCGGGCTTCAGCAGGGTGGCGCACAGGGCCGGGGTCAGGATCAGGGCCACCAGCACCGACAGGCCCATGGCCGACACGATGGTCAGCGAGAACTGGCGGTAGATGGCGCCGGTGGAGCCGGAGAAGAAGGCCATGGGCACGAACACGGCCGACAGCACCATGGCGATGCCCACCAGGGCGCCGGTGATCTGGCCCATGGACTTGCGCGTGGCCTCGCGGGGGGACAGCCCCTCTTCCGCCATCACGCGCTCCACGTTCTCCACCACCACAATGGCATCGTCGACCAGCAGGCCGATGGCCAGCACCATGGCGAACATGGTCAGGGTGTTGATGCTGAAGCCGCAGGCCGACAGCACGCCGAAGGTGCCCAGCAACACCACCGGGACGGCGATGGTGGGGATCAGCGTGGCGCGCCAGCTTTGCAGGAAGACGAACATGACGATGAAGACCAGGACGACGGCCTCGGCTAGCGTCTCGACCACGTCATGGATGGACAGGCGCACGAAGGGCGTCGTGTCGTAGGGGTAGGAGACCTCGAGCCCCTCGGGGAAGAAGGGCTTCATCTCGTCCAGCTTGGCGATGATGGCCTTTTCCACCTGCAGGGCGTTGGCCCCCGTGGTCAGCTTGATGGCCAGGCCGGCGGCCGGGTGGCCGTTGAAGCGGGCCGCGACCTCATAATTGTTGCTGCCCAGCTCCACCCGCGCCACGTCGCGCAGGCGCACCTGCGATCCGTCCTGGTTCACGCGCAGGATGATGTTGGAAAACTCCTCCGGCGTCTCCAGGCGGGTCTGGGCGATGATGGTGGCGTTCAGCTGCTGGCCCTTCACGGCGGGCAGACCACCCACCTGGCCGGCGGAAATGGCCTTGTTCTGCACGCCGATGGCGCTGGTCACGTCCGCCGCCGTCATCTGCACGGCGGCCAGCTTGTTCGGGTCCAGCCAGATGCGCATGGCATGCTGCGGCCCGAACAGGGTGATGTCGCCCACGCCGTCGACGCGGCTGATGGGATCCTGCAGGTTGGACGCGACGAAGTCGCCGATTTCCGTTTCGCCCAGCTGACCGCTGGGGGAATAGAAGGCCAGCACCATCAGGAAGTTCTTGGTGGCCTTGCTGACCTGCACGCCCTGCTGCTGCACCTCGGTCGGCAGCAGCGGCGTGGCCAACTGCAGCTTGTTCTGCACCTGCACCTGGGCGATGTCGGGATCGGCCTCGGGGTTGAAGGTCAGGGTGATGGTGACGTTGCCCGAGCTGTCGCTGGTGGAGGACATGTAGCGAAGATGGTCGATGCCATTCATCTTCTGCTCGATCACCTGGGTGACCGTGTCTTCCAGCGTCTTGGCCGACGCGCCCGGATACGTGGTGGTGATGGCCACCGACGGCGGGGCGATGCGGGGGAACTGCTCAATGGGCAGGGTGTAGATGGCCAGCGCGCCCGCCATCATGATGACGATGGCGATGACCCAGGCGAACACGGGCCTGTCGATGAAGAACTTGGACATGGGGATGGCCCTGCCTTACAGCGGCTGCGGGGTGGCGGGGGCGGCCGCCTTGGGCTGGGCCTCGTCCGCCTTGACGTCCGCGCCGGGGCGCAGGCGCTGCAGGCCCTCCACCACCACGCGGTCGCCGGCGTTCAGGCCGCCGGTCACCACCCACTTGTCACCCTGGGCCTGGGTGGTGGTAACGGGGCGGATGGCGGCCTTGTTGTCCGGGCCCACCACCCAGACGGTGGTGCCGCCGTCGGCGCCACGCACCACGGCCTGCTGGGGCACCAGCATGGCCTGGTCGCGCACGCCCTCCTCCACCCGCGCCCGCACGAACAGGCCCGGCAGAAGTTCCGCCTTGGGGTTGGGCACGGTGGCGCGCAGGGTGACCATGCCGGTGGTCTGGTCCACGGTCACATCAGCGAACTGCAGGCGGCCGGGCTCGCCATAGGGCTTGTCGCCCAGGCCGTCGATCAGCAGGCTGATGGGCGCGTCGCCCGCCGTGGCGCCCTTCACATGGCCGGCGGCGATCTCCTGCCGCAAGCGCATCAGGTCGACGCTGGACTGGGTGACATCGACATACATCGGGTCCAGCTGCTGCACGGTGGCCAGCGCGGTGGTCTGGTCGGCCGTGACCAGGGCGCCCTCCGTCACGGTGGACCGGCCGACGCGGCCACTGATGGGGGAATAGACGCGGGTGTAGTCCAGGTTGATCTGGGCCGTCTTGACCTGGGCCCGGGCGGCGTCCACCGCCGCCTGGTCGGTGGCCAGGCTGGCCGTGATGTCGTCGTAGTCCTGCTTGGATACGGCGTTGACCGTCACCAGGTCGCTGTAGCGCTCCGCCTTGGCCTTGACCGACTTCACGGTGGCCTCGGCCTGGGCCAGGCTGGCCTTGGCGCTGGCCAGCGCCGCCTCATAGGGGGCGGGGTCGATCTGGTACAGCTGCTGGCCGGCCTTGACCTCGCCGCCCTCGGTGAACAGCCGCTTCAGGATGACGCCGCTGACCTGCGGACGCACCTCCGCCACGCGAAAGGCGGAGGTGCGGCCGGTCAGCTCGGTCGACAGGGTCACGGGCTGCGGCGTCACGGTGACGACGCCCACCGAGATGGGCCCCTGCGGGGGTGGCGCCTGCTTTTTCTCACCGCAACCGGCCAGCGCCACCGCCGCCACCGACAGCGTCGCCACCAAGGCCACCCTAGGAATAGTGAGCGTCATCAAATGCCTCTTCCACCGAAAGCCAGCCCCGTCCCGTCACCCCGTTCAGTTGGCGGCCAAAACGCGTTTCAGCCGGGACAACCTGGGGGTGGCAAGGGAACGGGGAAAAAGATAGGCAAGAGTGCAAGGAACAGAAGCCTCGCCCTTGCCTGATGACAATTACGTACTGTATCATACAGTACAGTCCTGTGACGGGCGTCACCGGGGCCTTTGATTAAGCTATGAAAAAACGATGACCATCCCCGCCAGCGCCCCCTTGCCCACCTTGACCGATATGTCCAATGCGCCGACCCAGGTGTCCCCGGCCGCCGATGCGGCGCCCGCCCCCAAGCTGGGCCGCCGGGCGGAGGCGCGGCGCGTCGCCATGATGGACGCCGCGCTGAAGGTCTTCATGGAAAAGGGGTTCGAGCGTGCGACCCTGGGCGACATTGTGGCCCTGTCCGGCGGATCCCGCGCCACCCTCTATGAGCTGTTCGGCGGCAAGGAGGGGCTGTTCCTGGCGGTGCTGGAGGTGGTGACCGGCCACATCAGCCAACTGATGAACGACATCGCCGAAAGCTGCGGACCGCCGGAGGAGGTGCTGACACAGTTCGGGACCTCGCTGCTTGAGGCGCTGGTGCAGCCCGACGTCATGGCCATGATGCGCATACTCGTGGCGGAGGGGCGATTGTTCCCCGACCAGCTGGAAGGCTTTTTCCGCACGGGGCCGGACCAGTCGCGCGAAATGGTGGCCAACTACCTGCGCCGCGCGGCCGACCAGGGGCTGATCGTGGTGGATGATCCCGTCACCGCTGCCCACATTTTCTTCGGTATGGTCACGGCCGGGTATTCGTTCGAGGGCCAGATCAACCCGGCCCGCCTGGGCGACGCCGCCTATCGCCGCACCTACGTCCAGCGGGTGGTGCACCTGTTCCTGCACGGCCTGTGCCCGCGCTGACGTTCCGTCGGTGGCGGGCGTCAGCCGTGCTGGCGGCGCTGATTCAGCTGGATGAACAGGACCCCCAAGGCGGCGACGGCGGCGGCGAAGGGCGCGCCGATGATCCACACCATCAGGAAGACGTACTGCGAGACATTCAACAGCAACAGGACCAGGGCCAGCAACACGATGGCGCCCAGGGCCGCGATGGCCATGGACCAGCTTACGATGGACAGGCAAGCCACCGTGGGGTCGCTGGTGTCGACGCTGACGATTTCCCCGTCGTCGGTCGGACTGTCACTGGCGCTGCTCATGTCGCATCCAGTCCTTTTGTCTCCCGTCTATGAAGTTTATCACTCCGACACGTAGAATCCAGGGGCTGCCGGGCTATACCTGCGTATGGATGTAGGTATCCGGGGAAGGGTGGGGCGCGATCGGCCTTGGCGTTCCGGTACCGGACGCGGTAGTCATGGGGCGCAGTAGGCGCCGCGCCGTTCTTCAACCCCCTTGCCGACCCCCGTGCCCCGTGTCAGACACAGCCTCCGACGTCCCTCTCGCCTCCGGCCCGACCTCGGGCACCACCCTGAGCGGCCGGGCGGCGGCCATGCGCATGCGGCTGATGCAGGCGGGGGCCGAGCTGTTGGGCGAGGTGGGGATCGAGCGCATCTCCACCAACCAGGTGGCCAGCCGCGCCGGCGTGACACCCCCCGTCTTCTACCGCCATTTCAAGGACAAGTACGACCTGCTGGCGGCCCTGGGCAGCACCCTGATGGAGGCCCAGAACGACATCCTCTATGAGTGGCTGGAGCGCAGCGCGCCCGCCGGTTTTGAAGAGCTGATGGGGGCCCACTACCAATTCCTGCTGTCCACCATCCAGGCCACGGCCGAAATGCCGGGGGCGGTGTGGATCATGCGGGCGCTGCGCGCCGTGCCCTCGCTGACCGCCGTCCGACTGGCCTCGCACGAGATGGTCACCGACCGCATCTGCCGCGCCATGGGCCCGCTGTTGCCCGAGATGGACCCGGCCGAATTGCGCCTGCGCACCCGCATCGCCGTGGATGCCGGCTACGCCGCGGTGGAGATGGCGCTGGACGACCCCAGCATGTCGCCCGAAAGCGTCTGCCGCGCCCTGACGCAGATGTGGTTGGGCGGCCTGCGCCACGGGGTGTGAGGCCGCAGTGTGAGGCCGCCCGGCACTCAATCCATTATCTCTGGCCCACTATCTCGGCCCATTATTTCGGCATGAAACGCTCACGCATCAGGGCCATGTAGACCTCCTCCGACGTCTCGCGGCGGGCAGCGATCAGCGGCTTGATGTCGTCCGTCGCCACATAGCGCAACTGGTTGGCTCCGTCGGTCGCGGCGGTGTAGATCACCTCCGCCACGCCATCCGGCGTGGTGCCGGCCAGGGAATTGCGCCAGCCCTCGAAGAAGGCGTCCAGCTTGGCGACGAAGGGGCGATAGTCGGTCAGATCCGCCTGGGCCCCCGCCTCCGTGCCGCTGCGCGGGCCGAAGTTGGTGCTGGTCACGCCGCCCGGTTCCACCAGCTTCACCGTCACGCCCACGCTGGCGAGCTCGAAGGACAGCGCCTCGGAGTAGCCCTCTAGGGCGAACTTGCTGGCGCAGTACAGGGACATCAGGGGCAGGCCGAAGGCGCCCGCGCCGGAACTGATGTTGATGATGGTGCCGGCGCCGTTAGCGCGGAAATGGGGCAGGACGGCCCGGGTCACGTCCATGACGCCGAAGACGTTGACCTCGAACTGTTCGGTTATCTTGGCCATGGGCGTGGCCTCGAACACGCCGAACAGGCCGAAGCCGGCGTTGTTCACCAGCGTGTCGATGCGGCCGAAGCGGCGCAGCCCGGCCTCGACGGCGGTGGCGATGCTGTCGCGGTCCTGCACATCCAGGCGGACGACCTGCACATTGTCCAGGGTGGCCAGGCCGGGATCGCGCGTCGGGTCGCGCATGGTGGCGATGACGTTCCAGCCGCGCGCGGCGAACAGCCGGGCGGCGGTCTCCCCGAAGCCGGACGAACAGCCGGTGATCAGGACGGTCTTGGCCGGGGTGCTGGGGTTGGCGGTGCTCATGGTCTCTTTTCTCCGTGAAGCAGTGTTGAGACCGCTGATGTAATGCGCCGCCATTGATGCGATAATCGGCGCAATCTTGCATGCGCTGATGAAGGATATCGCACAGTGACGGATCTGACGCTGCGTGAGCTGGCGGCCCTGGCGGCGGTGGCGGAACACCGCAGCTTCCGGGCGGCGGCGGCGGCCATCGGCGCCTCCCCCTCGTCGCTCAGCCACCGGGTCGCGGCCATGGAGCGGCAGCTGGGCGTGCGTCTGTTCAATCGCACCACCCGCAGCGTGGCCTTGACCGAGGCGGGGGAGCATTTCCTGGCGCGGGTGATGCCGGCCACGCGCGAGATTGCCGACGCGGTGGAAACGGTGAACCGTTTCCGCGACACCCCTGCCGGCCTGCTGCGGCTCAATACCTCGGAGGAGGCCGCCGCGCGCATGCTGCCTCTGATCCTGGATTTCATGGCCCGCTATCCGGACATGCGGGTCGATCTGGTGGCCGAGGGGCGCATGATCGATATCGTCGCCTCCGGCTTCGACGCCGGCTTCCGCGCCGCTGATACGGTGCCGGAGGACATGGTGGCCATCCCGCTGGGGGAGGAGGAGGGCTGGGCCGTCGTGGCCACGCCCGCCTATTTCCAGACGCACGGGCTGCCCCGCGTGCCGGCCGACCTGCTGCGCCACGACTGCATCCGCGCCCGCCTGCCCAGCGGCACCATCTACCGCTGGGAATTCGCCCCCCACGGCGGGCCAGCGCGCGGTGGCCCAATGGGTGACGGGGAGATCCGCATCGACGTTCCCGGCCGCCTGACCCTGGGCAGCCATGCCCTGTGCCTGAACGCAGCCCGCGCCGGCGCCGGCATCGCCTATGTCAGCCTGCGCGACGTGGCGGCCGACCTGGCCGCCGGCCGGCTGGCCCGCGCGCTGGCCGATTGGACGCCGCCCTCGCCGGGCCTGGCGCTGTACTATCCCCGCCAGCGCCTGCCGTCGGCCGGGCTCAAGGCCTTCATCGACCACACCAAGGCCTGGCGTGCGGGGGGCCGGGGGTATGCGTGATTCTTTTTAACCGGTTGCCGGCCTATATAGCCGGGGTCGGCGCCTATCCCGGAGGCGCCCCTTGGATATGGATCAGGTCATGGGTAAGGCGCAGATTATTTCAGCTGGCTTGCCAGCCGGGTCAGTTGGCCAGCCAGCCGGGCGCTGGGTCGCCATGGACATCGAAATGACCGGTTTCCGGCCGGTGCAGGGGCGCAGCATCATCGAGGTGTCAGCCGTCGCGGTTTCACCGTCGGGTGCGGGCGGGCATGTGCGGGAGGCGTGCAGTTGGCGCATCAATCCGCGCTGCCCGCTCAACCCCATCGCCATCGGTGTGCACGGCGTTCGGGCGGAGGAACTCGCCGACTGTCCCGACTTCGCGGATGTGGCGGGCGATATCCTGGCCTTCATCGGTTCCGACCCGCTGGTGTTCCATGGTGCCGCCGGTGATGTTGCCCTGTTGAACCAGGAACTGGCAGCGGCCGGTCTCCCAGCCCTGGCCAATCCGGTGGTGTGCACCGAAAAACTGGCCCGTCGCCGCTGGCCGGCCGAACGCTCCCGCCTGTCCCTGGTGGCGGAGCGTGTGGGCGGCACCGTCCGGACGCGTTACAAACGGCGGCGGCAGCAGGACGGTGGCGTCAGCGTCACCGGCGATTACCAACACAAGTCCCGGGCCGATGCCGAGATGACGGCGGACGTCTGGCTGGCGCTCGGCGGCCCTGGCGGGGCGCTGGCCTGACAAGGCTGCCTGCCGCCACAATCCCCCTTGTCAGCCCCACCATCTTTAGCTATCACTAACTTGTTAGCGATGACTAACGCCGTGCCCGCGATAGACGGGTGGCGACGGGGAGTTTCATGGGCTTGGGCATCGGGCATTTTCCGAAACGGGCAGGCGTGCCCACACTGATCCTGCTGGCCGCGCTGGCGGCGGGCCTGTCGGCCTGTGATCCGGCGCCGGAGGCACCGCCCACGATCGAGGCGCTGGCCGCGCGGCGCCCGGCGGAGGATCGCCTGGCTGGCCTGTATGAGGCCAGCTGCAAGGCCTGCCATGCCAATCCAGATTCCGGCGCCCCCCTGGCGGGCTACGCCACGGCGTGGAAGCCGCGCTGGGCCAAGGGGCCGGACACCCTGCTGAAACACACGCTGGAAGGCTTCAACGGCATGCCGGCGGGCGGCCAGTGCTTCTCCTGCACCGCCGACGATTACCAGGCGCTGATCCGCTTCATGGCCGGGCAGGCGCCGGCTGCACAAGCCAACTGAACGACAAGCCTTGATGGGGGAACGGACCGAACCATGCTGACACGGCGCACCCTGTTTCTGTTGATGGGCGGCACGGCGCTGGCCGCCGGCGGCGTGGCGGCCTCCCGCGTGGGCGTGCAGCCGGAACCGCCGGCCCCGCCCAGCGCCGACGCCGGCGGGCATCTGCTGTGGCGCAACTGGTCCGGCATCCAGCATTCCTACCCCGCCAGCCGCGCGGCGCCGGCGGATGAGGGCGAACTGGCCGACCTGGTGCGCAAGAGCCCCGGCCCCATCCGCGCCGTGGGCGCCGGCCATTCCTTCATGCCCCTGGTGCCCACCTCCGGCACGCTGGTGACGCTGGACCGCATCGCCGGGCTGGATGGCCACGACGCGGCGGCGCTGACCGCCCATGTCCGGGCCGGCACCCGGCTGGCCGACCTGGGCCCCGCCCTGTCCGCCGTGGGCCAGGAGATGCCCAACCTGCCGGACATCAACAAGCAATCGCTGGCCGGCGCCCTGTCCACCGCCACCCACGGCACGGGCGTCAACCTGATGGCCCTGCATGGCAACGTCCAGGCCTTCCGCCTGGTGACGGCGGATGGCCAGGTGCTGGATTGCGATGCCACCCGGAACGCCGACCTGTTCGCCGCCGCCCGGGTGGGGCTGGGCGCCTTCGGCATCCTCACCCGGGTGACGCTGAAGAACAGTCCGGCGCACCGGGTGGAACGGCGGGTGTGGCTGCAGCCTGTGGAGCAGACCCTGGCGGAATGGCCCACCCTGCAGGCGGCCCACCGCAACGTGGAGTTCTACTACCTGCCCTTCACCGGCATGACCGCCATCATCACCCATGACGAGACGGACGCGCTGGCCACGCCCCGGCCGCCCACCCAGGACAATGATGCGGTCATGAGCCTGAAGGCGCTGCGCGACTGGCTGGGCTGGTCCCCCGCCATCCGCCGCCGCGTGGCCAAACATGTGCTGTCCGGCCTGGAACCGGAGCGGGTGGTGGCGGAAAGCTGGCAGCTGCTGTCCAACGAGCGCCCCATCCGCTTCAACGAGATGGAATTCCACCTGCCGCGCGAGGCGCAGGTACAGGCGCTGAAGGACGTGATCGAGGCCATCGAGACCCGGCGGCATGATGTCTTCTTCCCCATCGAGGCGCGGGTGATCGCCCCCGACGACGCCTGGCTGTCGCCCTTCCACGACCGGCCGTCCGGCTCCATCGCCGTGCACGCCTATTACAAGGACGACTACCAGTTCCTGTTCGACGTGGTGGAACCCATCCTGCGGCGCCATGGCGGCCGGCCGCACTGGGGGAAGCTGAACACGCTGAAGACCGCCGATTTCATCGCCCTTTATCCCCGCTTCCGCGACGCCATGGACATGCGCCGCCAGGTCGACCCGGAGGGGCGCTTCCTCAACGACTATCTGCGGGGGGTGTTCACCGATGCGTGACGACTATGGAAGGCGGCCCAGCCGTCGCGGCGTGCTGGCGGGCGGCATCGCCGGCGCCGCCGTCGTGGGCGCCGCCGCCCTCGCCTGGCCGGAGGGCGACCATGGCGGCGGGCACGACGCCTATTTCACCGCACTGTCGGCGGCCCTGACCAAGGCGGGGGTGGCCCAGCCGGTGCTGGTGGTCGACACCACGCGGCTGGACGCCAACATCAAGGCGGTGGGCGATACCCTGGCCAAAGCGGGTGGCCAGGCCAAGGGCCTGCGCATCGTCGTCAAGTCGCTGCCCTGCCACGAGCTGATGGACCGGGTGGCGGCGGGCCTGAAGACCAAGCGCTACATGGTCTTCAACCAGCCCATGCTGGTGGAAATGGGGACCCGCGTCCCCGATGCCGACATGCTGATGGGCAAGCCCCTGCCGGTGGCGGCGGCCGCCGCCTATTACGACACGCTGGGGGCGCTGGCCCCGGCGCCCCAGTGGTTGATCGACACGCCGGAGCGCCTGGCCCAGTACACAGGCATGGCCAAGGCGCGCGGCGTGGCGCTCAATGTGAATTTCGAGATCGATGTGGGCCTGCACCGGGGCGGCCTGACGGATCCCACGGCGCTGGCCGCCATGCTGGCGGGCCTGGATCCTGCCGTCACCGCCTGCGGCCTCATGGGCTACGACCCGCATGTCGCCAAGATGCCCGGCGTGTTCGACATGCGGGGCAAGGCGCTGGCGCGGGCCAAGGACATTTATGCCCGCATGGCCGGCGTCCTGCGGGAGAAGGCGCCGCTGAAGGAAGGTCAGGCGCCCTATACCTTCAACACGGCGGGCAGCCCGACCTACGCTCTGCACACCGACGACCCGGTGGCGACGGAGGTGGCCGTCGGCTCCGCCTTCGTGAAGCCCACGGACTTCGACATCGACACCCTGGCGCATCACCAGCCGGCCTGCTTCATCGCCACGCCGGTCTTGAAGGTGGCGGAGCCGGGGCTGATCCCAGGGCTGGAAAGCCTGGCTGGCGTCGCCGCCTTCTTCGATCCCAACACGGCCCGCGCCTTTTTTGTGCAGGGCGGGCACTGGCTGGCCAACCCGGTGTCGCCACCGGGCCTGCAGCTCAGCGGTCTCTACGGCCGGTCCAGCAACCAGGAACGCTGGTCGGGATCCCGCCGCGTGCCGCTGAAGCCGGACGACTGGGTGTTCCTGCGCCCCTCGCAGAGCGAGGCGGTGCTGCTGCAATTCGGGCCGCTGCTGGCCTATGACGGCACCGCCATAAACGGGCGGTGGCCGGTGTTCGAGATGTCGGCCTGACCGAAAACGGCAGCCGAGCGCGTACCCCGGCGGGCACCGGGGCCAGGAAGAAAGAGTGTTTAGGGCGGTTGCGCAACGACGGAACCAAAAACAGGGAGCCAACCATGATGCGGATAGGCAAGGCGGGTGCTGGGTTCATGCTGCTGGCGGGTGTGGCGCTGGTGGCTTTGCAGGCGCCGGCACGCGCCCAGTCGGCGGCACCGCCCGACACCGACGGCGTGTTGCAGGAAATCGTGGTCACGGCGCAGAAGCGGGCGGAAAACCTGCAGGATGTGCCGGTGGCCATCACGGCGCTGACGGCCGAGACGCTGGAGAAGACCGGCGTGCGCGACGTGCAGGATCTGCCGGCCCTGACGCCGGGGCTGCAGATCAAGACGTCCGACGCCAGCGCCAATCCCAAGGTGTTTATCCGCGGCGTGGGCCTGAACGACTTCAACGCCAACGCCGCCGGCGCCGTCGGCATTTATGCGGACGGCGTCTTCGTGGCGTCGCCCCTGGCGCAGTTGGGGCAGTTCTTCGACCTGGAACGAGTGGAGGTGCTGAAGGGGCCCCAGGGCACGCTCTACGGCCGCAACACCACCGGCGGCGCCATCAACATCACGTCGCGCCAGCCGACCTTCGAGACCACCAGCGACGGCAGCCTGGAATACGGCCGCTTCAATTCCGTGAAGGCGGAGGCCGGTGTGGGCGGCGCCATCGTCCCGGGCAAGCTGGCGGTGCGCCTGGCGGGCGTCTACGAACGCGACGACGGCGACACCTACAACCGCTACTACAACGACTACGTCAACGCCGTGAACCGCTGGGGCGGGCGGGCCAGTCTGCTGTTCACGCCCAGCGATGACCTCAGCGTCACGGTTCAGTTCCATGGCGGCCAGAACCGGGGCGACAGCCGGCATTTCCAGTCCCGGCCCCTGATCCCGCAGGATCCGTCCGTCGCGGGCCCCGATGGGCTGTGCGCCGCCGGCGCCTACGCCTCCGGCCTGTGCACCGACGCATTGGGCTATGCCGATACCGACAACAACCCCTACGCCGGCGCCTACAACATCAAGGGCCAGGATAAGGTCGACACCTGGGGCGCCTCCGTCAACGTGCGGTGGGACCTGGGCAAGGCCACCCTCTATTCCATCACCGGCTTCGACAGCGCCGAGCGCAATGACCTGGAGGACACCGACGCCAGCCCCAACAACCTACTGACCAGCACCTACAAGGCGACACAGCACGACGTGTCCCAGGAACTGCGGGTGGAGGCGCCGCTGGGCGACAGGTGGCGCGGCGTGGCCGGCGCCTATTTCCTGCATGACTATCTGAACACCGCCAGCCAGTACGACATCCTGCGCGACCTGCGGCCCCTGTTCATCACCGACGACAACCCCACCGGCTTCTCGCTGGAGAACAACGTGGCCACGGTGGGCTATCCTTATACCCAGATCAGCGACAGCTACGCTGTTTTTGGCCAGGTGGATTACCAGCTGACGGACATGGTCACCCTGACCGGCGGCCTGCGCTATTCCCAGGATGACAAGGATTTCCGCTACCGCAGCACGGTGGAGCAGGTGGTGGACGTGTTGAGCTACGCCGCCTCCAAATCCTTCGACAGCGTGTCGGGCCGCGCCTCCATCCAGGTAAAGCCCACCGACGACGTCATGCTCTACGCCAGCTACAACCGCGGCTACAAAAGCGGCGGTTTCTTCGGCGGCTATACCCGCGACGCGGCCGACCTGGCGCCCTATGCCGACGAGACGCTGGACGCCTATGAGGTGGGCGCCAAGACCGAGCTGTGGAACAAGCGCCTGCGCCTGAACGCCGCCGGCTTCTATTACGACTACAGCAATCTGCAGGTCTTCCAGATCGTCACCCGCGACGGCGTCCCCACCCAGACCTTCAACAACGCCGCCAACGCCCGCCTCTACGGCGTGGACGCGGACGTCACCCTGGTGCCGCTGAAGGGACTGGAGATCAGCCTGGGCGGCGAATATCTCAACAGCGAATACCAAAACTATGTCTCGGAGGGGGAGAGCCTGTCCGGCAACCGCTTGCCCTCCGCGCCCCGCTGGACCCTCAGCGGCCTGGTCAGCTATGACCAGCCGCTGGACGGTGCGGGCGGCAAGGACGCCGGCACGCTGAACGCCAGCATCGACGTCTCCTACCGGTCGCTGGTCTATTTCGACAGCCACAACCTGACCCGTCTCAGCCAGTCCGGTTATTGGCTGACGGACGCGCGGCTGGGCTGGACCGCGCCCAACGGCACCATCAGCCTTGGCCTGTGGGTGCGGAACCTGTTCGACCAGACCTACATCATGGATATCAACAACCTGGACAGCTTCGGCCTGGATTCCATCAGCATGGGCTCGCCCCGCCGCTTCGGCGGTTACCTGAGCTGGCATTTTTAAGGTTCCTCAGGCGCCGGCAGGCCCGTACGGGCCTTTGGCTATCCTCTATTTCCAGTCCGCTGCGCTCCCCGGAAATCTGCGGGGGGCCGGCGGTCGCCGGCCTGTAAGAAAGTGGGAAGGGTGGAGGAGGAAAGGATGATGGCGGTGGAGCAGGGGGGTGACGACCTGGCGGCGGTGAGCCGGGCCTTCGACCGGCTGCGGGCGGCGGCGCAGCAGGATCCCTATCCCCCGGCGGAGCGGCGGCGGGGCCAGCTGAGGGCGCTGGAACGCGCACTGGTCCGCCGGCAAGACGCCCTGGTCCAGGCGGTGGATGCCGATTTCGGCGGCCGGCTGGCGCATGAGACGCTGTTCGCCGAGATCTTCGTGTCGCTGGAAGGCCTGCGCCATGCCCGCCGGCATCTGGCGGGCTGGATGCGGCCCCGCCGCCGGTCCGTGCCCCTGGCCCTGGGCCCTGGCCGCGCCTGGGTGCAGCCGCAGCCGGTGGGCGTGGTCGGGGTCATCGCTCCCTGGAACTACCCCTTGTTCCTGGCGCTGGGGCCCCTGACCGGGGCGCTGGCCGCCGGCAACCGGGTGCTGCTGAAGCCATCGGAGCTGACGCCCCGCACCACGGCGCTGATCGCCGACATCGTGGCCGAGGCGGTGGGGGCTGACACCGCCATCGTCGTTTCCGGTGGGGCGGAGGTGGGGGCCCACTTCGGCCGCCTGCCTTTCGACCATATCCTGTTCACCGGATCCACCCGCGTGGGGCGCCTGGTGATGAAGGCGGCGGCGGAGACTCTGACGCCCGTCACCCTGGAACTGGGCGGCAAGTCGCCGGCCCTGGTGCTGCCGGACGCCGACCTGGTGTCGGCCGCCACCGACATCGCCTATGGCAAGTTCACCAACGCCGGCCAGACGTGCGTGGCGCCCGACTACGCCCTGGTGCCCCGGTCCCGGATACAGGACTTCGTGGCGGAACTGGCCCGGGCCGTGCCCGGCTATTTCCCGGCGGAAGGGAATGCCAGCGCCATGTCCGCCGTCTTCGGCGGGGCGGGCCGCGCCCGCATGGCGGCGCTGGTGGCGGAGGCCAAGGGGCGGGGGGCCGTGGTGCGTGAATTGGGCCCGCCTGTGCCGGGCCTGGACATCGGCCCCGCCGTGGTGCTGGACCCGCCCGAGGATATTGCCCTGCAGCGGGAGGAGATCTTCGGGCCCCTCCTGCCTATCGTGCCCTATGACGATGTCGGCCAGGCGCTGGACTATGTGCGCGACCGGCCCCGGCCGCTGGCCTTCTACCTGTTCGGGCGTGACCGTGCCCTGATCGACCGGGCGCTGAAGACCACCGCTGCCGGCGGCGTGGTGGTCAACGACACCCTGATCCACGTGGCGGTGGAGGATCTGCCCTTCGGCGGCATCGGTCCCAGCGGCATGGGCCGCTATCACGGCCGTGACGGCTTCGACACCTTCAGCCACCTGAAGGCGGTGTTCGACCGCAAGGGCCCCCGCCTGGACCGCCTGGCCCGCCCGCCGCTGAAACCCCTGCACCGCTGGCTGACCAAGCTGCTGATCGGGGGGTAGGCGCTGGCGTCGGCGGCGTCCGCATCCTATCTTCGGGGCATGCTGAGAAGGGTGCTCCACATCCGCGCGTGCGTCGTCTTTGCCCTGCTGGGCCTGCTGCTGCCGCCCGCTGTCGCGCGGGCGGACGTGTGGGACTATGCCCGCTCCGCTGGGCCTATCATCGGACAGGCCAAGGCCTGTGGTGTCACGGTGGCGCGCACCGACCATGCCTCCGACCAGGTGCGGGAACTCCTGGACCTGACGGCGCCCAACCCGGACGAGCGCCGCAAGGTGGGCGAGATGTTCGATTTCCTGGTCAACACGGCTGTCACCATGCAGACCCAGGCGCCCAACCGGAACGAGTGTCCCGAAGCGCTGGTCACCTTCACCGACCTGGAAAGGCGCCTGCCCCTGTGGCGGGAGATGCTGCCGCCGCGCAAGCCCTGACCCAATAATTCCCGAAAGGATCATCGCTTGCAGGGATGCGATGCATTACTGCAAGCGCGTGTGGCTAATTTAACCCTAATAAGTCAAACGGCTATCTTCGGATAATCAGGCGCATTTTTTTCGAGAAAAATGCGACGGACTCCAGATCCACTTGCGTGCAACGCGCGTCGGGGGGTCTCAACGGGGCCGACCCCCCGATATTTCCAATCAGACCCCGACGACGGAGAGTGTTCATGTCGATCTCTTCTGTGTCGTCGTCTACCACCGCTGTGTATACGACGAGCACCAGCGGCACGGCTCAGTCCGCGAAGTCGACCATCAAGGACGACTTCAAGGCCTTGAGCGACGCGCTGTCTTCCGGTGACCTGGATACGGCCAAGTCGGCCTATGACACCCTGAGCAAGGATTTGCAGGCCAACGCGCCCGCCAATTCCGCGTCCTCCTCCAGCGGCGGCAACCCGCTGAAGGACGCCTTGGACAAGGTGGGAACGGCCCTGCAGAACGGCGACGTCTCGGGCGCGCAGAGCGCCTTCGCCGACATCAAGTCCCACGGGGGTGACCGCCATGGCCCGCCGCCGGGCGCGCCCCCGGGCGGGGATGCCAGTGGGATTGGCGGTGTCCAGGGCGGCGGCAACGGTCAGGCGTCCGCCGTGCGTTCCGCCTTCTCCAGCCTGTCGGACGCCTTGTCCTCCGGCGATCTGTCCAGCGCCCAGTCCGCCTACAGCAGCCTGACCCAGCTGCTGAGTAGCAACGACAACAGCGGCACGGACAGCGACGGCACGTCCTCATCGACCGACGGCACTGCCAGCGACACCGCCAGCGACACCGGCAACCCGCTGAAAAGCCTGCTCAGCCAGATCGGCAGCTCGCTCAACAGCGGCGACGTGTCGTCGGCGGCCAGCCTGCTGTCCTCTTTCACCCAGCGGACGGGCGCGGGGCAGTCGGTGAACGTGACGGCCTGATGCAAAGTCTGATGTATGGATCGAGGGTGGTGAACCGCCCCGATCACGCCTGAACCGGTGGGCGCCGGGGCCGTGGCAACGGCCTCGACCTCCCATGCGCGGACGTCAGGCGGTCCAGCCCGATTGGGCCAGGGGCAGGCTCGCCTCCAGCCCGCCGGGCCCCACGCTCAGCGTTTCGGTGCGGTTGCGGCCGGTGTCCTTGGCGCGGTACAGCGCCTGGTCGGCCGCCGTCACCAGCTCCTCCCACACATGGCCGTCGGCCCCCAACGTGGCGACACCGATGCTGACGGTGCAGCGCACCGCTCCCTGCGGCCGGTCCAGGGAGATGGTCGCCGTCTGCTGGCGCACCCGTTCCGCCACCGCCCAGGCGTCTTCCAGGCCGGTTTCGGGCAGCAGGGCCATGAATTCCTCCCCACCCACCCGGGCCAGGATGTCGCTGCGCCGCAGCTCCCGCGTCAGGCAGTCCGCCACGGCCACCAGCAGGGCGTCACCGGTGCCGTGGCCCCAGCGATCGTTCACCGCCTTGAAATGGTCGATGTCGATCATCAGCAGCGACAGCGCCCGATGGTGACGCAGGGCGCGCGACACCTCCATCTCGCCCGCCGCCCACAGCACCCGGCGGTTGGCCACGCCGGTCAGCGGGTCCTGCCGGGCCTGCTGCATCAGTTCGGAATCCAGGCGCCGGCTGATCATCCACAGATAGCCGTTGGTGACGGTGGTGGTGATGCAGATGATGACCAGGCGGGTCGCCACCTTCATGGCGTGCGGCTCCTGCATGGTGCCCTCCCAGTCGATCACCAGGGCCCAGCCGGCCCGGGCCAAGGCCAGCAGCGCCCACGCCGCGTACAGGGCGCCGGTGACGGTCGCGGCGGGACATAAATCCCGCTCCGCATGGCGCACCAGGTGCCAGGCGATGGCGGCCGACAGGGTGGTGAAGAACAGGCTGCTGACCAGGATGCGGCCCCGGCTTTCCGGCGCGCCCACGGTGAACCACAGGAACACGGCCGCCAGCAGCGCGCCCGCCACCAACACGGGCCACGTCTCATGCACCGGCCGGCCCAGGAAACGGACCACGCCGACATAGGCCAGGCCATAGCCGGTGAAGATCAGGAAATTGCTGGATAGCAGACCCAGCCAGCCCGTCTGGCTGTTCAGGGCCAGGCCGGCCGCCTGGGCGAAGCCGGATGCCGCCCAATAGGACAGGCCCGCCTGGCGGGGCAGGGACAGGGCCGCCATCAACAGGCACAGGGCCGCCACGGTCTGCAGCAGCGTGTTGACGACCAGCAGGCTGGGGATGTCCAGGTCCACCGACGTACCCTTCCCACCCGGGACGGCCCCAGCCGATGCCGGGGCCTAAGCATGCCCTGAAGGATACGAGAGGTTCGTTCCACCTACAATGGTACGAACAAGCCGCCAGGCCAAATCTTCCGGTTAGGTCAATGGCTTAAGGGGTCGGTGGTTCATATGTGGTTTACGCTTCTTCCCTATCCCGCTCATACCACCCGGGATGGGGCCAAGCCCCCGGCACCAACCGCCCGGTGGCTCAGGCCGCCGCCAGCGTCAGGCCGGACAACGCTGCCAGCGTCTCCAGGCTCAGGCCCTGGCACAGATCGCGCACGGCGAAGCCGCCAGCCGTCACGTCCAGCACCGCCAAGTCGGTGTAGACGCGGGTGACGCAGCCCAATCCGGTCAGGGGATAGGTGCAGCGGTGCACCAGTTTGGACTGTCCGTCCTTGGTCAGGTGCTCCATCATCACGAAGACCTGGCGCGCGCCCACGGCCAGGTCCATGGCGCCGCCCACGGCCGGGATGGCGCCGGGCTTGCCGGTGGACCAGTTGGCGATGTCGCCGTTCTCCGCCACCTGGAAGGCACCCAGGATGGCGATGTCCAGGTGCCCGCCGCGCATCATGGCGAAGGACAGGCTGTGGTCGAAGAAGGCGCCGCCGTCCAGCAGGGTCACCGGCTGCTTGCCGGCGTTGATCAGGTCCGGATCCACGGCGTCGGCGGCGGGCCTGGGGCCCATGCCCAGGATGCCGTTCTCGCTGTGCAGCAGGATTTCCTTGTTGGGCGACAGGTGGTCGGCCACCAGTTCCGGCATGCCGATGCCGATGTTGACGACGGCGCCATCCTCGATGTCGTTGGCGATGCGGGCGGCCATCTGGTCGCGGGTCCATGCGACGTACTTGGGGGGCGTGTGGCTCATGGTTCTAACTCCTGGCTCAAGCGGCCGAGCGGGCGGTGGGCTTGCCTACGGCCACCACGCGGCTGACGAATATCCCGGGCAGAACGATGGTTTCCGGATCCAGGGCGCCCAGCTCCACGATCTCTTCCACCTGCGCGACCGACACCTTGGCGGCCGACGCCATGATGGGGCCGAAGTTGCGGGCGGTTTTGCGGAACACCATGTTGCCCCAGCGGTCGGCCAGGCGGCCCTTGATCAGGGCGACGTCGGCGTGGATGGGGTATTCCAGGATATAACCACGGCCGTCGATCACCCGGCTTTCCTTGCCCTCGGCCAGCGGCGTGCCGTAGCCCGTGGGGGTGAAGAAGCCGCCGATGCCGGCGCCGGCGGCACGGATGCGCTCCACCAGGTTGCCCTGGGGCACCAGTTCCAGTTCCACCTTGCCGGCGCGGTACAGTTCGTCGAAGACGAAGCTGTCGGTCTGGCGGGGGAAGGAGCAGATGACCTTGCGCACCCGCCCCGCCGCCAGCAGGGCCGCCAGGCCGGTGGTGCCGTTGCCGGCATTGTTGCTGACGATGGTCAGGTCCCGGGATCCCTGCTCGATCAGGGCATCCACCAATTCCATGGGCATGCCGGCGTTGCCGAAACCACCCACCATGACCGTGGCACCATCGGGGACGTCGGCCAAGGCTTCCAGGGCTGAAGTACGAACTTTGGATAACATCGGTTCTTATTCCTCAAACGCGGTGGCCCCAGTCGGGGCCTGGTCGCTCCGTTCCGGTGTGCTTAGTGCCTGGGGGTGATCAGACCCGTTCGATGACGCTGGCGATGCCCTGGCCCACGCCGATACACATGGTGCACATGGCGCGCCTGGCGTCCGATCCGGCCAGTTCGTGGGCGGCGGTGGCGACCAGGCGGGCGCCGGACATGCCCAGGGGATGGCCCAGCGCGATGGCGCCGCCGTTGGGGTTCACCCGTGCGTCGTCGTCGGCGATACCCAGCTGGCGCAGCACGGCCAGGCCCTGGCTGGCGAAGGCCTCGTTCAGTTCGACCACGTCGATGTCGCCGATGGTCAGGCCCAGGCGGGCCAGCAGCTTCTGTGTCGCCGGCGCCGGGCCGATGCCCATGACGCGCGGCGGCACGCCGGCGGTGGCGGCCCCGACGAAGCGGGCCAGCGGCGTCAGGCCGTATTTGCGCACGCCCTCGGCGGAGGCCAGCAGCAGGGCGGCGGCGCCGTCGTTCACGCCGGATGCGTTGCCGGCGGTCACCGTCCCTTCAGGCTTCACCACGCCCTTCAGCTTGGCCAGCGCCTCCAGCGTCGTGTCGGGGCGGGGGTGTTCATCCACCGACACCACCTTGGGGTCGCCCCTGCGCTGGGGGATGGTGACGGGGACGATTTCCCGCTCAAACCGGCCGCGCGCCTGGGCGGCGGCGGCCTTGCGCTGGCTGGCGATGGCGAAGGCGTCCTGGTCGGCGCGGGAAACGCCAAAGTCCTCGGCCACGTTCTCGCCCGTCTCTGGCATGCTGTCGACACCATAGGCCGCCTTCATCGCCTTGTTGACGAAGCGCCAGCCGATGGTGGTGTCGAAGATCTCGGCCTTGCGGGAAAAGGCGTCTTCCGCCTTGCCCATGACGAAGGGCGCGCGGGACATGCTTTCCACCCCGCCGGCGATCATCAGGTCCGCCTCACCCAGGGCCACCACGCGGGCGGCCATGGCCACAGCGTCCATGCCCGATCCGCACAGGCGGTTGACGGTGGTGCCGCCCAGGCCGACCGGCAGGCCTGCCAGCAGCGCCGCCATGCGGGCCACGTTGCGGTTGTCCTCCCCCGCCTGGTTGGCGCAGCCGAAGACGACATCGCCCACCGCATCCCAATCCACCCTGGCGTTGCGCGCCATCAGGGCCTTCAACGGTACCGCCGCCAGATCGTCGGCACGCACCGACGACAGGGCGCCGCCATAGCGCCCGATGGGGGTCCGGATCGCGTCACAGATGAAGACTTCGGTCATGAAATACGCACTCCTTCGTCGTCGCGAAGGAAGGGGCCTGGCTGGCGCCCGGACGGCGGTCACCCTGTGGGCGATCGCGCAGGGCCTGATCGGCCGTCCCCTCCCCGGAAAGTCGTGGCCGATATTTTTTGGTCGGCCGCATCTTTTTGTTCGTCTAGCGTACAAATGTCCGTATAATGAACATTAGAGTGAACCTCCCGCCCCGGCCTGTCAACGGCTGCGGGCGCAAATTTCTGCATGGGTGAGGACGGCGCATGAGTGACGCGGACGGTGAGGCGGGTGCCGAGGGTGGGGAGTTCGTGCGGGCGCTGGCACGCGGCTTGGCGGTGATCGAGGCGTTCGGCGCCACCCACACGCCCATGACCCTGTCGCAGGTGGCCAAGCGCGCCGACGTGACGCGCGCCACCGCGCGGCGCCTGCTGCACACCCTGTGCGCGCTGGGCTACGTCGCCTTCGATGGCAAGCTGTTCAGCCTGCGGCCCAAGGTGTTGAACCTGGGCCTGGCCTATCTGTCATCCCTGACCCTGACGGGTGTCGCCCAGCCCTTCATGCAGGAACTGGTGGGCCGGGTGCAGGAATCCTGCTCCATCTCCGTGCTGGACGGCACGGACATCGTCTACGTCGTGCGCGTGCCCATGAAGCGCATCATGTCCATCGAGATCAGCATCGGCACCCGCCTGCCGGCCGCCCGCACCTCCATGGGCCGGGTGCTGCTGTCGGCCCTGCCCGATGCCGATCTGGACGCCATCCTGGCCGCCACGCCGGATATCAAGGCGGACGCGGTCAAGGCCGCCGTGCGCCAGGCCGGCGGCCAGGGCTGGGCCCTGGTGAACCAGGAGCTGGAGGAGGGCTTGCGCTCCATCGCCGTACCCATCCGCGGCCGGGGCGGGATGATCATCGCCGCCATGAACGTCAGCACCCACGCCTCCCGCGTGACGGAGGCGCAACTGGAAGGTCAGTTCTTATCCGCGCTGCAACAGACGGCGGAGGGCATTTCAAGAGCTCTCCTTTTCGGTTGAAAGTGTTGCTATTTTCTTCGACAAAGGGGAAGCATTAGCCTAATTGCCTATGTCTTGTAATCGGAAGGCATACATGTCCCCCGTTCCACATTCGATCTCCCCTTGGGTTGTTACTAACCGGCCGCCGGCCACGCCCGTTTATGGTTTGCTGCGTCTGGCGTCGACCCTTCATTGCTCCGAGCCCATTGACGGCATCTGGGTGGAACTGAACTTTGGCGGCGTCACGCAGCGTTTCGCCGCCAGCGACATCGCTACCAAGGTTGGCGAAGCCGCTTGGGAACTGGCTGTTCTCGCCAACAGCCACCTCGTGCCGAATGGCGTGGTTAACCTCCGTGTCACCACTGGCATCGCGACCGGGCCTTTTGCGGAGATGCCGGGCCTCGAACTGCTGATCAGCAATCAAGGCACCCTCGCGGACAGTGTGCGGGCCGATCTGTTGGCGCATGGTTCGCCTGTTCTGATTGCCGGGCATGTCGACAGCGCCATGTATCCTTTCAGCCACGGGCAGTCGGTTGCTTGGTTCAATCAGCCGGACGCGATCGCGGCGGCGGCCGATGTGCCACTGAGCGTGGAACCGGCGGCAGACGCCGAGGCGGCGATTCAGCACTTGATCCGCTGGGGCTTTACCGTTCTTCATGAAGCGGTGCCCATCGAAACAGTCACAGCGTTCAACAACGCGGTGGAAGCGGCGCTGCTCAGTGGACGCCTACTGCATCGCCCTGGTTCCAGTGAGCGCATCCACGATGCCCACCGCTTGCCCGAAGGCCGAAAAATTTGGCTGTTCCCGCCGGTGCTGGATTTCCTGAAGCGGTGGTTCCGAGATGATGCCTGCGCCTGCCAGACGTTGCTGTACGTGAATGGCAGCCAGCAAGATGCACACCAGGACACAATCCACCTGACCCCTTACCCCGCTGGTTATATGTGCGGTGTGTGGGTGGCGTTGGAGGATGTGCGACCGGAATCCGGTGAGCTTTTCGTTTACCCCGGCAGCCATCGGACGCCGCGCCTGCTGGCGGAACCGCTGGGTTTGGCCAAGGTCACTTCCGACTATTCCAGCTATGTGGTGTTTGGGGACGAGATCAACCGCCTGCTTAATGCTGGCGGGTTCGAGCGCCTGGTTTATCGGCCCAAGGCCGGCCAAATCCTGGTTTGGCACGAGAACCTGATCCATGGCGGGGGTATCCGGGTGAATTCCGAAATCACCCGACGCAGCATCGTCAGCCACTACTACGCCCGTGGCGGTGTCGGCTTCTATGACAGTCGCGGCGAAGCCGCGTATCTGGAAACGCTGGATTGATGATCGCGGGGCGGCCGTGGCCGCTCCTTTCGTTCAAGGTCACTGATTACTTCCGCTTGGGACCATAGCGCTTCCGGGGGGCGCCACGGAAGCCGGGTTTGGGCTTGTGGGGAGCTTCGCCCGCCGCCCGCGCCCGGCTGCGCATGGCCAGGACCTGGGCCAGGCGCTCGGCCACGGCGGCGCGACGTTCGGTGACGGCCTCGCGATCGGGGAAGTAGGCGGGGAACTTGCGGGTGGCCCAGTAATAAAGGTCGCAGATGCGCGACTGCGCCTCCAGGCCCAGGTCGTCCAGGCTGTCGATGCGCTTGCCGGCCACGCCGTCCAGCGGCAGGGGCTGCTCCCGCTCCAGGGCGCGGCAAATGCCGTAGACCAGGTCGGCGTCAGTCTCGCGGTCCAGGTCCGCCGGCATGAACAGCAGGGTCAGGCGGCGGTCGAAATCCAGGCGCCGGGCGTCCAGGGCCACCGCCATCTTGCGCACCGGCGCCAGGTCGGCCAAGGCGTAGGGCGATCCCTTGGTGTCGGCGGCGGCGAAGCAGTCGACCAGGGGCACCAGGCGGTCGGTGCCGACGTAGGTGGCCAACCGTTCCATCATGGCGCGGGTGGGCCGCAGGGTCAGGGGCAGGGCGGCGTGGACCTTCTCGTCCGCCGCCTTGTACATGTGGCGCAGGGCGTTGGGACTGCCGCGCCCGACCACGCCATACTCACCCACCTCGAACTTGCCATAGCGGCCGGCGCGGCCGGCGATCTGCCGCACTTCCGACCCCGACAGGGGCCGCACCTCGTGCCCGTCGAACTTCTCCAGGCTGGTGAACAGCACGCGGCGCACGGGCAGGTTCAGGCCCATGCCGATGGCGTCCGTCGCCACCACCACGTCGGCCTCGCCGGTGGTGAAGCGCTCCGCCTCCCGTCGGCGTACCTCGGGCGCCAGGGCGCCATAGATCACGGCGGCGCTCAGGCCCTTGGCACGGATGGTTTCGCGGACGGAATGAACCTCTCGCCGGGAAAAGGCGATCAAGGCGTCGCCCGCCTGCACGTCGCTCCACTCCAGCCGGCGGTCGATCAGCTTCAGCGGCGTCTTGCGCTCCAGCTCCACCACCTCCAGCGGTTCGCCCAGGTACTGGGCCATGCGCTCGATAACCGGGCGGATGTCCGGGGAGCCCAACAGGTACACCGTCTCCGCCGGCACGCCCACCAGGGCGGCCGACCAGGCCCAGCCGCGCTCCGTGTCCGCCAGCATCTGGACCTCGTCGATGACGGCCACCTCCAGGCGGCTCTCCGGATCCAGCATCTCGACCGTGGAGGCGGTGATGCGGGCGCCGGGCACGCGGATTTCCTCTTCGCCCGTCACCAGGTTGGCGGCCACGCCCTCCTTGTTCAGGCGGTCCATGATCTCCAGCGCCAGCAGGCGCAAGGGCGCCAGATAGGCGCCGCTGCGGGCGTCCTTCAGGGCCTGCATGGCGCGATGGGTCTTGCCCGAATTGGTGGGACCGACCACCAGCACCAGGCGGCGGGGCATGCTGCGCGCCAGGGGGAACAGGTCCTCATAGCGCTTCAGGTCGAAATGGCTGTCGACAAAGCTGCGGCCGCGGGCATGGATGCGGTCCTGCGCCCAGGTCGCCACCTCCCGCTCCCACCGGCGCAGGACGGAGGGCGCGTCGGTCAGGTGGTGGGTGCCGCGCCACAGGCGGTCGCGGATTTCGGCGAGGGCCTCGGCATCGCTGGAAACCTCGGCCTCGATCTCGGCCAGGCGGCGGGCCAGGCTGCCTTCGGCATCGCGCTTCCGGCCATTCAACTTACTGTCGGCGCCGACCAGGTCGACCAGGGCCGTGCCGTCCAGGTCAGAGAGCTCACCGACGGAGAAGGTGCGGTCCACGTTCAGGCGATAGGGGTGGGGGAAGCTGGGCAGCCGCAGTTCCAGCCGCTGCGTGACGCGCACGCGGTCGGGAACGATGGCCGGGGTGATCTCAAAGCCGGCCTCCCGCAGGGGCGGGCGGGCAGCGGCCAGCAGGGCCGGGCGCGCCACGGCTTCCGATGCGCGGCGCTGGATGACGGCCAGCAATTCTTCCTGCCGGTCCGCCTCCACCCACACTTGTTCCTTGTCCGGAAAGACCAGGGGCAGGGGCACCAGCCCCATGGCCGCCGCCTGTTTGGGGCGCACCAGGCCCAGCTGGGACAGTGTGGCGCAGCCTTCCTCCGTCGTGGCGACGGCCAGCAGCAGGTCGGGATCCCAGCTGTGGGATTCGGTGTCAGGAACGGAGGGGGTGTCGGGCATCATCGCAGCGGCAGGGATCGGAAGGATCAGGAGGTTCCGCCTTTATGGGCCGCCGAGCCGCCGCCGTCCACCCGTCTCCGGACGACGGGTGGCCCCGGCGGCTCAGTGCGCGCCGGCCAGCGCCCGGTCGAAGGCGGCGATCAGATCGTCGCCCACCGTCTGTGCGCACATGATACGCCCAGCGCCCACGGCGGACAGCTCGGGGAAGTGGGTGATGACGAGGTCGCCTGGGTCCACGCCCGCCGACAGGGCCGCGTTACGGGCGTCATCGGGGCCGGAAACGATGGTGTAATCGATATGGCCAGCCGCCACCATCTTGACCAGATCGGCGGGGGTGCCACGTATAGGTCGGACGTGGCTGGCCTCTTCCGCTGCCAAGCGATCCAAAGCGGGCCCCTTGGATGCGCCCAGCATGTTGCCGTAGACCCGGGCCGGATCCCGAATCAGGCTTTCAAAGGTCGGGTAGCCCTTGATCCAGTCGGCGCCCTTGCGGGTGATGACCAGCCACTCCGTCCCCGGGAACAGCGGCTCGGTGAACTTGAAATGCGCTTCGCGGTCCGGTGTCTTGATGACGTTGGGGGTGCAGGCCACCCTGCCGTCCTGCAGGTCCGCCAGGATGCGGTTACGCGGGATAGGTCCTAGCCAGGTAACCTCATAGCCGGCTTTGGCGGCCAACGCCTCCACCCGGGCCGCGATGGGTCCGCGCACGGCCGCACCATCCGAAGCCCCTTGCAGGAAGGGACCCACGTCAGGGTATAAAAATTGAATAACAGGCTTGCCGCTGGGTTGATCCACGGCGCCGGACAGGCCAGTACCACCCGCGATAACGCTTAAGAACAAGCTGCCAATTAAACTGGCGGTGGCGCCCACGGGTCAGGCCCCCAATCGACGGAAAAGAGCGATAGGATGGGTCATTTCTGCCTACCCGCCAAGAGACGTTATTGCCCACCGGCAACAATAATATTGCCGGCGACTGCGCCGCCACTTTCCTAATAACTCAAATCTTAACGGATTAACAATGGCTTGCCGTTTCAGGACCTGGAAACTGTCCTGATGGTAGAGGGTCTGAAAACTGGCCCGAGGTTTGCTTTCCCCTGTTTTCGCCTGCCGTCGGGATTGTCCCGATCGGCGCTTTGATGGGGGAAAATCCATGTCTTTCAAGAAGATCGTTATGGCGTGCCTGGTTCTGGTCGGTGTCGGCGTCTATGCCACCAGCCATATGACGGCTGAGCGCAAGGTGGCCCTGGCCAGCCCGATCGAGTGCAACGGCTGCGAACCTTGGTAAGGTTCATCTTTACGCTTGTACCAGGCGCCGGCCCATCCGGCGCAAAAGCAAGCGGCCGCTCCTGGGGGGAGCGGCCGTTTGTTTTTCAATGACGTCAGGCCTTTACTTCGCCGCGCCGTCCTTGGGCGCATCCTCCGCCACTGTCACGGCGTCGCCGTCGTTCAGCATGGTGTTGGGATTCAGCACCACGCGGTCCTTGTCGCTGACCCCGCCCACCACCTCGACCGTGGTGTTGAATTCACGGCCCAAGGTCACGGGGTGGAAGCGCACCTTGCCCTCACCATCGACGATGGCGACGCGCTTGCCTTCCGGCCGGGTGACGATGGTGTTCACCGGCAGGGCCAGCACCTGGGCGCCGGCCTCGGGGAAATGGGCGTTGCCGCGCATGCCGGCCGGGATGGTCAGGTCGGGGTTGGGCAGGTCGGCCTCGACCCGCATGGTGCCGCTGGTGCTGTCCACCGCGTGTGAGATGCGCACCACCTTGGCCGGGAAGGTGCGGCCCGGGAATTCCACGAAGCTGGCGTCCACCGCGGCGCCCACCGCCACGGCCGGCACCTGACCCTGGGGCACGTCGATGACCAGGCGCAGGTGGTCTTGGCGGGACACCTGGTACAGGGCCTTGCCGCTGCTGGCGTCGGCCACCACCAGGTCGCCCTGTTCCACCAGGCGCTGGGTGATGATGCCGTCAATGGCCGTCGTCACCGTCTTGTAGGCGGTCAGCTGCTCCAGCCGCTTCACGTTGGCGATGGCGGCCTCCAGGTCGGCCTGGGCGGCGTTCAGGGCGGACTCGCGGGTGTCGTAGGTCTCGCGGGTCACCCAGCCGTCGCCCAGCAGGGACTTGGACCGGCTGTAGTTGGATTTGGCCAGGGCCAGGTTGGCCTCCGCCTGGTGCTGTGCCGCGCGGGCCTGCATCAGCTGCTGATCCTGGTCGGGCGCCTCGATGACGGCCAGGGTCTGGCCGGCCTTCACCACGTCGCCGATGTCTACCAGGCGCTTGCCGATATAGCCGGAGACGCGGGCGTAGACGGTGTATTCCGTCAGGGCCTGGGTCTGGGCCGGCAGCAGCAGGCCGTCGGACGATTTCACCGGCTTGGGGTTGGTGGTCTTCACCTGCAGCGGCGCCTGCGGCCGGGCTTCGGGCGGGGCCTTGTTGCCGCTGGCCAGGTGGGGGGCAGACACCAGGCCGATGGCGGCCAGGGCCACGACGGCGGTGCCCAGCATCCAGGACCGGCGGCGGACGGTGGTCTTAGGGGCGGCGGTCATAATCATCAGACTCCTAAAATCACTCGGCGGCCGAGCCGGCGGGAACGGTGGTGGTCGCAAGCACGGCATGGCGCCGGCGATGCAGCAGGACGTACAACGCTGGAACGGCCAGCAGGGTCATGGGCGTGGAGAACAGCAGGCCGCCCATCACCGCGCGGGCCAGGGGGGCGTTCTGCTCGCCACCCTCGCTCAGCGCCAGGGCCATGGGGATCATGCCCAGCACCATGGCCAGGGCCGTCATCATGACGGGGCGCAGGCGGGCGCCGCCGGCCTCCGCCATGGCGTCCAGGGATGTCAGGCCCTGTTCGCGCCGCTGGTTGGCGAAGGACACCATCAGCACGCTGTTGGCGGTGGCGACACCGATGACCATGATCATACCCATCAGGGCCGGTTCGCTGAAGGTGGTGCCGGTCAGCAGCAGCATCACGGCGCCGCCCAGGATGGCGGCCGGGGTGGCCCCCAGCACGATCAGCGGGTCCAGCCAGGACTGGAAGTTCACCACCATCAGCATGTAGACGAAGACCACGGCCAGGGCCATGCCGGCGGCGATGTCGCCGTAGGCCTGCTCCATGGTCTTGATCTGGCCGCCCATCTCAATGCGGTTGCCGGGCTTCAGCTGCGGGCGCACGGCGTCGATGGCGGCCTTGATGTCGCGGCTGACCGACCCCAGGTCGCGGCCCGAGACGTTGGCGATGACGTCATAGCGGGGCGCGAAGGAGGTGCGGCTGATGTCCGCGGCCACCTTGGTGGGCACCAGCTTGGCAACGTTGCGCAGCAGCACCGGCGTCGTCACCCGGGTGGAATGGATGGGGGTGTTCAGCAGATCCTCGGCCGAGGCCATCAGGCGCTGCGGCGACTGCACCACGACCGGGTAGATGACCAGCGAGTTGACGTCCATCCAGTAGCTGGGATTGACCACGCCCGAGGACGCCAGCGACACCAGCACCTCCTGCGCCACGTCGTTCTGGGTCAGGCCCAGCTCGGCGGCGCGGGCCCGGTCGACCTCGATGCGGTAGGCCGGGGTGGCCGTCACCTGGCGCAGCGTCACGTCCACCAGGCCGGGGATGTTCTTGAAGCGCTGGCGCAGGTCCTCCGCGATCAGGGCGTTGGGCCCGCGGGCCGTGCCGATGATGCGGATGTCGATGGGGGTGGGCACGGCGCCGTTCAGGATCTGGCTGGTGATGTCGCCGGGCTTTTGGAAGATCTCAACGCCCGGGTAATCCTTGGCCACCATGGCGCGGATCTGCTCGACATACTCATGGGTGGGCCGCGACCGCTTCTCGGTCAGGGCACCCAGGATTTCACCGTCGGCGGAGCTGACGGTGACGCTGTCGGTCAGGCCCAGGTTCACCGGGTCGGGCAGGCCGATGTTGTCGATGATCAGGCCCAGTTCCTCTGGCGGGATGATCTTGCGGATGGACCGCTCGATGGCGCCGAACTGACGCGACGCTTCCTCCAGCCGGGTGCCGGCGGGGGTGCGGACGTGCAGGCGGAATTGGCCGGCATCGACCTCGGGGAAGAAGTTGGTGCCGACGAAGGGGATGGTGGCGGCGGCGCAGACCAGCAGCACCACAGCGAAACCGGTTACCATCCACGGCCGTGACAGGCCGCCGCCCAGCACCCTCAGGTACCGCTGGCGCAGGCCCTCGAAGCCGCGCTCGAATCCGGCATGAAAGCGCGCCCAGGCGCCGGCCAGGCCGGTCGGGGGCGCAACGTGGCCATGGTTGCCCTCCTCGCCATGGCCGTGGCCGCGCAGTTCCGCCGGCAGCAGCCAGGCGGCCATGGCCGGGACCAGGGTCCGCGACAGCACGTAGCTCATCAGCATGGAGGAGATGACGGCCAGCGCCAGGGGCGAGAACAGGTACTTGGCGATACCGTGCAGGAAGAAGATGGGCACGAACACGATGCAGATGCACAGCGTCGAAACCAGGGCCGGGAAGGCCACCTCGTCCGAGCCTTCCAGGATGGCCTGGCGCAGCGGCTTGCCCATGCCGATGTGGCGGTGGATGTTCTCGATGGCCACGGTGCCGTCGTCCACCAGGATGCCGATGGCCAGCGCCAGGCCGCCCAGGGTCATCACGTTCAGGGTGTGGCCGGCCATGGAAAGCACGGCCACGGCCGTCAGAATGGACAGCGGGATGGAGGTCAGCACGATGGCCGTGCTGCGCCAACCACCCAGGAACAGCAGGATCAGGATGGCCACCAGGGCGCCGACGATCAAGCCCTCGTGCTGGATGCCTTCCATGGCGTGCTTGATGAAGGTGGTCTGGTCGAACAGCGGCTGGATGCGCATGCCCTCGGGCGCCGCCTTGCGGATCTCCGGCAGCCGGCGCATGACCTCGTCCACCACCGCCAGGGTGCTGGCGCCACCCAGCTTCATGATGGTCAACAGCACGGCGGGCTGGCCGTCGGCGTGCACCACGTTGGTCTGCACGGCGGCGCCGTCGCGGACATTGGCCACGTCGCGCATGAACACGGTGCGGCCGTTCACGTCGCGCAAGGGGATGTCGTTGAAGGTATCGACGGCGATGGGCGAGCTGTTCAGGCCCACCTGGTATTCGGTGTCGCCGATCTTGGCGGTACCGGACGGCAGATTCAGGTTCTGGGCGGTGATGGCCTTGTTGACGTCGTTGGGGGTCAGGCCATAGCTGCGCAGCTTGTCCGGGTCGATATCGACCATGATCTGGCGCGCGTTGCCGCCGTAGGGCAGGGGCAGGCGCATGCCGGGGATGTCGCTGATCTGCGACCGGATGGTGATGCGGCCATAGTCGTACAGCTGCGCCTCGGACATGGTGTCGGACGACAGGGCCAGCTGCAGGATGGGCACGGAGGACCGGCTGTACTGCACGATCAGCGGCGGCTGCGTGCCCGTGGGCATGCGCTTCAGGATGGTCTGGCAGATGGCGGAGATCTGCGAGATGGCCAGGTCGATGTTCACGCCCGGCTGGAAGGTGGTGCGGATGATGCCCACGCCGTTGGACGTCTCGGATTCCACCTCCGCCACGTTATCGGCGGTGTTGATGATGGCCAGCTCACCAAAGGCGGTGATCTTGCCCGTCATCTCCTGCGCGTCCAGGCCCGAGTAGCTCCACACCACGGTGACCGTGGGGATCTCCACCTCGGGGAAGATGTCCGTGGGCATCCGGAACAGGCTCAGCACGCCCAGTAGCGTGATCAGGCCCGCCAGCACGGCGAAACTATAGGGACGCCTCAGGGCGTAGGCGACGATCCACATGAGGACGGGGCTCCGGCAATGCGATGCGGAAAAATGCAACGCTACGCCCAGGGGCCGAGGTCGCCCCCCGCCCGGCACAGCCCCAAATAATTAACGCGCTTGACGGTTAAGGGGAACCTACTTCGATACGCAACGGTTCGAATTTAGGCATGCCGCGACCAATCGCCGCCAAATCGGAAAACTGTGGCCTGCGTCACTGCGCCCGTCGGCGGAGGGGAATGTAAAGGTGGCTAACCTTGAATTGCCAAGCTCTCCCTCGGTGCATCCTCGGGGGTTTCCTGACGGCCCACGGCGGGCCGGTCGGGCAGGGATGGCACCCAGCGGACCACGACATACAGGCCGAATCCGCACGCCAGAAGCGGCTTGAACCACGTGGTGGTGGCCACGTGCAGGCCTCGCGTCCAGACGTGGGTGGTCAGCGCGAAGCACAGCAGCACCAGCATCCAGCCCAGCGCCCGGTTGCGGCGGACATGAAATTCCCAGCCCGCCAGGGCGCCGGCGACCAGCGCCATGTCGCCGAAATGGCCAAGGACCGTACGCGGGTTGAACAGCAGCAGATACGTGACCATCAAGGCCGCCACGGTGGCGGCGGCCTTGGGGGCCGGCAGGCGGCTGACGGTGCCGCGGGCCAGGGTCAGCACGGCGATGCCGGCCAGGGCGCGGATAACGGTCTGGGCCATCAGGTCCAGTGGCAGGCCCAGGGTGGCCAGGCCATTGGCGAAATCGTGCCAGACGCCGCCGCCGGGGTTGGCGCTGCTCATGGTCTTGCGCACGAGCTGGCCATATTCGCCCAGGGCGTAGCCGGGGTCCCAGTGCGTCAGGGGCAGGGCCAGGGCCGCCGTCAGCCACAGCGCCAGGGACAGACGCAGGCGGGGCCACAGGGCGAAGGCCAGCATGACCAGGGCCAGGGCCTGGGGCTTGAACGCGCCGGCCAGTACCAGCAGGAACGCGGCGCGGCGCCACCGGCCTTCCGCCACGTCCGCCAGGCCGGCCAGCATCAGGCCCAGCATCAGGAATTCGGTCTGGGCGCCCCGCAGATCCACCACGCCGATGGGCAGCGCCGCCAGCAGGGCCACGCCGAACAGGCGCTGCCAATCGGTGCCCTGACGTTTCGCCGGCGCCAGCAGGCGGCACAGCCGGGCCACGCCCCACCAGCAGACGGCCAGCAGGCTCAGACGCCACAGCGCATCGCCCAGCAGCGGCGGCAGATAGGCCCACGGGGTGAACAGCACGGCGCTGGATGGCAGGTAAAGGAAGCCGTTGATGCCATCCTCGTAAATCTCAGCGCCCTGCCACCAGGCCCAGGTGGCCTCGGCGTAGATGTGGAATTCAGAAACGAACCGTCCACTAATCACCTGCGCCTCGATCACCACCAGGGCGATCGCCCAAAGGGCGAGGCCGAGCACCAGCGGGCGGGCCAGGGAAGGAAGTGGCGGGCGAACCATGCTGCAGAATAACCTATCTCATAGGTAATAGGCTCTATGGTCTATGCCTACCACCTTTGTGCTCAAGGTCAAGTGCCAAGGCTTGGCCGTTGCATATTTAAGATAAAATGTCGCGACGCCGCCCTTGCCCGGCACGGGCGATTGCCGTAAGGCTGCCATCGCCGACGGTTCCGCAGGTCCGCCTGTGGATGAAAAGGGAACGTGGTGGGGATGCGCGGCATCCGACTCCATGGCTGCCCCCGCAACTGTGAACGGCGAGCGCCGCCCACCCCGCCGCACGGGGAATGGCCACTGGGTTCCCAACGGAACCTGGGAAGGCTGGGCCGGCGCCGTGACCCGTGAGCCAGGAGACCTGCCGCCGGTGGCATTCGCATGGTCGCGGGGGCGGGGTGTCCCGGCGGAACCGGTCAGCGGCGCGGCGGGTCCCAGGGGCCCCGTGGCCGCTCGGTCTCGTCGACAGGTAATCCCCTCCTTCCGGCTGGTCTTGGCCTCTGATACCACGGGTGCATGAGGCCGGTGGGATGGAACTGACTGATGACGCATGAGCACACGGCCGTCCCTGGCGTCACTCTGGTCCTGGGCGGGGCCCGCTCCGGCAAAAGCCGCTTCGCCGAGGGGCTGGTGACCGCCCTGCCCGGGCCCTGGACCTATATCGCCACCGCCCAGGCCTGGGACGACGAGATGCGCGACCGCATCGGCCGCCACCAGGCCGACCGCGTGCCCGGCTGGACGACGGTGGAGGCGCCGCTGGACCTTGCCGGCGCGCTGGCCGCCCCCGGCGACGGGCCGGTCCTGGTCGATTGCCTGACGCTATGGCTGACCAACGTCATGCTGGCCGACCGCGACGTGGTCGCCGCCGTCGCCACGCTGGAGGGGGCGCTGGCCGCCCGTACGGGCGCCACCGTCCTGGTGGGGAATGAGGTAGGCATGGGCATCGTGCCGGAGAACGCGCTGGCCCGCGCCTTCCGCGACCACGCCGGCCGGCTGCACCAGCGCCTGGCGGCCACGGCGTCGCAGGTGTTCCTGACGGTGGCGGGCCTACCCCTGAAAGTGAAATAAGAGCGGAAGGAGGTAGCCATGGCCGATCTTGAGTCCCCGGATGACGAAGGCGCCCGCCATCGCGAGAAGATGCAGAAGCGCAAGGCCGTGCAGGACGCCCGTGTCGCCCAGGCCACCCGGGAGAAGGGCCTGCTGATGGTCCACACGGGCCCCGGCAAGGGCAAGACCACGGCGGCGCTGGGCATGATGCTGCGTACCGCCGGGTATGGCCTGCGCGTGGGTTTCATCCAGTTCGTGAAGGGCAACTGGGCGACGGGCGAGCAGACGGCGCTGACGCGCTTTTCCGACCTGATCGACCACCATGTGATGGGCGAGGGCTTCACCTGGGATACCCAGGACAAGGAGCGGGACATCGCCGCCGCCGTCCGCGCGTGGGAACTGGGCCGCCGCATGCTGGCCGACCCGCAGTACCACCTGGTGGTGCTGGATGAGATCAACATCGTGCTGCGCTACGGCTACCTGGATGTGGCCGATGTTCTGGCCGGGCTGAACGCCCGCCTGCCCGACACCCATGTCCTGGTCACCGGCCGCAACGCCAAGCCCGAGATCATCGAGGCTGCCGACCTGGTGACGGAGTTTCAGGCGGTGAAACATCCTTTCCAGGCCGGCATCAAGGCGCAGCGCGGGATCGACTTCTGATGGCCGACCGCACCGCCGGGGGCGCCCGCGCCCTGATGATCCAGGGCACCGGTTCGGACGTGGGCAAGTCGCTGCTGGTGGCGGCCCTGGCCCGGGCCTATACCCGGCGCGGCCTGCGGGTGCGCCCGTTCAAGCCGCAGAACATGTCCAACAACGCCGCCGTGACACCGGACGGGGGGGAGATCGGCCGCGCCCAGGCGCTGCAGGCCCGCGCCTGCGGTGTCGCGCCCTCGGTGGACATGAACCCGGTGCTGCTGAAGCCGCAGACGGACCTGGGCGCGCAACTGGTGCTGCGCGGCCGCGTGCTGGGCAATGCTCAGGCCTCGGCCTACCAGCGCCGCAAGGGGGAACTGCTGCCGGCCGTGCTGGAAAGCTTCCACCGCCTGCGGGGGGAGTGCGACCTGGTGGTGGTGGAAGGGGCGGGCAGCCCGGCGGAAACCAACCTGCGCGCCGGGGACATTGCCAACATGGGCTTCGCCCGCGCGGCCGGTGTACCGGTGGTATTGGCCGGCGACATCGACCGGGGTGGGGTCATCGCCAGCCTGGTGGGCACCCATCGCGTGCTGGACGTGGAGGATCGCGCCCAGATCCGCGGCTTCCTGATCAACAAGTTCCGCGGTGACGTCCGCTTGTTCGAAAAGGGCGTGACGGAGATCGAGGCCCGCACCAGCTGGCCCTGCTTCGGCGTCATGCCGCACCAGCCGGCGGCAGCCCGCCTGCCGGCCGAGGACGGCATGGACTTGGCCCACTGGGCGAAACGCGCCTCCGGTGGAGCCTTGCGCGTCGCCGTGCCCATGCTGTCGCGCATCGCCAATTTCGACGACCTCGACCCCCTGCGGCTGGAGCCGGGCGTTACGGTGGTGATGGTGCCCCCCGGCCGGCCCCTGCCGGGCGACGCCCACGGCGTCATCCTGCCGGGGTCCAAGGCCACCCTGGCCGACCTGGCCTTCTTCCGCGCGCAGGGGTGGGACATCGACCTGGCGGGCCATGTGCGTCGGGGGGGCTGGGTGCTGGGCCTGTGCGGCGGCTATCAGATGCTGGGCCGGACGGTTGCCGACCCCGACGGCATCGAGGGGCCGCCCGGCATCGCCGCCGGCCTGGGCTACCTGGACGTGGAAACCGTGCTGGCCCCGGCCAAGACCCTGCGCGCGGTGACGGGCCACGACGCCGCCAGCGGGTCGGCCCTCACGGGGTATGAAATGCACCTGGGTGTGACCCAGGGGCCGGACCGCGCCCGGCCGCTGCTGTATCTGGAGGCGGAGGGTGGCGAGGCGGTGGCGGAGGGGGCGGTCAGCCTTGATGGCCGCATCGCCGGCACTTATGTCCACGGCCTGTTCGGCCATGACGCCCAGCGGGCGGCATGGCTGCGGCGATGGAACGTGGCGCCCGGCCTCGATAGTTATGACGGCACGGTGGAGGCGGCGCTCGATGAGTTGGCCGAGGCCGCCGAACGCCACCTGGATCTCGACGCACTATGGGCCATCAGCCGATGACCGCTCCCGACAGGCCGTGCCCCGACTTCGACGCAGACTTCCGGGCCCACTTCCGTGACCTACTGGTCTGGCGGCGCGACGTGCGGCGTTTCCGCACCGATCCGCTGCCCGATGGATTGCTGGAACGGCTGCTCGACCTGGCCTGCCTGGCGCCGTCCGTGGGCCTCAGCCAGCCCTGGCGCTTCGTCCGGGTGGACGATCCCGCCCGCCGCGACGCCGTGCGGATGGAATTCGAGCGCTGCAACGCCGAGGCGCTGGCCGCCCAGGCGCAGGATCGCGCCCGCCTGTACGCCCGCCTGAAGCTGGCGGGCCTGCGCGAGGCGCCCTGCCACCTGGCGGTGTTCGTCGATCCCGACCCGACGCAAGGCGCCGGCCTGGGCCGCCGCACCATGCCCGAGACCCTGGCCTATTCCGCCGTCGCGGCCATCCAGACGCTGTGGCTGGCAGCGCGGGCGGAGGGGATCGGCCTCGGCTGGGTTTCCATCCTGCGGCCAGAGGTGATGAACGGCCTGCTGGCGGTGCCGGCCGAGTGGCGCCTGGTGGGCTATCTTTGCATCGGCTACCCCGCCGAGCCGGACGACGTGCCCGAACTGGAACGCGCCCACTGGGAACAGCGGCATCCACTGTCCGACGTGCTGTTTCAGAGATGAGGGGGATGGCTTTTTTGCCCTCAAATGCCGGGCGGCCGCATCCGCGGGTTTGGCTTCCCCGCATTTCCGTCCTAGCTTATCCAGGCGGCGATCAGCGCCAAGCCCCACAGCAGGGCCAGGCTGCGGCGGTAAAGGCTGAGGCCGGCCTCGATGTCGGCGGCGGTGGCCTCGGCCCGGCCGTCGCCCATCCAGTGGTCGTCCACCCGCACATCGCCATAGGTGCGGGGACCGGCCAGGCGCAGGCCCAGGGCGCCCGCCATGGCGGCCTCCGGCCAGCCGGCGTTGGGGCTGCGGTGATGGCCGGCGTCACGGCGGACGGCAACCAACGCCGCCTTGGCCCCGGCGGGGCCGCGCGTCCAGGCCGCCAGCACCAGCAGCAGGGCCGTCAGGCGCGAGGCCGGCAGGTTCACCACGTCGTCCAGCCGGGCGGCCGCCCAGCCATAGGCCTCATGCCGGGGGGTGCGATGGCCCACCATGCTGTCGGCGGTGTTGATGGCCTTGTACGCCAGCACTCCCGGCAGGCCACCCACCGCCAGCCAGAAGGCCGGCGCCACCACCCCGTCGGAAAAGTTCTCCGCCAGGCTTTCGATGGCGGCGCGGGCCACGCCGGCCTCATCCAGGCTGGCGGGGTTGCGGCCGACGATGTGCGATACCGCCTCCCGCCCGCCCTCCAGCCCGCGCTGGCGCAACGCGCGCGGCACGGCGGCGACGAAGCGGTGCAGGCTGCGCTGGGCCAGCAGGCTGCTGGCCACCAAGCCCATCGCCACGGTTCCCCAAAGGCCACCCAGGCGCGCCAGCAAGGATTGCAGCAGGACGCCGACGGCCAGCGCCACCCCCACCAGCACCAGCTCGGCCAGGATGCCGGCCGCCTTGCGCCAGGCCACCGGCCGTTCGGCCTGGTTCCAGGCGTGGTCCAGCCCGCTGATCAGGGCACCGATCCACACCACCGGATGGCGGATGCGGGCATACAGGGCGTCGGGATAGCCCAGCAGGGCCTCCAGCGCCAAGGCGGCCAGGGCCAGCCAGGGCAGGACGGGGTAAAGGGTGGGGAAGACGCTCATGATGTCTGGGGTTTAGCATGATGACGCCCGAAATCCAGATCCGTCATGGCGGCGACCTGACCCAGGCGGTGTCCCTGTTCCCCGATGCACCCGGCCCCTGGGTCGATCTCAGCACCGGTATCAATCCCTGGCCCTATCCCTTGCCCCCCATCCCGCCCGTCGCCTGGACGGGCTTGCCCACGCGCGGTGACCTGCGGGCGCTGCTGGCGGCGGCGGCCTTGGCTTATGGCGCGCCGGGGCCGGACAGCCTGGTGGCGGCACCGGGATCGGAGCTGCTGATCCAAACCCTGCCGCGTCTGCGCGCCGCCGGGGAGGTGGCCATCGTCGGCCCCACCTATGGCGACCACGCCCGTGCGTGGGCCGCCGCCGGCCATGCCGTGCGTACCGTGACGGCACCTGAGGACGCGGTAGACGCCGCCGACGTGGTGGTGCTGTGCAACCCCAACAACCCCGATGGTCGCGCCTGGGAGGTGGGTGACCTGCTGGATCGGGCCGCCCGTCTGGCTGCGCGCGGCGGCTGGCTGGTGGTGGACGAGGCCTACGCCGACCTGGACCCCACGCGCAGCCTGTGCCCGCACGCGGGTGCGCCGGGGCTGGTCATCCTGCGATCCTTCGGCAAGTTCTTCGGCCTGGGCGGTGTGCGCCTGGGTTTCGTCCTGGCGCCGCCGGCGCTGCTGGACGCGGTGCGCCTGGCGCTGGGGTCCTGGGCCGTCAGCGGCCCCGCGCTGGCGGTGGGCGCGGCGGCACTGGCCGACCTGGGCTGGCAGGCCACCATGCGGCGCCGGCTGAGCGCTGCGGCGGAGGCGCTGGACAATGTGCTGCGGGCCGGGGGCCTGCGCGTTATCGGCGGCACGGCGCTGTATCGGCTGGTGGATGCCGGTGACGCCGCCGCCCTTTGGCGGCACCTGGCCCAGGCCGGCCTGTGGACGCGGCCCTTTCCGGAACACGCTGGCTGCCAGGCCTGGCTGCGCCTGGGCCTGGCAGCGGACGTCGGCGCGCTGGACCGCCTGGCGGCGGCGCTGGCGGCAACCTAAAGGCGCGTGCTCTACCGGTCGAACCAGTATTTGTCCGGCAGGGCGGCCGTCTCCGGCGACTGGACCGGGTTGGGAATGTCGATGCGCCGGCGGGTGTCCAGGTGCGCCTCGGCCAGCAGCTTCCGGATGGCAGGGTGCCCGTTGAAGTATTTCAGGAAGGAGCCATCATCGTAGGCGCGGCGCAGCCCCTCCTCGATGGTCGCGGCCAGGGCCTCGTCCTTCTTGTTGGTGAAGAAATACAGCGGCAGCCGATAGACCAGCAGCAGGCTGTCCTCCACCGCCAAATCCGGGCAGTCGGCGGCATGCGCCGCTAGCTCGGCATAGATTTCACTGGCGCTGCGGGGGAAATAGTCCAGGCGTCCCTGCTGCATGAGGCGGAACAGCAGGTCATAGCGGAAGGTCTCGACCGGCAGCCCGGCTGCCTGGAAGATGTCCACGTCGGTCCAGCCCAGGCCCTGGCCCGCCGTCAGCTGGCGCAGGTCGTCCAGGCTCTGCACGGCGGTGAAACGGGGCTGGTCCTGCCGGCGGATGATGAACAGGCGATAGCCCAGCAGGCCCCGGTAGAGGGGGATACGGATGGGACGCAGCTCGCGCTCCAGTTCCGCGTTGCTGCCCACCCAGGCAAGGTTGATGACGGCACCCGTCTTCAGCGCCGCCACGGCCCGGGTGCGTTCCATCAGGGTGTCGCTGGATTGCAGGGTGTAGCGGACGCCCATCTCATCCAGCGCCAGGCGCAGCAGGCCCAGCGGATAGTCGGCACGGGGGTCGTCGCCGGATTCCACGTATCGGGGGTAGATGATGGAAAGCCGCGGGGCGCTGGCCTCGTTCTCCACCGCGCCGGCCATGGCACGCCGATTCCAAGCCTGGGCACAAACCAGGACCACGAACGCGACCGTGGCCAGGCGCCAGGCCCGGACGGCGCTGCGGACATGCGACATGCTTCCTCCCGACCGGCGGCGCCTCTTAATGCGGGCGCCGTTCGGATGGGACCATGTTCCGGCTGGGCGCCGGTTTTGGCAACGGGGCGTAAGGTTGGGGTGGTGTAAGGTGGGGATCAGGCCGTGATGTCGGCCCACCGCGCATCGGCAGCCTTGACCAAGTCGGCCGGGGCCAGCGCCAGTTGCAGGCCCCGGCGCCCGCCGTTGACGATGATCTCCGAGAGCGTTTCGGCCGACCGGTCCAGAAAGGTGGGCAGCGTGCGCCGCTGGCCCAGGGGGCTGATGCCGCCCACGACATAGCCGCTGCTGCGCTCCGCCACCGCCTGGGGCGCCAGGTCCGACTTCTTGGCCTTGGCCGCCGCTGCCAGTGCCTTTAAGTCCAGGCGCGCTCCGGCCGGGATGATGGCGCACGCCAAGCCCCCCGGCCCGCCCTCCAGCTGGCAGACCAGGGTTTTGTAGACCAGGGCGGGATCCAGGCCCAGCGCCTCCGCCGCGGCCAGGCCAATGGCGGCGGCGTTGGGGTCGTAGTCGTATTCCAGCAGGCGGTAGGGGACACCCGCCGCCTCCACCGCGCGCACCGCCGGTGTTCCCTTGGTCGCCATGGTTCCTCATCCCCCTTTCAGTCGGGGGCAGCGTATCAAATCCCGGCGCCGTCGATGAAATTGTAAATGTCGAAGGATGCCAGGCCCTTGGCGATGTCGTTCACCGCCTTTTGCGCCTGGGGCAGGCGGCCGCCCAGGGTGATGAAGCCGTGCACCATGTCGGGATAGACGGTGTGCAGCACGGGCACCCCGCTGCCGGCCAGGCGGGCGGCATACTGCCGCCCCTCATCCTGCAGCACGTCCAGGCCGGCGGTCAGGATGACAGCGGGTGGCAGGCTGGCCAAGCTGCCGGCCAGAAGGGGCGACAGGCGCCAGTCATTGCGATCGGCGCCGTTCGCGTAGTTGTCCACGTACCACAGGTACTGCTCCCGGCTCATGAGATAGCCGTTGGCGCGGCGGTGGTGGGACGGACGGTCGGCGTTGAGATCGGTGCAGGGATAGATCAGCACCTGGGTCTTCAGGTGCGGCCCGCCCTCGTCCCGTGCCTTCAGCGCCAGCACGGCAGCCAGGTTGCCACCGGCGCTGTCGCCGGCCACGCCGATGGCCAGCGGGTCGATGGCCAGGCGCTCCGCGCTGGCAGCCAGCCAGGTCAGGGCGGCCCAGGCGTCGTCCAGGGCGGCGGGATAGGGATGTTCCGGCGCCAGGCGGTAGTCCACCGCCACCACCGTGTGGCCGGAGGCCGCCGCCAACTGGCGGCACAGGATGTCATGGCTTTCCAGATTGCCGATGGTCCAGCCGCCGCCGTGCAGGAACAACAGCGCCGGAACCGGCCGCCAGCCGAAATTGGCGCGATAGATGCGCACCCGCAGGGGGCCGCCCGGCCCGCCGATGATCTGGTCCATGACCGAGGCCAGGGCCGGCGGCTCCGGCGCCAGGGGGCGGCGGCTTTCCACATAGCCGGAACGCAAGGCGTCCAAGGGGATATCGCGATACCGGGGCGGTCCGATCTCCCGCAGCAGGTCGGCCAGGGCCGGGGGCACGTCATCCGGCACGAAGAAACCGCCATCGTCGGGCGGGGGGTGGGCGGGGCTGGCGGCCATGACATCCTCACGAGAATTACCGCGTGATGCGCAGTATGACCGCCTAAATAAACTCAAGTCAATGTGTTATATTCCGCATATAACATAAATAGATTGTTCTATTGGGTGCGCCGGGACGCAAGGCCCAGGGCGTTCAGGATCAGCAACCCCAGCAGGCCGCCCACGAACAGGGTGATCCCGGTCCATTCCCAGCCGTGCCAGAAGAAGCCGCCGGCCGTCCCGGCAAGGGTGGAGCCCATGTAATAAGCGAACAGGTAGAGGGCGGAGGCCTGGCCCCGGTGCTGCCGGGCGCGCAGGCCGATCCAGCCGGATGCCACCGAATGCACGCCAAAGAAGGCGAAGGTGAACAGGCCCAGGCCCAGCGCCAGCGTGTCCAGCCGCGCGATGTCCATGATGCCCAGGCCCGCCAGCATCAACACGGACGACGCCACCAGCACCCGGCCGGGGCCGAACCGGCTGGACAGCCCGCCGAACAGGGGCGAGCTGATGATGCCGAAGACATAGACCAGGAACAGCACGGCCACCGTGGCGGGGGGAACGCTCAGGGGCGGCGCCTGCAGGCGGAAGCCGACATAGTTGAACACGGTGACGAAGGCGCCCATAGCCAGGAAGCCGGTGGCGAACAGGGCGACCAGTCCGCCGTCCGACAGGTGCAGGCGCCAGGCGGCGGTCAGGCCGCTCCACAGGCCACCCTCGCGCTGGCGGAAATGGCGTGACGGTGGCAGGGCCGTGGCCACGGTGAGGGCGGCCAGGATGCCCACCCCGCCCACCATGCCCACCGCCACCCGCCAGTTGGAAACGTCGGTGATCAGCACGGTCAGGATGCGGCCCGCCATGCCGCCCATGGCGGTGCCGCCGATGTACAGTCCCATGGTGAGGCCGGCGGATTTCGGGTTCACCTCTTCCGCCACATAGGCCATGGCGACGGCGGGCAGCCCGCCCAGCGCCAGCCCGGCCAGGGCCCGCAGCACCAGGAACAGGGGCCAGCCGGGCGCCAGCGCGCTGGCCAGGCCCAGGCCGCCGGACAGGGCCAATGAGGCCACCATGATGCCCTTGCGCCCTGAGCGGTCGGAAATGGCGCCGGCCACCAGCAGGGCCACGGCCAGCGCCGCCGTGGTGACGGACAACGACAGGCTGGCCCCCGGCGGGCTGATGCTATAGGCGCGCACGAAGTCCGGCAGCAGCGGCTGCACGCAATAGAGCGTGGCGAAGGTGGAAAATCCCGCCACGAACAGGATGGCCGTCACCCGGCGATAGGCCGCGGTGCCGACCTCAAGATAGGGCAGGTCTTTACCAATCTGGGTCGCGGATGCCGCCGGGGCGGCGGTGGTGGGTGTGTCGCTTGGCATGCCGGAACCTTCGGGCCAGGGGAGCGCGCCATTTGGCGGTGCCCCTGCCAAGGCCTTGCCGCCACATGTCTTTTTCGCAGGAAGACGGGCCCGCCGATAGTGTCGCAGTCGCATGGCACCAATCCAACCATCGGCGACATACCCAAGTAGCGACTACCGAATAATGGATCAGATAAATTTTATGTATTAAGGATGTAGAGGGAATTGATTAAGTAATCATGGTAAATGTACAGTTAACGACAAAACATTTTATAAAAAATACCCTTTGGAGTATCCAAAAGAATATATTGCTCAGGTTGTTATGTGAACCAGTTAACCCGAAACAATCCGTCGTCGTCTTGTCTCGGGTGAGTTGGGGTTAAAGAATGAAAAACACCATGCGTTTGAAGTCCAAATTGGCGCGTTCGCCGTCCCGGCTGGTGCTGACGCTGTTGGGTGTCGCTATCGCGTCCAGTGCGCAGGCCCAGTCCATGAACTACGGGTCGCTGGAAGACCTGTTCGGCGAGGCGGTGACGACCTCGGCCACCGGCCAGCCGCAGCGCGCCAGCGAGGCGCCGGCCCCCATGACCATCATCACCGCGGACGAGATCGCCCACTCCGGCGCGCGCACCATTCCCGACATCCTGAACCGGGTGGCCGGCGTGGATGTGCTGTCCTGGGGTGTCTCCGGCGCCGACGTGGGCGTGGATGGCTACAACCAGGGCAACAACCCGCGCCTGCTGGTGCTGGTGAACGGCCGCCAAGTCTACCTGGACCATTACGGTGTAACCATCTGGTCCGCCATCCCGGTGCAACTGCCCGAAATCCGCCAGATCGAGGTGGTGAAGGGCCCGCAGGCCGCCCTGTTCGGCTTCAACGCCGTCTCCGGCGTGGTCAACATCATCACCTATAACCCCCTGTACGACGATGTTGGCGCAGCCCAGGTGACCGTCGGCAGCCAGGGCCAGAAGGAGTTTGACGCGGTCAAGAGCGTAAAGCTGGGCGACAAGGTCGGCGTGCGCTTCTCCGCCGGCGGCTGGAACATGGATGAGTACGGCACCGCGTCCGACAAGTTGGTCCAGGGCCTGCGCGGCAACGGCTCCATGCGCCGCGCCGCCTCCATGGACAGCTTGGCCCAGATCACCCCCGATGTGCAGGCCGGCTTCGAAGGCACCTGGAGCCGTGCCGACGAATTCGGCATGACCGCGCTGCAAGGCCCCACGCAGGGCCAGTACCAGACCCGCTCCTTCAAGGGCACGGTGAAGGCCAATACAGACTGGGGCCTTGTCGATGCCACCGCCTACAGCAACCACTTGGACTACCATCTGAACCTGTTGAATAACGGCGCCATCACCTCCGTGGCATCCGATACCGACACCACCGTGGTGCAGGTGCAGGACCTGGTGAAGCTGACGCCTACGCTGACCACCCGCGTCGGCCTGGAATACCGCGACAACAGCATCGACAGCTCCCCGGGCAAGGGCGCCACAACCGGCTATCAGGACTTTGCCCTGTCCAACATGTACAATTGGCAGGCGTCCGACACCCTCAGCCTGACGTTGGCCGGCCGCTGGGACCACACCTGGCTGAACCGCAGCGGGTTCGCACCGGTGCCCTTCACCACCGCCGACTATAACAACCGTGCCTTCGACACCTTCTCCTACAACGCCGGTGTCGTTTGGCATCCGTCGGCTGACGATACCATCACGGCCACGGCCGGCCGGGGCATCCAGTCACCTACCCTGATTGAACTGGGCAACAACACTGTCAGCAAGCAGGCACCCGGCTCGGTCCAGGTTACGGGCAATCCTTATGTCAACCCGACCGTGGTGACGAATTACGAACTGGGTTACCAGCGAGCCATTTCCGCCATTAACGGCGCCGCCAAGGTTTCCGCCCTGTATCAAAAGACCGAGGACTACAAGTCCATCGCTTTCAGCTCCATCCATTTCATCAATGGCTACCCCACCATCTTGTTGGGCGAGAATTTCGGCAACAGCAAGGAATGGGGCACCGAGGCCGAACTGCACGGCAAGCTCGGCGGCATGCGTTGGTCGGCGTCGTGGACGTGGCTGAACCCCATCGACAGCTTCACCTTCAAGCCGGGGACAGTGCCGGTGAATTATCAGCGCTCAACGCCCAAGAACACAGTGAAGGGCAATGTCGGTTATGACTTCGGCCGATGGACCACGGACCTGTTCCTGTATTGGAAGTCCGACTACGCCGCCTATTACCAGACGGCCAAGGGCCCCGGCCTTTATACCGTCAGCCAGGGCCTGACCGCCCAGGCCGCCGTCTCCTACAAGGTCAGCGACGATTTCTCCCTGACGCTGGCGGGCAGCAACCTGCTGCAGGACCACACCCAGTTGGCCGTGACGCCCCAGGCGGAACGGCGTGTCTGGGGAACGGCCACGTACAAGTTCTAAGGGGGAAAGAGTAATGAACAGCATGATCCTGAAGACCGCCGTGCTGGCCGCCGCCCTGTCGGTGTCCGGCCTGGCCGGTGCGGCGGAGATGGACGCCAAGCAGGTGACCATCGCCGCCAAGGCCCTGGGCTTCCTGACCACCAAGGCCCCTGCCGGTGCCAAGGTGGTGGTGACCGCCGGCGCCGCCCCGGTGGCGGCGGTGCAGGCGGCCCTGCCGGGTGCCGCCGTTGCCGCCGGTGACGCCGCCCCGGGCGCCTACGCCGTGTTCGTGTCCTCCGCCGCCGAGGGCAAGAAGGCCTTGGCCAAGGGCACCGTCACCGTGGGCAACGACATCGCCTGCGTCGATGCCGGCGGCTGCGTCATCGCCGTCGAGACCACGCCCAAGGTCACCATCTACGTCAGCAAGGCGGCGGCAAGCGCCGCCGGTGTCGAGTTCGACCCGAACTTCAAGATGATGGTCACCGAGAAGTAAGGACCCCGGGCGGGCTCCCGAGGGGTGGGGTGGGCGGCTGGGTTGGGCCGTCCATCCCGCCGACGCCTTGGGGGTGCCCGGCCCACAGGAATTCAAGAAGACGGGCGTAAGCCGGCTCAGGACTGGTGGCCAAGATTGGTGAAAGGATGAAGGTGATGCGGTTCGATGATCTTCCCATGGCGTTGAAGCTGTTCGCGGCCCCCGCGATCGGGCTGGTGGCCCTGGTGGCGATGGCCATCGCTTCCCACCAGGTGGTGGGCGGCATCACCACTACCGCCAAGGATGTGGGCGAGGTCCGCTTCGAGGCCACCGCCGAATTACTGAGCGCATCCAGCGAGCTGAACGGCGCCGCCAAGGATCTCTATTACGCCCTGGCGGCCGCCACCGCCGGTGGTGACGCCAAGACCTCCGTTGCCATGCTGGACGGCGTGGTCCAGCGCATGGGCAAGGCGAAGGAGGCGGTGGAACGCGCCAAGGACCGCCTGCCCGACGGCAAGACCAAGGCCGAGCTGGTCACCGTGGGCCAGGACATCGACAAGCTGGGCCAGCCGGTGGGTTTCGTGAAGGACATGCTGGGCATCGACGCCCAGTCCGCCGTGTCCTTCCTGGAACCGCTGCGCGCCAGCCTGCAGGGCGTGCAGGACCGCCTCAGCGCCGCCGCTGCGCATGAGCGGACCACCGCCGCCACCGCCATCAAGGACATGGACGCCAGCGCCACCGCCACCCAGACCCTGTCCACCATCATCGTGCTGATCGTGGTGCTGGGCGTGGCCGCCATCACCTTCGTCATCGTGCGCATGCTGAAGGGGTCCATCGACCGCATTTCCAGCGCCACCGAGGCCCTGGCCGCCGGCAACACCGCCGTGAACATCGAGGCGCTGGCCCGCAAGGACGAGCTGGGCGCCATCGTCGGCGCGCTGGCCGTCTTCCGGGCCAACCTGGCCGACCGCGATCGCCTGACCCGGGAACAGGCCGAGGCGGAGAAGCGGGCGGAGGGTGAGAAGCGCCAGGCCTCGTTGCGCATCGCCGACAGCCTGGAAAGCTCCGTCCACAGCCTGGTGGAACGCCTGAACGCCGCCGTGCAGCAACTGGCCGGCAACGCCCGGGGCCTCAGCGACCAGGCCCAGGTGGGGCAGGAACGCACCACCGTGGTCGACCGCGCCGTGACCGAGGCCAACAGCAACGTGCAGGCCGTGGCCAGCGCGGCGGAGGAACTGTCCGTGTCCTTCGGGGAAATCAGCGGCCAGGTCACCCGTGCAGCCACCATGGCCACCAACGCCCGCGTCCGGGTGGAGGAAAGCACCCAGCAGATGGAACGGCTGCAGAACCAGGGCGATCGCATCGGCTCCGTCGTGCGCCTGATCAGCGAGATCGCCAGCCAGACCAACCTGCTGGCGCTGAACGCCACCATCGAGGCGGCGCGGGCCGGTGAGGCCGGCAAGGGCTTCGCCGTTGTGGCCAGCGAGGTCAAGAGCCTGGCGACCCAGACCGCGAAAGCCACCGAGGAGATCGGCGGCCAGATCACCAGCATGCAGGGAGCGACACGCGAGGCCGTCCAGGCCATCGCCGCCATTCAGCAGACGGTGAACGAGATCACTACCATCTCCTCCGCCATCGCCGCCGCCGTGGAACAGCAGGAGGCCGCGACCCGCGAGATCGCCCGCAACGTCCAGATGGCGTCCCAGGGCACGGCCGTGGTGGCGGAGAACGTGGCCGGCCTGCAGGCCATCGCCGACAGCACCCACCGCTCCAGCGACGAGGTCCTGTCCTCTTCGCAAATCCTGGGGACGGAGACGTCGGCGCTGAGCGCCAGCGTGTCGAAGGCCATCGCCTCGCTGCGCGCGGCCTAAGGGCGCTGCCCAACGCAAAGTGGCGGCTGGCGCAATTCGCTGGCGGCTGACCGGTAACGCCCTGTATTCCTGGATATCCCCGTTACGGGGAATCCTGGAATCACAGGGCGGAACCATGTGCGGCATCGCGGGGCTTTGGGTATTCGGGGGGGCGGACGGCACCCGGCTGGCGCGCCAGGCGGGCGTGATGATCGACCGACTGGCCCATCGCGGGCCCGATGACCGGGGCGTCTGGCAGGATGACGCCGCCGGCGTGGCGCTGGCCAACCGCCGCCTGGCCATCATCGACCTCTCCCCCCTGGGCCATCAGCCCATGACCTCGGCCGACGGCCGGGTCACCGTCGCCTTCAATGGCGAGATCTACAATTACCAGGACCTGCGCCAGCAGCTGGTGGGGGAGGGGGTGGCCTTCCGCGGCCAGTCCGATACCGAGGTGCTGGTGGAGGCCATCGCGCGCTGGGGTGCCGCCCGCGCGCTGGCCGCCTGCAACGGCATGTTCGGCCTGGCCATCTGGCTGGCGGAGGAGCGCCGGCTGATGCTGGTGCGCGACCGGCTGGGGGAAAAGCCGCTCTACTGGTCGCTCAGCAACGGCGTGCTGCTGTTCGCGTCCGAGCTCAAGGCCGTCAGGGCGGAGCTGGGCTATCACGCCGTGCCGGACGAGGCGGCGCTGGCCGATTATTTCCGCCACGGCTTCATCCCGGCGCCGCGCACGGCCTTCACCGGTATCCGCCAACTGCCGCCGGGCACCTGCATGACGGTGTCGGCCGACGGCAGTGCCGAGACGCGGGCCTATTGGTCGGTTGCGGACGCCGCCCGCCGCGCCCTGGCGGCCCCTTTGACGCTGGAGGATCTCGAGATCCTGCGCCTGACCGGCGACCTGCTGACCGACGCGGTGCGCCGGCGCATGGTGTCGGACGTGCCGCTGGGCGTCTTCCTCTCCGGCGGCATCGACAGCGCCCTGGTGGCGGCCCTGATGCAGGGGCAGAGCGCCACCCCCATCCGCAGCTTCACCATTGGGTTTGGGGAGGCGGAGTTCGACGAGTCCGCCGCGGCCGAGGCAACGGCCAAGGCCCTGGGCACCGACCACACCACCTTGCGCGTCGGGGCCGCCGACGCGGTGGACCTGGTGCCCCACCTGGCCGGCATGTATGACGAGCCTTTCGCCGACATCTCCGCCATTCCCACGGCCCTGCTGTGCCGTCTGGCGCGCCGCCACGTGACGGTGGCCCTGTCCGGCGATGGCGGGGATGAGGCCTTCGGCGGCTATTCCCGGCACCTGTGGGCGGGATCCGTCGGCCGGTGGCGGCGGCGGCCGGCTTGGCTGCGCCACGGCCTGGCCCGCCTGGACGCCGCCGTGCCCGACGCCTGGATTGATGGCGCCGCCCGTCTGCTGAGGCCGCACCTGCGCCAGCCGGCCGACAAGGTGGGCAAATTCCTGGGCGCCGTGGCGGCGGCGGACGAGGATCAGGCGTATATCGCCATGCTGGGCATGAAGGCCGATGCCATCCTGCGCCCGGGCTTGGCGTTCGAACCGTCCGCGCCCGTGACCTTGCCGCCCATTACGCCCTCGGGGGGCGCCGACCCGACGCTGCGCCTGCAGCTGCGCGACCTTGCCCGCTATCTGCCCGATGGCGTGCTGGTCAAGGTGGACCGCGCCAGCATGGCCGCCGGCCTGGAGGCGCGGGCGCCCCTGCTGGACCCGCGCGTGGTGGAATGGGGCCTGCGCCTGCCGCTGCACCAGCGCCTGCGCGATGGGCGGGGCAAATGGATGCTGCGCCGGCTGCTGGCCGACCGTATTCCGCCGGGTGCCGTCACCGCGCCCAAGACCGGCTTCGGCGCGCCCCTTGGTGTCTGGCTGCGCGGCCCCTTGCGCGACTGGGCGGCCACCTTGCTGGACACCGCGCCCCAGGACAACCTGATCCAGGCGCCGGTGGCGGCCACCCTGTGGCGGCAGCACCTGTCGGGCCGCCATGACCACGCCGGCCGCCTATGGACCGTGCTGTCCTACCTGTCCTGGAAGGCCACGGTGGCCGAGGCCGACTGAAGCTCCCGCGCCACGTCGGTCATCAGTGACCGCAGCCAGCGGTGGGCCGGGTCGTGGCGGTAGCGCACATGCCAGGCCATATCGACGGGAAAGGTGCCCAGGTCCACCGGCGCCGGCAGGATGCGCAGGCGCGGGTCATGGGCCAGGCGGCGGCAGATCAGGCTGGGCAGCGTGGCGCAATAGTCCGTGACGGCGATCATCTCCGGCACCGCCAGGAAATGGGTCACGGATACCGCCACCTCGCGTTTCACACCCCTCTGCTGCAGGGCCTGGAACAGGCCGGCGCGCATGCGGCCCGGTGGCAGCACATTCACGTGCTTCATGCGCTCATACTGGTCGCGGGTCAGGGTGTCACCCACGTCGGGGTGGCTGGCCCGCACCACGCAGGCCAAGCCCTCATCCATCAGGTGCTGCACGATCAGATTGTCCGGCGGATCGACCAGCCGCCCCAGCGCCATGGCCGTGGTGCCGGAAATGACACCCGTGTCGGCCAGGTCGTTGCCATAGGGGACCAGGCGCAGTTTGATGCCCGGCGCCACATCCCGCAGCCGCGCGACGACCGCCGGCATCAGCGCGAACTCGACATAGCTGTTGGGGGCGATGGTCAGCAGGCGATCCGCCTGCGCCGGGTCGAATTCCTGCTGGCCCAGGATGGCGTCATCGATCCTGGCCAGCGCCTCCGCGATCACCGGGGCCAGGTCCAGGGCCACTGGCGTGGGCTGGATGCCATAGCGTTCACGCACGAACAGCGGATCGCGCAGGACCAGGCGCAGGCGCGCCAGCGCGTTGGACAGCGCCGGCTGCGTGATGCCCAGCCGCGCCGCGGCCCGGGTCACGTTCCGCTCCTCCATCAATGTCACGAAGACTGGCAGCAGGTTCAGATCGTAGCGCATCAGTTATAATGTCATATGAATATCTAAAATAACAGAAATAAAGTTCTGAAATATGTCCCGCCGGCGCATGGTTGGGCCATCGCGAACGACGCGACCCTGATCAAACGGACCCAGTCCAACGGAGGATGAAATGAGCAAAGGCACCGTGCTTGTGGTTGGCTCCAACGCCACGCGGATCGAAATCCAGGGCGGTGGCTGGGGCGCCACCGGCCAGTATCTGAATGAGACCGTCGTGCCGGTCCTAGCCCTGATCGAGGCCGGCTACGAGGTGGTCCTGGCCACGCCTGACGGCACCAAGCCGACCATCGACCCGAATTCGGACAGCGCGAAGCATTTCGGCGGTGATGAGGTCGCCTACCAGCGCGCCCGGACCTTCTACGCCAACGATCCCGCGATGAACCAGGTGCGCACCTTGCGTGCCGTGGTGGCGGAAGGGCTGGACGGTTACGCCGGCGTGTTCGTGCCCGGCGGCCAGGCGCCCGGGGTCGACCTGATGCAGGATGCCGACCTGGGGGCCATCCTGCGCCACTTCCATGGGCAGGCCAAACCCACTGCCCTGCTGTGCCATGGCCCCATCGCCGTGACCGCCGCCCTGGTCCATGCCCGCGAGTTCCGCGCCGCCCTGATCGCCGGTGATGCCGACCTTGCCAAGAAATGGGCTGAAGGCTGGCAGTATGCCGGGTACAAGATGACCGTCTTCTCCAACACCGAGGAGAAGGTGGTCGAGGATAACGTCCTGCACGCCAAGCTGTACTTCAACGTGGCCGACGCGCTGCAGACGGCGGGTGGCGAGGTCATCACCACCCCGGTGAACTTCCAGCCCCATGTGATCGTCGACCGTGAACTCATCACCGGTCAGAACCCCGGATCCGACCACCCGCTCGCGGCCGCCTTGGTCCAGGCTCTGGACCGCGCCGTTGCGGCATAAAGACGACCCTGCGGCGGGGCCTTCCCGGTCCCACCGCCTCTCCCTCGAAAGGAACAGAGCCCCATGACCCACACCGTGAAGATCACTGCCATCCTCATCGCCCGGCCGGGCAAGCTGGACGAGCTGAAGGCCCTGTTGGCCGGCATGGTGGCGCCCTCTCGGGCCGAGCCGGGCAACCTGCGCTGGGACATTTGGCAGGACCAGGCCGACCCCAACCGCTTCGTGCTGGATGAGCTGTACGTGGACAACGACGCCATCGCCGCCCACCGCGCGACGGCCCACTTCCAGAACTATCTGTCCAGGATCAACGACGTGGCCGAGCGCACGTCCATGGTGCTGAACCCGGTCGAGGTCGCCTGACGGTTCAGGCCGGTTTCCCGCTGGCCCGGTAGGCGCGGAACCATTCCACGAACCGCGCCACGCCCTCTTCCACCGGCGTGGCGGGGGCATAGCCGATGTCGCGGGCCAGGTCGTCGATGTCCGCCCAGGTGGCGGGCACGTCGCCGGGCTGGATGGGCAACAGGCGGATGTCCGCTGTCATGCCCAGCTTTTCCTCCAGCAGGCGGACATAGCGCATCAACTCCACCGGGCGGTCGCTGCCGACGTTGTACAGCCGATAGGGGGCGACGCCGCTGCTGGCGGGATCGGGCCGGGCGCCGGTCCAGGCCGCGTCGATGGTCGGCGGGCGATCCAGCAGGGCCAGGATGGCCGACACCACGTCGTCGATGTAGGTGAAGTCGCGCCGCATGCGCCCTTCGCCGTAAACCTCGATGGGCTGCCCCTCGACGATGGCCTGCGCAAACTTGTACAGCGCCATGTCCGGGCGGCCCCAGGGGCCGTAGACGGTGAACAGCCGCAGGCCGGTTACGGGAATGCGGAACAGGTGGCTGTAGGAATGGGCCATCAGCTCATTGGCGCGCTTGGTGGCGGCGTAGAGCGTCATGGGGTGGTCGGCCCCCCCATGCGGGCTGAAGGGCATGGCGGTGCTGGCGCCATAGACCGAGCTGGTGGAGGCGTAGACCAGATGGGCGCAGGCGGCCGCCCGGCACCCCTCCAGCACATTGGCGAAACCCACCAGGTTGCTGTCCACGTAGGCGGCCGGATGTTCCAGGCTATATCGCACGCCGGCCTGGGCCGCCAGGTGCACCACCCGGCCGAAGCGGTGGGTGTGGAACAGGTCCGCCACGGCGGCCCGATCCGCCAGATCGACACGCGCCTCGGTGAAGCCGGGGAAGGGGCGCAGGCGGGCCAGCCGCGCGTCCTTCAGGGTCACGTCGTAATAGGGGGTCAGGTTGTCCAGCCCCACCACCGCCACGCCCCGTTGCAACAGGGCCAGCGCCACGTGGTTGCCGATGAACCCGGCGCTGCCGGTGACCAGGACGGGGGACATCGCGGGTGATTTCCTCGGGCCAAGATCTTGGACGCGTTGGCGAATGGCCCTGCCTACCACGTCCGGATGCATAGTGCGACAGTCGCTTGATGCCGCACCCCAAGGGTTAGGTGGGAAGCGGCACGGACTTTGCGTTAACGGCATGTGTATGAAGTCATAGGTGCCACGATGGAAGACATCACCTACTACGATGCCGAGGAAATCCGCCGCAAACTGGAGCGTGCGGCCGATGAACTGGACGCCGCCGGCGATCCTATTTTGGCTCGCAGATTGCGAGAAATTGTCGATTTAGATCGCGCCGGCGATGGTGTGCCGGCCGTGCGTCTGCGCGACAACGGCCGTGCCCGGGGCTGGACGCCCGTTGTATTGACCGGCGGCGTCTCCCCCAGGAAGTAAGGCCCCAGGGGGCGGTGGGTCAGCTGGCCAGCGGTGTACGCTCCAGCACCGCACGGCGGATGGCTACGGCCACCTCGTGCAGGGCCTGGTCCTGGTCGGGCCACAGCGTGACCGGCCGGCCGTCGCGCGGCACCGCCAGCAGGTGGCGCAGCGGCGTGGACAGCCAGTCGCAGGCCCGCAGGATAACGGGAATCACCCGCGCGCGCCCCGTCCGGTGGCGGTCTACCGCGTGCTGCATCTCCCCATCATGGCAGGCGGGGGAGGCCAGGAAATCCGGACTGACCAGCAGCAGCACCACGTCGGCCTCCGCCAGGGCCGTGCCGATGCCGTCCTCCAGCGCGTCGCCGGCCAGCAGGCGCCGGTCGTGCCAGAGGGCCACGCCCTGGCGCTTCAGGGGCGCCAAATGCACTTCCAACCGGTCGCGCAGGGCTTCGTCGACGTGGGAATAGGACATGAACACGCGCACCACGGCAGGCCTCCGCCGATACCAGAACCAAGGATTTTCAGGGCGCTGGCTCATGCGGTCCCACCGCGACGGGGCCGCCGGCCAGCGCGGCGCGCCGTTCCCCCACCCCGATATTGTTCCGCTTTTGTTCTTCTGTCAACGCGGGTGGCCCGGTGCAAAAGGGGACTCACCTTTGGTCAGGGCGCTGCGCCTCCAAAAGAAAACGGCCGGGGACGCCCCCGGCCGTTTCCATGCTCAGCACCGCTGAAGCGCCGTCAGGCGACCTCGGCGATCTCCCGCAGGCGGCGCGAACTGGCGGCCGCCTTGTGATCCTTGGCCAGCAGGGTATAGACCGCCGGCAGGACAAACAGGGTGAACAGCGTGCCGATGGACATGCCGGTCACCACTACCAGGCCGATGGAGAAGCGGCTGGCGGCACCGGCGCCCGACGCGATCAGCAGCGGCAGCAGGCCCACCACCATGGCGGCGGTGGTCATCAGGATGGGGCGCAGGCGCACGCGGGCGGCGTGCAGGATGGCCTCCCGCCGGCCTAGACCTTCCTTCACCTGCATCTCGTTGGCGAATTCCACCAGCAGGATGCCGTGCTTGGAGATCAGGCCGATCAGGGTCACCAGGCCCACCTGGGTGTAGATGTTGATCGAGGTGATGCCGATGAACAGCGGGATCAGCGCGCCGCAGATGGACATGGGCACGCTGACCATGATGACCAGCGGGTCGCGCAGGCTTTCGAACTGCGCCGCCAGCACCAGGAAGATGACGATCAGCGCGAAGCCGAAGGTCATGGCCAGCTGGTTGCCTTCCTCCACGAACTGCCGGGTCTGGCTGAGATAGCTGTGGCTATAGCCGGCCGGCAGCTGCTTCACCTGGTCTTCCAGGAAGGCCACCGCCTCGCCCATGGACACGCCCGGCATGGGCACGGCCTGGAAGGTGGCGGAGTTCATCTGGTTGTAGTGGGTCAGCGCGTTGGGATCCGTGCCCTCCTCCAGGCGCAGGAAGGTGGACAGCGGCACCTGGTCGCCGGTGACGGAGGTGACGTAGAAGCGCGTCAGCTTGTCCGGCGTCAGGCGGTCGATGCGCGGCACCTGAGGGATGACCTCGTACGACCGGCCCTGCAGGTTGAAGCGGTTGACGTAGTTCTCACCCACCATCAGGGCCAGGGTGTCACCGATGCTGGCCATGGTGACGCCCATCTCGTTGGCCTTGGACCGGTCGATGTGGATGCGCACCACGGGGGTGTTGTAGTCGAGGTCGCTGTCCACCACCAGGAACTTGTGGCTGGCGACGGCGGCGGCCTTGATCTTGTCCATCGCCTCATAGAGGGCGGGGAAGCCCTGGGTGCCGTTCAGCACCATCTGCACCGGCAGGCCGCCGGTGGTGCCGGGCAGGGGTGGCAGGTTGAACACCAGGGCCTTTTCGCCAGGCACCTGGTTGAAGGCCGCCTGCAGCGCCGCCAGCGACTGCTGGATGGGCCGGTCACGCTCCCCCCACGGCTTCAGCAGCACGCCGGCGATGCCCTGGCTGGTGCCGGTGGTGCCGCTGATCAGGAAGCGCTCCCGTCCTTCGGGCAGGGTGCCGCCGGCGGCGTCCAGCTGCTGCGCATAGTGCTGGGTATAGTCGATGTTGGCGTACTGCGGGCCCTTGAACACGCTGAACAGGATGCCCTGGTCCTCTTCCGGGGCCAGTTCCGACCGGCCGTGCAGGTACAGGTAGGGGATGCTGGCCAGCACGACCACGGCGAACAGCAGGATGACGGGACGATAGTCCAGCGCCCGGGTCAGCCGCCGCTCATAGAAGTTGGCCAAGCCGTTGAACGCGCGGTCGACGAAGCGCGAGAACGCGGTGTGGTCGCCGCCCTTGGGCAGCAGCACCGACGCCATCATGGGTGACAGGGTCAGCGCCACCACACCCGAAATGACCACCGCACCCGCCAGGGTGAAGGCGAATTCGCGGAACAGGGCGCCGGTGACGCCGCCCAGCAGGCCGATGGGGGCATAGACCGCCGCCAGGGTGATGGTCATGGCGATGACGGGCCCGGCGATCTCACGGGCGCCGACCAGGGCCGCCTGCACCGGCGTCTTGCCCTCCTCCAGGTGGCGGTAGACGTTCTCCACCACCACGATGGCGTCGTCCACCACCAGGCCGATGGCCAGCACCATGGCCAGCAGGGTCAGCAGGTTCAGGCTGAACCCCGCCGCCAGCATCAGGGTGAAGGCCCCGATCAGCGACAGCGGGATGGTGACCACAGGGATCAGCACCGACCGCAGGGATCCGAGGAACAGGAAGATGATGATGATGACGATGACGATGGCTTCGATCAGCGTATGTTCCACCTCGCTGATCGAGGCGTTGATGAAGTTGGTGGCGTCATAGGCCACCTTCATCTCGATGGCAGGCGGCAGGTTGCGCTGAATCTCCGGCAGGATCTTCTCGCGTACGTTCTGCACCATCTGCAGCGGGTTGCCCGTGGGCGTCACCTGCACACCGATGAACACGGCGTTCAGGCCGCTGAACATGACGGCGCTGTTGGTGTTCTGCGCGCCCAGCGAGATGGAGGCGACGTCCTCCAGCCGCACCACGGCCCCGCCCGATGCCTTCACCACCATGCGGCGGAAATCCTCCACGCTGGTCAGGTCGGTGTCGGCGGTGACGTTGGACACGGTGAACAGGCCCTTCACCTGGCCTGGGGCGGACTGCACGTTGTTGTTGCGCAGGGCGTTGGCCACGTCGTCGGCCGAGACGCCGCGCGCCGCCATGCGGGCCGGATCCAGCCACAGGCGCATGGCGAAGGTCTGGCCACCCAGGATGTCGGCCGAGGCGACGCCGTCGACCGTAGCGATCAGCGGCTGCACCACGCGGGTGAGATAGTCGGAGATGGCCGAGCCCGGCAGCTCCTTGGATGCGAAGCTCAGGTACATCACCGCCGTGGTGTCACCCGTCGACTTGGTGATGACCGGGTCGTTCGCCTCTTTCGGGATCAGGTATTTGACCTGCTGCACCTTGGCGATGACGTCGGTCATGGCCTGGCTGGGGTCATAGTTCAGCTTGACGTAGACCGTGACCGTGCTTTGCCCCTGGACGGAGTTGCTGGTCATGTAGTCGATGCCGTCGGCGCTGGCCACCGCCTGCTCGATGGGGGTGGTGATGAACCCTTGCATCAGGTCGGCCGTGGCGCCGGGATAGACGGTGGTGATGCTGATGGTGGTGGACGACAGCTTGGGATACTGCCGGATGGGCAGGGTCGACAGCGACCGCAGGCCCAGCAGCAGGATCAGCAGGCTGACCACCAGCGCCAGCACCGGCCGTTTGATGAATAGATCGGTGAATTTCATGGTCGGGGTGTCCCCTGGAACCGGCCGCGCGCCGCCATGGGCGCGGCCGGTCCTGATTTCGGGTCTATGGCTGGATCAGGGGCGCGGCGTCTGGGCCGGGGCGGGCGGGGGGCCCTGCTCCGACAGGCTCACGGGCGCGCCGCGCCGTTCTGCAGCTTGTTCTGGCCCACGGCCACCACCCGGTCGCCCGGGTTGACGCCGCTCAGCACCACGACCTTGCCGTCGGCGCGGTCACCGGTCTTCACGAAGACGCGGTCCACGTGAAGGGCAGGCTTGCCGTCCTCGCCATTCACGGGCTTGCCGTCCTTGTCCACGGTGGGGCGCACAACATAGACGCTGTTGCCGTACAGCGAATAATCGACGGCCGTTTCCGGCAGGGTGACTTGGTTGGGCGTGGCCGGCAGCACGACGGTGACGTTGCTGAACATCCCGGGCTGCAGGGCGTGATCCTTGTTGGGGATGGTGGCCTGCAGCTTCACGGTGCGGGTGTCGCTGCTGATCTGGGGATCGATGGCGGTGATGGTCCCCTGGAACACGCGGCCGGGGAAGGCATCCACGGTCACGCGCACGGTCTGGCCGACGGCCACGCGGCCGCGCTCGCCCTCCGCCAGGGTGAAGTTGGCGTACAGTTCATCCAGGTCGGTCAGGGTGACGATGGCATCTCCGGCCTTGACGTACTGGCCCACATCCACCTGGCGCACGCCCAGCACGCCGTCGAACGGCGCCCGCACCAGCAGCTGGGCGATCAGGGCGTTGGTCTTGGCGATGTTGGCGTTGGCCTGGTCCAGGGCGGCCGCCTGCTGGTCCACCGTCTGCTGCGAGGTCGCCTGCTTGGCCACCAGGGCGCGATAGCGGGCCAGGTCCAGCTCGGCCACCTTGGCCTGGGCCTTGTAGTTGGCCAGGTCGCCCTGCTGCGGCTTGTCGTTCAGCTGCAGCAGGGGCGTGCCGGCGGTCACCGTGGCGCCGGACTGAAACAGGATCTTGGTCACGGACCCGCCCACCTCGGGCGTCACGGTGACCTGGTGGACGGCCTGCAGCGTGCCCACGGCGGGCAGCAACTGCGGCACGTCCTCCGTCTTGGCCACGGCGGTGGCGACCGGCGGCGGCGGTGGCGTCATCTTTTTCAGGATTTGGCCGATCATCACGGGCCTAACGCTACGGTCGAAGTACACGAACAGGCCGCCGATGATGGCCAGGACGATCACCGTCAGGATCATGAACAGGGCGATGCGCGGCGGTCGCTGGCGGCCGTCCTGCCCCCGGTAGTCGGTGCGCGACAGTCCCGTCGGCGGCGCACCCGGTTTCGGCACGGTGGTCACGGTCGATTGGGATTCCATGGTCTTGGTCTCGCTCGGCGCAAAATGCCCGGGTGCCGGCGGGACGATTCCCGCCGGGTGGGCGATGGTGTCGGTCTCGAAATCGCACACGCGCGGCAACGCGCCGCCACGGCATGAACCGGGCGATGGCTGTCCACCGGATGCGAAGGGCAAACCCTTCCGCGCCGTCTCACCCCAGAGGAGGCCCCAGGGGCAGGCGGCTACAGCCGGCAGCGGTGCGCTTTCCTAAACGATGGCCTGTCCCCGGCGATCCGATGCCCCCGCACCCGATCCGTCCGATCCCATGGGCCCTCATTATTGCAGCGGACTATGGGCAGTGCCTCACGCCGCTGCCAGTGAGCGGTGTCACAACACGGCACTCGCTTTTCGCGAATTCCGGAAAAAATGCAACGATTGCTATGCCTGGCTGAATTATCGTCCGCTCTGGGTATGCTTTATCCATTGGCGGCTTAATTATCCGCCTGGCGGGCTTTTCCGTCTTGCGAAATCAGGCGGTGCGCAGCCCGTCGTCGTCCTCATCCTGCCACTGGCTCAGCGCCAGCAGGCAGTGGGCGGGCAGGACGGACAGCACATCGATCCGCCGCCGCAAATCCTGGAAGATGGCGTCCACCAGTACCTCAGGCGCGTCGGCATCCGGATACAGGGCGGGGTCCGGGTCGGGCAGGGCCCAGTGCGCGGTCACCGGCTGGCCCGGCCAGGCGCCGGCCATGCCCGTCGCCGCCAGCTCGCTGACCGTGATGACGATGTCCACCGGCGGGGCGTCCGGCACCATGAAGCGTTCCAGCGGCTTGGGCGTCAGGCCGCCGGTCGCGACGCCCTCCGCCCGCAGGCGGGCCAGGGCGTAGGGGTTGGGCCGCTCCACAGGCGTCAGGCCCGCGCTGTGGGCGTCGAATCGATGGCCGGCATGATGACGCAGCAGCGCCTCCGCCATCATGCTGCGGCCGGCGTTGACCCGCCCGACGAACAGCACGCCCAGGCGCCGGTTCACCATGCCGTAGCGGGTGCCGTTCGGCGGCTGGGGCAAGGTCATGTCCGGCGTCTGGCTGTCGGGCGGCATCATGGGACTCGTCCGGTACGGGGCGGGAGGGCTGGGGAAGGGCCGGCTCAGCCGGCCGCCGCCCAACCCTCTTCGCTGTGCATCGCCGTCAGCGCCTCGGCCGTCAGGCGGGCCAGCCTCTGCTCCGGCAGGGAACAGAAGATGCGCACCCGGCGCTCGATCATGCCGAACAGCAGGTTGAACAAGGCCCGCTGCTCCACCTCCGACCCTTTGAACCCCTGCGGGTCGGGGAAGCCCCAGTGGGCGATCATCGGGTGGCCGGGCCAGTGGGGCGCCTCCGCCTTGGCGCTCATGTCGCAGGTGTGGAAGATGAAGTCCATGGGCGCCACGTCGGGGCCCGCGAATTCGTTCCACGACTTGGGATGCAGGCCCTCGGTGGGAATGCGGGCCTTGGTCAGCAGGTCCAGGGCGATGGGGTTGCACTCCGGCAGCGGGTCGGACCCGGCGCTGAACACTTCGAACCGGCCGCCGGCCCAATGGCGCATCAGCGCTTCGGCCATGATGCTGCGGGCGGAGTTGAACTGGCACAGAAACAGAACGCGGTAGACCTTCGCCATGTCGCTTCATTCCCCCTGAATGCCGCGCCCCTTGGGTTTAGGGACCGCAGCCGCGCGCCACCCGCCCCCCGGGCAGGCACGTTTAACCGCATGCTAATCCCAGGGTATGCCAGTCTTGTGACGCTGGTGTTGCAGCCCGGCGAAAAGGGATAGGTTTGGCCTCAACCTCAGGCGCGGTAGCAGACCCGCAGGCCGCCCCACAGCCGCCCGCGCACCCAGATGGGGGCGGAGGCGTCCTTCATCAGGGCGAAGACGCCGCCGCCCATGTCACGGCGGTAGGTCTGCAGCAGGAAGGGGGCGGTGCCGCGGCTGACGGCGGTGGCCGTCTTGTCGGTGTAGACGCGCCGGTTGCGGCCATTGGCGGCATTCCACACCGGGTCGGGTCCATGTGGCTTGCGGAACTGCGGATTATGGCAGGGGATCAGGCGGTTGTGGTCGGTGGGCGCGCAGAAGACCATGCGCGGGTCCATGGCCAGGACGGGATCGTGCAGGGGGGTGACGGCCGCGTCCAGGAAGGGGATGTAGCGAGTCATGTATTGTTGTGGGTTGCTGCCGGCGATGGGCTTGAGGTCGGTGTCGAACAGGTCGTCCATGGTCAACTCACCCGCCGCCAGGGCCTGTTCCATGCGGGCCGATATCTGGCCCGCCACCTCGCGCGCCCGGTCGATAAAGGGCGTGTCCTCCGTCGCGTAGCCGGAGGTGGCGGTCAGCATCATGATGGCCTCCGCCCGCTCCAGCGTGCGGTCCAGATGGGTGGTCGCGGTCTTCAGCGCCGTGCCGGACGATGCCGCGTCACGGTGCAGCGCGTCCACCGTCTCCTGGAAGCCGTCGCAGCGCCGGGCTATATCGCCGGTGGCGCCGGCGATGGCGGTGGCGTTCTCCTCCACCTGGGCCACGGCCGTGCCCACCGTTTCCACCGCCTGGCCGATGGTGGCGGTGCTGCGGCCCACCCGTTCCGCCTGTTCCGACCCCGCCGCCATGCGGGCCGTCAGGCGGCGCACCTGCTCGGTCAGGGCCTTCAGCGTGGCGTCGATCTCGGCGGTGGCCTCGGCCGTCTGGCGGGCCAGGGCCTTCACCTCGGTGGCGACGACGGCGAAGCCCTTGCCGGCTTCCCCGGCGCGCGCCGCCTCGATGGTGGCGTTCAGGGCCAGCAGGTTGGTCTGGGCCGCGATGCGGTTGATGTCGCTGGACACCCGGGCCACCCGGCCCATGGCGCCCTCCAGCCCGCCCAACTCGTCCGCGCTGGCGTTCACCGCCGCGACCAGGTCGCCGATGGCGGACAGCGACTGGCGGATTTCCCCGGCGGAGGTGTCGATGTCCCGCCGCGCGCCGGCCGCCACGGCCTGCGTCGCCTGGGCCATGCCGGCGATGGCGCGATTGCTGGCGACGATGTCCCGCGTCGCCGCCTGGATGCCGGCCAGCTGCTTGCCCTGGCTGTCGATGGCGCTGTCCACCTGATGGATGCTGCCGACCACATCGGCGATGTCGACGCTCAGGCGGCCGACCTCGGTCGCGATGTCGGCGATCAGCGTGCCGGCGTCGGCGCGCTGCGGTATCGATTGGTGGGTGTCCACGGCCATGTCCTCTCCCCAGGATCGGGAAGGGCATTCTGAGGCCCATCCCGTAAAGAAAGCGCAAACAACCCCTGTCCAAACAGGGTGGCCATTTAGGATAGGTACATCGTCGCGCTCCCGCCCTCATCCTTTGGTTGACCGCACCGTGCGGTGGAGAAGGGAATTTTTTTCCAAGACTGGCTTGTAATACCGGACTATTCGACCAGATATGCAGTCGCAGCGATCCAGGGCAGTGTATTTTCGCATTTGCGGAAGGGCGTGGAACCGCCATTCTCCCCGGCTTAAAGCGAGTTTTCCGGTGAGTCAGGAAAGAGGGTATAGCGAGGATGAGCGCGTTTCTGTCCGGCAAGGTCACCCATGTCCATCATTGGACGGACAACCTGTTCAGCTTCCGGCTGACCCGCGACCCGTCCTTCCGCTTCCGCAACGGCGAATTCACCATGGTGGGCCTGGAAGTTGAGGGCCGCCCGCTGATGCGCGCCTATTCCATGGCCAGCACCAATTATGAAGAGCACCTGGAATTCTTCAGCATCAAGGTGCCGAACGGCCCGCTGACCTCCCGCCTGCAACACATCCAGGAAGGGGATGAGGTGCTGTACGGCCGCAAGGCCACCGGCACCCTGCTGCTGGACAACCTGCTGCCCGGCCGCACCCTATATATGCTGGGCTCCGGCACCGGCCTCGCCCCGTTCATGAGCCTGATGAAGGACCCGGACGTCTACGAGCGCTTCGAGAAGGTGGTGGTCACCCACACCGTGCGCCGCGTGGCTGAGCTGGCCTACTACGACGACATCACCAAGCACCTGCCGAATGACGAGTTCATTGGCGAGATGCTGCGCGACAAGCTGGTCTACTACCCGACCGTGACGCGTGAGCCCTTCCGCACCGAAGGCCGCCTGACCGACCTGATCAAAAATGGCAAGTTCTTCGCCGACATCGGCGAGAAGCCGTTCGACCCGGCCCAGGACCGCGTCATGATCTGCGGCGGCCCCGGCGTGCTGAAGGATCTGCAGGATCTGTGCGAAGAGGCCGGCATGAGCGAAGGCAGCTCGAACGAGCCCGGCCACTACGTCATCGAGAAGGCCTTCGTGGAGCGCTGATCCAGCGATCCCCGTCGGTACGGTTCACGGCCGCGCTCCCACCCGGGGCGCGGCCGTTGCCTTTCAGGGCTCCGGCATCGCCCGCCATTCATCCTCGCCGATGACGATGTAGCGGGTCGCGGCCCGGCCATCCCAATGATAGCGCAGGGTGCGGGCCTGCAGGATGGGCGGGGTGATCAGGTCGGGGTAGTACAGGGCGGCGGCCAGGCCCTGGGGCCAGCGCACGCTGGGGTACAGCACGCCGTCGCTGCCCTGGGCCTTCAGCCGCTTGCCCAGCGCCTGGCCCGCCGCCCAATCGTCCGGTGCCAGGCAGTCCCGGAAGGCTTCTCCGCGCACGTCGTGGAGGCTGCCAGCCACGCGGGCCGTCAGCTCGCGGAACTGGGCGTCGGCCGCCGGCTCATCCGTCATGCGCATGAAGCGGCTGAAGTGATGGACGGTTTCCATCAGCGCCACCTCGAACCGGTCGCCGCAGTACCAGACGCCGAAGCCGCCGTCGGAAAAGCGGCTGGGCCGGTCGGTGGAGGTGTGGGTGAAGGCGCCCATGGCCAGGCTGGCCCCGGGGCCGGACAGGCGGCGCGCCGCCGGCACCAGCGACAGGTCGCCCACCTCATCCCGCACGCGGGGATTGGTCTTGGCTTCCGCGCTGGCGATCAGGTCCCAGTCGGCCGGGTCGGCGATGTCCTCGAACAGCCAGACGGGCGGGTAGATGGTGCGGACGATGCGGTAGGCCGGGCGCCAGTCCAGGGCGGTGGTGGGCGGGGTGTCGGGCGGCGTCACCACCCGCCGCGCTCCGCATCCAGGTAGTTGCGCACGGCGGTCAGGTCGGACGGGGCGCCGGCCAGCATGCGCTGCAGCGCCGATTTGCCGTGGAAGGCGGCGTTGGGCTTGGCCACCCAGGCATAGGCGCGCTCCGGCTCCATGAACAGATAGCGCAAGGCCTTGTGGATGCCCATCAGATCGCCCAGGCGCCACAGCAGATCCGACGGCAGGCTGCCGATGTCGCCCCGCTTCCAGCGGTAGAAGGTGGACGGGCTGGGCTGGCCCAGCAGCACGCGGGCCTGGCCGTCGTCCACCCCCCACAGGCGGAACAGGTTGAAGACGGCGCGCAGCATGGCCGCCCCCTCGGCCTGGGTGACGGCGCCGGGGACGGCCGCATCGGGCGTGCTGGCAGGTAGGGCCTGGGCCATGGCGAACTCCTTAATGCCATATGGCAGTTAATATAGGATGAACTGCCATATGGCACAAGTGGCGCTCATTTGAAGGCCGCTACCGTATCGGCCACCAGCCGCTCCAGCGCCAGGATGTCGCCCTCGGGCTGATAGGACATGCCCAGTCGGACGATCACCAGGCGGGCGCTGGGGATGATGACGATGGACTGGCCCTGGTTGCCGCGGGCCATGAAGCTGTCGGCCGGCATGCCGGCGCGCACCCGCCGGGCAGCGGCGCCCCCATTGTTCGCAGAGCCGGCCCGGTTGGTCCAGAAGCCGGCGCCATAGCCGAAATCCTCCGACCCCGGCGTCAGGCGGGCGGAATAGTCCACCCAGCCCTCGGGCAGCACGCGCCGGCCGCCCACCACGCCATCATCCAGGAACAGCTGGCCGAAGCGCGCCCAATCCCGCGCTGTGGCCCACATATGGCTGGATCCGATGGGTGTGCCGGTGGCGTCCAGTTCCAGCGTGGCATGCTCCATGCCCAGGGGGTCGAACAGCTCACGGTGGGCGAAGGCCAGGACTTCCGAGCCGCTTCCGCCCGTCCGTTGCTTGATCAGGCGGGACAGCAGCAGGGTGTTGCCGTTGCTGTAGGTCCAGACCTGGCCGGGCGGCGCTTTGGCTGGCGCGGCCTCCACCATCGCCGCCATGTCGGCGCGGGCATAAACCATCTGCGTGGTCGGGTCGGCCATGCTGGTCCAGTCGGCGGCCAGGGATTGGCCGTAGTCCAACCCGCTGGTCATGCGCAGCAGGCCGTCCACGGTGATGTCCCGGCGCGCATCATGGTCCCAAGCCGGCACGTCCAGGCGCTGGTCCACCGTCAGCTTGCCCTGCCGTACCAGGATGCCGATCAGCGCGTTGGTGACCGACTTGGTCATGGACCATCCGATCAAAGGCGTGTCGACACCCACGCCGGGGGCATACCGCTCCGCCACCACCTTTCCATCGTGCAGGATGACGACCGCCTTGGTCCAGCGGTGGGGGGCCTTATCCGGCTCGGCGAAGGCCCGGTCCAACGCCGCCGTCAAGGTGGGATCGGCGGGCGCCACCACGTCAGGTCCGGCGATGGGCGGCAGCAGGGCCGGGGTCGGCGGCGGCAGGGCGATGCGGGGCCCGGGCGGCGGATCCTCCGCCGTCAGCACGCGGCAGCCGGCCGGCCCTTCGTATACCGCCTTGCTCTTCACCAGGCCGGCGAACCGCACGGTGACGGTCCCGGTGTCGTAATCGACCTGATAGCGGGTCAGGGCGCCCCCCGGCCGCATCTGCGGGGCGACGCCCTGGGCGAAGAAGGTGGCGGCGTCCAACCCGCCGACGAACACGGCGGAGCAGATCTGGTGGCTGGTGAAATGGGCCGGCACCGACACGGCGCGGCGGGCACCGTCGCAAGCGGTCAGGGCCAGGGGTAGCAGCAGGGCGGATAGCAGACGGGGCGGCATGGGCGGCGCTCAACGCTGGGGGAGAGGCCGCCAGTCTTGACGCTCCGGTCCCGCGCGATCATGCCGGATTTGAAATCCGGCTAGCCGCTACCACACTTTTCGACGGTTCGGCCAGGGCCTGGCGGCGATAGTCGCCGGGTGTCAGGCCGGTGTCCGCCTTGAAGGCGCGGTTGAACGGACCCAGGGAGCCGAAGCCCGCGTCCAGCGCGATGGTCAGGATGGGCACCTCGGCCTGTGCCGGATCGGCCAGCGCGGCCTTGGCCTCCGCCAGGCGGTAGTGGTTGAGGAAGGCGTTGAAGTTGCGATGGCCCAGGCCCTGGTTGATCAGCCGGCGCAGACGATACTCGGGCAGGCCCAGCTCCACCGCCAGTTGACCGATGGTCAGGCCGTCGCGGCGATAGGCGCGGTCCAGACGCATGGCGCGCTCCAGCGCCGTCACCCAGATGGGATCGAGGGCGGCGGGCTCGGACTCCGGTGCCGGCGGCGCGGCAGGAACAGGGGGGCACGGATCGTGGAACAGGGCCTGACCGCCGCCCACGCGCAGCAGCGACCACGCGATGACACCGGCGATGGTCAGCAGGCCGGCGGCGTCCAGCAGGTTGCCGCTGGCGCCCGCAGCCTGTTCCCGCCCCGTCGAGGAAGGGCCCGCCAGGGTGGCCAGCGCCGTGACGATGGAATGCATGGCCGCTGCGGCCACGATGAACAGCCGCAGGCGGCGGCGCGGCTCCACCAAGTCGGCGGCGGCCGTGGCCATGGACTGCCAGGCGGCCAGGCCAGCCCAGAGCAGGGGCTGCAGGTCCAGCACCAGGCCCAGGGGACGGGCCGCCGCATGGTGGCCCGGCACCAGCACCAGGCCTTGGGTGATGCCCGTGGCCGCCAGCGCCAGCCAGACCAATCCGTGCCAGGCGCGGGGGCGGAAGGCGTCGTCGAACAGGCTGCAGGCGAACAGCCAGAAAACGAAGCTGTTGGCCGTGGCCAGCCCCGTCAGTGGCGCCGCGCGAACCCCGGCCCAGGCATGCACGCCGGCCAGGGTGCACAGGGTGTAGGCAGCACTGCCCATGGCGAACAGGGCGCCCAGCCGGGCGGCATTCACCCGGGGGTATTCCGCCAGCAGCCGGCCGGCCAGCAGGACCAGCAGGCTGACCACGCCGCCGCGCAGGAACAGGTCTAGGGCGGCGGCGTTCACGGCCTTAGTCGCGGTAGCTCAGCCACACCGTGTCGGCCACCCGCTTGGCCAGGGCACGGGCCTCGTCGGCCGTGGCGCCTTCGGCCAGGGCCACGCCCATGCGGCGATAGGGCCGGGTGGTGGGCTTGTTGAAGATGCGCACCTCCACGTCATGCTCGGCCGTGCCCAGGGCCAGGGCGTCGGCCAAGCCTTCCACGCCGAAATGGCTGGAGTCCTGGCTGGCCAGGATGACGGCGCTGGCGGTGGGACCGCGCAGGGTGATGCGGGGAATGGGCAGGCCCAGGATGGCGCGGGCGTGCAGGTCGAACTCCGACAGGTTCTGCGACATCAGCGTCACCATGCCGGTGTCGTGCGGGCGGGGCGACAGCTCGCTGAACACCACGTCGTCGCCGGCCACGAAGAACTCCACCCCGAACAGGCCGTAGCCGCCCAGGTTGTCCACCACCTTCTCCGCCATGTCGCGGGCGGCGGCCAGGGCCTTGGCGTCCATGGGCACGGGCTGCCATGATTCCTGGTAGTCGCCACGTTCCTGACGATGGCCGATAGGCTCGCAGAACACCACGCCGTCCCGCGTGCGCACGGTCAGCAGGGTGATCTCATAGTCGAAGGCGATGAACTCCTCGACGATCACCTTGCGGCGGTCGCCGCGCATGTTGGCCACGGCGTAGTTCCACGCGGCCTCCAGCTCGTCCGCCGTGCGCACCGTGCTCTGTCCCTTGCCGGACGAGGACATGACCGGCTTGATCACGCAGGGCAGGCCGGTGTGCGCCGCCCCCGCCTTCACCTCGTCCAGGCTCTCGGCATAGCGGTAGCGCGAGGTGCGCAGGCCCAGTTCCGTGGCCGCCACCTCACGGATGCGGTCGCGGTTCATGGTCATGTAGGTGGCGCGGGCGCTGGGGACCACGGTGTGGCCGGCGGCCTCCATCTCCTGCAGCACCTCGGTGCGGATGGCCTCCACCTCCGGCACGATATAGTCCGGCTTGTGGCGCAGGATGGCGGCCTTCAGCGCCTCCCCGTCCAGCATGGAGAACACCTCGGACTCGTCGGCCAGCTGCATGGCCGGCGCGCCGGCATAGGCGTCGCAGGCCACGACATGGGCGCCGTAGCGCTTGGCGGAGATGACGAACTCCCGGCCCAGCTCGCCCGAGCCCAGCAGCAGGATTTTGGCGGTCGCGGTCATGATGGCAGCGGTTCCGGCTTAGAAGTATCGGGAAAGGTTGCGGCGAATGCGGGCCAACACGCCGTCCGGATCGCGGGCGGGCACATAGGTCTCGCCCGTGATCATCTCATAGGCCTGGATGTAGATGGCCGCCGCCTGCAGCACCACGTCGCCCGGGATCTCCGGCACGTCGTCGGTGTAGGGGTCGCAGCGCGCCACCACCCAGCTGCGCACGAAGTCCTTATCGAAGCTCTCCGGCCGCTCCCCCGCCTCGAATTTGGTGGGGTAGGTTTCGGCGAACCAGTAGCGGCTGCTGTCCGGCGTGTGGATCTCGTCGGCCAGGATGATGTTGCCGTCCTGGTCCAGGCCGAACTCATACTTCGTGTCCACCAGGATCAGGCCGCGCTTGGCCGCCAGCTCGCGACCGCGGGCGAACAGGGCCAGCGCCTTGGCCGACAGCTCTTCCCACTGGGCGGCGGTCAGCAGCTTGCGCTCCACGATCTCCGCCGGGGTCAGCGGCTCGTCATGGCCGCCGTCGAAGGCCTTGCTGGTGGGGGTGATGATGGTTTCGGGCAGCTTCTGGTTGGGCGCCAAGCCGTCCGGCAGGGTCACGCCGTACATCGTGCGCTCCCCCTTTTTGTACATGGACAGGATGGAGGTGCTGGTGGTGCCGGCCAGATAGTCGCGCACCACCACCTCGACCGGCAGGATGTCCAGGCGCTTGGCCACCACCACGTTGGGATCGGGATAGTCGATCACATGGTTGGGGCACAGGTCGCGGGTGGCCTCGAACCAATAGCGCGCCGTCTGGGTCAGCACGGCGCCCTTGTGCGGCACCGCCGTCAGGATGCGGTCGAAGGCGCTGAGCCGGTCGGACGCGATGATGATGCGCCGGCCGTCCGCCAGGTCGTAGTTGTCGCGCACCTTCCCCCGGTAGTGCTTGGGCAGTTCCGGGATGGTCGCGTCATCGAGGACGTTGGCGGGGGCGAGATCGGAAGGGGTGAGGTCCACCGGGCACCTGACGGGTTGCGGCGCGCCCCTGTCGGCCTGGATGCCGGGGCGCGGGGTTGGAATCGCGCGCGATCCTAGTGCGGCCGCGCCCGTTTGACCACTGCGCGGACGGCGGGGGCGCATCCCGCCGCAGGGTCATCTCGGGCGGTGCCGCCCGCCGCGCGGCGCGCCCGTGCCCTCTCCTCCGGTATCTATATATCGTGATCGCGCGCCGGGTTATTGTGGCGGCCTCGGGCCCGAACCTCAGCGCCGGTTGGATGTCGCTACGCCTACGCCTCGCCTTGACCTTTGGTGTGCTGGTCGCCATGGCCACGCTGGCGGCGGCCATGGTCATTGGCGACTTGGCGGCAGACCGGGTACGCACCGATATCGCCCGCCAGATGGCCGATATCGCCTTCCAGACGGGCGACAAGCTGGACCGAGGCATGTTCGAGCGCTGGCGCGACGTGCAGGTTGCCGCCTCCCTCAACAGCGTCTTCAAGGTCGGTGCGGATGAGGCGCGGCAGCGCCGCTGGCTGGACCGGCTGAAGCAAACCTTCCCCTCTTACGCCTGGATCGGCTTCGCCGACCCCGGCGGGCGGGTCATGGTGTCCGCCGACCGCGTGCTGGAGGGGGTGGACGTGTCCCAGCGCCCCTGGTTCGCCGCCGCGCGCGACCAGGGTTCCTATGCCGGCGACGTGCACGAGGCCAAGCTGCTGCAAAAGGTGCTGGCGGCGCCAGGGGCCGACCCCCTGCGCTTCGTCGATGTCGCCGCTGCCGTGCATGATGAGACGGGCGCGGTGCAGGGTGTGCTGGGTGCCCATCTCAGCTGGTCCTGGGCGGTGGAGGTGACGCGGTCCGTCCTGGGCGCCACGGCGGAGCGGTCCGGCGTACAGGTGCTGGTGCTGTCCCAGGGCGGCACCGTGCTGCTGGGGCCGGAGCCCTTCCTGGGCCGGGAACTGACGGTGGCCCGGGGGCCCGGCGGCCAGCCCACCGTCACCTGGCCGGACGGCAAGCCGGGCGATTTCCTCGTCGGTGTCAGCCAAAGCAAGGGCTATCGCGACTATCCGGGCCTGGGCTGGTGGATCGTGGCGCGCCAGCCTGCCGCGGTGGCCCTGGCCCCGGTGCGGGAGTTGCGGCGCCTGGTCGCCTATGCCGGCAGCGGCATCACCTTGCTGGCGCTGCTGCTGGGCTGGTTCGCCGCCGGGCAGCTGGCGGCCCCCATCGTGCGCCTGACCCGCGCCGCCGAACGCCTGCGCCTGCGGCCCATTCCCGAGACCGGGGACCAGGAGGATCCGCTCGCGACATTGCCTGCCGTGGCGGGCGATCGTGAGATCGTGTCCCTGGCCGACAGCCTGCGCACCGCCTTCGCCACCGTGCGGGCGCAGGCCGGTGAACTGGCCCAGGCCAACGCCACCCTGGAAAAACGGGTGGAAGACCGCACGGCGGCGCTGGCCGCCGCCAACCTCCGCCTGATGGACGACCAGATTCGCCTGGAAGGCCAGGCGGCGTCGCTGGCAGCCTTGGCGGAGGAACGGGACCGTGCCCGTGCCGTGGCCCAGGCCGCCAACCAGGCCAAGTCCAATTTCCTGGCGGCCATGAGCCACGAGGTGCGCACGCCCTTGAACGGCATCCTGGGCATCGCCCAGCTGCTGCTGGCCGGCCCCTTGCCGCCCGAGGTGAGGCCCCAGGTGCGCACCCTGCAACAGAGCGGCCAATCCCTGCTGACCATCGTCAACGACATCCTGGACGTTTCCAAGATCGAGGCGGGCAAGCTGGAGTTGGAGGAATTGGCCTTCAATCTGGAGGATCTGGTGGACGGGGTGCGCCGCCTGATGCTGCCCAGTGCCCAGCAGAAGGGCTTGACGCTGACGGTGGCGCTGGACCCGGCCCTGCGGCCCGCCTATCGCGGCGACCCGGCCCGTTTGCGCCAGATCCTGCTGAACCTGGTCAGCAACGCCCTGCGCTTCACCGATAGCGGCGGCGTCACCATCACCGTGGCGCCGGCGGCGGGTGAGGAGGCAGGCTTGCTGTGCTTCTCCGTCACCGACACCGGCGTGGGGCTATCGCCCGCCCAGGCCGGCCGCCTGTTCGAACGCTATGTCCAGGCGGATGAGACCATCTCGCGCCGTTATGGCGGTACCGGCCTGGGCCTCGCCATCTGCCGCGACCTGGTGGAGCTGATGGGCGGGCACATCGGCGTCGATAGTCATGAAGGGGCGGGCAGCCGTTTCTGGTTCACCATCCCCCTAGTGCCGGCCAGCGCCGAGGAGGCCGCCCGGCTGGCGCTGGACGCGGCCGCGGTGCTGGACCTGGCCCCTGACGCCCCCACCTTCGGCGATGGCTCTGTCCCTGGGGGCATACACGGGGACAGGCGCGCCGCCGGCCGCATCCTGCTGGTGGAGGACAACGCGGTGAACCAGCAGGTGGCCCTGCTGCTGTTGCGCCGCGCCGGCTACAGCGTGCGTCTGGCCCATAATGGCCAAGAGGCGCTGGACATCCTGGCCGAAGAGGGCGACGCCGGCGGCCCCATCGACCTAGTGCTGATGGACATGCAGATGCCGGTGATGAACGGGCTGGAGGCGACGCGCCGCCTGCGCGCGGCGGAGGCCGGCACCGGCCGGCGGGTGCCGGTCATCGCCCTTACCGCGCACAGCCTGTCCGACCGGGCCGACGACCATCTGGCCGCCGGTATGGACGACCATCTGGTGAAGCCCTTCGACCACGGCCAGTTGCTGGAGCGCGTGGCCTTCTGGCTGGGCCGCGACAGGACGCCCCCGGTCGAGGCGCCCGTGGTCCCGCCGCCCGCGCCTGCCGTGACGGCTCCCCAGCCGGACGCGTCCATCTTCGACCCCACCGTGCTGGGCCGTCTCTCGGCCCTGGTGCCGGTGCCGCAGTTCCGCGTCCTGGTGCAGGAGATGGTGACCAACGGCTTGGCGCGGGTGGACCGCATCGGCACCCAGGCCGCCGCCGGCGATGTGGGCGGCCTGAAGCGTGAGGCGCACGACCTGATCGCCACCGCCGGCAGCGCCGGGCTGGGCCGCCTGCAGGCCCTGGCCCGCACGCTGGACACCGCCTGTGCCGAGGGGGACGCGGACCGGGCCCGCCTGCTGGCCGGCACCATCGCCGCCGTGGGCGCCGGCGACTGGCGCCGGGTGTACGAGCTGGTCCCCGACGCCGTGGCGTCCTGAGGGACGGTGGGGCCGTGCCCGCCCCTGGCGCCACGCCGCAACCGGGCTGTCCGCCTGCGACCTTCTGTCTTTTGCTGCACCTGCGCTTTCCCGTTGACGCACCCGGGGAGGCGGGTTAGAACCGAACCACGTTATACTATAACATAACGAAAACTTGGCAGTTCGGGTCCTGTCTCCAGCCCACCCAGCCGCTCTCGCCGGCCGCGCCCGTCCCTGGGTGCGGCAACGGGGGCGGTTTGGCCTGGGTCCAAGGAGGCGGCATGAGGGGAACAGGGGCCGCCCGCGCTGGGGCGGCCTTCACGAAAGGTGGGAAGGTATGGCTTTCAAGGTGGGGCGCGCCGGCGTGATGGGCGCCATTCTGTTGGGATCGGTCAGCACGGTGGCCCTGGCGGCGGACAATCCAGCGGGTGACGCGGCGGCGGAACCGGCCGGCGGCAGCGGCCAGCTGGGCAACAGTTCCGCCAGCGGCCCGGTGCCGGAGATCGTCATCACCGCCAAGCGTCTGCTGGACGCGCGCAACAGCATCCAGCCCGACCTGGGCGCCTCCACTTACAAGCTGGACGAAAGTGCGCTGGAGGCGCAGCCCGGCGGCGTGAACAATGGCCTGAACCAGGTGATCCTGCAGGCGCCGGGCGTGGCGCAGGACAGCTTTGGCCAGTTGCACATCCGGGGTGAGCACGCCAACGTCCAGTACCGCATCAACGGCGTCATCCTGCCGGAAGGCATCAGCGGCTTCGGCCAGACGCTCAGCCCCCGCTTCGCCCACAGCGTCAGCCTGGTGACGGGTGCCCTGCCGGCGCAGTACGGCCTGCGCACCGCCGGCATCATCGACATCCAGACCAAATCCGGCGCCTTCGACAATGGCGGCGACATCAGCGTCTACGGCGGCAGCTACGACACGCTGCAGACCAGCTTCGACATCTCCGGTTCCTCGGGCAACCTGAACTACTTCGCCTCGGGCGATTTCAAGACCAGCGGCGTGGGCATCGAGAGCCCCGATGGCAGCGGCAAGCCCAACCACGACCGGACGGAAAACGGCCGCGGCTTTGTCTTTCTGCAGGACATCCTGGACCCCGACACCCAGGTCAGCCTTATGGCGGGGACGGAGCGCGGGCAGTTCCAAATCCCCACCCGCTCCGGCCAGTCGCCCAGCCTGGGCTATAATTTCAATGGCCAGACCGACTATCCCAGCGACAGGATCGACGAGGACCAGCGGGAAATCACCCACTACGCCGCCGCGACATACCTCAAGGCGCTGGACGCGGTGACCATCCAGTCGTCCGTCTACGGCCGCTATTCCAGCCTGTGGTTCAAGCCCGACCCGGTGCCCGACCTGCTGTACAACGGCATTTCGCAGGAAGCCTACCGCCGCTCCATCGCCGGCGGCTGGCAGACGGACGGCAGCTGGGTGGTCAACGACCAGCACACCTTGCGCGCCGGCCTGCTGCTGCAGGTCGAACGCTCCTCCGGCATCACCAATTCCCAGGTGTTTCCGGTGGACGACGCCGGCAACCAGATCGGCGGCAGCCCGACCACGGTGCGCGACACCTTCGGCAAGACCGGGTACAGCGAAAGCGTTTACCTGCAGGACGAATGGAAGTTCGCGCCGGATTGGACCCTGAACTTCGGCGGCCGCTTCGACAGCTTCCAGCAGTTCGACAGCGAAAGCCAGTTCAGCCCGCGCGTGAACCTGGTGTGGCAGGCGACGCCGGGCACGACGGTGCACGCCGGCTATTCCCGTTACTTCACCCCGCCGCCGTTCGAGCTGGTGTCCAACACGGCCGTCGCCAAGTACGCCGGCACCAGCGCCGCCGCCGCCAGCAGCATCAACGACGCGCCCAAGGCCGAACGCGCCAATTATTTCGACGTCGGCATCGAACAGAAGCTGACCGACGCCCTGACCGTGGGCCTGGACGGTTATTACAAGAAGTCCAAGAACATGCTGGATGAGGGCCAGTTCGGCGCGCCCATCATCCTGACGCCCTTCAACTATGACGAAGGCACGCAGAAGGGCATTGAGCTGTCGCTGACCTACGCGGTGGACAACTTCCAATCCTACGCCAACTTCGCGGTGTCGAAGGCGGAGGGCAAGAAGATCGTCTCCAGCCAGTTCAGTTTCAGCCAGGATGACCTGGACTACATCTCCAACCACTTCATCCCGGTGGACCACGACCAGCGCTTCACTGCCTCAGCCGGCGCCAGCTACCGCATCGACAGGACGCTGCTGACCACCGACCTGATCTACGGCTCGGGCCTGCGCTCCGACGGTGCCACGCCCAATGGCGCCGCCCTGCCGGGGTACGTCCAGGTCAACCTGGGCGTGGTCCAGACCCTGGACCTGCCGACCGTGGGCCTGATGGACGTGCGCTTCGACGTCATCAACCTGTTCGATGAGAAGTATGAGATCCGTGACGGAACGGGGGTCGGTGTGGGCGCCCCGCAATATGGCCCGCGCCGCGGCTTTTACTTCGGCGTGACCAAGACGTTCTGATCCGGGGCCCCTCGGCACCTCTGAACACCTTGGTCGGGCGGAAGACGACGGCCTGGCCCCTGATGGCGGGCCCGGGAAGCATGACCTTTCCGGGCCCGCTTCATTTTAAGCAATATCAAATAATATGATGTGGCGATGCCTGTGGCGGGCATCCCGCGAACCTTGTATCAAGGCGCCTGGCGGTTGAGCGCCCGTGGATGCCCGCGCAGGGTTGCCGGCGGGACGGGCCCGCGCGGGAATAGGGTTACGGGCATGAGCATCAGCGTCTTCGAACTGTTCAAGGTGGGCGTCGGCCCTTCCAGCTCCCACACCATGGGGCCCATGACGGCCGCCTGCCGCTTTGTCCGGCGCGTGGCCCAGGGTGGGCGCCTGGCCGCCGTGGCGCGGGTGGAGGTGCAGCTCTACGGTTCCTTGGCGCTGACCGGCCGGGGCCACGCCACCGACACCGCCGCCATCATCGGCCTGACCGGCCAGATGCCGGCGGATGCCGATCCCGACGCCTGCGCCGCCCTGGTCGCCCGCGTCCTGACCAGCCGGCGCCTGCCGCTGAATGGCGCGGACGGCCATGAGATCGACTTCGACGCCGACCGCGACATCCGCTGGGAAGGCGGCAGCCAGCTGCCCTTCCACCCCAACGCCATCACCTTCGTGGCCTTCGACGCGGCGGGCGCGGAGCTGACACGCGGCACCTACTACTCCGTCGGCGGCGGCTTCGTGCTGGATGAGGATGAGGCGCGGGCCAACGCCCCCGCCAACCCGGGCCCGGCCGTGCCCTATGATTTCGCCAACGCCGACCAGTTGCTGGACATGGCGGCCAAGGCCGGCCTGACCATCGCCGAACTGATGCGCGAGAATGAGCGCGCCGGCCGCACGGACGCGGAAATCGACCAGGGCCTGGACCGCATCCTGGGCACCATGGACGCCTGCATCGACCGGGGCATGCGCGAGACCGGCATCCTGCCCGGCGGGCTGGACGTGCCGCGCCGCGCGGCCAAGATCCACGCCCAGCTGCTGCAGCGGCAGGAACGCATGCTGCGCGACCCGCTGTCGGTCATGGACTGGGTGAACCTGTGGGCCCTGGCGGTGAATGAGGAGAACGCGGCCGGCGGCAAGGTCGTCACTTCCCCCACCAATGGGGCGGCCGGCATCATCCCGGCGGTCCTGCGCTATTACGAGCGCTTCCACGACCCCGACCGCCGCCGCCTGCACATCTTCCTGCTGACGGCCGCCGCCATCGGCGGCCTGTACAAGCGCAACGCCAGCATCTCAGCGGCCGAGGTCGGCTGCCAGGGCGAGGTGGGGGTGGCCTGCTCCATGGCCGCCGCCGGCCTGACCGCCGCCATGGGCGGCACCAACGCCCAGATCGAGAACGCGGCCGAGATCGGGATGGAGCACAACCTGGGCCTGACCTGCGACCCCATCAAGGGCCTGGTGCAGATCCCCTGCATCGAGCGCAACGCCATGGGCGCCATCAAGGCCATCGACGCCGCCCGTCTGGCCCTGATGGGCGACGGCACGCACAAGGTCAGCCTGGACCGGGTGATCGAGACCATGCGGCGCACCGGCGCCGACATGAAGGACCTGTACAAGGAAACGTCCCTGGGCGGCCTGGCGGTGAACCTGCCGGAGTGTTAGCTTTTCCCCTACCTCAGGCGCCGGCGGGGCATCTCTCGGGAAGGCTTGGTTATTCCGCCGCCACATACCCCGGCGGATGGCTGCCGGCATAGCGCCGGGCCAGCACGGCGCAGACCATCAGCTGGATCTGGTGGAACAGCATCAGGGGCAGGACGATCATGCCCACGGCGTGGCCGGCGAACAGCACGTTGGCCATGGGAATGCCGCTGACCAGGCTTTTCTTCGAGCCGCAGAACACCACGGCGATCTCATCGGCCCGCGACAGGTGCAGGCGGCGGCTGATGACGGTGGTCAGCACCAGGATCAGGGCCAGCAGGCCGCCATCCACCAGCACCACCTTCAGCAGGCTGGCCACGTCCAGCTGGTGCCAGATGCCCTCGTTCACCGCGTGGCTGAAGGCGCCATAGACCACCAGCAGGATGCTGGCGCGGTCCACCGGGCCCAGCACCTTCTTGTTGCGCGCCACCCAATCCCCGATGCGGGACCGCAGCAGCTGGCCCAACACGAAGGGCAGCAGCAGCTGCACGAAGACGGAGGTGAGCGCGTCGGCCGAAAAGCCGGCGCCCGCCTTGGCCAGCAGCAGGCCTACCAGCAGGGGCGTGACCACCATGCCCAGCAGGTTGCTGGCCGAGGCGCTGCAGATGGCCGCCGCCACATTGCCGCCGGCGATGGAGGTGAAGGCGATGGACGACTGCACCGTGGACGGCAGGGTGCAGAGGAACAGCACGCCCAGGTAGAGGTCGGGCGTCAGGATGTCCAGGTTCACCAGCGGCTTCAGCGCCAGCCCCACCAGGGGGAACAGGGCGAAGGTGCACAGCGTCACCAGCAGATGCAGCCGCCACTGCGTCAGTCCGCCGATCACCGCCTCACGCGACAGGCGGGCGCCATAGAGGAAGAACAGCAGGAAGACCGCCACGTCCGTGGCCCCGTTGGCCACGCCGATCATGCCGCCCTTGGCCGGCAGGAACGAGGCCAGCACCACCGTGCCCACCAGCAGCAGGGTGAAGGTGTCGGGCTTCAGGCGCGCCAGCCACAGCAAGACCGTGGAGGGCTTCCGGGAAGAAGGCATGGACGGGCCGGGAGCGGTTGTGGTGGGGGCGGTTGCGGCGGGGACGGACATGGGCTGACAACCTTGTACGGGCGAGGGGGCGGGGGCAAGGGGCGGAACAAGATGACGCACCATCATAAAGTGCTGGACGGTCCATCTTGAAGACTGCTTACAATTGTTATTGTGATCGTATTCGTGAATGGCCGTATCGTCGTCGGGGATGGGTATGCTGGACACCACGCTGTTGCGCACTTTCATGGAAGTGGCGCGCGCCCAAGGGTTTACCGAGGCCGGCCGCCGGCTGGGCCTGCGCCAGTCCACCGTCAGCCAGCAGATCGGCCGGCTGGAGGACGCGGTGGGCCGCCGCCTGTTCGTGCGCGACACCCACACCGTGCGCCTGACGGCGGATGGCGAGGCGCTGGTGGAATTCGCCCGCGGCATGCTGGAGCTGGAGGAGCGGGCGCGGCAGCACTTCGCCGGCGCCGACCTGCGTGGCCGGGTGCGGCTGGGCGCGGGGGAGGACTTCGTCATTTCCCACCTGTCCGATGTGCTGGCCGCTTTCGTGCGCCGCCACCCGGCGGTGGACCTGGAACTGACCGTGGGCCTCAGCGGCTTCCTCTACCAGAAGCTGGACGCGGGCGAGCTGGATTTGGTGCTGGCCAAGCGCCGCCCCGGCGACACGCTGGGCCGCCCGCTGTGGCGCGACCGCTTCGTCTGGGCGGGGCGGGAGGGGGAGGTGCTGGATCCCGCCAAGCCCGTGCCCCTGGTGCTATACACCCCGCCCAGCATCAGCCGCTCCGTGGCGTTGGAGAGCCTGGAGCGCCACGGCCGTCCCTGGCGCATCGCCTGCGTCAGCGGCAGCCTCAGCGGCCTGCGCGCCGCGGCCCTGGCCGGCCTGGGCGTCACCGTTCAGCCCCGCGCCATGCTGCCCAGCGGCATGGCGGAGGTGCCCCACCTGCCGCCCCTGGTGGATGTGGAATTCGTCCTGGCCGGCCCCGGCGCCACGGGGCGCGGCCCGGCGGCGGCCTTGGCCCAGGCCATCACCGACAGTGCGGTGAGGTTGCAGGGGGCGGCGTGATCAGCCGGGCCCCAGCCACCCCCGGTCCAGCCACCCCCGGTAATGCACGATCAGTCCCGCCAGCGGATGGCTGAGGCGGACGTCGAAGTGGAAGCGGTCGCCGCCCGGCGTGGGCGCCACCGTCTCGGTGGCGTCGCTGCGCGGTGCCAGCCACAGGGGCAGGGGCAGGCCGAACAGGGTCCAGCGGCGCAAGGCCAGGGTCACGCTGTCGGCGTCGGTCACCAGGGCCATGGCGAAGGCGGCGGGGCCGAAGCTCTCCACCACCAGATGCTCGTTGCGGCCCCGGCCCAGGCTTTGCCGGCTGGCGAAGCGGCGGCCGGCGAAGTCGCGCGCCCACAGCTCGCCGTCCCCTGCGGTGCGGCTCAGGGTGACGGTGACGGGCACGTCGGTGCCGCTGGGCGGAAAGCCCACCACCAGCGCGGCCAGGCGGGCCAGCGGGCTCCGCCCCCGGGTGACGGCGGCGCGGCCGCGCCAGGTGGCCGGTCCGTCGGCCGGCAGGGTATGAAGGGCGCGCCAGGCGGCGGGTTGCCGATCCCAGGCCTCGCGCCCCATCACCTGGGCGAACAGGGCCGCCTCCGGTCCGGAGGTATCGCGCACGCCGGTGTGGATCTCGCGGGGGGCGAACAGGGGCTGATAGTCCGCCAATTCCAGGTCGGTGACGGCGGCACGGGCGCCCGGGGGCGGGGGTGATCCCGCCAACCAACGGCGCACCAGGGCAGCGGCCGGCATGGCGGGAATGTAGGGACCGTCGTCCCCCTCCGCCACCATGTGCCAGGACCGGCTGGCGGGCTGGTCCTGGGCGTCGCGGCCCGTGACCTCGACGACCATGCCGCCGCGATGTTCCCCCCAGCGGAAGATACCGGCGCCCCAGTGGAACAGGGGCGCCAGAGGCAGCAGGCTGGGCAGTATCCTCAGCCGCACCAGCCAGGCCAGCGTGGTCATGACCCGGTGCACGCTTTCCGGCCGTGTGCCGGCCCCCACCCAGATGTCGCGCAAGCCCGGCCACAGGGGCGGCAGCACCCGCAGGTCCGGCACCTCCACCAGGGCGAAGCGGGTGTTGCGCAGGGGCAGGACGCCAGGCGGGGCGATGGTGCGGCGCCGCACCTCTGTCATGGCCTGGCCCTGGGTCCAGGCGCCGTCGCGCATCAGGGGCACGGGCCGTCCGGCATAGCTGGCGATGGCGCGCAGGACGTTGGCGCCCACCACGGCGTAGGGGGAGGGGGCGACCCCGGCCATGAGGCCCGTCACCGCCGTCCAGCCCTGGGTCAGATGGCGCGCCGCCGCCGCCGTCAGCACGGGGAAGCTGCTGACCCCCGACAGCACGGGAATGCCGCGCGCGCGGGCGGCCCCGTCAAAGGCCTGGATGCCCATGACGAAGTCGGCGCCGTCCGCCAGGTCCAAATAGGGCAGGCCCAGGTCCAGGCAGGCCTGCACTACGCGGTAGGGCGCGTCGCCGTAGACCTGGAAGGGGCCGGTGGCATCAATCACCAGGTCGGGCGCGGCGGCCGACAGTTGGGGCGTCAGGTCGCCGTCGCGGTCGAAGGCCAGGGCCGACAGCCGGGTGGCGCCGCGCGCCCGCCCCAGGGCCGCGCAAAAGGCGGCGGCCTTGCCCGCCGATCGGCCGGCGATGACCAGGGTCAGGCCCGGCTCATCCGCCAGCAGGGTGGCGATTCGGCCGCCGAAGGTGCCGTAGCCGCCGATGATCAGGACCCGCAGGGCCGGTTTGGACATTCGTGCACCTCCCTTCCGGTGGCCGCAGGCGGCATCCGTCATCAAGGCACAGTCTGGCGCCGATGACAAACGGTGGCCGGGCGGCGGAGTGGTGTGCTGTGAAAGGGGTCACGCCGTCCTTCCTTTTTCCCAGGCTTTGCGCAATCGTGAGGGTGGCGACCCGGCGGCAGGGCGGGCGCCCGGTGGGAAATGGGGACCGGATGATGATGATGGATCGCCGCGCCGTGCTGGCGGGGGCAATGGCGAGCTTGGGCGGCGGGCTGGCCGCCGGCCCGGTACGGGCGCGCAGTCGCGCCCCCGACGCCTCTGCCGGAACCCTTGCCGGTAAGCCTGTCGCGGAGACCCCCATGCGTGCGCCTGTCATCAATTTCCTGGGCGGCTTCTCCAACCCCAACATCGCGGTGGATGCCGCGCTGGACCCGCAGTCGGCGGCGGCCCGGCTGCCGGACACGCCGCAGGCCAAGGTGGACGCCCGCGCCCTGGCCGATGTGCGCCAGTCCGGCCTGACGGCGGTGAACCTGACGCTGGGCTACGTCTCCGGCCCTATGGACCCGTTCGAGTTCACGGTGCGCGACATCGGCCGCTGGGACGGGCTTATCCGCCAGCATCCCGGCGCGCTGCGCAAGGTGTACACCGCTGCCGACATCGTCGCGGCGCAGGCCCAGGGCCAGCTAGGCGTCATCTACGGTTTTCAGAACGCGGTGCAGCTGGGCAATGACCTCGACCGGGTGGATCTGTTCGCCGATCTTGGCGTGCGCATCATCCAGCTGACCTACAACCCCGCCAACCCGCTGGGCGCCGGTTCCATGGCACCCAACACCGGCCTGACCGATTTCGGCCGCCAGGCGGTGGAGCGGTTGCAGGCCGCCCGGGTCATGGTCGATCTGTCGCACAGTGGCGAGAAGACCTGCCTGGACGCCCTGGCCGTGGCCAAGGGCCCCATCACCATCAGCCACACCGGCTGCCGCGCCGTGTGCGACCTGCCGCGCAACAAGACGGATGCGGAGCTGCGCGGCGTGGCCCAGGGCGGCGGCGTGGTCGGCATCTACTTCATGCCCTTCCTGACGCCGGACGGCCACGCCAAGGCCGAGGACGTGGTGCGCCATATCGAACACGCCTTGGACGTCTGTGGCGAGGACCACGTGGCCATCGGCACCGACGGCGACGTCACCGGCATCGACGACCTGGACCGCTACCGCGCCGTGCTGCGCGAGGAGATCCGGCAGCGCCGCGCCGCCGGCATCAGCGCCACGGGCGAGTCCGAGGACACCTATCCCTTCGTGGCCGACATGCGCGGCCCCGGCCAGTTCACCCACCTGGCCGACCTGCTGGCCAAGCGCGGGCACAAGCGCGCCCGCATTGACAAGATCCTGGGCGCCAACGTCCTGCGTTTCGCGCGGGACATTTGGGGAGCGTGAGGGCACTAACTCATTGGCGCCGCCGCCATCCATCCCACGGCATACTGATTTCCGCACAACGGGGCTTGTGTTCTGTATCGAGTGCTCTAATTTAACTGGAGCGAGCGATACAGAACCGCCCCGCATGGGCGTTGGGCGGTTCTTTCCGGATTCGGGGAGAGACCGCCATGGCGCGGCCGCGTGAGTTTGATGAGGTGACGGCGCTGCAGGCCGCCGTCGACGGGTTCTGGTCCCAGGGCTATGGCGCGGCCAGCACCCGGGATCTGGCGGCGCGCATGGGGCTGACCACGGCCAGCTTTTACAACGCCTTCGGCGACAAGCGCGGCCTGTTCATGAAGGCGCTGGACCAGTATCTGAGCGGGACGCTGAGCCAGCGCATCGCCCGGCTGGACCAGTTGCCGCCACGCCAGGCGGTGGCCGGCTACCTGGCCGATGTCGTTGAACGCTCCTTGGGCGATCCGCAGCGGCGGGGCTGCATGCTGATCAACGCCGCGCTGGACGTCACGGCCCAAGACCCGGACATCCGCGAGGAGGTGGCCGGCGGCCTGGGTGAAATCCGCGCCTTTTTCCTGCGCCACCTGCGTGCGGGCCAGGCCGACGGCACCATATCGCCCGCCCAGCCGGCGGAAGACTTGTCCCACCTGTTCCTGAGCGTGGTGGTGGCCATGCGCGTCATGGCGCGCCTGCACGCCGACCGTGACCAGCTGGAGGGCATGGCCCGCCCGGCCTTGGCCCTGCTGGACCCCTGAGAGTGGCCCCCCGAGAACCCCAACATTCGCCCGTCCCGCGAGGTATCCGATGATCGAGCTTTACTACTGGCCCACCCCCAATGGCCACAAGATCACCCTGTTCCTGGAAGAGGCGGGGCTGGACTACACCATCCACCCGGTGGACATCAGCGCCGGTGACCAGTTCAAACCGGACTTCCTGGCGTTCTCCCCCAACAACCGCATGCCAGCCATCATCGATACCGCGCCGGCTGACGGCGGCGAGGCCATCACCGTGTTCGAAAGCGGCGCCATCCTGCTGTACCTGGCGGACAAGACCGGCCGCTTCATCCCCGCCGACGTGCGCGGCCGCAAGACCGTGACGGAATGGCTGTTCTGGCAGATGGGCGGCCTGGGGCCCATGGCCGGGCAGAACCACCACTTCGTGCAGTACGCGCCGGAACGCATCCCTTATGCCATGACCCGCTATGTCAATGAGACCAACCGCCTGTACGGCGTGCTGAACCGCCGCCTGGCGGGGCGGACCTTCGTGGCGGGCGACGACTATTCCATCGCCGACATGGCGATCTATCCCTGGATCGTCCCGTGGCAGCGCCAGCAGCAGAACCTGGACGACTTCCCCGACCTGAAGCGCTGGTTCGAGGCCGTGGCCGCCCGCCCCGCCACCATCCGCGCCTATGCCAAGGGCGAGCCCCTGCGCAACCGCCCCACGGTGACGGAGGAGGGGAAGAAGATCCTGTTCGGCCAGACGGCCAATAACTCACCCACCATCAAATAAGGCTTGGCCGTTCAAGGCCGGCCGCAGCAAAGGCAGTTCATCCCATGTCCACCTCCACCACCGGGGACGGCGCCGTCCCCCGGAACGCCCCCGGCTTGTCCGCCGCGTCCTGGATGGCCGCCATCGCCGGGCTCAGCGGCAGCTTGGTCGCCGTGGGCCTGGCGCGCTTCGCCTACACGCCCCTGATTCCGCCGCTGATCGCCGCCCGCTGGTTTGCGGCCGGCGACGTGGTGACCCTGGGGGCGGCCAACTTCGCAGGCTACCTGGCGGGGGCGCTGCTGGGCCGGCCCCTGGCGGCGGCCCTGACCAGCCGCTGGACCCTGCGCCTGATGATGCTGGCGGTCACCGTCGCCTTCTTCGCCTGCGCCTTTCCCCTGTCAGTCGGCTGGTTCTTCGTCTGGCGCTTCCTGTCCGGACTGGCCGGCGGCGCCATCATGGTGCTGGTGGCAACATCCATCCTGCCGCACATCCCGCCGGCCAGGCGCGGGCTGGTCAGCGGCATCATCTTCGTCGGCCTGGGCCTGGGTATCGCCGCGTCGGGCACCGTGGTACCGGCCCTGCTGCGCCTTGGGCTGGTGCAGGCCTGGATGGGACTGGGCGGCCTGGCGCTGCTGCTGACGGCCGTCAGCTGGTTCGGCTGGCCGGCGAGTGACCTGCCCGCCCCCGTCGCGACAGCGGCTGAGGCGGCGGGTGGGCGCACCGGCGGCATCCTGCGCGTGCTCTACGCCGAATACGCCCTGAACGCCCTGGGCCTGGTGCCGGTCATGGTGCTGCTGGTCGACTATGTCGCGCGCGGTCTGGGCCGGGGCGCGGATGTCGGTGCGCTCTACTGGGTGTTGTACGGCGTGGCGGCCATCGCCGGTCCCCTGGCCAGCGGTCCGCTGGCTGACCGTATCGGGGCTGGAGCGGCTTACCGCCTGTCGCTGGCTGCGCAAGCGGCCGCCGTGGCCCTGCTGGCCGTGAGCGGCCACCCCCTCGCCCTCGCCATGGCCACCATCGTCCTTGGCCTTTTCACAACCGGCATCGTGCCCCTGGTCCTGGGTCGAATCCGCGAACTGCTGCCCCACAGCCATAAGCTGCAGCAGGCGGCGTGGAGCCGCGCCACGACCGCCTTCGCCCTGTTCCAGGCGCTGGCCGGCTACGGCTATTCCTACCTGTTCAACCACAGCGGCCAGGATTACGCCCTGATCTTCCTCTGTGGCGCGGTCGCCCTGGTGGTGGCCCTTGTCGCGGATACCGCAGCGGCGCTGGGTGGGCGAAAATGACTCAAGCCCGGGGCAGGGTCACCTCAAACACCGCCCCGCCGCCTTCCGGCGCGTCGCCCAGGCGGATGTCGCCCCCGTGCGAGCGCAGCAGGGATTGCACGATGTGCAGGCCCATGCCGGTGCCGCCGCTGTCCCGCCGTGTGGTGAAGAAGGCGTCGAACACCCGGTCGCGGTTGGCGGGGGAGATGCCGTGGCCGTTGTCGGCCACGGTGACCACCACCGCCCAGTCGCGGAAGGCGACGGCGATGTCCAGCGCGGTGGCGCCGTGGCGGCCGGCGTTGTCCGCCAGGTGGCCGAACAGGATCATCACGTTCTCCGCCGACATGGCGACGGCGGCGTCCTCCCCGCCGGCGGTCAGCGCCAGGCCCGGGAACTGGGCCGCCAGCTCGGGCCAGACGGCGGCCAGACTGGTGCGTCCGCCGCGTACCGGATTGTCCGCCTGGGCCAGGTCGCGCAGCCGCTGCACCAGGGCCGTCAGGCGGCGGGTGTCGGCCAGGATGTTGCCCAGGAAGCGCCGGCGCTGGCTGGCGTCCATGGCCGCCTCGCCGTCCATGTCGTCGTGCAGCAGCTCCGCCGCCCCTTGGATGCCGGTCAGGGGCGACTTCAGCTCGTGGCTGACATGGGCGGCGAAGGTGGTGATGTAGCGCGACCGGTCGGACAGGCGCTGCGCCATGTCGTGGAAGCTTTGCGACAGCAGGGCGATTTCCCGGGTACCGTAGTGCGGCGCGTCGGCCGGCCCTTCATCCAGGCCGCGTGTGCCCAGTTCCCGCGTCTGGCGCACCAGCTGGTGGATAGGCCGGGTGATGGTGCGGGAAAAGACGAAGGCGATGATCAGGATGACGGCCAGGATGCAGCCGCCGGCCAGGGCCACCTTGCGCCGTTCCCCGTACAGGTGGCGGAAGATGTTGTTGGGCGTGCGCGAGGCGTAGATGACGCCGGCCACCCGGTCCCCGTTTTGGGTATGGGCGATGACGGGCAGGGCTACGAACACCCGCACGCCCGTCCCCCGGCTCATGGAATAGAGCGGCGGCGGCTCATGCTGCGACCGGCGGACGCGCAAGGTCGCGTGGTATTGCCCGGCCAGGGCGCCCGCCACCTCCGGCACGTCGGCCAGGGACAGGCCCACCTCCTCCGCCCCCGCCAGGATGGTGCCGTTGAAGTCCAGCACCCGCACGCCGGCCAGCATCTGGTCCTGCGCCCGCTGGGCGATGGCGTAGATTTTGGACCCGATGGCCTGCAGGGCAGGGTCCACGGCGGCGGTGGCCGGCACGGCCGCCGGCCGGGCGCCCAGCACGTCATCACTGGTCAGGTCCAGCGCCGGCTCGATGGGATGGAACCGCTCCTCTGGTGCCAGGGATGTGAGGGGGGTGGGCGACAGGGCCGGCGGCGGGTCCAGCCGCTCCACCGCGTCGGCGTAGGCGGCGGCCAGCACGCTGGCCTGGGCGATCAGCTCCGCCTCCGTCTGGCGCACCAGCTGATTCTCATACAGGCGGAAAAAGAACAGGCCGGCCAGGGGCAGTGCGGCGACCGCCAGCAGCACCGCCACCACGATCATGCCCAGCGACGGGCGCCATTTGGCGCGGACGCGCAGGGGCGTCACGGCGCCGTGCCCGTGGTGCAGGGGCCCAGGCGGAAGCCCACGCCGTGCACCGTTTCCACCGCGTCCTCGCACCCCGCCGCCTGGAACTTGGCGCGGATGTTGCGCACATGGCTGTCGATGGTGCGGTCGGAGACGTGGATGTTGTCGGGATATGCTGCGTCCATCAGCTGGTTGCGGCTGAACACCACCGCCGGCCGGCTGGCCAGGGTCTTCACCATCATGAATTCGCGCGCCGTCAGGCCCAGCTCACGCCCCGCCACAGTGGCGCGGTGGCCGGCGCTGTCCAGCACCAGGGCGCCCCTGACTATGGGAGCGGGCGTCAGGGGAGGGGCGTCCTCTTGCGGCGGTGCCACCGCCGGGGCGGGGCCCCGGGCCCGGCGCAGGATGACGTTGACGCGCGCCACCAGCTCACGCGGGCTGAAGGGCTTGGTGACGTAATCGTCGCCGCCCATCTCCAGCCCCAGCACGCGGTCGATCTCCTCATCCCGGGCGGACAGGAACAGGATGGGCACGTCGGAGGCGCGGCGCAGGCGGCGGCAGACCTCCAGCCCGTCCATTTCCGGCATGCCCACGTCCAGCACCACCAGGCTGGGTGGGTTTCGGGTGGCCAGGTCCAGGGCGTCCACGCCGTTGCCGGCCCACTCCGCCGCCATGCCGGCCTTCTCCAGGGCGAAGCACAGGACGTCGCGGATATGGGGATCGTCATCGACGACAAGGATGCGGTGCATGATGCCCATCATGGTTGGCCCGTCTGATCGATACCATCTGGATGGGCGGCCAGATAGTCCCGCAAGCCTTGGTCGCGCGCGGTCCAGCTGCGCCAGTCGGCGTGGGTGGTCAGGAAGGCCGGCGGGGCGATGCCCAGCGGCGCGTCATGAAACAAATGGCTCGCCAGCGTCGCCAAGCCGGCGACAGGCAAGCCGGGGGCGTCGCCGCCGGGCGCAGCACCGGCGGCCGTGACGGGGGTGGTATCGGTCATGGGGCCGGGGTCTTCCTGGTCTTGAAGGGCAGGATGACGGCCGTCGGCCCCCAGGATACCGGGCGCGTGTTCGCCGCCAGCCACCAGCCGTCGCGCAGGACGCACGGCGGCAGGGGAGCGGGGGCGGGAGTCAGGGGTGGGGTTCCGGCGGGTGTCATGCCGCCGTTATGCGACGCGACCGTGCAGCCCTGCGGGCGCCGGTCAGCAGATATCCAGTATCTTTTGTGCAGATTCTGTGCAGGCGGCCGCCTGGCGCCGTGTCACTTCGCCTTGATGGTGATGGTCAGGGTATCCGTGTAGTTGCCGGCGATGGTCTTGGCGTTGCCGGCGATGGTGACGGCCACGGCGGCCGTCTTGGCGAAGGTAGCCTTGGACCGGGTGACGGAGACGCTGCCGCTGCCGTTGCCGGTGGTGCCGTCGTAGAGGGTGGTGAAGGTAACCGTGTTCTTGCCCGACTGCAGCTTGCCATTGTTGGCGGAGTTGACCGTGATGGTGTAGCCCTTGGCATCGTTGCAGTTTTCAACCACGCTGCCCACCTGGCGCTTGGTCTCGCCGCCCACCACATCCAGGGCGACACCCAGGTCGGTGACGTCCACGGTGCAGGCGGTGACGACGGTGGCCTTCAGGCCGATGGTGTTCTTGGCGGTGGCGGCGCGGGCCGGCGCGGTGGCGGCGGTCCATGCCAGGCAGCCCAGGATCAGGGCTGCCAGCAGGCGGGTCATGAATGGTCCTCGGTTCCAGTGGGCTTTAAGCCCGTTTTGGCAATGGTTAACGCAAGGACCGGGCCAGGTGCGGCGGATGGCCGCGCGCGGTAAGGTAAATAAGGAATTAATTAGGGATGATGGTTCGGTTTATCCCTCTGAAAAGGCGAAGATAATGCGTTATGCAACAGAAATGTCCGGCGTTTTTGCCGTCAGTTTTGCAAAAGGTATTGCATATCGCAGTAGTTTCGCCGGGGGCCAGGCATGAACTGGCGCCTGTGGCAGGACCGGGCCGGCCGCTACTCCTGGCTGATGACCCTGGTGCTGGCGGGCTTGTGCCTGCCCATGGCCCTCATCGGCTATGACGCCATCATGGGGCAATTGGGTCCCCGGCCCTACAACGCCTTCATCCATGAGGTGGGCGTGTGGACCTTCCGCTTCCTGCTGCTGTCGCTGCTGGTGACCCCGCTGGCACGCATCGCCCGCTGGCCGGCGGTGATGACCGTGCGGCGGCGCATCGGCGTGGCCGCCTGCCTCTACGCCGTGGTCCACCTGGGCGGCTACGCCGCCGACCAGTCGCTGGACCTCCTGCACATCGCGTCCGAGATCGCGCGCCGCGTCTACCTCACCATCGGCTTCGTGGCGCTGCTGGGCCTGGTGGCGCTGGGCATCACCTCCACCGATGGCATGATCAAGCGGCTGGGCGGCCCGCGCTGGCGCCGGCTGCACGCCCTGGTCTATCCCATCGCCATCCTGGGCCTGGTCCATTATTTCCTGCAGGAAAAGGCCGACGTGACGGTGCCCACCCTGATGGCCGGCTGGCTGGCCTGGCTGCTGGCCTACCGCCTGCTGAACCGCGTGCTGCCCGATGGGCGGCCCCGCTCGGTCCCGGTGCTGCTGGGGCTCAGCGTCCTGACGGCCCTTGGCACGGCGGGGGCGGAGGCGTTGGGCTTCTGGGCCGTGCGCCACCTGCCGCCGGATCTGGTGCTGGAGGCCAACCTCAGCTTCGACTGGGATGCGGGCATCCGCCCCGCCTGGTATGTCCTGGCCGGCGGCCTGGGCCTGACCCTGGCATCCGTGGTTGGCGACCTGAAGCAGCGCGCGCGCCGGCTGGCGCGGGCGTAAGGACTCAACCTTTCAGTCCGCGCCCCTCGGCCAGGGTGACGAGGTTCACCAGGTTGGCGTCGCGCCAGTGCTTGGTCCGGCGCAGTTCATTCTGCGCCTTGACCAGCAGGGTGGTGATCAGGGCCATCTCGGCGCCGGTCATGGGGGTGGCGTCGCGCAGGCGGTCGGTGGCCGTCTGCACCAGCCCCTGGTCCAGCAGAGTCATGCTTTCGCGCAAATCGGCGCCCACGGCCTGCGACAGCTCCGCCGCGCGCACCGCCTGGCCCAGCCGCTCCCGGCTGTCGCCCGCTTCGGTGCGGGAGAAGGCGGCGCGGTAGGCGTCCGTCAGGTCCTCCACCAGCCGCTCGCGGAAGTCGCTGTAGCGGGTGCCCCAGTGCAGGCTGCGCGTCAGGGTGTTGCGCCAGCGCATGGTGTAGCCCAGCGCCCAGGCCAGCGCGGCATGGTCCAGCGCCATCCGGCCTTTGGCATGAGCCGTGACCGACACGCGCATGGACAGGTAGGGGTACAGCGCGCCCTCCACCTTCTTGATCATAGTGTCCAGGGTGCCGTGGGCCAGGCTAGCCTCGCGGCCGTCGCGCAGCAGGTCGAACTCGTCGAACAGGGTCAGCAGGTCGTCCAGGTAGACCAGCTCCCGCTCCAGCAGCTCGCGCCGTTCCGAGGCGACGACCAGCGGGCGGCGGGCCACCTCGCCGGCGCCGGCCAGGGCGCCCAGCTCGTCGGCCAGGACCTGGCAGGTGCGGGCCAGGTGGCGCACCAGGGCCGACAGCAGCACCGGCTGCCAGTCGCTGGGACCCTGCACCAGATAGCCGCTCATCTGCCGGTAGGCGCGGTGGCGGTTCAGCAGCACCAGGGGCATCAGCAGGGTCAGCTGGTTGGCCTGGGCCGCCGGTACGCCTGGCGCTTGGAAGGACAGCACGGCCGCCGCCCCGTCGGCTCCGCCGTTGTCATCATTGCCGTTCAGGCCCATGACCAGGCGGGAATAGTGGCCGCCGTTCTCCAGCAGCATGTACAGCAGCGACAGGTCGGCCAGCATCAGGGGGCGGGGCACCACCCCAAGGTTCTTGCGCGTCGCCTCCGTCCGGCGCCAGGCGTTCATCGCCTCCAGCAAATCCTTGGTGGCGGCCTTGTCCTGCAGTGTCTGTGACAGCCGCGCGGCGGCGGCCACGCGCAGTTCCTCACGCAGGGCCAGGGCCTTGGGCGTGCGCAGCACGACGAACAGCGGCTGTTCCTGGGCCAGGGCCGACAGGGTCTCATCCACCGAGCGGCTCAGCGGCGCCAGCGGCTTGGCGGCCAGGGCGGACCACAGGCCGCCCACGTCCAGCGGGTGGATGCTGCCGGGACAGTGGAACTCTTCGCGGAGCAGCCAGGGGTCGCTGGTCAGGAAGGGTTCGAACAGCTGGGTGAACTGGCGCCGGGCGTGGGCCTGGCGCTGGGCGTTCAGCTTGTGGATCAGGGCACGGCGCACCATCGCCCGGCTTTGGTCCGGGCTGGAGTCGACCTCTTCGAACAATTTGCGCGCGGCCTCGGGCGATAGCCGGTCCACCAGGTCGGTCAGCGTGCGGGCACGATCGTCTTCCGCCGGGGTCATGCCCTGCCCCGAAGGCCGCCGCGGCAAGCCGTGCTCAACCCCATGCTTCCAACCCCATAGCCCATGCGCCAACGGCATCCATTATGGCCTGCGGATATTTCCGGCAGGTAAACGAACATCCCCCAAGTAATACGCTCCGGTCCCTTGGCCGACAATTATCTTAAAGGTTTGACCCTTCCAAAAGGTTTGAGGCGCGACCCGCGCCTGCGGCATTGCGCGACGCGGCACCGTCCGGGCAGATTTGACCGCGGATAGGACGGGAGCAAGGCATGGCCGGCGCGGATACGGATTTCGACGCGATCGTTGTGGGGGCGGGGGCTGTGGGTTTGGCCTGCGGCCGCGCCCTGGCCCTGCGTGGCCTGACCGTCGCGGTGCTGGAGGCGGAGGACGCCATCGGCCAAGGCGTGTCCTCCCGTAATTCCGAGGTGGCGCACGGCGGCCTCTACTATCCCACCGGATCCCTGCGGGCGCGGTTCTGCGTGGCCGGGCGGCGGATGCTATACCCCTTCCTGGATGCCCACGGCGTCACCTACGACAAGTGCGGCAAGCTGGTGGTGGCGACGGAAGAGGCGGAGGTGCCCCGGCTGGAGGGCATCCTGAACCAGGCCCGGATCAACGACGTGGAAGGCATGCGCTGGTTGAGCGCGGCCGAGGTGCACGCGCTGGAGCCGGACCTGCGCGCCGTGGCCGCCCTGATCTCGCCCGAGAGCGGCATCTTCGACAGCCATGGCTACATGGTGGCGCTGCGGGGGGAGATCGAGGGCCGGGATGGCGCCGTGGTCACCGGCACGCCGGTGCTGGCTGCCACCCCCCTGGAGGGCGGCGGCTATGCCGTGCGCACCGGCGGGCGCGATCCCACCACCGTCACCACCCGTCTGCTGGTGACCGCGCCGGGCCTGTCGGCCCAGGATGTGGCGGCCCGTATCGAAGGCTTCCCGGCTGACCTGATCCCCCGGGCGCACTACGGCAAGGGCAGCTACTTCGCCCTCAACGGCCGGGCGCCGTTCAAGCGCCTGGTCTATCCGCCCCCCATTCCCGGTGCCTTGGGCGTGCACTATCGCCGCGACCTGGGCGGGCAGGCGCGCTTCGGCCCCGACCTGGAATATGTCGAGGCGCCCGACTATCGCGTGGATCCCGGCCGCGCCGACGGCTTCTACCGCTACATCCGCCGGTTCTGGCCGGGCCTGCCCGATAGCGCCCTGGTGCCGGACTACGCCGGCGTGCGGCCCAAGATCCATGGGCCTGGCGAGGCGCAGCCCGACTTCCGCCTGGATGGGCAGTCGGCCCACGGCCTGCCGGGCCTGGTGGCCCTGTTCGGCATCGAGAGTCCGGGGCTGACCTCCTCCCTCGCCATCGGCGAGGCGGTGGCCGGCCTGCTGGATGCGTGAGCAAGGGAAGACCGGACCGTCAGCGCGCCCCGGGCGCGGTTGCCTCCTGAGCCCGGTTGCCCATGAGCGCCAGGCCGCCCAGCGCCAGCGCGGCGGCGATGCCGCTGGCGATGGCCAGGCCCAGGAACGCGCCGAAGATGTCGCCGAAGCGATGGGACAGGGTGGTGACGACGAAGGCGCTCAGAAACTGTCCAACGAAGAAGGATGCTTGCCACAGGCCGGTGGCCCGGCCGCGGATCTCGAACGCCAGGCCGCGCAGGGCCCAGGTCAGCAGGGTGGGCAGGATAAGGCCGCAGCCGAACTGGGCCAGCGCCACGGAGGCCAGCAGCCATCCATGGCCGGTCGCCAGCGCCATGCCGCTGAAGCCCGCCCCGCAGAGGGCGAAGGCCATCAGCAACAGCATGGCCACCGGCTGGCCGGACAGGCGCTGGAAGGCGATGGTGCCCACCGGCACCGCCAGGCTGGCCGCTGCCGTCATTCCACCGATGGCGGCGGGGTCGGTGACGCCCCGGCCGGTGAGCGCCAGGGACAGGTCCACCTGCACGGTATAGAACAGGACGGCGGCGAAGGCGGTGATGGCGCAGATGCCCCCCAGGCGCGCCCAGGGAAGGGCCACGCTCCGGTGCGCCTCGGGATGCTGCAGGACGTCCTCGGTCTCCTCCGGCTCCCAGGTGAAGAAGCGGATGCCGGCCAGCAGCAGCAGGCTGCTGGCATAAACGGCGAAGGGGGCCCGCCAGCTGATGGCGCCCAGCGCGCCACCGATGACGAACAGCGCCACGGCGGAGATGGAGGCGACGGCGGTCTGCAGCGCCAGCCATTTCTCCCGCTGGCGCCCCTTGAAGTAGTCGCCGATCAAGGTGGTGGTCAGGGTCATGACGGCAGCCTCGGTCACCCCCACCACCACCCGGCTGGCCAGGATGGCGCGGAAATCATCAAGGACCAGCGGGGCGACGCCGCAGACGGCGTACAGCAGCATGGACAGCATCAGCAGCCGGCGGCGGCCAAAGCGGTCGGCCAGCCAACCTGCGGGCGCGGAGAACAGGGCCACGCACAGCGCCGGTGTCGTCAGGATCATGGGCACCCAGTAATCGGCCTGGGGCATGTCCTTGAAATGCGCCAGCATTTGCGGCAGCACCGGCGCCAGCACGACGACGCCCATCACCGACATCGTGCTGGGCAGCAGCAGCGCCAGCCCCTGCGCCAGGCCGGCCGTCCGACTTTTGGAAGCCACGTCAAATACCCTCCCTGGGGACGGGCGCGGGCGCCGGTCCGTTATCCTCCTGCCATGATCGGGGCGGGCTTTTCCCGCCGGCCTCCGAACCATGGCACCCCTAAACTAGAAGGCGCGGACAGGGCGGTAAAATCAGGGTTTCCGATATCATGCATCGGCGGCACCGGCAGGTCGCTATCGGCGTACCAGGACGACGCCCAGGATCAGCAGTGCCGCGCCCAGCAGCCGGGCGATTCCGGCGGGGTGCGGGGTCACGCCCAGGGCGCCGACATGGTCGATGACCAGGCCGCACAGCATCTGCCCCACCACGATCAAGGCCAGGACGGTGGCGGCGCCCAAGCGCGGGATCATCAGGATGGCGGTGGCGATGAAGGCAGCGCCGAACAGGCCGCCGGCCCAGGCCGGCCCGGGTGTGGCGCCTAGTGCCGCCGCCGTCGGCCGGGGCCCGGACATCGTCAGCGCCAGCAGCAGCATGGCCGCCATCCCCACCAGATAGCTGGTGAAGCCCGCCCACCAGGGTGATCCCAGCGCCATGCGCAGATTGGCGTTCAGGACCTGCTGCACGGCCAGGCTGGCGCCGGCGGCGACCACCAGCAGGCAGGAGAGCACGGTGGCGAGGGATGGGACGAGGGACGGCATGGGGCGCGGCTTTCCAAAAGGGGTGACGATGGCACCACCGATAACGATGGGCCGCGCCGCGCTATAGAACGGGTGTGACCTCAGCCGGCGCGATAGCGTCCGGGCGTGACGCCGAAGGTGCTGCGGAAACAGCGGCCCAGGTGGCTCTGGTCGGCGAAGCCCGTGTCCGCCGCCACGGCGGCGATGGCTTCGCCCTGGCGCAGCAGGGCACGGGCGGCGTTCAGCCGGTCCAGCAGGCGGAACCGCTGCGGCGCCAGGCCGTGCAGCCGCTTGAAGCGCCGGGAATAGCCCTCGCGGCTCAGGCCCGCCAGCGCCGCCGCGCGGGTCACGGTTTCCCACCCAGCGTCGATGTCGGCCGGCGGCCGCGGGGTGCCCGGCGGCAGGTAGAGGTTGGTGCACACCACCCCCGCCGGACTGGGCAGGGAAAGGTGGGGCACGCCGGCGGGGATGCGCACGGCCTGGCCCGCCGCCACCTCGACCGGGACGCCGGCGATGACGAAGCGGCGCACGCCGAGGAGGACCATGGTTACCTGGTCCTCCTCATGGAAATGGACGGGCAGGGCCACGTCGTGCCCGCGCACCGTTCCCATTTCAACGGCCGCGCCGTCCCCGGGACGCCAGTAGCGCCAGGGCTCGTCAGAAATTTCGGGGACGGGGGACGGATGCACGGCGGCGGCCTGGTGGGTGACGGGCCGCCATGGTACCGCCAACGGCAGGGATTGGGATTGCTGTTTTGATGGCGCGGGTGGCTTGGCGGCTGGCATCCCCACCGCCGGGTGAATCGCCCTTTATCTTGTTGCGTCATCTTTATTCCACCCAATACCTGGACAGAATCCATTGAATCTTCTACCCCTAGGGACAGTATTCCATTCCCTAGGGGCGAGAGGAGCGGCACGGTGGGTTTCAAGGGGGCGATTGGGGTGGCGCGGCGTGTTCTGGGCCGGCTGGGGGCTGTGGTCGCGGCGCTGGGGGCGGTGGCCGTCGGCTTGGGCGCCGCCCATCCGGCGCAGGCGGGCTACGCCTCCCTGGTGGTCGACGGCGGCACGGGCGAGGTGCTGAACGCCGTGAACCCGGATGAGCAGAACCATCCGGCGTCGCTGACCAAGATGATGACGCTCTACCTCACTTTCGAGGCCATCCACCAGGGGCGCCTGCATTGGGAGGATGAGCTGCCGGTGTCACGCAACGCCGCCAACAAGGAACCGACCAAGCTTGGGCTGGAGGTCGGGCAGACGGTCAGCGTCAAGGATTGCGTCCTGGGCATGATCGTCATTTCCGCCAACGACGGCGCCACCGTGGTGGGCGAGGCCCTGGCCGGCGGCAGCGAACAGGTGTTCGCCCGCATGATGACGGACAAGGCCCACCAGCTGGGCATGACCAACACCGTGTTCCGCAACGCCTCGGGCCTGCCCGACCGCGAGCAGGTGACGACGGCGCGCGACATGTCGCGCCTGGCCATGGCGCTGCATCGCGATTTCCCGCAGGACTATCACTACTTCGCCACGCGCGAGTTTGATTTCGAGGGGCGCCACCTGACCGGCCACAACCGCCTCATGTACCGCTACCCCGGCATGGACGGCATGAAGACCGGTTTCACCAACGCTTCCGGTTCCAACCTGGTGTCCTCGGCCGTGCATGACGGGCGCCGCCTGTTTGGCGTGGTGTTCGGCGGCAGCAGCGCCAAGACCCGCGACAAGCTGATGGAAACCCTGCTGGACAACGCCTTCGCCAACCGCGACACCGACCCCAAGCTGGTGGCGCTGGCCGCCGGCCGCCCCCTGACCCGGATGGCCCGCGCCCGGGGCACGGGCCGCGTCGCCCACGCCGGCCGGGCCCGCACCGTGCACGTGGCTGTGGCACCGGTGCAGCGGCGCGGCCACGCCGCCGCCGCGCACCAGCGCGTGGCCTCGGGTCACGCCGGCAGGCATGTCACGGCCCATGCGGCGTCCAAGGGCCATGCCCATGCCAAGGCGGTGAAGGTGGCGGGCAAGGCCGCCAAGGGCAAGGTGGCCGGCAAGGCGCACGGACACCACCACAAGGTCGCCGCCGATTGATCTCTTAACTAGATCGATATCAACAGAACAATCTGTTGGATGGTTTTGTGTGAAATGGCGATGTTTGGGGGGCGCGGTCCAATGGGGTCGCGCCCCTTTCGTATCAAGGCACCGCCATCATGGTCCACTCTGCCCATACCGTCGCCGTATCCGCCGTCCGCTGGCCCACGCTGTCCTCCGTCACCCGCCTGGTCCCGGGCCTGGTCTACTGCCTCATCCCGGCCGCGGCCGGCCTCGCCTTGCACCGCGTGCCGGCCCTGGGACTGTTCAGCCCCATGATTCTGGCCGTGGTGGTCGGCATCGCGCTGCGCAGCGCGGTGGGGCTGCCCAGGGTGACGCAGGCGGGGGTGACCTTCGTGCTGAAGCGCCTGTTGCGCATCGCCGTGGCCCTCCTGGGCCTGCAGTTGACGGCGGCCCAGGTGGCGGCGGTGGGTCCCACGGGTGTGGCCATCATCGCTTTCAGTCTCGTGGCCACCTTCGTCTTCACCAAGACGGTGGGCCGCTGGCTGGGCGTGCCGGCGCCCCTGGCGGAACTGATCGCCGCCGGCACCTCGATCTGCGGTGCCTCGGCCGTGGTCGCGGCCAACACCGTCACCCAGGCGGATGATGAGGACGCGGCCTACGCCGTCGCCTGCGTCACCGTCTTCGGCAGCATCGCCATGCTGAGCTACCCGGCCCTGGGCGCCGCCTTGCACCTGGCGCCCCGCGCCGTGGGCCTGTGGGCCGGCGCCTCCATCCACGAGATCGCCCAGGTCGTGGCCGCCGCCTTCCAGTCGGGCCAGCAGGCCGGGGAGTTCGGCACGGTGGCCAAGCTGACCCGCGTGGCCATGCTGGCCCCTCTGGTCCTGTCGCTGGGCGCCCTGCGCCGCCGGCGGGAAGGCACGGGCGGCAAGCCCATGCCCATGCCGTGGTTCATCCTGGGCTTCGTGGCTCTTGTCGCCCTGAATAGCCTGCACGCCGTTCCCGCCGTGGTGAAGGACTGGGCCCCCGGCGTCACCACCAGCCTGCTGACCTTGGCCCTGGCCGCCATGGGCTTGCACACACACGTCGGCCGCATGGCCGCCAAGGGCTTCGCCCCCCTGGCCCTGGGCGCCCTGGCCAGCCTGTTCATCGCAGGATTGAGCCTGGTGCTGATTGTCACGGTGTGGGCGTGACGCCTCATTCGTGACGAAGGGCCCTTATCGGCTTGGATTGGGCCACCCGCACCGATTGGCCCGCCACCGTCAGCCCAGCGATCGCCAGGGCCAGGGCGGTGGGGGCCAGCAGGCTGAGGGGCCCCACATCGACGTGGGTGGCAAAGCTGTCCAGCCACTGGCGCAGGCCCCAGTAGGTCGGGATCCACACCAGGACGCCGGCCAGCAGCACGGGCTTAGCGAACTGCCACAACAGCAGGCGGACGATGTCGGCGACGGAAGCGCCGTAAACCTTGCGCACCCCGATCTCCTTGGTGCGCCGCTCGGCGGTGAAGGCGGACAGGCCATAAATGCCGGCGCAGGCCATCAGCACGTTGACGGCGCTGAACAGGATGAAGATTTGCGCCTCAATGCGGATGATCAGGGTCAGCATGGCCACGTGGTCATCGAAGAAGAAGCGCTGCACGGGCACACCCGGGTTGACCGCCCGCCAGGCGGCGTCCACGGCGGCCAGGGTGGCGGCGCCGCTGTCCTTCAGCTTCACATAGATCAAGCCGTCATTGGCGGCGTCGTTTTCCTGCCCCCGTACCCGGAACAGTAGGGGCGGGATTTTCCCTTCCAGGTCGCCAAAGGAAAAATCGGGGACCACGCCCACCACCTCCAGCCGGTTTTCATAGCCGTACAGGGATAGGGCCAGGGTCTGGCCGACGATCTCTTCCGCCCGGCCCCAGCCCAGCGTGTGGGCCGCCGTTTCGTTCACGATCACGGTGTTGCCGGGCTGGGATGTTCCTGCCTCCTGGGCACGGGCGGGATCGAACAGCCGGCCGGCCAGGGGTTCGATATGGAACAGGGACAGGAAGGTGGCGTCGGCATGCACGCTGCCCAAGGCCACCGTGCTGCCGTCCGACAGGGTGGCCTTGTAGGACGCGCCGCCCTGGGGCGACAGGGATTCCCTGTCGGCGCAGGCCAAGCCCCGCACCCCGTCGGCCGCCGCCATGCGGTCGCGCAGGGCGGCCGGGCAGGTGCCCTGCAACACCACGATATTGGATGGGTCGTAGGGCAGGCGGGCATGGGTCAGCATGACCTCCTGCCGATGCACCACCAGCGTGACGCTCAGCAGGGCGATGAGCAGCATGAACTGCCCCACCACCAGGCCCTGGCGGATGCGGCTCGACCGATCGCCGCCCCCGCCGGTCCCCCTCAGGATGGCGCCCGGCCGGTATGACGACAGGACGAAGGCCGGATACGCCCCGGCCAACACGCCCACGGCCAGCACCAGGCCCAGGATGATGGCAATGACGTCGGGCGCCGCCAGTTCCAACGCCATCTCGGTATGCAGGACGCGGTTGGCCGGCCCCAGGGCCAGTTCGGTGAACGACAGGGCCACCACCATGGCCACCGCCACCAGCAGCGTCGTTTCCAGCAGGAATTGGGTGATCAGGTGGCGGCGGCGGGCGCCGCTCAGCTTGGCGATGCCAATCTCCATGGCCCGCTGGCCCGCCCGCGCCGTGGCCAGCGCCACGAAGTTGATGCAGGGGACGATCAAGGTCATGGCGGTGATGACCAGCATCATGGCCATCAGGGCCCGCGACCGCGGGCTCAATTCCGGATCCAGTGGGATGTCGTTCAACGCCACGCCGCGCAGCCTCATCTGCCCCGCATCGTCGGCCTGCCGGTGCCGGGCCAGCAGTTCGTTCAGGGCCCGGTCGGCCGCCGCGGCGCTGGCGCCGGCCTGCAGGCGGAAATAGGTGAAGACCGGGTTGAAGCCGGCCGGGTTCATGCGGGTGTCGCCGGCGGTGGCGCTCAGGCTGGCCTTGGCGTTCTGACCCGAGGCGAAGGCGCCGCCTTCATGCAGCGCCCCGCGCGGCGGCGGGTCCTCGACCACGGCCATGACGCGGAAGGATTGTCCGCCCATGTCCACCGTCTGGTCCAGCGGCGCGTCCCGGCTGAACAGCTTGCGTGCCAGGGATCGCGTCAGCACCATGCCATCGGTGGTGGCCAGCGCCGTGGCGGGATCCCCGGCCACCACGGGCAGCGGCAGAACCTGGAACAGGGTGGGGTCGGCCCAGATGACGACCTCACGAAAGGCGATGTCACCCCGCCGGATGATTTGCGGGTTGCCGATGAAACGGGTGACCGCCTCCACATCCGGCATGCCGGCCGCCATCAGCCCGGCCAGGGGGGCGGGCGTCATCCACATCTGTGCGGGGGCCTGCCCGGGCGTGGTCACCGTGCCCGTCACCATGTATGTCCGGCCATGGAGGGGGATGTCGCGGCTGTAGGTCATCACGTCGCGGGTCAGCAGCGCCATCATCAGCGCCGCCGTCAGGCCGATGGCCATGCCGACGAAGGTGATCAGCACGTCGGCCCGGGTGCGCCGGATGCCGCGCAGGGCCAGGCGCAGGGTGGTGGTCAGCATGGGGCGTTCCCCTATTCGTACCGCAGCGCCAGCACCGGGCGGGCACGGGCGATCAGGATGGTCTGGCCGGCCACGGTCGCCGCGGCGATGGCCAGGGCCAGGGCGGTGGGACCCAGGAAGGTCCAGGGGCCGATGTCCACGTGATAGGCGAAGCCGGCCAGCCAGCGGTGCAGGAACAAATAGGCCGGCAGCCAGGCCAGCGCGCTGGCCACCAGCACCGGCTTGGCGAACTGCCACAGCAGCAGGCGCAGGATGTCGGCCAGCGAGGCGCCGTAGACCTTGCGCACCCCGATCTCCTTGGTCCGCCGCTCCGCCGTCACGGCCGACAGGCCGTAGATGCCGGCGCAGGCCATGCCCAGGTTGATCAGGCTGAACAGGGTGATCATCTGGGTCTCATGCCGGATCAGGCTGGTCAGCGAGTTCAGGTGATCGTCGAAGAAATAGCGGTCGCTGGGCGACAGCTCCCCCATGCGGCGCCATAGGGCGTCGATCGCGGCCAGCGTCCGGGTGCGGTCGCCCGGCGACAGCTTCACGTACATCAGCTCATATCCGCCGGGGTCGCTGACGAAAAAGGTGGGGGCGATCTTGTCCTGCAGCGACCCCATGGGGAAGTCGGGCACCACCGCCGCCACCTGCACGTCACCGTCGACGCCGGGCAGGTGCAGCGCCTGGCCGATGGCATCCTCCGGCGTGTCGTTGTCCAGCGCGCGCGACGCCGTCTCGTTGATCACCACCTTATGGCGCACGGTGCTGGGGCGCTTGGGGTCCGGCAGCTGCCCCGCCAGGGCCGGCAGGTGGAACACGGGCAGGAAGCCCGGGTCGGCCGCCACGCGGTTCAGGCGGACGGCATGGCCGTTGTTCAGCGTGGCCGTCACCAGCGGCCGGCTGCGCTCCAGGCTTTCCATGCCGGTGCAACCCACGCCTTTCACGCCGTCGATGTGCTGCAGGCCGACGCGGATGGATTCCGGGCAGTTGGCGTCCAGGATCAGGATGTCGGCGGTGTCGTAGGAGACGCGATCACGGGTCAGCAGCTGCTGCTGGCGATAGGTGACCGAGGCCCCCACCAGCAGCATGACCAGCAGCATGAACTGCCCCATCATCAGCACCTGCCGCACCCGGGCGGTCCGGTCCACCACCGGTGCCGCCGTGCCCGGCCCGCCGCCTTTCAGGATGGCAACCGGCCGGTGCGCCGCCAACACCAGGGCGGGGTAGAACCCCGCCAGCAGCGTGACGCCTGCGCCCAGGCCGGCGACGATGGCCGCCACCTCGGGCGAGGCGGCATCCAGCGATAGTCGCGCGTCCAGGAAACGGTTGGCCGGGGGGATGGCCAGTTCGGTCAGCGACAGGGCGATGACCATGGCGATGCCCACCAGGATCAGCGTTTCCAGCATGAACTGGATCACCAGGTCGCGCCGCCGCGCGCCGCCCATCTTGCGCACCCCCACCTCCACGGCGCGGCGGGTGGCCCGGGCCGTGGCCATGTTGATGAAGTTGATGCAGGGGATCAGCAGGGTCAGCAGGGCGATGCCGCCGATCATGTACATGCGGTTTAGCCGGTCGGGGTTCAGACCGGCGTGCAGCTGCAGGCTGGTCATGGGTACCAGCTGCGGCGACTGCCCGCCCGCATGACCCGCCCCCCAATGCCGGGCGGCCAGTTCGTCCAGCGTTCGTTGCGCCGCCACTGGGTCGGCGCCGTCGCGCAGGCGGACATAGGTATAGACGTCGCCCGTCGTCCGCGCCGCCGTCTGATCGCCATCCGTCCGTGACCCATCGATACGAGACTGGGGCGCGCTGAAGGGCGAATAGGGCGAGGCAGCGGACGCCAGGATCATCACCTCCCGCATATGGCTGCGGAAGGGCAGGTCCTTCAGCACGGCGCGCACGCGCAGCGTGGTGCGCTCGTCCAGCTCGATGCGCTTGCCCAGGGGCGATTCGGGCCCGAACAGCTTGCGTGCCATGGTCTGCGTCAGGGCCACGGCGCCCGGGTCGGCCAGGCTTTCCTTCAGGTCGCCCTCCACCGCCGGCAGGCGCATGATGTCGGCGAAGGCAGGATCGACCCAGGTGACGAACTCGCGGAATGCCGCGCCGCCGTGCCGGACCTTGCGGGCGTCGTCCAGCAGGCGGGCGGCCGCCTCCACCTCCGGCGCCTCCGCCACCAGCGTGGCGGCCAGGTCGGGCGGGGTGCGCCAGCGCACCAGGGGGCCCGGCTCCTGGTCCTCGTCCACCGGCGCCAGCACGCTGTCCACCAGGTAGAGCTGGGCATGGTCGGGCAGGAAGGTGTCGTAGGCCATCTGGTCGCGGATCAGCAGGGCCATCAGCAGGCTGGCAGTCAGCCCGACCACCAGCCCCGCTAGGCTGATGACGATGTCGGCCTTCACCTGCCGCAAGGACCGCATGGCCTGGCTTGCCGCGATGTACAGCATGGTCGCTTCCCTGTTCCCCACCCCGTTTGCGGGGCCGTCGCGCCCGCAAGCAAAGGGCGGACCACCGCTTAAGCCCTTGGGATCGCTTGACGCCGGGGCCTTGGGGCGCTGTCCGGAACCGCGCCTTGTCCGTTTCCGGACAGCCTGGTTGCCCGCTTCCGGACAATGATGCCGCGTGCCCTTCGCCTGCGCTACAGTGGCGGCGACGCCGCCGCTCCGGGCGGTACCTGACGGCGGGCCCATCCCTTGACCTTGGAACAGTTGCGCATCTTCGTGGCGGTGGCGGAACGTCAGCACGTGACCCAGGCGGCGCGCGCCCTGAATCTGGCGCAATCGGCGGCCAGCGCCGCCGTCGCGGCGCTGGAGGATCGCTACCAGACGGCCCTGTTCAACCGCGTGGGCCGCGGCATCACCCTGACGGAGGCCGGCCGCCTGTTCCTGGCGGAGGCCAAGGCCGTGCTGGCCCGGGCCGACATGGCCGAACGGGCGCTGGCCGAACTGTCGGGCCTGCAGCGCGGGCAGTTGCGCGTGCAGGCCAGCCAGACCATCGCCAGCTATTGGCTGCCGCGCCACCTGGTGACCTTCCGCGATCGGCATCCGGGCGTGGACCTGGACCTCACCATCGGCAACACGGCGCAGGTGGCGGCCGCCGTGCTGGATGGCGCGGCCGACCTGGGCTTCGTCGAGGGCGCGGTGGACAGTCCCGACCTGTCCGCCCACCAGGTGGCGCTGGATCAGCTGGTGGTGGTGGTTGCCCCCAACCATCCCTGGGCCTTCCGTGAGACGGTGGCACCGTCCGACCTGCCTGAGACGCCTTGGATCATGCGGGAACAAGGCTCGGGCACCCGCTCCGCCTTCCTGGCGGCCCTGGCGGCCCTGGGTGTGGATACCGCCCGGTTGCGCATCGCGCTGGAACTGCCCTCGAACGAGGCGGTACGGGCGGCGGTGGAGGCAGGCGGCGGCGCGGCCGCGCTGTCGGCCTCCGTCGCCAGCGGCAGCATCGAGGTGGGGCTGCTGCATCCCGTGCCGCTGGCCTTGGCCCCGCGCGCCTTTACTTTGGTGCGTCATGCCGATCGTGGGCTAAGCCGCGCGGCTAGCGCCTTTCTAGACGAAATGGGCCGCCGGGACTTGGCTTAAGCGATAGAAGCCGGCGGTTGAAACCCTGTTCACTCAAATGAACTTCTTTTGACTGTCCTGGCCGGGTCTTGACCTGGCGCAGGGCCTGTTCGATTGAAGGCAGACAAGGATAAGCGCGCCTTTTGGTTGCCAGGGCGGCCGGCGCGCGGTTGAGGAGGAAACCCGTGATCATATCGCCGCAACGGTTCGCATTGGGGGTCCGCATCGGGCGGATGCCAGGGCTGTAAGAGCATCTGCACAATTTATGGGCGATAAACGGCGGGCGGTTGCCTGCGCATTGGGCGCCCATGCTTTTGCGTCCTTGGCGGAACGCATATTTCCTGGGCAGTTCCTAGCCTAGGCCGAGTTGGCGTGGCTCTTGCTCAACCAATCAGTCGGGCCTACCGATGGGGAAGGGGTTTATGGCGAAAGCAGACGGTCCATTCAATGAAATGGGCATGTCGGATGAGGTGCGCGGCCCGTATGCGGACATCGAACGATGGCTGCGCGAAATGCCGTCCGACAAACTGGAACTGAAGCGCCGCGAGGCGGAGACGCTGTTCCGGCGCGTGGGCATCACCTTCGCGGTGTACACGGAAGGCGGGGATCCGGAACGGTTGATCCCCTTCGACATCATTCCCCGCGTGCTGGCGCGGGCCGAATGGGACAGGCTGTCGCTGGGCCTGCACCAGCGGGTGAAGGCGCTGAACGCCTTCCTGGCCGATGTCTACGGCGAACGCCACATCCTGCGCGCGGGCAAGGTGCCGGAGCGCATGGTGCTGGGGAACGAAAGCTTCCGGCCCGAGATGCAGGGCTTCCTGCCCCCGGCCGGCGCTTACACCCATGTGGCCGGCATCGATATCGTCCGACTGGATGCGGACAATTTCTATGTGCTGGAAGACAATTGCCGCACGCCGTCCGGCGTCTCCTACATGCTGGAGAACCGCGAGGCCATGCTGCGCCTGCTGCCCGACCTCTGCGGCATGCACAAGCTGGCGCCCGTCTCCCATTATCCGGAAGACCTGCTGGACACGCTGAAGTCGGTTGCGCCGCCCGCCTGCCGCGACGCGCCGACCGTGGCGGTGCTGACGCCGGGGTCCTACAACAGCGCCTATTACGAACACTCGTTCCTGGCCGATGAGATGGGCGTGGAACTGGTGGAGGGCGGCGACCTGTTCGTGGACGAGGGCTTCGTCTACATGCGCACCACCCAGGGGCCGAAGCGGGTGGACGTGCTGTACCGCCGCATCGACGATGATTACCTGGACCCGCTGACCTTCCGGCCCGACAGCGCCTTGGGCGTTCCCGGCCTGTTCGCGGCCTACCGCGCCGGCCGGGTCACCCTGGCCAACGCCGTCGGCACCGGCATCGCGGACGACAAGGCGATCTATCCTTTCGTCCCCGAAATGATCCGCTTCTACCTGGGGGAAGAACCCATCCTGTTGAACGTCCCCACCTATCTCTGCGAACGGGACGACGACCGCAAGTACGTGCTGGAGCATCTGCACGAACTGGTGGTGAAGGAGACGCGCGGGTCTGGCGGCTACGGCATGCTGATCGGGCCGCAGTCCACCGCCGCCGACCGCGCGGTGTTCGCCGACCGCATCAAGGCGCGGCCGGCCGACTACATCGCCCAGCCGACGCTGGCGCTGTCCACCTGCCCCACCTTCGTCGAGCAGGGGATCGCCCCCCGCCATGTCGACCTGCGGCCTTTCGTACTGAGCGGGCGGGAGATCCGGGTGGTGCCCGGCGGGCTCACCCGCGTGGCCCTGCGCGAGGGCTCCCTGGTGGTGAATTCCAGCCAGGGCGGCGGCACCAAAGACACCTGGGTACTGGAGCGCTGACGAATGCTGAGCCGTACCGCAGACGGACTGTTCTGGCTGGCCCGCTATATGGAACGGGCGGCCAGCGTCGCGCGCCTGGTGCAGGTGGGCAACCGCATGTCCAACATGTCGCTGTCCCTGGACAATCCGGGCAACGAATGGCGCTCCACCCTGGTGGCGGCGGGGACGGAGCCGGGCTACCTCGCCAAGCATGGGGAGATCGTGCCTTCCCTGGTGTTGGACTACCTGGTGCTGGACCCGGAAAACCCGTCCAGCATCGTGTCCTGCATCGAAACCGCCCGCCGCAACGGCCGGGCGGTGCGCACCGCCCTGACCGTGGACACGTGGGAGGCGCTTAACGAGACCTGGCAGCAGACCCGGGCCCTGAAGGCCGACCGCCTGGCGGCGGACAGCCTTCCCGGGCTGATGGACTGGGTGGTCCAGCGTTCCCTGCTGTTCTGCGGCAGCTACGCCAACACCATGCTGCGCAACGACGGCTATCTGTTCACCCATCTGGGCACGCTGCTGGAACGGGCGGACAACACCGCCCGCATCCTGGACGTCAAGTATCATGTCCTGCTGCCGGATCATGAGGGCGTGGGCGGGGTGCTGGATTATTATCAGTGGCAGAGCATCCTGCGGGCCGTCTCCGCCCTGCGCAGCTATCACTGGGTCTATCATGACCGGCTGAAGCCCTGGCTGATCGCGGAGTTGCTGATCCTGCGGCCGGAAATGCCCCGGTCCCTGGTGGCTTGCCTGGCCCATGTGGTGGACCTGCTGGAGGCCCTGGCCGTGCGCTATGGCGGCCAGCGGGGCGAGTGCCACCGCCTGGCGGGCGAGATCCACGCCAGGCTGCGCTATGGCCGGGTGGAGGACATCTTCCAGTTCGGCCTGCACGAATACGTGACGCAGTTCATCGACGACATGCTGCGCCTGGGCCAGGAGATCAGCGGCTTCTATCTCAACGTCCGCTGAACTGCCGCGATGGATCCGGACGCCGGGGACCTAACCCGGGGCCGGATCCATTCGTTGCGTTTCCGGGCGGTCGCCAATACTTAACGTGCGCCCCCTGGTGGTGGCGGCCGGTTTCGCGGTATGACGGGGCATGGGGATAGGCGCCCTGTCCATCGGGGCGCCCATCCCTCACTTGAGGAAGAAAGCCGCCCGTCAAGGATGGCGTCCCGCATGTCGAGGCCTGAAGATGACCTATTGCGTCGCCCTGTTCCTGAAGGCTGGGCTGGTGATGCTCTCCGACACCCGCACCAACGCGGGTGTCGACAACATCTCCACCTTTTGCAAGATGCACCGGTTCGAAACCCCGGGTGAGCGCTGCATGGTCCTGCTGACGGCGGGCAACCTGTCCATCAGCCAGTCGGTGGTGAACCGCCTGCAGGAAGGCGTTTCCATCGGCGACGCCGATCCGGAAACGCTGGCCACCGTCCCGTCCATGTTCCGCGCCGCGCAGCTGGTCGGTGCCGCCATCCGCGATGTCTATAACAGCGACGGCCTGGCCATGAAGGCGCAGGGCGTGGGCTTCGACGCGTCCTTCCTGCTGGGGGGGCAGATCCGGGGCCGGGGCATGCGCCTGTTCCAGATTTATTCGCCCGGCAACTTTATCGAGGCGACGCCCGAAACGCCCTACTTGCAGATTGGGGAGCACAAGTACGGCAAGCCCATCCTGGATCGTGTCGTCTCTTTCGACACGCCGGTGCAGGACGGGGTGAAGCTGGTGCTGGTCTCCATGGACAGCACCCTGCGCAGCAACCTGTCTGTCGGCATGCCCATCGACCTCGCGGTCTACCATCGCGATGACCTGCAACTGCGCATCCACCGCCGCATCACCGAGACCGACAGCTATTTCCAGCATGTGCGCGACCATTGGTCCAACGCTCTGCGCCAAAGCTACGGCACCCTGCCCACGGCGGACGAATGGTGGGCGGGTGAGCGCCAGGGATAAGGCGCCGCGGGCCTATACCAAGCTGCGGTGAGTCCAACCCAACGCGGTTTGGTATTACCCTTCGTTCCTTTTCAGCAGCGGCTTCAGCACGGCGGCCACTGCGGCCAGGCTGGCGGGCAAGGCCGCCACCAGGGCGGCGATTTCGGGCCGGCACTCATCCGCATCGCCGGCGCGCGCGCAGGCCTGGATGCGGGTGGCCATTGCCTGCATCTGGCGCAACCCCATATCGCCCGCCGTGGCGATAAGGGTGTGGGCGGCCCTGGCCATGGCGTCGGTGTCGCTGGTGGCCGCCAGGGTCTCCAGCGACGCCACCCGTGCCTCGCATTCGTTCACCGATGACATGACCAGGTCGGCCAGGGTGTCGGTGTCCAACAGCTCCGCCAACTGGCGCAGGGGGGCAGGATCCAGCACCGGTGGACCGGCCGCCGGTGCTGACGGAACCGGCGCCGGTGAAGCCGATACCGGGCGCGGTACTGGGGTTGAAGCGGCGGGAATGGCCGCTTCCACACTATCCTTGATCGGCCCGCCCGCCGCCACCCAGCGCGCCACGGTGGTGGCCAGGTTGGGCAGGGCGAAAGGTTTGGCGATATAGTCGTCCATGCCGGCGGCAAGATATTCCTCGCGCATGCCGGCCATGGCGTTGGCCGTCATGGCGATGACGGGGGTGCGCGGCCGCCCTGTCCTTTCCTGGATGTCGCGGATGTGCTGGGTGGCCTGTACCCCATCCATCTCCGGCATCTGTATGTCCATCAGCACGGCGTGGAAGGTCTCGCGCCCGTAAAGATCCAGGGCCGTGCGGGCGTCGCCGGCCAGGGTGACACGATAGCCCAGCTTCTCCAGCATGGTTCGGGCGACCGTCTGATTGATGAAGTTGTCGTCCACCACCAGCAGCCGGGCGCCGTTGCCGGTGGGCAGGCCGGGCCGGATGGGTTTGGTCGATCGGCTGGGGCGCGAGGGCGAAGCCGGTTGCGATCCCTGTATCGGGGGCAGGGCCTGCGCCTTGGGCATATCCTTGGCGCGCGCCGGCGGCAGGCGCACGGTGAAGGCGAAGGTGCTGCCCTGATTCAGCGTGCTATCCAGGGTGATGGCCCCACCCATGAGCGCCACCAGCCGCTGGGAAATGGCCAAGCCCAGGCCCGACCCGCCGAAGCGGCGGGAGATGGAGGTGTCGGCCTGCCCGAACTTGCGGAACAGCTGCGCCTGGGCTGGCGCACTGATGCCGATGCCAGTGTCGCGCACGGCAAAGTGCAGCGGCACCAGGCCGTCCTTGGCGATGCCCACCTCCACCTCCAGCGTGACCGATCCCCTCTCCGTGAACTTCACGGCGTTGCCCACCAGGTTCAGCAGGACCTGGCGCAGGCGGAACGGGTCGCCCCGGTAAAGGCCGGGGGCGCCCCCCACCACCATCGTTTCCAGCCGGATGCCCTTGTCGCGGGCGCGGGGCTCCAGGATGGCCAGCACGCCGGCGGTGACGTCGGACAGGGCGAAGGGCACCTCCTCCAGCTCCACCCGCCCCGCTTCCAGCTTCGAGATGTCCAGTATGTCGTTGATGATGGACAGCAGGGCGTCGGCGCTGTCGCGGATGATGGCGGCGTAGGTCGCCTGGTCGGCGGTCAGCGGGCTATCCAGCAGCAGCTGCACCATGCCCATGACCCCGTTCATGGGCGTACGGATCTCATGGCTCATGTTGGCCAGGAAGTCCGACTTGGCGGCGTTGGCCGCCTCGGCGGCGCGGCGGGCTGCGTCCAGCTCCTCCGCCAGGGTGCGCAGTTCGCGCGCCTGTGCCGCCAGGCGGTCGCGCGCGTCGATCAGGTCGCTGACCTGCCGCCGTTGCAGCGTCATGTCCATATAGCTGACGACGAAACCGCCGCCAGGCATGGGGATGGCCCGCGCCTCCAGCGTGCTGCCATCGGCCTGTGTCAGCTCATAGGTCATGGGTTCCGGTGATCGCACCCCCGCCAGCGGGTCGGCGGCGCCATCCTTCAGCAAGGGCTCGACCTCCCCCAGGGGCAGGCCAGGCGGGCAGTCATCTGCCTTCAGCCCCATCAGGTCCAGGAAATGGCGGTTGCGGATGGACAGGCGCAGCTGGGCGTCGAAGGCGACGATGCCTTGGTCGATGGATTCCAGGATGGTGGTCAGCAGCCTGTCGCGTTCCTGCAGATGCTGGCGCGCCTCCACCAAGGGCGTGATGTTGCGTCCCACCCCGCGAAAACCGCGAAAGCGACCATCGGGCGCATAATAGGGCCGGCCGGAGATTTCCACGTGCCGGACTTGGCCGTCCGGTCCGGGCACGGAATAAGTGAAGTCGCGGAAGGGGGTGCGGGTGTTGAGGAAGCCTTCGTAGGTCACCCAGTGAGCGGCGTCGGCATCGGCCGACAGCTCGCGCCGGGTGCGGCCCAGCAGCTGGGTCATGTCGATGCCCACGAACTGCACCCCGTCGGAGATGTAGGTCAGGCGGTGGGTCTCGTCCGTTTCCCAGTACCAGTCGGTCGACACCTCCGTCAGGTCGCGGAAACGCTCCTCCCGCGCCACCAGTTCCTGCTCCTGCCGGGCGACGGCGTCGGCCATGGCGTTGAAGGCTTGGGCCACGGCCTCCAGCTCCGGCCCGCTGCCGGGGCTGTCGATGTGGATGGCGCGGTCGCCGGCGGCGATGCGCTGCGCCGCGTCGCCCAGGGCGCGCAGCCAGCGCAGGACCGACAGCTCCAGCCCCGCCACCCCCAGGGCGAAGGCCAGCAGGGTGACGGCCAGAACCACCACCAGGTTGCGGCGGAAATCGATGTTGGCGGCGGCCAGCACTTCGGCCTTGGACAGGCCGACGGCCACGCGGGCACCGGTATCCCCCACGCTGGCGATGCCGAACAGCCGGCCCTCGCCATGCAAATCGACCGTGTCCGCGTTGCCGTCCGGCGTGGCCAGCATGGCGCCGATCAAGGGCGAGCGACGATCGCCATCCCCCACCTCGGCACCGGCTTCCGGGTATCGCGCCAGGATATGGCCGTGGCGGTCCACGGCCAGGAACACGGCGTGCCGCTTCTCCACCAGCTGCCGGCCCATGTCCTCCAGCCATTGCAGGCTGATGGCGGTGCTGGCCACCCGGGCGACGTCGCCCTTGGGGGTGGCCTGCATCTGCGCCACCACCATCACCGGCTGGCCGGAGGTGCGGCCGATCAGGAAATCGCTGATGGTGGGCTGGCCGGTCTTGATCAGGGTCTGGAAATAGTCGCGATCGCCAAAGCTCTGGAAGGGGGGGCCGGAGGAAGAGCAGAAGGCCTGGCCGTCCGGTCCCATCAGGTTCACGTTGGTGATCCAGGGATGGGCCGCCTTCATCAGCCGCGCGTCCTGCACACACTCCTCAAGCGGCAGGCGCGCGCTTTCGCCGGCCAGGGTGTCCGCGATATGGCGGGCCTGGGCGATCAACATCGCCTGCTGCCCCGCCACCGCGTGCGCCAGGCCCAGCGCCTGGGCCTGGGCGCCGGCAACGGCTTCCGACCGCCGGGCGCCGTAGTCGGCGATGGATAGGGCCGTGAGGGGCGCCACCACCACCAGCAGCAGGATTTGCAGCCGGGCGCGCAGGCCTTTGCCGTGCAGCTTCAGGTAGTGGGCTGGCAAGCCGTTGTGCCTTTCCGGCTAGAGCGGATCGCGGAAAAGCGGAATCGCTTTGCAGCGTGAATCCGCTCGTTGAACAAGCACTTAGAGCCGAGTGCGTTTTTGGTTAAACGCATTCGGCTCTAAACGTCAGGGTCGCGCCATCATAGCGAAAGCCACTGGGAAATACAGGCACAGCCGCAAGACAGGATCGTTGCAGATCCGATTTTTCAATAAATTAGAGGTGGCACGCGCGGTCAGCCTTCAGGCCGCCTGCACCTTGCGCGCCCGGGGCACGGTGATGGAGATGTAGAACTGGGTGCCGGCCTTGTCGAAGGCCATCTCCGCCCCGATCTGGCGGCACAGCGCCTGGACCACGGTCATGCCGATACCGGCCAGGCGGGCGGCCCCCATGTCGGTGGGCAATTGACCGCTGGGGTCGTCGATGATGCAGGACAGCCGGTTGTCCACCACCGCCAGGGTCAGCTGCACGGGGCTGTACAGCTCGTCCGACCGGCGCAAGGTAGGGGTCAGCATCTCATTCAGGATCAGCGCCAGCGCGACCCCCGTCTCCACCGGCAGCAGCACGGGCGTGCTGGTCACCTGCACCCGGTCCAGGGCACCGTATTCCGCCGCCACCTCACGGCAGAAGGCGGGCAGCAGGGCGCCGAACTCCACCTCGTCCACCGTTTCGGCCTGCAGCATGCGCTTGTGGACCTCATTGATCGCCAGCACGCGGGTGCGGGCCTCCGCCAGGGCGCGTTCGGCTTGCGGGTCCTTGGTGTCATGGGTCTGCAACTGCAGCAGGGTGCCGATCATGGACAGGCCGTTGCCCACGCGGTGGTTGATCTCGCGCAGCAGGCGGCCCTTTTCGTCCAGCATGTCCTGCAACTGCTGGCGCATGCGGCTTTCGCGATCCGCCTCCGTCATGGCGCCGCTGGACAGGCGCCAGACCAGGCCACCGGCCACCAGGCAGATGACGACGCTGCCGGCCACGAACAGCAGGCGCAGGGTGTTGACCCGGCCTTGCCGCTGCACCAGCAGCGCCTGCTCGGTGCCGTCGATGATGGCCACCTGCTCCCGCACCTCGGCCATCAGGGACTCGCCCCGTTCCAGCGTTATGGTGTCAGGGGGCGATCCGGCGGGGGCCTGCATCAGCACCTGCAGCGCATCCAGCCGCGCATTGGCCAGGGCCGTCAGGGTGGATGCGCGCCGCACCTGATCCGGGTTGTCGCTGAGCAGGGTGGTCAGCGCCAGCAACTGGTTGGTGGTGTCGTCGCGGTAGCCCTGGAAGCGGTCCCGCGCCTCTGGTGCGTGGACCAGCAGGTACAGGCGCTGGGCCGATTCCGCCGACAGGATGTGGCTCAGCACCAGGGTCGCCGTGGTGCGGACCTGATGGCTGTGGTTCACCCACCTCTCGCTGCTCACCACCTCCGCGAAGATGGATTGCATGATCAACAGCAGGGCGACGATGCCACCCAGGGCCGCCAGCCCCGCCAGTCGCACCCGCTGTCGCAGCAGCATGTCCACGGCTTACGCCCTCATCAAACCCGGCACCCTCACGAAACCGCGACGCGCCAACCGCCCATAAAAAAAACCCTCCGCGTTTCGCAACGCGGATGGGGCAAACCAGATGGGGAACATGACGCAGTTTTCCCCTGCTGGCGATCTTGCCTTTGGCGTATGCCCCTTTAGGGACGCGCTAAGGGGTTCGGCAGGGGGATCGCCGTGGTGGATTTGATCCGTTCCATGGCGAAGCTGGAACTGACGTCGGTGAGCTTGGTCACCTTGATCAGGCGCTTGTACACCCGGTCGTAATGGGGAATGTCGGCCACCAGCACCTTCAGCAGGTAATCGACGTCGCCGCTCATGCGGTAGAACTCCACGATTTCGGGAATGTCCGCCACGCCCCGGGCGAACGTCTCCAGCCAATCCTCGTCATGCTGGTTGGTCCGGATGGCGACGAACACGGTGATGCCGCAGCCCAGCAGGTCGGCGTCCAGCAGGGCGACGCGGCGGCGGATAATGCCCGCCTCCTCCAACTGCTTGACCCGGCGCCAGCAGGCGTTAGCCGACAGGGCCACGGTGTCGGCCAACTGGGCGATGGACAGCGAGGCGTCCTCTTGCAGTAACTGCAGAAGCCGGATGTCGGTTTTGTCAAGATGATCCATAGAATCGCCATTTCATGGGATGAATTCACCATACGCGCCGACAACAGTGGGATAGTTTGGGATTTTTCTCAAGGCCGTCCGGGTTATGCTGATGTCATCGTCATCGAATGACAGGGGAAGATGCGGACCATGTTGGGCAAGCTGTTTATCGACCACCCGCGGTCGGTCCAGGAAAACTACGGTGAGCATGCCGTCATGGCGGCGTCCTTCGGCGGCCGCATGGTGCTGGCGGGCTTGGCCTGTCTGGTGCACGCCGTCGTGCCGGGCCTCTTCGTGCGCACCGGCAGCCGCACCATCACCGCCCTGTATGACGAGATGGTGGTGAACCGCAACCGCAAGGCCGCCCCGCCAGAAGGCACTGTGGGCGCCGGCTACCGCTCGATATCAGGGTAACGCGTCCGGCTTTCCATCAGGGCCGGTGCCAGCGCCAGGATGGCGTCCACCACGGCTGGGTCGAAATGGCGGCCCCGTTCCTTGGTCATGTGCGCCAGGATGCTCTCCAGGGGCCAGGGCGTTTTGTAGGGCCGGTGGCTGCCCAGGGCGTCGAACACGTCGGCGGCGGCGACGATGCGGGCCAGCGGGTCGATCTCATCCCCGCGCAGGCCCCGGGGATAGCCCGTTCCATCCCATTTCTCATGATGCTGAAGGGAGATGACGGCGCCGGCGCGCAGGATGTCCTGACGTGCATCCTTCAGCATGCGCCAGCCGATGTCGGCGTGCGTCTGCATTACCTTCCATTCCTCCGCGTCCAGCTGACCGCGCTTGTTCAGGATATGGTCGGGAATACCGATCTTGCCGATGTCGTGCAGGGGGGCGGCATAGCGCACCCGGGTCACCATGGTTTCGTCATAGCCCAGGTAGGCGGCGATCATGCCCGCCGCCTCCGACACCCGCTTCAAATGGTTGCCAGTTTCCTGGTTGCGCGTCTCCACCGCCTCGCCCAGGCGGAAGACGATCTCGCGCTGGGTCTCCTCGATTTCCTCTTTCAGGCGCAGGTTGTCGAAGGCCACGGCCAGGTTGCGCACGAACAGGGCCAGCAGATCCCGGCCCAGGGGCGTAGCGGCGGCCAGGCCGTCCAGGTACAGCAGGCGGCGCCCGCCACCGCCGGTGGGCAGCCATTCGCTCCAGCGGTCGTGCTCTCGCAGGTTTCCGTCCAGCGTCAGCGCGGCCTGCACGTCCATGGGCAGTGGTCCGTCCCGGTCAAGGGTTTCGAACCGGCCGCAGGCGGCCAGGGCGTGGGCCGGGCCCTCGGGCCGCTGCTGCTCCAGTACCAGGCCGTTCAGGCCCACTCCGCCCGTCAGGCCCGCCAGCTGCTCCAGGCAGGTGCGGGCCAGGCGGTCGGCCGCGGTCAGGTGGAAGATGCGGGGCAGCGCGTCGATCAGCCGGCGCAGGCCCTGGCGGCTCTGCTCCACCGCCGCGATATCGCGGTACCCGCGCAGGCAGGAATACATGAGGGTGAACAGCTGCCGCTCCGTCAGTTCCCCCTTCTCACGATAGTTGTCGATGTCGTAGCGGGCGATGATGTCGGCCTCGGGCGCCGAGCCCGGCTGGCCGGTGTTCAACACGATGCGTACCTGGCGGTTGCCCAACCGCTCCCGCACCGCCTTAGCCGCGTCCAGGCCGGCGCTGTCGCTTTCCATCACCACGTCCAGCAGCAGCACGGCGATGTCCGGATGTTCCGCCATGCGCTGCAGGGTCTCCGCCCCGGAATAGGCGTGCAGGAAGGCCAGCGGCCGACCGTCCATGCGAAACCCCTCCAGCGCCAGTTCGGTGACGGCATGGATGGCCGCGTCATCGTCGGCGATCAGCACCTTCCAGGGCGCCACAGGGGGCGCCCCAGGGGGCGCCACGGGCGATGCCGGTGGAACCGGGTCGGCGGACGGCCGGGCGAACAGGTCGTCGAAGGTCATCATGGCGATGTCCGGGTGAGAGCATCAGGCGCAGTCTCCGCCGAAATGGCGGGAGGCAGGACCAGGGGCATGTCGATGCGGAAGGTGGTGCCGGCGCCGGGGGCGCTATCCACGGTGATGCGGCCGTTGAGGCCGCTGGTGACCAGGGTATGGGCGATGGACAGACCCAGGCCGCTGCCGCCCTGGCCCCGCTTGGTGGTGTAAAAGGGTTCGAAGCAGCGGTGGCGCACCTCCGTGGTCATGCCGATGCCGTCGTCGCGCACCTCCAGGATGGCGCGGGGGCCTGACCGGGCCAGGGTGACGCGCACGGTGCCGCCCTCCTGGTCGGGGAAGGCGTGGATGACGGCGTTCAGCACCAGGTTGCTGATTACCTGCCACAGCTGGGCCGGCACGGCCCGCACGATGATCTCGCCGTCCCCCTCGATGACCAAGGTATGTCGGCCGCGCCGCAGCTCGGGTCGCAGGTTCATCAGCGCATCTTCCAGGTACCGCTTCAGCCGCACCTCATGCGCGGCGTCGCCGTGCTGGTCGATGGCCACCTGCTTGAAGCTGCGTACCAGCCGGGTGGCGCGATCCAGGTTTTCCTGGATCAGCGACGTCAGGGTGGCCGCCCGCTTCAGGTAGTCGTCCAGCATCTCCTTGGTCATGGTGCGCCCGGCGAAGGCGTCGGCCAGCAGGCGGGTGCGCTCCGCCAGGGTGCTGGCGGCGGTGACACCCACGCCGATGGGGGTGTTTATCTCATGCGCCACACCGGCCACCAGGCCACCCAACGCGGCCATCTTCTCGCTTTCCACCAGCTGGTCCTGGGCACTCTCCAGCTGCGCGAGGGCCGACACCGCGCGCTCCTTGGTGGCGGCCAGCGCCAGCTCGTCACGCTTGCGGGCGGTGATGTCGGTGGCCAGGCCCACGATCAGGTCGCCGCCCGGCACCAGGCGGAAACGGGCCTCGTACCAACGCCGGCCGCCAGGCAGAGGCGCGTCGAAGCTGTACTGCCCGCCCCCCTCCGCCAGGCGGGCCAGCAGGGCGGGCATGGTCAGCAGGCGCATGCCGGCGGGATAGAGGCCGGCCAAGTGGGCGTTGACCTCGGCCAGGGTGGCGCCGGGCCAGGTCAGATGCTCCGGCAGGTCCAGCACGGCGGCCAGGCGGGCGTTGGCCGCCTTCACCCGGCCCTCGCGGTCAAGCAGGCACAAGCCTTCCGTCATGTTGTCGAAGGTCAGCCGCAGCTCGCCCACCGCCTGGTGCAGGCGCTGCTCCAGCAGGATGGCCGGGGCCAGCAGTCGACGCGACGCGGCGCCGTAGGCCAGCCAGATGCCGGCCAGCAACAGGACCGCGCTGCCCAGGGGCCACAGGCTGCCGCTGAGCAGCGCCGACAGGAAGTCCTCCCAGGGCACGCGGACCACCAGCGACCAGCCGAGGTTGGTCAGGGGCAGGGCGGCCGTCAGCCAGGCGCCGTCGCGCACCGGCTGGCCAGCACCGGCCAGCGCCTTTCGCATCTCGGCCACGGGCAGGCTGGGGCGGTCGCCGGTCTTAGGGTCCGGCAGCACGGATTCCGCCGGGGCGCCGCCACGCGACACGACGGTGCCTTTGGCGTCGACGATCATCAGTTCGTTGCCGGGAAGGTCCGGCAGGGGTCCGATCGCCCGCCACAGTCCCTCCAGTGACAGGCTGACGGTGATGGCCAGGAAGTCGGGCCGGTCACTGGATCGGGTGAGATAGGCGGCGGTGACGCCTCGGCCCGCCACCATGCTGCGATAGGGCGGGCTCATCATGCCTTGGCCGGTCTTCAGCGCGCGTTGCGCCAGGCCGCGGACGCTGGCGATCAAACGTTCACCGGTCATGTCGTCGCGCAGGCCCCGCGGCATGTCGGGGTAGGTCAACGCCCAGTCCGGCCCGATCACGGTGACCGAACTGATGGGCGTGCCGCTGGCCAGCAGGCTGATGCTCTGCAGCAAGGACAGAAGGCAGGCGGTGGGGCCGGCGGGCGGGCGCTGGTCAGGTGCCGCCAGGATCAGGTGGGCGTTCAGCGCGATGGGATCGGGGGTCAAGCGCTCGTTACAGCGCACGGCGTCGTTGACGGGCAGGCCTTGAATGCTGCCGGGCTCCGCCCGTGTCCCCGACAGGCGCGCGGCCACGCCGTCACCGATGGTGCGCGCCTGTTCCAGCGCCGGGGTGAGGGTCAGGGCCCGGGCCAGCAGTTGGCGCTGCAGGTCGGCAAGCAGCGCGTCGGCGTCGTGGTGCAACTGGGCCCCCGCCACCGCCAGCACGGCCAGGGTCAGCAGCATGGCGGCACCCAGCAGGCCCCGGCGGCCGAATTGGCTCAGGCGCGGAATGCCGGCGCCGTCCAAGGCGGGGTCAGGGTTGGGCGTCCCGTCCCGCGGCGCCGTCGTCAGCGCCGGTGTGGGGCCCGGGGTTGGGGAGGATGGAAAGGTCATAAGGGTCCGCGGTGCCACCTGCCCCGGTCCGAAAGGGGGAAGGGTGGGGCGCGTCCGGGACGCGCCCGCTGGGACCGGTACCTGGCCGTCATATGGACCAGCCGGCGACCCCGCTCATCGTATGCTTTGGCATAGATGGTCCGGTGGGCCTTGGACTACAGGCCGCCTCCGGCGCTCTCGGGGGCTGGCCCGTCGCCATTGAAACGGTCGATGCCGGTCATGATCCGGGTAATCATCTCGCGCTCGGCCGCGCTCAGGTGCGGGTGCCAGATGTCGAACAGCAGGATGACGCGGGTCTGGTCGCTGTCGTTCCATGCCTCATGCTCGATGGTGTCGTCGAACACCCAGGCCTCGCCCACCTTCCACTGCCGCACTTCGTTGCCGACCCGGAAGCCGCAGCCGGGTGGGACCACCAGGGGCAGATGGACCACCAGCCGGGTGTTGGATACGCCGGTGTGGGCGGGAATGCGGGTGCGCGGCTTCAGGATCGAGAACATGGCGGCGGGTGACTTGCCCGGAACCTGCGGCTGGGGCATGGCGTCCAGCAGGGCCGCGGTCCTGGGGCAGCGGGCGCGATTCTCCGCGTGCGGCCGGCCGTAATGCATGAAGTGGAAGGCGCTCCACCGCGGGGAATGGTTCAGCTCCGCCCACTGGTCCAGGGGCAGGCCCTCGGGATAGGTGATGTAGGGCACGAACCGCTGGGGATCGTCCCCGTCCCGCAGGACGGCGGCCAGTTCCGCGCGCACGGCGTCGGTCCCGGCCTCCAGCTCCGCCAGCCAGGGGAATTCCTCGCGGTCGAAAAATTCGATGGCCGGCAGGCCCGGGTAGAAGAACTGCGCCGGCTGCTGGTGATAGGGCTTGGTGCGGCCCAGCGCCATGTCGACGAAACGGGCCATGCGCCGCGCCTCTCCGCTGGCGCAGCGGCGCAGATCGCCGTCGATCTCCTCTTTCAGGAAGCCGTCGAGGTCGGCGAGGTACTCCGCATGGCGTTCCCGCGCGCGGGCCACGGCCCGGGCGGTGGCGGCGTCCAGCACCGCGTCCGGCGGCGCCAACTGCAAGGCGGTGCCGTAGGCCGCTCCCGCCTGGCGCGGCTGATCCATACTGTCCAGCAGCGAGGCGCGCATCAGCAGGGCCATGAAGTTCCGGGCGTCCAGCGCCAGCGCCCGGTCCAGCGCCGACAAGGCGACCTGTGGCTGGCCCAGCGCGCGATGGGCGCCCGCCAGGTTCAGCCACAGCGGTACCTGGCTGGGCAGGAAGGACAGCGCCTCTTCCAGCAAGGCCACAGCCCGCGCCGGCTGGCCCGCCGCCATGGCCCGAACCGCCGCCGCGTTCAGGCCGCGGGCCTGATCCTCCGTCTCCGGTCGGCTGCCGCCGGTCCCCGCCTCGTCACCCATAACGCCCCCGCGTTTTCCAGGTGGTGCTGATCATATCGGGGACATGGCCAGGCCTCGCGGCCCGATTCCCCGCCAGCACCCTCCCGTTTTCATTACCGGTCTGGCCGCACCCGGCCTGCCTTTATGCCTACTACTATAGGCAGGGCGGAAGAGGCGCCACAAGGGGGCGTGTCAGGATTTGTTACACAGCTTAAAATTTGGGCGAACTGCAAAAAATTAAGCCCCAGCAGAGGGTTCCGCTGGGGCTTTTCTCATCTGTGGCAGGTGGATTTACTTCTCGCCCACCACGCCGCAGGCGATACGGCCGCCGCCGCCGCCGAGCGGTTCCGGCGTGTCGGAGAAGTTGTCGCCGCCGGCGTGAATCACAAAGGCGTGACCGGCCAGGTCGGACAGCGTCAGGTGCGGCACCGTCAGCGGCTCGGGCGCGCTGCTGCCATCGGCCGTGACCGTCAGCGGCGGCAGGTCGCCCTTATGGCCGTCGGCCGTGGGCCCCAGGTGCTTGCCGGTGCCGGCGGGGTCGAAGTGGCCGCCGGCGCCCAGCCCGGCGCCGGGCTTGCCGTCCTTCTCCCCTGGTTGGCACGAGGCGTTGGCATGCAGGTGAAAGCCGTGCACCCCCGGCGGCAGGCCGGTCAGCTTGGGCGTTAGTACCAGGCCGCCGCTGCCCTCGGTGGCGGTGATGGTGCCGATGGCGGCCCCCACGCCGGTGGCGGTGATCAGGTGGACGGTGGTGACGACCGGGGCGCCGGCGGCCAGGGCCGGGGCGGTGGTGGTGACCGCCATCGCGGCCGACAGCAGGGCGGCGCGCAGAATGGACTTCGTCATGCTTTCCCTCCAGATGGGCCCGGCGTTCCCGGCGGACCGGGCGCGGGCTTTTGGGCAGGCAGGTTTGGTTAACGCGCTGAATGATAGGGGAGAAGGTGAGGCCCGACCAGCGGTCAGGCTGCCTAGGCCGTAAGATTGCGACTATGTCGCGGGGCTGGCGATTCACGCTATCCTCAGGCGTGCGTACATCGCTCCCAAAGGTGCCGCCTCCATGATCCCATCCTCGCCCGACGATGGCGTGAAACGCCAGGGCCGCATCCTGCTGGTGGAAGATGATGACCGGTTGGCGCCCCTGGTGGTGCGCCATTTGGTCGACAGCGGTTTCCAGGTCGACTGGGCGGTGGACGCGGCGGCGGCGGACGCGCACTTGCGGGCACATCCCGTCGACCTGGCGGTGCTGGACATCATGCTGCCGGGGGAGGATGGCTTGTCCCTCTGCCGCCGTATCCGCCGCGACCACGGCATCGGCATCATCATGGTCACCGCCCGGGGGCAAGAGGCCGACCGCATCCGCGGCCTGGACCTGGGCGCTGACGACTACCTGCCCAAGCCCTACAGCCTGTGGGAACTGGAGGCGCGGGCCAAGGCGGTGCTGCGCCGCTGCGTCCGCGCGAGCCCGGCGGCCCCGCCCGCCATCCACCACGCCGGTCCCTTCCGCATCGACGCCGGCAGCCGCGCCGCCAGCCTGCATGGCCAGGCCCTGGATCTGACGCGCACCGAATTCGACCTGCTGGCCCGCCTGGCGGCGGAGCCTGGGCGCGTGTTCAGCCGCGACATGCTGCTGGAATGCGTGCGCGGCGGGGAGACGGACGCCTTCGACCGCGCCGTCGACACCCACGTCAGCAATCTGCGCCGCAAGATCGGCGACGACCCCAAGGCCCCCACCTTCATCCGCACGGTGTGGGGGGTGGGCTACCGGTTCCACCTGTCATGAGGGGTCCAGGCCTGTTCCGTCTGATGTTCTGGCGGGCGCTGCTGCTGGTTGCCGTCTGCCTGGGCATCCTGGTGACGCTGTCCTTCCACTTCCAGGCGCGCTTCCTCTACGGCGATTGGCAGCGCGACCTGCAGGACCAGGCCCGCTGGCAGGCGAGCCACTGGCCCGTGGACCAGGACCCGGCAACCGTCGTCCAGGCCTGGCGGGCGGCGCACGGCCGGGTGCGCCTGACCGTGTTGGCGGCGGACGGCAGCGTCGTTGCGGACAGCCGCCCCGACAAGCCCCCCCTGGATCCCCGGCTGATCGGTGCGGGGCACCAGGATCTGGAGGTGCTGGTGGGGGCCGCCCCGCTGCCCGGCGGGGATACCTTGGTCCTGAGCCGCGCCGGCCAACCGGCGATACCCTTTCATGTGGAGTTCGTGCCCGTTGTGCTGGTGGTCATCGGACTGGCCGCCCTGCTGGTCTGGCCGCCGGTGCGAGACCTGACGGCGGCCTTCCGCCGCTTATCCAGCCTGGCCGCCCGCGTGGCCGACGGGCACTTCGGGGAGACGCTGGACCCGCCGCGCCAGCGCGAACTGGCGGGGCTGGTCAAATCCTTCAACGACATGTCGCAGGCCTTGCGCGATGCCGAGATGCGGCAGCGCCGGCTGCTGGCTGACGTGTCGCATGAACTGCGTTCCCCCCTGGGCCGGCTGCGGGCACTGGGGGAAACCATCGCCCGCCGGCCGGAACAGGCGAACCCGCACTTGGCGCAGATGGATGCGGAAATCGCGCTGATGGATCGCCTGATCGGCGACATCCTGGAGGCGGCACGGGTGGAGGAGGGGGCCGTTCCATTGGTGCGGCAGGCCGTGTCGCTGGCCGACTGGGGGCGCGGCGCCTTCGCCCGGCTCTCGTCCCGCATCGAGGGCGCCGGCATCGGGGTGTCGGCGAGCGTGGACGCGGACGCCACCGTCCACATCGACGCCGAACGCCTGTTCCAGGCTCTGGGCAACCTGGTGGACAATGCGGTGGCCGCCACCCAGGGCCGGCCGGACGCGCGCATCACCCTCAGCCTGTGGGCCGACGACGCGGGCTGGGGGGTGACTGTCGCCGACAACGGCCGAGGCATCCCGGCGGCCGACCTGCCCCACGTCTTCGACCGCTTCTTCCGTGTCGACCGCCACCGGGGCCGTCGCACCGGCGGCGCCGGCCTGGGTCTCGGCATCGCCCGCAGCCTGGTGGTGGCGCAGGGCGGCCGGCTGACGCTGGACAGCACGGTAGATGTGGGCACTACCGCCACCATGGCTTTCCCCACACTTTCCTGACAATCGCGGCAAAGGCGCCCGACACCGCCCTGCCATGCTGCCCTCTCTTCAACGAAATAGGGGGTGCAGGTGTCGCCTGTCATTCAATTGCTGGCCGCCGGGCGGACGTTCCGCCAGGGGCCTGACGAATACGCCGCCCTGCGGCCCGCCACCGTCACCATCGATCGGGGGCAGTATGTGGCGGTGACGGGGGCATCGGGCTCCGGCAAGTCCACGCTGCTGAACCTCATCACCGGGGTGGACCGGGCCAGCCAGGGCTCCGTCCGCGTCAACGGCACGGCGCTGGAGACACTGAGGGAGGGGGCGCTGGCCCGCTTGCGGGGGGCCAGCATCGGCATCGTCTTCCAGTTCTTTGAACTGATCCCCACGCTGACCGCCCTGGACAATGTCGTGCTGGCCATGGATTTGGTGGGCACGGTGCCGGCCAGGGCGCGCCGGGCGCGGGCCCTGTCCCTGCTGGGCGACATGGGCCTGGCCAACCAGGCCTTCCGTCCACCCGGTCGCCTCTCGGGTGGCGAGCAGCAGCGTGTGGCCATCGCGCGCGCCCTGGCCAACGACCCACCCATCCTGGTCGCGGACGAGCCCACGGGCAACCTGGACCGCGCCAATGGCGAGCGGGTGACCGCCCTGTTCGACCGCTGCGTGGCCGATGGGCGCACGGTCATCGTCGCCACCCACGAACGCGGCGGGCTGGACCGTTATCACCGCGTGCTGCGGGTCGAGGATGGCCAGGTGACGGAAAGTGGGATGGCGGAGGGCGCGCCATGACCGCTGTGCGTCTTAAGAAGGTGGCGCGCGATTTCGGCGTGCGCTGGGGCCGCACCCTCATGGCTTTTGCCGGCCTGACCATCGGCCTGTTCGTCGCCGGCGCGGTGGTGGCCGCCTACTCCCTGCTGCGCACCGACCTGGATGCCGGCTATCGCCGCACGAATCCGCCCAACCTGGTGCTGCGCACCGATGCGGTGCCGCCGGAAGCGCTGCGCCGGCTGGCGGTCCTGCCCGGCGTGGCGGCGGTGGAGGAACGCCCCCTGGTGATGGCGCAGGTGCAAACCAGGCCGGGCCGCTGGTGGCCCCTGGAACTGGCGGTGGTGGACGATTTCCGCGACCTGCGCGTGGCCACATTCGCCCCCGACGCCGGCCTGCCCAAGGAGGCTTGGCCGCCCCCCACCGGCGGCCTGCTGCTGGAACGCGACGGGCGCTATTTCATGGGGGGCGGGCCGGGGTCGGCCCTGCCGCTGCGCTTCGCCGACGGCGGAACCGCCAGCGGGACCTTCAGCGGCTATGTCTTCGATCCGGGCCAGCATCCCTCGCGCATGGAAATGGTGCTCTACGGCTATGTCACCCGCGCCACCCTGGCCGCCTGGGGCCAGGCTTTGGACGGCACCCGCCTGCTGCTGACCACGCGTGCATTCAGCGGCCCGGAAAGCGCCGGCGCGCTGGCCGCGGCGGTGAATTCCACGCTGGCGGCGGCGGGCGTGACCGTGCGGCGCATGGACATCCACGATGTGCCGGTCTACGGCCACCAGAACCAGCTGGACGCGCTGTTGGTGCTGATGGCCGGCCTGGCCCTGACCACCCTGGTCATGGGCACGGTCCTGGTGATCAACCTCATCGACGGGATGATGACGCGGGAGCGGCGGGTGGTGGGGGTGATGCGGGCCCTTGGGGCCCGGCCAGGGCAGGTGCTGCGTGATTATCTGTTGGCCGCGGGCGCCTTGGGCCTGGCGGCGGCCCTGGCCAGTCTCTGGCCCGCCTTGGCCACGGGCACCCTCATGGCCCGCTTCCTGGCCGCCGGCAACAATTTCGACCTGGTGACGCCCCGGCCGCCCCTTTGGGTGGCGGCCATCATCCTGGTCTTCGGTGCCGGCACTCCGCTGGCGGTGGCCACCTGGCGGGTGGGGCGGACGGTGCGCCTGCCTGTGCGCCTGGCCCTGATGCGGACCGAAGGTCAGGGCGGCGGCGTGGGCGTGGGGATGCTGGGCCGCGCCATGTTCCTGCCCCTGCTGCCCCGCCTGGCGCTGGGGGCCGTGCTGCGGCGGCCCCGCCCGGCCTTGCTCAGCGCCCTGGTGCTGGCCATCGGCCTGGCCTTTTTCCTGACGGCCCTGAACGTCCGGGCCTCCATGCAGGGCACGGCGGCGGCCGTGGCGCGGACCAAGCCCTATGACGTGCAACTGGCGCTGCGCCAGCCTTATCCGGTGGACCGCCTGCGACCCCTGCTCGCCGGCCGATCAGAGGTGCGCATCGCAGAGTACTGGCGGACGGCGGCGGTCATACCGCTGACCACCGACGGTGCGCGCCTGGGCAACACCATCCCCGTGGCGGCGCCGCCGATGGACACCCGCCTGCTGCGCCCCGACCTGCTGGCCGGGCGGTGGCTGGACGGGACGGAGCCCTACGGTGTCGTCGTGACGCAGAAGCTGCTGGCCGACATGCCGGCCATACAACTGGGAGCCAGCTATCAACTGCGCGCCGGGGACCGTTCCGCGCCGGTCACCGTCATCGGCGTGGTGCGGGAATTCGGGCCCGGTCGCATCTACGCCCCAGCGGCGGTCATGGACGCCTTGCGCCCGTCCCCGGCGGACGTAGACCTGGTCTACCTGGCATTGACCCCGGGCACGGACCAGCGCGAGGCCGCCCAGCAATTGCAGGACGGTCTGACCGCCGCCGGCATCCAGGTGGGGGAGGCGGAAACGGCGGGGATGCTGAAGGCCATCATCGACGGTCATCTGGACTTCATCACCCTCATCCTCATGGCGATCTCCGCCCTGGCCTTGGCTACCGGTATACTGGGCCTGGCGGCCTGCATCGGCGTCAGCGTGGCGGAACGGGCGCGCGAGATCGGGGTGATGAAGGCCATGGGCGGCGGCGGCGCCACCCTGGTGCGTCTGTTCATCTATGAGGCGGTGGTCATCGCCGTCCTGGGCTGGGGTGTCGCCTGGGCATTGGCGCCGCTCATCAGCCGCCCGGTGGTGGCCCGGTTCGGCCAGAGCATCATCCGCTATCCCTTCGACTATCAGGCTAGCGTGTGGGGCGCCGCCGCCGGCCTGGGGGTCGCCCTCGCGGTGGCGGTACTGGCGGCGCTGGTCCCCGCGCTGACGGCGGCGCGCACCGCCGTGGCCAGCGCTCTGCGGGTGGAGTGAGCCCGCCCGTTTGATTGCTGTTTTGTAAGTGCCAGGCCGGATCCGCAAGGGTCCGGCCTTTTTCATTGTGCACCTGCACACATGATTATTTGGGTGAGCAAAGCAGAATTGGTTAACAGCCGCCTTCCTGTCTGAATACGTATGTGACTGTTACTGGATCGTTGCACATACGTATGCGGACTATGTTACAAAAATCCGCCCCACACTATGATCGTCGCAAATTCGGGAGGATACGGGGCCAGGGTGCCCAAGCACCCAAATCCAGGTTGATGCGCGTTCAGGTGGAAACGATACGGCCAGGCGCCCTGAAACGCTTGGTACAGTCGTACCTGAGCCATCTCTGATCCATACCGTGACATTCATGACGTCGCGCAAGGTGCCCCGTCGACCCGGGGCGGCCACAGCCTTCGTTCACGCCGGGGCGACCCGGGGGGTATCCGTCCGCAGGGGCGGACACTTTGAAGAACAGCAGCAACTGGGCCGGGTAACGGCCTGCTTAAGCCAAGACTTAAGGGGAGGGTGCCATGAGGAACACGAAGATCAGTTTGGCCGCCAGGCTCGCCCTGGGTGTCAGCGCCGCCGTGCTGATGATGCACGGGTCCGCCCTGGCGCAGAGCGCGCCGGCCGATGCCGCCGCCGCCAACGACGACATGCAGGAAATCGTCGTCAGCGGCTTCCGCCACTCGCTGGAAACGGCGATCGAGGCGAAGCGCGACGCCAGCCAGATCGTGGAAGCGATCTCGGCCGAGGATATCGGCAAGCTGCCGGACAACTCCATCGCTGAATCGCTGGCCCGCCTGCCGGGCCTGGCCGCCCAGCGCGTGGACGGCCGCGCCCAGGTCATCAGCCTGCGCGGCTTGGGCCCCGACTTCACCCTGACCACCCTGAACGGGCGCGAGCAGGTGTCGACCGGCAACAACCGCAGCGTCGAATACGACCTGTACCCCTCGGAAATCATCAGCAGCGCCGTGGTCTACAAGACCCCGCAGGCCGGCTTCACCGCCCAGGGCTTGGCCGGCACCGTGGATCTGCAGACCGTGCGCCCGCTGGACTACGGCAAGCAGGTGCTGTCCGCCTCCGCCCGGTATGAGCAGACCTCCATCGGCAAGCTCAACTCGGACAGCGAGGACAAGGGCTACCGCGCCAGCGCCACCTACATCGACCAGTTCGCTCACGATACCCTGGGCGTGTCGCTGTCCATCGCCCACCTGAACTCGCCGACGCAGCAGGAAACCTCGCGCGTCTGGGGTTATCCGCAGCTATCCAACGGCAAATACGTCATCGGCGGTGACGAGGTGCGCGCGAACTCCGAAGAGTTCAACCGCACCGGCATCATGAGCACGGTGCAGTACAAGCCCACCGACAACTTCACCACGTCGCTGGACTTCTTCTACACCCACTACCAGGACTACCAGTGGCAGCGCGGCATTGAGATGCCGCTGCAATGGGGCAACGGCTCGGCCATCGGCGCGCAGCCGCCCGTGGCGCTGCTGCCCGGCTACACCACCGTCGGCAACATGATCACCAGCGGCGCGTTCAGCGGCGTGAAGGGCGTGGGCCGCAGCGACGTGGGCACCACCCAGTCCGACCTGTATTCCATCGGCTGGAACGGGCGCTACACCAAGGGCGACTGGACCGGCACCCTGGACGCCGGCTACAGCCTGGCCGACCGCACCACCACCCGCTTCGAATCCTACTTCGGCACCGGTTCCAGCGGGTCGTCGGGCGCCACCGACACCATCGGGTTCACCAATGTCGGCACCAATGAGGCCGGGTACCAGTACACTCACAACCTGAACTACGCCGATCCGAACCTGATCAAGCTGACCGATCCCAATAACTGGAACGGCGGCACCACCCCCTATGCCCAGAACGGCTACCTGAACAAGCCGCGGGTGCACGACGACCTGTACTCGCTGAAGGGCGATCTGAAGAAGGACTTCCACGAAGTCGCCTTCCTCAAGGACATCGACATCGGCGTGAACTACACCGAGCGCAACAAGGAATACTACCAGCCGGAATGGTACGTCACCCTGACGTCCAACCTGACCGCGCCGGTTGACCCGCTGACCGGGGTGAGGGGCGCCAGCGCCGCCATTCCGTCATGGGCCATGGTGGGCACCGCCGACCTCAGCTGGATCGGCCTGGGCAACACCGTTGCCTACAACCCGGTGGAACTGCTGTCCCGCGGCGTCTACAGCCTGGTGCCTTGCGGCCAGTATCGTGCCAACTGCACCGGCGACAGCCACTACACCGTGGATGAAAAGGTCACGACAGCCTTCGTCAAGGCCGACGTCGACGGCAACCTGGGCAGCGTGAAGGTCACCGGCAATGTCGGCCTGCAGCTGGTCCATACCGACCAGTCGTCCACGGGCATCGCTGTCAGCACCGCCAACTCCGCCGCCGGCGTCTACGCCCCCCGCACCCAGGGCATCGCCTACAATGACCTGCTGCCCAGCCTGAACCTGTCCTTCGTGCTGCCCAACCCGGACCACCAGATCCGTCTGGGCGCCGCCCGCGAGATGATGCGGGCCCGCATGGACCAGATGCAGGCCAACCTGTCCTACAGCTTCGACAGCTCCAAGGCCGGCTACACCGGCGGCAACCTGAACAACAGCCCGTGGAGCGGCAACGGCGGCAACCCGTACCTGAAGCCCTGGTACGCCGACGCGGTGGACCTGTCCTACGAATACTATTTCAACAAGGCCGGCTACCTGTCGCTGGCGGCGTTCTACAAGCACCTGGAAAACAACATCTACAACAAGAGCACGGTGACGGACTTCACCGGCGTCACCAGCAATTCCACCACCGGGTCCAGCACCAACCTGGGTTATGTCACCGTGCCGGTGAACGGCACCGGCGGCATGATCGAGGGCGTGGAGGCCGCGTTCGCCGTGCCGCTGGACATGGTGTGGTCCAAGCTGGAAGGCTTCGGCATCAACGGCGCCGCCGGCTGGACGCAGACCGACCTGCAGGCGGGTTCCCAGGGTGTGGGCAGCGGCAACAGCACGCTGCCGGTGGCCGGCTACTCCAAGTGGACCGAGCAGGGCACGCTGTACTACGAAAACAGCGGTTTCGGCGCCCGCGTCTCGGTCACTCACCGCTCCGGCTACCTGTCGGAACAGACAGGCTTCGGCCAGGGCCGCGAGTTCGACCTGGCGGTGCCGGAGACCCTGGTCGATGCCCAGGTCAGCTACGACTTCGGCGAAGGCGCGCTCAAGGGCCTCTCCATCGTCCTGCAGGCCCAGAACCTGACCGACGAGCCGGTCATCACCTACTACAACGGCGATACCACGCAGAATTGGCGGTACGAAAAGTACGGCGTTCGTTATCTGCTCGGCGCTTCCTACAAGTACTGAGCCGATAGGGTGGGGTCTCCCGCCGGCATCCCGGCCGGCGGGCGCCTCTCGCCTTTCTCCCCGAGCCCTCGTGAGGCGGGCCCAGACCCAAGTGAACCCGGGCCCGCCTCACCCTTTTCCCCGCTCCGGTGGGGACGTACCGGCAACAGCGACCTGGAAGACAGGCCATGACGTTCGCCCCCCTCCGCGACATCGTCATCGTTGGCGGCGGCACCGCCGGATGGATGACGGCCGCCCTCTTCAGCCACATCCTCGGTCCCGGCGGCCACCGCATCCATCTGGTGGAATCCGAAGAGATCGGCACCGTGGGCGTGGGCGAGGCGACCATTCCCCCCATCGCCATCTTCAACCGCGCCTTGGGCCTGGACGAAAACGATTTCCTGCGTCAGACCCAGGGCACCATCAAGCTGGCCATCGAATTCGTGGACTGGCTGCGGCCGGGACACCGTTACCTGCACAGCTTCGGCGCTTTCAGCCGGTCGCTGGGGCTGGGCCATTTCCAGGATTTCTGGCTGCGAGCCCACCGCCTGGGCCTGACGGATGATTGGGAACCTTACATCCTGAACAGTGTGGCAGCCCGGCGCGGACGCTTCATCCGGCCCGACCCGCGCCGGCAAAGCCCGCTTGAGCCGCTGGCGCACGCCTTCCACATTGATGCCGGGCTTTACGCCCGCTATCTGCGGCGGTTCGCGGAACAGCGGGGCGTGCGCCGGACGGAGGGCAAGATCGTCCGCACCGTGCTGCGCGCCCATGACGGCTTTGTCGACGCGGTGGAGATGGCGGACGGTACCCGCGTCGCCGGGGACCTGTTCATCGACTGTTCCGGCTTTCGCGGCCTGTTGATCGAGCAGGCCCTGAACACCGGGTTCGAAGACTGGACGCACTGGCTGCCCTGTGACCGGGCCTGGGCCGTGCCCAGCGCGCATGACGGGTCGGCCGCCGCCCTGACGCCCTACACCCGCTCCACCGCGCGGCCCGCCGGCTGGCAGTGGCGCATCCCGCTGCAGCACCGTACCGGCAACGGCTACGTCTATTCCAGCCGCCATGTCAGCGATGACGAGGCGGCTGCCACGCTCATGGCCAACTTGGACGGCGAGGCCTTGGCCGAGCCGCGTCCGCTGCGGTTCACCGCCGGTCGCCGCCGTCGCTTCTGGAACCGCAACGTCGTGGCCGTGGGCCTGGCCGGCGGGTTCATGGAGCCCCTGGAATCCACCAGCATCCACCTGGTCCAGTCCGCGATTTCCCGCCTGATCACGCTGCTGCCCAATCATTCGTCGCCCGATGGGGGTTTCGATCCCGCCGTGGCGGACGAGTTCAACCGCGCGTCGGCCATCGAGTATGAGCGCATCCGCGATTTCATCATCCTGCACTACGCGGCCACGGAACGCGACGGCAGCCCCTTCTGGCGGGAGTGCCGGGACCGGCCGGTGCCGGAGGAATTGGCCCGCCGCATGCGCGTCTTCCGGGCAATGGGCCGCGTCGCCCGCGACCACGACGAACTGTTCAGCGAGGTGAGCTGGCTGCACGTCTTCCTGGGGCAGGGGGTTTGGCCGCGTGATTACCATCCCCTGGCCGACCAGTTGTCGGAGGAGGATCTGCGCTGTTTCCTGGACGACATCAAGGCGGCGGTGGCGCGCGAGGTGGACGCCATGCCCTCCCACGCCGACTTCATCGCCCGCCACTGCAAGGCCGACAGCCTGACGAGGACCGCATGATGCCCTTCAGCCGCCGTCTGGCGCTGCTTGCCACGACCATGATCATCGCCGCCGGGACCCTGCTGCCGGCGGGCATCTCCCGGGCCCGGGCCGCCGACTATCGCGACCGCCTGGCGGAGGATGAGGTGGTCTATTTCCTGCTGCCCGACCGCTTCGACAACGCCGACACCGCCAACGACACGGGTGGCCTGGGCGGCGGGCTCGGCGGCGACCGGTCGGTCACCGGCTATGACCCGACCGACAGCGGCTATTATCACGGCGGTGATCTTAAAGGCCTGATCCGGCGGCTGGACTACATCCAGGGCTTGGGCGCCACGGCCCTGTGGGTCGGCCCGGTGTTCAAGAACAAGGCGGTGCAGGGGGCGCCTGGCCACCAGTCCGCCGGCTATCACGGCTACTGGATCACCGACTTCACCCACGTCGATCCGCATCTGGGCACCGACGACGACTTCAAGGCCCTGGTGGACGCGGCGCACGCGCGCGGCATGAAGGTCTACCTGGACATCGTCATCAACCACACGGCCGACGTCATCCAATACAAGGAATGTGTGGGCAAGCCTTGTCCCTACCGCTCCAAGGCCGACTATCCGTACACCCGCAAGGGCGGCCCGGCCGGTCCGGCCATCAACGCCGGCTTCCAGGGCGACGAGGTCCGGACGGAAGAGAACTTCGTGCGGCTGACGGACCCGGCCTACGCCTACACCCCTTTCGTGCCCGAGGCGGAACAGCATGTTAAGGCGCCGGAGTGGCTGAACGACCCCCGCTACTACCACAACCGCGGTGAATCCACCTTCAAGGGCGAAAGCTCCCTCTACGGCGACTTCGGCGGCCTGGACGACGTGATGACCGAGCATCCGGCCGTGGTGCGGGGTTTCATCGACATCTACGGCGCCTGGATCGACCGCTATGGCATCGACGGCTATCGCATCGATACCACCCGCCACGTGAACCCGGAGTTCTGGCAGGCCTTCGTGCCCGCCATGCTGGAACGCGCCAGGGCCAAGGGCATTCCCCACTTCCATATCTTTGGCGAGGTGGCGGACACCGACGGCCGGGTGGCCATCCTGGCCCGCCATACCCGGGTGGACAAGCTGCCGGCCGTGCTGGATTTCGCCTTCCGCCGCGCCGTGGTCGACACGGTTGCCGGCACCAAGGGCACCGACAGGCTGGCCCTGATGCTGGACGGCGACGCCCTGTATGAGGGCGGTGAGGATGCGGCGCGCCAGCTGCCCACCTTTGTCAGCAACCATGACCACGGCCGCTTTGCCTACTTCGCCCGCAAGGCCTTCCCTCAGGCTGGGGAGGACGAGATCCTGAAGCGCGTCATCCTGGCCAATGCCCTGATGTTCACCCAGCGCGGCGTCCCGGTCGTCTATTCGGGAGATGAGCAGGGCTTCAGCGGCGGGGAGGATCGCGCCGGCCGCGAGGATATGTTCGGCAGCCGGGTCGCGTCCTACAACGCGGAACGCCTGGTGGGCACGACGGCCACCACCGCCACGCCCAGCTTCAACCCCGACCATCCCCTCTATAAGGCCCTGGCCGAGATGGCGCGCCTGCGTGAGGCGGAGCCGGCGCTGCGCCGCGGCCGCAGCGTCCTGCGCTACGCCGGTGAAAAGCCGGGTTTGTTCGCCGTCTCGCGTATCGACCCCGCCACGGGGCGGGAGGTGCTGGTGGCCGTCAACACCGGGACCCAACCGGTGAGCGCCCAGGTTGAGGTCGGGGCCCAATGGACCAGTTTCACCGCCTTGCACGGCTCATGCGGCCCTGCCCCTACCGCCCCCGGCAGCTATGCTGTCCGGGTGGCCCCCCTTGATTACGTTGTCTGCGCATCTGGAGAGGCTTCATGACCATGGAACACCCCACCCATACCGGACCGGGCGGCGCCCGACCCTGGTGGCGCGGGGCGGCGATCTACCAGATCTATCCGCGCAGTTTCGCCGACGCCAACAACGACGGGGTGGGCGACCTGCCCGGCATCACCCGGCATCTGGACCATGTCGCCAGCCTGGGCGTGGACGCCATCTGGCTGTCGCCCTTCTTCACCTCCCCCATGCGCGACTTCGGCTATGACGTGTCCGATTTCCGCGATGTCGATCCGCTGTTCGGCACCCTGGCCGATTTCGACGCCTTGGTGGCCCGCGCGCATGCGCTGAACCTCAAGGTCATCATCGACCAGGTCTATTCCCACACCTCGGACCAGCACGCGTGGTTCCAGGAAAGCCGCCAGGACCGCACCAACCCCAAGGCCGACTGGTACGTCTGGGCCGATGCCAAGCCCGACGGCAGCCCGCCCTGCAACTGGCAGTCCGTTTTCGGCGGCCCGGCCTGGACCTGGGATGCGCGGCGGCGCCAGTACTACCTGCACAACTTCCTGACCGAACAGCCAGACCTGAACGTGCACAATCCGGTGGTGCAGGACGCCCTGCTGGACGTGGCGCGCTTCTGGCTGGACCGGGGGGTGGACGGCTTCCGCCTGGATGCCATCAACTTCTCCATGCACGACCCGGCCTTCACCGATAACCCGGTGAACCCGGATACGCACGCCGTGCGCACGCGGCCCTTCGATTTCCAGCTGCATTCCAAGAACATGTCCCACCCGGACATCCCGAAATTCCTGGAGCGCATCCGCGGCGTGTTGGACAGTTACGATGGCGACCGCTTCACGGTGGCGGAGGTGGGGGGGCCGGACGCCGACCGCGAGATGAAGGCCTTCACCGCCGGCGACACGCGGCTGAACAGCGCCTACGACTTCAGCTTCCTCTACGCTGACACGCTGACCCCGGCCCTGGTGCGCAAGGCGCTGGAGCTGTGGCCGGATGAACCCGGCCTGGGCTGGCCCAGCTGGGCCTTTTCCAACCACGACGCGCCGCGCTGCGTTTCGCGCTGGGCAAAGCCGGAGGACCGCGCGGCCTTCGCCCGCATGGCGGCGCTGCTGCTGGTTACGCTGCGCGGCAACATCTTCTTCTACCAGGGGGAAGAACTGGCACTGACCCAGGTGTCCATTCCGTTCGAGCAGCTGCAGGACCCCGAGGCCATCGCCAACTGGCCCCTGACCCTGGGCCGCGACGGTGCCCGCACGCCCATGCCGTGGACGTCCGGCGCCCCCAACACCGGCTTCAGCACGGTCCAGCCCTGGCTGCCCGTGGGCGCCGACCATGACGCGATGGCGGTGGACCGGCAGCAGGCCGACCCCCACTCGCACCTGGCGCTGACCCGCCGGGTGCTGGGCCTGCGCAAGGCGCATGAGGCGCTGGCCGTGGGCGGGATGCGCTTTGTCGAGGCCGGCGAGCACGTGCTGGCCTTCGAACGCAGCCATGGCGACGAGACGCTGCTGTGCCTGTTCAACTTCGGGCCCGGGGCCTGGACGACGCCCGAGGGGGCGAACTGGCCGGTGGTGGACAGCGTGGGTGAACCCCAGTCCGGCACCCAGGGCTGGACCCTGCCGCCCTTCGGCGGGCTGGTGCTGTCACGGCCGTAAGGCTCTGATCCGAAAAGAAAAAAATGGGAGGGCGGTGGTGATGGTTTCCCTGACAAGGCGCCTGGGGGCGCTGGTGGTTTTGGCACTGGTGCTTATGGCGTTGCCGGCCCTGGCGGAAACACCGGCCAAGGTCGTGGCCACCATCGCCTCCCCCGCCGGCACTCTCGCCGTGCGGGTGGAGCTGGATGGGGAGGGGCGGCCAGCCTATGCCGTCACCCGCCGTGGGGCGGAGGTCATCGCCCCCTCCCGCCTGGGTTTCCTGTTCACCGATGCGCCGAAGATGGAACGCGGCTTCACCCTGGCCGGCCAGTCCACCCGCACGGTGGATGATACCTGGGAACAGCCCTGGGGCGAATGGCGCACCATTGCCAATCATTTCAACGAACTGCGCGTGCGGCTGAAGGAAAAGGCGGGGGCCGCGCGCGAGTTGGACGTGGTGTTCCGCGTCTATGACGATGGCGTCGGCTTCCGCTATGAATTCCCCGACCAGCCGCAGCTGAAGACCGTGCGCATCGCGGACGAACTGACCGAGTTCGCCGTGGTGCGGACAGGGGAGGCATGGTGGACCCCGGCCGGGGAGTGGGACAGCTACGAATACATCTACAACCACACCCCCCTGGCGGAGCTGGGCCAGGCGCATACCCCCCTGACCATCCGCACCGACGACGGCACCCACATCGCCCTGCATGAGGCGGCGCTGGTGGACTATGCCGGCATGTGGGTGCGGCGGGTGGACGGCCAGCGGCTGAAGGCCACGCTGTCGCCCAGCCCGCTCGGCGCCCGCGTGGTGCGCCAGGCGCCCTTCACCACGCCGTGGCGCACCCTGATCTTCGCCGACAGCGCCGGCGGCCTCTACCAATCGCACCTGGAGCTGAACCTGAACGAGCCCAACGCCCTGGGCGACGTCAGCTGGGTGAAGCCGGAGAAGTTCGTGGGCGTGTGGTGGGAAATGCACCTGGGGTCCGCCAGCTGGGCCACCGGCCGCAAGCACGGCGCCACCACCGCCAATGTGCGCAAGCATATCGACTTCGCGGCCGCCAACGGCATCGGCGGCGTGCTGGTGGAAGGCTGGAACGTGGGCTGGGACGGCCAGTGGTTCGGCAACGGCAACGACTTCGACTTCAAGAAGCCGACGCCCGACCTGGACTGGGCCGGCATGGCCGCCTACGCCCGGTCCAAGGGCGTGAACCTGATCGGCCATCATGAGACCGGCGGTTCCGTCAGCCATTACGAAAGCCAGCTGGACGCCGCCCTGGATTACGCCCAGGGCCTGGGGATCCCCGCCATCAAGACCGGCTATGTCACCGATGACGGCGATATCGAGCGGGTGGAACCCGATGGCACAACCCTGCGCGAATGGCACGATGGCCAGTGGATGTCCCGCCACTACCTGCGCGTGGTGACGGAGGCGGCCAAGCGGCACATCGCCATCGACAGCCACGAGCCCATCAAGGATACCGGCCTGCGCCGCACCTATCCCAACTGGGTGGCGCGGGAAGGGGCGCGGGGCATGGAATACAACGCCTGGGGCAACCCTAAGAACCCGCCCAACCATGAGGCGACGCTGGCCTTCACCCGCATGCTGTCCGGCCCCTTCGACTTCACGCCCGGCGTGGTCAGCCTGACGGGCAAGGACAATACCCGCATCCCCTCCACGCTCGCCAAGCAGCTGGCGTTGTACGTCGTGCTGTACAGCCCGGTGCAGATGCTGGCCGACCTGCCGGAGAACTACGCCAAGTACCCGGATGCCCTGGCCTTCATCAAGGCGGTGCCGGTCGACTGGTCCGACACCCGCGTGCTGAACGGCGAGGTCGGGCAATACGCCACCTTCGCCCGCAAGGGCAGGAAGGGAGATGACTGGTACATCGGCAGCGTGGGCGATGACCAGCCCCGCACCCTGACCGTGACCCTGGATTTCCTGGACGCCGGCCGCGACTACACCGCCCATATCTACCGCGATGGCCCGAACGCCGACTGGCACACCGACGGCCATCCCATGATTGTGGAGACCCGCACCGTGCACCGGGGCGACACGCTGAGCCTGCCGCTGGCGCGCGGCGGTGGGGCGGCCGTGCAGCTGGTGGCGGGCAAGGGGCATTGATCATGATGACACTGACCCGCCGCACGGCCCTGGCCTGCCTGGCCGTCGCCACCCTGCCGGGGACGCCCGCCTTCGCCGGTGCGCTCTCCCCCACCGCACCGGACGGCCCCGGTCCCCTGCCGGGACGCTTGGTGGATATGGGCGACATGGCATCCGCCCATGCCAAGGCGCGCCGCGTCACGGTCTGGCTGCCGCCGGACTATGATGCCAGCCAGGATCGCTATGCCGTTCTTTACATGCACGACGGCCAGAACCTGTTCGACGCGGCAACGGCCTATGGCGGCCAGACCTGGGGCGTGGGCCAGCATCTGACCCGCCTGATGGCGGCCGGCACGGTGAAGCCGACGATGGTGGTGGGTATTTGGAATACCGACCTGCGCTCGCAGGAGTACGCCCCCAACCTGGACGGCCGATTGCCGGCGGAGCTGCAAGGCCTGGCGGGCTCCCCCCTGTCCGACGGCTATCTGCGCTTCGTGGTGGAGGAGCTGAAGCCCGCCGTCGATGCCCGCTTCCGCACCCGTCCGGCACGGGCGGACACGGTGGTCATGGGCTCCAGCATGGGCGGCCTCATCTCCCTCTACGCGCTGTGCCGGTATCCCCAGGTGTTCGGCGGCGCCGGGGCCCTGTCCACCCACTGGCTGGTCAGCACCCAGGGCGACCTGGTGAACGCCCACGACCCCCGCCTGGACCGTGTCGCCGCCCTGTTCCGCGACTACCTGCGCGACCGTCTGCCCCGCCCCGGTGACGGCAAGGTGTACTTCGACCACGGTACCATCAACCTGGACAGCCTCTACGGTCCCTACCAGGACAAGGTGGACGCCCAGATGCGGGCACAGGGCTATCGCGAGGACGTGGACTTCATGACCCGCGTCTACCCCGGCGCCGACCACAACGAGGCTTCATGGCGCGCGCGGCTGGACGTGCCGTTGGGGTTCCTGTTGGCGCGTTGAGCATATCGCCGGTTCGGGCCCTTGAGCGTAGCTACTCCAGCCTGATGTGGCCGACCATCAATACGGTGGTCAGCGAAGTCATATTGAAGCGCCGGCACTTGCAGCGTGACGGTCGCTACCGTGGCGGCATTTGCGGTCCCCGTGGATGCATGGGAGCGCAGGATAACGATTCCATCTTCCATAAACCGCTCCTTACGGCCCGGGCGACGCTGTCGCCTGGTGGCGCCGGCACTTTTGGCATTAGAATAAGGCCAACTGCGGGGCAGGCGAAGATGGACGATAGGGAAAAGCAGCTGCGGCGCATTCTGTTTCGAACGAAGATCATCCTCGCAACCATCGCCCTCAGCGTGGTTGTGCTGCTCGTCGAAGTCTTCAAAATGCCTTGGTGGCTAGCGATCGTTTTTGTTGTCGTCGGTTTCATCCTCAACGGCCTACTTGCCGTATGGGAAGACGATCTACCCGGCGGCTTCAACAATCCCCATCCGCCGAAAGTGCGCATGCCGCGCCAGCGCTGGCCTTGGTCGCGATAGCCGCATCCCACATACGTATTTCTCCCTTCCGTCTTCAGCCTCCCATACGTATTCAAGCCCTTGTGCGGTGCACTGCGGGGGACAGTGGGGCCTGCTGTCTTTTGAGCCTGGTGATGGAATGACGAACAATAAGACGATGGGACGGAAACGGGCGGCCGCGCTGATGGTGATGCTGCTGGCTTCAAGCATGACGGGGGCCGCTTTCGCCGCCGTGGCGCCGGGGGCGCCGGGGCAGGCGGCGACGGGCGCCTACGCGGGCAAGACCGGCATCGGCACAGCGTATCACGCCTACGATGCGCAAGCGGGCAAGGCGGTGCCGTCGCGCGTCTGGTTCTCGCTGGCCAAGGGGGTGGTTACGGAGACGATGTACGGCCTGATCCATGAGGTGCAGTTGCGCGAGCTGAAGCTCGCCATCCAGGGCGACGGCTTCCTGGATGTGGAGGACAAGGATACCGACAGCACCACCAGCTATCTGGATGTCGATGCCGCCGGCCGTCCCCGCTCGCTGGCCTACAAGGTCGTAAACAAGGCCAGGAACGGCAAGTACGAGATCGAGAAACAGGTCTTCACCGACCCCGCCGCCGACACGCTGGTGGTGCGCGTGACGGTGCGGGCCAAGGGCGGTACGGTCACCCCCTTTCTGCTGGTGGACCCGCAGATGGGCGGCACCGGCGGCGGCGACAAGGCCGATGTGGTCGACGGCGCCCTGCACGCCTATGAGGGCGACCGCCATCTGGTGGTGAAGGCCGCCCCGGGCTTCAAGACCGCCAGCGTGGGCTTCGTCGGCGCTTCCGACGGGCTGACCCAGTTGCAAAAGGCCGGCAAGCTGGAGGGCAGCTACACCACCACCGGCGACAAGGCCGGCAACGTGGCCCTGGCGGGCGCCCTGGCGCCCGTGACGGGGGAAGCAACCTTCGACATCGTCGTCGGCTTCGGCGACAGCGCCAAGGCGGCGGACGCCGCCGCCACGGCCACGCTGAAGCGCGGGCACGACGCCGTGCTGGCGGCGTATGATGCCGGCTGGGAAGGATACCAGGCCAAGCTGGCGCCCTTGCCGGACCTGGCTAAGGTCGCCATGGATGGCGGCAAGCTGTTGTACGCCAGTGCCCTGGTGCTGAAGGCGCAGGAGGATAAGACCCATCCTGGCGCGCTGATCGCGTCGCTGTCCGCGCCCTGGGGCGACACGCAGAAGGCGGACAAGCCGGCGACGGGCTACAAGGCGGTGTGGCCGCGCGACTTCTACCAGTGCGCCATGGCCCTGCTGGCCCTGGGCGACAGCGAGACGCCCAAGGCGGCGCTGGCCTACCTGAAGACCATCCAGGTGGGACCGAAGACGCCCGGCAACCATGGCGACGGCGGCTGGTTCCTGCAGAAGACGCATGTGGACGGCACGCCGGAATGGGTGGGCGTGCAGCTGGACCAGACGGCCATGCCGCTGATGCTGGCCTGGCGCCTGTGGCGCAACGGCGTCATCAGCGACGCCGAGGCCACCGCGCTCTACACCAGCATGGTGAAGCCGGCCGCCGACTTCCTGGTCAAGGGCGGTACCGCCGGCATCGGCTGGAACAAGGCCACCATCCACCCGCCCGTGACTCAGCAGGAACGCTGGGAGGAGCAGGCCGGCAACTCCCCCTCCACCACGGCGGCGGTCATCGCCGGCCTGGCGGCGGCGGCCGAACTGGCGGGCCAGGCGGGCGATGAGGCGGCGGTAAAGCGCTACTACGCCGCCGCCGACACCTATTCCGCCGGGCTGGAGGCCGCGACGGTCACCACCAACGGCCAGCTGGCGCCGAAAGGATCGAAGGCGGGGTATTACCTGCGCATCGCGCCCACGGGCCAGCCCAACGCCCACACGCCCCTGGCGGTACGGAACGGGCAGCAGGCGCTGACGGAGGATGCCTATGTCGACGGCGGCTTCCTGGAGCTGGTGCGCTATGGCGTGCGGGCGCCCAGCGACCCCGTCATCAAGTCCAGCCTGGCGGTGCTGGACGACGAGACGCTGCCGGAGAACCTGCGCGTCAAGTACACTTTCCACTTCGATGGCGACGCCACGGCCTACCCCGGCTGGCGCCGCTACGGCAACGACGGCTATGGCGAGGATCGGGCGACCGGCGCCAACTATGCCGTCAGCGGCAGCATGACCCCCACCCAGCGCGGCCGCGTCTGGCCCCTGCTGACGGGTGAGCGCGGGCATTACGAGCTGGCGCTGGCGGCGGCCAAGGCCGGCGGGGCCAAGCCGGCGGAGGTGGAGGCCATACGCACCACCTACGTCCGCGCCATGGAACGCTTCGCCAACCAGGGCCTGATGATCCCGGAACAGGTGTGGGACGGGGTGGGTAGCGATGGCGGCCGCGGCTACAAGGCCGGCGCCGGCACCGATAGCGCGACGCCTCTGGCCTGGGCGCACGCGGAGTATGTGAAGCTGCTGCGCTCCCTGCACGACGGCGGGATCTGGGACCTCTACGCCCCCGTGGCGGTGCGCTACGCGACGAAGCCGTGAGTGACTGCAATCCCCGGGGCCGATGGGCTCCGGGGATCAGCGGCGCGGGCCGCCGCAGGATCGGGCACGTCCGCCGATGGGGAAGCCTCAGGCTTTGGTCAGCACGTAGCTGCTGACCGCCGCCGCCAGGTCCGCCGGGGAGTAGTGGGCGAAACGGGGGTGCAGGCGGGTGTGGTCGATATACCCGTCGGGCGCCGCCATCAGCCGCACGACGCTGCCGTGGAAGCCGCTCAGCACGAACAGGGATTCCAGGTCGCCGGCGCGCAGGCCGTTCACCTCATCCAGGATGCCGTCATAGTACATGTGAAAGGAATGCTCGATGTCCTCCCGGTCGGCCGAGATGGCGCGGTGATCGGTGAAGTCCACCGTGTGCACGCATGCGCCATCGTCCTTCAGGATTTCCCGCTGTCGCGCGAGGGCGCCGCGCATGTCTTCCACATGCTCCAGCACCGAATTGCTGCACACCAGGTCGTAATACCCGTTGTCCATCATGTCGGTGTTGTTGAACAGCCGGACGGGTCCGAAATCGATCACGCGCGGGCCGCCGGCGTTCAGGCCATCCAGCTTTTCCTCCAGGCCGGAAAAATCCAGGGCGGCTACCCGCTGCTTCATCGTCGCCGGCGTGGCGCCGAAGACGGCGAAAGCGTCCGGCGTGTCATATAGCCAGCGGATGGTCTGAAAGACGCTCTCCGCCACCATGTCAGGGCTGACGGGGTAGGGCTCGAACGCGTCCGCCTGCTCGAACCCGATGGCGTAGAGTATGATGGAGGCGGACAGGGACGACCATACGCCGGCGCCGAAGTCCAGGATGCGCGACCGCCGGATGCGGTCAGGGTCAAGGCGGTGCTCCTGCTTGCAGACCTGCAGGGCCTGGCTGAAATTGTTGATGACGGCGCGTGTCTTCACCGCCGTCAGCTCCCCGCCGACTTGGCGCAACAGCTTCTCGATGCGCACCTTTTCCTGCGAGACGATGCCGGTGAGGTAGCGGTTGGCGTATTTGGGCCGGGCCAGTTCGACCGTCCACACCTGCCGCAGCACCGGCGTCAGGTAGCCGGTGGACTCCAGTTCCGCCAAACCGCTCTCGCGGGTCTCCGGCGCGGCCAAGTCCATCATCATGGAAATCAGGGATCGCCCGTGGCTGGGTCGTTGCAGCACGTCCAACTCCAATCGGGGTGTATGCCCGGTCGCCCCAACGACGTCCCCCCTTGCTGGCCCCACCATGGGGATACCGCACGCCTAGGATGTTGGCAACAACCGGGGGTATGGCGGCCGTCCCGACGGGGGTCAGGCGCCGCCGCAGCTGCCCCGCACCACCAGGCTGGTGGTGATCTGCGTCGTCTCGATGGGGCGGCCGTCGATCAGGCGCAGCAGGTTTTCCACCAACAGTTCCCCGGCGGCGGCGGTGTCCTGGCGGATGGTCGTCAGGGGGGGTGAAGTGAAGGGGGCGGCGACGATGTCGTCAAAGCCCACCACCGCCACATCCTCGGGCACGCGCAAGGATCGCTCGCGCAGGCCGTTCATGGCGCCGATGGCCAGCAGGTCGCAGGCGCCGAACACGGCGTCGATGGGTCCCTCGCGGTCGATCAGGTTCAGGATGGCCTGGTGCCCGACCTCCTCCGAGGCGGCGGCATCGGCGTACAGCGCTTCGATCACCGGCAGGCCCGCTTCGCCCAGCGCCTCGACATAGCCGGTGTAGCGGTCGCGGAATTCGGGGCAATGCTCGGAAATGTCGCCCAGGAAGGCGATGCGCTTGCGGCCGCGCGCGATCAGGTGGCGCACGCCCTCGCGGGCGCCCTGGATGTTGTCCGACCCGATGAAGTGACCCGGCTGGCCCGGGACCACGGGGCCCCAGGTGACGAAGGCGGTGCTGACCTCATCCAGGCGGCTGATCTTGTCGACGTAGCGCAGATAGTCGCCATAGCCCAGGAAGATCAGGCCGTCGGCCCGCTTGGACGCGGCGTAGTCCGCACTCCAGTCGTCGCTGGATTGCTGGAAGCTGATCAGCAGGTCATAGCCGCGCCGCGCCGACGCCTTGGTGATGCTGCTCAGCATGGACAGGAAGAAGGGGTTGATCAGCGACTGGCTGGTTACCGGGTCTTCATACAGCAGCAGGGCCAGGGTGTTGGTCTTCTGCGAGCGCAGATTGCGGGCGTTGACGTCGACCTTATAGTTCAGCAGGCGGGCCGCCTGGGCCACGCGCTGGCGGGTATCCTCGCTGACCATCGCGTCGTTGCGCAGGGCGCGGGACACGGTGGACTGCGACACGCCGGCCAGTTCGGCGATGTCGAACGATGTCGGACGCTTGACCCGCATCCCCTTGCTTCCGGCCTCTTGGTGCTCCCCTGGGCGCGGATGATAGCAATCGGTCCCGCGTCCCCGCAATGCGCGTCGCGGCTCGGGATCCATTAGGTCAGGGCGGATGGTGCCGGGCGGCAACACCCGCAGCGGATCAACCATGGACGGGGCCCTTAGCGGAAGGTGTAGACAATGACGGCGGTGGCGGCCAGCAGCAGGCCGGCCAGGACGCGGTAGTTGCGCCAGAAGGGCTCATGCGCCAGCCGCACGCTTTCCTCCCGGAAGAAGGCGGGGGTCCAGACCAGGCCGGCCGACTTTTCCGCCGCGTCCGGCGCCGTGGCCAGGCTGACCAGCACCAGCACGATGGCGCACAACACGAACAGCAGGGGTGCCACGTACAGGAAGTGGATGCTGACCACGTCCAGCACAGTGTTTGCCACGAACAGGGCCGCCCCGCCCAGGACGCCGGCGGCGATGCAGGCGGCGGCCCCGGCGGCGTTGGCCCGGCGCCAGAAGATGCCCACCAGGTACAGCGCCATCACCGGCGGCACGGCATAGGCGATGATGACCTGCAGGTATTGCCACAGCGATCCGAAGTGCTCGATCTGCGGTGCCCAGGCCATGGCGGCCACGGCCATGACCAGGGTGGCCATCCGGCCCACGCGGACCAGGGCGGCGCCCTGCATCTCCGGCCGCCAGCGGCGCACGAAGTCCATGGTGAACAGGGTGGAGGCCGAATTGAAGGTGGAGGCGATGGACGACATCAGCGCCGACATGAAGCCGGCCACCGCCAGGCCCACCAGGCCGGCAGGCAGCAGGCCGAATAGCAGGGTGGGGAACACCAGGTCCGGCGATTTCAGGTTGGGGTACAGCAGGATGGCGGCGGTGCCGGGCAGCACCATCAGGAACAGCACCGGCAGTTTCAGGGCGCCGGCGAACAGGCTGCCCCAGCGGCCGTGGTTCTCATCCTTGGCCGACAGCACGCGCTGCACCATGAACTGGTTGGTGCACCAGAAGTAAAAGCCCAGCAGCGGCACGCCCGTCAGCAGGCCGGGCCAGGGCACGGCCGCGTCGCTCAAAGGGCGGATCAGCGACAGCTTGGCGGGGTCCACCGCCCCCATGACCGCGTCCCAGCCGCCGGCCTTCAGGAAGGTGCGCACGGCGATGACGCAGGAGGCCGTCAGCAGCAGCACGGCCTGGATGGTCTCGGTATAGATCACGGCGCGCAGGCCGCCGGCAATGGTGTAGATGCCGGCCGAGACGGCCAGCACGATGACGATCTCCCACAAGGGCACGTCGGGCAGCAGCAGCTTGAACAGCAGGGCGCCGCCGTAGAGGGCGCTGGCCGTGTCCACCACCAGGTTCAGGAACAGGGTCAGGCCTGAGAAATAGGTGCGCGCCAGGCCGCTGTACCGCCGCTCCAGGAACTCCGGCAGGGTATAGACCTTGGACCGCAGCAGGAAGGGCAGGAAGAACACGCAGAAGAACACCAGGACGGCCGCCGCCATCCATTCGTAATTGTAGACCGAGATGCCGGTGCCGTAGGCCGCACCCGCCAAGCCGATCAGCGTGGTGGACGAGATGTTGGAGGCCAGCAGCGCCAGGCCGATGACCGGCCAAGTGGTGCCGCGCGACGCCAGGAAGAAATCCTCGGTCGAGGAATGGCGGCGGGCCAGATACAGCCCTAATGACACGATGCCGATGAGATACACCGCCACGATGGCGTAGTCGACCCAGGCCATGCCTGCAACCGGCACCATGCAATCCCCTCCCTATCCCTTGATTTCCCTGCGCTTGTAAGATGTCGCGCGGGCTTTATCGGCTGGCCGAAGCCCAGCCAGCCCATCCTTCATGGCACGGAAGGGGGGCCCGACCACAACAAGAATTCGTATGCGGGCCCAGGTGCGGGCCCAGGGGTGCTGCGACAGGGACGCGAAAAGGGCGGCCCGGTTAGGGCCGCCCTCATTGGGAACAGGCACGTGTCAGTGGTGCGGGCCGTGGTCGTCGTGGCCACCCCCCCGGTGATCGCCGCCAGGACCCCCATGGTGGTCGCCACCCGGACCGCCCCCGGGACCGCCGTGATGGTCGCCGCCGGGACCGGGACCCGGGCGGCCAGGGCCGGGGCCGTCGTGATGGTCGCCGGGTCCCGGGCCAGGGCGGCCGGGCCCGGGACCAGGACGGTAGTCATGATGGTCCCATCGATCCCAGCCGGGCCGGCCTGGGCCCGGACCGGGGCGGAAGTCGTGGCCGGGGTGGTAGATGGGCCGGGGCGGGGGCAAGCGCTCCCACCGGTGCCGGTCCGCGAACCACGGCCGGTCACGATAGTAGCGGCCCCAGTAGTCGTTGAACGAGAAGGTGATGATGGGCAGGCCGATCACGCCGCCATACTGGGGCAGGTACACGCGCTGGCCCTGGTAGGGATACATCAGGCTGCCGCCGTAGAGCCAGCCGCGATAGCCCTGGAAGTCGACGTCGCACCACGACCAGCCGGCCAGGCAGCCGTAGACGTTCAGCGATACCCCGGGCGGCAGGCTGGCGATGGCCGGATAACCGCCGCCCGGACCGGCGCGCAGGATGGTGCCGCTGGCGGTGTAGGCATATTCGGCCTTGGCCGCGACGGGCAAGGCCACCAGGGCGGTGAACATCGCGGCGGCCAGATGGGCGCGGCCTAAGCGCGCTCGGACAAAACGGGGCAGGCGCGGACGAAACATGGCTTGAGCCCTTTCTCTGAAGGCTGGTACTTCCCCGGGTTACCCCATCCGCGCCGGATGGGGCGGCGGGACCTTAAGGGACTGATAATACGGTACCGATACTCTCCCCCCAATGGGCCCAAAGGATGGCGGTCTAAAGGCGGAGATTTGCAACCGTTTAGGCAAATTGACGCCCCCAGGCTCGGCTTTCCGGTGGGGTGACGTGTAAGGCTGGGCTATAAGGGCAAGCCTGAATTGTACTTCTCGATGCGGGGATTGAGTGGGAATGACCAGGACCGTGAATGCCGCGGGTATCGCCTTGACCGAACAGTCCGAGGGGTTGGAACTGACCGCCTATCTTTGCCCCGCCGGGCGCCTGACCATCGGTTATGGTCACACCGGCCCGGACGTCACACCGGGCATGACCATTACCGAAGCCCAGGCCCAGGAGCTGCTGCTCCAGGATTTGGCCACGGCCGGGAACGGCGTGAGCCAGGCGGTGACGGTGGCGCTGACCGACAACCAGTACGCGGCGCTGACAGATTTCGCGTTCAACCTGGGTATCGGCGCCCTGACCCAATCCACGCTGCTGCGCCTGCTGAACCAGGGCGATTACGCCGACGCCGCGGACCAGTTCCTGGTCTGGGACAAGGCCCATGTGAACGGTCAGTTGGTGACCTTGCCCGGGCTCGCCGCCCGCCGGCAGAAGGAACGGGCCCTGTTCCTCACGGCTTGATCCATAGGCGTTGGAGCTATCCCCAGCCGGCGCGTGACAGGCGCCGGGACTCCCGGTATGACGATGCGGACGGCTGTATTGGCGCCGTCCGCACCACCCTCATGGGATTCAGTAGGTTCGGCAGTCAGGGGCCCTCGATGAACCGCCGGTTTGTTATTGTTTTTAGTGCATTTTTCGGTTTATCCGCAGCAATCGCCCATGCCGAGCCGGTGGCCCCGCCCGCGGCGGTTCCCCAACCGCCCGCCACCCCGGCTGGCGTCACGATTTCTGTCTACGGCGATTCCCTGGCCGATGGGGTGTGGAGTGGGCTGTACGAGCGGCTGAAATCCCAGCCGCAGACACGGCTGGTTCGCCATTCCCAGTTGGGCGCTGGCCTGACCCGGCCCGATTATGCCAGCTGGCAGGCGGAAACCGCCCGCCAGATCGATGAGGCGGGGGAGGGCGGCTACGCCGTCATCATGTTCGGCGCCAACGACATGCAGGGCGTGCGGGACGAGAACCGCAAGGGCTATCTGTTCAAGTCGCCGGGCTGGACCAACGTCTACACGCAGCGCATCGATTGGCTGCTGCAGACGCTGAAGGAACACCACGTCACGACCGTGTGGGTGGGCCTGCCCGTCATGCGTAAGCCGGAAACGAACGACGATGCCAAGTTCATGACCGGCCTTTATGAGACCGAAGCCGGCAAGTACGGCGCCGTGTTCCTGCCGCTGTATCAGGATTATCTGGACGCCGACGGCAACTTCATGGCCCGTATCGACGACAGCCGGCAGAAAAGCCAGCAGCTGCGGTCCGACGACGGCATCCACTTCACCGGCTATGGCTACCAGCTGGTGGCGGGCAAGGTACTGACCCGGTTGCAGCTGGCCGGGGCGCCGGCGGCCAAGCCGGCGGTCAAGGCCGCGTCCGCCGCCCCGCCGGCCGCCGCCCCGGTAGCGCCGGCTGCTTCGCCGGCCCCCGTTCCGGCCTCAACCCCTGTTCCGGCGAACACCTTGGCGGGGCCTGCAGCGGTCACGCCGGCGGCCGTCACCACCTCCACCCCTTCCGACGCCCCCATCGCCAAGCCCGTGCCCGCCGACTTGCCGGCCAGCCAGCCCGTCAGCCAGCAGCCCTCCCTCCAACAGCCCGGCGCCGCCACGGGCGCCGCAGCCGGTTCGTCCATCGGCTCTCGCGGCCGGGTGCTCATGGCCACCCCGGCGCGGCAGCTCTGATCTCCATGCGCCGCCGTCTTGCGTCCCTCAGCCTGATGCTGGCCGCCCTCGCGGCTTGCAGCGGCACCCCCGCCGGTCATCCGGCCTCCTCCATGTCCATGCCCAAGGGGGCGACGCAGGTCGCAGCTACCGGAAACCTGCCCCTGGCGTCGCCGGCCCGTGTGCCCTCGCCATACGACGGCAACCCCGGATTTGAACGGCTGTTCCAACGGCTGGCGGCCATCGAGGCCGGGCATGGCGGCACGGTCGACATCCTGCAACTGGGCGACAGCCACACCGCCGGCGGCGTTTTCACCACCCGCCTGCGCGACGCCCTGCAGGAACGCTTCGGCTCTGCCGGGCCGGGTTACATGCCGGCGGGCAAGCCTTACATCGGATCGCGCCGCGCCGACGTGGCGGTGACCCAGGAAGGCAAATGGCAGTATTTCAACAGCCTCAGCGACACCCCGCCGCCGGGCTGGGGCATGACCGGCTTCGTCGCCCGCAGCCGCGCGCGCGGGGCGGCCATCGCCGTCACCCCCAAGGATGGCTTGGGCTTCGACATCGCTGGCGTCACCATCGTGCGCCAGCCGGCCGGCGGCGACCTGCTGGTGCTGATCGACGACCGGGTGGTGAAGCAAATCTCCACCCAAGGTCCCGCCGGCCAGGCCGATTGGATCACCCTGCCCACCGCCGGCCAGGCGCAGCAGTTGAAGCTGGTGGCGGCGGACGCCCGGCCGGTGGACATCGCCGGCTGGTCGCTGGACCGGGCCAAGCCGGGCGTGGTGTTCGACAGCGCCGGCGTGGTCGGCGCGCGGCTGACCACGATGGACCGCTGGAATCCGGAGACGGTCGCGCTGGAACTGGCCAGGCGCAAGCCGGACCTGGTCATCCTGGCCTATGGCACCAATGAGGGCTTCGACCGCGACCTGGACCTGGCCGCCTACCAGGAGCGGTTCAAGGCGGCCCTGCGCCGGCTGAACGCCGGTCCGGTGGCGGTGGTTGTCCTGGGTCCCCTGGATGGCCAGGCGGAATCCGCCGCCTGCAAGAAGGTGGCGGACAAGGACGCCGTCTTCCCCTGCCAGGATACCCCGCCGCCGCCGGCGAAATGCGCCTGGTACACGCCCACCATGCTGGGCCGGGTGCGGGCCCTGCAGGTCCAGGGCGCCAAGTCCGGCGACTATGTGTTCTGGGATTGGTCGCAGCTGATGCCGGGGGCCTGCGGCATGGACCGTTGGGTGCGCCAGGCCGTGCCGCTGGCCCGGGCCGACCATGTGCACCTGACGCCCGAAGGCTACACCTTGACGGCCAACGCCTTCTTCGCCTGGCTGATGGACCAGTACCAGGGCTATATCCAGCCTGGGGCGGTGCCGCCGCGCCCGGTGGTGGCCGGGCGCCCCGATACGGCCGCCGCTGCCTTGGCCGGCCGGTGAGGGAACCCCCATGCTGTTCCCCACGCTGAACTTTGGCCTGTTCTTCCTGATCGTCTTCGCCGCCGCCTGGGCGCTGGTGCGCTTCCCGCAGGGGCGCATCGCTTTCCTGTCGGCCGCCAGCTACGTGTTTTACGGCTGGTGGGACTGGCGCTACCTGTTCCTGCTGGGCGGCAGCACGCTGTCCAACTACCTCGCCGGACACGCCATCGTGCGCCAGGAAACGCCGGCGCGCCGTAAGCTCGCGGTGTCCCTGGCCGTGGCCGTGAACCTGGGCGTGCTGGCCTTCTTCAAGTACGCCGACTTCACCAGCCACGCGGTGAACGACACCGCCACCCTGCTGGGCCTGCCGGTGCGGCTGGGCTTCCTGGACATGGTGGTGCCTGTCGGCATCTCCTTCTTCACCTTCCACGGCATCTCCTACCTCGTTGACCTCTACCGCGGCACCCTGCGGCGGCCGGCCAGCCTGTTGCACCTGGTGCTCTACATCTCCTTCTTCCCGCAGCTGGTGGCGGGCCCCATCGTCCGCGCCAGCCACTTCCTGCCGCAGATCGGGGAGCGGCCGGATCCGGACGACATTCGCGCCACCCGCGCCTACCTGCTGATCATGGGCGGGCTGTTCAAGAAGGTGGTGGTGGCCAACTACCTGGCGACCGACCTGGTCGACGCCGTATTCATGGACCCGGACCGCTACGGCGCCCTGGATCTGCTGCTGGCCACCTACGGCTACGCCATGCAGATCTATTGCGACTTCAGCGCCTACACCGATATCGCCATCGGCTTGGCGGCGCTGCTGGGCTTCCGCTTCCCGCAGAACTTCGACCAGCCCTACCGGTCGGGCTCCCTGCGGGAATTCTGGCGTCGCTGGCACATCTCGCTGTCGTCGTGGCTGCGCGACTATCTGTATATCCCCCTGGGCGGCAACCGGGGCGGCACGTGGAAGCACTGCCGCAACCTGATGATCACCATGCTGCTAGGCGGCCTGTGGCACGGCGCCAACTGGACCTTCGTCATCTGGGGCGCGCTGCACGGCGGCATGCTGGTGGCGGAGCATCTGGTGAACCGCCTGCGCGCCATCACCATCGGGGAGTGGGAGGCGCCGCCCCTGCGCGGCTGGCGGCGGGGGCTGGCCATCGTCGCCACCTTCCACTTCGTCTGCTTCACCTGGATCTTCTTCCGCTCCCCCACGCTGGAGGTGGCCGGCCGCTTCCTGGCCGGTTTCGGGCGCTGGCAGGTCTTGCCCACCGCCGCCACGCCCCTGACCCTGCTGCTGATCGCCGGCACCCTCGCCAGCCAATTCCTGCCCGCCGACCGCCTGGCTCGCATCGAGGACTGGGTGCGCCGCCTGCCTGCCGCGTTCCTGGGGCCCGCCATGGGCGCCGCCGTGGGCCTGGCCGTGGTGCTGATCCAGGCCTGCGCGCCCGAGGGCGTCGCCCCCTTCATCTACTTCCAGTTCTGACGGGGCCGAGACATGAACGCCATCCTGACCCGCCGCCTGTCGGTCCCCCCGGCCCCGGCCCCCACGCCCCCGCCGGTGCGCCCCCGTTACAACCCGGTCGAGGTCATCGAGGGCGCCGCCCCCTCCCGCCTGCGGCACGTCGTCCTGTCGCTGGGAACGGCCGCCCTCGTGGCCCTGGTGCTGGGCGCCCATCCGCTGGCCGACTGGGTCAACGGCCTGCCCATCAACCCGGTGACCGACCGGCTGTCCGGCTGGGTGCAGACCTGGCAGGATTGGATGGACGCCCTTGGGGTCGGGCACCTGTACACTGCCCTGCAGGCCCTGTTCCGCTGGTTCCAGGGCTTGCGGTTCTAGCGGGCGACCCACCTGTAATCCCTTGCGCAGTCCACTGCGGCGGCCCTACACTTGCACCATGAAAGTCGCGGACGTGTGATCCGCCGCCCCTGGTGTGACCGACATGCAGCGTAAAAGTTTCGAGGATCTGACCTGCCCCATCGCCCGCAGTCTGGAGCGGGTGGGGGAGTGGTGGAGCATCCTGATCCTGCGCGACGCCTTTCACGGCATGACGCGTTTCGACCAGTTCCAGAAAAGCCTGGATATCGCCCCCAACATGCTGACCCGCCGCCTGACCGCCCTGGTCGAGGCCGGATTGATGGAAAAGCGGCAGTACAGCGAACGGCCGCCCCGCTACGAATATGTGCTGACCGAACGGGGCCGCGATTTCCGCGAGGTCATGCTGGCCCTGCTGGCCTGGGGCAACCGTCACTTCGCGCCCGAGGGGCCGACCGTGCAACTGGTCGACACCCAGACGGGCCAGCCCGCCGACATGGTGCTGGTGGATCGGATAAGTGGCAAGCCCGCCACCAGCCGCGACTTCCGCCTGGCGGCCGGCCCCGGCGCCGATGAGGCCCAGCGCCAGCGCTATGCGCCCAAGGCCAAGCCCGCCGCCTGACCTTCGACATCAGGTCCTAGGCCGAAAGGCCCCGTGCTGCGGTGGCGCGTCGAATTCGGGCACCGGCCTCGCCCCCATGCCCTATTCATTAAGAATTATGGTTGCTACCACCAACCGATGATACGGTTGCGCCGGTCCCTTTGGCTGCGCATCTTCAATACTCATGGGGGCGCATGCCAATTTCCATCATCGATTTAGGGAATTACCGTCGATGAAGATTGCGCAAATCGCCCCGCTGTATGAGACGGTGCCGCCGACATACTATGGTGGTACTGAAAGGGTTATATCTTATCTGACGGATGAGTTGGTGGAGCTGGGCCATGAAGTGACCCTGTTCGCCAGCGGGGCCTCCCAGACCAAGGCCAGCCTGGTGCCCATGCGGCCCAAGGCCCTATGGCTGGATGATGCGCCGTTGAAATCGCCGGTGGCGGCCCACCTGGCCATGCTGGAACAGGTGCGGGCCCGCGCGGATGAGTTCGATGTGCTGCACTTCCATCTCAGCCACTTCATGCACTTCCCTTTCTTCAAGGAATGCGCGCAGCGCACGGTGACCACGCCGCACGGCCGCTTGGACTATGTCGACCTGGCGCCGTCCTACGGGCTTTGGCCGCGCTACCCCATGATTTCCATTTCGGATCGCCAGCGGCGGCCCCTGGCGGATGCCAACTGGCTGGCCACCGTCTATCACGGCCTGCCGCTGGATCTGTACCGTCCGCCGGCGGACCGGCCCGGCGGCACCGGCAACTACCTGGCCTTCCTGGGCCGCTTTTCCCGGGACAAGCGGCCGGATCGCGCCATCGAGATTGCGGAGAAGTCCGGCCTGCCGCTGAAGATGGCAGCCAAGGTGGGGAACGATGACGGCCCCTATTTCAAGGAACACGTCGAACCGCGCATCGACGGCCGCGCCATTCAGCACGTGGGTGAGATCGACGACGCCGGGAAGCCCGGTTTCCTGGGCGACGCTGCCGCCCTGCTGATGCCCATCGACTGGCCGGAACCCTTCGGCCTGGTGGTGATCGAAGCGTTTGCCTGCGGCACGCCTGTCATCGCCTGGAACAACGGCGCCATGCCCGAGATCATTGACCAGGGTGTGACCGGTTTCGTCGTCGATACCATCGCCGATGCGGTGGATGCCGTGGAGAAGGTGCGCGCCCTGGACCGTGCCCGCATCCGCGAAGTATTCGAGCGGCGGTTTTCCGTCGCGGCCATGGCGCGCAACTACGTCGCGGCCTATGAGGCCTTGCTGAAGGGCGGCGGGGCCGCCTCCGTGCCCGGCGGCCGTGCCGTCGCCGCCCCGTCGCCCTGAATCCACCGGCCCCGCGAGACCAGACCCCCATGGCAGCCCTCGACGAACGACAGTTGGACCCGGCCATCGGCCTGGCCGGCCCCGACGGCAGCGGCCCGCGCGAGACCTTCAAGCTGTTCGCGCTTAAGCATGGCGATTGCTTCGTCGTGGCCGACGCCCATGGCGACATCCAGGGCCAGGGCGACGGCCTGTTCGTGGACGACACCCGCATCCTGTCCCGCTATCAGCTGCGCATCGGCGATAAGGAGCCGTCGCTGCTGGGCGCCTCGCTCAGCGAGGACAACATCTTGTTCACGGCCAACAGCACCAATGTGCCCATGCCCGCCCCCGGCGGCGGCATGACACTGTGGGGTGTCATCCATATCGAGCGCACGCGCATCCTGTGGCAAAACCGGCTCTATGAGCGGGTGACCCTGTCCAATTTCGGCGGCAGCGACATCGTCGTGCCGCTGACCTTCAATTTCGCCGCCGATTTCCGCGACATGTTCGAGGTGCGGGGCTCCACCCGCCAACTGCGCGGCCGCACGCATGAGGCCCAGCTGTCCGGCGACGGCGTGACGCTGAGCTATGAGGGTCTGGACCAGGTGACCCGCCAGTCCACCCTGTCCTTCAGTCAGGCTCCCGACCGGCTGCAGGGCGACCGCGCCGTATTCAACATCAACCTGCCCAAACGCGGCGACCACGTTCTATACATCGAGGTCGGAACCGAGCGCACGGACACGCCCAGCCGTGTGCGCTTCCGTGCCGCCGCGGTGCGGGCGCGGCTGGAGATGCGCACCAAGCGCCGCCGCGGCGCCAGCGTCTACAGCTCCGGCCGGGTGTTCAACGACTGGCTGGCGCGCGCCCAGGCGGATACCGCCCTGCTGACGACGGAACTGTCCACCGGCCCCTATCCTTATGCCGGCATCCCTTGGTTCTCCACCGCCTTCGGCCGCGACGGCATCATCTCCGCCTTGCAGATGATGTGGCTGAACCCCCGCCTGGCGCGGGGGGTGCTGGCCTTCCTGGCCACCCATCAGGCCACCGAAACGGCCCCCTTCAGCGATGCGCAGCCCGGCAAGATCCTGCATGAGACGCGCAAGGGGGAGATGGCGGTGCTGCGTGAGCTGCCCTTCGGCCGCTATTACGGCAGCGTCGACACCACGCCGCTCTACATCTACTTGGCCTCGGTCTACGCCGACCGCACCGGCGACATGGCCTTCATCGACCAGCTTTGGCCCTCGCTCTGCGCCGCCGCCTCATGGATGGAAGGGGCGGGCGACCAGAACGGCGACGGCTTCGTCGACTACCAGCGTGCCGAGGAATCCGGCCTGGCCAACCAGGGCTGGAAGGACAGCTTCGACAGCATCCAGCATGCCGACGGCAGCCTGCCGGAAGGGCCCATCGCCCTGGTCGAGGTCCAGGGCTACGTCTACGCCGCCTATTGCGGCCTGGCCCGCCTGGCCAAGCGGCGGGGAGAGGACGCGCAGGCCGCCTATTGGCAGCATCGGGCCGAGGCCCTGCGCCAGGCGGTGGAAACCCATTTCTGGATGGAGGACATGGGCTTTTACGCCCTGGCGCTGGACGGCAAGGGCAGGCCCTGCCGCGTGCGCGCGTCCAACGTCGGGCATCTGCTGTTCGTGGGCCTGCCCTCGCCGGAGCGGGCGCACCGCGTGGCGGACCAGCTGCTGGCCGGCGCCTTCCACACCGGCTGGGGCATCCGCACGCTGGCGGACACCGAGGTCTGCTTCAACCCCATGTCCTACCACAACGGGTCCGTGTGGCCGCACGACACCGCCATCTGCGCCGCCGGCCTGGCGCGCTACGGCGTGCGCGGCGGCGTGGTGAAGCTGATGAGCGACACCTTCGAGGCGGCGGTGCGCTTCGGCATGCGCCTGCCCGAGCTGTTCTGCGGCTTCCCGCGTGAACAGGGGGAGACGCCCATCGCTTATCCGGTTGCCTGCGTGCCCCAGGCCTGGGCCGCCGGTTCCGTCTTCATGCTGTTGCAGGCCTGCCTGGGCATAGAGGTCGACGGCTGGCGGGGGGAGATCCACGTCAACCGCCCCAAGCTGCCCATCGGTATCGATCAGTTGACCGTGCGCCGCGTGACGGTGGGGGAACACACCGTCGACCTTTTCTTCCAGCGCATGGGGGGGCAGGTCATCGCCTCCATCTCCGACCACGAGGAAGGCCTGGTGCCGCTTATCGTCCGCTCGTAAGGGCCGATAGGTCTAAGGCGATGGGACCAAGGAACCGGCGGGCGCTCCGCCATGGTCTTACGCCGCCTATGCGGATTTTCGGTCCCGCCTCCGTCCCGGTTGCCTTTTTTGGAACACAATCTCGACTCTAGAATTCCTACATGAATACTGGAGCGCTGAACAATACAGAATGCCATTGAGGCTATATCTGTTCAGTGTGCACGATATATGACCTGATTACTGCAATCATAAACCGGGTCATAGTCTTCTTAACCGATAAGGTATGGGTGTATCACCATGATGGGCATCGATCTGGGCGCGCTGCTGACGCAGGACTCCGCCGCCGTCTACCTGGTGGGAGCCAGCCTACTCTTATCCGTTGCGGCCCTTGTCCTTTCCAGCGCGCTGCTGCTGCGCTGGGGCCGCAACCGCCATCCGCCGGTGGCAGAGGCCGCCATTCCCACCTACGATGAGACGCGGCGCCAGGTTTTGGCGGAAGGGGCCCGCGCGCCTTCACCCGTGGTCGGCGCGCGCGACGCCCATGCTGCGGCCCAGCGCGCCCTGCGGTCCACCAAAGGCGAGGGCGTCGCCACCGACCGGCTGGGCACCTGGACGCCGGAAACGCTGCGCCACCTGCTGAAGACGGAACTGACGGGCGCGCAGGTCATCGTCGTCTCCAACCGCGAGCCCTTCATTCATGATTTGGAGGAGGGCGGGGCGGTGAAGCTGCGGGCGCCGGCCGGCGGCCTGGTGGCGGCGCTGGACCCGGTCATGCGCACCTGCGCCGGTACGTGGATCGCGCACGGCAGCGGCTCGGCCGACCACCTGACCGTGGATGCGCACGACCGCATCGCCGTACCGCCCGACAACCCCAGCTACACCCTGCGCCGCGTTTGGCTGAGCGAGCATGAGGAGAAGCACTATTACTACGGCTTCTCCAACGACGGCCTCTGGCCCCTGTGCCACGTGGCCTTCACCCGGCCCAGCTTCAACGCCGAGGATTGGGAGGTGTATGAGGCGGTGAACAAGCGCTTCGCCGACGTGGTGGTGGAGGAGGCGCGGGATGAGCGTCCGGTGGTCCTGATCCAGGACTATCACTTCGCCCTGCTGCCCCGCATGATCCGCGAGCGGCTGCCCGATGCCATCATCATCACCTTCTGGCACATCCCCTGGCCCAACGCCGAGATCTTCGGCATCTGCCCGTGGCGGGAACGCATCCTGGACGGCATGCTGGGCAGCTCGGTCATGGGTTTCCATACCCAGTATTATTGCAACAACTTCATCGAGACGGTGGACCGCTTCCTGGAAAGCCGGATCGAGCGGGACTCGTCGGCCGTCACCTTTGGTGGCCACACCACCCATGTGCATGCCCATCCCATCTCCATCGAATGGCCGCCGGCCTCACTGTCGCGCCAGCCGCCGGTGCCTGCCAGCCGCCGGGCCATCTTCGACCGCTTCAACCTGGCGCCGGACATGAAGCTGTGCGTGGGGGTGGAGCGCTTCGACTACACCAAGGGCATCATCGACCGCTTCCGCGCGGTGGAGGAGCTGTTCAAGCGCCACCCGGAATGGATCGGCCGCATGGTGGTGCTGCAGGTGGCGGCCCCCAGCCGCACCGCCCTGCCGGCCTATCAGCAGTGCCAGCGCGAGTGCCTGGATTTTGTGGACGAGTTGAACGCCCGCTACGGCCATGAAGGGTACCAGCCCATCCACCTGCTGAACGAGTCCTACGGCAAGGACGAGGTCTACGGCCTGTTGCGGGCCGCCGACCTGTGCATGGTCACCAGCCTGCATGACGGCATGAACCTGGTGGCCAAGGAGTTCGTGGCCGCCCGGGAGGATGAGCAGGGCGTGCTGTTGCTCAGCAGCTTCGCCGGCGCCGCCAAGGAGCTGCCGGAAAGCATCATCATCAACCCGTACGACACCTGCGGCACGGCCGACGCGCTGCTGCGCGGCCTGACCATGTCGCCGGAGGAACAGCGCGAGCGGATGCGCCGCATGCGCGAAACGGTGCGGGAAAACAACATCTACCGCTGGGCGGGCAACATGCTGCTGGACGGCGCCCGCCTGCGAAAGCGCCACCACACCGCCAATGTCACGGCCCGCCTGGCCAGGCAGCAGGCGGCCCGCGGCGCGCTCAGCCGCACGGCATTGGGCCGTACGCCCCTGGGCCGCAACGTGGTGCGCCTGGTCAGCATGGGGAAAGGAAAGAACGTTGAGCCGAGCCATTTCTGAAGCGATGCCGTCCCCCGCCCTGGCGCCTGCCGCCGGGGACCGCTGGGCCCTGTTCCTGGACATTGACGGGACGCTGCTGGAACACCACAAGGACCCCACCGGCGTGGTGGTGGATGACGAGCTGCGCACCCTGTTGTCCAACCTGGACCGCCAGTTGGGTGGGGCTGTCGCGGTGATCAGCGGCCGCTCGCTGGCCTCCATCGACACACTGTTCCAGCCCATGGTGCTGCGCGCCGGTGGGCTGTTCGGGATCGAGCTGCGGCTGTCCCCGGACGAGCCGGCGGTGGCGGCCGAGGAACCTCCGGCCCTGGCCGCCCTGGCGGAACGGGCTGAGGCGGAACTGGGCCGCGCCCCCAACATCGTCATCGAGCGCAAGGGCCCGGTGCTGGCCATCCACACCGGGCCGCACCCGCAGTCCCTGGACCATATCACCCGGCTGGCCAAGGCGGCGCTGCCCACCCTGCCTGACGGCTACCGGGTGGTGGAGGGCAATGTGGGTGTGGAATTGCTCCCGGCCGCAGCTCTGAAGGGGGATGCCGTGTACCGCTTCATGACCGTGGAGCCGTTCAAGGGGCGCCGTCCCATCTTCATCGGCGACGACGTGCCGGACGAGCACGCGTTCGAGAGCGTGCATGCCTTGGGCGGCATCGCCGTCAAGGTCGGCCGGCCGGAACAGGCGACGGCCGCCCTGCACGCCTTGGCCGATGTGGCCGCCGTGCGCGCCTGGCTGGGCGACCCACAGTTCCCCCTATTGGACAAACTGGTTCGACGCGAGGTGACTGAGGCCGCTGACGAGGCGGGAAAGTAAGCTCGGCGCCAATGGACGTCCTAGAGCGTAGACATCCTAAGCGTGCAGTTCTGCGCTGATATAATCGAACGCGCGACTTGACGGGCACGCTGCTCGGCGCCACCGTCTGGTGCTCGCAAAGGTTGGGAGATACCCTCTGAACTTGGGCGACGTGCCGGTGGCGGAGGTTGTGGCCTATGAGCTTGACGGACTGGTTGCTGGATCCATCCGGCCTGACCCCGCATGGCTTCTGCCTCAGCTGGATACCGGGTCTTATTTGGCTACACGCCGGATCCGACGCCGTCATCGGCCTGTCCTACTTCTCCATACCCCTGGCGCTGGCTTGGTTCGTACGCAAGCGTAACGATTTGGCCTACCGCTGGGTGGGACATTTGTTCGTGGCCTTCATCCTGGCCTGCGGCCTGACCCACATGCTGTCCATTCTGACCCTGTGGATGCCGGCCTATGGGGTGGAAGGGGTGGTGAAGCTGGCCACGGCGCTGCTGTCGGTGGCGACCGCCGCCATGCTCTGGCCCCTGGTGCCGCGCGTGCTGGCCCTGCCCACGCCGGCGCAGCTGGGCCGGCTGAACGCCGAACTCACCCGCACCATCGAGGAGCAAGAGCGCACCGCCGCCCTGCTGCGGGAGAGCGAGGCCAAGGTGTTGGCCGCCAATTCCGAGTTGGAGCGCAGGGTGGCCGAGCGCACGGCCGAACTGCGCGCGGCCAACGCCCAGCTCACGGAGGCTCTGGCCGAACGGGCGGTGGCGCTGGAGGCCCTGGCCGGCAGCGAGGCGGAATACCGCGCCAGCTTCGAGGCGGCCGCCGTGGGCAAGGTGCAGGTCAATCCCGAGACCGGGCTGTTGCTCCGGGTGAACAACGCCTTCGCCGGCATGCTGGGCTATAACCGGGCCGATCTGGCTGGTCGCATGGAATGGCCCGACCTGCTGTGGGGCGAGGATCGCGCGGCGGAGGGGTTGGAGTTGGCGCGCCTGCTGTCGGGCGAGGCCAGCGTCTATGTCCGCGAACTGCGCTTTCGGCGGCAGGATGGCACACCTGTCTGGGGACGCGTGTCCGCCACCCTCGTCCGCGGCGCGGGAATGCGCAAGGCCGGCGCCCGGCTGCCGCCCCTGCTGCTGGCGGTGGTCGAGGATGTCGACACCATGCACAAGACGGCCCTGGCCCTGAAGGAAAGCGAGACGCGCCTGCGCCTGGCGGCGGAGGGCGCCAAGCTGGGCATCTGGGAATTGGATATGGCGCGGGGCCTGGGCTGGGTGGACCGGCGCACGGCGGCGATGACGGGCGGCACGCTGCCGGCGGAGACTTGGTTCCCCCTGAACGGTCCCGAATACGCCGCGTGGGCGGATTGGATTCATCCGGATGACCGGGGCGAACGCGCGGCCGGCCTGAGTCTGCTGCAGACCGGGGCGGCGGAGCTGGTACAGATGCAGTACCGGGTGCGTCGGGTGGACGGCGACCCGGACGCGGCGGAGGGGGGCGGGGGCTGGATTTGGCTATCCCATCGCAGCGCCATCGTGGCGCGGGACCCCGTCACCTGGACGCCCACCCGCGCCACCGGGGTGCTGATCGACGTTACCGAACGGGCGGCGGCGGAGGCGGCGCTGCGCGAGGCCAAGGCGGACCTGGAACTGGTGGTGGCGGAACGTACCGCCGCCCTGAAGCAGCGCGACCTGCTGCTGCGCGAGGTCTATCACCGGGTGAAGAACAACCTTCAAATCATTGACGGCTTGGTGATGATCCAGGCCCTGCAGCTCAAGGATTCGGACGGCCGCCAAGCGCTGATGGGGCTGCGCAGCCGGGTCTATGCCCTGGGCTTGGTGCATCAGCAGCTGATGGCTTCCCCCGATCTGGAAAGCTTCGACATCGCGCCCTTCCTGGATGAGCTGGCCCGCAACATCCTGCTGTCGGGGGCGGATGACGGGGTGGGGTTGGACATCGCCGTCTGCCCGCTGATGGTCAATTTGGATTTTGCCATCCCCTTGGGCTTGCTGGTAACCGAGTTGATCACCAATTCGCTGAAACATGCCTTTCCCGATGGGCGCGGCACCATCACAATGGCGATGCGGCGCCGGGAGGAGGGCGATGTGCTGCTGGTGGTGGCGGATGACGGCGACGGCATCCCAACCTCGGCTCCGGCGGAGGAGGATGGGGGCGGCTACCGGCGCGGTCTGGGCAGCTCCATCGTGAAGGGCTTGGTGGCGCAGCTGGACGGAACGATCGCGATGCGGTTCGATAAGGGCACACGGGCGGAAATCATCCTGCCGACACCGGCGGTGGATATGGTAGGCCGCTCCGCCGGGATGGCGGCGTCATGAGCGATGGGCTGCAGGACTGCGTCCTGGTGGTGGATGACGAATTCCTGATCGCCCAAACCCTCAGCATCCAGATCGAGGACATGGGGCTGACGGTGTGCGGCACCGCCGCGACCGCCGCTGACGCCATCGCCCTGGCCAAGGCCCAGCGGCCGCGCCTGGTGCTGATGGACATGCGGCTGAAGGGCGTGGGCGACGGCGTGGACGCGGCCCTCGCCATCCATGAGTTCGTCGGCTCCAAGGTAATCTTCATAACCGCCTCGCGCGAGCCGGCGATGCTGGAGCGCATGAACCAGGACCATCCCGCCGCCATCCTGTTCAAACCGGTGTTCGGCCGGCAGCTGCAGACGGCGGTGCGCGAGGTGCTGGCGGCGGATTAGTCCGGCCGGCGGTCAGGCGTCGTTGGCCGGCGCATCGATTTTTCCCACCGGGCCGGCCGATAGCGGCACCAGCAGCATCAGGGCCGTCAACAGGGTGAAGGCGCTGGGCAGGCCCCAGCCACGCGCGATGAAGCCGATCAGCGCCGGGCCGCCCAGCATGCCGGCATAGCCGATGGCCGTCATCCCCGCCACGGCCAGCGCCGGGGGCATGACCTGCTGGCGCCCCGTGGCGCTGAACAGCACCGGGACCAGGTTGGCCGCCCCCGCGCCGATCAGCAGGAAACCGGCTAAGGCCAGGGGTGTCCATGGTGACAGCAGCACCACGCCCAGGCCGGCGATGGCGGCCACCCCGCCCCAGAGCATGACCCGCCGTCCACCCAGGGCCGCCACCACGCGGTCGCCCATCAGGCGGCCCGTGGTCATGGCCAACGAAAACAGGGTATAGCCCAGGCCCGCCTGGGTCGGCGCCACGCCGCGATGGTCGGTCAGCAGCAGGGCGCCCCAGTCCAGCAGGGCCCCCTCAGTCAGAAAGGTGACCAGCGCCAGGATGCCCAGCAGGATCACGATGCCCCGCGGCCGCACGAACAGCGGGGCGCGTTCCCCCTCGGCGGCGGGCCCCATCGGCCGGGTGCGCAGCAGGCGGGGGGCGGCCAGGGCCAGCAGCACCAGGACCAAGGCGGCGCTCAGCCAGGCCGCCGCCCAAGGCGCTACGCCGGCAGCCAACAGCAGCGTCATGCCGCCCGAACCGCAAAAGCCGCCGACGCTGAACAATCCATGGAAACCTGACATCAGCGGCCGGTCGGCATCGGCCTCCACCTCCACCGCGTGCACGTTCATGGCGACGTCGAGGGTCCCCAGAGACGCGCCGAAGACCAGCAGCGCCACCGCCATGCCGGCCAAGCTGTCGACCGTGGCCAGGGCGGGCAGGGCCAACGCCATGCCTAGACCGCCGCCCAGGATGACGGGCCGGGTGCCATGACGGGCGCTCAAGGGCGCTGTCGCCGGCATGGCCGCCACCGAGCCTATGCCCAGGCATAGCAGCAGCAGGCCCAGCGTGGCGTCGTCCACCCCCAGGCGGGCACGGGCGTAGGGCACCAGCGGCGCCCAGCAGGAAAGGCTGAATCCAGCGGCCAGGAAGGCCAGCCGGGTAGCCAGGCGTGTGGCCGGGCGATTAGCGGATGTCGGGGACATGGGGATCACGACCCCATGAAGGCGGGGCAGGCGTCGTCCAATTCCAGGCCCTTGAAACACATTGCTTTTTAATCCCACCGCCAGCGGTTGCGCCGGCGATCCATTGGCCGGACAGCTGCCAAGATATCTTCCAAATCAATTTTAACAATAGCTGAGCGGCTTCTAGGATCGCCCATGACCCGCCCCATCGAGAGGGCGCGCTAGGGAAGAAACCGGAGAAGTTGGCGATGCCTCAGTCCTCACCGCGCGCGGGCCGCGCCCCCATCCTTGTCCTGGGCGGCGGCATTGGCGGCATGTCCTTCGCCATCCTGGCCAGCCGCGCCGGGTGGCCCGTGCATGTGGTGGAAGCCGATCCCAACTGGCGCGTCTATGGCGCCGGCATCACCGTGACGGGGCCCACATACCGCGCCTTCCGGACCCTGGGTATCCTGGACGACCTCAAGGCCCAGGGCTTTCACGTGACGGAGGGTGGGCGCCTGTGCGCCCCCAACGGCATGGCCGTAGCCGACCTGCAGGACAGGCCTATCCAGCCCGATCTACCGGTGTCCGGCGGCATCATGCGGCCCGACCTGCACGCCCTGCTGTCGCGGCTGACGCATGAGGCGGGGGTACGGGTCAGCCTGGGCCTGACCGCCACCGAATGGACCGACACCGGCGATGGTGTGGACGTGCGTTTCAGCGACGGCGGCGCCGGCACCTATGATTTCGTGGTCGCGGCCGACGGCGCCTTCTCCAAGGCCCGGTCCTTCCTGTTCCCTGACGCGCCCAAGCCCGCCTACACCGGCCAGTATTGCTGGCGCGTGGTGGCCAAGCGCCCGCCGGAGATCGACCGCTCGCACTTCTTCGTCGGCGCGCCGGTGACCTGCGGCCTGGTGCCGGTCAGCCAGGACCTGATGTACCTGTGGCTGCTGGAAAACGTGCCCGAGATGCGCCGGGTGGATGAGGCCACGGCCTACCAGCGGCTGGCCCAGCTGCTGGCCCCCTTCGGCGGGCCCGTGGCGACCCTGCGTGACAATTTGAACGCGGACTCCTGGGTCAACGTCCGCCCGCTGGAGGCCGTGCTGCTGCCCCGCCACCAGTGGTTCAAGGGCCGCAGCATCCTGATCGGCGATGCCGCCCACGCCACCACCCCGCATCTGGCGTCCGGCGCCGGCATCGCGGTGGAGGATGCCTTGGTCCTGGTGGAGGAACTGGGCCGCCATGACGACCTGACCGCCGCCTTCCAGGCCTTCACCGACCGGCGCTTCGAACGCTGCCGCCTGGTGGTGGAAAGCAGCGTCGCCATCGGCAAGGCGCAGCAGGACCACGTCTCGCCCGAAATCATGGGCGCCATGATGGCCAAGGCGCAGACGGCGCTGCTGGCCGATATCTGATCCCTGCAGAAAGTTCGACACCATGATCAGTGATTCAGGGCTGCCCGCCGTCCGCCGCGTGGTGACAGGGCATGACGCCGGCGCGCGCGCCATCTTCAAATCGGACGATGAGTTCCCGACCCGGCGCATCCCCTCGGGCGATGCCGCCTTCACCCTGGTCTGGACCACGCCCACCGTCCCGGCCGACAACAATGACGAGACGGACGGCCGCCTGCGGGACGCCGGCCTGACCTTGAATCACGGCTCCGTCATTCGGGTCGTGGACATGCTGCCCGGGGGCACCTCGCCCATGCACCGCACCAACAGCATCGACTATGGCATCGTGCTGTCGGGCGAGGTGGAGCTGGAGCTGGACGACGGGGCGAAGACGGTCATCGGCGCCGGCGGCATCATCATCCAGCGCGGCACCATGCACCTATGGCGCAACCCCAGCGCCACCATCCCCTGCCGCATCGTCTTCGTGCTGATCGAGGCGCCGCCCTACCTGCACGACGGACAGCCCCTGGCCGAAGACAGGCCGGAGCACAAGTAATTCGCCGAAAAGGCCGGGCGGTGGTCATTTCCCCATGCGCGGGTGGAACAGCTGGAAGCGTTCCGTCACCAGCACGATGGCCAGGGCGCCGACGCCGCAGCACAGGAACCCGCCGACCAGGGGCAGGGTGGTGCCGTCGAAATGCTGGCTGATGACGAAGCCCACCAGGGCGCCCAGCACCGTGCTGATGAACCCCTGGACCGAGGCGGCGGTGCCGGCGATGGCACCCACCGGTTCCATGGCCATGGCGCCGAAGTTGCTGGTCGCCAGGCCGAAGCAGAACATGGTCAGGGCCTGCAGCACGGTGAAGACGGGCAGGCTTTCCCCATGCCGGGCGATGATGGTGTGGATGCCTGTGAACAGGATGAAGCCCAGCAGCGCGCTGTGCGACAGGCGCCGCGTCCCCAGGCGGACGACGATGCGGGCGTTCAGCAGCGCCGACACTGCCAGCGACATGCCGGTCAGCGCGAAGATCAGCGGGAACAGCTGCGGCGCCTTGAACACCTGGTCGAAGATGGGCGGCATGCTGTTGAGGTAGGCGAAGACGGCGCTGATCATCAGGGTCTGCGCCAGCGTATAGCCGATGGCTTGGCGGTCCGTCACCGTCTGCCGGGCGGCGGACAGGATGGTCGGCACGTCGATGGGCCGGCGATATTCCGGGTGCAGCGTTTCCGGCAGGCGGCGCCACAGCCAGAGGACCACCGCCAGGGCATAGGCCGCCAGGCAGGCGAAGATGGCCCGCCATGGTGCCACCAGCATGATCAGCTGCCCCAGGCTGGGCGCCAGGATGGGCACGGCCAGCAGGATCATGAAGGCCAGCGACATGACGCGCGCCATCTGGCGCCCGGCGTAGCAGTCACGCACCACGGACACGACGACGATGCGGGTGGAGGCGACGGCGATGCCCTGCACCACGCGCACGGCCAGCAGCAGCTCGAACGTCGGGGCCAGCGCCGCCGCCAGGTTGCCCAGGGCGTAAAAGACGATGCCCCACAGCAGGATGGGCCGGCGGCCGTAACGGTCGGAAATGGGGCCATACAGGATCTGTGCCCCGCCGAAGCCCAGCAGGAAGGCGGTGACGATCCACTGCCAGCGCGGTTCGTCCATCACGTCCAGCGAGCGGCCAATCTGGCCCAGCGCCGGCAGCATGCTGTCGGTGCCCAGCGCGTTCATGGCCATCATGGCCGAGACCATCAGGACAAATTCGGTGAAGCCGATGCCGGCATGGGGATCGTCCTTGCGGACGTCCGGCGGTGGCGCGTCGGTGGCCAACTGCATGGATGCGCGTTCCGTGGGCGGTGCCGGTCCCGAGGCATCCGCATGCGGGGCGGGTGCCTGGGCCGATCTTCGTTTTGGGACATGCCCTGGTGACAAGGGCCCTGGTGATAAGGGCGGACGCCCCCAGGGGGTTCCTTTATACCCAAAGCGCCGGGGCCCGCAGCCTACTGTTTTCGGCCTAGGCGGGTGGCGCGGGGACACGCCGGCTTTTTTCTCCTGGCGTGATTGACGCCACGGCGCCGCCCGGCTAAAGCCCAGGGCATGACCGACGACACCCCCGCCTCTGCGCCCGCTGCCACCATCGATACCCTGTTCGTCACCCGCGTCTACCGGGCTGAGCTGGCGGAGATGCTGCCCCTGAACGAAGAAGTGGCGGCCTGCTGCCTGACGGCGGCTGAAGATGATGGGGCCGGCCGGCGCTGGTCGGACAAGCATGGCTACACCGGCTACACCAGTTACGCCTCGCTGGACGATCTCATCTGGCGCTTCCCCGTCCTGAAGAAGCTGAAGGCCCAGCTGGACCGCCATGCCAAGGCTTTCGCCAAGGTTCAGGAATGGGACCTTGGCGGGCGCAAGCTGGAACTGGACAGTCTGTGGATCAACGTGCTGGACCCCGGCGGCTTCCACGGGTCGCACATCCATCCCAACAGCGTCATCAGCGGCACCTATTATGTGCGGGTGCCGGCGGGTGCCTCCGTACTGAAGTTCGAGGACCCGCGCCTGCCCTTCATGATGGCCGCCCCGCCGCGCAAGGCCAAGGCCGACCGTACGCTGCAGCCCACCATTGCCGTGGCGCCGCAGGAAGGCACCCTGCTGATGTGGGAAAGCTGGCTGCGGCATGAGGTGGCGCTGAACCGCGCGGATGAGGAACGCATCTCCCTCAGCTTCAATTACGCCTGGCGCTGACCGTCACCTTCCCGAGCGCCCGCGCGCCCATCTTTCCGCCAACCAGCGGGAGGAAGCGCCGCCGCGTCATCGTGATCGGTTGGGGCCGTATGTTGCCACACCCGCACTATACTTAAGGATATAATGCCTTTCTCGGCGCGCCAGCGAACATATCCCTCATAAGTTGCAGTTACGCCAGTGTTCAGGCTGGTTTTTGAAAACGCCGGGTTCCCTGTCCGCCGAAAAGCATAAATGCAAATAATTCAACATTTGGCGGGCTTGATTGCCAGTGTCCTGGTGATATTTTTGCTGAAACAGTCAATTTTGCGCAATTTAAAAAGGCGCCGACATAATTTTTCTTCTCTTCTCAGAGTGGCTTTGACGCCTCGTATCGTTTGATTGACAGCGGGGGCTATCTCCCGCAAAACGGGTGTAGGCTACTCCCTTTCGGGTAGGTGGCCGCCGTGGTTTGGCATTGGTACCGGCGTGTGGGGCAAGGTCTAAGGTTTGGGGTGGGACGGCAATTCAGGCAATTGGGGGCCGAATTGCACCGCACCGTCACCGCTCCCTTACCCGCCAACGCACCGGGGGTGGGGACGATGATGAAGCGTGTGACTTCCGCCAAGGCTCTGCTGGCCGGCTCTTCCCTGCTGGCGATGGGCGTCGCCCTGTCCATGCCCCGGCCCTCCCAGGCGCAAACCACCATTTCCAGCGACACCGTCATCTCCGGCCCGACCTCCACCAGTTTCGTGGTGACAGGTGGTGCGAACATCACCGTCACCAATACCGGCACGGTGCACACCGCGACCACCAGCGTCGTGGCACTCTCCGTGTCGAGCGCGGGCAGTGTCGGCACCCTTTCCAACAGCGGCACCCTGTGGGCCCAAAGCACGGCCTACGCCATCCAGAACCTCGGCACCATAGGCACGCTGAGCAACAACGGCCTGATCCAGGGCGGCGGCAGTCCCGCGCTTCAGAATGAGAACACCATCGGCCTGGTGATGATCACCAGCATCGGCACGTTCACCGGCCACAGCGGCATCCATAACATCGGCGGCGCCAGCATCGGCACCATTCTAAACAGCGGCACCATCGCCACCGATGGCAGCGGCATTGCCCTTGCCAACGACGGCGTCATCGGTTCGCTGGTCAATGCCACCGGCGGGCGGATCTTCGGCGCCAACACCGCCCACGCCATCAACAACACCGGCGTCATCGGTTATCTCAGCAACGCCGGCACCATCGGCAGCGCCGGTTACACCGCCATCCGCAACGTCGGCGGTGTCATCAACACGCTGGTCAACAGCGGCTCCATCGTCGCCACCTCTCTGGCCATTTCCAGCGGCAGCATCGGCACCCTGATCAACACTGGCCTGATCAGCGCCCCTGTCGCGTTCGGCGGCGGCACCGTCGACACCCTGAGCAACAGCGGCACCATCGCCGGCAATATCGGGCAGACCATCGGCACCCTCATTGGCGGTAGCGGCACCACCGTCGGCACCTTCACCGGGTATGCCGGCACCCAGGGGGTGCTGAACGTCAGCAACAACCTGGTGCTCGCGTCCGGCAACATCCTGCTGAACGACACCATCAACGCCAGCAATGGCACGGGCAACAACAGCGGCAGCGATTGGTCCATCGTCAACGCCGGCGCCATGCTGACGGTGAACAGCATCGTCACTGTCATCGGCACCTACGTTCAATCGAGCGGCGCCACCCTTAGCCTGGCAACGGGCGGTCAACTGGTGGTGACCGACGGCGCCACCGTCGCCGGCACGGTGGCGGCCACCCTGTCCGCCACCGGCAACTACCTGGCGGACAGCGGCGTTACCCTAGTGTCCTCCCCCAGTGCGTCCGACTATAGCGCCGTCATCGCCCGTATCACCACCGTCAGCAGTGTTGCCGGCGCCGGCTTCAGCGTCGATGGCAATAGCCTGCTGCTGACGGTGACCAACGACTACGTCGGCGGAACACTGGGTAGCCTCAGCAACGGCGGCACCATCAGCGGTGTCGCGAGCGGCGTATACATCGCCCCAACCGGTACGGTCAGCACCCTGACCAACAGTGGGACGATCAGCGGCAGCGTCCGCGGTTTCGCCATAGACAGCACCCTCGTCGGATCCCAGGTCGGCGGATCCGTGGGCACGCTCAGCAACGCCGGTACGCTTTCTGGCGGCTCCATGGGCGTTTATATGGCGGACGGCAGCCACATTGACCGCATTGTCAACAGTGGCGTGATCCGTGGCACGACGTCGGCCGGCATGGGCCTCTTCGGTTCCGTCGGCACCCTTATCAACAGCGTCACCGGCACCATCCTCAGCACCAACAGCACCGCAGTGGGCGTCGGTGGCCAGGGGCTTGGCCAACTGACCAACAACGGGCTGATCAGCGGGGCTGTTGGCGGCATCATCGTGCTGACTTCTTTGGATCAGCTCAGCAACGCCGGCACCATCAACGCCGTCACGGCGGTTAATAGCAGCGGCACGATCGGAACCATCACCAACAGCGGTCAGATCATCGGCACGCATCTGGGCATTTCCGTCAATGGCGGGACTGTCGGCACCATCAACAACAGCGGCACCATCGCCGGCGCCACCGCCCTGTTCATCGCGTCCGGCGCCACGCTGGGCCCCGTCGCCAACAGCGGCCTGATCGCCGGCAAGATCCTGAACGCGTCGGCCAACGCCCTGACGATCAGCGGCGGCACCGGCGCCACCATCGGCACGCTGACGGGCCAGACCGTCACCAATATGGGCAGCATCGTCAACACGCTGTCCAACCTGGTTTTCGCCAGCGGCAACCTGCTGCTGAACGACACCATCAACGTCACCGGCCACACGGTGGTGAACAGCGGCGCGTCGCTGACGTTGACCAGCATTGTCAGCATCGCCGGGGGCTACACCCAAGGCGCCTCCGGCATGCTGAACCTGGCGGGTGGTGAACTGGTGGTCAGCGGGGCCGCCAGCATCACCGGCACGGTGCTCGCCGCGTCGGCCGCCGGCAACTACACCGTCGGCAGCCGCACGCTGGTGGCCGCCGGTGGCAGCGGTGACTACAGCGGCGTCGTGGCTGGGGCCAGCATCACCGGCTTGGCCGCCACCTTGGGCGGCGACGGCGCCAACAACCTGCTGCTGACCGTCACCAACGACTATATCGGCGGTACCCTGACCAGCCTGGGCAACGCCGGCACCTTCAGCGGCGCCAAGTACGCGGCCTATGTCGGCGGCACGCTGGGCTCGTTGAACAACAGCGGCGTCCTGTTCGGTGGCGTCCTGGGCGGGGGTGTCTATGTCACCGGCACGCTGGGTACGCTGGTCAACGGCAGCGTCGGCACCATCAGCGGCTCCTCCAACGGCGTCCACATCGAGGCCACGGGCACCGTCGGCACGCTCAGCAACAGCGGCAGCGTGTCGGCCGGTTTCGGCGGCGGCGTGGCCAATCTGGGCACCATTGGTCTGCTGAACAACACCGGCACGGGAACGATCACCGGCGGCAGCGCCGTGCAGAACAACGCCGGTGGTACCATAGGCACGTTGATCAACAGCGGCGTCATCGGCAGCACCTTCTTCGCCGTGCGCAACAGCGGCAGCATGGGGCGGCTGGACAACAGCGGCACCATCGTGGGCCGGAACGTTGCCTTCCTCAACGATCCGGGCGCCGTCATCGACACGCTGGTCAACAGCGGCGTCATGCGCGGCACATCGGGCAGCGGCAGCTCGGCCCTGTACAGTGCCGGCACGGTCGGCACGCTGATCAACAGCGGCCTGATCCAGGCGTCCAAGGCGGTGGCGCTCTATGGCCCGCTAGGGGGCTTGCGCAACAGCGGCACCATCGCCGGCGCCATCATCAACAGCGGCGGCGGCGCCCTGACCATCAGCGGCGGGACCGGGGGCACCGTCGGCACGCTGACGGGCGCCACGCTGACCAACCAGGGCACCCTCACCAGCACGTCCGACGTGGTGTTCGCCGGCGGCGCCCTGGTGCTGAACGACAGCATCAGCGCCGGCGGCTTCACCGTCACCAACAGCGGCGCCTCCCTGACGCTGACCACCATCGTCAGCATCACCGGCGCCTATACCCAGGGTGCGGCGGGTACCCTGTCGCTGACCCCCGGCACCAGCGGGCTGGTGGTCAGCGGGGCCGCCAGCATCGCCGGCACCATCGCGGCCGGCCTGTCGTCCACCGGCAACTACACCGTGGGGGCCAGCACCTTGGTCGCCGGTGGCACGGGCTCCGATTACACCGCCGCCGCCCTGGCCGGTTCGGTCACCGGCCTGTCGATTGGCCTGTCCGCCGATGGCGCCAACCACCTGCTGCTGACCATCGCCAACGACTATATCGGCGGCACGCTGGCCAGCCTGGGCAACAGCGGCACGATCATTGGTTCTCATGCCTTGTTTGTTGCGGCCAGCGGATCGCTGGGCACCTTCACCAACAGCGGCACCCTCGCCGGCGACCATGGCTCTGACGAGGCGGTTTTCGTCGCCGGCACCATAGGCCAGCTGACCAACACCAGCGGGGCTACGCTGGTGAGCCCTGGCTATCGCAGCGTCGACATCGCGTCCACCGGTCGCATCGGCACATTGTCCAACGATGGTTATCTCAACGGCAGCCAAGGCATACACAACGCGGGTTCCATTGGAACGCTGACCAATTCCTCAAGCGGTCTGATCCAGGGGATCACGGCCATCAGCAACGCGGCCGGCGCCAGCATCGGCGTCCTGAACAATCGCGGGACCATCCAGGCCGATGCGACCGCCGTCACCATAGGCGGCACCATCGGCGTGCTGAATAACAGCGGCACCCTCAAGGGCTACACGGCCCTCGTGATCGGCGGCGCCCTGGGCACCCTGGTCAACAGCGGCGTGATCCAGGGCGGCATCATCAATAACGGTGCGGGCGACCTGACGGTCATGGGCGGCACGGCCGGCACCGTCGGCACGCTGGCGGGCAACATCACCAACACCAACGGCACGCTGCTATTCGCCGGCGGCAGCCTACGGCTGAACGGTGGCATCGATGCCGATGGCCAGACGGTGGTGAACACCGGCGCCTCGCTGACGCTGTCCACCATCGTCAACGTCACCGGCGATTACAGCCAGGGGGCGTCCGGCACCTTGAGCGTGGGCACGGGCACCGAATTGGTGGTCAGCGGGGCCGCCAGCATCGCCGGCACGGTCCTGGCCGGGCTGTCGTCGACCGGCAACTACATCGTCGGTTCCAGCACCCTGGTGGCCGGCGGTGCCGGGTCCGACTACGCGTCCGCCACCCTGGGCGGCACGGTTACCGGCCTGGCCGCGGCCGTGGCGGACGACGGCGCCAACAACCTGCTGCTGACCATCACCAACGACTATGTCGGCGGCACCCTGGCCAGCCTGGCCAACACCGGCAGCGTTGGCGCCGACAAGGCGGCCGTCTATGTCGGCCATTCCGGCAGTGTCGGCACCATCACCAACGCCGGCACCTTCAGCGCCACCACCATCGCCGTCAGCATCGCCAGCGGCGGCCATGTCGGCACGTTCATCAACAGCGTCGGCGCCACGCTGCTCGGCCAAGGTGCCGCCTATTCGGCTGCCGGCTTCGAAAACTACGGGACGGTCGGTACGCTGATCAATGCCGGCTATATCATGGGCGGCAGCGTCGGTGTCTCCAACCTGGGCGTCATGGGCCTGCTGAACAACAGCGGCACCATCGTCGGCCAAAGCTGGGGCGTCTACGGCGACTATTACGGCACCATCGTCAACAGCGGCACCATCATCGCGCACAGCGGCCCGGCGCTGAAGAACACCAATACCCTGGGCACCATCATCAACCAGGGCACTATCACCGGCCCCACGGCCCTGAAGCTCGACGGCCGTGTCGACGCCTTGCTGAACAGCGGCACCATCGCGGGCACCGCCGCCCTGCGGATCGCCTCCAGCATCGGAACCTTCGTCAACAGTGGCGTGATCGCGGGCCGCATCTCGAATTCCGCCGACGATTTGACCATCGTCGGCGGCAGCAACGGCACGGTCGGCACCCTGACGGGCTACGCCGCATCCAGCCAGGGCACGCTGATCAGCGCCGCGGACGTCGTGTTCGCCGGGGGCGCCTTGATGCTGAACGACAGCATCGTGGCCAGCGGCCAGACCGTCCTCAACACCGGCGCCACGCTGGGTATCGGCAGCGTGGTCAGCATCACCGGCGCCTATCAGCAAGGGGCATCCGGGGCCCTGGATCTGTCCGCGGGCGGGGAACTGGTCGTTTCGGATGTGGCCGTCATCTCGGGCACGGTGCTCGCCGCGTCGGCCGCCGGCAACTACACCGTCGGCAGCCGCACGCTGGTGGCCGCCGGTGGCGGCGGTGACTACAGCGGCGTCGTGGCCGGGGCCAGCATCACCGGCCTGGCCGCCACCTTGGGCGGCGACGGCGCCAACAACCTGCTGCTGACCGTCACCAACGATTACATCGGCGGTACCCTGACCAGCCTGGGCAACGCCGGCACCATCAGCGGCGCCAAGTACGCGGCCTATGTCGGCGGTACGCTGGGTTCGCTGAACAACAGCGGGGTCCTGTTCGGTGGCGTCCTGGGCGGGGGTGTCTATGTCACCGGCACGCTGGGTACGCTGGTCAACGGCAGCGTCGGCACCATCAGCGGCTCCTCCAACGGCGTCCACATCGAGGCCACGGGCACCGTCGGCACGCTCAGCAACAGCGGCAGCGTGTCGGCCGGCTTCGGCGGCGGCGTGGCCAATCTGGGCACCATTGGTCTGCTGAACAACACCGGCACGGGAACGATCACCGGCGGCAGCGCCGTGCAGAACAACGCCGGTGGCACCATAGGCACGTTGATCAACAGCGGCGTCATCGGCAGCACCTTCTTCGCCGTGCGCAACAGCGGCAGCATGGGGCGGCTGGACAACAGCGGCACCATCGTGGGCCGGAACGTTGCCTTCCTCAACGATCCGGGCGCCGTTATCGACACGCTGGTCAACAGCGGCGTCATGCGCGGCACATCGGGCAGCGGCAGCTCGGCCCTGTACAGTGCCGGCACGGTCGGCACGCTGATCAACAGCGGCCTGATCCAGGCGTCCAAGGCGGTGGCGCTCTATGGCCCGCTAGGGGGCTTGCGCAACAGCGGCACCATCGCCGGCGCCATCATCAACAGCGGCGGCGGCGCCCTGACCATCAGCGGCGGGACCGGGGGCACCGTCGGCACGCTGACGGGCGCCACGCTGACCAACCAGGGCACCCTCACCAGCACGTCCGACGTGGTGTTCGCCGGCGGCGCCCTGGTGCTGAACGACAGCATCAGCGCCGGCGGCTTCACCGTCACCAACAGCGGTGCCAGCCTGACGCTGACCACCATCGTCAGCATCACCGGCGCCTATACCCAGGGTGCGGCGGGTACCCTGTCGCTGACCCCCGGCACCAGCGGGCTGGTGGTCAGCGGGGCCGCCAGCATCGCCGGCACCATCGCGGCCGGCCTGTCGTCCACCGGCAACTACACCGTGGGGGCCAGCACCTTGGTCGCCGGTGGCACGGGCTCCGATTACACCGCCGCCGCCCTGGTCGGTTCGGTCACCGGCGTGGCGGCGGGCCTGTCCGCCGATGGCGCCAACAACCTGCTGCTGACCATCGCCAACGACTATATCGGCGGCACCCTGGGCAGCCTGGTCAACAGCGCCACCATCACCGGCGTCGGCAACGCCCTGCACGTGGCGGGCACGGGCACGGTCGGCACGCTGACCAACAGCGGTACGTTGACGGGATCTGACACGGGGTTGAGCAACAACGGCAGCGTCGGCACTTTGATCAACAGCGGGCTGATATCCAGTGCGGTCAAGGCGCTGGGCAACCAGTCCACCATCGGGCTGCTGATCAACAGCGCTGGCGGCACCATCCTGGGCGGCACGGCCGCCGGGGCGCAGAACGACAGCTCCCTGGGCACCCTGTCCAACGCCGGCCTGATCAGCTCCGGCTCCGCCGGCGTCGTTGACTTCGGCACCCTGGGTCTGCTGACGAACAGCGGCAGCATCAATGGTGGCCCGCAAGGCATCTACATCGACGGCAACGCCACGATGGGCACGCTGATGAACAGCGGCACCATCACCGCCGCGCAGAGCGCCGTCCAGCTGTCCGGCACCTTGGATACGCTGGTGAACAGCGGCGTCATCGCCAACGCCACCAGCGCCGTGAACGTCGCGGGTACGTTGGGCACGCTGGTCAACTTGGCGGGCGGCACCATCAGCGGCGGCAACGCGCTGTACCTGACCGGGACGCTGGTCAACGGCTTCAGCAACAGCGGCGTGGTCCGGGGCATCATTGACAATGAGACCGCCGTCACCCTGACCATCACCGGCGGTGCCGCCGGCACCATCGGCACGCTGACCGGCCAGTCGGGTCAGGGCACCATCGTCAGCACGCTGGGCAATGTGGTCTTCACCGCCGGCAATATGCTGCTGAACGACCGCATCCTGGCCACGGGCCATACCGTCATCAACAGCGGCGCCAGCCTGACGCTGGCCAGCATCGTCAGCATCACCGGCGCCTACACCCAGACGGCCGGCACGCTGGCGGTGACACCGGGCACCAGCGGCCTGGTCGCCAGCGACGTCGTGACCCTCAGCGGCGGCACCGTCCTGACCAGCCTGTCGAGTACCGGCAACCACCTGTCCGGCACCTACACGCTGGTTGCCGGGGCCGCCGGTTCATCCTTCGCCGGCGTCACGCTGGTTGGCGGCACCATCACCGGGCTCAGCACCGCCGGCGGCACGGTTGGCGGCACCATCCTGACGTTGGGCGTCCAGAACGACTATGTCGGTACGGTGCTGGCCAGCATCGTCAACACCGGCACCATCACCCAGGGGGCGGGCGCGGTCTATGTCGCCGCCACGGGCAGCCTGGGCTCGCTCAGCAACAGCGGTACACTGTTCAGCGCCATCGGCGTCGATGTCCTGGGCACCATCGGCACGCTGGTGAACAGCGGCACCGGCACGGTGAAGGGCACCAGCGCCAGCGGCGGCGGCCTGTTTGTGGCGGCGGGTGGCTCCATCGGCACGCTGGTGAACAGCGGCCTGGTGGTGGGGACCATCGCCGCCGCCGGCCTGCTGGCCACCCTGGGCGCCCATATCGGGGAAGTGGATAACAGTCTGACGGGCACCATCGGCGCGCTAAGCGGCAACGTGGTGGGCATGAAGCTGCTGGGCGCCACCATCGGCACCGTCAACAACGCCGGTCTGATCAGCGGCATCGGCAACGCGGCGGGCGTGTACAATGCCGGTGTCATCACCGGCTTCACCAACAGCGGCACCATCGCCGACAGCGCCACCAACACCGGCGCCGTCAACGTCGCCGTGACCGGGTCGCTCATCGGCACCATCGGGACGCTGACCAACAGCGGCCTGATCGCCAACAGCAGCGCCGGCGTCTCCTCCTCCATCGTCGCGCTGAACATCCTGGGCGGCACCATCGGCACGGTGGTCAACAGCGGCACCATCAGCGGCAAGACGGCGGTGCGCCTGGGCGGTGTTTCCAACGGCACGGTCAGCAGCAACGGCTACCTGGGCACCCTGGTCAACAGCGGCGTCATCGCCGGCACCATCAACGGCCGGGGCCTGAACCTGGCCGGCGGCAACGGCACCGTCGGCACCTACACCGGCACCGCCGGCAGCATCGGATATCTGACCAGCGCCTTCGCCGACGTGACCCTGTCCGCTGGCGACATGCTGTGGAACGACAACGTCTCCGTTGCCAGCCACACGCTGCTGAACACCGGCGCGGACGTCCTGCTGAACACGGTGATCAGCGTCACCGGCAACTACCGCCAGTCCGCCGGTACCCTGCGGCTGGCCAGCGGGGCGCAACTGTCGGTCAGCGGGGTGGCGCTGCTGTCCGGCGGCTCGTTGGTCGCCACCCTGTCGGGGCTGACCAACTATATCGCGGGGCAGGCGGGCGCCACCCTGGTGGCGGGCGGTGCCGGGTCCAGCTACACCGGCGTCTCGGTTTCCAGCGGCGGGGTCTTCGGGTTGGCGGTGTCCGGCACCACCAGCGGCACCAACCTGGTGGTGGTCGGCGCCAACGACTATGTCGGGACCCTGCTGCCCACGCTGAACAACAGCGGCAGCATCGGCGGCATGCAGACGGCCCTGTTCGTGCGCAGCACGGGCAGCATCGGCACGGTCAGCAACAGCGGCACGCTGGCGGGTGTGGGCGCCGTCACGGGCTATGGCGCCTCCATCGCCGGCACCATCGGGACCCTGACCAACAGCGGCCTGATCAGCGGCGATGGCGCCAACGGCGGCTATGGCCTGCTGAACCGCGGCACCATAGCCACGCTGGTCAACACGGTGGGCGGCACCTTCGCCGCGCTGGCGGGCACGGTGGGCTACGGCCTGCTCAATCAAAGCATCCTGAACACCGTCATCAACTACGGCCTCATGACTGGCCACGATGGCGGCCTGCAGAACGCGGGCACCATCCAGCTGCTGGACAACGCGGCCGGCGGCACCATCCGGTCCAACAGCGCCAGCGCGCAGCAGGGACTGCGCAACGACGGTACCATCGTCACGCTGCTGAACGACGGCCTGATCGGCAACAACTACGGCCTGTTCCAGGCGGCCGGCACGATCCAGACGCTGCTGAACAATGGCACCATCGCGGCCAACGCCAGCGGCGTGTACATGAGCGCCGCCATCGGAACCATCAGCAACAGCGGCACGATCACCGCCACGCACAAGGCTATCGTGGCCAACGCCGCCCTGACGGCGCTGCTGAACAGCGGCACCCTGATGGGCACGCAGGCCCTGGCCATCGGCGCCGGCGCCCGGGTGGGCACGATCAGCAACACCGGCGTGATCCAGGGCAACATCGTCAACAGCGGCACCGTCGGCCTGACCATCGGCGGCGGCAGCGGCGGCACGGTCGGCACCCTGACGGGCGCGTCCGGCCAGGGCTCCATCCTCAACACCGGCGCGGACCTTCTGTTCAGCGGTGGCGCCCTGTCGTTGAACGACAACATCAATGTCGGCACCCACACCGTCATCAACAGCGCCAGCCTGACGCTGGACAGCGTCATCAGCATTGCCGGCCACAACAGCCTGGTCGGGTCGATGGTGACGCTGTTCGGCGGCAGCTTCGTCCAGAACGGCGGGACGCTGAACATCAGGGCGGGCGCGGGCCAGCTGTTCGCCCCCGGCTCGGTCAGCATCACCAGCGGCCGGGTCAACGTCATCCTGAACGACCAGGCCAACTACCTGGCCGGGGACAAGTTCACCCTGGTGCAGAGCGAAAGCTCCAGCGTCAGCTTCACCGCCCCGGTCAACTGGGTGGGCGCCCACGACACCATGGCCCAGGGGGCGGCCTTCGCCACCACCCTGCTGGGTTGGGCCAGCACGCTGTCCGGTTCCGGCGAGTATTTCGCCTACGTGGCATACAATGCCAACGACTACATCGGCGGGTCGATCGCCAGCGTTTCCAACACGGGCAGCATCGGCTTCAACACTGCCGTCTATGTCGCCTCAACCGGCACGCTGGGCACGCTGACCAACAGCGGCACGCTGGGGGCCACCGTCGGCATCCTGAACCACGGTACCATCGGGTCCATCCAGAACGATGGCCTCATCCACAGCGCCACCACCGCCATCCAGGGCGACGGCAGCTACGGGACCCTGTCCAACAGCGGCACCATCTTCAGCAGCGTCATCGGCCTGTCGCTGGCCGGGCATATGGACGTGCTGGCCAACAGCGGGCTGTTCACCATCGGTCCGGACGGCTTCCAGGCGGTCTACGTCGGCGGCACGCTGGGGACCCTGGCCAATAGCGGCCGGCTGGGGGTCGGCACGGCCAGCCAGCAGGCGGTGTACATCGGCGCCACGGGCAGCCTGGGGACGCTGGTCAACAGCGGCACCATCGCTGGCGACATCACCAACGACAGCGCCCATGCCCTCATCCTCCAGGGCGGCAGCGGCACCACCGTCGGCACCCTGACCGGCGCGACCGGCATGGGCACCCTCACCAGCACCCTGGCCAACGTGACCCTGGCTTCGGGCAATTTGGCGCTGAACGACGCCGTCACCGTCACCGGCCACACCCTGGTGAACAGCGGCGCGTCGGTGCGCCTGGACAGCATCGTCACCGTCACCGGCGATTACAATCAGTCGGCCGGTGGGCTGACCGTGGCGGCGGGCACCAGCCGCCTGGTGGTGACCGGCGCGGCCAGCCTCTCCGGCGGCTCCGTCGTCGCCAGCCTGTCCAGCATCGCCAACTATCTGGTGGGCACCTTGGTCGGCACCCTGGTGACGGGCAACGCCAGTTCCGACTACGCCGGCGTTCAGGCGGATGGCGGCTTCGTCGCCCTGCGGACCAGCACGGTCAGCGGCGGCGGCGCCATCAGCCTGTTGGCCACGGCGATCAGCGACTATATCGGCGGCACGCTGGCCACGCTGACCAACTCCGGCAGCATCGGCGCGGGCGTTCCGCTCTACGTGGCGGCTACCGGCAGCGTCGGCACCGTTCTCAACAACGGCACGCTGACCGGCGCCACGCCGCTGCAGAACGACGGCGTCATCGCCACCCTGACCAACACCACCCTGGGCACTATCGCGGGCAACTTCCTGGGCCTGGTCAACAACGGCACCATCGGCATCTTCAACAATGCCGGCCTCATCAGCTCCACCAGCCTGCCCGCCGTGAGCAATGCGGGCGGCATTGCGACGCTGAACAACAGCGGCCTGATCCAGGGCCTGAGCGGCGGGATCAGTGACAGCGGCAGCATCGGGATCCTGGACAACAGCGGCAGCATCGCCGGGGGCAGGGCGGTCGCCGTCAACGGCACCCTGGGCCTGCTGAACAACAGTGGCCACCTGGTCGCCGGCGGGTCCACCGCCCTTTACATCGCCAGCGGCGCCACGCTGGCCAGCCTGGTCAACAGCGGCACGGTGCAGGGCAACATCGTCAACGCCGGCACCCGGCCGCTGACCATCAGCGGCGGCACCAATACCGGCCAGGCGGGCCTGCTGACGGGCGCGACCCTGACCAACGTCGGCACCATCACCAGCACCGGGGCCAACCTGGTGTTCGCCGGCGGCTACCTGTCGCTGAACGACCAGATCGACGTCGGCGGCCAGACAGTGGTCAACAGCGGCGCCGGGCTGACCCTGGGGACGCATATCGCCATCACCGGCAATTATACCCAGACAGGGGGAGGCTTGGTCCTGACGCCGGGTACAGGCCTCTTGTCCGTCAGCGGGGTCGCCAGCATCAGCGGCGGCAATGTGGTCGCCCTGCTGGACGCGGGCGGCAACTATCTGGTTGGCACCATCGCCGGCACCGCGGTACAGGGCGGGGCGGGGTCCGACTACACCGGTGTCACCGTTGCTTCCACCATCGGCAACCTGGTCCTGGCCGGCACCACGGCGACCATCGGCGGCGCTGTCGACCTGCTGCTGAACCCGCGCAGCGACTATGTCGGTGGCACCCTGGCCACGCTGACCAACACCAGCACCATCAGCGGCGTCACCATCCCCGTCAATGTCGCCAGCAGCGGCCAGGTCGGCACGCTGACCAACAGCGCCCTGCTGTCGGGGCGGCTCTACGGCATCCTGAACCAGGGCACCATCGGCCAGTTGGACAACAGCGGCACGGTCACCGGCAGCATCGGCCTTTACAACCTGGGCAGCATCGGCACGGTGCTGAACGCTGGCGCCTTGCTCGATGCTCCGGGACCGCTGGCGGGCGGGGTGAACAATGGCGGCACCATCGACGCGCTGATCAACCAGGGCGCCATCAGCGGCGCCCCGTATGGCGTCTACAACTCCCGTACCATCGGGACCCTGGCCAACAGCGGCACGATCAGCGGCCGCACCGCCCTGTTCAATCGCAGCGGCGCCACCCTGGGGACCATCACCAATAGCGGGCTGATCGCGGGCAACATCGTCAATCTGGCGACCCAGGATCTGGTCTTCGCCGGTGGGACCGGCGGCACGGTCGGCACATTAGCCGGTACCACCCAGGGCACTCTTGGAACCCTCAGCAATACGCTGGGCAACGTGGTGTTCGCCTCCGGCGCCGTGGCCATGAACGACGTCGTCACCGTCACCGGCCACACCCTGGTGAACAGCGGTGCTGCGTTGACGCTGGGCACGGTCATCGGCGTCACCGGCGCCTTCAGCCAGAGCGCCGGCACCCTGGTGCTGGGCGCCGGCGCGCAATTGGCGGTGAGTGGGGCCGCCAGCATCACCGGCGGCACCGTCCTGGCCGGCCTGTCCGGTACCGGCATCTACTTGGCCGGCGGCGGCACCACCCTGGTGACCGGCACCACCGGGTCCAGCTACCTCGGCGCCAGCGTCCAGGCCACCGGCGCCAGCGGCCTTACCAGCGCCGGCACTATCAGCGGCACCAGCCTGCTGCTGGCCTTCGACAGCGATTATGTCGGCGTCGGCCTGACCACCCTGGTCAACACCATCAGCGTCAGCGGCGTCACCCAGGCCCTGCACGTGGCGGCGGGCGGCAGCATCGGCACCCTGCTCAACAGCGGCACGCTCGGCGGCACTAATGCCGCGCTCTACATCGCCGGCACCGTGGGCCTGGTGGCCAACACCGGCCTGATCCAGGGCGATATCGTCAACGGCGGCGGCACCCTTACCGTCACCGGCGGTGGCTTCGGCACCCTTGGCACCCTGACCGGCCAGTTTGGGCTGGGCAGCATCACCAACACCGGCGGCGACCTGGTCTTCGCCGGCGGCAACCTGGTGCTGAACGATGCCATCAACGCCAGCGGCCATACGGTGGTGAACAGCGGCGCCTCCCTGACACTGCCCGGCAGCGTCAGCATCACCGGCGCCTATCGCCAGACGGGCGGTACCCTGGCGCTGAACGCCGGCATCAGCCCGCTGACGGTCAACGGTGCGGCCAGCATCGGCGGTGGCACGGTCCTGGGCCTTGTGGACGCCGGCGGCAACTACCTGGTGGGGGCGTCCTACACCCTGGTGCGGGGCGGGGCGGGCTCCAGCTACGTCGGGGCCACGGTCACCGATACCGTGGCCGGCCTGGCCACCGGCGGCCTCACCGCCGGCCAGACCCTGCTGATGACCATCGCCAACGACTATGTCGGCGGCACCCTGGCCACGCTCAGCAATACCGGCACCCTCAGCGTCGGGACTGGCATGGTCGTGGCAGCCACGGGCAGCGTCGGCACCCTGGCCAACGCCGGCACGATCAACGGCACCTGGGGCATCCACAACATGGGCAGCGTGGGCACGCTGCTGAACAGCGCGCTGATCAGCGTGGCCGGTACCGGCATCCTCAACAATGGCGGCGTCGGCCTGCTGGTTAACAGCGGCACGCTGCTGGCCGACGGCACCAACGGCCTTTACAACGGCGGCAGCATCGGCACGCTGGTCAACAGCGGCCGCCTTGTCAGTTCCCAGGTCTCCGCAGGCTCGGGCACGCCCGCCGCGGTGGGTAACCAGGGCACCATCGGCGTCCTGTCCAACAGCGGCGTGATCAGCGGCCCCGTCGCCCTGGTCAACGCCGGCACCATCGGCCTGCTGTCCAACAGCGGCACCATCGCCGGCGACATCCAGAACAGCGGCGGCATCGACCTCACCATCGCCGGCGGCAGCGCCGGGACGGTGGGCACGCTCACCGGTTACACCGGCGTCGGCACCCTGACTGGCGGTGGCGCCAACGTGGTGCTGGCGTCGGGCAGCCTGTTGCTGAACGACCTGGTGGACGTGGGCGGCGGCACGCTGGTCAACAGCGGCGCCTCAGTCCGGCTCGACTCCCTGATCAGCGTCACCGGCGCCTACAGCCAGAGCGCCGGCACCCTGGCGCTGTCCTCCGGCGCCGGCCAGCTGTCGGTCAGCGGGGCCGCCCTGATGACCGGCGGCACGGTGGCACTGGCCGGTATCGTCAGCACCGACAACGTGCTGGCGGGCAGTGGCGGCGGCTTGGTCGTCGCGGGTGGCGCGGGGTCGACCTTCACCGGCCTGACCTATGCCTCGCCCGTCAGCGGCTTGGAACTGACGGGCAGCGTGGGCGGCAACAGCCTGTACCTGCTGACCCTCAACGATTACCTGGGCGGTGTCCAGGGCAGCCTGCTCAGCACCGGGACCCTCAGCGCCAACAACGCCGTCTATGTCGCGGCCAGTGGCAGCGTGGGAACCCTGACCAACGCCGGCGCCCTGCTGGGCACCATCGCGGCGGTGAACAACCTTGGCAGCATCGGCACCCTGGTGAACCAGGGGATGCTGTCGGGCGTCACCGCGTTCAGCAACGCTGCCACGGCCACGCTGGGCACCCTGGTCAACAGCGGCACCATTAGCGGCAACATCGTCAACCTCTCGGCCCGCGACCTGGTGCTGATGGGGGGCGACACCGTCACCGGCACCCTGACGGGTGGCAGCATCGGCAATACGGCGTCCAACCTGGTGGTCGCCGGCGGCCAGCTGGCGCTGGGCGATGCCATCGACGTCGGCGGCCACACGGTGGTCAACAGCGGCGCCACCCTGCGCCTAGATACGGCGGTCAGCATCACCGGCGCCTATAGCCAGACGGGCGGCATGCTGGCCCTGGGCACGCTGGGTGAACTGGTGGCCACCGGGGCCGCCAGCATCAGCGGCGGCCTGGTGCAGGTCAGCCTGTCCAGCGCCGCCAACTACCTGGCCAGCAGCCTGACCACAGTGGTGGCCGGCGGTGTGGGCTCCAGCTACGCCGGTGCCACCGTCACGGCGGCCGGCACCATCGCCGGCCTGGGCCTGGCCACCAGCATCATGGGCGACAACCTGGTGCTGGCCATCGCCAACGACTACATCGGCGGCACCCTGGCCACCCTGACCAACAGTGGCCTGCTGGCGGCCAGCACGGCGGTCTATATCGCCACCGGCGGTTCCCTGGGCACCCTGGTCAACAGCGGCGTCATCCAGGGCAATATCGTCAACGCCTCGGCCAACGCCCTCACCATCGCCGGCGGAATTGGCACCCTGGCCGGAACGCTGGCAGGCGCCGGTGGCGGTATCGGCACCCTCACCAGCACGCTCGCCAACGTGGTCTTCGCCAGCGGCACAACCCGCCTGGACGATCAGGTCAACGTCGGCGGCGGTACCGTGCTGAACGGCAGCGGCGCCACCCTGTGGGTGGGCGCCCCCATCACCATCACCGGCAACTACAGCCAGGCGGCATCCGCCAACAGCGCCCTCAGCATCAGCGCCGGCGGCGGTCTGGTGGTCACGGGGGCGGCCACCATCACCGCCGGCAGCGTCCAGGCCGGCGGCTACAGTGTCACCGGCAACTATCTGGCCGGCGGCAGCATCACCACGCTGGTCAGTGGCGGGGCGGGCTCCCGCTACGTCACCACCCTGGTGGGCGCCGGCGTCAGCGGGCTGGAGGTCGGCGGCAGCGTGGTGGGCAACGCCCTGCTGGCCACCATCGGCAACGACTATGTCGGCGGCACCCTCGCCACCCTGGTCAACAGCGGCAGCATCAGCGGTGGCATCACGGCGGTGTACGTGGCCGCCACGGGCAGCATCGCCACCCTGGCCAATAGCGGCCTGCTGGCCGGCAGCGCCCACGGCATCCGCAACCTGGGCATCATCGGGACGCTGGCCAACAGCGGCACGATCGGCGGCCTGCTGGACAGCGGCACCATCGGCCTGCTCAGCAACACAGGCACGCTGTCGGGCGCCACCGCCCTGTCCATCACCGGCGGCGGCACGCTGGGCACGATCGCCAACAGCGGCCTGATCAGCGGCAACATCGTCAACGCCAGTGCCAACGCCCTGACCATCACCGGCGGCAGCGGCACCCTGGTGGGCACGCTGACCGGTGGCAGCATCGCCAGCGCCCTGGCCAACGTGGTTCTCGCTTCCGGCAACCTGGCGCTGAACGACCAGGTCACGGCAACGCTGGTCAACAGCGGCGCCTCGGTGCAGCTGACCAGCATCATCGGTGTCAGCGGCGGCTACAGTCAGTCGGCCGGCACACTGGGCTTGGCCAGCGGTGCGCAGCTGGTGGCCAGCGGTACGGCAAGCCTGACGGGCGGCACCGTGATCGCCACCCTGTCGTCCACGGCCAACCATCTGCTGGGCCAGATCGGCCCGACCCTGGTAGCGGGTGGCGCGGGGTCCAGCTACACTGGTGTCAGCGTCACCACCAGCGGCGTCACGGGCCTCAGCATGGCCGGCACCGCCAGCGGTACCAACCTGGTGCTGGTGGGCCTGAACGATTACATCGGCGGTACCCTCGCCAGCATCGCCAACACGGGCACGCTCAGTGCCGCCACCACCGTTTACATCGCCGGCACCGGCAGCCTGGGGATCCTGGCCAACAGCGGCGTCATCGCCGGCAGCATCACCAACCTGGGTGCCGCCGACCTGACTATCACCGGCGGCGGCAACGGTACGGTGGGCACACTGACAGGCCTGTCGGGCATGGGCGTCATCAGCAGCGGCACCGCCAACGTGGTGTTCGCCTCCGGCGCCCTGGTGCTGAACGACAGCGTGAATGCCGGCGGCCACGCGCTGGTGAACAGCGGTGCCTCCCTGACCCTGGCCGGCACCATCGGCGTCACCGGCAATTACAGCCAGACGGGCGGCAGCCTGCTGGTCGATCCGGCCACGGCGCAACTGGTGGTCAGCGGGGTCGCCAGCATCACGGGCGGCACGGTTCGGGCCAGCCTGTCGGGCACCGGCAACTACCTGTCGGGCAGCGCCTACACCCTGGTGCAGGGCGGGGCCGGGTCCAACTACACCGGGGCCGCCATCACGGTGACGGGCTTGCCGGGCCTGGGCGGCACCGCCTCCATCGCCACCGTGGGCGGCGCCCTGGACCTGTTGCTGGCGGTCACCACCGACTATGTCGGCGGCACGCTGGGCACCCTGGCCAACGGCGGCACGATCGATGCCGGTAACGCCGTCTATGTGGTGGGCACCGGCGGTATCGGCACGCTTTCCAACAGCGGCACGCTGGCGGGCACCGCCAACGGCGTGCGCAACAGCGGCTCCATCGGCGCCCTGCTGAACCAGGGCCTGATCACCGGCGCCACCGCCCTGTACAACGCGGCCGGCGCCACCCTGGGCACGGTGACCAACAGCGGCACCTTCCGGGGCGACATCGTCAACCTGTCCACCGGCGACCTGGTCATCGCGGGCAATGGCACGCTGGTGGGCGGGACCATCAGCAACACGGCCAGCAACCTCGTGTTCGCGGGCGGCAGCCAGGTGGTGGGCGACGCCATCAATGTCGGTGGCCACACCGTGATCAACAGCGGCGCCACCCTGGCCTTGGCCAGCACGCTCAGCATCACCGGCAACTACAGCCAGGCGAACGGCACGCTGGCCCTGGGCACCCTGTCGGTGGTGGTCAGCGGCGTGGCCGACATCACGGGCGGCATGATCACCACCGCCCAGTTGGACACCACCGGCAACTATGTGGCCGGCATCGCCGCCGGGACGCTGGTGCAGGGCGGGGCGGGCTCCCGCTACAGCGGCGTCAGCGTCACCTCGGCGATCACCGGCCTCAACGCCGCCACCAGCGTGGTCACCATCGGGGCCAACGTCGACCTGCTGCTGAACATCGGCAACGACTATGTCGGCGGCACGCTCACCACCCTGAACAATACCGGCACCATCACCGGCGTCACCACGGCGGCCTATATCGGCACCCTGGGCAGCGTGGGCAGCTTGTCCAACAACGGCGTGCTGCAGGGCGCGGAGTATGGCGTGCACAACCTGGGCCGCGTGGCCCTGGTGGCCAACAGCGGCACGATCGACGGCCGGGTGGGCCTATATAACCAGGGCAGCATCGGCACGGTGGTCAACACCGGCGCCCTGATCGACACGCCATCGGTGGCGGCGGCCGGCCTGAACAACGCCGGGACCATCGGCAGCTTGCTGAACCAGGGGCTGATCAGCGGCACGGCCTATGGCCTGTTCAACAGCGCCACCCTGGGCGCGGTCAGCAACAGCGGCACCATCGCTGGCCAGGTGGCGGTGCAGAACAGCGGGACCATCGGGGGGCTCAGCAACAGCGGCACCCTCAGCGGTGTCAGCCGTGGCCTGTCCAACAGCGGGACCCTGGGCGCGGTGGCCAACAGCGGCCTGATCACGGCGGTGACGGCGGTTTACACCAGCGGCACGCTGGGCACGATCGTCAACAGCGGCACCATCGCGGGCAACATCGTCAACATCAGCGCCAACGCCCTGGTGTTCACCGGCGGCAGTGGTTCCACCGTGGGCACCCTGACGGGCGGCACGATCACCAGCACGCTGGCGAATGTGGAACTGGCCAGCGGCAATTTGC
>NZ_JARPAF010000001.1:201565-209151 GCF_029594735.1 Nitrospirillum amazonense
TATCACCGGCCTCAGTGCCAATGCCGTGACCAGCGGCAGCACCCTGCTGGCGGCGGCTGGCAACGACTACATCGGCGCCAGCCTGGATACGCTCAGTGTCACGGGCACCCTGGCCAACACGGCCGGCGGGGCCACGGCGCTGTACGTTGCGGCCACGGGCACCTTGGGCAGCCTGTCCAACAGCGGCACCATCAGCGGCAACGTGGTCAACCTCGGCGCTAACGACTTGGTGGTGACGGGGGCCGCTACAACCACGGCACCGGGCGTGTTCACCGGTGGCACCATCGACAACCGCCTGTCCAACCTGCGCTTCACCAGCGGTGTGGTGCGGCTGGCCGACGCGGTGAACGTTACCGGGCACAGCGTGGTCAACAGCGGGGCCACCCTGCTGGTGAACAGCGCGGTGAACATCACCGGCGGCTATAGCCAGACCGCCGGCGCCCTGGTGATCGGCGCCACGTCGCAGACCAGCTACGGCACCCTGGTGATCAGTGGCGGCGCCAGCCTGACGGGCGGGTCGGTGACGCTGCAGGGGGCCGGCGGCAACGCCCTGCAGGCCGGCACCTACACCATCGCGGCGGCGGGCGGCGGCCTCAGCCTCAGCGGTGTCAGCTTCAACGCCACCGGCTATACCGTCAGTTCCGCCACCGTCACGGTGGGCGGCACCACCGACCTGGTGGTGACGGTGGCGGGTACCGCTACCAACTATACCGCCGTGGGCGTGGCCCAGGGCGGTGCGGCGGTGGGCTCCGGCGCCGCGCTGGACCAGATCGCGGCCCTGGCGTCCTCGTCCATCACCAGCACCGCGCAGGTGGCGGCGTTCACGCAGCAGGTGCTGGCGCCCTTGGCCAAACTGTCGGTGGAGGCCAAGCAGGTGGCCGTGGCCCAGCTGGCCCCCAGCCAGCTGACGCCGCAGCTGACGGCCACGGCCGTCACCCCCACCACCACGGCCATCAGCCAGCACCAGGAAACGGTGGCGGGGCTGATGGATGGCAGCGGCAAGGGGGCCGCCGCCGGTTCGGAAGGCCGTGAGGGGGTGATCTGGGGTGAAATCCTGGGCGGCGGCGTGCTGCGCGGCACGACGACTGAAGCGGCGGGGTATCGGGCCAGCAGCTCCGGCGTGGTGCTGGGCGCCGACTGGTTCGCCAGTGACGAGGTCATGGCCGGCCTGGCCTTCAGCTGGATCAACAGCGCGTCGGTGGGCCAGGGCGTCATGGCCGGCAGCACCACCCGGGTGGGCAGCTACCAGCTGACGGCCTACAGCGTCTGGCGGCCGGACTTCGCCGACCAGAAGCTGTCGGTCGAGGGCCAGGTGGGCTGGGGCTACAACCACTTCGACCAGCGTCGTGTCATCCAGTTCCTGGGGGCCCGGGCCAACGCCAATTATGGCGGGGAGCAGTACTTGGGCAAGGTGACGGTGGGCTACGACCTGCCGCTGGCGGCCGACTTCACCCTGACGCCGCAGGTCAGCGTGCGGGCGGTGCGCCTGACCAACCACGCCTATGACGAGCGGGACGCGGGTGTCGCCAACATGGCCATCGACGCGCTGGTGACCAACGCCATCACCCATGAGGTGGGTGTGAAGCTGGACACCCGTATCGACACCGGCATCGGCCGCCTGTTCCCTGACCTGCGGGTGTTCTGGGTGCACGACTACCTGAACGGTCCCATCGCCACCACGGGTGCGTTGGCCGGCGTGACCTTCGCCAGCACCACCGGCCGGCCGCAGGCCGATGGCCTGGGTGTCGCCTTGGGCGCCACCGTGGAGCAGTCGGACGGGTTCAAGCTGCGGCTGGAATACAACGGCGAATACCGCCACGACTACCAGGGCCACTCCGGCGTGCTGCGGGCCAGCTGGGACTTCTGAGTAAGGGCGCCGGTCTCAAAGCCGGCGCCCTTACTCTTTTCAGGCCACGATGGGCAGGCTGGTGGTCAGCTTGACGCAGCTGAGGGCGAAGCGGGAGTTGACCGCCGCCACGCCCGGCAGGTGCAGCAGCACCTTCTTCAGGAAATGCTCATAGCTTTCCACGCTGCTGACGATGATGCGCATGAGGTAGTCGCCCTCGCCGCCGGCCATGCAGAAGCACTCCACGATCTCCGTCCGGGTGCGCACCACCTGTTCCAGAGCCTCCAGCGTGTCCTCGTCATGCTGCTTCAGCCGCACCTCGGCGAAGACGGTGATGGGCAGGTCCAGGGCCTTGGCGTCCAGCAGCAGGGCCCGGCCCAGGATGATGCCGTCCTCCTCCAGCCGCTTCAGGCGGCGCCAGCAGGGGGTGTGGGACAGGCCGACCTTGGCCGCCAGGTCGGCGGTGGAGATGTCGGGATTTTCCTGCAATGCCATCAGGATACGCCGGTCGATCCTGTCCAACGCAATCGCCATCCTAAATTCCCCCCGTTTCGCGCGTTGTCCATTTCTATTACGGGCTGACTTAAGGCGTATCAGATATTTTTTTTCCAGGTCCCACCCCACATCCTAGGGGCAACAGGAAGGCACGGGAGGGACCAGGAAACATGTCGCCCCAAGACCCAATCGGCGCGCCGAACCGGCCGCCGTTGCAGCTGCACATACCGGAGCCGCCGGCCCGGCCGGGCCAGGCGCCCCGCTTCGACCATCTGCCCTTTTCCCCCGCCGGTGCCATCCGCCGGCCGGATCCTGGCGTGGCGGAGCCGGAAATCCGCGACCTGCCCTACGGCCTCATCCGCGTGCTGGATGACGAAGGCAGGGCGGTTGGGCCCTGGGACCCCGGCCTGGATGCCGAGACGCTGCGCCGCGGCCTCAAGGTCATGGCCCAGACCCGGGCCTTCGACGACCGCATGTTCCGTGCCCAGCGCCAGGGCAAGACCAGCTTCTACATGAAGTCGACGGGGGAGGAGGCCATCGGCGCCGCCCAGTCTATGATGCTGGACCGCGACGACATGTGCTTCCCCACATACCGGGTGCTGAGTTGGCTGTGGGCGCGGGACTATCCCATGCTCGACCTGGTCAACCAGATCTTCTCCAACGAGGGCGACCCCCTGAAAGGCCGCCAGCTGCCCATTCTGTTTTCCGCCCGCGACTATGGCTTCTATTCGCTGTCAGGCAATCTGGGCACGCGCTTCAGCCAGGCGGTGGGTTGGGCCATGGCCTCGGCCTATCGCGGCGACACCAAGATCGCGCTGGCCTATGTCGGCGACGGCACCACGGCGGAGGGCGACTTCCATGAGGCGCTGACCTTCGCCGCCGTCTACCGCGCCCCGGTCATCCTGTGCGTCACCAACAACCAGTGGGCCATTTCCAGCTACGCCGGCATCGCCGGGGCGGAGTCCACCACCTTCGCCGCCAAGGCCATCGCCTACGGCCTGCCCGGTCTGCGGGTGGACGGCAACGACTTCCTGGCGGTGTGGGCCGCCACCGTGTGGGCGGCGGAGCGGGCGCGCACCAACAAGGGCGCCACCCTGATCGAGTTCGTGACCTATCGCGCCGCCGGCCATTCCACCAGCGACGACCCCACCCGCTACCGGCCGGCAGAGGAGGCGGCGTGCTGGCCCCTGGGCGACCCCATCGAACGGCTGAAGATCCACCTGATCGCGCGCGGCGAATGGTCGGCCGAGCGCCACACCCAGATGGAGGCCGAACTGGCCGACGGCGTGCGCGCCGCGGTGAAGGAAGGCGAACGCATCGGCACCCTGGGCCAGTCCAAGCCGCCCGTGCGCCAGATGTTCGAAGACGTGTTCAAGGAGCCCGATTGGCGCGTCCTGGAACAGCGCCGTGAACTGGGGGTCTGATCCGATGCCCAAGATGGACATGATCCAGGCCTTGAACTCCGCCCTGGATGTGATGATGAGCCAGGACCCCGACGTCCTGGTGTTCGGTGAGGATGTGGGCTATTTCGGCGGCGTCTTCCGCGTCACCGACGGCTTGCAGAAGAAGCATGGGCTGAAGCGCTGCTTCGACACGCCGATTTCCGAGGGCGGCATCATCGCCACCGCCATCGGCATGGGCGCCTACGGGCTACGCCCCGTGGCGGAAATCCAGTTCGCCGACTACATCCTGCCGGCCTTCGACCAGCTGGTGTCGGAGGCCGCCCGCCTGCGCTACCGCTCGGGCGGGGAGTTCTGGGCGCCCATCACCGTGCGCTCCCCCTACGGCGGCGGCATTTTCGGTGGCCAGACCCACAGTCAGAGCCCGGAGGCCATCTTCGCCCACGTCACGGGCCTGAAGACGGTTATCCCCTCCAACCCTTATGACGCCAAGGGCCTACTGATCGCGTCCATCGAGGATGACGACCCGGTCATCTTCTTGGAGCCCAAGCGCATCTACAACGGTCCCTTCGACGGCCACCACGACCGCGCGCTGAAGACCTGGGCCGAATCCCCCGGGTCGGATGTGCCGGAGGGGCACTACACCGTGCCGCTGGGCAAGGCGGCGGTGGTGAGGGAAGGGCGCGAGGCGACGGTGCTGGCCTACGGCACCATGGTGCACGTGGCCAAGTCGGGCATCGAGGAATCGGGCGTGGATGCCGAACTGATCGACCTGCGCAGCATCGTGCCGCTGGATATTGACACCATCGTCACCTCGGTCAAGAAGACTGGCCGCTGCGTCATCCTGCATGAGGCCTCGCGCTTTGGCGGCTTCGGCGGCGAGCTGTCATCCCTGCTGCAGGAGCGTTGCTTCTATCACCTGAAAAGCCCCATCGGCCGGGTGGCGGGCTGGGACACGCCCTACCCGCATGCGTTCGAGTGGGACTATTTCCCGGGCCCCGCGCGCCTCGCCGCGGCCCTGAAGCGCGTCATGGAGGACTGACCCATGGGCACCTACCTGTTCCGCCTGCCCGACGTGGGCGAAGGCGTGGTCGAGGCCGAGATCGTCAAATGGCGGGTGCAGCCGGGCGACCATGTGCGCGAGGACCAGGATCTGGTCGATGTCATGACCGACAAGGCCACGGTGGAGATGAGCGCGCCCGTGGATGGCGTGGTCACCGCCATCCATGGCGAGGTCGGCCAGATGATGGCCGTGGGCAGCGTGCTGGTGGAACTGGAGGTGGAGGGGGCCGGCAACGCCGACACCGCCCGCCCGGCGCCCAAGGCGGAGGCCAAGCTGGAACCGAAGCCGCAACCCAAGCCCGGGCCGAAACAGGAACCGGTTCAGGGTGACGCGAAGCCCGCGCCCAAGCCGGTGGAGCAGCCCAAGCCGCGGCCGGCCAAGGCGAAGGCCGCGGCCTTCACCACCCGCCTGGCCGAGGATGCGCCCCTGGCCGCCCCGGCCACCCGGCGGCGGGCGCATGAGCTGGGCATCCCGCTGCAGTACGTGCCCGGCACCGGCCCCGGCGGCCGCATCACGCCGGAGGATCTGGACGCCTATATCGCCGGCGGCGGCGCCATCCCCACGGGCGACGCGCGCTACACCGCGCGGGACGGCGTGGAGGAAACCAAGATCATCGGCCTGCGCCGCAAGATCGCGGAGAAGATGCAGGATTCCAAGCGCCGCATCCCCCACTTCACCTATGTGGAGGAATGCGACCTGACGGAGCTGGAGGCCCTGCGCCAGGACCTGAACGAGAACAAGCAGCCGGACCAGCCCAAGCTGACCCTGCTGCCCTTCTTCATGCGCGCGGTGGTGCGCATCCTGCCCGAGTTCCCGCACATCAACAGCCGCTACGACGACGATGCCGGGGTGCTGCACACCTATGAGGGCGTGCACATCGGCATCGCCACGCAGACGCCCAACGGCCTGATCGTGCCGGTGGTGCGCCATGCCGAGACGCGAGACCTGTGGGATTGCGCCGCCGAGCTGGCACGGGTCAGCAAAGCCGCCCGCGACGGTACCGCGGCCCGCGATGAACTGAGTGGGTCGACCATCACGCTGACCAGCTTAGGCGCCTTGGGCGGCATCGCCGCCACGCCGGTGATCAATCATCCCGAGGTCGCCATCATCGGTCCCAATAAGCTGGTGGAGCGCCCGGTGGTCAACGGGTCCTTCATCACGGTGCGCAAGGTGATGAACCTGTCGTCCTCCTTCGATCACCGCATCGTCGACGGCTATGACGCCGCCCGTTTCATCCAGCGGCTGAAGCGCCTGCTGGAACACCCCGCCCTTATCTTCATGGACTGACGTCATGGCCGAGACCATCAAGACACCCGTCCTCAATGCTGGCGTGCTTGTTGTCGGCGGCGGGCCCGGCGGCTACGTCGCCGCCATCCGCGCCGGCCAGCTGGGGCTGGATACCGTGCTGGTGGATGCCGACCGCCTGGGCGGAACCTGCCTCATCCGGGGCTGCATCCCGTCCAAGGCGCTGATCCACGCCGCGGGCCTCTATGAGGAAATGACCTTGGCGGCCGCCTCGTCCGGCCGCTTCGGCATCCATCTGGATGCCAAGCCGGCGCTGAACTTCAGCGAGACCATGGCCTGGAAGGAGGGCGTGGTCGACCGGCTGAACGGCGGGGTCACCGCGCTGCTGAAGCGGGCGAAGGTGCGCACCCTGGCCGGTAGGGCCGTGTTCAGCGACGCCAAGCGCTGCACCGTGGAGACGGCGGACGGCCCCGTCACCGTGGTGGCGGAGAACGTGATCCTGGCCACCGGCTCGCTGCCGGTGGAACTGCCCAACCTGCCATTCGGCGATAAGGTCATCTCCTCCACCGGCGCCCTGTCGCTGACGGCGGTGCCCAAGCGGCTGGTGGTGGTGGGCGCCGGCTATATCGGCCTGGAACTGGGCATCGCCTACGCCAAACTGGGCGCCCAGGTCACGGTGGTGGAGGCGCAGGACCGCATCCTGCCGCTGTACGATGCCCAGCTGACCCAGCCGGTGCGCCGTTGGCTGGAAAAGCACGGTGTCACGGTGCATTTGGGCGCCAAGGCGCTTGGCCAGGAAGGCCAGGGCCTGGCCATCGAGACCCAGGACGGCCAACGCCAAGTGCTGCCGGCCGACCATATCCTGGTCACGGTCGGCCGCCGGCCCAATACCGAGGGCTGGGGGCGCGAGGCCATGGGCCTGGCCATGAACGGCCGCTTCATCGCCGTGGACGACCGCTGCGCCACGCCGACGACGGGCGTCTACGCCATCGGCGACGTGGTGGGCGAGCCCATGCTGGCGCACAAGGCGTCCGCCCAGGGCGAGATGGTGGCGGAGATCATCGCCGGGAAGCGGCGCCGTTTCGATCCCGTATCGATTGTGGCGGTCTGCTTCACCGAGCCGGAGATCGTCACGGTGGGCTTAGGCCCCGACGAGGTGCCAGCGGGCATCGAGACGGTGGTGGGGCAATTCCCCTGGGCCGCCAACGGCCGCGCCCTGTCCATGGACGCGGGCGACGACGGCGGTTTCGTCCGGGTGGTGGCGCGCAAGGCCGACCACCGCATCCTGGGCCTGCAGGCCGTGGGCCGCCATATCTCCGAACTCGCCGGCGAGTTTGCGACGCTGTTGGAGATGGGCGCCGTCCTGGAGGATGTGGCCGGCATCATCCACGCCCATCCGACCCTGAGCGAAGGCGTGCACGAAAGCGCCCTGAAGGCCCTGGGCCACGCTATCCACATCTGATCCCGGCACATTTGGAACCACCATGACCTTCACCATCGAGCGCACCGCCACCCCCACCGACGCCGCCACCCTGGT
>NZ_JARPAF010000001.1:209251-275602 GCF_029594735.1 Nitrospirillum amazonense
CGGTGAGGGCGGGTCGACCACGGCAGACCTGCGTGAGCGCCTGGTCGGCATGCAGCGCGGCAGCCAGGCCCCGTTGGTGGATGGCTGGGTGCGCAAGGTCATTTGAGAAAGCGAACCGGGAAGGCGGGGGAGGGAACGCGCCTTCCCGGTTCAGGGGCCCTCACCCCGGGGACCCTTGATCGAGGGATGGGCGAGGGTAGTACAGCGGCACGCACCAGTGGTTCTTGGCCACCCACTCCGTGTTCGGCAGGTCGGCCTCCACCCCCATGATGCGGTGGCAGGGCAGCTCATAGACCTTGCCGGTGGAGGTGGGGATGTTCTGGAAGACGATGTATTTGTAGAAGCCGCTGCTCATGCCTTCCGGCAGGCGCACCCGGTCTGGGTACAGTGGGTCCAGCACGTCGCGGGCGTAGGCCTGCTTCCAGGCCACGATTTCCGGCATGCGTCGGATTTGCACGGTGCCGAAGGCGGCGCGGAACTCGTCCATGCGGTGGTTCAGGCTTTGCACCTTGTAGCCCGAGCCCCGGCCATAGTCGCGGTAGGACCGGGCGTGGCGCAGCACGTCCTCGTGGCGGCTGACCACCACGCCGCCCTCGCCGGTGGTGATGGTCTTGGTGGCGTAGAGGGAGAAGATGCCGGCATCGCCGAAGCTGCCCGGCTTCTGCCCGTTCCAGTCGGCACCCACGGCGTGGGCGCAATCCTCCACCAGGATGATGCCCTTGTCCCGGCAATAGGACGCGATCTTGTGGATGTCGAAGGCGATGTGGCCGCCGATATGGACGATAAAGGCCAGGGCCGGCCGGTGCCGTTCCGCCTTGGCCACGAAATCGTCGAAGGACCCGCACAAATCGTGCCGGTTACAGTCATAGAACACCACCTCGGCCCCAGACAACTGGGCGGCGCGGGGCGTGGCCAGGAAGGTGTTGGACGGGCACAGTACGGTGGCGCCACGTACCTTGAAATGGTCCAGCACGGCCATGGCGCCGCCGGCCCAATTGTCGAAGGCCACAGCCGGCAGCTCGTTCCACGCCCGCCAGGCAGCCTCGAACTCCTCCAGCTGGGCGGCGTGGCTCCATTTGTTGGAGCGCAGGATGGCCCGCCAGCGGCGCATGATCTCTTCCTCATCCCGGTCGTCGTAACCCAGGCTGAAGGGCAGGGGCGGGGAGGGGTTTTGGTCCGGCTGTCCGCTCAAAGCAAAGTATCCTTCACGTCCAGTTGGAACAGGTGAGCGCCCAGCGTCCGGCCATAGATCTCGTATTGGTTGGCGGCGTGCTGGCGGGCGGCCTGGATATCGGCACAGATGCGCCCCAGCGGGTTGGCGATCGACAGGGCGGAGGCGCCGGAGGCCTTGAACAGGCGCCGGGCCAGCCGGTCGCACCGCTCCACCACCGTGGTGGCCTGGACGCGATACAGCATGCGGTCGCCGATAGGCGCCTCCCGGCCCTGGCGGGCGTGGTCCAGCATACGGTCGAAATTGCCTTCGAGGGTGCGGGTCATCTCGTCCAGCTCGGCCGCCGCCTCGCCGCAGGCCAGCTGGGCCACCGGGTCGGCCAGAGGCCCGGGCCCGCGCCGCCGGTTGTGATCGATGAAGCCCTCCAGCAGCCCGCGCAAGCCGCCCAGCGCGGGGGTGGAGATGGCGCGGAACAGCATCTGCGGCAGGGGAATGCGGTACAGCGGCGCCGGGTTGACGGCCAAGCCTGGGCCGCCTGTCAGGAAGCGTTCCCGCACGCCGTGGCAGCGGTGGGCGGGGACGAAACCATCATCCACCGACACGTCATGGCTGCCCGTGCCGCGCAGGCCGATGGTGTCCCAGGTGTCGTGAATGCGCACGTCGGCCCGCGGTACCAGGAAGATGACATGCTCCTGCTCGTCCCCCTCCAGCGCCGCCATGGCGCCCAGCATGAACCAGTCGGCGTGGTCGGCGCCGCTGGAGAAACCCCAGCGGCCACTGAGGCGGAAGCCGCCCGGCACGCGCGCGGCCTTGCCCGCCGGCATGTAGCTGGAGGCCAGCAGCGCCGTCGGATCATCCCGCCAGACATCGTCCTGCGCCTCGACCGGCAGCAGCGCCAGGTGGAAGGCCACCATGCCCATGACGCCCTGCAGCCAGCCGATGGACATGTCCTCGGCGGACAGGGTGGCCTGCACGGCGAAGAAGGTGGCGGGATGACATTCGGCCCCGCCATAACGCCGGGGCTGCAACAGGCGAAACAGGCCGGCCCGCTTCAGGGCGTCGATCAGGGCGACCGGTGCGCGGCGCTCACGCTCCCCCTCCGCCTTCAGGGTGTCGATCAGGGGCAGCAACGCGTGGGCACGGTGCAGGATGCCGACGGGCAACAGGCCGTCAGCCACCGACGGCGCATCCAACACTGGTTCCAACCCTGTTTCCGGCATGGGGCCCGCCCCCCCTGTTTTTGTCCTGAACGGAAGGGCCGGCAACCCCGCCCGAGGCAGGCCGCCGGACCACTGGTTGCATACCATATGAATACCAGCTTGTCCAGGTTGGCCGGCCATGCCACCCTGGCGTCAGCGATCCGGCGGGGAGGTGAGCGTGCCCAACCTTGTCCTGAAGGCCGCCGTGGCCGATTACGGCCAACTGGCGGCGCGCGCCGCCTATCTCGTCTCCCAGGGGCGGCCGGTACGGCTGGAGCTGCACACCTTTGGGGAGCGGGACGTGACCTCCGCCGCCGGTCTCGCCCTCGCTCGGCGCAATATCGCCCGGTTGCGACAGGAATTTCCGGTGGATGCGCTGATCGTTCACATCCCGCCTCAGTCGGTGCCCCTGGTCACGCGCGTCGGCTTCGATGCCGACCAATGCCGCCACACCCTGGCCTTCGCGGCCGAGATCGGGGCCGGGGCCGTCGTCCTGCACCGCTATTTCGACATGGTTTTCGGCCAGGCCCCGCCCCGCGCCCGCGACCGGGATGAGGCCGCGCAGGGATTTGGAGAGGCGGTGCGCGACCTGGCGCGCCTGGCGGGCGGTATGCGGCTGCTGGTGGAGAATGTCGGCCACTATTCCCTGCTGCCCCGTGACGGCCGCAATTACATGACCGGGCCGCTGGACCACTTCTTCCCGTGGGAGATCGAGCGTTTCCGTGAGGCGTTGGTCCGTGACGGGCTGACGGGGGTGGAACCGTTCATCGACGTGGCGCACGCCACCCTATCGGCCAACCTGTTCAACCGCCGCCGCGCCCAGCCGCGCCTGACCGACGGCGACGCCCGTTTCGGCTGGATCACAGCCGATGACTTGGATCGGACGGCGTGGCTGGAACCCTTTGATTTCGTGGACGAGCGGATGAGCTATCTGCACGTCTCCGACGCCATCCGCCTGGACCCCCAGGCCTGCGCGGACCCAGGGCTGGATGCCGATACGCTGGTCAGCGCCATCTCTTCCGAGGGGTTGGAACTGGGCACCGGCAACCTGCCCTTCGTCGGCTTGCCGGCCCGCTTTGGCACCGACGGCGATCTGGTGCTGGAGGTGGAACCGGCGCCGGGCGAGGACTACGTGCATAATGGCGCGCAGCTGCGCTCGCTAGAGGCGCTGTCGGGCCACTTCGTCGGCTGCTCCTGCCACCGCCCGGCGGCTGGTCTGGGATTCTAGGGGGCGGCCCCTTACAGCCGGACCGGGGCCGGCCAATGGGCGGGCGGCTGGAATGGCGCCGCGTCGGCCGCCTGGTCGGCATAGCCGCGCGTGGTGGTGCAGCTGCATCCTGGCTGGGGCCGTTGCGGCCGATCCACGGCGCCCAGGCAATCCGACACCAGATCCAGTTGCAGCCGTTCGAAGGTGGGGGAGAAGCGGCCGGTCAGCCAGCCGATGACGAAGCCCGCCGCCAGCGTTCCGGCCGTGGTGGTGATGTAGCCCACGGTATCGATCTGCGGTACAGCGGTCAGGATGGGGTCCGGCCGCTCGCCACGTGCCGCCGCCAGGGCCGCCTGGTCGGCCGGGGCCAGTCGCTCCACCACCGGCAGCATCTCCTGCATCACCCGGGTGGCGGAGATCATGCCGCGGCAACGGGGGCAGGGGTCGGCCGCCAGGAAGCGGACGATTTGCACCAGCTGACCGGTGACGATGCCGTCGCGCCCCTCGATCAGGCCGCCGCAATCCACCGCGGGGATCAGGTAGCGGGTGGCGATGTCGGCCACGGCCATGCGGCTGGAATGCGCGTCGGTGCAGCCCATCAGCACGTCGGCCTGCAGCACGGCGTCCAACACCTCGGGCTGCGGCAGGCGGCCGTTGATGGCCTCCACCACCGTGCCGGGGGCGTATTCCGCCACCGACCGCTTGGCGATGGTGACCTTGGGCACGCGGTTGGCCACGTCGGCCGGGGTGCTGCCGTGCAGCCGTTCCAGATTGGACTCCGAGGCGTGGTCGCTGTCGATGATGATCAGGCGGCCCACACCGGCCCGCGCCAGGATGGGAATGGCGGCAGAGCCGGTGCCCCCGGCGCCGATGAGGGCGACGGTGGAGCGTTGCAGGCGCTGGTACGCCTCCTGCCCGAAGGCGCTGGTCAGGCGGGCCACCCGCTCCGGCGGGATGGGCGGCTCCGGCGGTGGTTCGCCTTGCGGCCAGGCGATCACGGTGGGATCCCGCTCCGCCGCCACGCGGCCGATCTCATGCCAGGCGCCGTCGTGGAAGATCCGGCCGTGGACGGCGGTGTCGCCCCCGATCTTGGAAACAATCAGGCTGACGAAGGGGCGGCCTGGGACCAGGTCGGCGAAATAGCCGGCCATGTACCGGTCCATCTCGTCATCCAGGGCGCTGGGCTTGGGCGCCACGCCGGCGGGATGGGCGTGGATGAAGCCGACGGCCAGCGGATGGCCCTCCGCCGCCAGGGCGGCGCGGCGTAGGGCGTTGGCCGTGATCTTGATCCCCGTCCCGCCACCCTCGATATCGCCCGGCTGCGGCGTGTCGATGGCGGCCAGCGTGACCGCCAGGTGGCCGCCCGTCAGCCGCCAGCCGAAGCGGGCGAAACAGCCGCCCTCCCGATCCGGCTGGCCGGTGAACACGGTGGCGAACAGCGCCTCCTTCTCCGGCGAGGCCAGGCGCAGCAGGCCTGCAGGGGCGACACGATACGGCTCCCCGCTGGGAGCGGTGCGGGCGCGCTCAACCATGCCCACCCATCACGAACTGGCGGGTGACCAGGAAGGTGTCGCCCGGGTGGATATCCACGGTGTCGGACAGGGGCAGGGCCACCCAGTCGCCGGATGGGTCGCTACGTTCAACCACTGCGTTGTCCGCCGGTACGCCCATCAGGGCGGCGATGTCGGCGGCGGTCACCATCTGGTTGCCGATGGCGAAGCGGCGGCGGTTGACGAAGATTTCGCAGGTGGCGCCGGCAGTATCGGCCAGGCCGGCTTGATCGGGGGCCTGATCTGGGGTCAAGCTTGGATGGATCGGTGTAGCAGGCATCGCGGGGGGACTTCTGCTCGGTCGATTGGGATCGCGGGAAGGCTAGCAGCATGAAACCAGTTTGTCACCACTTGGCGAACTGGCATGATGAATGGAACAGGCGCGCTGCCAGATTTGGTACGGGACTATGATGCGGAAAACCTCATGGATCGCTTGATCATCCGCGGCGGGCGGCGGCTGGCCGGCACCGTGGACATCGCCGGCGCCAAGAACGCGGCGCTGCCCCTGATCGCCGCCAGCCTGCTGAGCGACCAGCCGGTGACGCTGGCCAACCTGCCGGCCATCACCGATGTGGAAACCATGCTGGCGCTGGCGCGCGGCTATGGCGTGCGGGTGGCACGCGCCGACGCGCACCGGGTGACGCTGGACGCCGCCGCCGCCGTGAACGCCGAGGCGCATTACGACACCGTGCGCCGCGCCCGGGCGACGGCCCTGGTGCTGGGGCCCCTGCTGGGCCGTTTCGGCAGCGCCCGCGTCTCCCTGCCCGGGGGGTGCGCCATCGGTGCCCGGCCCATCGACCTGCACCTGAAGGCGCTGACGGCCCTGGGCGCGGCGGTGGAGGTCGATGGCGGCTACGTCACCGCCCGGGCGCCGCAGGGCGGCCTGGCTGGTGGCCGCATCGTCCTGGCCTTGCCTTCGGTGGGCGCCACCGAAACGGCCATGATGGCCGCCGTGACGGCGCGGGGCGAAACGGAAATCCTGAACGCGGCGCGCGAGCCGGAGGTGGCGGACCTCGCCGCCTGCCTGGCGGCCATGGGCGCGCATGTCGAGGGGGCGGGAACCCAGCGCATCCTGGTGCAGGGGCCGGCCATCTTGCGCCCGGCGACGCACACGCTGATTCCCGATCGCATCGAGGCCGGGACCTACGCCATGGCCGCGGCCATCACCGGCGGCCGGCTGGAACTGATCGGCGCGCGGCTGGACCATCTGGCGGTGCAATGCCAGATCCTGGAGCGGGCGGGGGTCAGCGTCTATCCCACCGACCGGGGCCTGATGGTGGAACGGGTGGGCCACCTGCGCGCCACCGATGTCGCGACCGAGCCCTATCCCGGTTTCCCCACCGACCTGCAGGCCCAGTTCATGGCCCTGATGTCGGTTGCGGAGGGGGCATCCATGATCCGCGAGACCATCTTCGAGAACCGCTTCATGCACGTGCCGGAGCTGGCGCGCCTGGGCGCCGACCTCACCCTGCGGGGCACATCCGTGCTGGTGCGCGGGGTCGAACGGCTGCGCGGTGCACCTGTCATGGCGACGGACCTGCGCGCCTCCGTCTGCCTTATCCTGGCGGGGCTGGTGGCGGAGGGGGAGACGGTGGTGAACCGCGTCTACCACCTGGACCGGGGCTATGAGGATTTGGCGCGTAAGCTGGTTCGCTGTGGCGCCGATATCGAGCGGGTGCCCGGCTGATGGACGACGCGCTGTACTTGGGCGTGGACGGCGGCGGTACCGGCTGCCGCGCGCGGCTGGAGGATGCGGCCGGCACCGTCCTGGGGCAGGGCATCGCCGGCCCCGCCGCCACCCGTTTCGGTATCGAGGCGTCGTGGCAGGCCATCGAGACGGCGGCCCGCCACGCCATTGAGGAGGCGGGGCTGGACGGGGCGCAGGTGGGTCGCATTCGCGCCGGAGTGGGCGTGGCCGGTATTGGCCGCAAAGGCGCCCGCGCGGCGCTGGAAGCCATCCACCACCCCTATGCCTCCATCGCCTTCACCAGCGACGCCATGATCGCCTGCCTGGGCGCGCACGGCGGCCGGGATGGCGGCATCGTCATTGTCGGTACCGGCACGTGCGCCATCGGCCGTGTCGACGGACGGGAGATGAAGTTCGGCGGCTACGGCTTCCCCATCTCCGACGAGGGCAGCGGCGCCTATCTGGGCTTGAGGGCCCTGCAGCACAGTCTGCGCGCCCACGACGGGCGCGAGGGCGGCAGCGTCCTGACGCGGGAACTGATGGCCCGTTTCCAGGATGACCCGGCAGAGGTGGTGCTGTGGATGGACCGATCGACCGCCACCGACTACGCTACCTTCGCCCCCCTGGTGCTGCGCCAGGCCGACCAGGGCGACGCCGTGGCCCGCCAGGTGGTGCAGGAGGCGGCGGAGCATGTGAACGGCCTGGTGCGGGCGCTGCTGTCGGAAGGGGTGCCGCGGGTCAGCCTGATCGGCGGCCTGGCAAGCGCCCTGGAGGCCTGGCTGGCCCCCGATGTGCGCCGCCGCTTGTCGCCCACCCTGGGTGACGCGATCAAGGGCGCTCTGGCGCTGGCGGGCCGCGCGCCAGACTGAGCGCTATTCCGGGTGGACCAGGATGAAGCTGGCGTCGTCCGCGCGCTTCAGCCGCAAATGGCCATGGTGGGGATCATCCATGGCCTCGATGCGGCGCAGGTCCCGCAGAGCGGCGTCCGCCTTGGCCTGATCGTCCCAGCCCAGGAAATCCTCCGCCGTCGCCTGGCCAAACATGTCGATGAGGCGCAGGAAGCCGTCACTGGCGAGTGCCACCGGGCCATTGCCCACCGGAATGGTCGCGCGGTCGACATGGGCCAGCGCCGCCGTGTCGGTGCTCAGCACCCAATAGCCGCCATCGACATTCATGAACTGACGGTTGGTCCGCAACTGCCCGACCACCCGCTCCCACAGGCCGGTGGGTGACAGGTCCGGCGCTTCCGCCAAGGCCAGGCGGGCGGCGGCCAGGGTGCGTTCCTCGAAAACCGGGATGGCGGAGGTGCCGAACAGGCGGGCTTGGCCGCCCGCGTCGCGGTGGATGATCTGGCAGTCGCCCAGGGTGGTCATCTCCAGCCGTTCCCCCAGGCGCCGCAGCAGGGCGAAGGCGGCCGACGGCCGCTCGTGCCGCGCCCGGGGCGTTCTTGCCGTGGCCTGGGCGTAGCCTTGGGCGCAATCCTCCACCACTTGGCGCAACACGGTGTCGGTGGGAAGTCCATCGCCATCCGGAATGCGCCGGCGCAGGGCACCGTCCACTTGGCGGGCAAACCAGGCGGCGTCGCTGAGGCCCTCGATGGTGGCGCCGCTGACGCCTGTGGCCCCGTCGATGACCCATGCCCAGCCGCCGCAATGGCCGGCCACATCCTCATTGGCCGACGTGCTGCCGGCATCCGAAATCAGCGCGCGAACCTGGAACAACTGTGCATCTCCCTCTCTGTCGGTCGCGAAGGCCTGGGCCGGCCCGCCGCTGCTTTCCGCGATCCGGGGCAGTTTCTTCGTCCGCTGAAATTTTTTCCACCCGTACCGTGTGAATTTAATGATGTCATCATGGTATTAATCTGGTACACATCTGGTCACGACATCCTTCCCGCCTGGGGCTAACGGGCCGCCCCTGTATGACAATAAAACGGTCGGAGGTGTACGTTGTTTAAACCACTGCATGACCAGTCTGATCAAATACATCCAATTTGGCTGTGGCTGGATCCGACCAGCCGGTGCAATTTGTCATGCCGCCTTTGCTATACGAAGCAAAGCCATGGGAAATTGGATCTGGAGCCAGATGATCTTGAACAAGTGTTGATAAAACTCGCCACGTCACCGACGATGGAGGTCAAGGGAATACACCTGAATTGGCGTGGAGAGCCCCTAATGAATCCCCGTTTCGCTGAATTGTTGGCGATGACGCGGCGGCTTTTGCCACACTCCCCACTCCAATGGCATACCAATGGCACCCTGCTGACGCCCAAACGGGTTAGGGAAATTCTGGCGGTGCCTTACTCCCACACCATTTACGTGTCCATCGATGGCGGCAACCAGGCCAGCCATGACCTGAACCGGGGTGAGGGCTCGTTCCAGAAAACGATAAAGGGACTGCGCGCGCTGCTGGACGCGCGCGGCCGGGACCACGGCCATGTCCGGGTCGGCGTCTACCAGATCGACCTCAACGAACCGCTGGAGGAGTATGATCCGGAGTTCCTGGAGCTGGTGGCGCGGGTGGACAACCACGTGAAGGTCACGCCCCTGTTGCCGGGCGGCGCCCACCACAAGCTCCGGGAGCTGGACGACCTGGAAAGTGACGAGGCGCTGCACCGGCGCATGTCGCAGGACATCAACCCGTCCCTGCCCGTGCCCACCGGCGCCTGCTTCTGGGCCGGCCACACCCTGTGCATGGCCCCGGATGGCGAGACGTCGATCTGCGTGATCAGCCACGGCGCCCAGGGCGTCGTCGGCAACCTGATGACGGAGACGGCGGAAACCGTGGTGGGCCGCGCCGTCGATTTTCGCCGCCGCATGGCGGAGGACGGGCGACAATCCATTCTGCTCTGCGCCGGCTGCCGCAAGCCGGAGGGCGAGATCCACGCCAAGCATACCGCCGCGTTGCGGCGTGCGGATGGGCGCGAGCCCGCCCGCCAATACGCCTGACGCCGGGATGGTGCGCGGGCGTGATACAGTGAAGAACCTTTGGGAACTCAGGGAGATTGATGAATGCAACCGATGTGGGCCATCGGCCTGATGACGGGCACAGTGCTGGACGGGATGATCGATATCGCGTGCATCCGCACGGATGGCGTCCATGTGTTCGACTTTGGTCCTTGGAAATTGGCCCCCTACCCGACGGACCTGCGCGGCCTTCTGGGGGAGGCGGTGGCCCAGGCGCTCACCTGGCGGTTTGAGGGCGCGGAGCCCCCGATTTTCGCCGAGGCGGAACGGGCCCTTTCCCGCGCTCAGGCCGAGGCGGTGGCCCAGTTCCTGGCTGAGAACGGCATGCGGCCGGACGAGGTGGCGGCCGTCGGCTTCCACGGCCAGACGGTGCTGCATCGCGCGCCGGTTCCCGGCCGCTTCGGCGACACCCGCCAGCTGGGCGACGGTCAGCTGATGGCCGACATCCTGGGCATCGACGTCGTCTATGACTTCCGCACCGCCGACATGCGCGCGGGCGGCCATGGTGCGCCGCTGTCCGCCAGCTATCATGCCGCCCTGCTGAAGCGTGTCCACGCCGGGCCCGAGGTCGCGGCCCTGAACCTGGGTGGCGTGGGCAATGTCACCTGGTGGGACGGCAAGGACCATTTCGAGGCCTTCGACACCGGCCCGGCCAATGGTCCCATCAATGACTGGATCATGCGCCACGGGGCTGGGGAGATGGATGTGGACGGCGCCATCGCCCGGCGCGGCCGGGTGGATGAGGCGCGGCTGGCCCGCCTGCTGGACCACCCCTACCTGTCGGCGGCATATCCGAAGTCGCTCGACCGCTACGACTTCACCGCCGACATGGCCGACGGCCTGTCGCTGGAGGATGGCGCCGCCACCCTGACCGCCTTCACGGCGGGTACGGTCGGCCGCTCGCTGGACCTGCTGCCCACCCGCCCGACCAAGCTGATCGTCTGCGGCGGCGGCCGCAAGAACCCGGCCATCATGTCCGCCCTGGGCGAGCGCGCCAAGGTGGAGGCCGTGCCGGCCGAGGCGGTGGACTGGCGCGGCGATGCGGTGGAGGCAGAGTGTTTCGCCTATCTCGCGGCCCGGGTGCTGGCCGGCCTGCCCATCAGCTTCCCCAAGACCACGGGCGTGAAGGCGCCCATGACCGGGGGCATCGTGGCGCGCCACGCGCGCTGATGAGGGAAGGCGGACCCATGACCGACCTGGCCGAACCCACCACCTCCAGCGCCACGGAGATCGACGCCGTCGCCGCGGCGCTGGAGGCGGAGTTCGCATGTCTGGATGACTGGTCCGCCCGCCTGAAGCATCTGATGGACCTGGGCCGCGCCCTGGAGGGCATCCCGCCAGCGGACCGGCGGGAGCAGGACCAGGTGACTGGGTGCCAGTCGCAGCTATGGCTGGTCATCCAGCGTACGCCGGCGGCCCTGCATATCCGGGCGGATTCCGATGCCCTGATCATGCGGGGCCTGCTGGCCCTGGTGCTGCGGCTGTACGACGGGCGGCCGCCCACCGCGATTTTGGCCCACAGCCCGGCGGTGCTGGACCGGCTGGCCGTTGGGCGCAACCTGGCGCCCAGCCGGGCCAACGGCGTGCATCTGATCGTGAAGCGCATCCGTGAGGCCGCCGCCGCGGCCTGAGTAATTAAGAAAACCGGAACCGGAGGCTTGGGTGATGTCGACCGTTCCCGATGAGGCCAGTTTCTACCGGCGCCAGGTTGTGTTGCCTGAGATCGGTGCCGCTGGCCAGGCCCGGCTGAAGGCTGCGCGCGTGCTGGTCATCGGCGCCGGCGGCCTGGGTTCCCCCCTGCTCATGTACCTGGTAGGGGCGGGGGTGGGCACGCTGGGCTTCGCCGATTTCGACTGTGTCGAGCCGTCCAACCTGCACCGTCAGATCCTGCACGGCATCGACCGGTTGGACATGCCCAAGGTACAGAGTGCCGCCCTCACGCTGGCCCGCATCAACCCGCATGTGCGGCTGGTGGAACACGCGGTGCCGGTGAACGCGGAGAACGCGGACGCACTGGTGGCCCAGTACGACGTCGTGGCCGACGGCTGCGACAACTTCGCCACCCGCGACGCGGTGCATGCCGCTTGCCGCCGGGCCCGGATCGTTCTGGTCAGCGCCGCCGTGCAGCTGGCAGACGGCATCCTGACCACCTTCAAATCCCATTTGGGGGGCCCGCACCCCTGCTTCCGCTGCCTCTATCCCGAGGTGCCGGCGCTGGCGCCCAGCTGTTCGGAAATCGGCGTGCTGGGCCCGGCGGTGGGCGTCATGGGTGCCCTGCAGGCCATCGAGGTGATCAAGGAGATTCTGGGCGTTGAGCCCAGCCTGTCCGGCACCCTGGCGATGTACGACGCCTGGAGCTGCGACGTCACCAAGGTGGAGCTGCCCCGCCGGGAGAACTGTCCCTGCTGCGGGGCGGCCCAGGAAGGAAATGCCGGTCAGCCGCCGGTGACGGGTGGGAACAGGACCACCTCATCCGTCGCCGTCAGCGGATGCGATTTCTCGACATAGCGGCGGTTGACGGTGTAGCGCAGGCTGCCCTGCGCGGTGGCGATTTCCGCCAAGGCCGGATGCCGGCCAGATAGGTAATCGATCAGGTCGTTCACCGTGTTACAGTTCTGCGGCAAGTCTATTTGTTCCGATGCAGTGCCGGTCTTGGCGCGAAGCCAGGAAAAATAAGCGATGCGCATGGCTGCCTCCTGTTTCGGATACTATTGCTCATCAGCATGATGATTTCAATAACTCATCGTGTTTGGTCGTTCTATAGAAAAAGGCGAGGTGACTATGCTGGGATCACTTGACGGTATTCGCGTTCTTGACATGACGCGATACATCGCCGGTCCGTTCTGCGGCCAGCTAATGGGTGATTTGGGCGCCGACGTGGTGAAGGTGGAACGCATCGACGGGGGCGAGGATGGCCGCCGCGTGGGGGAGGCCGTGGCCGGCGACACCCTGTTCTTCCTGTCCGCCAACCGCAACAAGCGCGGCTTCGCCGTCGATTTTCGCGACCCCGATGGCCAGGCCCTGATCCGCCGCCTGGCGGCCAAGGCCGACATCCTCATCGAGAATTTCCGACCGGGCACGCTGGAGGGCATGGGCCTGGGCTGGGATGTGCTCAGCGAGGCCAACCCCGGCCTGATCCTGGTGCGCGTCACGGGCTTCGGGCAGAAGGGACCGCTGGCCCAGCATCCCTGCTTCGACGGCGCCGCCCAGGCCATCAGCGGCATCATGAGCATGACCGGCGCCCATGACGGCCCGCCCACCATGTCCGGTGTCTTCGTCTGCGACTACACCACCGCCCTCTACGCCACCATCGGCGCCCTGGCCGCCCTGCAGGCGCGGGGGAAGACGGGGCGGGGCCAGGTGGTGGAGGCGACGCTGATGGACAGCGGCATGGCGCTGATGACCACGGCCATCCCGGAATATCTGCTGAACGGGGCGGAGCCGCCGCGCCTGGGCAACCGCGACCGCTACCTCTCGCCCTCGCACTGCTTCCGCGCCCGTGATGGTGTCTGGATCTACGTCGTGGCCGGCAACGACGCCCACTTCCCCCGCTTCGCCACGGCCATGGGCATGCCGGGCCTGGTGCAGGACCCGCGCTTTTCCACTTTCGTGGCGCGCAACGCCAATGTCGGCCTGCTGGAGAGCATCATCAACGAATGGGCGCTGACCCTGGACGGCGAAGCCATCCTGGCCCGCCTGCATGAGGCCGAAGTGCCGTGCGAGCGGGTGGCGACCATCGCCGATGTGGTTACCAATCCCCAGGTGGTGGCGCGCGAGCAGATCATCGACGTGCCCCATCCCGTCCTGGGCTCCGTCCCCTTCCAGGCGCCGGCCGTGCGCCTGTGGGACACGCCCACCAGTGTGCGCCACGGCGCCCCGGCGATCGGCGAGCACAGCGGCGACATCCTGAAGGAATGGCTGGGCGCCGATGATGATGAGGTCGAGCGGCTGCGCGACCGGGGCACCATCTGAACGGCCGGCGGGCCAGGGAAGGGAGGTGGTGATGGACGGAACCGTGACGACCCCATACGACGTCGATCGCCTGCGCGCCGACTTCCCCATCCTGTCGCTGGAGGTCGAGGGCGGGCCGCTGGTCTATCTGGACAATGCCGCCTCGGCGCAGAAGCCGCGCGCGGTGGTGGAGCGCATGACCCAGGCCATCTACGCCGAATACGCCAATGTCCATCGCGGGTCCCACACCCTGGCCAACCGGGCGACGGACGGGTTCGAGCGGGCGCGGGACAGCGTGCGCGCCTTCCTGAACGCGGGAAGCGCGGAGGAGATCGTCTTCACCAAATCGGCGACGGAGGCCATCAACCTGGTGGCTCACGCCTTTGGCGAGGCGGTTATCCAGCCGGGGGACGAGATCGTGCTCTCGGTCATGGAGCATCACGCCAACATCATCCCCTGGCATTTCCTGCGTGAACGTCATGGCGCCGTCCTGAAATGGGTGGATGTGGATGACGAGGGCGGCCTGGCGCTGGAGGCGGTGGAACGGGCGATGACGCCCCGGACGCGGCTGGTGGCCATCACCCACATGTCCAACGTCCTGGGCACGGTGACGCCGCTGCGCGACATCGTGCGCCTGGCCCACGGCCGGGGCATCCCCGTGCTGGCCGATGGCACCCAAGGGGCCGTCCACCTGGGTGTGGACGTGCGCGACCTGGATGTCGATTTCTATGTCCTGACGGGTCACAAGCTCTACGGCCCCACCGGCGTCGGCGCCCTCTACGGCAAGGCGGCGTGGCTGCGGCGGTTGCCGCCCGTGCTGGGCGGGGGCGAGATGGTGCGCCAGGTGACACGCGACACCGTCACCTATGCCGACCCGCCCCACCGGTTCGAGGCCGGGACCCCGCCCATCGTCGAGGCCATTGGCTTGGGCGCCGCACTGGACTATCTGCGCGGCGTGGGGCCTGCCGCCATCGCCGCGCATGAGGCGGGGTTGCTGGCCTACGCGCAAGGGCGTCTGGCCGCCATCCCCTCGCTGCGCCTGATCGGCACGGCGGCGGGGAAGGGGCCCATCGTGGCCTTCACCCTGGGCGGCGCCCATCCTTTGGACGTCGCCACCATCCTGGACGGCTTCGGCGTCGCCGTGCGCGCCGGCACCCATTGCGCCCAGCCGCTGCTGGCCCGCTTCGGTGTCACCGCCACCTGCCGCGCCTCCTTCGCGCTGTACAACACGCCCGCCGAGATCGACCGCTTGGCCGACGCCCTGCTGGCCGCGCGGGACATGCTGGCCTGACTGGTCTTAGGTGCCTGGCGTCAATGTAGACCAATAGAGTCCACCCCTTGGTGGGCATCTCTCTCTGCCGACGCAGATCTATCCGGAATCCCTTCGCTTTATTGCTCGCATGGTAGGGAATCTGCAACGAAGCGCTTGACGTAAGATGGCTTTGATTGGTATTAATTCACCAGAGATATGCCGCAAAGTGGTATGTCCACGATCAAAAAACAGGGGGGCTTGGAGCATGCGGAACAAACATTGGCGTGCCGCGCTGGCGGCACCGTTGCTTTTCCTGCCGGTGCTGGCCGGCAACGCCTACGCGCAAACCGCCGCCTCGGCCGGCGCCGAGCCGGCGGATTCCGGCCTGGAAGAGATCGTGGTGACGGGCACGCGCATTCCCCGGCCCAGCCTGACGGCGGCCAGCCCGGTGGCCTCGACCTCGTCCGAGGATATTCGCCTGCAGCAGGCGCTGACGGTGCAGGATTTCTCCACCAAGCTGCCGCAGCTGGCGGGTGGCGTGCGCGCCTCATCCCAGGGCAGCGACGCCTTCGGCGCCCAGGTCTTCGACCTGCGCAACTTCGGGCAGAGCCGGTCGCTGGTGCTGATCGACGGCACCCGCGCGACCCCGTTCAGCTTCCGCAATTCCGTCGATGTCGGTAGCATCCCGGTGGCGCTGATCAAACGGGTGGATGTGCTGACCGGCGGTGCGGCGGCGGTCTACGGCGCCGACGCCGTGGCCGGCGTGGTCAACTTCATCCTGGACCGCGATTTCGAGGGCATCGAGGGCACGGTCACGGACCGCAGCGCCCAGCATGGCGGCTCCGAATACGGTGCCGACCTGACCTTCGGCGGCAACATCAACAACGGGCGCGGCCATGTCGTCGTGGCCCTGAACTACACCAAGCGGGATGAGGTGGATTCCGGGTCGCGCAAATGGGCGCTGACGCCGGCCAGCACCATCCCCAATGTGGGCGGCGTCTTCACCGACGTGGCCAGCGGGCGCAAATTCGGCTTTGATTCCAGTGGCCAATTCACCACCAGCCCGTCCGCCACCTCGAACATCAGCAGCGAATACCCGCTGATCGAGCCGCTGAACCGTTACAACGCCACTGCCCTTTACCACTATGACCTGTTCGACAATGTCGAACTCTACGGCCGCGCCATGTACACCCGCGCGAAGACGGAGGAGTCGGGCACGCCCGGCCCCAATCCGCCCTCCATCGACCAGGTCGTTTCCATCAGCCAGAACAACCCCTTCCTGACGCCGCAGATCGCCAACCAGCTGACCTTCGTCAACGGCACGGCGCAGATGCGCATCACCCGGTCGCTGGCCGAGCTGGGCCTGATCACCTATCACACCGATCGCGAGACGGAGCAGATCCAGACCGGCCTGCGCGGCGACATCACCAAGAACATCAAATGGGACGCCTATGTGCAGTACGGCCGTTCCACCGAGGACTCGCCCATCACCGGTGATGGCCTGGTCACCAGCGCCGCCGGCGTGAACAATGTCGCCTCGCTGGCCAACACCATCGACTTCTTCGGTCCCAACCAGTCCAGCGTGAAGCAGCTGGGCCTGACCTTCGATGCCTTCCATCGTACCCGCGAGCAACTGATCGGTTCGGGCGTGCTGAGTGGCACCTCGGCCGACCTGTTCTCCCTGCCGGCGGGCCCGGTGGGCTTCTCGCTGGGCTATGAGTACCGCAACGAGACCGGCAACTACACGCAGGATTCCGCCCTGCTGACAGGCAACACCTTCCGCCAGGGTGTGCAGGCCGCCTACAGCGGCAGCTTCGACGTCAAGGAAATCTACGGCGAATTGCTGGTGCCGGTCCTGAAGGACCTGCCGCTGATCAAGGGCTTCGACGTCGGCGGCGCCTATCGCTACTCCGAGTACTCGCTGTGGGGGGCCGACGGCACGCCCAAGGGCGAATTCACCTGGACGGTGGATGACAACATCCGCTTCCGCGGTACCATGCAGCGCGTCATCCGCACGCCGAACTTCAGCGAATACGCGGCCGCCACCTCGTCCCTGCCGTTCAACAACCTGGTGACGGTGGCCCGCCTGGCGCCGCGCTACGCCGGCGATCCTTGCGTGCTGGGCACCGGCAACGCCGCCCAGTGCGCCCGCTTCGGCGCGCCGGCGGTGGGCTCCACCAACTCCTTCGCGCCGTCATACCTTGAGGGCCAATATTTCTACGGCGGCAATGCCAACATCCAGCCGGAAACCGGCCAGACCAAGACCATCGGGGCGGTCATCACCCCCACCTTCATCCCCCACCTGAACATCACGGTGGACTATTACCAGCTGAACCTGACCGGGGCGATCGGCGTCATTCAGCCGGTCAACGCCCTGACCAGCTGCTACATCACCAACCCGACGGCCAACAACCCGCTGTGCAAGCTGGTGTCGCGCAACCCGACCAACGGCCACCTGGCGAACGCCTACGTCAACAACCAGAACCTGGGCCTGCTGGACCAGAAGGGTTTCGACATCGGCATGACCTACTTCGTGGAGCCGGACTGGCTGCCTGGTGCTGGCCTGCAGTTCGCCTACCAGGCCAATATCGTTTCCACATACCTGTTCCAGCCCAACGCCGCCGTGGCCACCCTGGAATGCGCCGGCACCTACGGTGCCACCTGCTCCAGCGACGGCACCACGCTGGTGCAGCCGGACTACCGCCACAACGCCAGCGTCAGCTGGTTGTTCGATGACGCCATGGTCCGCCTGGCCTGGACGCGCATCGGCTCCGTGCGCAACAGCGCCCCGGGGCAGAACGGCACCATCGCGGCGCAGAACTACTTCGACCTGACGGGCTCGTACAAGCTGACCAAGGACATCTCGGTGTCCGGCGGCATCCAGAACATCCTGGACAAGGACCCGCCCTTCGTCGCCGGCGGCGTGTTCAACACCTTCCCCGACACCTACAATGTCGAGGGCCGCGTGTTCTCCATCGCGCTGACGTTCCGCCAGTAAGGGGAAGTTGGCGGGCATCGCCATCTGGTGGTGCCCGCCGACGGCCGCAAATCGAAGGGTCTCCCGCATCGGGGGGAAAAGGTTTTGGGGGTGGTATGAGTGGCGCTTTCTCCGGCTTGGACTGGGCGGTCGTGGGCCTGTATTTCCTGGCCATCGCCGGCGTGGGCTACGCCGTCAACCGGCAGGACAGCGGTGACGCCCGGGATTATTTCCTGGCGTCGGGACAGGTTCCGGCCTGGCTGGCCGCCATCTCGGTCCTGGCCACGACCCAGTCCGCCGCCACCTTCCTGGGCGGCCCCGACTTCGGCTATCGCGGCGATTTCACCTATCTCAGCACCTTCCTCGGCGCCTTCCTGGCGGTGGTGATCGTCGCCCATGTCTTCATCCCGCGTTTCTACGCCCAGAACGTCACCACGGTGTATGAACTGCTGGGCCGCCGTTTCGGCGCGGCGGCCATGAAGGCGGCGGGCGGCATGTTCCTGGTGGGCCGCATCATCGCCGGCGGCGCCCGCCTGTATCTGGCGGCCATCGCCGTGGCCATGATCATCTTTGGCACCGTCACGGCGGCCAATGTGTCCGTCGCGTCTGCCTTCCTCATCCTGGCGTCCTTCCTTTTCGCCTTTCACAAGGGGCTGAAGGCCATCGTCTGGATCGACCTGCTGCAGTTCATCGTCTATGTCGGCGCCGCCATCGGCATCACGCTGCTGCTGCTGCACCGCCTGGACATGCCGCTGGGAGACATGATCCAGGCCCTGTCGGCAGCCCCGGATGGGGCCCAGGGCGGGCATGACAAGCTGCGCCTGTTCGACCTGACGGCCAGCCTCTCCGCCCCCTTCAGCCTGTGGGCGTCGCTGACCGGCATCGTGCTGCTGTTCATCGGCAACTATGCGCTAGACCAGGACACGACGCAGCGCCTGCTGGCCTGCCGTGACGCGCGCACCAGCGCCAAGGGCCTGTACCTGTCCATCGCCGCCGCCATCCCCATCGTCTGGCTGTTCATCGCCATCGGCAGCCTGCTCTACCTGTTCTATCGCGGGCCCGCGGCGGCCGGCGCCGGCCCCGCCCGCGCCTTCCAGGGCGAGGACATCACCGTCCTCATGCACTTCATCCTGACGGAGGCGCCGGCCGGCATCCGCGGCATGATGGCCATCGGCGTCATCGCCACGGCCGTGGGTACCACCATGTCGGCGTTGAACGCCATGTCGTCGGTGCTGATCCAGGATTTCTACCGCCCCTGGCACGCCGCCCGGCACCAGGCCGGTGAACACCATTACGTCATGGCCGGACGCTTCGGCATGGCGGCGGTCAGCGCCGCGACGCTGGTCATGGCCATCGGCTCCTACTACTGGCAGCACTACACGCGGGCGCCGCTGCTGGACTTCGTGCTGTCGGTCATGAACTTCGCCTACGCCGGCCTGCTGGGCGTCTATTTCACCGCCCTGTTCACCAACCGGGGCTCCAGCGTCTCGGTCATGGTGGCGCTGGCCGGCGGCTTCCTCGTCGTGCTGGCCTTGCAGCCGGCCGTGGCCCGGGCCCTGTCCCTGCCGGCGGGCCTCCAGAACCTCGCCTTTCCGTGGCAGCTGTGCGTGGGAACGCTGGCCGCCTTCGCCCTATGCGCGTGCGGGCGCGCCGTCCGCCAGACGGATGGCGCCACGCGGCGCGCGCGCCTTCAGGAGATTTGAATGTCCACCGAAACCTACGGCCGACGCTTCGTCGAGATCGCCGAATGGCCGACCAAGGTCGCGCTGGAGGCGATGCTGGAGGGCCAGCTCGCCGCCGTGTCCTCCGTTTACGGCCAGCTGGACCGCATCGCCGCCGCCAGCGAGGCAGCTGCCGAGCGGCTGCGTGACGGGGGGCGCATCGTCTACATGGGTGCCGGTACCTCCGGCCGCATCGCGGTACAGGACGGTGTGGAACTGACCCCCACCTATAATTGGCCGGCCGACCGCCTGGTGTTCGTGCTGGCCGGCGGCACCCTGGCCGTGACGGAAAGCGTGGAGGGGGCGGAGGATGATGAGGCCGACGCCCGCGCCCAGATTGCGGCGGCGGCCCTCGGTCCCCACGACGTCGCCATCGGTGTCGCCGCCAGCGGCCGCACGCCGTTCACCGTGGCGGGCATCGAGGCGGCGCGGGCCGCCGGCGCCCTCACCATCGGCATCGCCAACAACCCCGGCAGCATCCTGTTGAACGCCAGCGACCACCCCATCCTGGCGGAGACGGGGGGCGAGCCCATCGCCGGCTCCACCCGCATGAAGGCGGGCACGGCGCAGAAGGTGGTCCTTAACCTTTTATCCACGACAATGATGCTAAGACTAGGGCTGGTCTATCGCGGCCTGATGGTGGACATGCGTGTTTCCAACGAAAAGCTGGCGCGCCGTGCCTGCGGTATCGTACAGGAATTGACGGGTGTCTCCGAAGTAGAGGCGGAGGACGCGCTGAAGGTTTCGGACTATAACATCCGCAAGGCCGTCCTTGTCGCTTCGGGCCGCCCCCCGGCGGAGGCCGACGCACTCTTGACCCTGTATCCCAAAGACCTGAAGTCGGCCTTGGCCCACGGCCCCCTTTGACGTGTAATCTCCCCATTTTTGCGATATGTGATCCCGATGCGCGATAAACTGGCCCCCCAGCCCGACGACAGCACCCCGATCTATTTGCAGCTCGCGCGGAAACTGCGGGAACAGATCGCCTCGGGCGGTATCGACCCCGGCAACGCCCTGCCGTCGGAACGCAATCTCAGCGACCTGACCGGCATGTCGCGGGTGACGATCCGCAAGGCCATCGACAAGCTGATCGAGGAAGGGCTGCTGTTCCGCAAGCACGGATCGGGCACCTTCGTGGCGCCGCGGATAGAGGCCCCGGCCTTCCTCAGCGGCTTCAGCGACGATGCCCGCCGGCGCGGCGACAAGCCCGGTGTCATCTGGATGATGAAGGCCTACGCCAGCCCCACGGAGGATGAGGCAGCCATGCTGGAGATCCCGGTGGTGACCAAGGTGGCGCGGCTGAGCCGCATCCGCCTGTCGGATGGGGAACCGCTGGCCATAGAGCATGCGGTGGTGCCGGCGCGCTTTCTGCCAGCGCTGGAGGAACTGGGCGATTCCCTGTACGAGGCCCTGGGCGCCCACGGCTATCGTCCGGTGAAGGGCCAGCAGCGCATCCGCGCCTCGCTCGCCACGCCGACGGAGGCCGGTATCTTCTCCGTCAGGGAGAACGCCGAGGTGCTGCGCATCGAACGCGTGACCCGCCTGGGTGATGGCACGCCGGTGGAATTCACGCGCTCGGCCTATCGTGGCGACCGCTATGAGTTCGTGAGCGACCTGCGCTGCGAATGACGCCTGTTCGCCGATCTGTGGGCTAACCGGGGGCGCGGCTGACAGCCGCCAATACCGCATCACAAGCCATAACAGGCGGGGCGCCCGTCTCTCGCTTACTGATTTCGCCGTGGGACTATCCTCTGCGGAAAAGGGAAGCGATCGATGAATTTCCCCCCGGCGACACGCCGTCATTTCCTGGCCGCCACGGCGGCGGCCGGCGCCTTTGGCGCCCTGCCCGGCGCGGTGAGGGCCGCCACGGGCGACGCGGCCATCCGCCCGTTCAAGGTCCAGATCCCGGATGAGGCGCTGGCCGAGATGAAGCGGCGGGTCAACGCCACCATCTGGCCCGAGGCCGAGACCGTGCCCGACGACAGCCAGGGGGTCCGGCTGGCCACCATGCAGTCGCTGCTGCGCACCTGGGGCACGGATTACGACTGGCGCAAACTTGAGGCCAAGCTGAACGCCCTGCCCATGTTCATCACCGAGATCGACGGGCTGGACATCCACTTCATTCATGTGAAGTCCCGGCATCCCAAGGCCCTGCCCATGATCATGACCCATGGCTGGCCGGGGTCCATCCTGGAATTCCTGAAGGTCATCGACCCGCTGACCAACCCCATGGCTCACGGCGGCAGCGCCGACGACGCCTTCCACCTGGTCATCCCCTCCATTCCCGGTTTCGGCTTTTCGGGCAAGCCCTCGGGCAAAGGCTGGGGGTCCGACCGTGTCGGCCGTGCCTGGGGCACGCTGATGCGCCGCCTGGGCTATGAGCGTTACGTTTCCCAGGGCGGCGACTGCGGCTCCGTCATTTCGCAGCGCATGGCGCGGCAAGACGTGCCCGGCCTGATGGCCATCCATCTCAACATGCCCGCCACGGTGCCGGCGGAGATCGCGGCCATCCTGAAGGCTGGCGGACCGGCCCCAGCCACGCTCACGCCCCAGGAGCGGGCGGCGTTCGACGCGCTGGAGACCTTCTACCGCGACAGCTCCGGCTACGCCGACATGATGGTCACGCGGCCGCAGACCATCGGCTATTCCCTGCTGGACAGTCCGGCCGGCCTGGCCGCTTGGATGTACGACAAGTTCGCGACCTGGACCTACAGCGGCGGCCAGCCGGAACGCGTGCTGACGCGGGAGGAGATGCTGGACGACATCTCCCTCTACTGGCTGACCCGCACCGGGGCTTCGGCCGCGCGCATCTATTGGGAAGACCACTCCAACAACTTCAACGCCTTCGACATCAAGACGCTGCCGGTCGCCGTCACCGTCTTCCCCGGTGAGATTTACCGCGCGCCCAAGACCTGGGCAGAACGCTGCTACCACAACCTGGTCTACTTCAGCGAGGCCAGCAACGGCGGCCATTTCGCCTCGTGGGAACAGCCCGAGCTGTTCACGGCCGAGGTGCGCGCCGCCTTCCGCTCACTGCGCTGAGCGGTCCTCTCCCTCCCAAGGAAATGATCATGAAGAAACTCTTCGCCGCCGCCGTCACGGTGGCGCTGCTGACGGCCGGCGTTGCCGCCGCCGAGACGGTCGCCAAGCCCCCGAAGCCCACCATCGTCCTGGTGCACGGCGCCTTCGCCGACGCGTCCAGCTGGAACGGTGTCATCCGCACCCTGGAAAAGGACGGCTATCCGGTGGTGGCCGCCGCCAACCCGCTGCGCGGTGTTAAAAGCGATGCCGCCGCCGTGGCCGACGTCGTGGCCAGCATCCCGGGGCCGGTGGTGCTGGTCGGCCATTCCTATGGCGGTTCCGTCATCAGCGAAGCGGCCAATGGCAAGGCCAACGTGCAGTCTCTGGTGTTCGTCGCCGCCTTCGCGCCCGAGGCGGGGGAGACGGCGGCGGGCCTCAGCGGTAAGTTCCCCGGCAGCACTCTGGCCCCCACGCTGGCCCCGGCCGTGACCCTGTCGGATGGGGGCAAGGACCTCTACATCCAACAGGAACGCTTCCCCGACCAGTTCGCCGCCGATGTGCCGGCGGCCGAGGCCAAGCTGATGGCGGCGACGCAACGCCCCATCGCCCAGGCCGCCTTGGGCGAGGCGTCGGGCGAGGGCGCCTGGCACCGTGTTCCTTCCTGGTTCGTCTACGGCGACCAGGACAGGAACATTCCGCCCCAGGCCCTGGCCTTCATGGCCGAGCGGGCGCATTCCCACGGCACGGTGGTGGTCAAGGGCGGATCCCACGTCGTGATGGTGTCGCATCCCGGCACCGTCGCCGCCCTGATCGAAAAGGCCGCCGCCAGCCCGGCGCCCTGATCGCAGAAAAGGGGAAGGCCCGTGTACCGCATCGGCACCACGGCATCGACACCGTCATCGGCGCGGCCCGCTCATAAGGCCTCACGACACATAACGGGCCTGTCCGGCACCGATCGTTATTCTGAGCTCTGACGAAAACGCAACGCGGGCGGGACGGGACTCCCCCCGCCGGATCAAAGGTGATTGGGTCATGAACCTCACGAACCCCTTCGACAAGATCGACCAGCGGCGGCGCCAGCTGCTGGGGGCCGGCGCCGCGGCGGCCGTGGCTGCCACCTTAGGGGGCATGGCGTCCGCCCGGGCGGCGGCCGCCACGCCCACCGCCAAGCCGGCGGGCGGCGGCGCCGACCCCTTCGCGTCGCTGAAGCGGATCGACGCTGGCCCCCTGACCGTGGGCTACGCCGACATCGGGCCCGCCGATGGCAAGCCGGTGCTGCTGTTCCACGGCTGGCCCTATGACATCCACGCCTTCGCGGAGGTGGCACCCAAGCTGGCCGCCGCCGGCTATCGCGTGATCGTGCCCCACCTGCGCGGCTATGGCACGACGCGCCTGCGCGACACCAACGCGATGCGCAATGGCGAGCAGGCGGCCCTGGCCGTGGACGCCATCGCCTTCATGGACGCGCTGAACATCCGCCAGGCGGTGGTCGCCGGCTTCGACTGGGGCGCGCGTACCGTCAACATCCTGGCCGCGCTGTGGCCGGAGCGCTGCAAGGCCATGGTGTCGGTCAGCGGCTATCTCATCGGCAGCCAGGCGGCCGGCAAGGCCCCGCTGCCGCCGGCGGCGGAGCTGCAGTGGTGGTACCAATTCTATTTCGCCACCGAACGCGGCCGGGCAGGCTATGCCGCCAACACTCATGAGTTTTCCAAGCTGATCTGGCGCCTAGCCTCGCCGAAGTGGGGCTTCGACGACGCCACCTTCGATCGCTCCGCGGCGTCCTTCGACAATCCGGACCATGTCGATATCGTCATCCACAACTACCGTTGGCGGCTAGGCCTGGCGGAAGGCGAGGCGCAATTCGATGAGCTGGAGAAGCGGCTGGCCCAGGCGCCCGCCATCGGTGTCCCCACCATCACCATGGAAGGCGATGCCAACGGCGCCCCGCATCCGCAGCCGGCGGCCTACGCCAAGAAGTTCACCGGCAAGTACGCCCATCGCCTGGTGACCGGCGGCATCGGGCACAACCTGCCGCAGGAGGCGCCCGAGGACTTTGTCCGCGCCGTCATCGATGCCGACAAGATGTGAGGGACGTGCCATGCGACTGTTCACAAGCACGCTGCTGGTGGCTGGCACGCTAGCCGCCACGGCCCTGTCCTTGGCGCCGACGGGGGCGTCGGCCGAAGGGGCGCGGGATGGCGCGAATGCCGGCGCCGCCTCCCCCCTCTATGGCGTGACCATTCCCGAGGGATATCGCGCCTGGCAGCTGGTGGCGCCGGCGCAGGAGGCGGCGCCCTTGGATGAGCTGCGCGCCATCGTGGGCAACACCACGGCCATCAAGGCCTATCAGGCGGGCACGCTGCCGTTCCCGGACGGTACCGTCCTGGTGAAGCTGGCATGGAAGCATACCCAGTCGCCAGAGTTCGCCACCGCCTCCGTCCCCGGGGCGGCGACCACGGTGCAGATCATGGTCAAGGACAGCAAGCGCTACGCCGCCACCGGGGGCTGGGGCTTCGGCCGTTTCGTCAACGGCCAGCCAGCGGACCAGGCCCAGCATGAAACCTGCTGGGGCTGCCACCAGGCGCTGGTGGCGGACCGGGATTATGTCTTCACCCGGTATGCGCCCTGATGCGGCCGCGCCGCTGTCTTTGAATTTAAGGACATCTCATGACCACGCATAACGCGGCGCCGACTCTGGACCCCAACCTGATCGAACGGGTGCGGACGGCGGAGGATGGCTGGAACCTGCGCGATCTCGATGCCGTGGTCCTCAGCCACCGCATAGACTGCCACTGGCGCAGCCGTGCCGACTTCCTGTGGGGGCGGGAGCAGATCCGCACCTTCGTCACCCGCAAGTGGCGCCGCGAGATCGAGATGCGGACCATCAAGGAACTTTGGGCGTCGCATGGCGCCCGTGTCGCCGTCCGCTTCGCCAGCGAGTTCCGCAACGACAGCGGCACCTGGTTCCGCGCCTACGGCAACGAGGCGTGGCAGTATGACGAAACCGGTCTGATCTGCCGTCGCCTGACCAGCGTGAACGAGCATCCCATACAGGAACATGAGCGCATGCTGCGCTGGCGGCTGGGTGTCCGCCCCGCCGACCACCCCTCGCTTTCAGAGCTGGGACTGTAAGGCTTGGGGTTGTGCCGCCGTCCTAGCTTTCCACCGGCGCGCTCCTTAGCTCTTGCCCGCGTGTCTCGGGCAGCAGGAAGGCGGCCAGCAGGACCAGGGCATAGGCGGCAATGGCGTACAGGCCGATGGCATGGCGGAGCCCCAGGCCCAGGATGCTGCCACCGATCAGCAAGGGCGTGATGCCCGCCATGCCCCGCCCGAAATTATAGCAGAAGCCCAGGCCGGACCCGCGCAGAGCGGTCGGATATAGCTCCGCCAGGACGGCGCCGATGACGCTGAACATGCCCAGCGCGAAGAAGCCCAATGGGAAGCTCAACAGCAACAGCGCCTGGTCGGACACGGGATAGAGCGTGCAGGCCAGCAGCAGCGCGGTGGCGCCCAGGGCGAAACTGGCCAGGGTTTTCCGCCGGCCTTTGCGGTCGCCCAGCCAGGCGCCGAAGGCGTAGCCCAGGAAGGACCCGGCCACCAGCGCGCCGAAATACAGGCTGGCGGTGCCGGTGGAAAACCCCCGTTCCGCCTTCAGCATGGCCGGCCACCAGGTGGCGATGGCCCAATAGCCGCCGTGCATGCCGGTGGTCAGCAGGCAGCCCTTGAGGGTGGAGGGCAGCACGGGGGCGGCGAAAATGCCGTTCCATGCGGGCCGGGCGCGCGTCAATTGCAGGAAGGCCTCGGTCTCGCTCATGCGCGTGCGGTAGATAAACACCAGAAGGGCCGGCGGCAGCCCGATCATGAAGGGCGCCCGCCACCCCCAGTCCGGCTGCAGCAGCGCGGGGATCAGGGTGGCGCTGGCGGCGGCCAGGCCCCAGCCCACCGGCCAGGCGCTCTGCGCGGCACCTACCATGCGGCCCCGGAATTCCGGGGCTGCGGCCTCCGCCACCAGGACGGCGCCCACCGTCCATTCGCTGCCGAAGCACAGCCCCTGGAACGCCCGTGCCGCCAGGAACGACACGTAGCCGTCGACCAGGCCGCACAGGCAAGTTGAAACGGCCAAGCCCATGATGGTGACCTTCAGCAGCCGGACGCGGCCCAGCCGGTCGGCCAGCATCCCCGCGATCCAACCGCCGGCGGCGGAAGATACCAGGGTGACCGTGGCCAGCAGGCCGGCCTGCGCATGGGTCAAATTCCATAAGGCCACCAGGACGGGCAGCATGAAGGCGTACAGCTGCACATCCATGGCATCCAGACTGAAGCCCGCGAACGAGGTCCAGAATGCCAGGCGGGAATTGGTTCCCAACTTACAATACCAGTGTGCGCGCATCGCCGAGACTGACCATGTTCCGGGTCCGCTGTATAGGGGCGGCTGGTCTGGATTCATATGTCTCACAAGGCCTAACGCGCTCTAACTTGCGGGGAAGGGATGAAAGCACCACACACTTGTCCTCGATGTCAGCGCGCCTTCGGCCGGGACCTGCCCACCCGTGGCCCTGGCGATGGCTTGTGACTCGACCGCGCTGCGAAAAGGCGGCAGTTTGTGAACGACATGTCTTCCTCTTCCCAAATCCCCCCGGTCCAGGTTTCGCTGCTGGACGGCCCGGTCGCCTTTGGTCCCTTCCGCCTGACCGTGGGCGAACGCCTGCTGACCCGGGACGGCGCTCCGGTCGAGATCGGTGGCCGCACCTTCGATCTGCTGGTCGCCCTGGTGGAACAGCCCGGCCGCGTGCTTGCCAAGCGCGACTTGCTGAAGCGCGTGTGGCCTGACGTGGTGGTGGAGGATGGCAGCCTGCGTTTCCATATGGCGGGCCTGCGCAAGATACTGGGCGATGGCGAGAACGGCGCCCGCTATATCGCGACCCAGGTGGGCGTGGGCTACGCTTTCGTCGCCACCCTGCAGCGGGCGGCCCCGGCGGCGGAAACGCCGGCGGTCGCCCCTTTGGCCCCCCGTGACGGCGGCCTCTATTCCATGGACGCCGCCGGCCGTCTGCCGGCCCGCCTGCCGCGGGTCTTCGGTCGGGAAGCGGACGTGCAATTGCTGACGGGCCGCGTGCCGGAAACGCCGCTCTTCACCATCGTCGGCGCCGCCGGCGTGGGCAAGACCACCCTGGCGGTGGAGATGGGGCACATGCTGATGCCCCACTTCGACGGCAAGGTGCGCTTCGTCGATCTGGGCACCCTGGAGGATCCGGCCCTGCTGGCCTCCGCCATCGCGGCGGCGTTGGGCACGCTGGTTCAGTCCGAAGACCCCATGGCGGTCATCCTGGGTCATGTCCGCCAGGAACACCTGTTGCTGATCCTGGACAACTGCGAGCATCTGGTGGACGCCGTGTCGCGGGTGGTGGAGCGCCTCATCGACGCCGCCCCCCAGGTCCGTATCCTTGCCACCAGCCGCGAGCCGCTGCGCGTGCGGGCGGAGCATGTGCACTGGCTGGGCTCGCTGGCCTATCCCGATGCCGGTGCCGAGGGCCTGTCGCTGGACACGCTGCTGGCCTATCCGGCGGTGGCGCTGTTCGTGGAACGGGCGTCGGCCGGCAACAGCGCGTTGCGCTTCGATGTCGACGCCGTCCGCCTGGTATCCGACATGTGCGGCCGGCTGGACGGCATGGCCCTGCCCATCGAACTGACGGCCGTGCGGGTGGCGGCCCACGGGCTGGAGGCAACGGCCCAGCTGCTGGGGGAGCGGTTCAGCCTGGCCTGGGCCGGACGCCGCACCGCCCTGCCGCGCCAGCAGACCCTGCAGGCCACCCTGGATTGGAGCTACAACCTGCTGCCGGAGGCGGAGCGCCTGACCCTGGAACGCCTGTCGGTCTTCCTGGGCCCGTTTTCCATCGATGCGGCGCTGCAGGTGGTGACGGACGAGGAGGTGCCCACCGATGCAGCGGTCTTGGCCCTGGATGAGCTGACGACCAAGTCGCTGATCTCCCCCGACCGGCTGGGCAACGCCAGCACCTACCGCCTGATGGTAATGACACGCGCCTACGCCCGGGAAAAGCTGCTGGGCCGGGGACCGCAGGCCTTCCAAGCCGTTGCCCGGCGGCACGCGGCCTTTTTCGTGGCCAAGCTGGAGGAGCCGGCCTTTTCCGATCGGCGTTGTCTCGATCGCTTCCATTACTTCTCGCGCCAGCTGGGCAACATACGCAGCGCCCTGGATTGGAGCTTCGGCCCCGATGGCGACGTGGCGCTGGCCGTCCGCCTGGCGGCGGCGAGCGTGCCTGTTTTCACCAACATGTCGCTGCTGGTGGAATGCCGCGACTGGTGCGCGCGGGCCGTGGCCCACCTGGACGGCCACCGCGATACGGCGGTGGAGATTGAGATCCAGGCGGCGCTGGGCCTGGCGCTGATGTTCACCCGCGGCAATAGCGAGGCGGCGGAAACGGCGCTGCGCCGCGCGCTGGCCGTCGCCACCACCCTGGGCGACCATTGGAACCAGCTGCGCCTTCTGGGCCGCCTGCAGATTTTCCATGAGAGGATCGGCGACTACGCGACGGCCCATGGCTGGGCCGACATGGCGGTGAAGGTGGCCGAGGTGATCGATACGCCGGAGGCGGCGGCCGTCGCGGCTTCCCTGGCCGGCATCTCACACCACCTGGCGGGGGACCAGGCCAGCGCGCGCCAGGAACTGGAGTTTTCCATCCGGCAGAGCATGCCGTCCGACCGGCGGCGGACGATCTATTACGGCTTCGACCACCGCAACCGTTCGGGTATCGCGCTGGCCCGCGCGCTGTGGCTGATGGGCCACGCCGACCAGGCCCGGGCCGTGGCCGCCCGCACCGTGCGCGAGGCGGCGGGGCTGGAGCACGCGGTCACTCACTGCATCGCTCTGCTGTGGACGCTGTCGGTCGACCTGTGGGCGGGCGATCTGGAGAAGGCGGAAGTCAGCCTGGCCAACTTCGCCCGCGCCGCCGAGGTCAACGCCCTGGGGCCGTACATCGCCGCCAGCGGGGGCCTGCGGGGGGAACTGGCCGTCCAGCAGGGCCGCGCCGGCGACGCGCTGGACTGGCTGGAGGAAAGCCTGGCCCGCCTGCGCGCCGCCCGGTATGAGCTGCTGACCACCACCTTCAGCCTGGCGCTGACGCAGGGCCTCAAGCTCAGCGGCCGCCAGGGGGAGGCGTTGGACCTGGTGGACGCCGCCATCGACCGCTGCACAGCCAGCGGCGAACTGTTCACCATGCCCGAGCTGCTGCGCGTCAAGGCCGATGTCCTGCGGACCCTGCCGGGCCGCGACGCGGCGGAGGTGGAGGCGCTGCTGCACGACGCGTTGGCGTGGAGCCGCCGGCAGGCCGCCAAGGCATGGGAACTGCGCGCTGCGATCGACCTCGCCCGCCTTTGGATGGACCAGGGGCAGCCGGGCCGGGCGCTGGCCCTGCTGCGGCCCCTGCGCGACGGCTTCCAGGAAGGGCTGGATACAGCCGACCTGCGTGCCGCCGACCAGCTGCTGCTGATGCTGGCGGATCTGCCGGGAACGGCCCATGGCGGCGGTGCGCTGTCGGCCTGGCCCTGGTGATGCAGCGGCCTTAAGGTCGGGGCCGGCGGACGGCGCGCAGCGTGCCGCTGTCGCCCCCGCCGCAGAAGAAGCGGTCGCCGCCATCGGATTCCAGCCCGGATACGCCCGCGCCGGCCGGCATGTCCAATTGTTCCAGGACCTCGCCCGTGCGCGGATCGATGTGGCGAAGGTCGCTTTCGCCCCCTTCCCAGGTCCCGTGCCACAGCTCCCCGTCGACCCAGGTGACCCCGGTGACGAAGCGGTTGGTCTCGATGGAGCGCAGGATGGCTCCCGTCTCGGGGTCGATCTGGTGGATCTTGCGGGCGCGGTATTCCCCGACCCACAGCGTGCCCTCCGCCCAGGCCAGCCCGGAATCGGCACCCCCGGCCGGGGCGGGAATGGTGGACAGCACCTGGCCGGTGGCGGGGTCCAGCTTCTGGATGCGGTTCTCGGCGATCTGGTACAGGTGCCGCCCGTCGTAGGCTGTGCCGGCGTGGGCTGCGACCTCGATGGAACGCCGCACGGCGCCGCCTTCCGGGTCCAGGGCGTTCAGCCGGTCGCCCGCGGCGAACCAGACCTGCTGGCCGTCATAGGTCACCCCGTGCACGCGGTCGACGTCGGGGAAGGGGCCGTATTCGCGCAGTATTTCAGCGGCTGATCGTTTCATGGGGGTCGCCTCCGGTGGATGTCGTCCCACGCTAATCGCCCGGCAGGAAGGCGGGGAGTAACAAGGTCGTCGTGAATCCTGGCAGGGGCGGGGTGGTCCAGCGCCGCGCCCGGCCCTGGCCGAAGGCCTGCGCCCTGCCCGCCGCCGCCAGCGTTTCCAGCACGCGCTGGACGGTGCGCTGGCTGGTGCCCAGCGCCATGGCCAGGGCGGAACTGGACCATGGCTCGCCATCCGCCAGCAAGGCCAGCACGGTGGCGAGCGCATCTTCTTCCGGCAGCGTCAGCACCGCCACGTCAGCCGCTTCCAAGGGCTGCAGGGCAAACCCCTGCCTGGTGGCCTGCACCTGGGCCAGCGGCCGCAGCAACGCGCGCAGCCGCCCGATTTCCACCCGCAGGCGTGCCCGGTGGGACTCATCGGCGTCCTTGGCACGGAAGGCGCGGACCACCAGCGCGCGTCGCGACACGTCGGCCGGCCAGGCCTCGGCCAGTGCGCGGGCCAGCGTGAACAGGACGGGGCGGCGGGTCAGCGGAATGAGGGTGTCGCCGGCGTGCACCGTCAGGCGGCAGGCATCCACCACCAGCATGGTCGAGGCCCGCAGCGCCTCGACCTCCTCCAGAGTCAGCAGCCGCTGCGTTCCCTGCGTCAGCAGGCGGGCGGCCGGCAGTGTCAGGGCGCGGGCGGCAGCGTCCACCTCCGCCATCAGGGCCGGGATGCCAGCTTGTCGCGCGGCGTGTCCGGCGCGGGCCAGGGCCGCGCGGGCCGGTTCCGCCCGCACGCGCCGCAGGGCGACGCCGGCCACCACCAGTTCATGGACGGCGCGTAGCGCGGGCGGGAAGGGGGTGGGGTCCAGCAGGGCCAGCGCCCCCTCCGCCTCATCCAGCCGGCCGACCAATAGCAGGCGCCGGATTTCCAGGTACCGGGCGTGCGCCGCATTCACGCGGTCGCCGCGCGCCTCCAGCACCTCGCGCGCCCGATCCAGCGTCGTCGCGGAAAAGCCGAGGTCGCGCGCGGCCAGCGCGATTTCCGCCTCCGCCACGACACAACGCGCACGTGCCACGGCCTCCTGCGGGCCGAAGCCGCGCATGGCGTCACGCAGCAGCGCCCGCGCCCGGGGAAGATCGCCCAGCTGCGCCATGGCGATGCCGCGCAGAGCCAGGGCCGGCGGGTCACCGCGCAGGGCGACGCGGTTCAGCGCGCCCAGCGGGTCGCCCCGGGCCAATGCCCGTCCGGCGGCCGTGATCAGCGAGTCCATGCGAATCCCGTCACACTTGTCACTCCCGACCCTCCGGCGCCCAGGCCCAGTCTGGCCCCGACCACCGCCCCCTGTCCCCGGTGTAAGGGGCGGGTGGATATACTGATGGAGAGAAAATGATGACACCACATGTGACGGGAACGCGGGAAGAGTGGCTGGCGGCGCGGCTGGACCTGCTGGAGGCAGAGAAGGCGCTGACGCGCGAGAGCGATGCGCTGGCGCAACGTCGCCGGGCCTTGCCCTGGGTGCGGGTGGACAAGGATTACCGCTTCGAAACCGACGGCGGTCCCGCCACGCTGGCCGACCTGTTCGGCGGGCGCTCGCAGCTGATCGTCTATCACTTCATGTTCGGGCCCGATTACACGGCGGGTTGCCCCTCGTGCTCCATGATTGCGGACGGCTTCAACGGCTTCGCGGTCCACCTGGCCAACCATGACGTGGCGCTGGTGGCGGTGTCGCGGGCGCCGCTGGCCAAGCTGCAGGCCTATAAGCGGCGCATGGGCTGGACCTTCCCCTGGGCGTCATCGGCCGGCGGCGACTTCAATTTCGACTACAACGTCGCCTTCACCGAGGCGGAGCAGCGCGACGGCCGTATCGAGTACAACTACAAGCGCGGCGGCCACGCCATGGACGCGACGACGGTGGTGCCGGAACCGGTGGCCCGGTTCGCGGCCACCTGCGGCACCGACGCGCCCACCTATACCCGCGACCGGCCGGGCATGAGCGCGTTCGCGTGCGGCGACGACGGCGCCCTCTACCACACCTACTCGACCTATGCGCGGGGCCTGGACAGCCTATGGGGCGCCTACCAATGGCTGGACCGCGCGCCACTGGGCCGCAACGAGGGCGGCGTCTGGTGGCGCCGGCATGACGAGTACGGCCCGCAACGCTGAAGGGGGGGCCGGGGGCGCCGTCTTGGCGGCATCCCGGGCCCTTGCCCTCCTTCCACAGGAGATGGGACATGTGGTTTAGCGGACTTCCACGCATTGCGGATTGGCTGCGCCTGGCCGCGGCACCGACCTTCGCCGTCATGGCGGCGGTCACGGCCATTCAGGAGGCCGCGCGGCCGGCGATGCTCTGCATCACCCCGGCGGACGCGTGGCCCCTGGGCGGGATGACGCAGATGTACCTGCTGATGGCCATTTTCCACCTGGGGCCTTGGCTGGCGCCGGCGGGCCGCCAATCCAACACGCATCTGGGGCAGCCACCGCGCCGAAAAGATGATATGAACCCTTCTGCCCAAGTAAAGATTGGCTGGCGGAGGCCTTGAATTACCTGGGAGCAGCAAGCACCGGGCTTTGGTCAAGTAACATAAGAATTTTCGGGAGAGGGATTTTAATGTTTTGTGATCAAGCTGCCGGCGGTGCCGCGTGAGCGAAGTGTCGGAAGGGCTGGTTCGCGGCCTTAAGAACCGTCATGTGCAGATGATCGCACTGGGCGGCGCCATCGGATCGGGATTGTTTCTAGGCTCGGCGCAGGCCATCCACAAGGCCGGACCCAGCCTGCTGCTGGCCTATGCGCTGGGTGGCATGGCGGTGTTCTTCATGGCGCGGGCGCTGGGTGAGCTGCTGCTCTACCGCCCGGTGGCCGGTTCCTTCGCCACGTACGCCCACGAATTCGTGGGGCCCTGGGCCGGCTTCGTCTCCGGCTGGTCCTACTGGTTCCTGTGGGTCATGGTCGGCATCGCCGAGCTGACGGCGGTCGGCGTCTATATCCGTTACTGGTTCCCCAACTTGCCGCAATGGGTGCCGGTGCTGGCCATGCTGGGCGTGCTGCTGGCGGCCAACCTGCGCAGCGTGAAAGTGTTCGGCGAGTTTGAATTCTGGTTCGCCCTGATCAAGGTCCTGGCCGTCGTCGCCCTGCTGATCTTCGGCGTGGCGGTGCTGGGCTTCGACGCCGGCGGTCTGGGCACCCACGCCAGCGTCTCCAACCTGTGGACCCACGGCAGCATCTTCGCCAACGGCACCATGGCGACCTTGCTGGTCTTTCCGGCCGCCCTGTTCGCCTTCGGCGGCATCGAACTGATCGGCGTGACGGCGGGCGAGGCGGAGGATCCGGGCAAGACCCTGCCGCGCGCCATCAACGGCGCCCTGCTGCGCATCCTGGTGTTCTACATCGGCGCCATCGTGGTGATCATGTCGCTGGTGCCGTGGGACCAGATCTCCCCCGATTTCAGCCCCTTCGTCACGGTGTTCGACCATTTCGGCATTCCCGCCGCCGCCGGGGTGATCAATTTCGTGGTGCTGACGGCCGCCGCCTCGGCCTGCAACAGCGGCATCTTCTCCTGCGGCCGCATGCTGCACACCCTGGCCAACGCCAAGGAGGCGCCGCCCTATTTCGCCACGCTCAGCGACCAGCGTGTGCCCACGCGCGGCATCATCGCCTCGGTGGTGTTCATGCTGGCCGGGGTGCTGGTGAACTACGTCGCGCCCGAACAGGCCTTCATCTACGTGATAAGCACGGTGGTGGTGATCCAGCTGTGGACATGGTCCATCATCATCATCTCTCACCTGCTCTACCGTCGCGCCGTGGCGGCGGGGCGGGCGGCGCCGTCGCCCTACCGCATGCCTGGCGCGCCGTGGACGGGGTATCTGACGCTGGCCTTCTTCGCCCTGACCCTGGTGCTGCTGGCGTTTGACGACAACACCCGCCTGGCCCTCTACGTCGCCCCCGCCTGGGTGGTGGCGATGGTCGTCGGCTGGCAGGTGGCCAAAAGGGGATGACCGCCGGGCGGGGCGCCGGTCCCGTCAGGATCGGGCTTTCCCCCGCCGTCGCACGTTCTTGCCCACAATGGCGGCGATGATCAGCGAGAAGGCCACCAGCCGCAGGCCGAACGCCCACAGGTATTCCCCTTGCGCGACGTCGGCGAAGGCGGTGATCGCCTGGTTGATGGCCAGCAGCCCGAAGGCGGTGGCGAAAGCCAGGAACAGCGTGTCCCGCACCCGTACCCAGAACCGTAGGAAGAAAAGGCCGACCAGGAAATAGCCCAGCGTCACGCCGCCGGACAGGTAGCTCAGCACCTTGACGGACTCTTCCATCCCAGCCCCCATCACTCCGTCTCCCAGATAAGTCCGACCAGCAGGATGCCAACGGAGACCAGGGCGGTCACCGTGCGCAGCGGACGCAGGTCCACGTCGGGCAGCACGACAAAATCCAGGAACAGCAGGAAGTTGTTGATCGCCAGGCCGGTGAAGCAGAGCGCGCTCCACAGCAACAGGCGTGACCGGTCCTGCAGGTATTTGCGGATCAGAAGAACCATGCACAGAAAGCTGGTGGCCCCACACAGCAGGTAGACGACCGCTGCAAGCGTCGGCATGGCCTCAATCCTTGCTCAGTTTGAAGGCGTCGGCGAAAGACTTGATACGCGAATTCGGGGTCGAAAGGATGGCTCTCATGACGGATAGCGGCTGCTCGGCATAGGCGGTCTCGAGGTCGCGCACGAAAGCCTCCAGGATGGGCCCGGCCGGCTGGAACCGGTGGGCGTCGCCTTCCACGACGACCAGGCCCGCCTGGGCAAGGGGGACCAGCGCCCCCTCGATCGCGGTGGCGCTGCTGCGCAGATGCAGGATCAGTTCAGGCACCGTCCACGCCCGGTCACGTCCCCGGTACAGGAACAGGAGGGTCTCCAACGCCCAGACGGAGGGGGTGGAGAGGCGCAAGAGATGAAGGTGCCGTTCGGAAAGCATGGCGGTTACCGTCTAGTCCCCGGTGGCCTATGGCCGCCCGCGGCGTCGCCGCGGGCCCGGGATCTGCCTCCAATAATGGGGGTGGAAATGTCAGGCGAGACTGGCGACCTGCCCCGTGGCGAAGACGCGGACGGGGGGCGACGCGGCGGGGCCGATGAGCGTCAGCAGGGCGCGCTCCAGGTCGGACAGCCGCACCGGCTTCTGCAGGACCGGCACGCCATGATAGCGGCCATCCATCGTCACCTTGTCGTACCCGGTAAGGAAGATGAAGGGCACGCCCGCGTCCGCCAGCAGATCGGCCACCGGATAGATCGGCGTGCCCTGCAGGTTGACGTCCAGGATGGCGCAATCGATGCCACCGGCCTTGGCCAGGCCCAGGGCCTGGGGCAGGGTGCCGACGGGGCCGACCACCGCCATGCCCAGATCCAGCAGCGCCTGCTCCATCATCATGGCCACCATGGCCTCGTCATCCACCACCAGGACCCGCAGCCCGGGGGGAAGGTGGTGGGCCGGGGCGGCGGGTTCCGGCGCCGGTGGGGCGACGGGGGCGGCGTCATCGGCCACCAATTTCCCCACCTCGCTCATGGGAATGCTGAAGGTGCAGATCAGGCCGGTGGGCAGCCAGTTCATCTCGACCCGGCCGGACAATTGCCGTTCCACGCTCTCGGTGATGGCGCGGATGCCGAAGCCGCGCGACCGTGGCGACGTTGCCGAAGGGCCGCCGGTTTCCCGCCACGTCAGGGTCAGGACGTCCGCGCGGGTGTGCCAAGTCAGCCGGACGCTGCCGGTCGGCACCGACAGCGATCCGTATTTGGCGGCGTTGGTGGCCAGTTCATGGATGCTGAGCGCCAGCGACTGGGCGGTGGCGGGCAGCAACATCACGTCCGGGCCGTCGAACACCACGCGCGGCATGTCGCCGGACTGATAGGGGGCCATTTCCTCGCGCACCAGCCGCACCAGCTCGGCGCCCTGCCAGCGGGAATTCGACAGCAGCGTGTGTACCCAGGCGATGGCGCCGATGCGCCCCTCGACCGCTTCCACGAATTCGGGGACGGACGGCGCCCGGGTGAGGCGCAGCACCGACTGGACGACGGCCAGGGCGTTCTTGGCCCGATGGTCGACCTCGCGGGCCAGCATCATCTGCCGGGCCTCGGCATCCTTGCGCTCGGTGATGTCGAAGGTGACACCGCTCAGCCGGCGGGGGCGGCCGTCCGCGTCGCCGGTGGGGGCCGCGGCCGCGAAGCACCAGCGGATGGCGCCGTCGGGCCGGATGATGCGGAACTCTTCGCCATAGCGCTGGCCGGTGGTGGCGGCCTGGCGGATGGCCCGGATCTGTGCCTCCCGGTCCTCGGGGTGGAACAGGGCCCAGGCGCTGCCGGCGGTGACGGCGAAGCGGGCGGGGTCGGTGCCGAAGATGCGGTGCTGGGCGTCATCCCACATCAGTTCGTCGGTGTCGGCGTTCCAGTCCCAAGACCCCATGCCGCCCGCGGCCAGGGCCAGGCTGCGCCGCCGCTCGCTCTGCTGCAGGCGGGCGGCCGTGTGCTCCAGGTCGGCGGTGCGCTCCGCCACGCGGCGCTCCAGCTCGGCGTTCAGCTGCTCCAGCTGGCGGGTCTTGCGGTGCAGCTCGACGAAGACGCGGACCTTGGCGCGCAAGACCTCAGGCACCACAGGCACGGGCACGTAGTCGACCGCCCCCGCCTCATAGCCGCGCAGCCGATCGACGTCCGACATCATGACCGCCGAGATGAAGATCATGGCGGTCTTCTCGAAGCGGGGATGGCTGCGGATCATCTCGGCCAGTTGGAAGCCGTCCAGATCCGGCATGCAGACATCGACCAGGATGACGGCGATGTCGTGCCGCAGCAGATGCTCCAGCGCCTCGCGGGCGGAGCCGGCCTTGATCAGGTTCTCCCCCAGCTCGCTCAGGATGACCTCGTAGCTCAGCAGCTTGGCCGGCTGGTCATCCACCAGGAGTATGTTGGCCTTGGGCGTGACGTCCATGGTGAAGCGTCCCCTCAGCGATGCAGCCACATGCGCAACGCCGACAGCAATTGCTCGGTGTTGACCGGTTTGGCCAGGTAATCAGAGGCCCCCGCTTCCAGGCATTTCTCACGATCGCCCTTCATCGCCTTGGCCGTCAAGGCGACGATGGGCAGCCGGCGGAAGGCCGGGTTGGCGCGTATGACGCCCATGGTCTGGTAGCCGTCCATCTCCGGCATCATGATGTCCATCAGCACGATGGCGATGTCGGGGGTCTGCTCGATCAGGGTGATGGCCTCGCGCCCCGTGGTGGCCGCCAGCACGCGCATGCCCCGGCGTTCCAGCACGCTGGACAGGGCGAAGATGTTGCGGGCGTCGTCGTCCACCAGCAGCACGGTGCTGCCTACCAGATCCTCGTCCGATCCGTGCAGCCGTTCCAGCATGCGGCGCTTGTCCGCCGGCAGGTCGGCCACCACCCGGTGCAGGAACAGCGACGTCTCGTCCAGCAGCCGCTCCGGCGATTCCACGCCCTTGACGACGATGCTGCGCGCCATGGCGTGCAGCTTGGCGTCCTCTTCCGCGGACAGCTCGCGCCCGGTGAAGACGATCACCGGCACGTCGCACAGGTTGCTGTCGGCGCTGATGACCTCCAGCACCTCGAACCCCGTCATGTCGGGCAGGCGCAGGTCCAGCACCACGCAGTCGCACGGCTTCTCGCGCAGGGTCCTCAGCGCCTCCGCCCCGGTTCCGGCGGCCAAGACCTCGATGTCGTCGTGGCCCAGCAGCTCGGTGATGCTCATCAGCTCGGCGGCGTTATCCTCCACCACCAGCAGGCGCTTGCGCCGCGGCTGGGCGTATTCCTTGATCCGCTCCAGCGCGCTGTCCAGCACGTCCGGCGAGGTCGGCTTGGACATGAAGGAGAAGGCACCCCGGGCCAGTCCGTGCTGCCGGTCCTCGTCCAGGGTGATGATCTGCACGGGGATGTGGCGGGTGGCGGGGTTGTGCTTCAGCTGGCTCAACACCGTCCAGCCCAGCATGTCGGGCAGGAACACGTCCAGCGACACCGCCGTCGGCTGATACTGGCGCGCCAGGTCCAGGGCGTCGATGCCGCGCATGGCGACCAGAACCTTGAAGCCCTTGTCGCGGGCCAGGTCGACCATCACCCGGCTGTAGTGCGGGTCATCCTCGACGATCAGCAGGATGGCATCGCCGGGTTGGATATCCAGCCGGTCGTCCACCACCTGCTCCAGCGCGCGCTCCGGCAGGCCGGCGGCATGCCGCCAGTTGGCGTCGGCCGGCACTAGGGCGGGGCGGTGGTCATTGGCAGCGGCATTGGACGCCACGGCACGGGCGGTGTGGACGGGGGCCAGATAGGTGGCCGGAATGTACAGGGTGAAGGTGCTGCCGCTGCCAGGCGTGCTGCGTAGGTGGATTTCACCGCCCAGCAGGTTGGCCAGCTCGCGGCTGATGGCCAGGCCCAGGCCGGTGCCGCCATACTTGCGGCTGGTGCTGGCGTCGGCCTGCTGGAAGGCCTCGAAGATGATCTTCTGCTTCTCGGTGGGAATGCCGATGCCGGTGTCGCTGACCTCGAAGGCCACCACCTTGGGCGACTGCTTCAGGATGGGATGGTCTGACGACCAGCCGCTGGCCGGCGCCGAGACGGTAAGGCGCACGCCGCCCGTCTCGGTGAACTTGAAGGCGTTGGACAGCAGGTTCTTCAGCACCTGCTGCAGGCGCTTGCTGTCGGTGGTGAGCGTCCGGCCCAGCGTCGGGTCCAGCTGCACGTCGAAGGCCAGCCGGCGGTTTTCCGCCTCATGCCGGAAGGGCCGCGCCACGGTGTCCAGCAGGTTGCTGAAGAAGATCTCCTCCGCCTCCACCGAGACGGTGCCGGACTCGATCTTCGACAGGTCCAGAATGTCGCTGATCAGGTTCAAAAGGTCGGTGCCGGCGCCGTGGATGGTGCGGGAGAATTCCACCTGCTTGGGCGTCAGGTTGCCGTCGGGGTTCTCGCTCAGCTGCTGACCCAGGATGAGGATGGAGTTCAGCGGCGTGCGCAGCTCGTGGCTCATGTTGGCCAGGAATTCCGACTTGTACTTCGAGGTCAGCGACAGTTCCGTCGCCTTTTCCTCCAGCGCGCGGCGGGCCTGTTCGATCTCCTGGTTCTTGCGCTCCACCTCGACATTGCGCTCGGCCAGCTGCTGCGCCTTCTGTTCCAGCTGTTCGTTGGTCTGCTGCAACTCACCCTGCTGCGCCTGCAGTTCGGCGGCCAGCTGCTGCGATTGCTTCAGCAGGCCTTCCGTCTGCATCGTCGCCTCGATGCTGTTCAGCACGATGCCGATGCTGGCGGTCAGCTGCTCCAGGAAGGTCATCTGCAGGCCGGTGAAGGCCGTCATGGACGCCAGCTCGATCACCGCCTTCACCTGGCCCTCGAACTGCACGGGCAGGACCACGACGCTTTGCGGGATGGCCTTGAAAAGGCCGGAGGAGATGGGCACGACGTTGGCCGGCATCTCTGTGATCAGGATGCGGCGCTTGTCGGCGGCGCACTGGCCGATCAGCCCCTCGCCGATCTGCAGGCGTTGCGGGTGGCCATGGGTGGCGTCGTCGGCATAGCCCGAGACCAGCTTCAGGCTGCGCGGGCCTTCCTCATCCATCTGGTAGATCACGCCCTGGTGGGCGCCGACCAGGGGTGTCAGCTCCGTCAGCAGCATGCGGCCCACGGTGGACAGGTCGCGCTGGCCCTGCAGCATGTTGGTGAAGCGGGCCAGGTTGGTCTTCAGCCAGTCCTGTTCGGTGTTGCGGTCGGTGGTCAGCCGCAAATTGTCGATCATCGTGTTGATGTTGTCTTTCAGCTCCGCCACCTCGCCGCGGGCGTCGACCTGGATCGAGCGGGTCAGGTCGCCCTTGGTCACGGCGGTCGCCACCTCGGCGATGGCGCGCACCTGGGTCGTCAGGTTGGCGGCCAGCAGGTTGACGTTGCCGGTCAGGTCCTTCCAGGTGCCGGCCGCACCCGGCACGTTGGCCTGGCCGCCCAGGCGCCCTTCCACGCCCACCTCGCGCGCCACGGTCGTCACCTGGTCGGCGAAGGTGGCCAGCGTGTTGGTCATGTTGTTGATGGTCTCGGCCAGGGCCGCCACCTCGCCCTTGGACTTCACCGCCAGGTTCTGCTTCAGGTCGCCGTTGGCGACGGCGGTCACCACCTTGACGATGCCGCGCACCTGTTCCGTCAGGTTGGCGGCCATGACGTTCACGGTGTCGGTCAGGTCCTTCCAGGTGCCGGCCACGCCGGGCACCTGGGCCTGCCCGCCCAGCTTGCCCTCGGTGCCGACCTCGCGGGCCACGCGTGTCACCTCGCCGGCAAAGGCGTTCAGCTGATCCACCATGGTGTTGATGGTGTTCTTCAGCTCCAGGATTTCGCCCTTTACGTCCACGGTGATCTTGCGCGACAGGTCGCCGCGCGCCACGGCCGTGGTCACTTCCGCGATGTTGCGCACCTGGGTGGTCAGGTTGGCGGCCAGCAGGTTGACGTTGTCGGTCAGGTCCTTCCAGGTGCCGCCCACGCCGGGCACCACCGCCTGGCCGCCCAGGCGGCCCTCGGTGCCCACCTCGCGCGCCACGCGCGTCACCTCGGCCGCGAAGGAGCGCAACTGCTCCACCATGGTGTTCAGCGTTTCCTTCAGCAGCAGGATCTCGCCGCGCACGTCCACGGTGATCTTCTTGGACAGGTCGCCGTTGGCGATGGCGGTGGCCACCTCGGCGATGTTGCGCACCTGGGCCGTCAGATTGCCGGCCATGAAATTCACGCTGTCGGTCAGGTCCTTCCAGGTGCCGGCGACACCGGATACCTGGGCCTGGCCGCCCAGCTTGCCTTCGGTGCCGACCTCGCGGGCCACGCGCGTCACCTCGGCGGCGAAGGCGTTCAGCTGGTCCACCATGGTGTTGATGGTGTTCTTCAGCTCCAGGATTTCGCCCTTCACGTCCACGGTGATCTTGCGCGACAGGTCGCCGCGCGCCACGGCCGTGGTCACCTCCGCGATGTTGCGCACCTGGTCGGTCAGGTTGGAGGCCATGAAGTTGACGCTGTCGGTCAAGTCCTTCCAGGTGCCGGCGACGCCGGGCACCTGCGCCTGGCCGCCCAGGCGGCCCTCGGTGCCCACCTCGCGGGCCACGCGCGTCACCTCGCCGGCGAAGCGGTTCAGCTGATCCACCATGGTGTTCAGCGTTTCCTTCAGCTGAAGGATCTCGCCGCGCACGTCCACGGTGATCTTGCGCGACAGGTCGCCGTTCGCGATGGCGGTGGCGACCTCGGCGATGTTGCGCACCTGGCCGGTGAGGTTGCCGGCCATGGAGTTCACGCTGTCGGTCAAATCCTTCCAGGTGCCGGCGACGCCGGGCACCTGGGCCTGGCCGCCCAGCTTGCCGTCGGTGCCCACCTCGCGCGCCACGCGCGTCACTTCGGCGGCGAAGGCGTTCAGCTGGTCCACCATCGTGTTGATGGTTTCCTTCAGCTGCAGGATTTCGCCGCTGACGTTGACGGTGATCTTCTTGGACAGGTCGCCCTGGGCCACGGCGGTGGCGACCTCGGCGATGTTGCGTACCTGGCCGGTGAGGTTGCCGGCCATGGAGTTGACGTTGTCGGTCAAATCCTTCCAGGTGCCGGCGACGCCGGGCACCTGGGCCTGTCCACCCAGCTTGCCCTCGGTGCCGACCTCGCGGGCCACGCGGGTCACCTCGGCGGCGAAGGCGTTCAGCTGGTCCACCATGGTGTTCAGCGTTTCCTTCAGCTGAAGGATCTCACCCTTCACGTCCACGGTGATCTTGCGCGACAGGTCGCCGTTGGCCACGGCGGTGGCGACCTCGGCGATGTTGCGCACCTGGTCGGTCAGGTTGCCGGCCATGGAGTTCACGCTGTCGGTCAGATCCTTCCAGGTGCCGGCCACGCCGCGCACCATGGCCTGTCCGCCCAGCTTGCCCTCGGTGCCGACCTCGCGGGCCACGCGCGTCACCTCGCCGGCGAAGGCGTTCAGCTGGTCCACCATGGTGTTGATGGTTTCCTTCAACTGCAGGATTTCGCCGCTGACGTTGACGGTGATCTTCTTGGACAGGTCGCCGTTGGCGATGGCGGTGGACACTTCCGCGATGTTGCGCACCTGGGCCGTCAGGTTGCCGGCCATGAAGTTCACGTTGTCGGTCAGGTCCTTCCAGGTGCCGCCCACGCCGGGCACCACCGCCTGTCCGCCCAGCTTGCCCTCGGTGCCGACCTCGCGGGCCACGCGCGTCACCTCGCCGGCGAAGGCGTTCAGCTGGTCCACCATGGTGTTGATGGTGTTCTTCAGCTCCAGGATTTCACCGCGCACGTCCACGGTGATCTTGCGCGACAGGTCGCCGCGCGCCACCGCCGTGGTCACCTGGGCGATGTTGCGCACCTGGTCGGTCAGGTTGCCGCACATGGCGTTGACCGAGTCCGTCAGGTCCTTCCAGGTACCGGCGACGCCGGGGACGATGGCTTGGCCGCCCAGCTTGCCATCGGTGCCGACCTCGCGCGCCACGCGCGTCACTTCCGACGCAAAGGACCGCAGCTGGTCCACCATGGTGTTGATGGCTTCCTTCAGCTGCAGGATCTCGCCGCGCACGTCCACGGTGATCTTCTTGGACAGGTCGCCGTTGGCCACGGCGATGGTCACCTCCGCGATGTTGCGCACCTGGGCCGTCAGGTTGGACGCCATGGAGTTCACGGATTCCGTCAGGTCCTTCCAGACGCCCGTCACCTCGCGCACCTGGGCCTGGCCGCCCAGCTTGCCGTCGGTGCCCACCTCGCGTGCCACGCGCGTCACTTCCGAGGTGAAGACGTTCAGCTGCTTGATCATGGTGTTGACGATGGTGGCGGAACGCAGGAACTCGCCCTGCAGCGGCCGGCCGTCCACATCCAGCGGCACCGTCTGCAGCAGATCGCCGCGCGCCACGGCGGTGATGGCGCGGGTCACTTCCGTCGTCGGCCACAACAGGTCGTCGATCAGCGAATTGACCGACCCTTCCATGTCGCCCCAGGACCCGCTGGACAGGTTGAACTTCACGCGCTGGCGCGTCTTGCCCTCGCGGCCCACGACCTGGCCCACCCGCTCCAGCTGCTGCGCCATGCGTTCGTTGGCGGCGACGATCTCGTTGAAGGTGTCGGCGATCTTGCCTAGGACACCGACATGGTTGCCGGACATACGGACGGAGAAGTCGCCGACCTTCACCGCCTGCAAAGCCTCCAGCAACTGGTACAGCTCCGCCCCACCGGGGGGAGGGCTGTCCAACGCCACGGTGGAAACGGGGACGGCGTCGGCGGTGTCGTGCTGGAGCTGCAAGGAAGCCTCCCGGCGTGGGCCCGGCTGGGCCACGGATTGATGACGCTCGGCCCCGGGGGTGGCCGGGGGCCCTATTCTTCCCTGAGGGGGCGCCGCATCTGTCCCTGCCGTGGATTCGCCGACCGGAGCACCCCTATTGGGCCAATTTTACAAGTACGGATATTCCGCGGATGTGGTTTGGCATGTCGTTCTATTCATATGGTCTAGCAGTTCCCAAGAGTTCGATACAGCTTCTGTCCGTCTATGCCGCCCTATAACTTAGGTAAGTGGGATAATGCGGGGATCATATATCTGTTTTGAGTACGCCTTTTCGGACTGGGCGTCGTCATGGCGGCTCTGTCAGAACCAGGCGCGTGTCGCCCGCCCCAGTTCACATCCCCTGTTCGTGTGGGCAGCCGGCCACATCCGGCGCTCCGCTGTCATGGTGCCGCCGCTGCGCGGGGCGACCGGGACGCGATGGTTGCGCTACGGCCAGGCGGGCCCTTCACACCGGGCGGCGGCCAGGAACGACGTCCCGCTGATGGGCGCGGCGCCAGACGCCCGGGGACTGGCCGCACAGGCGGGAAAAGACCTGGGTGAAATGGCTCTGGTCGGAGAAGCCGCAGCGCAGGGCGATGTCGGCCAGGGGCAATTCGCCCGCCGTCAGCAATGCCTTGGCGAATTCCATCCGGCGGCGGGTCAGCCAGCGGTGTGGCGGTTCCCCCACCGACTGGCGGAAGGCGCGGGCGAAGTGCGCCGCCGACAGGCCGCAGGCGTCCGCCAGTTGCTTCAGCGTCACCGGCGCCCGCAGATCCGCCTCCATCATCTCCTTCGCCCGCCGTTCCTGCCACAGGGCCAGCCCGCCCCGGCGCCAGCCATCGGGCAATTCCCGCCCCATGATGCGCACCAGATAGGCGCAGAAGGCATTCAGGATATAGTCGACAAACAAGGCCGGGGCCCGGCCGGGCGTTGCCAGCGGCGCCATCAGCGCCAGACCGAAATGGGTAATGACGTCGTCGATCATCGTCAGGCCGGATTCATATTCCAGCCCGTGGAAGCCGCGTAGCCCCGCATCCCGGGCCCAATGGGCCATGGCGCCGCGCGGCAGTTCGAAACTGATGATGTCCACGGGATGGACGACGCGCCAGACGCAAGGGTCGCGCATGTCGCGGAACGAGCATTCCATGGGCGCGCGGGGTGCCAGCTGCAGCATGCGCCGGCCCTGCTGCATGGTGCAGGCGGGGGTGGGCTGCAGGTAAAGCCGCGCCAGGTGGGCGTCAATGCCACCGTAGGCCATTTCCACGTCGGGCAGGGCGTCACAAGTGGTGCGCCGGACGCTCAGCCGTTCGCCGTCATCCGTCAGTTGCGAGTGCAGGATGGTCGCGGAAATGAAATTCGTTTCCGCCATGCTGCGGGCGTTGGAGGCGGAGGACGCGGACAGGACGGGCGGCTGCATCTCCAATTTCCCCTCGGCAGGACGGGCACCGGTCCAATGATGGTTCGTAACAGGGGCAGCGTAGCAGCCAAGGGTCTAAAAATATTGTCAAATTTAGCCCGATAGAGCGCGGTGGGTGCCGACCTTTCCTCTCCCGGCTGCCACGGGGCAGCCAGGGGGCGGTCTCACCTCACCGCCCTGTCGGGCCAGGAACAGGGTATGCTGCCGGCCCACGCCGCTGCCCGCCCCGGTGACGATCGTGACACCTCCCGTCAGCGGCATGTCAGCAACCCTCCGCATGTGGGGGCAGCACGGGCGACACGACACCGGTGTTCCAGTTCCAGGGCAGGTTGCCCGCCGCCCGGCGGCGGCACACAGTAGCCTCGTGCAACGCATACATGCCGGGCATCACCCGGCGTCCCGGTTGCGCCGTGTCGGTGAAGGCCATGTAGCCTTCGTCCTTGCCGAAGACGGGCCAGGCGGGCACGCCCTCCGCCACCGGTTTCCCGTCACGGGCGAAGCTGGCCCAATAATCGCTCATGGCGGCGGTCAGGCGCTGTTCGACCGGACTGTCCGGCGCTTTCGGCCAATAGGACGGCGTATGCGCCATGGTGCCGAAGACATAGGGGATTTCCGAGGCGTGGAAGCTGTGCAACCCCTTGTCGTCCATGGCGGGATAGCCGTGGTCGAAGAGGTAAAGGTATCCCGGCTGCCCCAGCCTGGTCTGGTCCCGCACCAACCGCTCGGCCGTCCAGCCGTACAGCGCATCGCGGGTGGCCGCCAGCTCGCTTTCCTCCAGCTTGCCGGTGGCGGGGTAGAGCCGCAGGAATTCATCGGCCAGGTCGCCGTAGCGTTCGCGGATCATCGCCTCATAGGCCTTGGCGTCGGCCGGCGGCGGGGCGATCAGCCAGCGCAGGGAGCGGATTTCCCCGCTGTTGAACCCGGCCAGGATGGGAACCGGCGCCTGCTCCCCCTTGTCGAACACGTCGACCAGCTGGCCGGTCAGCACCTTGCCGTCCACCGTGCCCAGGGGGAAGTAATTGACCTTGGCTGCCGCTTGCACCAGCGTTTCCGCGTCCATGGCGCGCAAGGCCGCCACATCCGTCGCCCCCACTTGGCCGGCGATGTAGGACCCGATGGCCTCCGCCGCGAACTCGCCATGGTTGGGTTGCTTCAGCTCGGGCATGGAGATCATGTAGCCGCTCTCCACCACCGCTTTGGCGAACAGGCCCTTCGCCTTGGGCGACGCCATCAGGTACATGACCGACAGCGCACCGGCGGACTCGCCGGACACCGTGACGTTGGCCGCGTCACCGCCGAAGGCGGCGATATTATCGTGGATCCAGCGCAGGGCGGCGATCTGGTCCAGCAGGCCGTAGTTGCCGGAAATGCCGTCGGGATTCTCCGCGCTCAGACCGGGATGGGCCATATAGCCGAGGACGCTCAGCCGGTAATTGATGGATACGACAATGACGCCGCGCCGGGCCAGGGCGGCGCCGTCATACATCTCGTTGAAGCCATAGCCGTTGAGCAGCGTGCCGCCGTGGATCCACACCAGGACGGGGGCGTTCCTCGCCCGCTTGGGCGCCGTGATGTTCAGGGTCAGACAATCCTCGCCCATCGCCGGTGGCGGGCTGGTGTAGACGGTGGTGCCGGCTGCCCTGGGCTGCACGCAGGCCAGGCCAGGGGCTCCGGCGTCGCGCACGCCCGTCCAGGCGGGCAGGGACTCCGGCGCCTTCCAGCGCAGCGGTCCTACCGGGGGCTTGGCGTAAGGAATGCCCTTGAAGACGTTCAGGTCGCCGCTGCTGCGGCCCGCCACGGTGCCGGCCGGTGCCCGCACCGTGGGATTGTCCTCGGCCAGGGCGCCGAGGGACATCAAGGCGGCTGCGGCGCAAGCGCCCAGGCGTAGGAAAAGACGCATCAGTGATCTCCGGTCCGGTTGGCTTCCGCCTTCAGCACCCGCGCCAGCGCCAGGAAAAGCGCGATGGCCAGGAAATAGAAGGGGACAAGGGTGTAGAAGGCGAGTTGCAGGGAATTGCCCGGATGGGCCGTCCGGAAGTGGTCGCTGGCGGCGCCCAGGTAGGTGGGGCCGAAGCCCAGGCCGATCAGGTTCATGACCAGCAGCAGCAAGGCGCCCGACAGCACGCGCTGGTTGGGTCGCACCTCCTCCTGCACCAAGGTGACGGCGGGGGAGAGAAAGAAGTAATTGAGGATGGTCGGGCCAATCAGCAGCAGCAGTGCCAGTTGCCACCCCGGCGCCCAGACGAAGCCCACGAAGAGGGGCACGGCTCCCGCCAGGCCCAGCGCCGGGACCAGGGCGTAGGCTTGCCTGGAACGGCCGCTGAACCGGTCAACCAGCCGGCCCGAGGTATACATGCCAATGGAAATGCCAATGCCGATCAGCAGGGCGTAATACACCGCCACCTGCTGCAGGCTCATGCCTTTTTCCCGCATCAGGAACAGGACCGTGAAATTCATGACGGCGTAGGTGACGAACTGCGTCGCCCCGCAGGCCAGCGCCATCAGCAGCAGGGCTGGGCGCTTGAAGAACATGGCGACCGTTTCCAAGAATCCTGCCCTGGCCTGCGCGGGAAGGGCGTCCGATGCCGGCAGGTCCAAGCCGCCACGCTTGGGCTCGCGGATGGTCAGCCAGACGATGAGCGCGGCGGCGACGCCGAACATGCCCAGCACCAGGAAGGCTTGGCGCCAGCTGTAGGCGGCGGCGATGGAGGCGCCGAAGGCGACGCCCAACGCCTGGCCCAGCGGCGGGCCCAAGTTGAACAGGCCCAAAGCGGCACCCCGCCGCCCCGGTCGGAAGTAATCGGTGATGATGGCGTAGGAGGGGGGCACGCCACCGGCTTCCCCCACGCCCACCGTCATGCGTGCCAGCACCAGCTGCGGATACGTGGCCGACAGACCGCAGGCCACCGTGGCCGCACTCCACAAGGCGCAGGCGATGGACAGCACCCGCACCCGGTTGGTGCGATCGGCCAGCCAGGCCACGGGGATGGAGATGAAGCAATAGAACAGGGCGAAGTAGAGCCCGCTGATCAGGCCCAGCTGACCGTCGCTGACGCCCAGGTCGTCCTGGATGGGCTTGGCCAGGATGGACAGCAACTGCCGGTCCAGGAAGTTCAGCACGTAGACGAAGCAAAGCGCTGCCAGCACGTACCAGGCGCGGGCTTCAGGCGGCGTCGTGCCTTGGGGCGAAGTCGACACCGGCTTTGGCGCCGGAGAAACGATGGTCATGCTTTATACCTATGGCTGGTGCCTGTGGCCGGTGCCGATGTCCCATGCCGCCCTGCGACGCCGCCCTCGGGTGCTGGCCCACGGCGGCGTCGGGAGAGTGACCCAACTGCCTAGAAGCTTTTTCTGATATTGAGGGCGACGAAGCGGCCGATAGGATTGTAGTTGCTGCCGATGCCGTCCGTCGCGGGGAAGTAGGGCGGCCGCTTGTCCAAGAGGTCGTTGATCTGCAAAGCCAGCTCGGTCTTCGAGGTCATGCCGCTGTCCGGCAGGGCCCAGGTGACGCGCAGATCGACCGTCGTGTACGGGTCGGCGCTGTACACGCCGGTGCCGGTGGGGGTGGCAAAGCTGTTGGTCACGCCGTCCTGGTAATTGACGAAGGTGACCATGCTGACCGCCCCGACGGTGGCGCCCAGCGAGGCCCGGAAGGTCCATTGCGGCAGGCCCAGCCGCAGGCTATCCGACACTGGGGCGGTGGGCGACAGCTGCGTGTCGAACTTCAGGATGTAGTTGCCGGCCAGGCCCGCGAAGACGGTGCCGAAGCCCACGTCCCGGTGATAGCCGAAATCGAAGTCCAGGCCGTTGGTGGCGCGACTGCCGAAATTGCCCAGGCGCTCGTCCAGCAGGTTGCCGATCTGGGGCAGGGGATTGGGCAGGTTGACCGGTGTGGCCGCCCCCAGCAGCTTGGCCAGCTGCGCCGGGGTGGGGTTGCGGTAGACAACGGACGCGAATGTCGGGTCGGTGAAGACCAGCGACGCCGGCGGGACGCCGATCGCGCCGTCGAACTTGATGTCATAGAAGGTGGCGCTGGCGCGGAAGTCCGGCAGGAAGTGCGGTTGCCAGTCGACGCCCATGGAATAAGTGCGGGCTGTCTCGGGCTGCAGGTCGCGGTTACCGCCCGCCAGGTAGACGGTATTGACCTGTGCCGCCCCCCGCGACGGGTCGCGGGCCAGGACGGCGGCGCTGGCGGCGTCGAGGTAGTAGGCGCCCACGGTGGCCCCCACCTGACGCATGCCCGGCGCCCGGAAAGATTTGCCGTAGGAGCCCCGGATGGTCAGGTCTTCCACCGGGTCCCAGTTGATCCCGACCTTGGGATTGCTGGTGGATCCGAAGTCGCTGTAGTGGTCGTAGCGGCCGGATACCGACAGCGACAGGCGATGCAGCAGCGGCGCCTCATTGCCGGCGCCCACGATGGGCGCGAAGATTTCGCCGAAGGCGGAATAAATGTCCCGATCGAGATCCTCGGGCACTGGTGCGGCGCCGACGTAGCCCCGCTGGGTGAAGGTCTCGTTGCGGAATTCGCCGCCGGCCGCAAACTTCAGCGGGCCGCCCGGCAGATCGAACAGTGGCCCATCCAGCTTCAGGGCGCCCAGGTTGGTGTGCTGGGTGACGGTGACGGTGGTGGGGTAGGTGGTAATGGCGGCGGCGACGCCGGGGGCGGTGCGCTGGCCGAAAGGGTCCAGGGCCGTGGCCGTCGTCGTTCCCGCCGCCGCCACGGCCAGGGCCCCGGGATTGACGCCGGGGATGAAGGCGTCGTTGGTCGCCCAGTCGAAGGTGCCGTAGACGCTCAGGTTCAAATCGGCGGGCAGTTGCACGTCGACGCCCACCGAAGAATTGCCCACCCGGGTATTGTCGGTGTTGTTGACATGGTCGGCGCCGAACAGGTTGTCGGTGCGGAACAGCACGGTTTCCACCGTCGCCCCGGTGCCGGGCGGCGCCACGAAGTAGGGGTTGGCGCTGGTGATGGTCAGCGTCTCCACCGGCGGGGCCGCCTGGATGATGTCCATGCGGTCCGAATACAGCAGATCGGCCCACACGGTGACACGCTCGCCCAATTCCTGCCGGCCGGTCAGGAAGCCGCTGTGCAGGCGTGACCGGGGAAGCAGATCGACCGCGGCGTTGGTGTCGCAGTAATTGATCTTGCCGGGCGCGAAGTTGGGCGCCGCGTAGGTTAGCGCGCCGGTCTGCGGGATCACCACGTTGGCGGCGGGGCAATTGTACGACCGGGTATCGACACCGCCGGAAGGCCGGAAGTCCTGGACGCGATAGTCCCGCTCACTGCCGGTGATATTGGTATTCCGCATGAACTCGTAAGCCGCCAGGAAGGACCCTGTGGCCCAAGTCCGGCCAATCACGCCGCTGGCCGACACCGAGTGATAGCCGTCGGACATGCCGTAGCGGATATCGGCCTCTGCGCCGGAATAGTGCTGGCGGGTGATGAAGTTGACCACGCCGGCGATGGCGTCCGAGCCGTAGACCGATGAGGCGCCATCGGGCACGACCTCCACCCGTTCCAGCGCCAGGCTGGGGATGTTGGGGTAGTCGGGGCCCGTGTCGTTGGCCGCGGCGCTGGCCAGGCGGTGGCCGTTCATCAGCGTCAGCGTGGCGCTGGACGGCAGGCCGCGCAGGCCCGGCGCGAAGGGGCCGAAGCCGGCACTGCTGGCCCGGGGTGCGGTGTTGAAGCTGTTCAGCTGCGGCACGGTGGCCAGCAGGTCCGCCGTCGTCGTGGCGCCGATGGTCTTGATGTCCTCATTCGAGACGCTGATGAGGTTGGAGCCGACCGGTGGGACACCGCGGATTCTCGATCCCGTGACGATGATCTCTTCCAGTTCGCCGCCCGATGTCGCGGCGGGCGTGTCCGCCGGCGCGGCCGACGTCTGGGCCCACGCGGGGCCGGCCGCGAAAAACGCCACGGCAACGAGCGATGTGCCGGACAGCGCGATGCGCCGGGCGGCTTTCCAGGTCCCAAGCATGCGTTCCCTCCCCTGTTTATTTATAGCTTTCTCAAAGCGATATCCGATGGCCGGGAGGCCGTCAAGTTCATTCATTTAGTGATAAATGAAAAAGTTTCGCGGGCTATGTCATCGCTTGACCGAACGGGGCGGGCGCCCCATCGTCCCTGCTGAATGAAGGGGTGGATGACGTCTTTTCCCGACGCGTCCGATCAGGAAGGCCGGAGATTATGGCAGCAGAGCCGAAGCCCGAGAGGCGCCGCACGCGCGCCGAACAGCGGGCCGCGACCATGAAGTTGATCCTCGACACCAGCGAGGACCTGTTCGCCCAGCTCGGGTACTTCGGGGTGACAATCAAGGATGTTGCCGACAGGATGGGCATCCATCCGGCGCTGATCCACTATTACTTCGACGGCAAGAAGGCGCTGTTCGACGCGGTCTTTGAGCGCCGCGTGCAATATGCGGTCACCACCCGCACCGCGGCGCTGGATGCCTACGAGGCGGCGGCCGGGGACCACCCCACGGTCGAAGGGATACTGCGTGCCTATTATGAAGGGGCGTTCGACATCTACATCAGCGGGGGTGATGGCTGGCGCCACTTCGGACGGATCTTCGCGCAGGTGAACAATGCGCCGGGCTATGGCGCGGAATTGATGGACACCTATTTCGATCCCCTGGCACTGCGGCTTATCAGCCTTCTGCAGAAGGCTTTGCCCGACGCCACGCCGGAAGATCTGTTCTGGAGTTTCCAGTTCACCTCCGGCGCCTACACGCTGATCCTGTCACGCACCGGCCGCATCGACCGCTTGTCGGACAACTTGTGCACATCCGAGGATTTCGAGGCCGCTCGCCAGCGCTTCGTGACCTTCATGGCGGGCGGCTTCGAGGCCCTGTACAAGCGCGCGAAGTAGGCTAGTCGGGACGGGGAGGCGTTCCACCCAGCCGCGCGTCGCGAAGGGCGGCTCGGCGCACCTTTCCCGCCTCATCCCGCAAGGGTTCGCTGGTGAACTCGATGCTCTTGGGCAGCTTGAAGCGCGCCAGCCGTTCGGCCACGAAATCCAGGAGGTCCGCGTCGTTGAGATCCGCACCCTCGACGGGCTGGACGATGGCGTGGACACGGGCGCCCCAATCCTCGTCGGGCAGCCCGACCACGGCGCTGGTCCGCACCGCCGGATGCGCGTCCAATGCCGCCTCGACCTCCGCCGGATAGATGTTGGCGCCGCCGGAGATGATCAGGTCGTTGCGGCGGTCGGATAGGTAAAGATAGCCATCCTGGTCCACGGACCCGAGGTCGCCGGTTGACTCCCAGTCCCCGATGCGCCGGGACGGGCTGCCCAGATAATGATAGGTCGACCCTGGGCCGCCTTGTGGCCGGAAATAGATTTCGCCCACCTCGCCAGGACGGCGGCGGTGCCCGTCGGCATCCAGGATGGCCAGCTCATACCCCTCGCGCACCTGGCCGACGGAGCCAGGATGCGCCAGCCAGTCCGTGCCGGAGATCATGGTCGATCCGATGCCCTCGGTCGTGCCGTAGTACTCCCACACCCGCTCGCCGCCCAGCCAGCCGATCCACGCTTCCTTCAGCCAGGCGGCGCAGGGGGCGGCCATGTGCAGCATCATACGCAGGCTGGGCAGGGTGAAACGCGGCAGGGTTTCCGGGCCCAGGCGCCAGATGCGGTGCATCATGGTGGGTACCATGGTCACCCAGGTCACGCCGTGGGCCTCAATGAGCTCCAGCGCGCGCAGCGCATCGAACCGGCCCATCTCGACAATGGTGCCGCCGACGAACAAGCCGGTGAAAATACAGTGGAAGGGGGCGTTGTGATAGAGTGGCCCGGGATTCAGGACGATATCGCCGGGAAGCTGGCACAGGAAGCCCTCTTCCGGGTTCCAGCGCGCCGGCATGGCATCGACGATCACCTTAGGCCGTCCGGTGGACCCGCCGCTGGTCATCGCCTTCCAATGGGGTGAAACCACTTCCGGCAGTGGATCAGCCGAATATCGGTCCAGGGTCGCACCCAGGCCGGGAGCCAGCACCGGGATCCCGGCCTGGGACAAATGGCCGACGACCAGCCGGGGGCGGACGATGTCAAGGATCGCGTCCATTTCCAGCCGCGGAAGCTTGGCCGACACGATATTGGGGATGGCGCCCAGTTTCCAGATGGCGAAGGTGGTCTCATAGAAGTCGAGCCCATTGGGCAGCGCCACCGTGACAAAATCGCCTGGGTTGACGCCTTGCGCCGCCAGCAGGCGGGCGCGCGCGTTCGAGCGTGCGTCCAGTTCGTCATAAGGAACGGTAACGCCTTCCAGGACCAGCGCGGCTCTGCCGGGCGACTGGCGCGCGTGGTGGGCCAGAATGGAACTCAGTGCGATACCATCTTTTGACATAGCGACAACGCCTCTCGGGAAGCCCTTCCTCGACCCCTTCTCATCTTTGGTGCGCTCGAATGGGGTTGGGAATGAGAACCACCTACAGCGCGGGCGCCAGCTGGTCAAGTTCATTCATTTATCACTAAATGAAAATTATATATCAGGAAGGTGCCGGCGCCCTTAATCCAGCTCCCGGCCCGGTCGTGGCGGTCCAACGCCGCAGAAGGGCAGGGCGGGGGGATGGCGGCGCCAATTGGCGGGTTCTCACGGCTCAACCAGGCAGCTGATGACAAGCCTGACGCGCGCTTCTCGGGCGCCCTGTCTGATCCGGCCGGAACGCTCCAGATCCGCCAGCCCGTGGAGCGCCGCCCAGAACGTCTCGGTCGCGACCTCGACATCGGCCCTTGCCGGCCCGACTGCGGCCGCCAGCGCCATGAAGGCGTCCTTCAACTCCGGCTTGGTGTCGGCCTCTGCGAAGCGCAGCCCGGTCGGCAGGGTGAACATTGCCTCGTAAAGGGCCGGGTGCTCGCGGGCGAAGGCAAGGTACGCCATGGCGACGCTCTCAAGCGCCTTCCAGTGATTGGTTGACCCCAGTACCGCCTCCCGCAGGGCTGCCGCGAGCTCGCCGAACCCTTGGACGGCGATGGCCGCCACGATGGCGTCCCTGTTTTCAAAGTGAGAGTAGAGGACCGGCTGGCTGTACTCGATCTCCTCCGCCAGGCGCCGGATTGTGACCGCGCTCCAGCCTTCGCTTTCTGCGATCAGGCGTGCCGCCGCCGTGATGCGCTGCTCGCGCTCCGCCCGCTCCCTGCCTTTTCTCTCCGCGATACCCAATTCCGCCTCCGGCGCCGTGTACGGTAGCCATATATAATGAAGCTTGAAAATCTAGCAATGCTAGTTTATATACCGATGAAACATAGGAGGTGGACATGTTCGAACTCTCTATCGCCGTGGCGCTGTTGGCGGCCTTCGGGATCATCGCGATCGGCGTCATGTATCTTTGGGTTCCCCGGACGGCGACCCGAAGCTTCGGTTTGCCGCTTCCCGGGGACGGGGTGAACATCGCCTGGTGGCTTCGTCTCAAGGGCGTGCGCGACATCGCTTCCGGGGCGGTCGTCCTGGCCCTGATGGTGTGGGGCGGCCCGTGGATGGTCGGCCTCGCCCTGTTGGTTGAGGCGATGATCCCGCTGGGCGACATGGCGCTCATTCTCGCGGCCAAGGGTTCGACCAGAAGGGCCTTCGGCGTCCATGGCCTGACCGCGGCGCTGATGATCCTGGCGTCGGTTACGCTGCTTGCGGGAGTGGCCTGAGATGCTGCCCACGCTTCCAATGGAGATTTGGCAACATGGGTTCTGGTCGCGGCCTTCCTCGGCGCGGGGCTGTTCAACATCATCGGCACGGCCGCGACACGGATGAGTTTCATCCGCTGGGGATATCCAGGATGGTGGTGCCGGGTGACCGGTGCCCTCGAGATCGTGATCGCCGCCCTGATCGCCCTGCCGGACCTTCGGCGCGCCGGTCTTATCTTGGGGCTGATCGTCATCGTGGCGGCGGTCGTCACCACCGTCCGTCACCGCGAATTCTCCCACCTGGTGCCCCTCGGCCTCTTTGTGGCCTTGCTCTTGATGGCTGTCCGAACGGTCTGACCCCTGCGGCACTTACGCCGACCGTCAGCCCGCCCCGGCCGCCCTGGCATTTGCGCGTGCCGGGCGCTCGTCCCGTGTCCTATAAAGGCTGCAAATCTGCTTGAGAATTCGCTAACTGCGAGTCGCGGCGGCGCCATGAAGGCATGGGCTTTACGAAATCAGCGGAATTGATTGGTGTTTGATCGGTCGGGCAATAGGAAGCACGGCCCTTGGTGTTCGTCTCGCTGCGGCCTTTGGCCGGGCGAAATTAATTTGTCACGGAGCCGCTTCGGTTCCGGTGTTTGTTCCTAACCTTAGGGATAGAGGTAAGGACGGCGCTTGCGCCGGGCGGAGACCCACATATAGTGGATTTTGCAAGCATTTTCCGCGAAATATCATTCTCGTAAACGTTTAATTAAGATACCTGGCCTATGGTCTCAAGCGATAATATTCATCAGATTTTGGTGCCAAGTTGCGGATACTGAGAACGTTGCTTGCCGCGACGGCCCTGGTTCCCTTGGCGATGGCCAAGCGGTCTCACGCTCAGGATGCCGGCCAGATCCTGCGCGATGTTGAGCGCAACATTCCGCGCGCAGCACCGCAGGCCCCCGCTCTGCCCGATCTGGCGCCCCCCACCGCCGAGGGTGAATTCCTGAAGGCGGGTGAGACGGTGCACGTCACCGGCTTTCACATCATCGCCACCCTCATTCCCGAAGCTGAATTGCGGGATCAGTTGACGTCCTATGTCGGGCGCGACTGCACCTTGGGCGATCTGCGCGAGGCGGCGGCCCGCATTAGCCGCTATTACGCGCAGCACGACCTGCTGGCCCGTGCCGTCCTGCCGCGCCAGGACCTGGAAGGCGGGGTCGTCACCATCCAGGTGCTGGAAGCGCGCATGGGGCGGGTGCTCGTCGACCCCTCCAGCGACGTCCGCCTGGATGCCGACCAGGCGGCGGATTTCATCTTCGCCCAGAACCCGCAAGGCGATCCGCTGCGGCCCAGCGCGGTCGCCACCGGCGTGTCCAACCTGGGCCTGATCCCGGGCATGCAGGCGCTGGGCGTGCTGGATGCCGGCGCGGAGGAGGGGACGACCGACGTCCACCTCAAGATGCGTGAGCCGCCGCTGCTGACGGCCACCGCTCTGATCGACAACAACGCACCGCGTGAAATCGGCGGCACGCGCGGCCTGGCCATCGTCACCATGACGGACGCGGCGGGCATCGGCGACCAAGTTGCCGTCACCGGCCAGGCCAGCCAGTCGTCGAAATACGGCCAGATGCTGGTCGGGGCGCCCATCTGGCACGAAGGCCTGTGGCTGGAGGCCAGCGGCGCCGTGTTGCAATACGACGTGCCGGAAGACATCAACGCCAGCACACCCGCGGGCGACGCGCAGACGGCCGCCCTGACCCTGCGCTGGCTGGCGCTGCGCAGCTCCGCGGCACCGGTGAACCTGGCGTTCGGTCTGGAGCATAAATGGACCAGCGACAAGTTGGCCGACGTGGTTACGGCGTCCAACAGGCTGGGTGCGTTGACCTTGGCCGCCCACCGGCTGATGCGCGATGATTGGCAGGGTGGCGGCGCCTTCACCTTCGATGTGCAGGTCAAGGCGGGCAACGTCGACCTTTCGCACAACGCTGCCAACCAGGCCATCGATCAGGCCACCGCCCGCACCCAGGGCCACTATGTCAAGGCCAGCGCGTCGGTCAGCCGTGCCCAGGCCCTGTGGCGGGGCGGGGACATGCTGGCCACCCTGGCGGCGCAGGTCGCGTCCAAGAACCTCAACAGTTCCGAACAGTTTTCCCTGGGTGGGCCCACCGGCGTGCGGGCCTATCCCCTGAACCAGGGCGGCGGCGACCAGGGTGCCATGCTGAACCTGGAGGTGGGGCAGCAGGTGTCCACCAGTATCCGCTTTTCCGCCTTCTGGGACGGCGGCTGGGTGGAGCAGCACAAGGAAACCTGGGGCGGCTGGGAGGGTGTGGGCTCGCCGCACAACCACTACTTCCTGCAGGGGGTTGGCGCCAGCGTTCAGTGGACGCCGGCCGGCAACGTGCAGATGAAGGCCACCGTCGCCCACCGCATCGGTTCCGACGCCGGGCGCACCGCCCAAAACCTGGATCTGGATGGCCGGCGGCGCGAACTGCGGGCCTGGATGCAAGTGGTATTGTCGGTCTAGGGGGCCCAGGAGGAATAATGTCCAGCCGCTCCGCGCTTCCGTTCCGCCTTCCCCTGCGCGCCAGGCTGCTGGGATGCACCGCCGTGCTGTCGGTGATGCAGGCGCTGACCCTGCCGGCCATGGCGGGCACGCCTGCACCCGGCACGCTGCCCACGGGCGGACAGGTCCAGGCCGGCACGGCGGGCATCAGTTCCACCGGTCCGGTGATGACCGTCACCCAATCGACGGACAAGGCCATCATCAGTTGGCAGCAGTTCAACGTGGGCGCCGGCGCCACGGTGAATTTCCAGCAGCCCAACAGCTCGGCCATGACGCTGAACCGCGTACGCGGCGGCGATCCCTCCTTGATCGAGGGCGCGATCAAGGCGCCCGGCACGGTCATCCTGGTCAATCCCGGCGGCGTGGTCTTTGGCGGTGGCGCCACGGTGGACGTGGGCGGCCTGGTCGCTTCGACCATGGACATCGCGGATGAGGATTTCCAGAAGGGCCGGCTGGTTTTCAACCGGGGATCGGCCACCGGCTCGGTGGTCAATGGCGGCACTATCACCGCCCGTAATGGCTCGGTGGTGCTGCTGGCGGCGCAGATCCGAAACCTGGGCCTGATCCAGGCGCAACTGGGGTCCGTGGTCCTGGCGGCGGGTGAGACCGTCACGCTGACGCCGGACGGCGGCGCGCCCCTCAAGGTGGATCCCGCCACGGTCGAGGCGCAGATCGAGGCGGGCGGCATCATCCGGGCGCCCGGCGGCACCGTCTACCTCACGGCCCAGGCGCTGAACATCGTGGCCGGCGGCGTCATCAAGGCCACGGGCGTCATCGAGGCCGACTCCCTCACCCGCGAGGGCGGCAAGCTGGTCCTGGACGCCAACGGTCCGATCACCCTGCAGGGCGCCACGCTGAGCGCCAAGGGCGCCACCGGCGGCGGCACGGTCGCGGTGGGAACGGCGGAGACGGCCTCCGTCACCGTGGATGCCGCCAGCCGCATCGACGCTTCGGCCACGGAGACGGGCAAGGGCGGGTCGGTCACCATCAACAGCCAGGACACCGCCGTGCACGGCGTGGTGCTGGCACGGGGCGGGGCGTTGTGGGGCGACGGCGGCGCGGTCGAAACCTCGGGGCACACGCTGGCCTTCGATGGCGTGACGGTGGACGTGGGGTCTCCCAAGGGCAAGGGCGGCACCTGGCTGCTGGACCCCGTCGACCTAACGGTGAACGCCGCTTATGCCGCCGCCATCCAGACGGCGCTGGCCAGCGGCAGCGTCACGCTGCAGACCACCAACACCAGCGTGGGGTACACCGGCGTCACCGCCGGCGGGGTCACCAAGGCCAGCGGCCTGGGCGACATCGCCGTCAATGCCGGCATCACCTGGTCCTCGGCCAACAGCCTGACGCTGGACGCCTATCACGGCGTATCCATCAACGCCGCCCTGTCGGGCACCAGCCTGGTGGTTCTGACCAACGACGGCGGCAGCGGCGGGGTGTTCCGGGTCACCGCCCCGGTGTCGCTGACCACCAGCCTGACGGTCAACAGCACGGCCTACACCCTGGTCACGTCGGCGGCCGCCCTGGCCGCCATCAGCGGCAGCGGCAATTACGCGCTGACCAGCGACCTGGCGCTGACCGGCGCGTGGACGCCCATCGGCTACAGCGCCACGGGCAACAACGCGTCGCCCACCGCCTTCACCGGCACGCTGGAGGGGCTGGGACATACGATCACCGGCCTGACCGTCAATGCCGCCGGGGGCGGTGCTGGCAACCTGGGCCTGCTCAGCGTCATCGGCGGCGGTGGCCTGGTTCAGAACCTGACGCTGTCCGGTGGAACGCTGTTTGGCGGCACGGGCGCCAACCTTGGCCTTCTGGCCGGCCAGAACCAGGGCACGGTGCGCAATGTCGCCGCCTCCGGCACCGTTACCGCCGGCGATGGCGCCAGCGCCGTGGGCGGCCTGATCGGCGGCAACAGCGGCACCGTCACGGCTTCCTCCGCCGCCGTGACCGTTTCCGTTGGCAGCGGCGTGTCCAACGTGGGCGGGCTGGTGGGCGCCCAAACGGCGGGTCTCATCGCCAATAGCTCTGTCACCGGCGCCGTCACGGCCGGCTCGGCCGCCACGGCGGTCGGCGGCCTTGCCGGCTGGGTCGGCGGCGGCACGGTGTCCGGCAGCTACGCCGACAGCAGCCTGACCGTGGGTGACGGCAGCAACCGCGTGGGCGGCCTGGTCGGTTATGGCGACGCGGTCATCACCCAAAGCTATGCCAGTGAGACCATCTCCGCCGGCGGCGGGGTGCAGTATGTCGGCGGGCTGCTGGGATATGGCGACACCGCCAACACCGTCAGCGCCGTCTATGCCATCGGCCCCATGTCGGTGGGCACCGCGTCCGACAGCGTGGGTGGCCTGGCGGGCTATAACGCCGGCACCATCAGCGCCGCCTATGCCACCGGGTCCATCACCGCCGGCGCCGGCACCACCAACATCGGCGGCTTCGTCGGTTCCAATGCCGGCTTGGTGACGGTCGGCTTCTGGGACACGGCGACCAGCGGCCTGTCCGTCGCCTATGGCAGCAATACCGGCACGGTGTCCGCCACGGCCATCGCCGCGAACACGCTGACCACCGCCACCTATGTCGGCTTTGATTTCACCAACGACTGGTATGAGGTCGACGGCCGCACCCGCCCGTTCCTGCGCAGCGAATACGCCACCACCATCACCAACACCCATCAGCTGCAGCTGATGGGTGTGGACCCGACGGCATCCTATGTCCTGGGTAAAAACCTGGACATGAGCGGCACCACGGTGCAGGGCGGTCTTTGGTCCACCAGCGGCTTCACCCCCATCGGGTTCACGACGGTGGGGGGCAATGCCTCCCCCACCGTCTTCACCGGTTCGCTGGACGGCCAGGGCTACACCATCAGCAATCTGACCCTGAGGGCGACCACCTCCCACGGCGTCGGCCTGTTCTCCAGCATCGGCCCCACCGGCTCGGTTGCCAACCTGGGGCTGGTGAACGGCACGATGATCAACTCCTCGGCGGGGACCCAGGTCACCGGCTGGGGCATGCTGGCCGGCAAGTTTTCCGGCACCGTCACCAACAGCTACGCCACCGGCTCGGTCTTTGTCTCCAAGACCACGGGCGTGGGGGGGCTGGTCGGCTATATGTCGGGCGGCACCATCCTGAACAGTTATTCCGGTGTCAGCTTCCTGAACGGCCTGTCGGTGACGGCGGTCGGCGGCTTGGCGGGGCAGGTCTCGGCCCAGTCCTACATCAGTGGCAGCTATGCCACCGGCGGCTTCAGCCTCTCCTCCTTCAACCAGCGTATCGGTGGGTTGGTGGGCGACGCCAATACCATGACGCTGGTCAATTCCTATGCCACCGGCGGCGTCAGCACCGGCAGCAGCGGCGCGCAATATGTCGGCGGCCTGGTCGGCGTCAACACCTTCGGCTCAATCCTGGGCAGCTACGCCACCGGCAATATACTGCTGTCGAGTGCCGCGGCGCGCATCGGTGGCCTGGTCGGTTCCAACTCAGGCACCGTCAGCGGTAGTTATGCTACCGGAACGATCACCGCCACCGGCACCGGCAACCAGTATTTCGGTGGCTTGGTCGGGGTGAACTCCCAAACCACGGCCGGTTCGGCGTCCGCGCTCATCGCCGACAGCTACGCCACGGGCAACCTGTCGGTCGGGGCGGCCACGGGTGTCGGCACCATGGCGCAGTATATCGGCGGGCTGCTCGGTCACCAGCAGAACGGCATCATCAGCGGCAGCTATGCCACCGGCACGGTGTCGGTTGGCCGGACCGCCTTCTACGTCGGCGGCTTGGTGGGGGCGTCGGAGGCATTCAACCTCACCTCCTCATCCGTGCTGGGCAGCTATGCCACCGGCACGGTCATCGCCGGCACGGCGGGCACTGATATCGGCGGCCTCGCCGGTCGCAACTATGGCAGCCTGATCAGGGGCGCCTACGCGACGGGGGCCGTCAGGGCCGGTACCTTATCCAACGGCGTTGGTGGCCTGGTGGGCGAGAACGCCGTCAGCGGCACCGTCATCCCCACGATCGCGCAGAGTTGGGCCAGCGGGTCGGTGTCCGCGGCAGCGGGCGTCAGCGTGGGCGGTCTGGTCGGCAGGATGACCTCCGGCACGGTGATGACCAGCTTCTGGGACACGGTCTCCACCAACCAGACGAACGCCTATGGGACCAGTTCGGCCGGCTCTTTTTCCGCCACGGGGGTCAGTGGCACCGCCGCCTATGCCTCCGCCACGTACAGCGGCTTCGACTTCACCTCCACCTGGTACATGGTGGACGGCTATACCCGGCCCTTCCTGAAGGCGGAAGCCCGGACCACCATCATCAACGCCCACCAGCTTGAACTGATGGGCGCCAACCCGGGCGGAAGCTACGTCCTGGGCGCCAACATCACGATGGCGGAGTTGGCGCTGACTTCGGGCTTGTGGAACACGGCCACCGGCTTCGCCCCCATCGGCATCACGTCCGCCGGCGGCAACGCCAGCCCCACCGCTTTTACCGGCACGCTGAACGGCCGAGGCTACAGCATCAGTGGCATGACCATTGTCAGTGCCGCCAGCGACAACATCGGCCTGTTCAGCGACATCGGTGCCGGCGGCACGGTCACCAACCTGACGCTGACGAACGCCAGGATCAGCGTCGGCGCCGTCAGCGGCGTCGGCCTGGTCGCCGGGCAGAACAGCGGCACCATCAGCGGCGTCCAGACCAACGGCACGATTCTGGCGGCGTCGGGCGCCCAGCGCCTCGGCGGGGTGGCCGGCGTGAATGCCGGCCTCATCACGGCGGCGTACACGGGCGGCACCGTGTCCGCCGTGGCGGCCCAGAGCGTGGGCGGCATCGTCGGCTACAACAGCGCCACGGTCGCCAACAGCCATGCCATCAGCGCGGTCATCGTCGGTGATGGGGCCCAGTCCGTGGGCGGCGCGGTCGGTTATGACGCCGGCACCATCAGCGCCAGCGACGGTATCGGCATCATCCAGGTGGGCAGCGGGGCGCAGGCCGTCGGTGGCCTGGTCGGGTATGAGGCGGGGCTGGTCACGGCCAGTTATGGCGGCGGCACGGTCACGGTGGGCAGTGCCGCGCAGTATGTAGGCGGTCTTGCCGGAACCGTCACCGCGGCGGGCGTCGTCAACGGCGGCTACGGGGCCGCCTCGATCATCGCCGGCGCCGGCGCGGTGGATGTCGGCGGCCTGGTCGGCGCCAACGCCGGCCAGGTGACCGGCGTCTACGCCATTGGCGGCATCCTGGTCGGCAGCGCCGGCACCGCCGTGGGCGGCCTGGCGGGCGCCAACACCGGGACCATCACCGCGGCCTATGCCACGGGCAGCGTCCTCGCGGGCCAGGGCACCACCGTGATAGGCGGACTGGTGGGGCAGAACGACGGCGCGGTGTCGGGCTATTGGGACACGGGCACCACCGGCCTGACCGTGGGCTATGGCGCCAATACCGGCAGCGCCTCGGTCACAGGCATCAGCGGCTCCTCGGTTTATCTCAGTGCCACCTACGCGGCCTTCGACTTCACCAGCGTCTGGTACATGGTCGACGGCTACACCCGCCCCTTCCTGAGGGCGGAGTACAACACCACCATCGTGAACGCCCACCAGCTGGAACTGGTGAACCTCAACCTGACGGCGACCTACACGCTGGGGCGCGATGTTGACGTCAGTGAGGCCACCAGCACGGCCGGCTTGTGGGCGACGGCCACCGGCTTCCTGCCCATCGGCTTCAGCACCAGCGGCAACAACGCCAGCCCAGGCAGCTTCACCGGCACGTTGAACGGCCAGGGCCACGCCATCAACAACCTGGTGATGACCAACGCCACGGCCAGCAACATGGCGCTGTTCAGCGCCATCGGCACCGGCGGCGTCGTGCAGAGCGTGGGTGTCTACAACGGCACGGTGGTGGGCGGCGGCGGCAACGTCGCGCTGCTAGCCGGCAGCAACGCCGGCACCATCTACAGTGCCTACGCCACCGGCACCGTCACGGCCGGCAGTGGCGCCCAGTACGTGGGCGGGCTGGTCGGTGGGAACACCGGCACCATCAGCGTGGCCTATGCCACGGCCGACGTCACCGCCGGCGCCAACGCGGCGGACGTGGGTGGGCTGGTGGGATACAATACCGGCCGGGTCACAGTGGCCTATGCCAGCGGCAGCGTGACGGCGGGGACGGGCGCCGGGGCCGTTGGGGCCTTCGCCGGTGGCAACGACGGCATTGTCGCGGGCGCCTATTGGGATAGTTCCAGCAGCGGCCAGGCCGTGGGCTATGGCGGCGGGACGGGGACGTTCAGCGCCACCAACGTCAGCGGCACGGCGGCCTATGCCTCAGCCACCTATAGCAGCTTCGACCTCACCAACACCTGGTACATGGTCAGCGGCTACACCCGCCCGCTGCTGCGCATGGAATACGGCACGGTCATCAACAACGCCCACGAGTTGCAACTGATCAACCTGGCCATGACGGCCAACTACGTCCTGGGCGCCAACATCACGATGAGCGAGCTGACGCAGGCCGGTGGCCTGTGGAGTTCCGCCGGCTTCGTGCCCCTGGGCCTCAATACCGCCAGCTCGAACAATAGCCCGACCTTGTTCAACGGCACGTTCGATGGCTTTGGCCACAGCATCGTGGGCCTCACCATCAACAACACCGTTTCCAACAACGTCGGCCTGATCAGCTACAACAACGGCACCATTCGCAATTTGAGCGTACTGGGTGCCCGCATCAACGTCGACGCCCCCAACGACGTCGGCATCGTCGCGGGCGAAAGCGTCGCGACCGTCAGCAACGTCTATGCCAGCGGCACCCTCATCGCCTCCGGCGCGGTTTCCTACATGGGCGGCCTGTTCGGATTCATGAGCGGCACCGTGGTGAACAGCGGTGCCGCCGTCACCCTTCAGGTCGGCTTCGCCGCGCAGCAGGTGGGCGGCCTGGTGGGCATCAATTCCGGTTTCCTGTCCGGCAGCTTCGCCACCGGCACCATCTCCGCCGGCAGCGGTGTGCTGAACATCGGCGGCCTGGTGGGGCAGGTCGCGGGCACCGTCAGCAACAGCTACGCCATGGTCAACGTCTCCGTGGCCAGCGGCACCGCCGGCGGCACGGCCATCGGCGGGTTGGCGGGCGTCAACCAGGGCCTGATCGCCAACAGCTATTCCACCGGCAGTGTCACGGCGGGCCCCTCCGCGGTTTCCGTCGGGGCGTTCTTGGGCGACAACCAGAACGCCGTGACCACCAGCTATTGGGACACGACCACGTCGGGCATGACGGTCGGCATTGGTGGCGGCACGGGCACGGCCGCGGACGCCACTGGCTTGGCCACCACCGCCTGGCTGACCAGCGGGCCCATAGCGCAGTCCGTGTTCAGCACGACGGATTGGTTCAACGGCTCACCCTATCCGCTGCTGAAGTCACTGCCCTACATCGTGATCACCGGTTCGGGTAGCGGCGTCTATGGCGCCGCCACCGTCACGGCGACCACCTCCAGTGCCTATGATCAGCTGGGCCGCAGCGTCGGCAGTGGCCTATCCACCTCCGGCATGGTCTGGACCACGAGCGAGGCTCGCTCCGCCGTTGGTTCCTACAGCCTGCTTGGCCTGGGTGGCGCCAGCTATTCCGGCGGTGTCTACCAGTTCTCGTCCTCCGGCACGCTGACGGTGACCCCGGCGGCGCTGACGATCACGGCCAGCGGGGCGACCAAGACCTACGGCACCAGCGCCAGCCTGACGGGCTACAGCAGCAGCGGGCTGGTGAACGGCGACAGCATCAGCGCGGTGACGCTCGCATCCAGCGGTTCCGGCACGGCGGCGTCGGTGGGCAGCTACAGCATTGTGGCCAGCGGCGCCACGGGCACGGGGCTCAGCAATTACTCGGTGAGCTACGCCGATGGCACGCTGACGGTGAACCCTGCCGCACTGACGATCACGGCCAGCGGGGCGACCAAGACCTACGGCACCAGCGCCAGCCTGACGGGGTACAGCAGCAGCGGCCTGGTGAACGGCGACAGCATCAGCGCGGTGACCCTGGCCAGTACCGGCAGCGGCACGGCGGCGTCGGTGGGCAGCTACACCATCACGGCCAGCGGCGCCACGGGCACGGGCGCGGCCAGCGGCGCCACGGGCACGGGGCTCAGCAATTACTCGGTGAGCTACGCTGATGGCACGCTGACGGTGACCCCGGCGGCGCTGACGATCACGGCCAGCGGTGCGAGCAAGACCTACGGTACAGCGGCGTCGGTGGGCAGCTACACCATCACCGCCAGCGGCGCCACGGGCACGGGCCTCAGCAACTACTCGGTGAGCTACGCCGATGGCACGCTGACGGTGAACCCGGCGGCGTTGACCATCACGGCCAGCGGGGCGAGCAAGACCTATGGCACCAGCGCCAGCCTGACGGGCTACAGCGCGGCGCCACGGGGACGGGGCTCAGCAATTACTCGGTGAGCTACGCCGCCGGCACGCTGACGGTGAACCCCGCCAGCCTGACGATCACGGCCAGCGGTGCGAGCAAGACCTACGGCACGAGCGCCAGCCTGACGGGGTACAGCAGCAGCGGCCTGGTGAATGGCGACAGCATCAGCGCAGTGACGCTCGCGTCCGGT
>NZ_JARPAF010000001.1:275702-276147 GCF_029594735.1 Nitrospirillum amazonense
CGGCACCAGTGCCAGCCTGACGGGGTACAGCAGCAGCGGGCTGGTGAATGGTGACAGCATCAGCGCGGTGACGCTGGCGTCCGGCGGCAGCGGCACCGCGGCCTCGGTGGGCAGCTACAGCATCACGGCCAGCGGCGCCACGGGCACGGGGCTGAGCAACTACTCGGTGAGCTACGCCGACGGCACGCTGACGGTGAACCCGGCGGCGTTGACGATCACGGCCAGCGGGGCGACCAAGACCTACGGCACCAGCGCCAGCCTGACGGGGAGCAGCGGCCTGGTGAATGGCGACAGCATCAGCGCTGTCACCCTGGCCAGCAGCGGCAGCGGTACGGCCGCGTCGGTGGGCAGCTACACCATCGCGGCCAGCGGCGCCACGGGCACGGGGCTCAGCAACTACTCGGTGAGCTACGCCGACGGCACGCTGACGGTGAACCCTGCCGCA
>NZ_JARPAF010000001.1:276247-277765 GCF_029594735.1 Nitrospirillum amazonense
CGGGGCCAGCGCCAGCCTGACGGGGTACAGCAGCAGCGGGCTGGTGAATGGCGACAGCATCAGCGCGGTGACCCTGGCCAGCACGGGCAGCGGCACCGCCGCCTCGGTGGGCAGCTACACCATCACGGCCAGCGGCGCCACGGGCACGGGGCTCAGCAACTACTCGGTGAGCTACGCCGCCGGCACGCTGACGGTGAACCCGGCGGCACTGACGATCACGGCCAGCGGGGCGTCCAAGACCTACGGGACCAGCGCCAGCCTGACAGTCAGTGCCGTGACCTTGGCGTCCAGCGGGTCCGGCACGGCGGCGTCGGTGGGCAGCTACAGCGTTGTGGCCAGCGGTGCGACGGGGACGGGGCTCAGCAATTACTCGGTGAGCTACGCCGCCAGCACGCTGACGGTGAATCCGGCGGCACTGACCATCACGGCCAGCGGGGCGAGCAAGACCTACGGCACCAGCGCCAGCCTGACGGGGTACAGCAGCAGCGGCCTGGTGAATGGCGATACCATCAGCGCCGTGACCCTGGCGTCCAGCGGTTCCGGCACGGCGGCGTCGGTGGGCAGCTACAGCGTTGTGGCCAGCGGCGCCACGGGGACGGGTCTCAGCAATTACTCGGTGAGCTATGCCGATGGCACGCTGACGGTGAACCCTGCGGCGCTGACGATCACGGCCAGCGGTGCGAGCAAGACCTACGGCACCAGCGCCAGCCTGACGGGCTACAGCAGCAGTGGCCTGGTGAATGGCGACAGCGTCAGTGCCGTGACCTTGGCGTCCAGCGGGTCCGGCACGGCGGCGTCGGTGGGCAGCTACAGCGTTGTGGCCAGCGGCGCCACGGGGACGGGGCTCAGCAATTACTCGGTGAGCTACGCCGACGGCACGCTGACGGTGAACCCGGCGGCGTTGACCATCACGGCCAGCGGGGCGAGCAAGACCTATGGCACCAGCGCCAGCCTGACGGGGTACAGCAGCAGCGGGCTGGTGAATGGCGACAGCATCAGCGCCGTGACGCTCGCGTCCAGCGGGTCCGGCACGGCCGCGTCGGTGGGCAGCTACAGCGTTGTGGCCAGCGGCGCCACGGGCACGGGGCTGAGCAACTACTCGGTGAGCTACGCTGATGGCACGCTGACGGTGAACCCGGCGGCGCTGACGATCACGGCCAGTGGGGCGACCAAGACCTACGGCACCAGCGCCAGCCTGACGGGCTACAGCAGCAGCGGGCTGGTGAACGGTGACAGCATCAGCGCGGTGACGCTCGCGTCCGGCGGCAGCGGTACGGCGGCGTCGGTGGGCAGCTACACCATTACCGCCAGCGGCGCCACGGGCACGGGGCTCAGCAACTACTCGGTGAGCTACGCTGATGGCACGCTGACGGTGAACCCGGCGGCGCTGACGATCACGGCCAGCGGTGCGACCAAGACCTACGGGGCCAGCGCCAGCCTGACGGGCTACAGCAGCAGCGGCCTGGTGAATGGCGACAGCATCAGCGCGGTGACCATGGCCAGTACCGGCAGCGGCAC
>NZ_JARPAF010000001.1:277865-278616 GCF_029594735.1 Nitrospirillum amazonense
GGCAGCGGCACAGCGGCGTCGGTGGGCAGCTACACCATCACGGCCAGCGGCGCCACGGGGACGGGGCTCAGCAATTACTCGGTGAGCTACGCCGATGGCACGCTGACGGTGAACCCAGCGGCGCTGACGATCACGGCCAGCGGGGCGAGCAAGACCTACGGCACCAGTGCCAGCCTGACGGGGTACAGCAGCAGCGGGCTGGTGAACGGTGACAGCGTCAGCGCTGTCACCCTGGCGTCCAGCGGGTCCGGCACCGCGGCCTCGGTGGGCAGCTACAGCATCACGGCCAGCGGCGCCACGGGCACGGGGCTGAGCAACTACTCGGTTAGCTACGCCGACGGTACGCTGACGGTGAACCCTGCCGCACTGACGATCACGGCCAGCGGTGCGAGCAAGACCTACGGGGCCAGCGCCAGCCTGACGGGCGACGCTCGCGTCCGGTGGCAGCGGCACAGCGGCGTCGGTGGGCAGCTATACCATCACGGCCAGCGGTGCCACGGGAACGGGCCTCAGCAATTACTCGGTGAGCTACGCCGACGGCACGCTGACGGTGAACCCCGCCAGCCTGACGATCACGGCCAGCGGGGCCACCAAGACCTACGGGACCAGTACTAGCCTGACGGGGTACAGCAGCAGCGGCCTGGTGAATGGCGATACCATCAGCGCTGTCACCCTGGCGTCCAGCGGTTCGGGCACGGCGGCGTCGGTGGGCAGCTACAGCGTTGTGGCCAGCGGTGCGACGGGGACGGGG
>NZ_JARPAF010000001.1:278716-405140 GCF_029594735.1 Nitrospirillum amazonense
ACCGCCAGCGGCGCCACGGGCACGGGGCTCAGCAACTACTCGGTGAGCTACGCCGACGGCACGCTGACGGTGAACCCGGCGGCGCTGACGATCACGGCCAGCGGGGCGACCAAGACCTACGGCACCAGCGCCAGCCTGACGGGGTACAGCAGTTCCGGGCTGGTGAACGGCGACAGCATCAGCGCCGTGACCCTGGCCAGCACGGGCAGCGGCACCGCCGCCTCGGTGGGCAGCTACACCATCACGGCCAGCGGCGCCACCGGCACGGGCCTCAGCAACTACTCGGTGAGCTACGCCGCCGGGACGCTGACGGTGAATCCGGCGGCGCTAACCATCACGGCCGGCGATGAAAGCAAAACGGCCGGTCTTGATCTGATCCTGGCGGGTTACGGTGTGACGGGGTTGACGAACGGCGACAGCGTCACCGGGGTGACGTTGAGCAGCCCCGGTGCCTTGGCCGCGGCGGCGCCGGGCAGCTATGGCATTACCGCCTCGGGCGCCATCGGCACGGGCCTTGGCAATTACACAATTCTATACCAGACCGGGTTGCTGAGCGTTGGCGCGTCTGCGGCGCTGACCACAAGCACCTTGCAGCGCCAAGTCGTGGCGGCTTTGCTGCCGACCGCAAGCCTGGCCGCCCCCGCCGTCACCGCCAGTCTCGGTGGGGGCGTGGCGAGCGTCAGCGCGCCATCCACCGTCAGCGGTACCGGCTCGACCAGAACAACAGCCACCTCCGCCACGACTGGCGCCGCGGCTTCGACATCGCCGGCAGGCGGCGATACTACGGCGTCGGGCGCGTCCGCTTCCTCGGGCACGTCCGGCGGAACCTCATCCGGCGCATCCGGCGGGACGTCGTCCAGCGACAGTGGCGCACCTTCGGGGAGCACCGCCTCGCAAGGCACACGCAGCGGCGAGAGCGGTGGCGGTCAAGTATCCTCCGCGCAGACATATGCGGTTTCTTCCGCCGGTAGCGAAGGCGGCGTCTATAATCAGCTACAAATGACATCAGCCCCCATTCAAGGCACGAAGCAGGATGAGCGGAAACAATAGCGGCGACTTTTCCATCCCGGTGGTCGAGCGCAGCGGCGACATGCTGATGGAATTGGGTCGGCGGGTTCCCGCCTTTGCCCAGGGGTTGCAACTGCAGTCTGCCGGAAGGACGGCCGAGGCGCGCCAGGTCTTCCTGCAGCTGACCGAGCGCCCGGAGGTGACGGCGCCCAGTTTGCACCAGCTGGGCGTCATGGCCGCGTATGAGGGAGACAATTTGCGGGCCGCCGGCCTGTTCGAACACGCCTTGAAGATCGAGCCGGGCGAGCCCCTCTACTACTGCTCGCTGGGCACCGTGTTCGAGCGCATGGGGGACCTGCCGCGCGCCGCTTCCGCCATGCTGAACCTGGCGGTCATGCTGCAGACCCGTGGGCAGCACGCGGATGCGATGCCCCTCTATCGTCGCATCCTGGCGTTGTCGCCCTTGAACTATTCCGCCTGGGTCAACATGGGCACGGGATTGGCCTGGATGGGGCAATCGCGCGAGGCGGTCGTGCCGCTGATCGTGGGCGTCATCCTCTTTGGCCGGGTGCTGCCCGAGGCGCGGGAGCTGGGCAGGCAACTGATCGACGAAATCGGCGACCGTCTGCCGGAACTGACGGCGGCGCTGGCCACCCTGCCGGAGGGGATGCCCGACGGCCGGCTGGAACGGCTGGAGGAAGTCCTTCAGACCCTGGACAAGGCCCTGCGCACCGCCGGCTTCATCGACGCCACGGTGATGGCGCTGGATGTGGCGCTGAAGCTGGCGCCCGGCAACGCGCTGGCCCGCTGGAACCACTCCTTGGCGTGCCTGGCGCGCGGCGACTTCGCCACGGGCTGGGCGGATTATGAGTGGCGCTGGGTATGGGACCAGTTTCCCGAGCCCCGCCGCATCCTGGCGGCACCGCAATGGCGGGGTGAGAACCTGGCGGGCAAGCGCATCTACGTTTGGGGGGAACAGGGCTTCGGCGACATCCTGCAGTTCACCCCGCTGGCCCATATCCTGAGGGATCGCCATGGCCTCGCTGAGTTGGTGTTGGAGGTGTCTTCCCCGCTGACCGGGGTCCTGAGTGCTGCCCTGGCCAAGGACGGCATCCGTGTGGTTCCCCGGCCCGACAACCCGCACATGTTCAGCGTCCAGGAATCGTTTGATTATCACGTGCCGCTGTTGAGCCTGCCGCACATGTTGTCACTCCGCGTCGCGGACCTGCCTCTGTTGCCCGGCTGGCTGACCCTGCCGGAGGATCAGGTGGCCCGCGGCCGGACCTTGCTGCCGCCGCCCAGCGGCCGGCGCCGCGTCGGCGTCGTTTGGGCCGGGCGTCCCCAGCATTCCGAGGACGCCCGCCGCTCTTTGCCGCTGGCCCATCTGGGGGCCGTTCTCGACGCCATTCCCGATGCCGACTGGTTCTCGTTGCAGGTCGGGCCGCGGGCGGGAGAGGCCCTGGCCTTCAAGGGCCGGTTGCATGACCTGAGCCCCAAGCTTCAGGACTTCATCGACACGGCTGCCGTCATCGCCAACCTGGACCATGTGGTGGCGGTGGACACCGGGGTGGCGCATCTTGCCGGTTCCATGGGCAAACCGGTCTCGTTGCTGCTCGCGCACTCCGTCGATTGGCGCTGGGGCATCGGCGACACGACGTCGCCCTGGTATCCCAACCACCGCGTGCACCGCCAACTCGCCCTGGGCGACTGGTTGAGCGCCATCGCCTCCTTGAAGGAGGAGCATGCGCACTACGGGATGACCGTCGCGGCACCAGCCTCCGACGCCCCGCTGCCGCAGGCGAGCCCTGGGCCGAGGCCGGCCAAACCAAGCCGCAAGGCGTCCGCCACCGCCACGGCCAAGTCGTAGCGGATTTTCCTATTCTGATCCGCCTCAACGGGAATGCGATAGCCAGGCGCTATGGCGCTGCGGGGCTGGCGCCGGCTCTCGTATCAAGGTCGCAGGGCCCCTTCGGACAGGTCTCGCCTACCCGGTCAGGCTGAACTGCCCAGACGATGACAATGTTACTTGACATAAAGGTGTTATCAAGCGCCCCGGGCACCGGCTTGGTGATGGTTGGCAAACCTCCCGTCGGCTGTGGGGTGGAAGCCGCAACGATAAATACTAACTCACTTGTTAGTTAATATTGTTCTTCCATAAAGGATCTGAGAAGGTTCCTCCATTCGCGACAACCGGCGGCCTTCACCTGCGCCGATACGCGCCCTGACCCTGGGTCGCCTCATCGACCACGCGGGCCAAGTGCCACGGCAGCGCCCAGATGGCGCCGACCACGGGGCGGGGTAGCGGGACAGGAAACAGAAAGGATTTAAGGGGGGACGGAATGGCGACCACACGCCGGTCAATGTTGGCGGGGCTGGCGGCGGCAACCGCCTGGAGAGCGCTCCCCGTGCGGGCCGCCCGCCCGGCCATGCCAAAGGGCTTCCTGTGGGGGGCGGCAATCTCGGCCCATCAGAGCGAAGGCAACGACATCAATTCCGACAGCTGGCTTCTGGAGCACCTGCCGGAGACGGTCTACAAGGAGCCGTCGGGCGGCGCCTGCGACAGCTATCATCGATACGAACAGGATTTCGCCATCGCTCGGGCCATCGGGCTCAACTGCTATCGCTTCGGCATAGAGTGGGCCCGGATAGAGCCGGAGCCGGGCCAGTTTTCCCAGGTCGAGCTGGACCACTACACCCGGGTGCTGGCCGCCTGCCGGGCGCACGGGCTGTTGCCCATCGTGACGTACAACCACTTCACCGTGCCGCTGTGGTTCGCGAGCCGCGGAGGATGGGAGACACCGGACAGCCCCGACCTGTTCGCCCGCTTCTGCGAACGGGCCACGCGCGCGCTGGGCGGCCAAATCGGCATGGCCTCGCCCTTCAACGAGGCCAACATCCACCTGCTGGTGAAGGTCCTGCGGGGGGCGTCCACGCCCGAATACCGGGCCGCGCGCACCGCGATGATCGCCGGCGCCGCCCGTGCCACCCAGTCCCCACGGTTCTCCTCCATCCTGTTCGCCGACCCCGACCGCATCGATGCCCATCTGCTCGAGGCTCATGCCAAGGCTTACCAGGCCATCAAGGCTGGACCCGGTGATTTCCCCGTGGGCGTCACGCTGACCACGCAGGCGGTGGAGGCGGTGGGCGACGGCAGTCTCGCCCCCATCGTCGAGGCGACGCTCTACGGGGGCTGGTGGGATGCGGTGAACGCCAGCGATTTCGTGGGCGTGCAGGCGTACACGCGCCTGCGGGTCGATGCCCAGGGCCTAACCGCCGCGCCGCCGGGGGCTGAGATGACGGCGGCGGGATACGAATATTACCCGCAGGCCCTGGGACAGGTGATCCGGTTGGCCGCGCGCAAGACCGGCAAGCCCATATTCGTCACCGAAAGCGGCATCGCCACGGATGACGACGCACGCCGGGTCGCCTGGCTGGACGCCAGCGTCGCGGAGGTCGAGGCCTGCCTGCGCGGGGGCATCGACGTGCGCAGCTACATCTACTGGTCGCTGCTGGACAATTTCGAATGGACGCAAGGGTACGGCCAGCATTTCGGCCTGGTGGCCGTCAACCGCGACACCTTCGCGCGAACACCCAAGCCCAGTTCCCGGCACCTGGCGGACATCATCCGCCGGAGCTGAGGGTGAGCCCAGGGCTCGGCGGGGGGCGGCCCCTCTCTTCGGCGAGCCAGTCGACGAAACCGGTCAGCAGGTTGCCGGCGTCGGCCTGGCGCGGAATGACAGCGACATAGCCCCGGCGCGGAACTTGGATCTGCGGCAGCGGTGTCATCAGATGTCCGCCGGCGATATCGATTTCCAGCATGGGCAGTGGGCCGATCCCGATGCCCAGGCCGTCTTCCACCGCCTGGCGCGTCACGAAGAAGTGATCGAACACCTGGCGCGGAAGCCCGGCGAGGTGATGCAGATCCGCCGCCTCCAGCCAGTCGGCCCAGTCGCCGCCGCGTGTCTCGGTCGCCAGCAGGGTGTGCCCCTCGACGTCGGCGGGCCGCAGGATGGGCCGGCGGGCGAACAGCGCCGGGCTCATAATCAGCGTGTCGACGTCATCCAGCACCGGAACGACGCGGTGCTGCGGCCACGTATGCTCCCGGGCGGTGCTCCGCCGGATCGCCACGTCCACACCTCCGCGCAACGCCTCAAGCACCGTTGAGACGGTGGTGACCACGACCTCGACATGCGGATGATCTGCATGATAGCGGCCGAGGCGCGGGATCAGCCATCGCATCGCGAAGCTGGTTGGCGCGCTGACACGCAGGATACGGCGCGCACCCGGCCGCCCGCAGGCCGCCGCGGCGACAGCCAGGCGGTCGAGGGAAAGGCCGACCTCCGCCGCAAATAGGCCCGCCATGGGCGTCGCCACCATGCGGCGGCCTTCCTTGGTGAACAGCCTCTGGCCCAGCCAGCTTTCCAGGGCGGCGATATGCCGGCTGACCGCCCCATGGGTTACGCCAAGCTCCGCCGCCGCCTCGGCGTAACTGCCCGTGCGGGCGGCGACCTCGAAGACGCGCAGCGCGTTGAGGGGGGGCAGGCGGCGCATTGAATCCCGTGACTAAAGCTGACGCATATCGTGACCAATGACAGGCTAGTTGAAAATTTATCGCCTATCTACCATCGCGCCATGGCATCCTCGACCAACCTTTCCGCGACGGTGGGCGACCCCAGCCCCCCAGCCACGACGAAATTGCGCAGCCTGTTGGCCGCGTGCCTCGCCCATGCGCTCCACGACGGCTATACCGATGGGCTCTATGCGTTCCTGCCGGTATGGCAGGCGCAGTTCGGCCTTTCCTACGCGGCGCTGGCCCTCATCCGCGCGCTTTATTCGGGAACGATGGGCGGGCTGCAATTGCCGGCCAACCGGATCCTGCGCGGGCTCCCCGCGCGGTCGGCGCTGATCCTGTCGACCCTCATCGCATCGACGGGGCTGCTGGTCGTGGCGTTGCCGTTCGGCTTTGCCGGCCTCTGTGTCGGCCTCATCGTGGCCGGCGCCGGGTCCAGCATCCAGCATCCGCGCGGCTCGATGCTCGTCGCCGACAGTTACGGCAGGGCGTCGCGCCGACCGCTCGGCATCTACAATTTTTCGGGCGATCTCGGGAAGGCCTTGTTGCCCGCGCTCGTCGCGGTCCTGCTGCCCGTCCTCGCCTGGCGGGCGGTGCTGGGCCTGATGGTGGTGCTCGGCGTCGCCGTCGCGATCGCGCTGACGGCACTGGCGCGGGGGGCGGTCGCCGTGGGGAAGGCTGCGCCAGGCGGCCCTTCCGGCCGTCGTGGTCGCGGCGGCTTCGGGGTTCTCACGGCGATAGGCGCGCTCGATACGGCGACCCGCATGGGCTATTTGCTGTTTCTGCCCTTCCTCATTCACGGACAGCACGGGGGATCGCCCACCGTGGGGTTGGCCCTTGGCTTGCTGTTCATCGGCGGCGCGTTCGGAAAGGCGACATGCGGCTGGCTGGGGGAACGGCTGGGTGTGGTCGGAACCGTCATCGTGACCGAGGCCGCGACCGCCGTGCTGATCCTGGCGACGCTGGTCACACCCCTGACGCAGACGCTGATCTTGCTTCCGCTGCTCGGCGTCGTGCTCAACGGCACCTCTTCAGTGCTTTACGCCACCGTGCCTGAGCTTTCGGGCGCCGATACGGGCCGCGCCTTCGCCGTCTTTTACACCAGCGTGATCGGCTCCGGCGGTGTCGCGCCCATCCTTTACGGCGCGATCGCCGACCACAGCAGCCAGACCGTCGGCGTGCTGGCCGCCGCCGCGACCGCCGCCCTGATTGTCCCGCTTGTTCTGGCGTTGCGGCCCCATCTGCGCGGTGCCGCCGCGTGAAGTAGGGCCGCGTGAAATAGAAAGGTTGATCCAATGAACACCGTCTCTGGCGCGCCGCTTATGCTGATAACGGGGGGAAGTCGCGGCATTGGCGCGGCGACGGCCCGGCTCGCGGCCACGCAAGGCTATGATGTGGCGATCAGCTTCCTGTCCGACGAGGCCGCCGCCCAGGCGGTCGCGGCGGATGTGGTGGCGGCCGGGCGCCGGGCTCTGCCCGTGCGCGCCGATAGTGCCGATCCGGCGCAGGTTGCCGAGCTGTTCGCCGCGATCGACCACGCGTTCGGGCGGATCGATGTCCTGGTCAACAACGCGGCCATGCTGGCGCGGCAATCCCGGCTGGAGGATTTGGCGTTCGAGCGGATGCGGCGCATCTTCCTGGTCAACGCGATCGGCCCCATCCTGTGCGCGCAACAGGCGGTGAAGCGCATGGCCTATCGCCACAACGGGCGGGGCGGCGCCGTGATCAACATCTCCTCGGCGTCGGCCCGGCTTGGCAGCCCCAACGAATATGTCGACTACGCCGCGTCCAAGGGTGCCGTCGAAACGTTCACCACCGGTTTCGCGAAGGAGGTGGCGCGGGAGGGGATCCGCGTCAACTGCATCCGCCCCGGACACATCTATACCGACATGCACGCCAGCGGTGGTGAGCCGGGCCGGGTTGACCGTGTCAAGGGCACCATACCCATGGGAAGGGGCGGCCAACCGGAGGAGGTCGCCCACGCGATCCTCTGGCTGGCCAGCGCCGAGGCGTCCTTCATCACCGGCACCTTCCTCGATGTGACCGGCGGCAAATAAGCGGCGAGGTTTACTTGGTCCCTGCGCCAGCCACCGTCACGGCAGGGGCCGTAAAAGCGCTGTCAGGCGGTCGGGCGTGCCGGTGACGCGTTCCAGGCGGGGGTAGCGCAAGGTCCCGTGATAGTCGACGGTGGCGGTATGGTCCGCCCCGTCGCTGTCGAAGCGCAGTTCCACCGGACGGGTGGCCGCCTGCCGTACCGCCTCGATCAGCCGGTCGGCGCTGAAGGGTTGGCCGTTGACCGCGATGAGGTGGCTGCCGACGTTCAGGCCGGCACGGAAGGCCGGGCCGTTCCAGGCGACGGCACGGGCCTGGCCCTTGGCATCCACCACCAAGCCGATGGAGTAGCTGAGATCGGTGCCGCCGCCGTCCGTCTCCGTCTGCCGGAAATAGTCGGTGGGCGTGTCGGTGAAGACCAGGCGATAGCCGCCGCGCGTCAGGCCATCTAGCAGTCCGGCGTCGTCGTGCGCGTCCAGCCGCCGGCGTAGGAAGGCGGCCCAGTCGAAGGGCAGCACGCTGTTGAGGGCGGCACAGACGTCATCGAAGCCATAGGTGCGGATCACCCGGTCCCCGGCCGGGCCGCCGAATAGGGCGCGCGCCATGTCGTCCAGGCCGCGCTTGCCGCCCGTGCGCTCGCGGATCAAGCTGTCGGCATCCAGCCACAGCAGCACGCCCTCGCCATAATAATCCTCCCGCCGCTGCCAATCGCGCCACATCATGGGCCGGCCGATGGCGATGGACGGGTCGTTGGCGCTGTCCTGCAGCGACTTCCACGCCCGGCCGACACGGGACTGGGCAACGGCGGCATCGATCGCCAGGGCATCCAGCGTCTGCGCCACCGTCCTCAGGCCTGCGCGTGCCGCCAGCACACGGCCCCAAAACTCCGTCTGCCCCTCATAGACCCAGAGCAGGCTGCCATTGACCGGCTGGTTGTAGGTCGGGGCCCACAGGCCGGCCGGCTGGCGGTAGCGGCCGTTCCAGGAATGGACGAACTCGTGCGCGAATAGATCCTGGTAGACGGCATAGCCGTCGGCGGCCTGGAAGAAGTCCGGCGGCACGGCGTTTTCGCTGGACTCCATGTGCTCGAACCCGCCGGGGCCCGGCAGCTGGTCGTTAAGGGCCACGATCAGCGCGTAGCGGCGATAGTGCGCCGGCCCCAGCAGGCGGTGGGTCTGCGACACCATGCGGGCCAGGCCCGCGATCTGCGCCGGCGTGGTCTCCAGATCCTCGGCCTTTTCCGCCAGCAGCGCCAGGGTCACCGGTGCCGCCTTATCCTGCGACAGCGGAATCTCGCGGACGTGGCGACCGGCATAAACCGGGGAATCGACCAGATCCTCCAGCGTCTCGGTCGCGAAGCTCAGCACTTCCCCGGCGCCGGACGTGCGCGCCAGGGTGGTGGCCGGGGTCATGCCGGCGGGCAGACGCAGGCTGGCCGCCACCGGAATGTCGCGGGTGAACCAGCCGGCCGGGTACAGCAACAGGGTCTGCCAGGCGACGGTGACCATGCCGGGCGTCATGCGCATGGGCCCCTGGCGCGGACCGGTGGGGGACAGGAACTGAAAATCGGCCTCGACGGCGGTGACGCCGGCCGGCACATCCACCTCGAAGGCATAGGGGTTCAGCGGGTCGCGACGCCAGACCAGGGGCTGGCCGCCCGCATGCAGCGTCAGGCCCGCCAGCGCCGCGATGGAGGCGGTGGCGGCGTGGCTGCCCGTTTCATATTCGGGGTACAGCAGGACCATGCGGCCGGCCTGCTGCACCGGGATGGTTTCATGGACGGTGAAGACCCTGTGCACGGTATCCGTCGCGTCCACGTCCAACCGGATGGTGCCGTCGAAAGGCCTGTCCTGGGGTGCCGGGACGAATGGCGCCAGCGTCACCGGCTGGGGGCCGGCGCCGGGTTGCGCCCAGGCGGAACCCGCCATCAGAAGAAGGGCGACGGCGGCGGAACCTAAGGTCTTCAACGCGGGATCCTTCCTTGCATGTCAGGCCTTGCCTGTTAGGCGGGCTTTATAGGCGCCACGTCCACCTCTAGCGCAACAGCGCAAAGCGCGCCGAGGAATAGCGGCTCAGGGTTTGAACACCTCAGCCTGCGCGCGGTGATCTCCACCAGCCCCATGCACATTCCCAGGCCCAGCCTGCCGCTGTCAGCATAATATTCACACACGTGAGAGTGAATGTTGACATCCAGATACGCCTGCCTCATGGTGACGCCCATACGCCGACGTTCGATCGGCGACGCACGGGAGGTTTAACACGTCATGAGAGCCAAGCTGCTCGTGTCCGCGTGCGCGGCCACGTTACTCACGTCCACGGTTTCGGCCCTGGCGCAGGATACCGCGTCGACGGCGCCCAAGGCGTCCGCTTCCGACGCCTTGCAGGAAATTGTCGTCACGGCCACCCGCCGGCCCGAGCGCCTGCAGGACGTGCCGCTGAGCGTCACCGCGTTCTCGCAGGAGGAACTGACCAAGCAGGGCATCGTCGGTTATGAGGGGCTGGCGCGCGAGACGCCGGGCGTGGTGCTGAACAAGCCCACCGCCAACTTCAACAATTTCACGGCCCGCGGCATCGCCACCAATGGCTATGGCGCCAATCTGCAAAGCAGCGTCGCCGTCTACATCGACGAGCTGCCCATCTCCACCACCGGCAACACCACCGTCCTGGACCCCAACCTGTTCGACGTAGAACGCGTGGAGTTCTTGCGCGGCCCGCAGGGGACGCTGTTCGGGTCGGGCTCGCTGTCGGGCGCCCTGCGCATCCTGCTCAAGAGCCCCGACGTGACCCAATATGACAGCAGCGCCCTGGCCGATGTCGCCCTGACCGGATCGGACTCCTGGCGCCAGCGCTATGACGCCATGGTCAACGTGCCGCTGGTGGAGGACAAGCTGGCGCTGCGCATGGTGGGCTTCTACCGTCATGAGGAAGGTTGGGTCGACAATTTGGGCACCGGCGTGCACAACGCCAACACGCTGATCGACACCGGCGGCCGCATGAGCCTGTTGCTCAAGGGGTCGGACCGCCTGCAGATCAAGCTGCTGGCCTCGTATGAGGACAGCAACCCGCATGATAGCGCCCTGGTCGATCCCCGGCTGGGCAAGTACAAGCGCAACTCCAACGAGCCGGACCTGTTCACCGGCAAGCTGGGCACCGTCAACGGCACCATCGACTACCAGTTCGACGGCGCGCACTTCACCAGCTCGACGACCTGGTCGGAATTCGACCAGCAGTTCTTCGTGGACCTGGCCGGCACCTTCGCCGGCGCCATTCCCTTCGGCCTGGATGCGTCCGCCTTCCAGAACACCTTCGTGGAGGAGGCGCGGCTGTCGTCCGATCCCGGCGGCAAATGGGATTGGACCATCGGCACCTTCTATTTGGATCGCCGGCTGGACATCAACTACCTCTACCGCTCGGACATCGCCTACCTTAGGGCGCACAACATCACCGGCGTGCCGGACCAGTATTACCAGCGCCTTTACACCTACACGAACTCGCATGAGCTGGCGGGTTTTGGTGAGCTGACCTACCACGTCACGGACGATTTCTGGCTGACGGGCGGCCTGCGCTATGGCGGCCTGGACGCCCAGGCATTCACCACGGGCGGCTACAACTCCAATTACCTGACGAACGCTTTGCTGGGCAGGTCGGGACCCTTGACCATCACCTCGACGCCGCCGGCCACCGGCACGAAGGCGGAGGGCAGCCAGCCGTCCTACAAGGTCAGCGCGTCGTTCAAGCCCATCCCGGAACTGACGACTTACGCGACCATCGCCACCGGCTTCCGCGCCCCCGTGGTCAACGCCTATGCCGGGCGGCCCAGCACGGTCAACGCCAACGACCTGATCATTCCCAACGGCGCGGATTCCGACGACCTGACCAACTATGAGATCGGCGCCAAGGGTCGGTGGTTCGACGGCCGGCTGTCGGCGAACCTGGCGCTCTACCTGATCGACTGGAGCAACATCCAGGTCCAGGCCAACCGCGTGTCGGACTCGGTGCAGTTCGCCACCAACATCGGCGCGGCGCAAAGCAAGGGCATCGAGTTCGAGATCGCCGCCGTACCCGTTACCGGCCTCACCATCGGCCTGAACGGTTCGTTCAATGACGCGCGGGTGACGAAGCTCAGCCCCGCTGAGGCGGCGATTTCCGGCGCCGTGCTGGGCGCCAGCCTGTCGTCACCGCATTTCCAGGGGTCCGCCTACGCCCAATACGCCTTCGACGTGACGCCGGACATGATGGGCAACGTCGCCATCAACTTCCAGCACGTGGGGTCCTTCCCCAGCGAGTTCCCGCGGGTGCCGGGACAGCCGCAGACCATCAACCCCACCTTCGGCTACACCGACAGCTACAACAATGTGAACATGAGCTTCAGCGTGGCGCGCGATAAATGGACGGCCACGGCTTATGTCGAGAACCTCTTCGACGACGCCTCCATCACCTACATCCACCCCGAGGCCTTCCTGGCCAGCCGCTACGGCACCATGCGGCCGCGCACCGTCGGCATTCGGCTGACCTATGGGATTTGAGGTGATGGCGGTACCCGAGACGCTTGCGCCGCCGGCGGCCGACGCCGGCACCACCTCCCCGGTCGCGCCGTCCGCGCGGCCGGGGGCACGCGCCTGGTTCGTGCTGGGCATGCTCTGCTTCGTCTATGTCCTGAATTTCCTGGATCGGCAGCTGCTGTCCATCCTGGCCAAGCCCATCCAGGATGACCTGAAGGTCACCGACGGCCAGTTGGGCCTGATCAGCGGGCTCTACTTCGCGCTCTTTTACTGCTTCATCTCCATCCCCGTGGCTTGGCTGGCCGACCGCACCAACCGGGTGCGGGTGCTGTCCATCGCCTGTGCCTTGTGGAGTGCGGCCACGGTGGCCTGCGGTATGGCCTCGACCTATCCGCAGCTGGTACTGGCGCGCATGACCGTCGGGGTGGGGGAGGCGGGTGGCGTGCCGCCCTCCTACGCCATCATCTCCGACTATTTCGGCCCGGGCCGGCGCGGCACGGCGCTGGGCTTGTACAACTTCGGTCCACCACTGGGTCAGGCCCTGGGGGTGGCCTTCGGGGCCGCCATCGCCGCCGCCTATAACTGGCGCGGCGCCTTTCAACTGCTGGGCGCCGTCGGCGTCGTCACGGCGCTGGCCGTGTACCTGCTGGTGCGCGAACCACGCCGAGGGGGGCTGGACGCCGGCCCGGTGGCGACGGTGCCGGCCGGCCAGGTCACGCCGTCGGCGAAGGCCGGGTTCTGGGAAACGGTGCGGATGTTCTTCACCCGCCCGGCGCTGCTGCTGGTGGCGCTGGCGACCGGCGCCACCCAGTTCGTCACCTATGCCCTGCTGAACTTCACCACCTTGTTCCTGATGCGGGAGAAGGGCATGGCCCTGGGCGAGGTGGCGATCTACTACGCCCTGTTGATCGGCATCGGCGTCAGCGCCGGCATGTATGTTTCCGGCCGGCTGATCGACCGGTTCGCCGCCCGGGCCAGGCACAGCTACGCGCTGGTGCCGGCGGTAGCCCTGTGCGCGGCGGTGCCCTTCTTTGTCGGCTTCGTCTGGGCGCCGTCCTGGCCCCTGGCGCTGCTGTTCCTGGCCGGCCCGACATTCTTCAACTACTTCTACCTGTCGCCGGCCGTCGCCCTGGTGCAGGAGGAGGTGCGGCCCGACCAGCGCGTGCTGTCCGGCGCCTTGTTGCTGCTGGTCATGAACCTGATCGGTCTGGGCTTCGGCCCCACCTATCTGGGCGCGGTCAGCGACCTGTTCCGCGCCACACACCCCCACCATTCGCTGCAACTCGCCTTCTACACGCTCGTCCCCTTCTATGGCCTGGCCGTCCTGCTGTTCCTGGCCTTGGCGCGGGTGTTGCGGAAGGAAGGGCCCCGGACTGGAGCCTGGACTGGAGATCGATGATGCGTCCGCTTCTGCGCATGGGCGTCTGCGCCGCCGTGCTGCTTCTTGCTCACATCGGTGCCGCCGGCGCCGCCCCGGGCGCGCCCGTCGTCAACGCCCCGGTAGGCTCGGTCGAAGGCCAGGTCATGGGCGATTTGGCCGCGTTCAAGGGCATACCCTATGCCCAGCCCCCGGTCGGGCCGCTGCGGTGGAAGCCGCCGGTGCCGGTCCAGTCCTGGACGGGCGTGCGACCGGCCCATGATTTCGGCGCCGCCTGCGTGCAGCCGCCGCCCCGCCCCGGCAGCCTCTATGCCGACCCGCCGGCGAAAATGGGCGAGGACTGCCTGTCGCTGAACGTCTGGGCGCCGAAGGCGGCGAAAAAGGCGCCGGTGCTGGTGTGGATCCACGGGGGCGCCTTGGTCGGCGGCGCCAGCAGCGAGGGGCTGTACGACGGCGCCCGCCTGGCGGAGCACGGCGTGGTCGTGGTTTCCATCAACTATCGCCTGGGCGTCCTGGGCTATCTGGCCCATCCGGATCTGAGCGCTGAATCTCCCGATGGCGTTTCCGGCAACTACGGCCTGCTGGACCAGATCGAGGCCCTGCGCTGGGTTCAGCGCAACATCGGCGCCTTTGGTGGCGACCCCGCCAACGTGACCATCGCGGGTGAATCCGCCGGGGCACTCAGCGTCATGTACCTGATGGCGTCGCCGCCGGCCCGCGGCCTGTTCACCAAGGCCATCGCGCAGAGCGCCTACATGATATCCACCCCGACGCTGAAGGAGGCCCGCTACGGCGAACAGTCGGCGGAGGAGAACGGCAGGCGGCTGGCGGCGGCGGTTGGTGCCGCCGACGTCGCGGCCTTACGGGGCATGGACGCGGAAGCCTTGACCGTCGCGGCCGTCAAGGCCGGCTACGGCCCCTGGGGCAACATCGACGGCCACGTTCTGACCGGCCAGCTGGTCGACGTGTTCGACCAGGGGCGGCAGGCGCCCGTACCCCTCCTGGTTGGCTTCAACAGCGGAGAGATCCGGTCTTTGCGGTTCCTGGCGCCACCACCGCCGACCGACGCCGCGACCTATGAAACCACTATCCGCCACCAGTACGGCGACCTGGCCGACGCCTACCTGGCGCTATATCCCACCCGCGACATGGGCGAGAGCATCCTGGCCAACACCCGCGACGCGCTCTACGCCTGGACGTCGGAGCGCCTGGCGATCAAGCAGACGGCGCTGGGCCAGCCGGCGTTCCTCTACCTGTTCGACCACGGTTATCCCGAGGCGGATGCCAAGGGCCTGCACGGCTTCCATGCCTCGGAAATTCCTTACGTCTTCGGCACCGCCCACGGCACGCCGCCGTACTGGCCCAAGGTGGCGGACACCCCGGCCGAAGCCCGCTTTTCGGATGCGATGATGGATTACTGGACCTCCTTCGCCCGCACCGGCACGCCCAGCGCGGCCGGCCAGCCGGCGTGGCAACCTTATGACGGCGCTGCGGCCTACATGCATTTCGCCGCCGCGCCGCAGCCGGAAACCCACCTGATGCCCGGCATGTATGCGCTGCACGAGGCGACGGTCTGCCGCCGCCATGCTGCCGGCACCCTGCCGTGGAACTGGAACACCGGCATCATGTCCCCGGCCCTTCCGGCCAAGACCGCGGGTTGCCCGTGATGCGGGGAGCGATGCAAGACTACGCCCTGACGCTGGACCAGTTCCTGCGCCACGCCGCCAAATGGCATCCCCGCGCCCAGGTCGTCACCGCCCGGGAGGGCGGCGGCACCGACCGGATCGGTTATGCCGACCTGAAGACGCGCAGCCTGGCCGTGTCATCCGTGCTCGCGGGGTTCGGCATCACGGTCGGTGACTGTGTGGCCACGCTGGCTTGGAACACACAGCGCCATGTCGAGGCGTGGTACGCCATCATGGGCATGGGCGCCATTTGCCACACGCTGAACCCCCGCCTGACGGCGGAACAGCTGGCCGCCATGCTGACGCAGTCCGGAGCGCGGCTGCTGGTCGCCAGCGCCGATCTGCTGTCCCTGGCGCGCCAGATCCAGCAGGGCGTGCCGGGCCTGGAACGCATCCTGGTCATCGATGGGGACGTCGAGGGGGCGGGCTGGCCGTCCGACGGGCCGCCGGTTTCCGTGCTGGAGCCCTTCATCGCCGAAGCGGGGCATGACGTCGCCTGGGGGGAGTTCGCAGAGACGGCGCCATCGGGCCTTTGCTTCACCTCCGGCACCACCGGTGCGCCGAAGGGGGTGATGTACACCCACCGTTCCAGCTTCCTGCACACCTTGCGGGTGTTGCAGACCGACGTCATGGCCATTTCCGGCAGCGACAGCGTGCTGGCGGTGGTGCCGATGTTCCACGCCAACGCCTGGGGCCTGCCTTTCGCAGCACCGGCCGTGGGGGCGAAGCTGGTCCTGCCCGGCCGCCATGCCGACGGCGCCAGCCTGGCCCGGCTGATCCTGGCGGAAGGCGTGACCGTCGGCGTGGGCGTGCCCACCGTCTGGCTGGGCCTGGTGGAACATCTGGAGGCCGTGGGCGGCGAGTTGCCCACCTTGAAGCGCATCCTCATGGGCGGTTCCCCCCTCGCGCCCGCCCTCATGGAACGGATCGAGCGGCGCCTGGGCGTGGCCGTGCAGACCAGCTGGGGCATGACGGAGATGTCGCCCACCGGCACGGTGACGCCGGCGCACGACCCCGGGCGGTCGGCCTCCCTGGCGGGCCGGCCCGCCGTGGGCGTGGACCTGCTGTTGACCGATGCCGACGGCCGGCCGTTGCCGGAGCAGCGCGAGGTTGAAGGGCATCTGCGTGTCCGCGGCTCCGCCGTTATCGCCCGCTATTTCGGTCACGACGCGCCCGCCACCGACGCCGACGGCTGGTTCCCCACCGGCGACCTGGCGCGCATCGACGCCAATGGCAACCTCATCATCACCGGCCGGGCCAAGGATTTGATCAAGTCCGGCGGCGAATGGATCAACCCGGCGGAGATCGAGGCCATCGTCGGCGCGCTGCCCCAGGTGTCACTCGCCGCCGTCATCGGCCGGCCGGACCCCAAATGGGGCGAACGCCCCATCCTGCTGGTGGAGACCTGCGATGATATCAGCGACGAGGCGCTGCTGGCGTCCCTGCGGGGCCAGGTGGCGGCCTGGTGGATACCAGACGCGGTCATCCGCTTGGACAGCATGCCCCAGGCCTCGACCGGCAAGATCGACAAAATCCGCCTGCGTGCCCAATATGGAGGCTGATTGAACGAACGGGTGGCGCGCGAGCCACCCGGGCACACGTCAGGACGGAAGATTGCGTGGTGAGTGAACAGGTGAAACCGCGTCGGCGCTCGACCAAGGCCGAGCAGCGCGCCGAGATGATGGAGCAGATCCTCGATGAGGCCGAGTATCTTTTCTCCAAGCATGGGCTCTACGGCGTCACGCTGAAGGACGTGGCCAAGCGCGTCGGCGTCCATCACACGCTGTTGAACTATTACTTCGAAGACAAGAAGAAGTTGTTCGACGCGGTCTTCGCCCGGCGCGCGGAGGTCACCAGCACCCGACGCATGAAGGCACTGGACGAATACGACGCGGCCACCGGCGGCAAGCCCACGGTGGAGGGGGCGCTGCACGCCTTCCTCGACACCGACCTGGACCTGTACATCAAGGGGGGGGAGGGCTGGAAGAACTACGCCGCCCTGGGGGCGCAGGTGGCGAACACGCCGGAATGGGGCGCGGAGCTGATGGACCAGCACTTCGACCCTGTCGTGCTGCGCCTGATCGGTCTGTTGAAGAAGGCGCTGCCGGACAGTCCGGAGGAGGACATCTTCTGGGGCTATCACTTCGTCACCGGCGCCCTGTTGCTGACGCTGGCGCGCACGGGGCGCATCGACAAGCTGTCGGGGGGCCTGTGCAAGTCTGACGATTTTGCGGCGGTCAAGGCGCGCATGGCCTCGTTCATGGCCGCCGGCTTCCTGGAGGTCTGCAGGCAGCGGCGGCAGGAGCCCTGAGTTTGGGCGCGTTTAAGCAGACCGCCCATCATTTATTCACTCACGGGAGAGTCAAAGTAAAATGTCAAGACTGGAGAACGAAATGGCGAAGGGGGAACGCATGTCGCTGGAGGGTCGGGTTGCCATCATCACCGGAGCCGGTGGCGGCCTGGGGCGCGCCCATGCCCTATACCTGGCGGGGCAGGGCGCGCGGGTGGTCGTGAATGACCTGGCACAGGCCGCCGCCGACACGGTGGCAGCGGAGATTGCCGCGCAGGGGGGGCAGGCCATCGCCGTCGCCGCGTCGGTGACGGACGAGGCGGGGGTGGCGGCCATGGTGGCGCGGGTCATGGATACGTGGGGCCGCATCGACATCCTGGTGAACAATGCCGGCATCCTGCGCGACAAGAGCTTCGCCAAGATGAACCTGGATGATTTCCGCCTTGTGGTGGACGTGCACCTGACCGGGGCGTTCATCTGCGCCAAGGCGGTGTGGGATATCATGCGGGCGCAGCGCTATGGCCGCATCGTCATGACCACGTCGTCATCCGGCCTGTATGGCAATTTCGGCCAGGCCAACTACGGCGCGGCCAAGATGGCGCTGGTGGGGCTGATGCAGACCCTGGCCATCGAGGGTGAGAAATACGGCATCCGGGTCAATTGCCTGGCCCCGACGGCGGCGACGCAGATGACCCACGGCGTGCTGTCGGAGAACAGCCTGGATCTGCTGGCGCCCAGCCTGGTCAGCCCCGGCCTTCTGGCGCTGACGGGCGAGAACGCGCCCACCCGCGCGATCCTCTGCGCGGGGGCCGGCCATTTCGCCACGGCCAGCATCACCCTGACGGCTGGCCGCTACATCGGGGCGGGCGCCGGCGCGGGCGAGAAGGTGGTCGCCAATTGGGACGGCATCTCCGACCGTAGCGACGAGATCGTGCCGGCCTATGGTTTCACCCAGGCGGAACGGGAACTGGCCAACGCCGGCATGGGCGGCGACCGGGTGATGGCGGTGCCGCGCTAGGTGCTTATGCGCCATTCACGCCGGCAGGCCGTTTCGGATGATGTCGGCGCCGATATTGAGGTGATCGGCCAGCGGCCGATCATCGCGATAACGGCCGACGCAGGCGCGCACATGGTCGTGGATGGCGGCGGTACCGGGCGCGCGGTCCGCCGGATCAACCGCCAGGTCATGCGCCTCGGTCGCCGCCAGCAGTTCAATTCCCAGGATGTATTCGGTGTTGTCGATGACGGCCAGCAGTTTGGTGGCCGCCGCCGTGGGATGGGCCAGGTAATCCTCCTGCAGTGCGGAGTTGATGCCGCCGTCGAGACTGGCGGGCGCGCACAGGCGGCGGTTGTCCGCCACCAGCGCGGACGCGGTGTACTGCGCGATCATGAAGCCGGTGGTGGCGCCGGGATCGCTGGCCAGGAAAGGCGGAAGGCCGCTGACCAGCGGATTGACCAGCCGGTCGGTATGGCGTTCGGAAATGGCCCCCAGGTGCGCGATGGCGATGGCCAGCGAGTCCAGGGCGATGGCCAGCGCGGGCGCCACCGCGTGCGCCTCGGACTCGACGACCGGTGCCGCCGGCGTGCCGGAGACGATGGGGTTGTCCGTGACGGATTGCAGTTCCCGGTCGATGACGGCGCAGGCGCCGTCGAAGGCGTCCCGGGCGGCACCATGCACATGCGGCACGGCCCGCAGGCTGAGCGCGTCCTGCAGGCGGGTCCCCGCGGCGCGCTCCAGGCGGCGGCTGCCCGCCAAGTAATTCCGGAGGGCGGCGCCGGTGCGGTGCAGGCCGTTCGACATCCGTATCTGCAGCACCTGGGCCTCATACGCCGACATCTGGGCGCCCAGCGCCTCCAGCGTCAGCGCCGCCACGGCGTCCGCCGCGGCCAGCAGCCGCTCGATCCGCGACAACGCGTATCCGCCGAGGCCGGTGGCGCAGGGCGATCCGTTCACCAGGCTCAGCCCTTCCTTGGAATCAAGCACCAGGGGGGACATGCCGATGGCGTCCAGCGCCTCCCGCCCCGACAGGCGGCGTCCGTCCATATAGGCCGAGCCGGCGCCGATGAGGACCAGGCCGATATGGGCCATGTGGGTCAGATAGCCCACCGACCCGCGTGACGGCACCTCCGGTATGCAGCCCCGGGCCAGCAGCGTCAGCAGGCCCTGCACCAGGTCGGGCCGCACACCGGAGCGGCCATGCGCGAAATTGTTGATCTGGGCGGCGATGATGCCCCGCACGGCGGCCGTCTCCAGGGGCTGCCCCATGCCGCAGGCATGGCTCATGACCAGGTTGCGGGACAGGTCACGCTGTTTGGCGCGATCCACCACCGTGCTCACCAGCGCGCCCACCCCCGTGTTCACGCCATAAGCCCGGATGCCCTGCGCCACAATGGCCTCGACCACGGCATGGGCGTTCCCGATGCGGGCCCAGGCGTCCGGGGACAGCACCAGCTCGCTGCCCCGGGCGACGGCGCTGAGGTCGCGCCAGGTCAGGGGACCATTCAGCAGGACGGATGGCGTCATTGTTTGCTCCTCTGGTCCATAAGTCGCAAGATTCATGCGGCGGGCAGCGCGATCTGGCAATTATGTATAGACTAAATCAGAGCGGGAATGTATAGACAATATGTGTGAACAGGCGACATCGGCAACGGAACCGGGCCCAGCTGGGACAAATGGGCCATCCCAGACGAAGCAGGAGTTGGCATCCCATGTCGGACCTTGCATATCCCCCCCATCCCGGTCCGCAGGCGAGGGCCGCATGAACGGCGCCACGCCGCCCTTAGTTTCCATCGATACGGCCCTGGACCGTGCGGCCGCGCTGGTCGATCGCGCCCCGGCCCTGGCCATCGCGCAGGTCGCGGAAGTGCTCGATGCGGCGCCTGGCCACCCGCGCGCGCGGCTGATCCAGGGCCGCGCCCTCAGGCTGGCGGGGGATGTCCAGGCGGCGGCGGAGGTTCTCCGCCAATTGGCGGCGGCGGAGCCGAGATCGGCCGCCACGGCCCTGGAACTGGGCCTGACGCTGCGCGACCTGGGCCAGCTTCCGGATGCCCTGACTGAAATGCGCCGCGCCGGCGCGCTTAGCCCCGACCTGGCCGCCGCCTGGCGGGCGCTGGCCGACACGCTGGCTCTCGCCGGTGAGCATGAGGAGGCGGAGCGGGCCCACCTGGCCGGCGTGAAGGCCTCCACCCGCGATCCCGTCCTGGCCCAGGCCGCCATGGCCATGATCGAGGGCCGGTTGAACGTGGCGGAGCGGGCACTGCGGGACCGGTTGCGCGCCCATCCCACCGACGTGGCGGCCATCCGCATGATGGCGGAGCTGGCCGTGCGCCTGGGCCGGTACGATGATGCCATCACCCTGCTGCGGCGCGCGCTGGAATTGGCGCCCGCCTTCACCGCGGCCCGCGAGTTGCTGGCCCGCACGCTGCAACGGCACAACCGGCCGGCCGAGGCCCTTGCCGAGGTGGAGCATCTGCTGGCGGCCGAGCCGGACAATCCATCGGTGCTGATGCTCAAGGCTTCGCTGCTGGTCCGCATCGGCGACCAGGACGCCGCCGCCGCCGTGTACGCCCACGTCCTGGCCCGCCATCCGCAGCAGGCCAAGGGCTGGATGAGCTACGGCCATGTCCTGAAGGCGATCGGCCGGCTGGACGACGCCATCGCCGCTTATCGCACCGCCCTTGAGCAACAGCCCACGCTGGGCGAGGCGTGGTGGAGCCTGGCCAATCTCAAGACCTTCCGCTTTTCCGCGGACGACACGGCGGCCATGGAACGCGGCCTGCGGGCCACGGTGGATGACGAGAACCGGTTGCACCTGCATTTCGCGCTGGGCAAGGCGCTTGAAGATGCCGGAGGTGATGACGCGGCCGCCTTCCGGGCCTATGCCGAGGGCAACCGCCTGCGCCGGGCCCAGCTCAACTACGACCCGGATGAGACCCATGACCAATGCGCCCGCATCGCCGCCATGGTCGACAGGGGATTCCTGGCCCGGGCGCGTGGCGGCTGCCAGGCGCCCGACCCCATCTTCATCGTCGGCCTGCCCCGTTCGGGTTCCACCCTGGTGGAGCAGATCCTGGCCAGCCACAGCATGGTCGAGGGCACCAGTGAACTGCCCGACATGATGGCGATCGCCGCGCGGCTCGCGTCCCCCGGCAAAGGGGCCGCTGCCGGGCGGTATCCGGAATGTCTGGATGATCTTCCCTCCGAAGCCTTGGAGGCGTTGGGCGCCGAATACATCGCGCGGACGCGGGTGCACCGGCACGAGGCCAAGCCTTTCTTCATCGACAAGATGCCTAACAACTGGATGCACGTGGCGCTGATCCGCGCCATCCTGCCCAGGGCACGGATCGTCGATGTCCGCCGGCATCCCCTGGGCGTCGGCTGGTCCGCCTACAAGCAGCATTTCGCGCGCGGCCAGGCCTTCACCTATGACCTGACGGAACTGGGGCGTTACTACGCGGATTACGCCACGCTCATGGCCCATGTGGACCGGGCGGCCCCCGGCTGCGTGCACCGTGTCATCTATGAACGGCTGGTGGCCGATACCGAAAACGAGGTCCACGCGCTGCTGGACCATCTGGGCCTGCCGTTCGAGGACGGCTGCCTGGCCTTCTGGGACAACAGGCGCACCGTGCGTACCCCCAGTTCCGAGCAGGTGCGCCAGCCCATCTTCACCGAGGGGCTGGACCACTGGCGGCGTTTCGAGCCCTGGCTGGCGCCGCTGAAAACGGCGCTGGGCACTGTGCTGCACACCTATCCGGAAGTTGAGTTGTAGTTGCGTAAGTCAATATAAAGTAAAACAACAAAAATACCTAAGGGCGGAAGACCCACAAGAACAGGGACAGAAGCGGAACTTCATGGGAAAGGGCGATCATAATGCGAGTTAAGACCAAGCGGGCCGGCAGGCTGGTCCTGCTTCTGGCCTCCACGGCGCTGGCGCCGATATGGGGAATGCAGTCCGCCATCGCCGCCGACACCACGCCCGCCGCACCGGCGACCCCGGACTCGGCGGCGAATGAAGGCCTGATGGAAATCGTGGTGACGGCGCAGAAGCGCAGCGAGAACCTACAGAACGTGCCCATCAGCCTTCAGGCCTTGGGCACGGCCACGCTGGAACAACACCAGGTCCAGTCCTTCGACGACTACGCCAAGCAGTTGCCCAGCGTGTCTTTCCAGTCGTTCGGTCCCGGCCAGAGCCAGCTGTTCTTCCGCGGCATCTCGTCCGGTGGCGACGGCCTGCCGTTCGGCGCGCTGCCCACCAGCGGCTTCTACCTGGACGAAATCCCCGTCACCACCATCGGCTCCCTGTTGGACGTCCATATCTATGACGTCGCCCGGGTCGAGGCGCTGTCCGGGCCGCAAGGCACGCTCTACGGCGCCAGTTCCCTGTCCGGCACCTTGCGCATCATCACCAACAAGCCCGACACGTCCAAGTTCTCGGCCGGTTATGACGTCCAGGGCACCCGCTTCGACAAGGGCAGCCTGGGCGGCACCATCGAAGGCTTCGTGAACATCCCCCTCAGCGACAGGGCGGCGGTGCGCATCGTCGGCTTTGATGAGCATGACGGCGGCTACATCGACAACACCTACCACCAGCGCACCTACCAGAGCCCCCATACCCTGGACGACGGCACGGTGGTCAACAGCCCCATCACCGTGGACAACTCGAAGTTCGTCAAAAAGAACTTCAACGATGTCGACACCTATGGCGGCCGCGTCGCCCTGGGCATCGACCTGGACGACGACTGGACGGTCACGCCCCAGGTCATCGCCCAGCACCAGCGGTCCAACGGTTCCTTCCTCTACGACCCCAAGGCGGGTGACCTGCAGGTTCACGACTATGCGCCGGAACGCAACATCGACAAGTGGTACCAGGCGGCCCTGACGGTCGAGGGCAAGGTCTGGGATTGGGATGTGCTCTATTCCGGCGGCTATATGCAGCGGTCGATCGACACCCACGCCGACTACAGCTATTACACCGTCGCCTACGATGCCTACCCCAACTATGGGTATTTCACCAATTCGATGGGGAAGCAGATCGATCCCACCCAATATTATTATGGGCATCAGGATCTGACCAAGCAAAGCCACGAATTGCGCTTCAGTTCGCCCTCAACCAACCGCTGGCGGGTCACTGCCGGCCTGTTCTATCAAGAGCAGACCAACCAGTTCCAGGCGAACTATTACGCGCCGGGTTACGGGTCGTCCCAACAGGGATCGCCTGTGTATGAAGACGACATCTTCCTGACCAACGTGCACATCGTCGACCGCGACTACGCGGTGTTCAGCCAGGCCTCCTACGACATCCTGCCCAGCGTCACCCTGACCGGCGGTGTGCGCGGATTCATCGCCGACAACACGCTGACCGGCTTCTCGGGCTTCGCCAGCGACGCGGCGAAGGCCGGCTGCGTGACGCCCTTCCCGTCGCTGAACAGCTGTTCCTACCTCAACAAGAAATTCAGTGACTCGGGCGAGACCCACAAGCTGAACGTAACGTGGCAGATCGATCCGGATCGCATGGTCTATGCGACATATTCCACCGGCTATCGCCCTGGCGGCAACAACCGGCGGGCGGCGGTCGAGCCCTATGGATCGGATACCCTGGACAATTACGAGCTGGGCTGGAAGACATCCTGGTTCGATCAGAAGCTGCGCTTCAACGGCGCCGTCTATTACGAGGAATGGAACAACCTGCAGTACGCCCTGGTGGCGCTCAACTCCGGCAGCGTGACCAACATCTACAATGCCGGCGACGCCCGGGTGTACGGCGTCGAGACGGACATCACCTGGGCCGTCACCCGCAGCCTGACCCTGTCGGCATCGGGCGCCTTCAACGATGCCCGCTTGGCGACCGACTTCTGCGCCATCGGCGCCAACAGCAACCCGGACTGCGCCTCCGGCATCATCGCGGCGCCGAAGGGCACGCGGTTGCCGGTACAGCCCCGGATCAAATTCAACACGACGGCCCGCTATGAATTCCTGCTGGGGGAGGTGGACAGCTTCGTCCAGGGAAGTGTGAACCACCAGACCAGCACGCGCAGCTTCCTGGGAACCACGGCGAATGACCTGGTCGGCGACAGTCCCGGCTTCACCACCGTGGACATCTCCATGGGCGGCAAGATCGGCAACACCAGTGCCGAGTTCTATGTCCAGAACCTGTTCGACGAACGCGGGGGGCTGACCCGGAACACCTTCTCCGCCCCCGAAATCTCCGGCCAGTACGCGCGCATCTATCCGACGAAGCCGCGACTGTTCGGCGTCAAGTTCGGTCAGAAGTTCTGATGTCCCGTCCGGCCTGCGGCCCCGAAGGGCCGCAGGCCGTCACGGACGGCTGCTGCCGAACCGGGCGACCAGATGATAGGCCGTGCCCAGGAAATACTGACGCACGGCCGTGATCCGTTCCGAACTGCGCCAGGTCTGCCGTTCCACCAGCAGGCAGGCCGTGCCGGCCGGCGTCTTGAGAAGACGCGCGATCTCCGCATCCGCGGGAACGGCGGAGATGCGGGTTTCCGCCTCCGTCCACGGCACATGCCGCAGCAGCCAGGTTCCGGGCGGTTCCTTCTCAAGGTCCGCCTCGGCGATTGCCGGTACGGCGGCCAGGCTGACCAGGCGGCGTTCCACCGCGAGGGGCGCGCCGTCGGCGAAATGCAGGCCGTCCAGCTGCAGCAGCCGGCGACCGCCGGCCAGCAACTCTTCCTCGGCGTTTCCCCGGGCGGCGGCCCGCAGCTTCCGCACCAGCAGCTGATAGCCGTAGACATGGCCGCGTTTGGCCACCTCGACCGGCAGGTCGGGGACGTCCAGGATCATGGAATGGGCATGCGGGCGGCCCACGAAGGAGCCGGCGCCCTTGCGCCGTTCGATAAGGCCCGCCGCGGCCAAGGCGGACAGCGCCTTGTTGACCGTCATGCGCGAGCATTGATAGGTCTGCATCAGCTCATGCTCGACGGGGAGCCGGTCTTCCGGTGCCAGCTTCCCCGACAGGATGGCCGACTCTATGTCCGTTCGAATGCGCTCATGCAGGGAAAGCGTCACTGGGTCAATCTTTCGAGGACTTGGCGGTAACGGGTGACAATGGCGTCCCGCCGCTGGTGCCGGCCAGTATTAACCACCTGCTTGCCCCGGCGCCAGACCCCGTCAATGGCCGCGCGGCCGGCCGCGAAGATCAAGGCGTCCAGCAGCGCCGGGCCCCGGCGGCCGTGCAGCGACGGGTGCTGGGTGTCGATGCTGACCAGGTCCGCCGCATGGCCAACCGCGATGGCGCACGGCGCGCCCAGGGCGGCGGCGCCCCCCGCCAGCGCGCCCTCCACCAGATCCTGGCCCGTCGACCGTCCCGGCGCCTGCGCGATCACGTTGCGGCTGCGGCCCGCCAGGCGCTGGCCGTATTCCAACAGCCGCAGTTCCTCGGTCGCGTCGATCAGGACGTTGGAGTCCGATCCGACGCCGAACCGGCCGCCGGCGGACAGGTAGGCGGTGGCCGGGAAGATGCCGTCGCCCAGGTTGGCCTCTGTGATGGGGCAGAGACCGACCACCGCGCCGCTGGCCGCCATGTCCGCGACCTCCGCCGGCGTCACGTGGGTGGCATGCACCAGGCACCAGCGGGCGTCCACCGGCGCATTGGCCAGCAGCCATTCCACCGGCCGGGCCCCGCCCCAGGCCACGCAGTCCTCGACCTCCTTCACCTGCTCGGCGATATGGATGTGCACGGGGGCGGCGCCGGCCAGGCCGGCCACCTGGGTCAATTCCTCAGGCGTCACCGCGCGCAGGCTGTGCGGCGCCACGCCGACGACCGCGTCGGGCAGGGCCCGCGCCTTGGTCCGCGCCGCGTCCAGCAGGCGGGCGAAGCCGTCCAGGTCATGCAGGAAGCGGCGCTGCCCATGCCCTGGTGCCGCCCCGCCGAAACCTGAATGCGCATAGAACACCGGCAGGTGGGTCAGGGCGATGCCGGTCTCGTCCGCCGCCGCGACGATGGCGGCGCTCATCTCCGCCGGGTCGGCGAACCGGCCGCCGTCCCGATCATGATGAAGGTAATGGAACTCCCCAACGCGGGTGAACCCGGCCTCCAGCATTTCCATATAGGCCAAGGCCGCGATGGCGTGCAGGTCGTCGGGTGAAAGGCGATCGACGAAGCGGTACATGACGTCGCGCCAGGTCCAGAAGCTGTCGCCCGCCGGCCCCCGCACCTCCGCCAAGCCGGCCATGCCGCGCTGAAAGGCGTGGCTGTGCAGGTTGGGCAGGCCGGGCAGGGCCACCGGCCGCCGCTCGTCACCGGCCTGGGGCGCCGCGTTCCATTCCAGGGTGGCGATGACGCCATCCCGGACCGTCAGCCGCACATTGTCCGCCCAACCCTGGGGAAGCAGGGCCTGCTGGAAGTGGAAAGCCCCGTCCGAACCGCCGTCAGTGCCCATGGTGCATTCTCCTGTTGCGCCATATGTCTATACATTCTAAGGTGCGAACGCAACCATTGAGGCGGACTTGGGATCCGCCGGGAGAACGGGCATGCGTTGCGACAAGCTGTGGACGAACGCCCATTTGGCGACGCTTGCCGGGGCTGAGCATGGGCTGGGGATCGTTCGCGATGGCGTCGTCGCCATGCGTGACGGCCTGATCGTCTACGCCGGTCCCGCTGCCGACGCGCCCGGTTTCGACGCCGGTGTGGTGATGGATTGCGCCGGCCGTTGGATCACCCCGGGCTTGATCGATTGTCACACGCACCTGGTCCATGGCGGAAGCCGGGCGCATGAGTTCGAACTGCGGCTGGCCGGCGCCTCTTACGAGGAGATCGCCCGGGCCGGCGGCGGCATCCTTTCCACCATGCGCGCTACGCGCGACGCCGACGTGGCGGCGCTGACGGCCGGCGCGTTGCCCCGGCTGGACGCTCTGATGGCGGAAGGGGCCACGACGGTGGAGATCAAGTCCGGATACGGGCTGAACCTGGAGGCTGAGCTGCGCATGCTGCGCGCCGCGCGCCGGCTGGGGCAGGCGCGGCCGGTCCGGATCACCACCACCTTCCTGGGCGCCCACGCGCTGCCGCCGGAATTCAGCGGTGACGCGGACCGCTATGTCGACTTCCTGTGCGACACCGTGCTGCCGGCGGCGGCGGGGGAGGGGCTGGCCGACGCCGTCGACGCGTTCTGCGAGGGCATCGGCTTCACGCCGGATCAGACGGCGCGGATGTTCGCCGCCGCCGCCGCCCATGGCCTGCCGATCAAACTGCATGCCGACCAGTTGTCCAACCTGTCCGGCGCCGCGCTGGCGGCCCGGCATGGCGCCCTGTCGGCCGACCATCTGGAACATACCGACGCCGATGGTGTCGCGGCCATGGCTGCGGCCGGCACCGTGGCGACGTTGCTGCCCGGCGCCTTTTATTTCGTGCGGGAAACAAAGCTGCCGCCGGTGGATGCCTTCCGCGCGGCCGGCGTGCCCATGGCCCTGGCCACGGACTGCAACCCGGGCACGTCGCCCCTGACCTCGCTGCTGCTGGTCATGAACATGGGCGCCACCCTGTTCCGCATGACGGTGGATGAATGCATCGCCGGTGTCACCCGCAACGCTGCCCGCGCCTTGGGGTTGCACCATGAGATCGGCACGCTGGAGGCGGGCAAGTCCTGCGACCTGGCGATCTGGGATATCGAGCGGCCGGCGGACCTGGTCTACCGCATGGGGTTCAACCCCCTGCACGCACGTGTCTGGCGGGGCAATTGAGATGGCGGACTGGTGAGATGACGGACTGGCTGGAAATTCGCCGCGGCGCCGCGCCCCTGGTCGTGACCTTCCCCCATACCGGCATCGACATACCGGATGGGCTGCTGGGCCGCTTCGCATCGCCCTGGCTGGCGCGCAAGGACGCCGATTGGTGGATCGACCGGCTGTACGCCTTCGCGGCGGACATGGGCGCGACCACCATCCGGACGCGGCTGTCGCGCAGCGTCATCGACGTCAACCGTGACCCCTCCGGCGCGTCGCTCTATCCGGGCCAGGCGACAACCGACCTCTGCCCCCTCACCACCTTCGACGGTGAGCCGCTTTACGCCGGGGCCACGCCCGATGCCACCGAGATCGCCGCGCGGCGCACGGCCTATTTCGATCCCTATCACGACGCCATCCGGGCGGAGCTGGCGCGGCTGCGGCGGAACCATGGCGCCGTCGTCCTGTATGACGCCCATTCCATCCGCAGCGTCATCCCCCGCCTGTTCGACGGCCCCCTGCCGCAGTTCAACATCGGCACCAACGGCGGCGCCACCTGCGACGGGGCGCTGGCGACCGCCATCCACGACCGCTGTGCCGCCAGCGGCCATAGCCATGTGCTGAACGGCCGGTTCAAAGGCGGTTGGACGACGCGCCACTATGGCCGCCCCGCCGAGGGCATCCACGCCATTCAGATGGAACTGGCCATCCGGGGTTATCTCGCCGAGCCGGACGAGCCCCGCCCCGACACCTGGCCGCCCCCTTTCGACCCCGCTTACGCGAGGCCTCTCGTCACGGTCCTGACCGGTATCCTGGACGACTGCCTCGCCTTCGCCACCAGCCTGGGAAGGACCCTATGAGCCGCATCGACAACACCCGCGTCATCCGCCCCGCCACCGGCACGGAACGCACCGCCAAAAGCTGGCTGACCGAGGCGGCGCTGCGCATGCTGATGAACAACCTGCACCCCGACGTGGCGGAGCGCCCGGAGGAGCTGGTGGTCTACGGTGGCATCGGCCGCGCCGCCCGGGACTGGCAGAGCTACGACCGGATCGTCGAAACGCTGACGCGGCTGGAGGCGGACCAGACCCTGCTGGTCCAGTCCGGCAAGCCGGTGGGCGTCTTCCGCACCCATCCCGACGCCCCGCGCGTGCTGATCGCCAACAGCAACCTGGTTCCCAAATGGGCGAACTGGGAGCATTTCCACGAGCTGGACCGCAAGGGCCTGGCCATGTACGGGCAGATGACGGCCGGATCCTGGATCTACATCGGGTCCCAAGGCATCGTCCAGGGCACCTATGAAACCTTCGTTGAAATGGGCCGCCAGCATTACGGTGGCGACCTCTCGGGCCGCTGGCTGCTGACCGCCGGCCTGGGCGGGATGGGCGGGGCGCAGCCGCTGGCCGCCGTCATGGCCGGCGCGTCGTGCCTGGCCATCGAATGCCAGCGCAGCCGTATCGAGATGCGCCTGCGCACCGGTTACCTGGACCACGCCGCCGAGACCATCGATGAGGCGATGGCGATCATCGAGCGGGCGTGCGCTGAGAAAAAGGCGGTCTCCGTCGGCTTGCTGGGCAACGCTGCCGAACTGCTGCCGGAATTGTTCCGGCGGGGCATCCGCCCGGATTTGCTGACCGACCAGACCTCCGCCCACGATCCCGTCAACGGCTATCTGCCGGCGGGCTGGACGGTGGCCGAGTGGGTCGAGCGGCGGGAACGGGAACCGCAGGCGGTGGCCGCCGCCGCCCGCGCCAGCATGGCGGTCCACGTCCAGGCCATGCTGGACTTCCAGGCGGCGGGGGTGCCCACCGTCGATTACGGCAACAACATCCGCCAGGTGGCGAAGGACGAAGGCGTGGCCAACGCCTTCGACTTCCCCGGTTTCGTGCCCGCCTACATCCGCCCCCTGTTCTGCCGTGGCGTCGGCCCGTTCCGCTGGGCCGCCCTGTCGGGCGATCCCGAGGACATCTACAAGACCGACGCCAAGGTGAAGGAGCTGATGCCGGACAACCCGCACCTGCACCGCTGGCTGGATATGGCGCGGGAAAAGATCCGCTTCCAGGGCCTGCCCGCCCGCATCTGCTGGGTGGGGCTGGGCGACCGGCACCGGCTGGGCCTGGCGTTCAACGAGATGGTGGCCAAGGGCGAGCTGAAGGCGCCGGTCGTCATCGGCCGCGACCACCTGGACAGCGGCAGCGTCGCCAGCCCCAACCGCGAGACGGAGGCGATGAAGGACGGGACCGACGCCGTGTCCGACTGGCCCCTGCTGAACGCCTTGCTGAACACCGCCTCCGGCGCCACCTGGGTGTCGCTGCACCACGGCGGCGGCGTGGGCATGGGCTATTCGCAGCACAGCGGCATGGTCATCGTCGCCGACGGCACGCCCGAGGCGGCCAAGCGCCTGGAACGCGTGCTGTGGAACGACCCGGCCACCGGCGTCATGCGGCACGCCGACGCCGGCTACGACATCGCCCAGGACTGCGCCCGCGCCATGGGCCTCGACCTGCCCGGCATCCTGGGATGAGCGGTGTCAGGCCGCTGCCGGCGGCGCAACGGACCGCGAGCCCGTGGAAGAACGGCGGCGGCGTGACCCGCGAGGTCGCCCGCCAGGATGACGGCGCCGGCGATTTCCTCTGGCGCGTCAGCATCGCGGAGGTGCGGCAGGCGGGACCGTTTTCCCACTTCGCCGACACCGACCGCATGCTGGCCGTCCTGGAGGGCCGCCTGCTGCTGGACTTCGGCGGCGGCGTGGCCCCGGTGGTGGTGACGCCGGAGACGGCGGCCCACCCCTTCCCCGGCGACGTGCCGGTGTCGGGAACGCCGGACGGCGGGCCGGTGGTGGACCTGAACCTCATGGTTCGCCACGGCCGGGCGCGCGGCGCGCAGCGCAGGCTGCCCGCCGGGACCGCCACCCTGCCGCTGGCCCCGGCCGCGACCCACCTGTTGGTCGCGACCGGCGCCGCGCAGGTGACGCACGGCGGCGGCACCCACACGCTGGGCCCGCTGGACGCCCTGCTGTTCCACGCTGGGGCGGGGGCGTCCGTCACGGTGCAGGCGATGGCGGCGTGCTGGTTGGTGGAGATCGTCCCGTTGACGGAGCGGCTATGAGCAAAACCCTGCGCGGCGCCGTTCTCGGGCTCGCAATCCTGCTGTCCCTTCAGGCAGCGCGGGCGGCCGATGTTCCCGCCCAGCAAGCTCGCCGGACCGTCGTCATCGGGACGGAGGGGGCGTTCCCGCCCTGGAACATGACCCGGCCCGACGGCAGCCTGATCGGCTTCGAGCCAGACCTGCTGCAGGTGCTTTGCCAACGGGCCAACCTGCAATGCCAACTGGTGGCCCAGGACTGGGACGGCATGATCGGCGCCTTGCAGGCCCATAAGATCGACGTTATCGCCGACGCGTTGCAGATCACGCCGGCGCGCAAGGCCGTGCTGGCCTTCTCCCTGCCGTACGCCATCACCACCGGGGTCTTCGTCACCCAGAAGGACAGCCCCTTGGCCCGCATGGCCAACCGCGGCTTGGTGCTGGATCTTGATGCCAGCCCGGCCCCGGAGCGCCAGGCCCAAGCGCTGGCGGCCCTGCGCGAGGAGCTGCGCGGCAAGACCCTGGGCGTCGCCATCTCCAGCACCTACGACGCTTTCCTGGACAAGTACCTGGCGGGCGTCATCACCATCAAATCCTACCGCACCATGGGGGAACGGGACCTGGACCTGTTAAGCGGCCGTATCGACCTCACGCTGGATGACACCACGTATCTGCGGCCGCTGCTGGCGGCACCCGACGCGCAGGACCTGGTGCTGGTCGGGCCTGAACTGATCGGCGGCGAGCTTGGCGCCGGCGAGGGCTTCGGCCTGCGCCAGGACGACACCGCCTTGGCGGAACGCCTGAACGCCGCGATCCGCTCCGCCGTCGCCGACGGCACGGTGAAGCGGCTGAGCCTGAAATGGTTCAAGGCTGACGCAACACCCGACCTGGGACCCGATCCCACTTCAACACCCTCCGGAACCCCCAAGCCATGATGGACGATCTCGCGATCCTCGGCTTCGGGCCGGACGGCTGGGCGCCCCTGCTGCTGAAGGGCTGCCTGCTCACCCTGGCGGTGTCCGCCGCCTCCATGGCCATCGGCACGGTGCTAGGCATCCTGCTGGCCTGGGCGCGGCTGAAGGGGCCGCGCTGGCTGCGGCGCGCGGCGTTGGTCTATGGCGTGATCCTGCGCGGAGTGCCGGAGCTGTTGGTCATCCTGCTGCTGTATTTCGGCCTGCCTTCCCTGATCCTGTCGCTGTCGGAGACCTTCGGCTGGGAGGCGCCGGGCCTGCCGCCCCCCTTCCTGATCGGCAGCGTGTCGGTCGGCCTGGTGTCGGCGGCCTATCAGGCCGAGATTTTCCGGGGCGGGGTCGGCGCCATTCCCAGGGGGCAGTTCGAGGCGGCGCGGGCCATGGGCTTCAGTGACCTTATGTGCTTCCACCGCATCGTCCTGCCGCAGGTGGCGCGCGTCGTCCTGCCCGCGCTGGGCAACGTCTGGCAGTTCAACCTGAAAGACAGCGCCCTGATCGCCGTCACAGGGCTGAGCGAGCTGATGCGCACCAGCCTGGTGGCCGCCGGATCGACCCGGCACCCCTTCCTGTTCTTCGGCGTGGCCATGGCGCTTTACCTGGTGCTCACCACCCTTTCCAGCACGGCTTTCCACTACGGCGGCCGCTATTCCAACCGGTGGGACAGGGGCTGACCGCGATGGGGGAACACCTGACGTTCATCGGGTCGGTCACCGCGCAGCTGGTGCGCGCCGTGCCCGTGACCCTGCTGATCCTGGCGGTCTCCGGCGTTTGCGCCACGGTGCTGGCCACCGGCCTCACGGCGATGTCGGTGGCGCGGTCGCCGCTGCCGCGCCTGGTCCAGCGGACCTGGACCTTCCTGTTCCGGGGCACGCCGCTGATCCTGCAGATTTTCATGATCTATTATGGGTTCGCCATGGTCCCCTGGATACGCCACGGCATCCTCTGGGCGGCGTTCCGGGACCCGGTTTTCTGCACCTGCCTGGCCATGACCTGCTGTTGCTCCGCCTATATCGCCGAGATCTTCCGCGGGGCCTTGGCCGCCGTGCCGCGTGGGGAGATCGAGGCCGGCCGCGCCTGCGGCATGACCGGGTTCATGCTGCTGCGGCGGGTGATCGCGCCGTCGCTCATCCGCATCGCGCTGCCCAGCTATTCCAATGAAATCATCATGATGACCAAGTCGACCTCGCTGGCCAGCACCATCACGGTTCTGGACATCACCGGCGTGGCGCAGCAGGTCATCGCCCACAGCTACCGCACCCTGGACGTGTTCTGCGCGGCGGCGGCGCTGTATCTGCTGATCAACGCGACGCTGTCGACCCTGCTGACGGTGCTGGAGCGCCGGCTGGACGTCGACCGCGCCGCAACCCCGCTCGCGCCCCTTCCGCCCACCCTGGAGCCGCTGTCATGACCGTGCCACCCCCTGTCCTGACCGCCACCAACATCCGCAAATCCTTCGGCGACAGGGAAGTACTGGCCGGCGTCTCGCTGGAGGCGCGGGAGGGGGAGGTCATCTCCATCCTGGGGGGCAGCGGTTCGGGCAAAAGCACCTTCCTGCGCTGCCTCAACCTGCTGGAGGTTCCAGACGAGGGCCAGATCGCCATCGGCGATGTGCAGGCGCCCCTGGCGCGCAACCGTCACGGCCGCCTGGAGGTTTCCGACAGCCGAGCCGCCGCCCGCCTGCGGACCCAGACGGCCATGGTCTTCCAAGGCTTCAATCTCTGGCCCCACCTCACGGTGCTTCAGAACGTCATGGAGGCGCCCTTGCGCGTCCATCGCCGTGACCGGGAGGAGGTTTTGGCCACCGCGCGGTCGCTGCTGGAACGGGTGGGCATGGCCGGCTTTCACGCCGCCTATCCCAAGCGGCTTTCCGGCGGCCAGCAGCAGCGGGTGGCCATCGCCCGGGCCCTGGCGACGAACCCGAAGCTGGTCCTGTTCGATGAGCCGACCTCCGCCCTCGATCCGGAACGGGTGCGCGAGGTCCTGGCCCTGATGCGATCCCTGGCGGATGAGGGGCGGACCATGATCGTCGTGACCCACGAAATGGCGTTCGCGCGCGATGTGTCCAGCCGGGTGGTGCACTTGATGAACGGGCGCGTCGAGTCCAGCGGCCCGCCGGCCCATATGTTCGGGGCCGACGCGTCCCCGGCGTTTCGCGCCTTCCTGTCCCCCGCGGCCCTTTGACAAGGCCATGCCTTCCGGCGGTGGCTTCAGTCGCCAATCCAGGAAATGTGGGCTGGATTACGGGGCGGTTTTGGCGGGGCGCCATCCCTGGGATGGCCGATGATGATGGGCGCCACGACCGGCATGGTCGGCGGCAGGGCCAAGGCGTCCTTGCCATCGGCGCTGTTCAGCCAGGCGTGCGACAAGCCGATCCAGCAGGTCGCCAGGCCATGGCCATGGGCCGCGAGCATGAGGTTCTCCGCCGCCAGGCAGCAGTCCTGCTGGGCCATGGCGTCCGGCACCGTGGCACAGATCGCGATCAGGGCGGGCGCATCGTAGAAGATGTTGAAGGCCGGGTCGGCAAGATGGCTTTCCATCGGCTTCAGCTCGGGCTGGTTATCCAAGGACCGCAGCAGAAAGGCTTTGGCATGGTCCGACCACAGGCGCAGCCGGGGGCGGTCCATCACCACAATGAATGACCAGGGCTGGCGGTTCATGCCGCTTGGGGCGTCCACAGCCGCCTCGATGACCGAACGGATCTGGTTCGCGGCGACGCCGGCTTCGCTGTAGGCGCGGACGGCGCGGCGGTTATGCAGGGCGTCGAAGAGATCCATGGTTCCCTCCTGTGCGGCATGACCCTTCCGATTACGGTCGGCGCGTCGGGTCCAGCGTGCGCCGATGGTTCGCACCTTCCCATGGTCCGGCGCCGCACACCTTGAGATGGATCAGGCCGCCGCTGTTCACGGGTAGAGCAGGTATTTGGCGCGCAGCGCCTTGAAGGCCGTCAGGTCCGCGTCCCATCCGGCGGCGATGGCGCGGGGGTCGACGCCCGAACGGATGGCCTCAACCGTGGCCTTGGAGCCGATCAGGCCCAGTGTGTCATCCAGGGTGAACCGCTGCGGGTAGAACCGGTGGAGCGCCGCCGCCAGTTCCACACCCAACAGCGGGCTGTCCAGGGCGGTGCGATCTGTCACCGTCAGGCGCACCCCCTGGCACGTCAAGCCGGCGTAGCGGTCTCCCGTTGGGATGAAGGTCGTGGGCGCGAACTGGATGCCGGGGATGGCCCTGGCCCGCAGCACTTCAGCCAGGGCCGGTCCGTCGACCCATGGTGCGCCGACCACTTCGAATGGGGTGGCTGTCCCGCGCCCCACGCTGACGGCGCTGCCCTCGATGAGAGCCACGCCGGGATAGAGAGTGGCCTCGTTAACGGATCGGAGGTTGGGCGATGGGTTGATCCAGCGGAGGTCCGTCTGGTCGTACCAGCGGTCGCGGCGGTAGCCCTGCATGGGAATGACGGTCAGCGCCGCGCCGATATTGTTCTCGGCATTGAACAGCGAGGCCAGTTCCCCCAGGGTCATGCCATGGCGGACCGGTAAGGCGAAATAGCCGGTGAAGGACCGGCGGTCCGCGTCCAGCACCGGCCCCTGGACTGCCGTGGCGGTGATGGGGTTGGGGCGGTCCAGCACATAGACCGGAACATGGGCCACGGCCGCCGCCTCCAGGACATAGGCCATGGTGGTGGCGTAGGTGTAGAAGCGCGCGCCGGCATCCTGGATGTCGATGACGATAGCGTCCAGGCCCGCCAACGCTTCCGGTGACGGGCGGCGGCTGCTGCCGTAAAGGCTGAGGATGGGAACGCCGGTGGCTGCGTCCGTGCCCGAGGCGACCCGGCCCTCGCGGTCACCCGCCGGCCCATGTTCCGGGCTCAGCAGCAGCGCCAGGTGCACGCCCGCTGCGCGTGCCAGCAGATCGGCGGTCCTGCGGCCCTGCCGGTCCACGCCCGTCTGGTTGGTCAGCAGTGCCACTCGCTTGCCCAGCAATGGGCTGAACCCCTGGGCGGCCAGCACATCGATGCCAGTCAATACCGGGGGCGCCCAGGCGACGGCCACTACTTCGGCCAAGCGCCGCCGCAAGGGGCGTGCGTCGCCCTTTCCATCAGGATGCAGGCGGCTTGTCAGGATGATGAGGTAGCATCCGCGGCCCGGATCCACCCACAGCGATGTGCCGGTGTAGCCAGTATGTCCATAGGAACCCGGACCGAATGCGGTGTCCTGCCCACCGGCATAGGGGGAGGTCCTGTCCCAGCCCAGCCCCCTGGTTGTTCCCCCTGGCAGCACATTGGGGGCAATCATCCGGGTGACGCTGCTGGCCTTCAGCACGCGCCGTTTCCCCAGCGTGCCGCCGTTCAGCAGCATACGGGCGAAGCGGGCCAGGTCCGCCGCCGTACCGAAGGCGCCGGCATGTCCGGCCACGCCCCCCATGCGATAGGCGGTTGGGTCGCTGACTCTCCCCCATCGCAACGCCCCATCCTGAACGTCCGTCGGAGCGATGCGGGGATGCAACGCGGCGGGGGGCAGGAACCGTGTGTCCGTCATGCCCAAGGGGCGGAAGATATGCCGGGCCGCGTACCGGTCCAGCGGCAGGCCGCTGACCCGCCGCACCACCTCGCCCAGGACCAGGAAGTTGATGTCGCTGTAGCGGAAACGCTCTCCGGGGGGGCTGACCGGCGTCTCCGCCAGCAGCAGGGCCCGCGCCTCGGCGGCACCGTCCCACCGGCGGGTCCGATCCAGGTCCGCGCGCAGGCCAGATGTATGGGTCAGCAGCGCCTCAACGGTGATGGCAGCCTTGCCGTTGGTGGAGAAGGCCGGCCAATAGCGGGATACCGGCGCCTCCAGGTGCACCTTGCCCCGTTCCACCAATTGCATGATGGCGGTGGTGGTCACCAGCACCTTGGTCAGCGAGGCCAGGTCGAAGATGGTGTCGGCTGTCATGGGTGCGGTGTCCGGGACCACCCGGCGCAACCCCCAGGCGCCTTGGTACAGGATGCCGTCGCGGTCGCCGACCAGGATCACGGCTCCTGGGATATGGCCGGCGGTCATCTCCTCCCGGACGGCGCTCTCGATGAAGGGCGCCAGCGAGGCCATGTCCGGCCGGGCGGCGAACGCCGGTGTGATGCCCAGGGCCAGCAGGGCCAGGCCCAGGAGGAGGTGGCTGCGGAGCCACAGGGACATGCCGGTCCTCAGCGCGCGGCCTGCTGTTCCACGCCCAGGTCGCCGTAAACGTTGCGCGGGTTCCACAGCATCCATCCGTCCACCCCCACATCATCGGCCGCCTTGGTCTGCAACCGTATCTCACCACCGCCGAAGGACCGGCGATCAAAGGCGTAGTCCTTGAAGGCCTGCAGCCAGGGGCGGAACCGCTTGGGCGATATGTTCAGGCGTGACAGCGCGTTTTCCAGGGACAGGCGCACGATCTCATAAGAATGGCTGACCGGGTTGCGGTATCCGGGAATGCCGAACTGGAAGCCCGACGGGTAAAGCATGGGGGACAGGTAATCCACCTGCGGCGCCAGTTCCTCCAGACGCTGCCCGATACCGGTATCGTCCAGGTTCCAGCAGACATAGCCGAAGATATCCGCCGCGACATAGACATTGTACGGCAGCAACCGGCGGCGCGCTTCTCCCAGGAAGCCGGCGATGGCGGCCAGCCGGTCCTTTTCCGTGGTGGGTCCGGCGAAGCGCAGACGCTGGTTGGCGTCCGGGAAGCGCACATAGTCGAACTGGATCTCGTCGAAGCCGGCCTGGGCCGCCTCGATGGCGATGCCGATGTTGTAGTCGCGAACCACCTGTTGCAGCGGGTCGGTCCAGGCGAGATGCTCCCGATCGCGAAACAGCTCGCCATTGCCGCGCTTCACCGCCAGGTCGGGCCGGCTGGCCGCCAGCAGCGGGTCCTTGAAGGTGACGATGCGGGCGATGGCGTAGATTCCCTGCACGTGAAGCGTCGCCGCCAGCTCCGCCAGGTTGGGGATGGTGGTGATTGCGCGGGCGCCGGGCATCGTCATGGCGGTCGCACTAGGGAAGGGGACCAGCCCCCTGTCCCCCTTCACGTCGATCACCAGGGCGTTTAGGCCTTTCTCCCGCATCAAGGCCAAGGCGGGATCGCGCAGTGAACTGGAGCCGATGCCGTAGACGGTGAGATAGAGCGCCTTGGGCGTAAAGGGATCCAGGCGCAGCACGGCATCCGTAGGTGGCGATGCCGCGGGGTTGAAGGTGCCTGCCCGGTAGCCCGGGGCGCGGGCGAACACCGGGCCCGTGGTGTCGACGGTGAAGCGTCCCATCCCGTCCACCGGCACCAGCTGACCGCCGGCGACGATCGTGGCGCCGGCGATGGGCGCGCCGGTGGCGCCATCGACAATCCGCCCCGCCATGGCCGCCGCCGGATGGACCAGCGCCAGTCCCAGGCAGATGGCGAGCACGGCGCTCTTGAGGAACCGTCGGATCATCGTGGCTGGCCCTTTTTCGCGGGTGCTGGTGTTAGCAACGCGGCGAAGGCGGCGTCGCGGTCGTGGTTTGAAACCGGAATGCGGGGAATGGCGTAGAGCGGCCCCCCCGGTGCCGCCCATCCACCCTCATAAGCGAAGGCGGCGCGGTAGCCGGCGCGCTGCGCGGCGGCCTGAAGATCGGCATCGATGATTCCGAACGGCCAGGCCAGCAGGTCGACCTTGATGCCCAGGTGCTGCTCCAGCGCCGCCTTGGACCGGACCAACTGGGAGTTCACGAAGGTCCGGTAATCGTCCGGCGTGCGACGGGCGCGTTCCTTGCGGAAATCGGGGTGCCAATAAGTGTGGGACTGAACGTCCACCAGGCCGGACCGGACCATCTCCGCCAGCTGTTCCCATGTCAGGGCGTAGGCGGCGTTGGAAATGGCCGAAGGGTAGATGAACAGGGTGACCGGCACATGACGGCGGCGGATGATGGGGTAGAGCTGGGTGTAGACCGAGACGTGACCGTCATCCACGGTGATGGCGGCCGCCGGGCCAGCGGTCCCGGTGGGCCACTGGCCGCCGCGTACCGCATCCACCACGCTTCGCAGGGGCACGACTTTGATGTCGTGAGCGTCCAGCCAGTCGAGTTGCCGCTCGAATACGGGCGTCGTGATGGTGGTGGGGCCGGGCGTGGTCGGATCGAAACGGTGATAGGCCAGGACCGGTGTGCCGCCTTCCCCCCGCGCGGCCGGCGCCGCCACTGCGGACACCAGGAGGAGGATCACGGGAAACAGCACTCGGCACCGCATGGCGCCCCTCCTATTCTCGGCCATCGACGGCCACGTCGAAGGTGAAGATCCCGTCCGCCGTTTCCGGACGCCGCGTCACCTCTGGATGACGCAAGGTCCGCACCGTGTCCTGGTAGCCGATGGCCCAATGCTCCCCGACGCTCAGCCGGGAGAACTCGAAATCCTTGGTGCTGCCCTGGTGGCGTTTGGCGTGATAGATCAGGTGGATGATGTTGAACACCTTGTGGTCCGCGTCGGGCTCCAGGTCACGGGCCGCCGGCAGGTCGCGGTAGTCGGCGGGCAGGGCGGCCAGCAGGGCGGCGATGGCATGCCGCAGCCGTTGCTTGCGCCGGAATTCATCGGTCACGGCCCGGGTCCGGCTGGAATACTGTATTTCCTTCTGACGGGTCATGGCCTCGGCCAGGCTTGTCGGCATGTCGCCCCTGGCGCTCCACAGGTCCACCTGGAACGCCAGCGTGTCCTCATGCGCATCGCCTTCCAGCACCCATTGCAGGGGCGTGTTCGACACCAATCCGCCATCCCAATAAAACTCGCCGTCGACCTCGATCGCCGGGAAACCCGGCGGCAGGGCGGCGCTGGCCATGACATGTTCAGGACCGATGGTATGGGTGGCGGTGTCGAAATAGACGAAGTTGCCGGTTTCGATGTTGACGGCGCCGACGCTGAAGCGCAGGCCGCCAGCGTTGATGCGATCGAAATCCACCAGCCGCTCCAGCGTGCGGCGAAGGGGGGCGGTGTCGTAGAAACTGGTCGCCGCCGTGCTGCCCGGCCACGACGCCCAAGGTGGGACCAGCCGGGGGGTGCACATGCCGGGCACGCCGGCTACGGTCGCTATGAGGGCGCTCAGTTGGTTGAGGGTGGATCGCGGTGCCTCGCCGTCCACTTGCGACGTCGCCAACGCTTCCAGGCAATCCAGGGCCCGGGCCGCTCCGGCCACTTCGTCCCAAAACTGCCGCAGCTTGGCCACGCGCTCCCCGGGCGGGTTGCCGGCGATCAGTGCGGCGTTGATGGCGCCGATGGACATGCCGGCTACCCAGTCGGGGTGCAACTCCGCCTCGGCCAAGGCCTCATACGCGCCGGCCTGGTAAGAGCCCAGGGCGCCGCCGCCCTGCAGAACCAGCGCGATGCGCCGGAACGGGGGACGCGCAGTGGACCGATGGGTCCGGAGCAGGGGCATGTCGGGCATGGTTCCGGTCCCGCCCGTCAAAGCCGCCCGACTTCGAATTCCTCGCAGGAGTGGCCCAGCGCCGCCAGCCCTTCCTCCAGGTAATCTCCCAGCGCCGGCATGCCCATGAGGTACGAGGCGGAATGGCGATGGTGGCGCTCGCGGGCCAAAGCCCGGACGGTGGCCCAGTCGTCATCGCCGCGCCCCAGCCAGGCCAGGGCGATCAGGTCGATCACTTCATCGTCGTTCAGGGCGTTGATGGCGGCACGAAGCTCGGCGGCCGTCGGATCGTCGGCATAATCGCCGAGGATGGAGCCCTCGCCGTCATCGGCGGGATTGGAGCCGGGATCCGGTTCCACCGGCGCCACCTTCACGTCGAATTCCCGGGCCTTCACAATGATGTAGAAGACTTTCTCAACGCTGATGTTCAACTCGACCCGCTGGGGTGTCTCGACCGTGGGCATGGTCCTCTCCCTTGTCCGGCCAATGGTGACCGGCTGCGTGCGTGCTCCTCGACGCTTAAGGGAATTGGCGGGATATATCCTTGACGTGGCTCAAGGGTGGGCTTTTTGCTTTCCAGCCGTCACGGCGCCAATCAAGAAAATCTCTTAAAGAACAGCCTTTTAGCGCCCTCCGCCAGCGTGAGGTAGACCACGATGGCCCCGACCAGAAACAGATAGAAGGCGGGCGGCGGCGCGACCAGTCCGAATAGCCCGCCCAACGGCGTCAGCGGCAGCAGCGCGGCCAGCACCGCCGTGGACACGGCCAACCCGGCCAACAATGGGTGGGGCCGGCCGCGCCAGGGCGCGCGGGGTGTGCGGATGACGAAGATCACCAGCACCTGTGTCGCCAGGCTCTCGATGAACCAGCCGGTCTGGAACAGGGCCTCCTGGGCATGCAACAGGTGCAGCAGGACATAAAAGGTCAGGAAGTCGAACAGCGAGCTGACCGGGCCCAGCACCAGCATGAAGCGCAGGATCAGGGGCAGGTTCCAGTGCACCGGCCGCGTCAGCGCCTCCTCCTCCACGCGGTCGAAGGGGATGCCTGCCTCCGACGCATCATAGAGCAGGTTGTTTAGCAGAACCTGCACCGGCAGCATGGGCAGGAAGGGCAGGAACAAGGCCGCGCCGGCCATGCTGAACATGTTGCCGAAATTGGAACTGCTGCCCATCAGGACGTACTTGGTGACGTTCAGGACCGTGCGGCGCCCCTCCAGCACGGCCTCGTGCACGACGGAAAGATCCTGGTCCAACAGGATGAGGCTGGCGGCCTCCTTGGCCACGTCGGCGGCGCTGTCCACGGAAATGCCGACATCGGCGGCGTGCAGGGCGGCGGCGTCGTTGACCCCATCCCCCATGAAACCCACGACGTGCCCTGCCCGGCGGCAGGCTGACAGCACACGCTCCTTCTGCTGCGGCGTCACGCGGCAGAAGACGTTCACCTGCTTCAGCCGCGCGTGTAATGCCTCACTGGTCAGGGCCCGCAGTTCCTCGCCCGTCAACAGTCCGGTGATGGGCAGGTTCAGCTGTGCGCACAGGTGCCGGGTGACCGCCTCGGTGTCGCCGGTCAGTATCTTGATGTCGACGCCGGATCGCGCGAGCGCGGTCACGGCGGCCGTGGCGCTGGCCTTGGGCGGATCCAGGAAGGCGAGATGCCCCTCGAAGACCAGGTCGTGTTCATCGGTGCGGTCGATGTGTTGGCGGTCGGGTGGCAGGGGCCTGGTGGCGACGGCCAGCACGCGGTAGCCCTCGCGGCCCAGCGATTGGAACTGTTCGTCCAGCTGTGCCCGGGCTTCCTCATCCAAGGCGCGAAGCGTTCCCCCCGGTCCACGCCACTGGCCGGACAGCCGCACCATATCCTCCGGCGCGCCTTTGACCACCAGCAGTTTGGTTCCATGGTTTTCCGCCAGGACCGACACGCGCCGGCGCTCGAAATCGAAAGGCACCTCGTCGCACTTCCGCCAGGCGGTCATGTCGATCTGGCCATGGGCCAGGATGGCCTCGTCCATGGGGCTGTGCAGGCCGGTTTCAAACCGGCTGTTGATGTAGGCCAGCTCGAAAAGGCGGGGGTCATCCTTCCCCTCACCATCCAGCGCGCGCACCAGTTGGATGGCGGCCTGGGTCAGTGTTCCCGTCTTGTCGGTGCACAGCACATCCATGGCGCCGACATTGTGCATGGACGCCAGCCGCTTGACGATCACCCTGCGCTTGGCCAGCCGCAGGGCGCCGCGCGCCAGGGTCACCGTGACGATCATGGGCAGCAGTTCGGGCGTCAGCCCCACCGCCAGGGCCAGCGCGAACATCAGGGAGTCCAGCCAGGGGCGGTGAAACAGGGAATTCACCGCCAGCACGAACAGGACCAGGAAAAAGGTGAGCCGCAGAATCAGGAAGCCGAACCGGCGGACCCCGGTTTCAAAAGCCGTCGGTGGCGCCGCCGATTGCAGGCTGCGGCTCATCTGTCCGAACAGGGTGGCGCCGCCCGTCTGGCAGACGACGGCCGTGGCGCTGCCGGCGAGGACGGAGGTGCCCATGAACAGGCAGGCGGTCGCCTCCCCAGGCGCGCCGGTAAGCAGGGGCCCCTGGTCCGCGCGCTTCTCCACCGGGTAGGGCTCACCCGTCAGGATGGCCTGGTTCACGAACAGGTCGCGCGCTTCCAGCAGGCGGCAGTCGGCAGGGACCAGGTCGCCAGCCGCCAGCCGCACCACGTCACCCGGCACCAGTTGCTCCAGCGGCACGGTCGTCTCATGGCCGTCGCGCCAGAGCTGCACCCGCACGGCGACGGTGCGGCGCAGGGCCTCCACCGCGGCTTCGGCCTGTCGCTCCTGGATGAAGTCCAGCACGACGCTGAGCAAGACGACGGCCAAGACGATGACGAAGCTGGAGGTGTTGCCGGTGGCTGCCGACAGGGCGCTGGCGAACAGCAGGATCAGCACCAGCGGATTGGCGAAACGGGCCAGGAAGTCCAGCCACGCGGGTCGCCGGCGACGAGCCAAAACCTGGTTGGGGCCCCATCGCCGCTGTCGTTGCTCCGCCTCCGCCGTCGTGAGGCCGCCGGCATCGGCCGGCAGTACCGCCAACAGGTCGGCCAGCGATAGGGCCCAGATGGCGGGCGCGGACGTGTTTGGTATGGGGCCCATACGGCGCCTCCCCGTGGTCGAAACGGTCGCCGCCATTTACGCGGGTGACCGGGGGGCGGCGCCGGACGTGTCGGCGGTCCCGTAAAACCTGTCCGGACTGGCACTCCTCGGCATGTATTTGCCGCCGGTCCCCGGCTGGACACGTTGGGGGCATGCCTCCGCTGGCCATCGCCGGCGTTTACGGTTCGACCTGGATCAGGTTGTTGACCTCGGTGACGCCAGGGGCGCCCCAGGCCGCGCGCTCCGCGATGTCATGTTCCTGCCAGCTGCGCACGCGTCCGCGCAGCGTCACCACAGGGCCGTCCGCGGTGACACTGAGGTGATCCGCCGCCAGGTTGGCGTTGCGACGGAAGGCGGCCTCGATCTTGTCATGGATATCGGCCAGGCTCGCTTGGCTGGACACGATAAGGTGGTTGTCCACCCGCACGATGCCGTGCAGCCGGTGCACGTAACGCTCGGCCTCCATGCGATCGAAGAAATGCTCCACCGTGCCTTCCAGGGTCAGCACGCCGGCGGTCACGGTGATCTTCACGCGCGGGGCGAGCTGGGGGCAGGACCAGTGCAGTATGTCCACGGCGCGCTTGGCGATCTCATCGTCGTGCCATTTGCGGTCGGCGGGCAGGCGGACCTCGATTTCATTGGCGACCGCGCCTACGCCCCGAACCCGGCGCGCCGCGGCGACGGCCGCGCGCTTCTCCGCCCAACTGGTCACGTGGCCGGTGAGGGTGACGACAGCGCCCTCCGCCGCCACCCCGATATGACTGGCGTCCAGGTGCGGATCCCAGGCCAGCTCAGCCATGACATCCAACTGCAAGGTCTTGTCGTCGCTCATCTTTATCTCCTGCGTGAGGGAGTGCGTCCGGCGGGCGCCGTGTTCCGCCATGGGAATAGGGTTGGACAGGAAGGCCCGGACCTCGGACTGGGCGGTGAAATCGGCCATGTCATGGCTCCACGTCGACCAGGTTGTGCACCCGTGCCACGCCCGGCACGGCCCAGGCGATATGCTCCGCCAGGGTGCGCAGCGGCCAGTTGTCGACACGGCCGCGCAGGGTCACCTCCGACCCGGTCCCGCTCACGCTCAACCATTGCAGGGACAGCAGCGAGTGGCGGCGCAGGGCGGCACTTACCACGAAGGCCAAGGGGACTTCCGGCAACCTCGGCACCGCTGATGCCCCCCTCCTCCCCTGAAGGGCGGGGGGATCGGGCGTCTGCGGTGATAAGGGCCGGACTGCGAGGCATGGCATTGTCTCCCCAGGCATGCCGGTTTGGCGGTTCAGCGGCTCATGTCCCGGCGCGTAGGCGGCGGATGGCGGCGGCGATCAGGGGGCTGGTGTCCAGGATCGTCAGCTTGCGGTCGCTGAAAGGCGGCCTTTCGACGGGCGTGACCGAATTGGTCACCACCACGCTGTCCACCTCGTCGCTGAACAGCGTGGCTGCGCCGCCATTGAACAGGCCGTGCGTGGCGGCGATGTGGACCAGGCGGGCCCCGCCCAGGCGGCAGGCGCGGGCGGCGTGCACCATGGTGGCCCCGGTGCTGATCAGGTCATCCAGAATGATCACGGCCCGGTCCTTGACGTCGCCCAGGAACGCGCCGCCGGTGATGAATCCGCCGCTGCGGTTCTTTTCGACGAAGCCGCTATCGACGGCGCGTCCTGCGGATGCCTGCAGCGCCTGGCGGAACCGTTCCGCCCGCTTCGCGCCCCCGGTGCTGGGAGAGACGACGGTCACCGGCAGGTCCCGGGCCAGGCCCCGGAAATGATCGGCGAACAGGCCCGCCGTCTCCAGATGGATGAAGGGCCGGCGGAAGGCGTTCTCGGCGGCGGCCGGATTGTGCACCTCCAGCGCCATGACGCGATCCACGCCCATGGCCTCTAGCATCATGGCCACATAGCGCATGGTCACCGGGTCGAACAGCTGGGTGCGCCTGTCCTTGCGGGCATAGCAGAGATAGGGGGCGGCCAGCGTCACGCTGGCGGCGTCGTTGTCCTTCAGGCAGGCGATCAGGAAGGCCAGGCGGCACAGACGATCATGGACGCTGGCCGCGCCATCGCCGTGCAGCGACTGCACGACATGGACGTCATGGCCGGCCACATCGACCAGCGGACGGATCTTGACCTCCCCATCCTCGAAGCGCCGCTCTTCCAGAGGGAAGGGCGACAGGGCGAGATGGGTGGCAACGCCCTGGGCGTAGTCGTGGCTGTCCTGCAAGGCCAGGATGGTGAGCGGGCGCGCGGTCATGGCAATCCCCCCGATATGGATTTCAAGATCGCCGGGTGGCCTTAATGCGCCAGCAGGGCGGGGATCGGCGTTCTCGTCAGGATGTCCCGGGTGACGCCGCCCAACACCCATTCCCTAAGCCGGGAATGGCCGTAGGCACCGGCTACCAGCAGGCCGGCGCCCAGCCGTTCGGCCTCGTTGAAAAGCGCTTCGGAGGCGTTGCGCCATTCGCGCAGGTGGCGAAGCTCGACCTTGACGCCGTGCCGGTCCAGATAGCGCGCCAGGTCGGCGCCCGGCTCCTCGCCTATGGCCTCCGGCGGACGGCCGTCCTCCACCATCGCGGCCACCACCTGGGTCGCCGCCTGCAGGAAGGGCATGGCCCGGCTGACTGCGTTGGCGGCTTCCCGGCTGTCGGTCCAGGCGACCAGGACGGTGTCCATGGGACGGACGCGCACCGGCTCTTCCTCCGGCACCACGAACACGCCGCGACCGGATCCGAACAGGGCCGCCTCCACGATCTCCGGGGCCCGGCCCGGCACGGCGAAACCGGGCCGGTAAGGGGTGCGCACCACCATCAGGTCGGCGGTCCGGGCCTGGTTGGCCACGATACGCTCCACCCCCTCGGCCAGGATATCGAAACGGCGGAGGTCATAGGGAACGCTCAGCCTGTCCAGCCGGGTCCGCAGATCCTCCTTGGTCTTGTCCACCTGGGCCTTGAACTGCGCCATCTGTTCCGATGCCACGTCCCTGCTGATGGCGTATTGGGGCAGGTTCAGGATGATTTCCGGCAGAAGTACGCAATGGAGCCCGCGAATATGGGCGCCACGCGCGGCCGCCAAATATTCCGCATAAACGATGCGGGCCTCATCGTCAGGCGTACCGTCAAGATGAACGATGATTTCTTTGATCATGACGCCGGCCCTCATCTTCAGGGGAAGCGGCCTGTCCACGCCAGTGCGCGGTGCCGGGTCGCCAGCACGGTTTGAGTATTGGCGTCATCCCGCACGCCCGCTTTGATGCAAGTCAACAAGGCCCGCGCCCGTAGGAGGTACGCAAATGGAACAGTCGGAGGATGTTGGTGGTGGCCTTCACGGCACCGGTCATCATCGTCGTGGGGACTGCTCCCCCGCCGCTGCCGTGTCCGGAGACTTCAGGATGGGGACAGGCAGGCCGTTGCGACTTGAAAGGATGTCGTCGACCAGTCCCCAATCCACCCGGTCCACGGCGTCGCCCGCCAGGCGGGCGATCCACAACCGGGTGTCCATGGTCGATTGGGCCGACAGGTGCGGGACGAAGGTGCCGTTCCGCTCTATCTCATCCGCCTGGTCGCGGTCGGGATGGGCCTCCAGATAAAGCTCGCCATCGATCCATCCCAGCTTGATCGGCTGGTCCACCATCACGACCCGCGTGCCTATGCCCACCTGGGGGAAAAGGCGCGCGATGTCCTCCGGATACAGGCGGATGCAGCCGTGGCTGACGCGCCGACCCACGCCATCGGGCTTGTTCGTCCCGTGCACGGCATAGGCCGGCCACGACATGTCCAGGGCGAAGGCGCCCAAGGGATTGTCCGGCCCCGGCCCCACCGAGGGGGGGAGGTCGGGATGCTCCGCCCGAACCGTGGGCGGCGGTGTCCAAACCGGATTGACCCTTTTGCCGCGAATATGGCCTTCGCCCAGGGGCTCGGGGTAGGGGTCCGCCGCGCTGCCGATGGGCATGCTGGTCGGTTCCCCCTTGGCCGGCAGCCAGTACAGGCGGAAGTCGCCCAAGTTGATGATGATCAGGGACTGGCGGGCGGGGGCGGGTGGCACATCCGGCAAGAGGTGCGCCAGGGGCAACAGCACGAGGGCGCCGAGGCGGGGCTGCCAAGGGTCGATGTCCGGGTTCACCGCGCGCAACTCGACATAGCCGAGGTCGAAGCGGCGGGCGATGTCCATCAAGGTTTCGCTGGGGGATTCTATGTGATAGGCGGCGGTTTCGCCGATCAAGGTGGCGGCCAACGCCGGGCGCCAGTGGGGGAGAAGCGCGAGCAGGGTGGCCACCCCCACGCGTTGCCAGCCCGTGGGCCAGCCCGTCGGCCAGCCAGCGGGCCGGCCGCGCGTGGGCCGGCCCGGCCGGGGTTTGATCATTTGCGCAGGTTCCGCTGGAATATCTTGTCGATCTTGTCGGCGGCCGCGTTGGCCTTGGCGGCGGCTTCCTGCGCGGCGGCGGCGGCGGCTTGGGCGGCGGTGGCGGCCTGGGCGGCACTGGCGGCCGCTTGGTCGGCAGCGGCCTTGGCCGCCGCCGCCGTGGCCTGCGCCTGTTCCGCGACGGCCTTGGTGTTGGCCAGCAGGGCCTTGTCCTGCTCGCTCAAGGAGGTGCAGCCGGCCAGCAAGGTGCTGCCGATCAAGAGCACCGAGAAGGTTTTCAGCATGGTCAATTCTCCTGCATGGATTGGAGGCCCGCGCCGACGAGGCAGCGGTGTCACACGAACAGAAATCCAGGCGGCGACGAAGACATGTGGTCGCGGCGGTTCTTCGATGGACTGCTCAAGGTCTTGAGAGGCTCAAAACCGCCCAGCCGCCAATAGAACTCTAGGGGAATGCCTGGTTCGGCACCTTGAGTTGGATCAAGTCGAGATGGTTGCCATGATTACTTGATTTTTCTAAAAAGCCTGCGATCTCACGGCATCGCGAAGTCTTGGCCCGGCGCCGGGAACGACGACCACCGTCGCGATGTGTCGCTGGCGGGCGGCGCGCACGGCGCCCGCATCCTGGCGCCGGTGGCGATACCATCGTCCACCAGGATGACGGTCTTGCCGTTCAGGTCGGGGGCGGGCCGGCCATCCCGGAACAGGCGGTGCCGTCGGTCCAGTTCCCGTATCTCGCCAGCGACGATCCTGTCCACCTCGGCTGGGGAGATCCGTGGGGCGGACAAGGTCGTTTCAACCAGCACGACGACCGGTTTGCCGCCATGGGCACCTTCGGCGAAGGTGCCCATGGCGGTTTCAGGCTCGATGGGAACCTCCAGCTTGCGGACCAGCATCAGCACCAATGGCACGTCCAGGGCATGGGCGACCTGATACGCGACGGGTACGCCGTCCCGAGGCAGGGCCAGGACCACGGTGATCCCGTTCTTGAGGTCTGCCAGGCGGCCTGCCAGACGTTGACCGGCGTCGCGTCTATCCATGAACCGCATGCACAGGCCCTCGGCTATAGGTGCCGGTGCAGAAACTCGTTGACCATCGGTCGGACCCGCTCACGCCAGACAGTGCCATGGAAAAGATCGAAATGCCCGGCACCTGGGAGAAGGCTGTGGCCGCGCCTGTCCTGGGGGATGTCGGGGCACAGGTCATGGGCCACCCGGCATTGCCCGGGGCCGGCGATATCGTCCCGGCCACCCTCGACGGTGAGCAGGGCGGTGTCTCGTACGGCCCTGGCGTCCACCGGCAAGTCAAACCAGACCATCCGACCCTCTGGCAGCGCATGGGCGTGATAGACGGTGCCGATGACGTCCAGAAAAAACTCCGCCGGCACGTCGATCAGGGCCCCCAGGCTGGGCAGGAAGGGGTGTCCCTTGGGATCGCTCCCATCATCGTGAAGTGCCTTCGTGATGATGTCGCATCCGTCGGCGAGGTGGCGGTTCACGTAGGACCACAGCACCTTTTCTTGCGTCGTCCCGGCATAGACCGGGCGTCCCGCGCCGGGGCGTCCGGCTGTAACGGCTGTGATCGCATGCTCGCGAAACCAGTCCAGGGAATGGGTCATGGCGAAGCGATCACCGGGGGTGGAGTTGACGCGGGGATCGATCTTGCCGCCGATCAGGACCAGGCCGCGCGGTTTGGCCAAGGTCCGGCTGGATGCCAGCAGAGCGGTGGCGGCCAGGGCCGGCAGGGCCGACTGGCACAGACCGATCAGGTTGACCTCTTCTCCCAGATCCTGGACGGCTTCCAATACCTGCGACAGGCAGTGGGGCAAGCCGAAGCCTCCGCATGCCGCGGGCACCTCCGCCGCGTCACGCCATTCCAGCAGGTGCAGGTCGGTCCCTGCCACCAAATCCGCGACCATGTCATACAGGAGGCGAGGGTTCACGCCTGATAACGGCGCAACCAGCAGAGTGCGTGGGAGGGGCGCGGGCTCCCGGTCGCCGGTGACATGGAAGCGCAGCAGGCGGCCAAACGCGCCATCCCGCAGGATTTCCTCCGTGAAGCCGCCTGGGGCCTGCGGAATGTCATGCGGCAAAGGCAATGGTTCCGGCACGCTCTCCTCCGTTGGGTCGAGGGGCAGGCAACCTGGAAGGCTGACGGTTGGCTGATCAACGCATCATCGCGGCGGCCATCGTTAAGCATCTTGGGTCAATCGTTGGTCGGCGACATTGACCTAGCGCAAGGAAGGGGTGCCGCACTCGGATCTGCTCGCCGGGCTGCGCGTCAAAGATCGCGCCTGCAGGCTCGACAGTTCTGCACCGCAGCCTACGAAGAATATCGGAGGCCGGTATGATCCTGTGAACTGATGGTGTGGATCCCCCTTTTCCGGCATCCCTGAACGTGCAGGCCGCGCAGTTGCAGGCGGCCGTGGCGGCGTTGAAGACTGAGCGCGCTAACCACACAGATGCAGGTCCTGACCGCTCAGGCTGAGGCGCGAATGGTTCAGCTCGCGACAATGGCCGACCTGTTACTGGCGGTCCTGGCCCCTGTTGGTGGTGGCGTCTGGACCACGCGGCCCATCCAGACACCGCCCGCCCCCTGGCCGAGCACCTGAAGGCCACGTTCGCCTTGCTGGACCGGCTATAGCCGCCCGCATCTTGCTCTTAACCTGGTCATGACAAAGAGGGTTTGCACGATCAGGTGATATCACCCGAACCGATCACACCCTGGGCCATTCGGCGGAACGCACGTGTGGCTCTGCGCGTTCCGCGCAAGTCCGGCTTAAGCGGCCTTGGCGTAGGTGAAGCCGCTTCGCTGCAGTTCAACTAGGTACGCCACCACGCTGGGGACCAGGACCACCCCCGGAATGAGGTTATTGGTCAGATCAGCGGCGATGGTGTCGGCGTTTGATCCTTGCCTGGCGAGTCCGCGTGCGATCGCATGGATAGAATCGTGACAAGCGATCATGACCACGCCGCGCCTCTGCAGCGAGATGATGCTGTTGTTGCCGGGGCCGTAAAAGCCGTTCACGTTTTGGTGATCATCGGCAGGGGATACGTCCGGTGGTACAATAATAAAATCATTGCGTGCGAACCTGCCGCCAGTGTTCCCGGCAAGAGCATACTTGTCCCAGATGCTTTGATTGAAAAGCGCGAGGTGGGCGGTGCCGTGGGTGGCCGAGACCGCGAGAAAGTCGGTATTGCCGTGGGCGAACTGTTGCCCATTGAGCGATTCACGAATGAGGTTGGGCCAGGCGGCGGCAATGTCGCTGCTTTCCCACACCTGTTTAGGACCACCGCGGTAATCGAGCAGAAGAGCTGAAGCTTCGTGGTCCCATAGCTCCATGCGATCCAGCATGAAGGGAACCGTGGTGAAGTCGCGGCGGCGAGGCGCGGCAGCAAGACGCTGCGTCAGGTCGGCGATATGGGTCATTCCCGGCGCTGACGTCGGGGCCGCCGACACAGTGGCCGCGTGCAATGCGGCCACTGCGCCGACACCGGCGCCAAACGTGAGAAACGCGGAACGTCGGTTCACATCCGGCATGATCGACGTTCACTCAATAAGTGTAGACATTGGCGGCCCGGTTCACCAGCGCCTCAAGCGCCTTGCCCATGGCGGTCAGCGTTGCCGGATCCTCAACCCCGTAGCGGGTGACTAGCGCGTCAAGGTCGGGATGCCCGATCCAGGTCCGGCCCATCTCGTCCTGCCAGACGAGGACACGGAGCGGCAACTCGATGCCAAGTGACTGTTGCTTCTGCATCAACTTGGTGCCCATCTTCGGGTTGCCGAAAACAATCACGGTTGTCGGTCGCAGCTTTTCGCTAACGCCCTCGGCGTTCGCAGCATGGTCAAAGGTGGCGAAAACCGGAACCTTCGCTTCCGCAAGAATGGCCTTGACGCGCTGGATTGTCTCCGCCGGACCGTACTTGCTCTCCTGGGCAACGATGCTTCGGCGATAGATGTCGGGGCCGAGATCATCCTTGTACGCGGTGGCGATATCGCGGGCCAAAACGGTCAAATCAACCCCCTCCTTGTTGGTCAGAAGGGTGACGCACACCAGTTCGGATGATTCCGTGAAGCGGCTGAGGTACGAGCTGAAGCCGGGCGAATTGCCCTTGATTTCCATGAATCCCGGATGATGGGTGAACTCCCATCCCGCCATCGCCGGCACCACGGTGCCGTTGGCGAGCCTGGTGGGTTTATAAATGACGTCGCGGTCGGCCGCGTCCTTGATGAGCGTGGAGCCGGCGAGGCCGATGTCCCACTTGCTGATATCTTCGGCTGACGACCAGAGATCGCCGAACCCGAAGAGATTGGCCGAGGCCTGGGGCTTCAGCGCCATCATTTGCCCGTTGGCGGAACGGTAGCCCGTCGCGGGCTCCACCGGGTTGATATAACGTGCATCGGACTTGAATTTCTGGTGCTGATTGTCGTCGGTCGGAATCGGGTCGGGTCTATCAACCGCAGCTTTGGTCGCGAGGTCGCTCGCGAACATGGTGGCGGGCAGCCCTTCGACCTCGATCTGGAATTTCCACACGAAGTCATGGAACGACATGCCGCTGGCCTTCTCGACTGCCATAGCGAGCAGGGTGGAATCCGTGGCGCTGAGCCGGACTTCCGTACCACTCTTGAATAGCATGGGCTTGCCCGCTGCCAGGGCGAGCAGTTCATTCGGCGTGTAGCTACGGCTGTCGTCCAGCAGGTCACGGTAATCCGGGATGCCGGAACTGTGTTGCATCAGCTCAAGCAGGGTCACCCTGCGCCAATTGCCTGGAAGGTCGTCGACGAACTTGCCAATCGTATCGGTCAGCTGGAGCTTGCCTTGCTCTTTGAGCTGCATGATCGCCACGGCGGTGAAGGCTTGAGTGATGGGCCCGATATTCCACATCGTGCGGGTGGACGCGAGTTCGTCATGGTCAAGGCTGGTCTTGCCATAGCCGGCGGATCGCGGAATGTAGGGCGCCTGGACGATCGCCATAGTCAGGCCGGGGAGCCCATTCCTGGCGATGAAGTCGGCAATCAACTGATCGATATATTCACCACGATCCTGCAGGTTGGCGCTGCCGCGCACGATAGGCAGCTTGGGCGCGGCCTGGGCTGATGCCGAGGTGGCCTGGGCAAGACAGCCGGCGACGAATGCCAAAGCCGCCGCGGCGCGCGAAAACATCATAGTCAGTCCTCTGATCGGTTGGGGCCCGCACGGGGGCAAAAGGTGCGGCTAGGACCCAATTCCTCGCGTATTTCGCGGAATTTTCATAAATCCAGACGCTCGACGATTTTGACTGGGATATATTTACGCAACAACCCATACATAGAATCTTTATTTATATGCTGCGGTATATGATTTGTCTGTGTCGCTCAATTCGCGGCGTTTTTCCGCTTTTTGTTATTTAATCGTTCAAGAAGCCGGGGCCGGCATTTGATCAAAGAAGGCGGCTATGACGGCGCTGAAACGGTAGGCGCATCGGATGTCCTTTTTTGTCGGGTACGTGGCATTTAGGACGGATGTCGGTCGGGGTAAAACCATCTCATTCCCCGCCGACGGCGACCGCCATAAGGCAAGGGTCAAGCTAAATGGCCGCCCAGCGGCCGCCTTTTCCTGGAGTAACATCATGCAAATGACCGGAAATACCATCTTTATCACCGGCGCCACCTCCGGCATTGGCCGGGGCCTGGCAGAGGCATTCCACAAGCTCGGTAACCAAGTCATCATCGCCGGCCGCCGCCAGGCGCTGCTGGACGAGGTCACTGCCGCCAATCCCGGCATGGCCGGAATCCGGATGGACATCACCGATCCGGCCAGCATCACGGCGACGGCGGCCACCCTGGTCCGCGACTATCCGGCATTGAATGTTCTGGTGAACAACGCTGGTATCATGCCGTTCGACGATGCCGCCACGGTGGTGGACGATGCGGTCAGTCAGGCCATCCTGACCACCAACCTGCTGGGGCCGATCCGGATGACATCCGCGCTGATCGAGCACCTGAAGCGGCAGCCGCGCGCCACCGTCATCAACAACACCTCGGTCCTGGCCTATGTGCCGTTGGCTTTCACCGCCGTCTATTCCGCCAGTAAGGCGGCGCTGCATTCCTACACGCTGTCGCAGCGGTTCATGTTGCGCGAGACGTCGGTGAGGGTGCAGGAAATCGCTCCGCCTTGGGTCAACACCGACCTGATCAAGAAAAGCGACGATCCCCGCGCCATGCCGCTGGACGCTTTCATCGATCAGACCATGGCTGGTCTGGTGACTGAGGTCGAAGAAGTCGTGGTCGACGCAGCACGCGACTTCCGCAACAATCCCGGCCCGGGCGAGCATGCGCTGGTGAATGGTTTCAACGCCATGCTGGCCGCCAATCCCATACCCGTCTGACCTTCATAAACTCCGCAGCATGGACATCAGGATGCCGACCTTGGCCCGATGGGGCGCCGGGTCGGCATCCAGATTGACATCCATGCAGGTGCCTATGAAGAAAGCGGCGATCATGTCCGCCGTCACCCGGGCATCCAGCGCCGGTTGGGCTGCGGCCACGTTGCGGGCGATGGCATCCGCCCGGCGCCGGTTGTAGGCACGGATGATGTCGGCCGCGCGGCTGGGCAGACAGTCAACCTCGCCTGTGACGTTGACGGCGAAGCAGCCGGGCTGGGCGGCCATGACGAACGGCGCTTCAGCCAGGAAGCGTTCGATGTTGGCCCATCCCAGCGGCTGCTGGTCCAGCAGGCGTAGGGCAGGGCCGGTATCGAGATAGCGCTGCAAGGCGGCGAGGAACAGGTCTTCCTTGCCCTCGAATTCCGTATACAGCCCTGATTTGTTGACGCCGGTGGCGCGTTCCAATTCCTGCACGTTGGTGCCGGCATAGCCCTGGCGCCAGAAGACGGGAACAGCCCGATCCAGGACGGTGTCGCGGGTGAATTTTCTCGGTCTAGCCATGGCGAAAACATAGGGTTTTGCACCGGGTGGTTCAATATGTATGCGCCTGCGGAAATAGAACTGATCAGTTCAAAATCCCATTGACTCGTTGATGCTCCAGGAATATGAACCAAATGGTTCTAAATTGATGGCTCTTGACATAAAGGCAATGCCATGCGTTTCGCGCTTTCAAGCAAGGCTGGTTTCCGTGTCGCGGCCGGTGTGGTGGCTCACACCCTGTGGACCAGCGCGGCACCGGCCATGGTTTATCCGCTGTATGCCGGGCGCTGGCATCTGACACCGAGCGTGACGACCGGCATCTTCGCCGTCTATCCGGTTACCGTGGTCGCGGTTTTGGTTCTGTTCGGCAACCTGTCGGACCAGGTGGGCCGTCGGCTGGCCATGCTGTACGGCGTGGCCGCTTCGGCCGCTGGGGTGCTGTTATTCGCGCTGGCCAACAACGTGGTGATGCTTCTTGCCGGACGCGCATTGATGGGCATCGGGGTCGGCCTGTCGGCTGGACCGTCGGCCGCCGCGCTGGTGGATTTTGCCGAGGACGGAGCAGGTGTGGTCAAGGCCGGGGCCGCCACCTTGGCCTCCCAGGCTGCGGGCCTCGCCGCCGCGCTGCTGGTGGGCGGCGCCTTGGTGCAGTATGCGCCAGCCCCGATGCGTCTGAGCTTTTGGTTGCTGTTCGCTCTGCTGCTGATGTTGTTGGCCGGTATATTTCTGCTGCCCCGCCAAGCCTCCAATCCCGGAAGCGTTTCCGGATGGCGTCCGGCCTTGCCGCGGGTGCCGCCCGGCCTTAGGAAACCTTTCGGTTTCGCCGCGTTCACGGTGATGACGGCCTATTTCCACGGTGTCCTGATCGCTTCGCTTGGCTCGCAGGTAGCAAGGGATTTGGTCCGGTCCGATAACGCTCTGGTCAATGGGGCCGCTCTGGCGTTATTCGCCATCACCCTGGGGGTGGTTGGCTTACTCGCCCGGCGCTTGCGTCCGGATATCGCCATTGCGATGGGGGCCGTCGCGTCCCTGGCGGGCATGGCGTTCCTGGCCGTCGCGGTTTTGGCGCACAGCCTGACCAGCTTTCTAGCGGCAACCGTAGCCTCAGGCATGGGGTACGCCTGGATGGTCTATGGCGGCTTGGCGATGATTAACGCCGTGGCGTCACAGGCCGTGCGCGGCGGGATGACGTCCGCCGTCTTTCTGCTGGCGTATCTGTTCACTGGCCTGGCAGCCCTGGGCCTTGGCCATCTCGCCACCATCGCGACCCTGGGTCTCGCCACCTTGACCGGTGCGGGGCTCATGGCGGGGCTCTGCGTAGTGGTTGTGGTCCTGACGGTCTTGCCTCGGCGCATGTCACCTGGCCGCCCCAATATCCCACTATCGTGAGTATTTTGAACTAAATAGTTCAAATCTTGTGAAATCCTTCAAAAATTGGAGACGCGACATGACTCTCAAGATCCATCCCATCAACCTGGGCGACCTGACGATGGACGCCTCCGGCTTGGTGCTCTTCCGCTCGCCCGGCGTGAAAACGACCATTCCCTTCCTGGGCTTCCTGATCACCGGCGGGCAAGAACCTATCTTGGTGGACAGCGGCCCCCGCGATCCCCAAGCGTTCGCGGCGTTCGGCATGGACTGCGTGCGCACGCCGGAGATGACCATTGATCATCATCTGGCGCAGCACGGCCTGCGCCGTAAGGACATTCGGCACATCGTTCATACCCATGCCCACCTGGACCATGTGGGGGCCGACGACCAGTTCCCTATGACCACCACCGTGGCCTTGGCACGGCGGGAGCTCGAGTTTGCGGCTTCCGGCGTCATGGGGCCGGGCATGTACACCGCTGAGGATACCAAACACCTGATCGACCGGTTGCACACGCGGGGGGCGCTGCGCCTGTTCGACGTGGACGGTTCGTTTGAAGAGGAAATTATCCCCGGAGTAGCCGTCCGGCTGTCCGGTGGCCACACGCCGGGTTCCATTTCAGTTCTGGTGGAAACGGATGAGGGCATGGTCAACATCGCCGGGGATATCGCTTACAATATCGATGACCAGTTGGTGAATCCCCTGCTGGACCAGGCATCGCACGAGCCGACCATCACGGCCAACCGGGCCATGTCCAGCCTGGAGGAAAAGCGTGCTTTGAAGCGCGCGCTATCCGATTGCCGTTTTCTGTTGGTAGGGCATGACCATCCGGCGCTGGTGTCCGGCGGCCGTATCGTTGGCCGCTATACCGGCGCGATCAGTAACCCCCAGGCCGATGTGACCAAAGCCGTCAACTACCGTGCAATTGATGCCGGAGGCGCGACGGCCGCCTGAAGCGGCGGGCGAGGGGGGGGCCACCCACCACCGGCGGCGTGGCCCTCCCGTTTGTAAATCGGTGAATCTATTCCCGGGGCCGTAAGGACGGTGCGGGCCGTATATACCAATCGACGCGTTGAAACCTACTGGAATCTTGATGCACGTATACTCGAGTATGAGGGTGAATCTCTAACCGCCTGGGGCATGTTGTCCGCTGCCGTGTTGAACACTGAGCAGGGGCTCTTCTCTGGGGTAGAGGCAAGCTGGAAGGGGAGGTCTCATGGTCGGGGGGCGAGGGCCCTTGCCCACCAGCATTGAGGCTTGGGCTCCGGCTATGGCACCTTGCGGTAAGATTCTGGGGGTATTTTGACATGTTGTGTCCGGCACCGAATGAGGCGTCCCATATGAAGCCGCTGGTCGTGGTGGTCGATGACGATGAGGGCTTGCGCGGCGCCGTGGTCGACTTGTTCCAGTCGGTTGGCCTGGACGTGGCGGGTTACAGCTCCGCCGCCGCCTTCCTGGCCGCCGGCGTCCCTGATAGGCCCAGCTGCCTGGTGCTGGATGTCCGCATGCCCGAGGAAAGCGGGCTGGAGCTGCAGGCGCGTTTGAAGTCGGCAAACAAGTGCCTGCCCATTGTTTTCATCACCGCTCATGCCGATGTGTCCATGTCCGTTCGTGCGATGAGGCAGGGAGCGATCAACTTCCTACCCAAGCCTTTCCGGGACCAGGATCTAATAGACGCGGTTTGGGAAGCGTTGAGGGTTGATCGGGACCGCTGGACGCGCGACCATCGCCTGATGGAGCTGCGACGCTTGGCCAACGACCTGACGCCGCGCGAAGTGGAAATCCTGAAAGCCGTCGATCGGGGCTTGCTGAATAAGCAAATCGCGCATGAGTTGGGCATCGCTGAGATTACGGTGAAAATGCATCGCAGCAGCGCCTTCCGAAAGCTGCGCGCCACGAATTCGTCCGACTTCATTCAGAAAGTGAAAGCGCTGGAACTGGGTTGAGCGTGTTTCCGGCATGAACAGAGGTGTTGGAAACATGCTAACGGTCTGTCTCGGTGTGTAATTCTAGAGCATTTTGCTTTTAATCGGACGCATAGCCTGCGGCTTTGAGGTAGTTCCAGCATTCGTCAGGGTCATATAGGTCACAGATATTTCCGACGGCTTTCCAAAGGTCGTCAATGGTCCTGGCGCCGATGCGCCTGAGGTGAGCCTTGAGTTTGGCGAAGGCCATCTCGATGGGGTTGAGGTCGGGGCTGTAGGGCGGGAGGAAGAGGAACCAGGCACCTGCCCTCTTGAGGACGGCCTTGGCCTTCTCGCTTTTGTGACTGGGCAGGTTGTCGAGAATGACGACATCGCCGGGATTGAGTTCCAGGACCAACTGGGTTTCGACATAGGTCTCGAAGGCGGCTTTATCCATGGGGCCATTGATGATCCAGGGCGCCGTCAGGCCATTGCTCCGCAGGGCGGCCACGAAGGTCTGGGTCTTCCAATGACCGAAGGGGGCCCGAGCCTTCAGGCGCTGTCCTCGGCGCGCCCGGCCTCGTAGCCGGGTCATCTTGGTGGTCGTCGCCGTTTCATCGATGAAGACCAAGCGGTGGGGCTCCTGACGCATGCGAGGCTGGCGCTTTGCTCGCCACACCCGGCGATCTTCCCGGACGTCAGCGCGCTCGCACTCGGATGCCAGCAGCGTTTTTTTTGAAGCTGAACCCCGCTTTCGTCAGCGCCCGCGACAGCGAGGCCGGATGGGCGACAAGGCCTGTCGCCGCTTCCAGCTTCTTCGCCAGTTCCGCCATCGAGATGTCCGGCTGCGCTTCCACCAACGCGATCAGCCGGGGCAGATGCTCGGCCAGCTTGCCATTGCCAGGCGGACGACCCTGGCGAGGAGCCGCCACTGATCCTGTCGCTGCAACACGTTGCGCCAGTTTCACCGCGAAGCTCGGACTGACCCCGAAGTGACGGGCGGCTTCCCGGCGAGAATGTCCCGCCGCTATCCGTGCCTCAACACGTTCCCGAAGGTCTTCTGAATACGGCTTGCCCATGATCCACCTCCGATAAAGATGAATCACATCCAGCCTTCAAAGGGAACCCATCGATTCCGGTTTCAAGCAGAACGCTCTAGGCTCAGCCGACATCACCTGAGCCGATCGGGCTCTGGCGGGGCGTCGCTTCCTGGTCGTGGGGCAGGGTAAAACGGAAGACGGTGCCAAGATTGTCGACGCTCACCACCGTCAGGTCTCCGCCGTGACTGTTGACGATGGATTTGCAGATGACCAGGCCCAAGCCCATGCCATCAGCCTTGGTGGAAAAGAAGGGCTCGAATATGCGTCCGATGATGTCTTGAGCGATACCCGGACCGTTGTCGCGGACTTGGACCTCGACGGCCCTATCATGCGGCTTGTCGGTTACGGTCACGGTCAGGAGACGGTCCTTGGTCCCGGCGTTGACCATGGCCTGCATGGCGTTGAGCGCCAAGTTTATGACTACCTGCTTCACTTCCACCTCATCCACTCGAATGGGGGGCAGGCTTGGTTCCAGCGCGGTGCATACCTTGACGTTGAACCGGTGAGCCTCGCTCTGGATCAGTTCCAATGCGTCGCGAATTAGGGCGTCTATACTGGCTGTATTGCGCTTTGGCGCCTTGCGCAAAAATGTCTTGATGCGGCCGACGACATCGTTGGCCCGCTGGGCATTCTGGCGGATCTGATATAGGCCATTAAGGGCCCTGTCCACGCTGGGCTCCTCTCGGACCAGCCAGCGTTCCGCCGCCGACGCCGACGCGGAGATGGCCGCCAGCGGCTGGGCAACATCATGTGCGATGGAGGCGCTCAACTCACCGACGGTCGAGACGCGCGCCGCGTGCGCCAGATCAACGCGGGCGTCCATCAACGCTTCCTGAGCCCGCTTCTGATCGGTGACGTCGAAGGCGTAGAATAGAATGCGGCTGGCGTCGCCGGACGGGGGCAAGGTGGCGCGCCAGATTATTGGCACCACCCGCCCATCCAGGGTGTGCAGCACGCGCTCACCTTGGGCCGTTAGGTTGCCTTCCATTAGCGTCTGATAGACGCGAACGTTGCTTTCCAGGCTGGCGGGCAGCAGCTGGGGGGCGATTTCCATGAACTGCGCCTTGCTGCTGGCGCCGAATAGGCGCAGCACCGCTTCGTTCGCATCCACGAAGCGGTGGCTTTTCCTGTACTCCAGCACCAACTCCGGGTTAGCCGCGAGGTAAGCGCCGACATCGGTTACCCCTTGCGCCTTTAAGATTGCCAGGGTGGACTGAACGCCGGACCAGTCCTCAATTAGGATGGGCAAGGGGGAGGCATCGAAATAGATGCGCTTGAACGTCTGGCTTCGCCAATGGGTTTTAAGCCACAGCCCGATCAGGAGGCAGAGTATCGCGGCGTTTGCCAGGGTGATGAGTAAATCGTAAGTCATCGTGGGGTCGAAGATCGAAGCAAGGCCTTACGACGTCACCGGGCTTAAATCCGCTGGTGCGTGAGAGCGGGTCTCGGGCAGGGCAGCCATGGCGATCAGCCCGATCAGGCTGGTGATGATGAGGTAATAGGCCGGCGACAGGGGGTCGCCGGTTCGTTGCATTAGCCATGTTATGATGAACTGCGTCGTTCCGCCGAACAAGGAAATGGTAAGGCTATAGACCATGGCCAAGCCGCCCGCGCGTACCCGGTGGGGTAGAAGTTCGGTTATGGCGGTCAAGCTGGCAGCACCGCTGATGGCGCCAAGCGCCGCCAGCAGGCCCGACGCCAGCAGTGTCGTAGTGGCACCAGGCTGCCGGACCATCAAGGCGAAGCAGGGATAGGCCAACAGGGCCAGGGCCAGCCGGGGCAGGAGCATGACCGGACGCCTTCCCATCCGGTCTGCCAGCCAGCCACCAATGAGCGCGAAGACCAGAACGCATCCACCCACCATGGCTGTGACGGCGATTGATGCCGCCGGCGGCATCCCAAGAATGGTAAGCGCATATGTCGTCATATAGTTGCTGGTGAAGGTGGTGACCGTGCCGCACAACAGCACCGGGATGGCGATCAGCAGGATGTGGCGGTGGCGGGCCAGATCCCGTGCCAAGGCGATCGTGCTGGCGGGCTCCGGGGCGGCCATGGGCAGGCACCGGCGCAAAAACAGCCCCGCAGGTAGGATGGCCAAGCCCGGCAATAGAAGCAGGCGCCAGCCCCATTCGTCCATGGCGGCCGGTGGCAGGCATAGGATGAGCCCCAGGCCCAGGAGGCCGGCAACCAACGTGGCTCCGCCCTGGCTGGCCAGTTGCCAGGCTGTGTAGAGGCCGCGACGTCGCGCCGGCGCCAATTCCAGCAGGAGGGCGGTGGATGCCCCCACCTCTCCACCCAGGGCGAATCCCTGAAGCAGACGCGCCAAGACGATCAGTACGGGACCGGCCATGCCGATGCGGTCGTATCCTGGCGTCAGGCCGAGAATCAACAAGCCCGCGGCCATCAGGCAGATGGTCAGGATCAGTGCCGGTCCGCGTCCCCGGCTGTCGGCATAAATCCCAATGATGATGCCGCCGATGGGGCGCGCCAGGAATCCAACGCCGAAAACAGCCGTGGAAAGCAGCAGCGCCGCCCAAGCCTCATCGGCTGGGAAGAAGGCCCGGCCGATGCTGACGGCGACGAAGGCATAGGTAGTGAAGTCATAGAATTCCAGGGCATTGCCCAGGACTAGGCCGATGACGAGCTTCAGTCGGAAAGGGGGGAGGTTCTCATGCCTTTTCGCAGCCGTTTGCACCCTGCATCGTCCTTCCGCCGTTTACCGGACCAGGAGCCGGAGTTCGCACAATCTATCGGCTCCGGCGGTATTGGACCTTAGCCTTCCAGAGGGGGGAGGCATGCCAAACCCAGACCTTGGTATAAGGTATGATCGACCTGGTATGGGACGACATGAGCGAGGGTACGATTCCATAAATCGCCTTGTAACCCCACGATGGCGTCCGTCTTTTGCGACGGGAGCTGAGCTATGAACCATTACTCGCCGACCACCAGGGAAATTCAGGCAGAGAAACTTGTGGCTTTGGCGATCAACGCCAAGGAGGCTCTGGATTTCGATCTGTGTGCCGTCCGCGAATATCTTGAGGAAATGGCGAACGTACTTGGTGTCCGCGACCTTGCCAAGGAAGGCGCGCAATTCATATCCGTTACGCTCGATCCGAAAGCGTCCGCGCATAAGGGAGGTTTGACGCCCTGGCAGCTGCGGCAGGTGATGGATCACATCGAGAGGAACTTGGGGGGAAGCATCACCTTAAAAGAGCTCTCCGAGGTTAGCCGTCTCAGCTATTCCTACTTCGCCCGCGCATTCAAGGCGACAACGGGTGAAACACCCCGGGATTTTGTTGTGAGAAAACGGGTGCATCGCGCGCAAGTACTGATGTTGTCCACCGACGATCCACTCAGTTCCGTCGCTTGCTCCTGTGGCTTTAGTGATCAGGCTCATTTCTCCCGGCTTTTTCGCCGGACTGTGGGTGAAACACCGTTACGTTGGCGGCGAATTTGGAAAATTGATCGGAACATGGCGGCGATGGCGCGCTGATGGAGAGCCAAGGTTGTTCCGCCTGGAGCGAGACGCCGCGAGAATAAGTGGGTAAGGGAAAAATCTTGGTGTCCCCGAGGCTCGCCGCCGGGGGGGACATGGTGTTAAAACCTGCATTCAGCTTGGGATGGAAAGGGAGGTCAACGCCGCGCCGTCGGCGGCCTCCGCGGATCAGGCCAGGTTTAGGATTTTAAATGGCGGCCGGGATGACCTCTGAGAGAGTAGTGGCGGTGGTGGACGACGACGCGTCCGTTCGCGCGAGCCTGGAGGATTTGTTGCAATCCTTCGGCTTCGGCACCCAGGTGTTTTCCTCTGCCGAAGATCTGTTCCAATCCGATCTGGGACGGTTCGACTGCGTCGTCTCTGATATTCAGATGCCGGGCATGTCCGGGCTGGAGATCCAGCCCCTCATGCGCAATCGACACTGCACCTGCCCGGTGATCCTGCTGACAGCCTTTCCCAGCGAACAGGTGCGCGCGCGCGCGCGCGACGCCGGCGTCCATGATTTTTTTGAAAAGCCGTGCAATCCTGACGTACTCATTGCGAGTGTTGAACGGGCTGTCGCGCGGCAGCGTTGATCGGGCACTTCCAAGCGTCGTTCCCGTTTAGGCGACGGGCAGCGTGAACTCGAAGACTGCGCCGCCGTGCTCTCCGTTACGGGCCCTCAAGGTACCGCCCAAGGCCTCAATGGCGGATCGGCAGATCTGCAGGCCTATGCCCATGCCGCCTGGCTTGGTGGTGAAAAAGGGCTGAAATAGTTTTGCCAGGTTCTCCTCCGCGATGCCGGGCCCCTTATCGGCCACGGCCACCTGGATGAACCCCTCGCCAACGGACTGTGCCGTCACCGTGATCGATCGAGCCCCCCGCGGCAGGTCGACCATGGCCTCCATCCCGTTCAGCACCAAGTTCACCAGCACCTGCTGTAATTCCACCCGGTCGGCGGCGACAGGCTGCAATCCGGGGGCACAGGTGATGGTCATGGTGGTGCCGCGCGCGGCCAAGTCGCCTTCAAGCAGGCTTTGGGTCTCAAATGCGAGCTTGATCAGGTCCAGCGGCCCGATATCGCGCTTCCCTTTCACCAGCTGGTCGCGGGTCCGCTGCACGATATCGGCCAGCCGTTGGCCGTTGACCTCCAGACGCCGCAGCACCCGCAGCAGACCTTCAGTGTTGGGCGGGTCAGCCTGTAGCCATCGCACACCCGTGCCCACGTCGGTCATGATGGCGGCGATGGGTTGGTTCAACTCATGCGCCAACGAGGTGGATAGCGCGTCCACCGTGGCGATGCGGTTGGACTGTGCCCGTTCCGATTGTGCTGCCATGCGCTGCGCTTCGATCCGTTCCCGTTCTGTAAGGTCGATATGGCTTGAAACCTGAATCGTCTCCGAAATGAGGCGGACTGTATAGAATACGGGGACGCGGCGATCATCCTTCCCAATCAGGATGGTACGGCCCTCGATGTTGGACCAGCCATGGAAGGCGGCCTCCAACTGATTGGTCAGCACCTGCATCGCATTTTCGGCGTTTTGCCGCGGCGGCTTGGCGGCTAGTTCCGCCCTATCCCCATAGCCCAGCAGCCGGGCCAGTGCCTCATTCACCTCGATCGTCCTAACGGCGTTGACGCAGCGGTCCAGAAATTCCGGATGGGCCGTCACGTAACCGCGGAAGTCGGTGACGCCCTTGCTCTTAAGCCCGTCCAGCAGCGCCTTGGCCTCGCCGATGTCCTGTTCGCAGAAGCTGATGTTGCTGACCTCGAACAGGCGACGATAGCGCGCCTCGCTGCGCGCCAGATCATGACTGCGCTCTTCCACCCGCTGCTGCAAGGTGACGTTTAGCTGGCGAAGGGCTTCCACCGCCGCGTATTCGCAATCGATGTCGATGATGCCGCCATACCAGCGCCGCACCTCTCCTGAGTCGGAAAGGGTGGGGCGGCCGGTGGATGACATCCAGCGGTAATTGCCATCGGCGTGGCGCAAACGGAACCGCACCAGGAAGGGCTGGCGGGTGGCGCGGGCTTGCGCCCATGTCGCTTGTACGGCGGGCAAATCTTCAGGGTGCACAAAGCGGGTGAAATCGACAGCGCACGGATCGTCAACGTTCGCGCCGGTGAGGACGGAGAAGCGCTTATTCACCAAGTCGGGCAGGCCGGTCGGACCAGTGCGCCAGATGATCTTAGGCACGGCCAGCAACAGCTGCTCCAACTCCTGCCGGCTATCCGTCAAGGCCAGGCGGGTGGCATGCAGCTTTCGGCGAGCAGCCAGCAAAGAGAGACCGACGGCAACCGCCAACAGCCAAGTCGTCACAAGCACGAAAAGGCCGCCGCCGTTCAAACCGTCCATACCGCCTGCTGGCTCCATGTTAACGCTACCTTCCGTATTCTTTTTGCATGACGGCAGGTTCCGTGGGAAGCGGCGCCAGCCATTTTGTGGGAAATCCGTTGTTGACGGGGATGTGGGCGCCAGTGATGGCGCCGGAGTCATTGTTGATCGGAACCGTCCAGCCCGAGGGCTGAGGCTTCGGCCGGGGTCGACGTCGCCGCTCTGCTAGCATGGGGGAGGGTATCCACCGGGACATGCATAGACGTTGACACCGTGCCGCCTATCAGGGGCCTGCCATCGCCGGCTGAATGGCCGAACGCTTCCACCATATCCCTGCACCTGCCGTCCGCCTTCACAGCGAAGTGGGCGTGCAAACGTCAGGGCGGATCGGCGGCCCCGGATAACCAGTGATCAGCCGGCGGCCCCGGTCAACCCCATGATATCTTTCCCTTCCATAATCATTCCGACGTTGAACGGGCGTCCGGCTTTGCGCAAGCAGCCACTCCACCGGCCGACGATATGTCGGCCGTTTCATGCAAATCATAGCGTTCTGGACAAGCCCGGCGGCGCCTGGGGGGACAGTGTCGGCCATTCGCAAGGCAACCCAGTTATTCCGGAGTCAACGACATGTCCGACGCAGCCCAAGCTGAATTGAATCCGCTGTACGCCGATCCGGAAAACCCGGCCCTTCCCCCAACTCCCGTCACCCTTGATCTGCGCCGGGCGGCGCTGGTGATCACCGATCCGCAGGTCGATTTCCTGAGCCCGCACGGCACCGCTTGGGGCGCTTTCGGCGCGAACATCACCGAACTCGGTACCGTACCCAACCTGGGCCGGCTGATGGTGGCGGCCAAGGCTGTGAATTTGCCGGTGGTGATCTCCCCGCATTATTATTATCCGCACGACCACAAGTGGGACTTTGCCGCTCCGGGCGAGGCGCTGATGCACAAGCTGCGCATGTTCGACCGGCGCGATCCCCTGTCCCTGGAAGGGTTTGTCGGTTCCGGCGCCGATTGGATGCCGGAATACAAGGGCCTGATTGAGGACGGGCACACGGTTGTATGCTCCCCCCACAAGATAGCGGGTCCGCAGACCAACGATGTGCTGTTCCAGCTGCGCAAGCGGCGGGTGGATCAGGTCATTCTGGCGGGTATGGCCGCCAATTTCTGCGTGGAATCCCATTTGCGTGATTTCGTTGAACATGGCTTCGAAGTGGTGGTCGTGCGCGACGCCACTGCCGCCAGCAAGGTGCCGGAGGGTGACGGGTATCTGGCCGCGCTGACCAACTTCCGCTGGTTGGCCAGCGGTCTTTGGACGACCGATGAGACGATTACCCGTCTGAACGCGGCCGCGACGACGGCATGAGCCACCGAGCCAGCCCGTTGCTGGCTCGGGTGCCGCTGGCCTATGGTTCGGCGGCATTAGTGACGATGGCGGCCCCACACGTGACATCCGGCAAGACCCCTTTGGAGACATCCACCCTGGAATGGGACGATTTGCGGCTGTTCCTGGCCATCGCCCGCGCTGGGACCTTGAGTGCCGCAGCCCCCCGCCTGAATCTGACCCAGCCCACGGCGGGGCGGCGGCTGAAGGCCCTGGAAGGGCGGTTGGGCGTGACCCTGTTCCAGCGCACCCCGGGCGGCTTCCGACTGACCGACGATGGCGAGGTCATGTTGCAGTACGCCGACCGTGTTGAGGCTGAAGTGCTGGCCCTGGAACGGCGCCTGGTGGGCGAAGGCCGCACGCTGGAAGGGCTGTTGCGGTTGTCGTCATCGGAATGGTTCGGGCGGCGCATCCTGGCGCCGGCCTTGGCCGGCTTTTCCCTCCAGCATCCCAAGGTGACAGTGGAGTTGGTGGTGGATTCCCGCCTGTTCGACCTGAACCGCCGCGATGCCGACCTGCTGTTCCGCTTCCTGCCGTTCGATGGGCCGGACATCGTGCAGCGGCGTTTCATGACCGTGCCCTATGCCCTCTATGCCGCCCCCGTTTACCTGGAACGACGAGGGATGCCGACGGCATCGGGCGGCGGTGCCGACCACTGCTTAATCGCCATGGACAGCCAGTTGAGCACTCAAGCCGACGTCGCCTGGTTGCGCCGCCATTTCCCCGAGGCGGGCTTCACCTTGCGCAGCAACAGCCGCGATGTCCAGGTGGCCGCATGCGAGGGGGGCGCCGGTTTGGCCGTGCTGCCTCGCGCGGTGGCCGACGGCCGTGGATTGGTGGAAGTCGACATTGGCGAGGAACCGCCCGCGCGTGAGGTCTGGCTGGGTTACCACCGTGACCTGCGCCGGCTCGCCCGTCTCCGGGCTCTGCTGGACCATCTGGACCGCGCCGTCGCCATAGCCGGCGGTTAACGACACGGTCCAGCCGTCTAGCCGTCCTGCCTCAGGCGACGCGTCGCAGCAGTTCCAGCCGCAGTGGCGCGCCCAGCAATTCATCAAAGCGCGCCGCGAGGGAGGTGAAGGCTGAGGCCTTGGCATGGATGTCCAAGGCGGTCTGGTTGGCCCAGACCTCATACATCACCACGGTACGGGGATCGTCGCGGCTGATGTGGGCGGCGTAGGTGATGCAGCCCGGCTCCGATAGCACATGGGGCACGATGGCGGTGATGGCGTCGGTCAAGGCCTGTTCCTGCCCGGGTTTGGCCGTGAGATAGGCCACAAGCTGGATCTGATCAGGGGGAATGGAGGGTGTCGTGGACATGGCTTATCTCACTTCAGCAGGACGGGGCCGGCATCGATGCGGATGCGCAGCAGTTCATAAGGCTGACGGCGTTTGTCCACGCCCTCATTGAATCCGGCTTGGCGATACAATTGATTAGCCGTGAAGTAGAGGTAGCCGTCTGTTCCCACGGACAGGGTGTCCGGCCATAGGATGGCGGGATCCTTCGCTATGGTCTGCCAATGGGCGCCAGCTTTACCCTTACCGCCGCTTGGGACGACATCCTCGAAGCGCCGGATCGTCCCGTGTTCGTAATCGCCGGCGTACAGGCGGCCCTTGTCATCCTCGGCCAGGCCGTCGGACGGGGCCTTGGGGCCCAGGTCGCGGATGGCGGCGGCGATGGTGGCGTCGGTCACCGACGGGTCCCGCAGCAGCGCGGTGGGCACGGCGTAGAAGTGACGGCTGGACAGGGCGCAGTAATATAGCGTCGCCCCGTCGGCGGAAATGGCGATGCCATCCGTCGCTACCAGCCAGGGGCTGGGCGTCTGCCCCTTGGGACGGCTCATGAGCACCTTGCCCTCAACGGTAGGCTTGAACCCTGGGTCCGGCATGGTGGTCGGGTGGCCGGACAGGCGGCGCAACGCCTTGCCGGTGGCCAAATCCACCACGATCAGCCCGCCTGGCCCCTTTACCGAGCTGTCGGTGATGTAGGCGACGCCGGCTGAGCCTTGGCGCAGATCGAAACGGACGTCGTTCAGGTACGTTGTCGGCAACACCGTCTCGTCGCCCAGCACAATGGTGCGGACCACTTGGTCGGTCGCCAGATCCACGGCCACCAGCTTCGCGCCGCCAGGAATGGGGGCGGCGAAGCCGGGGGCGCCCGTGTCCAGGATCCACAGGCGATTGGCGCCGTCGGCCACCACGCTCTGCACGCTGATCAGGTGCTGATCAGCGTGCGCCGTGTCGGCTTGGTTGAAAGCGGTGTCCGGATAGGGGCTGACCTTGCCATCCTTCAGTTCCGCCACGGCAAACGGGCTTTTGTCGCCCCATTGAGGATAGTTCAGGAAGATGCGGCCACTGGGGGCGACGGTGACGCCCGTGGGCATGGCGCCCGTCAACGCGGCCACATGCTCCACCGGCAGCAGGGCGGGCGCATCCTTAGGCGGCGTTGCCAGGGCCGGCAGGGCCGCGCTCAGCATCGTCGTGGCCAGTGTCAGCGCCGTGATTGTCGATCTCATCGTGGGTTTTCCCTTCCGTCAGTCGCTCAGAAGCCGGACAGCACCGTCTTGCCGATGGCGGTGCCGCTTTCCACGATGGCGTGGACCGCCTTCAGGTTGGTGGCGTTGATGGGGCTGAGTTCCTCGGCCAGCGTGGTCTTCAGCACGCCCACGTCCACCAGGTGGGCCACCTCCTGCAGCAGCTTGTGCTGCTCGATCATGTCGGCGGTCCGATATAGCGACCGGGTAAACATCAGTTCCCAGGCGACGGTGATGGACTTGCGCTTCAGCGGTACGATGTCGAAGGACTTCGGGTCGTCGATCAAGGCCAGATGGCCCTGGGCCGCGATGATCTTCGGCAGGACGGGCAACTGCTTGTCCGTGGCGGTTAGGCCGGCGACATATTCCACTTCCGGAATGCCGATGCGGGCCAATTCCTCGTCCAGCGGCTTGTGGTGGTCGATAACGTAATGGGCGCCCATGTCCTTCACCCAGGTGATGGTCTCAGGGCGCGAGGCGGTGGCTATGACGGTCAGTCCGGTCAAGCGGCGCGCCAACTGGATCAGGATGGACCCGACGCCGCCGGCCCCATTGATGACCAAAAGGGAACCGGTGCCCCCCTTTTTGCCGTAAGGGACGCGCAGGCGGTCGAACAAGAGTTCCCATGCGGTCAGCGAGGTCAGAGGCAGCGCCGCAGCCTGGGCCCAGGACAGGGAACGGGGCTTGTGCGCCACGATGCGCTCATCCACCGCGTGGAGTTCAGCGTTGGTGCCGGGGCGGCTGAGGTCGCCGGCGTAGTACACCTCGTCCCCCACCTGGAACAGCGTGACTTCCGCGCCAATCGCCTCGACGATGCCGGCGGCGTCCCATCCCAGGATACGGGCTTGGCCTTCCGCGGGCGTGGCGCCGGTGCGAACCTTGGTGTCCACCGGATTGACGGAAACCGCCTTGACGCGAACCAGCACGTCGCGCGGCCCCGGCGTGGGCTCGGGCAAATCCAGATCGACCAGGGCGTCGTGGCGGCCGATGACGCCGGGGGTGAAGTAGCCGATGGCTTTCATGAAGTGCATCCTTGATTGGGGACCTGTACCCGATGGGTTGGCATGGACGCAGCATGATTTATGCGTTGGTGCGCTGGCCATGGTGTCTGGAGCACGATCATCATGCGTAAATGCATAATGTGTCAGACGTTGCCCGGGTTACGTAGCGCATCATCCAGGGCGCTGACCCTGGCATTGCCCAGGTATAGAGACGACAGTTCCGCCAGAGCGGCCGTCCCCACCTTAGCCTCAGCATCCTTACGGATGATCAAGGTGGCGGCGTCGCGTCCGCCAAGCAGGCCTTTCGGTTCCACCAGGGCGCGGATGCGATGGCGATGGTGCAGCCACTGCGGGTGCCAAAGCGGGACTACGACCCAGCGTTCCTGCGCCACGGCGCTGCTGTAGCGGCCGAAACACTCTTCCTCGGTCCCTGTTTGAAAGTGATAGCCGGCGGCGGTCAGCCCGTACTCAACCATGATGGCCTGGGAGAAACGGCTGATTCCTGCGCCGGGATTGATGCCTTGGATCAATCGCTCCATGCGGTCCAAGGCTGGTGGGCGCATCAGGTCCTCCACGCTGGCGACTGCGCTTTCCGGGACATAATCGGGTACGCCCCAGATGCAAAACGGTTCGTACAAAATGGCGACCTTGCGCACAGCATTCTCGAATGGGGCCAGGTAGGCGCCATGGCTGGCAGGCAGCCAGGCGGAAACCAGGATATCGATGGCGCCGGCACCTAGGCGCCGGAACATCTCTTCATGCGAGGCGGCGGAGCGTTCGACCGGCAGGCCGTGGTCGTGCAGTATCCGCTCGACCTCCAGGGCGGAAGCATCGTGGAAGCTGAGGTCGATATGACCGACCCGGATGGCAGTTGGCATTGGATGCACGCTTATTTGATGGGCAGGGCGGGCGAGAGCGGGCACGGAAGGCTCCGCCCGACCCTGCCATCGTGTTGACGTTACTGGACCTTAAAGAAGGCCAGTTCGAGCTCAGGTAGGCCTCAGTTGACGTTGAGTTGGGCTTGGGCAAGCGCGCCACTCAGATTGGCGACACACCGGTCGAAAGCTTCAGAACCAGGTTTAAGGCCGGCTTCGCTGCATGCGGTCTGACAGTGTTCGTTATGAACTTTCTTGGTTGCCGTCAGGGTTTCCCGCAAACTGGCCACACACGCGGCATAGACGCTGTCGTTGGGGCCGACGTTCAACGCCTCCCGGCACGCGCGATCAATTGAAGGATGGACCGTTACCTCTTGCGGGGTGTCCGCCGCCATTGCAAATGCGGGCTCGAAGCATAAGGCATTAATAGTTGCGATTGCCGCCAGATAGTTTTTCTTCATTTAATTTATCCATGCTCTTTATCAGTTGAAGTTGTAACCGAACAGCGGCGCCAGCACCATGTCATGGCTTCGTTATCATTGGGCACGAAGACAATTTTATGAAGATTGGGCGGACGGTCGATGCCAGCCGCGATAAGATGCCGTCGCGGCATGCAGATTTATTGCATGGACTTGCCCAATTTTCGAAAATTGGCGACGTAGTACGCGGTCTGTGGCGAGCCTATCCTTGGGGTGTCCGTGAAGCACGGAACCGGGTACCGGGCTATTGCGACGGGCGAGGTCGCGCTTCCCCTTGGCTTCGGGCGTCGCCTTGATCCGGTCGGCCATGGCGTGATGTTAATCGGCGTGCAGCTTGGACGCCGATCGGCGCGGTATCCATTTGATTCTATTGAGGTCGGCGGGGTCAATTGATTGCGCCGATTTACAGTGCTGTCGGCCTGGCTGTGGTCGAGGAAGACGCGGCGGTCCATGTCGGTCTCGACGGACTTGGCCCAGCGCTCGGCGTCCTTCTTTTTCTCGAAGGTCTTGGAGACGGGCTTGTGGCCGACGCGGCGGACCTTGGCCTGGTAGCCGATGACCTGGCCTTCGCGATTCTCTCTGGGGGTGATGGTGGCCATGGCGGGAGGTGTCCTCGCAGTGTTCCGCGAGGTGAACTGTCCCGTAACTGTCCCGCAAAGTTCAGCTAAAGCGCCGGAAGTATGGCGTCCCCTAGGGGAGGTTTCGCCGACGGAGGCCCAAGGGATTGATCGCCTTGGCTGTTTGGGCGCCAGATTTTGTGGATCGGCGTGTGTCACCATTGTATGCTACATCAGGCACTCGTCGCAAGCGCCGCCCGCCGTGAGAGCGCACCTCCCGCCGCCATGATGCAGCCAACCACATCCTGCACCTGTCGCCTGACCTGACGGTAGGCCAGCGCGTCTTCCACATGGCCACACAACTGGCCTTTCTAGAACATGATGAGGCGCCTGACCGCCCGACGGCCCAGGCCAACTTCTCCGGCGAGGAGGCCTGGCCCTCCTCGCCATGCCTTCCAAGTATGAAGTGGTACCTACAAAGTCTTTTTCTGCTGTTAGCTGGCCCCCAATATTGGGCGACTGTGGATCGGCACGATCAAATGACCCCGCGTGGCCCAATAGAATCAATTGGTTGCTGTGCCGATCGGCATCCGAGCCGCATGCCGATATACATTCAGCTCCACGTGCTTCAAGGCTGACGTTTTCTCAGGAGCAATCCCCCGAACGCGCAGATCAACATGGATATTCCTGCGATCAGGAACGCATCGCTGTAGGCGAGCAGCAGCGCGTCATGGTGGACCGACTTGTCCATCACAGCGAGAGCTTGCTGGCGATAGGGTTCCGCCAATTTGCCGTAGGATGCCGTGTGACGATCAACCTGCTGCCCGCTCAGCACCCTCACCAGCTCTATGGTCCGCTCCCGGAACGCGATCGAAAAGGGACTGGCAGCCTCGCCGATCCGGCTTGCGTGCAACTTCTCGCGTTCCACGACAAACTGACTGGCCACCGCGATACCGATGGCGCCGCCGACGTTGCGGACGGTCGAGAACAGTCCGGAGGCCGACCCAAGCTCGGATTTCTCAAGCCCACCCACCGCCATCACGCCCAGCGCCACCACGATGAACGACTGGCCAATCCCGCGCACCACGAGCGACGGCACGATGACATTGGCGGCTGCGTTGCTGTCGAGATGAATATTCATCAGGCAGCCCGCGGCCATGACGACGAAGCCGAGAATGATGATCGCGCGCACGCTGGTCCATTGCATCAGCTTGGGGGTGGCGAAGGACATGACGAACTGGACCAGGCCATAGGGGATCATGGTCAACCCGATCTGCTCGGCGTTATAGCCGTGCGCCTCGGCGAAATAGTTCGGAACGAGGAACACCACCCCGAACACGACAGCGCCGAAGGTGAATTGCATCAGGCTCGCCAGCCCAAAGTTGTAACGGCCGAGTAGACGCAGGTTGATGAAGGGGGTCTTCTGCCACAGTTCGACAAGGACGAACGCGGTGAGGCCGAGCGCGGCAATGATCGCGGTCTCGATAATGAAAGTCGATGCGAACCAGTCCTTGCGCTCACCTTCCTCCAACATGATCTGGAGCGCGGACAGGCCGAGGGCCATCGCGATGATGCCGCGCCAGTCGCCGCTCCGCAGCCTATCGAGGGATGCCGGTGCGCGCGGCGTGGCCCAACCGATCGCCGCCAACAGCAGCAGGCCCGGCGGCACCTGAAGATAGAAGATCCAGCGCCAGCTATAGGCTTCGGTCAACCAGCCGCCGAGCGAAGGCCCGGCGGCTTGCGCGACATTGTTGGCTACAGCGAACAAGGCCATGCCGAACGGGTGTTTCGACGGTGGCAGTTCACTGACGATGATCTGGAAGGATAGAGGGATCAGGATGCCGCCAAATGCTCCCTGCAAGGCGCGCGCGATGATCATGGTGTTGATATCGGGCGCCATCGAGCAAACGATCGAGAACAGAATGAAGCCGCCTGTTCCGACCATGAGCACGCGCCGCATCGAGAAGACCGACACCAGCCATCCGGTCATCGGAATGATGATGATCTCGGCGACCAGATAGGCCGTGGTGATCCATGACCCTTCTTCGAAAGAAGCCCCTAGCGAGCCACGCACATCGGGAAGCGAAGCGTTCGTCACATGGACGTTCATGCCCGCCATGAAGCAGCCGACAACACCGCCCAGGACGGCTATCCAAGACCGCAAGGACACCTGACCGGTCGCCTGGCCGATCTCCGCCTGACCGGTCATGGCTGGGAGCTTCCCGTATAGACGGTGGTTTCAACCGACATGCCCGGCCGCAATTCGGCCGCGCGCGGCTGGCCCGGATCGACCATGATCCGCAGCGGCATCCGCTGAACGATCTTGGTGAAATTGCCCGTGGCGTTGTCGGGAGGAAGCAGCGCGAACTGCGCGCCGGTGGCCGGCGCAAAGTCGTCAACATGTCCCTTGATCGCCACGCCGCCGAACGCATCGACGACGATTACGGCCGACTGACCAGGGCGGATGCGATCGGTTTGCGTTTCCTTGTAGTTGGCGACGACATAAACCTGTGCGGGCACGACCGCCATCAGCGGTGTGCCGATGTCGGCATATTGTCCGGCACGTACGGTTCGTTGCCCGACCTGCCCGTCCACGGGTGCCCGGATGACCGTTCGCTCGAGGTCGAGGCGTGCCGCATCCAGCGCCGCCTGAGCTTGTTGCAGCGCCCCGCGCGCCTTGTCGAGATCGGCGGTGGCGGCGTCCCGCTGAGTTGCCAGGACTGGCAGATAGGCGCGGGAAGCGGCCAGCGTCGCGCGAGCTTCGGCCAGCGTCGCTGAGGCCTTGCGGGTAACTGCCTCCGCCGACTGCAGATTCTGTATGCTTCCGACCTTCTGCCGGGAAAGGTTGGATTGCCGCTGGTATTCCAGATCAGCGAAATGAGCATCCGCTTCGCGGGCCGTGATGGCAGCGCCATTCTGTTCGATCACGCTCTGCTGCTGTGTGGTTTGGGCGTTGAATGTGGCGATGCGCGCCTGTTGCGCCTCGACATCAGCTTTCGCGGAGGCAACAGCACCTTCAGCCTGCTCGGCCCTCAAGCGGTAATCCCGATCATCGATCCGCGCGAGAACGTCTCCAGCCCGCACCCGTTGGTTATCCGCGACGACCACCGCGACGACATTGCCTGCGACGCGAGGGGCGATGGTCACCACATCAGCGCGCACATAGGCGTCATCGGTTTCGATCATGAAGCGGCCTGTCGTCCACCAGCGCGCGCCGGACACACAGGTGGCGATGAGCGCCATCCCGCAGCCGCAAGCCATGAGCTGGCGACGGTTCGGACGCAGACTGGGAAAGGAAGAACGGGTCTTGACGGTGGTATCGGTCATGGGAACCTCACTTCGAGGAACCCGTCACCGAGGCGACGGGCGCTGTTCTTTGCGGGGACGGCAGGACGATGGCGGGAGCGTTTTCCCAGCCACCACCCAGTGCCTTGAAGAGAGCCACCTGCGTCGTGGTCACATCGCTATCGGCGGCGGCGAGAGCCGCTTGTGCATCGATGTCCGCGCGCTCCGCATCCAGTGCTTCCAGTGCGGTCGCCGCACCCGCCGATCGCTGGATCTGCATGAGGCGATCCGCGCGGGCGCTGTGGTCGGCGGCCGCGCGCAAATCACCTTGCCGGCGAAGCGCTGCGCCGTAATCCTCCGCCGTCTGATCCACCTCCTTGAGGGCTCTCAGAATGGTGGCGTCGAAATCGGCGAGACCCGCGGCTTCACCAGCCTGGGCGTATCTGATGCGCGCGTGGACGGCGCTGACGTTGGGGAAGCTCCAACTCAACAATGGACCGACGCGCCAGACGAGATTGTTACGGCTGGCGATGCCTCCGACCGTGGGCGACGATAGTGCGGCCCCGCCATCGAGAGAGATTCGGGGGTAGAGATCGGCCACGGCGACACCAATTCGCGCGGTGTTCGCCGCGAGCTTCCGTTCCGCGGCGCGCACGTCCGGGCGACGCCGCAGCAGCGTCAGGCCGTTACCGATCGGCAATGGCGTCGTGATGGCTGGTAGCCGCCTGCACGCCGCAGCGGCAGAAGGTATCTCGGCCGGCGGACGTCCGGTCAGCACCGCCAATTCGGTCAGCGCGTCATGTCGTTTCGCATCGAGCATCGGGATGGCCGCGCTGGCCTGATCCACCAGGACCTCGGCACGCAACACATCGACCGGCAGGCCGCTGCCGGCGGCCAGCAACCGCTCGGCCAAATCCAGGCCGCGTTGCGCCAATGCCAGGGATTGGCGCGCCACATCAGCGCGATGAGCATAACCGCAAGCGTCGAGCCAGGCGCCGGTCACGCCAGCGGCGACAGCGACCCGGACACCATCTTCCAGCGCGGCGGACGCTTGCGCATCTGCCTCTGCGGCTTTGACCGTGGAGCGCAGCCGACCAAAAAGGTCCAGCTCCCAGGAGACAGAAGTCCTGATATCGAAGCGCGGACCGGTTCGGATTTTGTCGGTTCCCTCCGAGGCGGCGGCGATCTGGTCCTCCAGCGTGCTGCCTTCACCGGCCCCGCCCGAAAGATTGGTCGTCGGCCATAGCTCACCCCGAGCCTCGCTCAGGATCGAACGGGCCTGTAGCAGGTTCGCCAATGCGGCCCGCAGGTCGCGGTTGTTCGTCAGCGCCTCCTCAACAAGAACGTCGAGCGCCGGCTCGTGATAGAGGCGCCACCAGTCCGGCGGCGGCGCGTCGGAGCGCACGGCTTCGCTGTCCGCCAGTTGACCCGGGATTGCCACCGTGGATTGAGGTGGCGTTCCGGGTGCCGTGGCGCAGCCAGCCAGGAGCGATGCGGAAAGAATGGCGGCGATCAGGCCGCTTGAAGGATGGCTCACGATGGTCGGCTCGATGGTGACGAGCCATCGTTTTATGGGATTGCCGCTTGTCCTTCTCCAGCGGGGCTGACATTAATCGTCTCGAAATGGACAAAGAGCGTACTTTTCAAGACTGCGAACGCTCGCCGAGGCCGGTGGCCGCCTTGGCGAGCGATCATCCCGATGGTGAGCACATCGCTGCGCACAGCCATCCGCGCGCGCAACTGATCCACACGCTCAGCGGCGTCATGACAGTGACGAGCCGGGAGGGAAGCTGGGTGGTGCCGACTGGGCGGGCCGTCTGGATGCCGCCACGTGAAGAACATGGCATTCGGATCTCCGGCAATGTCTTCATGCGGACGATCTTCGTTCTGGATGGGGCGCGACCCAATCTCCCGCGGACATGCGAGGTGATCGAGGTTTCCGCCTTCCTGCGGGAAGCAATCGTCGCGGCGACCCGCATTCCGCTGGATTATGCGCCAGCGAGCCGGGACGAACGGGTGATGGAACTGATTCTTGACGAGATCGAAGCCGCACCACGCCTGCATCTGCATGTCGCCATGCCGCACGATCCACGTCTCGTGCGGCTCTGCGAGAGGCTGATCGCCGATCCGTCCGTATCCGTCACGCTTGAGGAGCTTGCGGCGGAAATCCATGTCAGCGGACGGACTCTCGCGCGCCTGTTTCATCGCGAGTTGGGGATGAGTTTCGGGGAATGGCTGCGCCGCATGCGCTTGTTGCTGAGCTTGCCCCGCCTTGCGGCCGGGGCGTCGGTGCTGCAAGTGGCGCTGGAGCATGGGTATGACAGCCCGAGCGCATTCGCCGCCATGTTCCGCCGAACGCTCGGCGTTTCTCCGACCGCCTATCTGGCCAGCCAATGAGTCTACACCACGTACAGGGCACGGATCCGTCAGAGGATGACGGTGGAAAACAGGGCAGGGGGCGGACAGTCATGTTTGGCGCCCCGCCGTGAGGATTTCATCCCTGCCTGATCGACGAAGCGGGATGGGCCTTATCTGGCGAAGGAACGACCAGCACGGGGACTGACGCTTTTTCCAGCACTTCACGACAGACGGAACGTTCCGTCAGCCGGCCGAGCCAAGAAAGATGCCGGTGTCCGAGCACGATCGCATCACATCCGAGGGTAGAGGCCGTTTCCAGAATCCGCTCCACGGCTTCCCCCTGGACGACCGAGCCCTCCGCCGACAATTTCTGCTCCCGGAGTCCGAGGAGTACGCGATGGACGAGATCGTCCGCGCTTTCGCGTTCCATCGCAGCAGCCGGATAGTCGGCCTCATCGGCCTCACTCGGACGACGGCCATCCGGCTCGCTAAGGAAATAGGCCGGGTCGACCACGCAAAGGATATGGAGTGAGGCGCCACACGCCCGGGCCAGATCGGCGGCGATGGTGACGACGCCCTCCGTTTGGCCAGACCCGTCAATCCCAACCAAGACCGCATGAAACATTCGTTGACTCCCTCGGTGTGAGATGGCTACCGTCACGATTAAACATCCTATGTTAGGACGATATGATGTTCAAAGTCCAGCCGTGTCATGTCCCAGGGGGTTGGCTTAAATCGCCGCCCCATGGCGAACTCTGCGATGACAAGCGGCATCAGTTCCTGCAGGGGCGGCTTGGCCCGGAGGCCGCGATATGACCGGATCAATCATGCTGGCGCCTGCGGCTGCCGCGCCGGTCGTACGCCCGGCGGGTCCGGCACCATTCACGCCCCGTATCGCCGCCGGCCTCGCGGGCGTGCTGATCGCCGTGCTGGTTTCAGGTTTCAACGAACACGTCACGGATATCGACTTGACCGACATCCGGGGTGTCCTGGGGATCGGCCGTGACGAAGGAACCTGGCTGACCGCGCTCTATGAGGCGTTTCAGGTGTCGGCCATGGCTTTCGCGCCGTGGTGCGCCGTCACATTTTCGCTCCGCCGCTTCACCATCACGATGGTTGGCTTGTTCGCCATGCTGGCCGTGGCCGCGCCGTTCACGTCCAGCATAACCAGCCTTTACATCCTCCGCGCGGTTCAGGGATTCGCGGGCGGTGCTTTGCCGCCTATGCTCATGACCGTGGCGTTGCGCTACCTGCCGCCCAAAGTGAAGGTCTATGGCCTGGGAGCCTACGCCCTGACGGCGACCTGCGGTCCCAACCTCGCAACGCCCCTCGCCGCGCTCTGCTTTGAGTATCTCGGGTGGCGGGCGGTCTTTTGGGAAGCCATCCCGCTTAGCCTTATCAGCATCTTCCTGGTCGCCTATGGTCTTCCGCAGGATCCGCTGAGGCTGGAGCGGTTGCGGCAGTTCAACTGGCGCGGTCTGCTGCTGGGTTTCCCCGCCATTTGCATGCTCGTCATCGGGCTGATGCAGGGGGATCGTCTGGATTGGTTCCACTCACCCCTGATTTGCCACCTGATCATCGGTGGTGTCTTCCTGTTCGTGATGTTTCTGCTGAATGAGTGGTTTCACCCGCTCCCCTTTTTCCGCATCCAGATGCTGCGTTCGCGCGACTTGTCCTTCTCGCTCATCGCCGTGGCAACGGTGCTGGTGCTGGCCGTCGCGAATATCGAGGTGCCCTCCGCCTATTTGGCGGAGGTGCGAGGCTACCGCCCCTTGCAGACAGCGCCGATGGCACTCGTCATCGCTCTGCCCCAGCTTCTTGCGCTGCCGCTCGTCTCGGCGCTCTGCAATATCCGGCGGGTCGATTGCCGGTGGGTGCTCGCCGGCGGCCTGCTGCTGATGGCCGCTTCGGCCTATGGCGGGAGCTTCATCACATCGGACTGGTTCCGGGGCAATTTCTATTTGTTGCAGGCCCTTCAGGTCTTCGGGCAGCCGATGGCGATTATTCCGATCCTTATGCTTGCGACGATGAAGTTGGCGCCGACGGACGGGCCTTTCGTCTCGGGCATGTTCAACATGGTCAAGGGCTTCGCCAATGCCATCGCGGCGGGCCTCATCAGCTTCCTCGAAACGTGGCGGGAGCACACACACTCCAACATTTTGCTCGATCACTATGGGGCGTCGAACTTCGTGTTGTCGGGCTTGAACGACAAGCCACGCGATCTTGCGACCTTTGCCCAGGCGGTACGCGATCAAGCCCTAGTTCTCACGACGGTCGATATCAACCTCGTGATGATCGGCATCGCCATCGCTCTTTTGCTTCTCATCCCCATCCTGCCGACACGTGTCTATCCGCCCGCATCCGCGGGGGTCCCGGCGCCTGCGGCACACTGATGTCAGGAATTTCTATGACACGAACAAAGAAAGTGCTTTTCGCCGGCGGCGTCGCGGCCTGCGCTGTCACCGCCTTTTACGCTGATCGCGCTCTACTCGGGGATGAAAGAACGCAGCAGACCGATGATGCCTATATCGTGGCGGATTTCTCGATTGTCGCGCCCAAGGTCAGCGGCCTGATTGACGCGGTAACGGTAGAGGATAACCAGCAGGTCCGTGCGGGACAGGAACTCGCCCATATCGATGATCGTGATTGTCGCGCCGTCGTGGCCGCGGCCGAGGCGGCTTTGGCCGCCGCACAGGCCAAGGTCGAGAACCTGACGGCGGAGCTTGCCCGGCAGAAGCCGATCATCGAGCAGGCGGAAGCGACCATACGCGCGGACGATGCGGCCTTGGGCTTCGCCCAAGCCAACGCCATGCGCTACCACAATCTCTCCCTGGGTGGTGCCGGCAGCCTTGAACAACAGCAGCAATCCGCCTCCCAGCTTCGGCAGGCAGTGGCGGCGAAGGATCGCGACACGGCCGCCGCGGCGGCCGCCCGACATGAACTGGCGGTTCTGGATGCCCAGAGAAATGAGGTCGCGGCGGAGGTGAAGCGCGCGCAAGCGACATTGGATCAGGCCCGCCTCAACCTGTCCTATACGCGCATCCTCGCGCCGATCGATGGTGTCATCGGCCAGCGCAGCGTGCGGGTCGGCAACTATGTCAGCCCCGGCACAGCGTTGCTGGCCGTGGTGCCGTTGCGATCGGCTTACGTGCTGGCGAACTTTCAAGAGACCCAGCTTACGCACATGGCGTCAGGCCAAAAGGCGCGCATCACCGTCGACAGCTTTCCGGGGCAGACGCTCACAGGCACTGTCGATAGCGTGGCGCCCGCGAGCGGCATCGCCTTTTCGCCCATCCCTCCCGACAACGCCACCGGGAATTTTACCAAGGTGGTGCAGCGCATTCCCCTGAAGATCCGGTTCGATCCCGGACAGGCGCTGGTGCAGCGCCTCCGCGTCGGCATGTCGGTTAACGTCAGCCTGGATACCGCGGGCCCTGGAGATGGCGGCCAGGGCGCTTCTCAAACCCTCAATCACGTGGCAGGCCGATGACTGCGGTTCGAACCCCCATGTCCAGCGCCAGCCGCCTTGCAATGGCCGGGGCGCTTCTATTCCTCGGCGGCTGCACGGTCGGACCTGATTGGCACGAACCGACCCCAGCGCTCCCGCTCGCGTTTTCGCCGCCGGTGGGGGAGGCCGCCCCCAGCCGGATGGACGCCGCCGCCGCCGACCCTGAGTGGTGGACGATCTTCGGCGATGCTGAATTGTCGTCCCTGGAGCGCAGGGTCGCGTCAATGAACCTTGATGTGGCGGAGGCGACAACCCGGGTGGCGCAAAGCAGGGCCGAACGCCGAATGGTCGGCGCCGACCAATACCTATCTGGCAACGCGAACGCCTCCTATGCCCGTGAGCGGGCGAGCCCCAATGGTGTGCTGGGCCTGCTTGGCACGACGCAACCGCAAAGTGCGGCGGCGATCGCCAATGGCGGTCCGGGGTTCGGGCCGACCTCCCTGCCGGGGAGCAGCGGCTCCGCCCCATTCGACCTTTGGCAATATGGCTTCGACGCCTCATGGGAGCTTGATTTGTGGGGGCGGGTGCGCCGCGCCGTCGAAGCCTCGAGCGCGGAGGTTGAGGCGACGGCGGACATGCGCCGGGGCGTGCTCGTCAGCGCCCTTGCAGAAACCGCCCGTGATTATCTCCAGCTTCGCGGCGTGCAGGCGCAGATAGCGATCACCCAGCAAAATCTGGATATCGCAACCCATAGCCTGTCGCTGACCAAGCTGCGTTGCTCCAATGGCGCCGCCACCAATCTGGACGTCGCCAATGCCGCCGCACAAGTGTCGGCGATCCAGGCTGGGTTGCCGGCGCTCCGGAAGCAGCAGGCGCAACTCATCAATGCCTTGAGCTTCCTGTTGGGTGCACCGCCCCGCGCGCTTGCCACGGAACTTGCGGCGCCCAAGCCCATACCACCTGTTCCGCCGCGTATACCGGTCGGCTTGCCGTCCGAGCTGGCGCGGCAACGGCCGGACATCCGGTCCGCTGAAGCGCGCCTCCATGAAGCGACGGCCAATACCGGGGTGGCGGTCGCCGACTTCTATCCGCGTGTCGTGCTTGGTGGCAGCTTCGACATTCAGGCGCTGCAGTTCTCCGGTCTCGGTTCCTGGGCGTCACGGCAATATGGCACTGGCCCTTCGATCAGCTTGCCAATCTTCGAAGGGGGCCGCTTGCATGGTGCGCTGGAACTGCGGAAAGCTCAGCAAAAACAGGCTGCCATCGTTTATCAGCGCACCGTCCTGCAAGCCTGGCACGAGGTCGACGATGCGCTCACCGCCTACAATGCCGCGCAAAATCAGCGCAGCCAGCTGCTGGAAACCGTGCGACAGAGCCGAATCGCCCTGGCGACGGCACAGTCGCAATATCTCGAAGGCGCCGTGGATTTCCTCAACGTGCTGAGTGTCCAGAACCAGCTTCTGAGTGTCCAGCGTGCCCAGACGCAGGCCGATACCGACACGGACCTGGCATTGGCCACCCTGTATAAGGCCTTGGGAGGAGGATGGCAGTCGGAGTTTCCCGTCGAAGCGGAGACCGAAAGAAAATCGGACATCGAAACGGGGCGGGCTCCTGCCTCTGAGACATCAGGTGAGCTTGCTGCCAATGGGTGGCAAAGATAGGATCACCCGATCTATCATGATGACGAGCTATGAACGATGCGAGTCATTCGGCGAGGTTGAAAATAATGTCCGCGACTGCGCCTCTTCCCCAAGCTCCTCGCACGTCGTTGGTCGACTCGACCATCAGCCTTATCCGCACGCAGATCGAAAGTGGCGCTTGGAAAGTAGGACAGCGCATTCCGAGAGAGCCTGACCTGGCCGCCATGCTGCAGGTCGGCCGCAACACCGTTCGCGAAGCGATCCGGGTGCTGTCCCACGCACAAGTGCTGGAAGTCCGGCAAGGCGACGGCACCTATGTCCGCTCCAGCGTCGACCCGGCTGAAGTCATGCGCCGGGTGAGCCATGCCAGCCTGCGGGATCATTTCGAACTACGGGCTATCCTTGAGACCGAGGCGGCGCGTCTTGCAGCCACGCGCCGGACGGATGAAGACCTCGAAAGGCTGGGACGGCTTTTGGAAGCACGCGGTGACGTACCCGCCGACGGTGATCTTGCCGGGTTCATCGATCGTGATCTCGCCTTCCACGCCGCGATCGCGACGGCGGCGCACAATGCGGCGCTGGCGGAATTGTACCGCTACTTTTCAGCGGCCGTCCGTCAGAACACTCAGGCGGTTCTGGCAGAGCGGGAGGTGCCTGAGCCGGGTGCCGCCGCCCATGCCGGGATTGTCGAGGCGATCGAGCGCCGGGACCCCGAAGGGGCGGCTATTGCCGCCCGTGCCGTTGTCGCGCCAGTCATTGCCAAGCTCACAGAGCTTTTGGGCCGCTGACACGGACGGGGCGGGATAATCCGTCTCATCCGGCCGCAGTGTCCCCTATGATTGGCGCATCTTCCAGTGGAGTGCGCCCCTTGGGGCAGCGGGTATAAAAGATTGACGGTGATGTCGGGCCTTGCAGGAGTGGGGTCATGGCGAAGTGACCTTCCCCCGCTTAAGTGGACACCTGGTTATGCGGCCTTTCGCTCGGCCTGTTCCGGGGTGATGTATCCGAGAGTGGAGTGGATGCCCCCTGGTTTGCGCTGTCCAATACCGAGGCTACCGCGGCATGGTCGGGAAAGCCCGCGCGGGCGCCGATGGCGGTGATGGCCAGGCTGGCGGCGGCGGCTGCGAAGCGCAGGGCGTCGGCCAGGCTGTCGCCGCCGAGCAGGCGGGCCAGTACGGCGGCGTTGAAGCAGTCGCCGGCCCCGGTCGCGTCCACCAGGTGTGCCGGGAACGCAGGCTGGATCACGCTCTCGTCGCTGCGCACGGCGATGGCTCCCCGGGCACCCAAGGTCACCACCACAAGTCCCGGCCCCTGTTTCAGCAGCGTCCGTGCATGCTCCGGCGTCGGGGGCAAGCCGGTCGCGGCGCGGAACCCGCCTTCGTTGAAGAACACGATGTCGCACAGGGGCAAAAGCGCTGCCAGCCGCTCCGGGCCAGGGACCACCGCCGCCTCCACATCGATGGCGACCAGGGTGCCGGCGGCGCGGGCTTCGTGGCTCACGATCTCGAATTCCGCCAGGTCGTACGGCATGGCGTAAACCACGTGGGACTGTTCCAGGGACGGGGCCAGGGTGGCCGTATCCAGCGGCCAGCCGGGCAGCGGCGCGTAGACCAGCGCCTTCTCCCCGTCCCCCTGCACCAGGATCAGGGCCGTGGCGCAGGGTCCCGCCACGCGCCGTACCCACTGGGAGACGACGCCGAAGCGCTGGAACTCCGCCACCAGGTAGTCGCCGTCATCGCGGCCGACCCGGCCGTACGCCGCCGTCGGCAGGCCTAGGTGGGCGGCGGCGCAGGCCACGTTGGCCGCCGTTCCGCCCGCATGGCGGCCCAGGTGCCGGCCCAGCACCTTCTCATCCGCCGACGGTGCGCGGTCCACGGCGAAGACCAGGTCGATATTGGGGTCGCCATAGGCCAGCAGACCGAAGCGGCGAGCGCTTGGCGGGGTCATCGGGTGGCCCCCGTATTGGCGAGGGTCCGGAAGCGGCCGGCCTGGGCGGCGGCGTCACCGGCGGCCAGCGCCAGGGCTTGGCCTTGCATCAGCAGCGGCAGAGGCGTCATGGGCTCATCCATCTCGGGCACGGGGAAGTCCGGCCCGCCCAGCACCGCCACCGCCGCACCGCGTGCACGGGCGGCGGTGGCGGTATCGGCCAGGCGGTCCGCCGCACGCGCGCCGGGGGGCGCCAGGATCAGCACCAGGTCGGCGGGCGTCAGTGCCTGCAGGCGCAGGGCGTGGTGGAACTCCTCCACCGCATGGGGCAGGGCGGCCAGTCCCGCCGCCGCCGTCAGCAGGTCGGCGATGCAGCGGGCGGTGCCGGTGTTGGGTCCGGCGCCGACGATGTGCAGTTGACGCCGGGTGGTCAGCGTGGCGCCCAGGGCGTGGATTGCGGCGTCGGATCGCAGGACGCTTTCCAGGGCAGCCGGCAGGGTGGTGACCTCCCCGCGGACATCCGCCGCCGGATACCGCAGCACGTTGCCCCATTCCAGCGCCAGCAGGATCAGGACGGCCAGGGCGGCGGCGGTCGATTGCGTGGGCATGCCCTTCTTGCTGGCGCCGGGGCATAGCCCCCAAGCCGGCGGGACCAGGAAGGGCGTGTCCTCCCGATCGCAGATGCCGACGACCAGGGCGCCACTCTCCTGGGCGCGGGCCAGGGCGTCATGGGCGGGTGACGGACGCCCGCTGGAACTGATCACCGCCACGGCGGAGTGGACGCCCAGGTCGGGGTGGCCGTACTGCGCCAGTTCGAAGGCCTGGAACGCCTGGCAGGGAATGCCGGCATAAGCGTCGAAGGCCGGTGCGGCCATCAGCCCGACGGACAGGCTGTCGCCGGATCCGGCCACCAGCAGGCGTCCAATCCCGCGGGCGGCCAGTGCCGCCGCCAGGGTCCGCACCGGCCCGGCCAAGCGGGTTAGCGCCCGGCCCACGGCGGCGGGGGTGTCCGCCCACTCCCGCGCCGTGGCGGGCAGGGGCATCAGGATGTCGGCCTCCGTCATGCCGCCAGCCGTCGATGGGCGATGGCGGCCAGGGCGTCCGCCAGGGCATTCAGGCCGTAGTCCGCCGCGTTCACCGCCCGGAATTCGGCAGTGAGGCTGGCGGGCAAGGCGGAGGTGCCACGCAGGGCGCCGGCCAGCGCCCCAGCCATGGTGGCGATGGAATCGGTGTCGTTGCCGATGGTGGCCGACAGGGCGATGGTGCGCAGCGGGTCGCCCTTGGCGTAGGCCAGGATGGCGATGGCCGCCGGCACCGATTCCGCCGCCAGGACTGAGGCGCCGACCTGCGCATCCAGGGTCTCGAGGAAGGTCCAATCATCTGTCGCCCGCGCGGCGATCTCCAGCGCTAGGTCCAGGCGCGCCTGGAAGCGGGGGCCGGGGCCCACGCGGGCATGCCGGGCGGCCAGGGTGGCGCCTCGGCGTCCCCCTTCGACGCAGGCGGTGATGACGTCGGCGATGTCGTCCGTCACCAGGGCCCGGGCCGCGCCGGCGGCGATGGCACAGGCGGCAGCGATGGCGACATCGGTGTCGTGTGAGGGCAGGCAGGTCACCAGCGCCTGGGCGCAGGCGGCGTCCAGGTCGCCGGGATGGACCAGGCCGGCCGGCGCCACCCGCATGGCGGCGCCATTGGTGGTGCCTATGGTCGTCATCTTGCGCCGCGACTGGCCGATGACGCCCACCAGGGCCGGGTCGGTACCGGCGCGCAGGGCCGCCACGATGCCCACCGTGCTGGGCCCCATGAAGCCGGCCTTGGGCGAGGTGTCGGCCCAGTCCAGTAGGCAGGCGACCCAGCCGGCCGCGTCCAGGCTGCCCTCGCCGCGCACCAGGGCGCGGGCCAGGTAGTACATCTGGCTGGCGTCGTCCGTCACCTCCGCCCTCTTGCCGGCGTTGGCGCCGGCGAAGGTGTCGGCCGTGGGTGTCACGAAGGCGGTAACCAGGCCGCCATGGGCGGCCAGTATCTCGGCCATGGACCATTGCTCGGTAGGCGCGCCCAGCGCGTCGCCCATGCCGGCCAGCAGCAGCGAACCGGCGATCCGGTTATGCAGGGAGGATGTGATCATGGATGTCATGTCCGTCAGGAGGAAAGAAGGGCGGCCCGGCCGGCCGCGGCGCGGCGACGGGCGGCCAGGCGTTGGTGCTGCTTGACCAGGACCAGGGCGGCGATGGTGACCAGGGGCGGGATCATGAAAACCACCTCGGCCGGCACGGCCAGCAGGCCCAGGCGGGCGGCCATGACGGTGGCGCCCCCGAAGACCAGCGCCGCCGCCACCGTGCCCAGGGGCCGGCGGCCGCCCAGGAACACGGCGGCCAGGGCCAGGTATCCCCGTCCCGCCGCCATGTCGGCCTGGAACAGCGTCAGGTAGCCCATGCCGAGGAAGACGCCGCCGCCGCTGGTCAGCAGGCCGCTCAGCAGCAGGCCGGCATAGCGCAGCCGCCTCACCGGCAGACCGGCGGCCAGCGCCGCCTCCGCGTTTTCCCCCGCCGCCCTGAGGCGCAGGCCGAAGACCGTGTGGCGCAGCGCCCACGCGACCCAGCCGGTGGCGGCCAGGGCGCCGTAGACCAGCACGTTGTGCCCGGCGTTCCCGTCGCCGTTCAGCAGGACGCCCAGCACCGGCATGCCGCCCATGCCAGGCCAGCGCAGACTGGGCAGGGCGAAGCTGGTCAGGCTGGCGGTCGAACCCTTGTCGCCCGTCAGGTGGGCCATCAGCAGCACCGTCAATCCCTGGGCCAGGATGTTCAGTCCGATGCCGGTGACGATCAGGTCGGCCCCCAACTCCAGATGGAACACGGCCAGCAGGCCCGCCAGCGCCGTGCCGGCCAGCAGGCCGGCGGCACAACCCAGCCACGGGTGCAGCCACAGGGGGGCGTCCGGGAACCACAGGGCGGAATAGGCGGAGGTGATGACGCCGGCGAAGGCGGCCACCAGCATCACACCCTCCAGCGCCACGTTGATGCAGCCGGCCAGTTCGGAGACCAGGCCGCCCAGGCTGGCGAAGATGATGGGGGTGGCGGCGCGCAGGGTGGCGGCCGCCACCACGGCGGCCACGGTGCCGGCCGCGATAAGGTCCAGGCTCATGCCGCCCTCCCACCGAGGTTTGTGCGGACGCGGCGCATCAACCCCAGGGCCAGGGGCGCCAGGCGGTCCGACACCACGAACAGGATGATCAGCGCCTGGATGACCAGAACCACCTCGCGCGGGACATCGGTGGCGCGCTCCATGGCCTGGGCGCCCACCCGCAGGTAGGCGTAGCCCAGGGCTGCCAGGGGCAGGGCGCCCATCCGCCCGCGCGCCAGCAGCGCCACCACGATGCCCTCCAGCCCGATACCGGGGGTGAGGTCGACGGGCAGACGCTTCAGCAGGGCGTTCGACACGTGGAAACCCGCCAATCCGGCGAACGCGCCACCCAGCGCGAACGCCAGCGCCGTGGCCCGGGCCACCGGCACCCCGGCACGGACCGCGAACCAGGGGTTGGCGCCGGCCAGGTCGATCTCATACCCCAGGGTCGTCCGCCGCAGCAGGAACAGGGCCGCCGCCACCGCCGCCGGCGCCACCAGCACCATGGCCGTCACGGTGGTGCGGGCGATCAACGGCGCCAGGGTCGCGGCCTCGGGCAGCGGGGGTGTGGTGATGAAGCCGGCAGTGGGGTCATTCAGTACCCGGCCCACCACCAGGCGGTAAACCTGCACCGCCACCACGTTCAGCATCAGGGTGGTCACGATCTCATTGGCCTCGAACCGGGTTTTCAACAGCCCTGCCACCAGGCCCCAGCCTGCGCCGGCCGCCGCCGCCGCCAGGAAGGCGAGCGGCAGGGCGGTCGGCGTATCCCCCAGACCCAGGCTGACGGCCGCGGCCGCCAGCGCGCCCATGAACAGCTGGCCGTCAGCCCCCAAGGAGAACTGCCGCGCGCGGAAGGGGATGGCGATGGCCAGCCCCACCAGGGTCAGGGTGGTGGCGTCCTGCAGCCAGGCGCCGAAGCGCACCAGCCGATGCACCACCATGCGGCCATCGGCGGCGCGCTCGATCGAGGGCAGGGGGCCGGTCAGCAGCGCGCGGAAGGCGGCCCAGGGGTGGTCGCTGACACAGGCCATGACGGCGAAGCCCAGGGCCAGGGCGGCACCCACGGCCAGGGCGATGCGGGCCCCTTCACGCGACGGCGTCATGGTCGCCCCCGTCCACCGAGGGCCCCAGCCCCGTCATATGCAGGCCCAGGGTCTGGGCGTCGACGGCCCCGGCCGCGAACCGGGCGACAATCCGCCCCCGGTACAGCACGGCGATGCGGTCCGACAGGGCCAGCAGTTCATCCAGGTCAGCCGAAATCAGCAGGATGGCGGCACCCTGATCCCGCAACGCGGCCAGGCGGGAATGCAAGGCGGATGCGGCGGCGATATCCACGCCCCGGGTCGGCTGGCTGGCGACCAGGAAGGCGGGGGCGTCGGCGATCTCACGCGCCAGGATCAGCTTCTGCATGTTGCCGCCCGACAGCGCGCCGATGGGTTGGTCGGGCCCAGTCGCGCGCACGCCGAAGCCGCCGATCACCTCTCCCGCCCAGCGCCGGGCGGTGGCGCGGTCGATCAGGCCCCGGCGCGACAGGGGTGGGCGGGCGTAGCGGGTGGCCATCAGGTTGTCGACGATGCTGAGGCTGGGGGCGGCGCCGTCGTGCAGCCTATCCTCCGTCACCACCGCCACGCCCTGGGCGCGGACGGCGCGGGGGGATAGGCCGGTGAAGACCCGGCCATCCAGGCGAGCGTCGCCGGCGCTGGGGATGGCGGCGCCGGACAGCAGGCGCGCCAGCACGTCCTGGCCGTTGCCCTCCACCCCGGCGATGCCCAGGATCTCGCCGGGTGCCACGTCGAAGCCGACGTCGCGCAGCCGGATGGCCCCGTCATCGTCGATATAGCCCAGGCCACGGGCGACGACACGCGGGGCTGGGCGGGTGCGGGCTGTGCGCCGGGGCGGCGGGGGTGGCAGGTCCCCGCCCACCATCAGGTGGGACAGCGCGCCCTCATCCAACGCCGCCATGCGGGCGCTGCCGGTGACGCGGCCCTGGCACAGGACGGTCACGCCGCCGGCCAGGGCCTTCACCTCATCCAGCTTGTGGGTGATGACCAGGATGGTGCGACCGGCGGCGGCCAGTTGGCGCAGGGTGGCGAACAGGGTTGCCGTCTCCGGCGGGGTCAGGACGGCTGTGGGCTCGTCCAGCAACAGGATGCGCGCGCCCCGGTGCAGCACCTTCAGGATTTCCACCCGCTGGCGCACGCCGACCGGCAGGCTGGCCACCGTTGCCGCCGGATCCACGGCCAGCCCGGATTGCTCCACTAGCTCCCGGACGCGGGCCGCTGCCGCTGCCCGGTCCAGCCGGCCGCCGATCCGGCGCGGCTCATGCCCCAGCACCACGTTTTCCGCCACCGTCAGCGACGGCACCAGATTCAGGTGCTGCGCCACCAGGCCGATCCCGGCCGCGATGGCGTCGCCTGGGTGGCGGAAGTCCACCGGCCGGCCATGGATGCGCAGGATGCCGGCCGTTGGCCGCTCCAGCCCGTACAGCATCTTCATCACCGTGGACTTGCCGGCGCCGTTCTCACCCACCAAGGCGTGGATCTCGCCGGCCGCCACGGTGAAACTGACACCACTGTTGGCCAAGGTGCCGTTGGGGTAGCGCTTCGCCACGTCTTCCAGGGCGATGGCTACTAAGGATGGGGCGAAGGGTGGGGCGATGGAGGGGGTCATGGCTGCGCCCCTGGGAAGGCGGTGGGCACGGCCAGGGTGCCGTCGATGATTCCCTGGCGCGCGGCCGCCACCGCGGCGCGCACGGCGGTCGGCACGGTCAAGGCGGCATCCGGGTTGTCCGCCAGGCCGATGGCACCCTCCTTCAGGCCCAGGGACTCCGTCCGGCCCATCGGCAGCCGGCCTTGTTGCCACAGCCGCAGGGCGCGCAGGATGGCGGCGTCTACGTTCTTCATGACGGAGGTCAGGATGCGGGCGGCGCGGCGGGGGCTGGACGCGCGGTAGAGGGCTGCCTGGTCGGAATCCACGCCGATGACGTAGCGCCCGGCTTCCTCGGCCGCCTCGATGACGCCTTGGCCGGTGGCCCCCGCCACCTGGAAGATGACGCCGGCCCCCTGGCCATATTGGGCCTTGGCGATCTCCTTGCCCGTCGCGGGGTCGGAGAAGGAATTGGCGAACTGGCGCAGCACGGCGATGCCGGGCGCTGCGTCCTGCGCCCCCGCCCCATAGCCGGCGGCGAAATCGTTGATGACGGGGATGGGCATGGCGCCCACCAATCCCACCACGTCTTTGGCTCCGGATATCGTCCCGGCCCGCACCAAGCCAGCCGCCAGCACGCCGGCCAGATAGCCACCCTCGTTCTGGCGGAAGCGCATGGAATAGACGTTGCCGCAGGCGCAGCGGGCGTAATCGACCACGCCGTCGAACAGAATGAAGGTGACGTCCGGATAGTCGGGGGCCACCTTCTGCACCAGCGGCCCCATGGTGTAGGTGCCGGTCACGATGATGGGGAAGTCGCCGCTGTCGGCCAGGTCCACCAGGCTGCTCTCCCATCGTGTGGGATCATAGCCGCCCTCGATGGTGCGGGTGGCCAGGTGCAAGTCCGCCTCCGCCTGGCGCAGGCCCCGGGCTGCGGAATCGAAGAAGGACTTGTCGCCCAGCGCCCCGTTGACGAAGAAGGCTACGCGCGGGGGCCGCCCATCAGCCGCATGTGCGCCGGCGGCGGCTGGCGCCAGCCCCGTCATCACCATCAGCACCAGGGCGAGTGCCGGGCCCCTCATGGCAGCCGGGCCAGGCGCTCGGCCATCAGGGACAGCAGGCCATCCGTGTCCAGGCCGGTGTACAGCGCGGCGTTGACCTCGCCATCCTGGTGAAGGCGGCTGCGCCCCTCATCGGGGCCCGGCCGCCAGTCAACCTCCAGCCGGCCGGTCTCCCCCCTGAACAGGCGGGGCCGCAGCAGGGCCGCCACCGGGCAGGCGTCGTGCAGCAGGGGATCCTGTTCGCCGTACACCGCCAGCATGGCGGCCAGCGCCTGGGCGGATCGCGTGGGTTGGGCCGCCAGGGCTGCCAGCCACGCGGGGGGCATCGCCGCCTGACCGGTCACGTCCAGCGGGAATACCTCCAACCTGGCGCCGGCGGTCATGACCACATGGGCGGCCGCCGGGTCCGCCCAGAAATTGAACTCCGCCGCCGGGGTGACATTGCCGGGGCAATGGGCGGCCCCACCCATGAGGTGAATGGAACGGGCCCGCGCCAGCAGGCCGGGATGCCGTATCTCCGCCAGCGCCAGATTGGTCAGCGGTCCCATGGCCACGATCGTCAGGTCCGCCCCCAGCGGCGACAGCAGCAGGTGGGCCAGGGCGTCGGCCGCATGGTCCGCCACCACCGGCCGCGCGTCCCCGCCCAAGGCCACCCCGCCCAGACCATCCTCGCCATGCACCAGGTTGGTCCGGGCCTGGGGATACAGCAATGGCCGCGCGGCACCGGCGTAGACGGGGATATCCGGCCGGCCGAACAGGTCCAGCAGGCGCCGGGCGTTGGTGGCGGTGACAGCCACTGGCCGGTTGCCGGCCACGCAGGTCACCGCGCGCACGTCCAGTTCGGGAGAGGCTACCGCCAAGGCCAGGGCCAGGGCGTCGTCGATGCCGGGATCACAGTCAATCAGAACCGCAGTCATGAACGTCTTTCTTGGGAAATAGCAAAAGCGTGTTTCAGGTGTGCAGGCTGTCCAGGGCCACCGTGTGCTGGATGCCGAGGACGCCATCGGCCGTTCGCACCTCCATCACCACCTGGGGTTCCGGCGCCTCCCACAGGATGTGGATCATGCCGAAGTTGCGCTGGGCCACGGTGCCGATGGGCAGACGGTTCAGGTTGGGGCCGGGCAGGGGCCAATAATGGGTCAGGCCGCTGCTGGTGACGTCATAGAGGGGATAGGGCGTGCCCCGCGTCAGGACGCTGATCTCGCCGTAATGGACCTCGCCGCTCAGGAAAAGGACGCCGCCGGCGCCGGTGCGTGCGATCAGGTCGGCCAGGCGCTGGCGCTCCAGGGGGAAGTTGGTCCAGGCCTCATAGCCCCGGTGGCCGGCGGCATAGGGGACGCTGGACCCGATCAGGCGTACCCGGGCCGGTCGCCGCAGTTGCGCCTCCAGCCAGCGCCACTGGTCGGCGCCCAGCATGGTGGCCGCCGGGTCCAGGTTGGGCAGATAAGGGCCGAAGCCGCTCTTGGCCGTGCGTTCCGGCTCGTCATGGCGCAGCAGGGGGCTACGGTTGTAGCGCAGGTCCAGAAACAGGATCTGGACGCGCCGCTCCGGCGGGCCCAACTCCAGCGCGTGGTAGACGCCATCGGGGCGCGTCCGCCTCGGGTCATTCGCGGGCACCTGGAAGAAATCCAGGAACAGCGCGCGGGCGGCTTCTTTCCCGGGGAAATCGGCGCCGCCGTCATGAACGCCATAATCGTGGTCGTCCCAGGTGGCCTCGATCGGCACAAGGGCGCGGAAGGCCCGGAACTCGGGGGAGGCGTCCAGCCGGCGGTACATCTCGGCCAGGGCCGGGATGATCCCCACCTTGGCCGTCACGGCGTCGTCGGCATAGACGGTGTCGCCCAGGAACAGAAACAGGTCGGGGTCGGTCGCGGCGATGGCCGGCCAGATGTCCTGCGCCATTTCCGGATGGTCGCAGCAGCCGAAGGCGATGCGCGTCAGGCGTTCCCCGGCCACACGCGGCGCCGGGGCCGCCCGCCCCAGGCGGGTCAGCAGCGTGGCGCCCGTGGCGGCCAGCAGGGAACGGCGGTTGAACATCGGCACCCTCGGGGTCGAGGACCCCGCCGGTGACGGCGGGGCCCGGTCAGGCTCTACTTGTCAGGCTCAATATTTGGTGCGCAGGGTCACGACGAAGGTGCGCGGGCTGCCCAGGAAATAGCGGCCGGACGTCAGCGGATTGCTGGTCGTCAGTTCCATGCCGATGCCGGCCAGGTAGTGCTGGTCGAGCAGATTGTCGACGTTCACCGCGATCTCGGTGTCGTGCAGCGGGCCCACCCAGTTGTCGTCCAGGCGATAGGTCGCCGACAGGCCCACCAAGGTATACGCCGGCATGTATTCCCGAGGGTAATAGGCCGGGCCGCCTGCCACCACCGTGTTCTGCACCGCGCCGTAGGTTCCAGCCTGGCGGCCGACATAGCGGGCGTTGACCATCAGGCGCAGCGGGTCGATGGGGCGCCAGCCCACCTCGCCATACAGGCTGTGGCGCGGCTGGCCCAGCACCGGGTCGCCCTTACTGATGCCCTCCGCCGGCGTGGCCACCTTGTAGAAGGCATCGTTGAAGGCGTAGTTGCCGTAGAGGTCGACGCTGCCGAACTGGGCGGTGGCGGTCAGTTCCACCCCGCGTGAGGTGATGCCGCCCTGGTTCAGAAAGGTGGTGGTGGCGTCGCGGCTGAAGATGTCGCCGTCCGGGTTGCCGTTCTGGATTGAGATGCGGTTATCGTAATCGATCCAGTAGCCCTGGACGGAGAAGCCGAAATTGCCCAGGGCCCAGCGGGCGCCCACGTCGTAGTTGGTGGAGGTCTCCGGCTGGATGCCCTTCTTGCTGTCGATGGCGGCCGTGCCCTCGAACACGCTGTCGGGCAGGGCGCTGAAGTTCCGCGAGCCACTGGCGAACAGTTCCAGGCTGTCGGTCAGGTGGTACAGCAGGCCCACCTTTGGCAGCACGTCGGAATGAACGCTCAGTTCCCGGGTGCCGGCGAATTCCACGGGAGAGCGGTAGGTCTCATCGAAATCCTGATAGGTCAGGCCGGCCGACACCTCCGCCTTGCTGTCCAGGAAGCGCAGCTTGTACTGGCCGTAGTACATGTGCGTGTCGGATGCGTAGTGGCGATCCTGGGTGATGGAGTACAGGCCGCTATCGCTGTAGTCGTCGCCGATCTTGGGATCGGTGACCTTGTACCAATTGCGGGTCTTGGCGCGGTCGATATGCTCGACCCAGATGCCGGCGCGCAGTTCCTGGTTATCGCTGATAGTGCCCTTCAGCTCGCTCAGGCCGCCCTCGCGATCCATCTCATAGCCGCCCTTGCGGCGGGAGGCTTCGCGGGCGCCCCATTGGCTGGTGGGATTCATCTGGTATTTGGCAGCGGCCGGGCAGCCGGCGGCCTTCAAGGCCGCGGCGCTGGTGCCGCCGGGGTAGGTGACCGCCGCCACCGGGATCAGCGCGCCGCTGGCGGTGTGGGCATACTGGTTGGCGTAGCACTCCTGCACCGTGCCGGTGGCCTTGCCGCCGGGCGCTACCGCGCTGTACAGCTGGCCGTTGGCCGGTAGCTGGACGTATGGCACATAGAACCAACCCGCCCCTTCTTCATGATGGTAATAGGGTTTGACGGAGAAGGAGATGCTGTCCGTCACGGGCGTGGAAACATCGATGTGGCTGAAGTATTCGCGGCTGTCGATTCCGCGCGTTTTTCGGTTGTTCTGGTCGATGTTGGGGTCGCCGGTCCAGGTGTCGGTCAGGCCATCCGTGTTTGGATTGGTCTCGAAGTTGGCTTTGTAGAAGGGCGCGCTGACGGCGCGCAGCGCCACGGCGTCGTAATCGTTATCCGACAGGTCGTTGTAGCTGAAGCTGGCCTTCACCTTGGCGCCGTTATCGAATTCCTTCACCATCTTGAAATCGACATGGTCGCGCTTGCTCTCGCCCGATTGGGCGCCCGGCCAGGTGTTCAACTGTTCGTGCGAATAGCTGACATAGGCCGTCAGGCCGCGCGCGATTTCGCCCGTGTCCAGGCGGGCGAAGGCGCGGCGGTAGCCGACGTCGCCGCCCGACAGCTCCGCCGCGCCGCCGGCGGTGGCGGCGGGATCACGGCTCTGGAAATCGATGTAGCCGCCCAGGGCCTGGTTAGACGGCGTGCCGATCTCACCCGCCGATTGGGAAACGGAGATGCGTTCCAGGTTGCCGCCGTCGATCAGGCGCGACGGCATGGTGCCGCCGTTGGACAGGGTGGAGCCGTTGGGGATGCCGTCGACGGAAACGCCGATCTGCTCCTTGTTCAGCCCGCGCATGCTGAGGCGCATGGAAAAGCTGCCGGTCATGGCGTCGCTGGACCCCACCAGTACGCCGGGCACCCGGTTGATCATCTTCAGGGGATCCAGGCCGGGCGGCAGTTCCTTGATGGCCTCCGCGTCGACGATGCTGTTGGCCCGCGTCTCGCCAATGCCCAGCTTGTGGGCGGTGACGACGATCTCATCCAGGGGGGTGTCGTCGGCCCCGGTCGCATCCGCCGCTCTGGCTGTGCCGGGTACCGCCCCGGCCAGTATCCAGAGTGACGCACCCGCCAATGCCGCCCTAGTCAGTCCATTTCCCTGCCTCGCCGTCCGGCGCCCGATCATCCGCTTCATGCCCCAATACCCCTTTTTGGTTTCGGCCCCCATGTGATCCCCCACGGCCCCCCGCCGCGGTGCTTCGATCCATTGCGGGCTCGTGATGAAACGTTTCATATTTAAAGTACGACAGATGCGCAATGTCAACTTATACGTTTCACTTAAATGTCATGAAGAACGGCTCTGCCCACTGCCCATCGGGAAAGGATGGGGTGTCAGGGGGCGGGTGGGGGCGCCACGGTGCCGCGTTCGACGTAGGTCACATCGAACACAAGCCGGCGCCGGGACTCCGTTGGCTTGGCGATGCGGCGCAGCAGGGTGTTCACCGCCTCGATCCCCATTTCCTCCACCGGGATGTTGATGGTGGACAGGCCGGGAAAGGCCAGCGCGCCGTAGGGAATGTTGTCGAACCCGATGATGGAAACGTCCTCCGGGACGCGCAGGCCCCGCTGACGCAGGGTGTTGATGGCGCCCAGCGCGATCAGGTCGGCGCCCACGCACAGCGCGGTGGCCGACCCGTCCGCCACCGCGGCGGCCACCGCCGGCTCCAGGTCGAAGGAATAGGCATTGTGCAGGTGCCAGGCTAGGGCGTCGTGCCGGCGCAGCACCTCGGCGCTGCTCTCGGATCGTTGGCGGGAACTGCGCACGTCAGTCGGGCCGGAAATAACCCCGATGCGCCGGTGCCCCGCCCGGATCAGCCGTTCAGCCGCCATGCGCCCCCCGGAGTCGACGTCGATCTGGATCAGGTCGTGGCGGGGATTGTCGCGGTCCAGCACCAGCACGGGCAGGCCACCGGTCAGGTCGGCCAACGTGTCCTCGTCATTGATGGGAAACCAGATCAGGCCGTCCACCCCGCGCTGGATCAGGGCCTGGGCGGCGGCGCGCTCGGCTTCGGGCGAGCCCTGCGTGTCGGTGACGAAGACGCTGTAGGCGCTTTCCCGTGCCGCATGCACGACGTTCTGCGCCAGGGCCGGGAAGAAGGGATTGGTGAGGTCAGGCAAGATCAGGCCGATGGCGCTGGTCTTGCCCGTGCGCATGGCCTTGGCGCTGAGGTTGGGGCGATAACCCAGGCGTGCCGCGACCTCCAGCACATGGCGGCGTGTATCCCCGCCCACGGAACCGACGTCGTTCAGCGCGTACGACGCGGTCGCCACCGACACGCCCGCCGCCAGCGCCACGTCCTTCAGGGTGGGGCGTTTGCCGTTGTTTTCGTCCTTGGTCATCGGGATCTCTGGAGTGACGGGGCTGGTTAATCGTTTGTGGCGTAATTCAGCCGAATCCCGCTGCAAATGGGAAGCGGCATGGTTGGAGCCAATAAAGTAAGGGCGGCACAGGCTCCTGGGGTCTTGGGTTTTATGAATCGATTAAAAAATCATAATCCCACCTTGACGGGCGATAAATGCCAGGTAAGCATTGGAAATACAATAAGCCAGCTCGGCGACAGTGAGTCGCTGGGCATGCCTTTTGGCGCCAAAAAAATGAAACGTTTAATCAAAATAGACTGCGCCGCCAGGATGATGGCTTGGCAGCAACGGACAGGGCATGAACGGTGGGAGTTAAAATGATGAGACTCATGAAGGTGACGACGGCGGCGGCGCTGGTGGCGTTGGCGGCGGGGGAAGGGGTGGCGGTCGCGCGGGCGGCGGAGACGGCGGACGGCCCGCCCGTCTTGGAGGAAATCGTGGTCACGGCCCAGAAACGGACGGAGGACCTGCAGCAGGTACCGCTGTCCGTCAGCGTCATGAACGGCGACGACATGCGCGGCCTGGCGGTGTCGGGTGATGATATCCGGGTGCTGTCCGGGCGCGTGGCCAACCTGAACGCGGAGTCCACCTTTGGCCGCGTCTATCCGCGCTTCTATATCCGTGGACTGGGCAACGAAGACTTCACCCTGAACGCCTCGCAGCCGGTGGCGCTGTACTATGACGACGTGGTGCTGGAGAACCCGGTGCTGAAGGGCATGCCGGCTTTCGACCTGGAACGGGTCGAGGTGTTGCGCGGCCCCCAGGGGACGTTGTGGGGCAAGAACACCACGGCGGGCGCCGTCCATCTGGTGTCCCGCAAGCCCACGGACGCGACCGGGGGCTATGCCGACGTCACCTATGGCAACTTCAGCAGCTACACCGCGGAATCGGCGGTAGGTGGCAGCCTGGGCGACGGCCTCGCTGCCCGGGCGTCCGTCCTGTATCAGCATCGCGACCCGTGGGTGCGCAATGTGGTCACGGGGAACAAGCTGGACGGCTATGACGATCTGGCGGCGCGGGTGCAGGTGCAGTGGAAGCCCGGCGAGCGCTTCACCGCCCTGGTCCAGGCTTTCGGCCGCTCACTGGATGGCACGTCCACGCTGTTCCATGGCGCCGGCACCGATGAGACCGTCGGCGTTCTGCCCTTCGACAAGTATGACATCGCGGAGGAGAGCGATAACAACAACCGGCAGAAGGTGACCACGCGTGGTGTTACCCTGAACGCTGCCTATGAATTCGACGACGTCACCCTTACCTCCATCACCGCCTGGCTGACCGGCAGCATGTTCAGCGTGGGGGATGTCGACGGCTCCCCCCGGCCGGCTTTGGTCAACGCCTCCGATGTCGATGGGCTGACACAGGTGACACAGGAACTGCGTCTGGCCTCCAGCCCTGGCGGGCCCTTTGGCTGGCAGGGTGGTCTCTACTATTTCTCCGAGGATCTGAACTACTGGAACACCACCGCCAACAACAGCTTCCAGACGGCGGATGGCATGCCTGGCTTCGGCGCCTATCAGCGGGCGCGCCAGCGCAGCCACAGCGGTGCGGCCTTCGGCCAAGCCAGCTATTCCCCCATCGAGCGCCTGATCCTGACGGCCGGCTTGCGCTACACCGTCGACGCGGTGGACTTCTGGCAGGACTCCTCCTCCTTCACGCCCAAGCCCACCGACCTCGCGGCCTTCCCCAACTTCGCCACCGATCCGTTTTACAAGGTGGCGGGCCGGGGCCCTGGCCCCTGGTTCCTGCCCCGGTTTTCCAGCACCGACGGCCGCTGGGGCAAATTCACCTACGATGGCAGCGTGGCCTATCGCCTGGATGATCAGATCAACCTCTACGCCCGGGTGGCGGAGGGGTACCACGCCGGTGTGATCACGGGGCAGGCCATGTTTGACCCGCTGCAGAAGGCGGATCCCGAGACGGTGACATCGTACGAAGCGGGGGTGAAGGGCGACTTTTTCGGTCGGCGGTTGCGCACCGACCTGTCGGTCTTCCATTACGTCTATCGCAACCAGCAACTGGTGGCGTACAGCAACCTGGCGGCGGGCCAGGAAATCATCCGCCTGATCAACGCTAAGGGAGGCATCGGCACCGGCTTCGAACTGGAAACCAAGCTGCAGGTGACCGACGGCCTGCTGCTGGGTGCCAATCTCGGCTTTGTGAAAACCGAGATCCAGGGCCCAACGGAGGTGGACGATCCCCGCAACCCCGGCCACCCCCTGGACATCGCCGGTCAGCCCTTTCCCTTTGCCCCGCGATGGACCGCCTCGTTGACGGCCGACTACACCTATCCGCTGGGCGGCGGGCGGGAGTTGTTCCTGGGTACCGACTGGACCTATCGCGGCGACGAGAATTTCCAGCTGACCAGCTTCGTCCAGCCGCAATTCCAAGGGCAGGGGTATTGGGAAGGCGGGGCCCGGGCGGGCTATCGCTTCGGCCGCACCCAGGTCGCGGCCTGGGTGCGCAATATCACCGACGCCTCCGTCCTGACCAGCGCCGTGAACGTCAACGGCTACGCAGGCGTGTTCACCAATCCGCGCACCTACGGCGTGGAACTGTCTACCCATTTCTGAAGACCAGCGATCCCCGGGGGTTGCCCCCGGGGATCAGGAGCGACCATGACCAATACCCTTGCCCCGGCCTCGGCTGATTTCATCCGGTCCCTGCCCAAGGCGGAGCTGCACCTGCACATCGAAGGCAGCCTGGAACCGGAGCAGATGTTCGCGTTCGCCCGCCGCAACCGGGTGGATCTGCCCTTCCGCACGGTGGAGGAGGTGCGGGCCGCATACGCCTTCACCAACCTCCAGGACTTCCTGGACATCTATTACCAGGGTGCCCAGGTCCTGCGCACGGAGGAGGACTTCCACGACCTGGCGATGGCTTATTTCCGCCGGCTGGCGGCCGATGGCGGCGTGCATGCCGAGATCTTCTTCGACCCCCAGACCCATACCGACCGGGGCATCCCCTTCCAGGTCGTGGCCGACGGCCTGCTGGCCGGCATGGCCGCGGCGGAGCGGGAGCTGGGCGTCACCTCGCGGCTCATCCTCTGCTATCTGCGCCACCTGGATGAGGAATCAGCCTTTGCTACCCTGGCGGCGGCGGAACCCTATCTGGACCGCATCGCCGGCGTGGGACTGGATTCATCCGAGGTGGGCAACCCGCCGTCGAAATTCGCCCGGGTGTTCCAGGCTTCACGGGAGCGGGGGCTGAAGCTGGTGGCCCACGCGGGGGAGGAGGGGCCACCCGACTATGTCTGGCAGGCGCTGGACATTCTCGGCGTGGATCGCCTGGACCATGGCAACCGCGCGCTGGAGGATGCGGACCTCACCCGGCGCCTGGTGGACCAGGGCACGACGCTGACGGTGTGCCCGCTGTCTAACCTCAAGCTCTGCGTCGTGCCCAGCCTGAAGGCGCATCCCCTGCGGCGCATGCTGGACCTGGGGCTGAAGGCGACGATCAACGCCGACGACCCGGCTTATTTCGGCGGCTATCTGCTGGACAATTACGTGCGGGTTGCGGGGGCCTTAGGTTTGGACCGGGCGCAGCTGGTGCAACTGGCCCGCAACAGCATTACCGGGTCCTTCCTGGATACGGCCGCCCAGGGGCCGCATCTGGCGAGGCTACGGCAGATTGGAGCCGGATCGGGATTGACGGAGACAGCTGGGTTTCAGTTCGGCGTCAGCCCAATATTGTAAACCGGCGCTACCCGCTGACCCCGCCAACTTGAATAGAATCAAATGGACGCCGCGCCGATCGGCGTCCAAGTCCCGCATTGACTAACAAACCTGGGCGTTGTGAACGGCCTTCGAGGCCGGGCCGATTATGAGCACCATGGCGCGCGCATACACGGTGGCCGGCCGCGAAGAGGCGGTGGCCCTGTGCCCATGTTCGGGCCCTGATGAGCGCCTGCATGACGAGTTAATGGACACCCCCCACCCCGACATCATGATCATGCCATCCCTGGGTTTGGTCCGGGGACGGCGCGCCGATCAGAAATAAGTCCGGTAGGCATCCACCACCGTGTAGTCATCATCGACCACCAGCAGCAGCTGCCACTTGTCCAGCGTGGTGCAGGGGTGGGACACGCCCAGGCCGACGCGGTCGCCCACCTTCAGGTTGGCATCCACCGGGATGCGCAGGTAGGCGTGCTGGTCGTTGACGCCGACAACCTCCCATCCCATCCCATCCACCGATGCCGGCGCTGCGCCGGCGCGGGACAGCAGCAGGGGAACTGGCAGGCCCGCGTCCGTCCCGAAATCACGCCGGCCGGCGGCCAGCAGCGCCAGCCCTGGTTCGGGTCGCGATTGGACGTAGGCCCAGACCTCCAGCGCCCGTTCCAAACCACCCGCCGTCGCCCGCTTGGCCCTCAGCGCGTCATGAGCCTTCTGATAGATGCCGGAATCCTGGGTGACATAGCAGCCGCTACGGGTGACGACACGCGCGTCCAGCCCGGCGAACGCTTCCAGCACGAGGTCGTAGTGGATGGACCCGCCAGCGGTCAGCAGGGGCTGCGTCACGCCGAACAGCCCTTCGTCACGGCAGCGCCGGTACAGGGTCGCCATGTCGGCTAAAAACTGAGTCACGGTTGGCTGGCCGAGAGGGGCGGCCACGGGCAGCATGCCCTCGAATCCCTCGACCCCGGCCAGGGCCAGGACCGGGCCTGCCTGGTGGATGGCGCGGGCCACGGTCATGGCCGCGTCCACGCCGCGAGCACCCGTGCGGCCGCCGGTGTAGCCCAGTTCCACCAACACCTGGATGGGCCGCTCCAGCCCCACCCGCAGGGCCGCTTGGGTCAGCAGCGCCACGCCGGCCGGTGAATCCGCCAGGCAGTAAAAGTCGAACCCGGGATCCCGCCGCAGTTCCTCGACGATGCCCACCAGTTCGGCGTCACCCACCGGCTGGTTGGCGAGGATGATGCGCCCCGCGCCCCAGCGGCGGCAGACGCGCATTTGCTGGACGGTGGCCACCGTGACACCCCAGGCGCCATCGGCCAACTGGCGGCGCATGATGGCCGGGCACATGGTGGTCTTGACATGAGGGGCCAGCAGCGCCTGGGCGTCTTTGACGAAAGCCTGCATCCAGCGGGAGTTGCGCTCCAGCGCCGGCAGCTTGATGACGGCGGCGGGCAGGGGAATATCCCCGCGCAGCAGGTTCCACCCCCGGCCGCCCACCTGCGACAGGAGGGCCTGCTGGTGCGGCGGGAAGCCTTTGACCGTATCATCCAGCATCACATCCTCAAGCACTCTCGTTCTCCCCGTGTCTTGCATGAAGGGTTTCAGCGCCGCGCGGCGGTGCGGGAGCGTGTGAACAGCGCCAGCCCGGCGATGCTTGCCGGTAGGGCGACGGTGACCATGGCCCAACCCACCGCCACCGGGTCGCCATGGACGGGCTTCGTCACCAGGGTCGTGAACCGGCGCGATCAGTGTCGATTTACAGCCACCCAACCTACGGTGCAGGCGGAGCGAGGTAATTTGTCCAGTCGATCAGCCAAAAATCCCGAGAAGACCAGAGGTAATATGAAAAACATTATTGTAAGTATTGTTGGAAAAGACGGCGATCAGGAGATCATCATCGCGGCTGTACAAGAAGAAGCTCCTGAAGCCGACGATAGACCCCTCATGCATGATCAAGTCACCGCTTCGCATGAGTCCCAAGCCGTAGAAACCTTGACCCCGGATGTTCCGCTCGGGCCAACGATATGTATCAGATGGCGCCGCCTGGGCAAGCATGCGCTCGAGAGAGGCGGTCGATAGCTTGGGATGCTCCATAAACTTGTAGACCGTTATCCAACGAGCGAAATCGTCAAGCGTTGTCACCAACCCGCCATCCGCGGGTGTCACAGGCAGGGACGCTACGTCATCTCTCACATGGCAACCTAGCTCATCATCCCATCGGAGGCCGATCGCATCGTCCAACGTAGGAATATAGCGCTCATCATGGATCTGCGAATTCTCCATTCCCATAGGATCAAGGAGCGCCTGCTTAATATAGTTCGCGTAACGGAGGCCCGTCTGGGTCTCAATAATTTCGCCCAAAAGGGTGTAGCCAAGGTTGCAGTAGCGAAATTGCGTCCCCGGCTCGAAATCGAGCGGAAGCGTCATCGCCTCGCGGATCATCCCGTCCATGGTCTTCCCAAAGGCCCAGCCATCGACAACATCATAATAATCGCGTGTTACGGCGTAGTCGGGGATGCCGCTAGTATGTGACAGGAGGTGTTGCACGCTGACAGTCTCCCAGATCGCCGATCGGTGAGGCTCCGGGAGGAACTTATTGATCCGTCCATCAAGCTGCACCATTTCCGTTTCAATCAATTGCATCATCGCGGCAGCCGTGAACTGCTTGGTTATGGACGCGACATGGAAGCGATCAGCGGCGCGATTTTTGAAATGTTCGGACACGGGACCATAAGCGCGTTTATGCAGAACCTGCCCATTGCGGGCTACCATGACAACGCCCGAAAAGTGTTCCGCCTCGATCATCTGGCGAAGGAATGATTCCGCAGCAATATCCACTGCTTCTATGCCCTTCTCAGGGAGGGGATTTTCGCGGCGCGGCATGCGTTAGTGTCCCTGAGGCGTCCGGTTGCTAGCGCCGAAGAGCAATGCAGCCATCAGCGCCAAAGGAACCACGGCCGCTGCGATTGCCCATGACAATCCGGAAATGCGCACAATCACTCCACTGGTCAGAGCGCCGGGCAGCGAGGCGCCAACTCCCAGCCCTAGGCTTATATTCCCCATGCTGATGAATGAGATGCATAAGCCTCTGGCATCGTCCGGGACAATATCTTGGGCAGTCGCGATGCCACAGATTGTCGCGACAGCGGAAACGAAGAGCCAAAATCCGCTTAGTGCAACGACATATCCGGCGGTAGCAGTTGTAAGGAGGATGAGCGAAAGTCCGCCCGACAATCCCAACACGGCGGCGAAGCGAAGCCGAAGCACGTTACCGCCCCTGATAAATAGTCTATCAGCGGCAAATCCGCCGATTACCGTTCCCAGAAAGCCGCAAATCAGGACCACCAGTCCAAAGCCATTGGAAATTTCCCAGGCGGAGGAAGAGAATTCGCGCAGCAACAGCGTCGGCGTCCAACTGATCAGCGCAAAATCGACGGCCGCCAAAGCCGCTAATGCCACAAATATGGGAAGAAGACGCCTCCATCGGCCCCACATTTCATTCAGCACGACCGTGAATGGGCGTTTCCATTGGCCTTGACCGGCTCTTCGTTGCGGCTCGCGAATGAGCAGGAGCAGAGCCAGTACCGGAAAGCCAAGAAGGCCGATGAGCACGAGTGTCGTCCGCCACGGCGTGAAATGGCCGCCACCAAGACTATTGAAAGCCCCGGACTGAGCGAGCGTCAAAACCCCTCCACCTATGACGATCGCCAAGCCGCTTCCCACGTTCATCCCGGATAGGAAAACCGCCATCGGGCGGCCCCTGCGTTCCTGAGGAAAAAGATCGGAGATCATCGATATGGCTGTTGGTGCTAGAATAGCTTCACCAGCAGCGACGAATATCCTTGCCACGATCAGTGAAGCCATGCCGGTGGCCAGGCCACATAGGACTGTTCCGGTACTCCAGATGATTATGCCGATGAGCAGCAGGTTGCGGCGATTGGCGATGTCGGCCAGCCGGCCTGCCGGCAGGCCCGCCAGCGCATAAATGATCGCGAACGAGGTGCCTTGCGCGAGGCCGACCTGGAAATCGGAAATGCCGAGGCTGTTTCTCACCGGATCGACGAGCAGGCTGAATATGAGACGATCCGTGTAGGAAAGGATCGCCGTTACGAAAAAGATGACGACCGTGAGCCATCCCCGTGGACTGGACGGCCATGGCACCGCAGCCCCTGATCCGCCCTGAGCCGGATGCACGCCGGCGCCGCTTTGGTTAGCTGCCATCAGATCGAGCCGATCATGCGTGACGCTTTTGACAAAGCAACAGCGTCGATCTCCACTAGCGCGCCTTCTATGGCCAAGTTGGAGGTCACGGTCGATCGAGCCGGACGTAGATAACGCCGCGCTTCTGCACATTTTCCATATGGAGCCTCCACCCGTTCCTAATCCGTCCGAACGCTCTTCGAAAGGTTGCCTCAGACATCTTTAGGCAGTCCGCGCAAACGCGCGTTTGATTTCCAATTTGCTTCGTTTGCGATGCGATGACAGTCACCTCGCCAGCCCGGTGGTGGGCCCTCGATGCTCAGGTTCGCGTGGTATCTCAAATAAATTTAAGGTGTTCGCAAAGGAAATCCGCCGCCCATGGCCTTAGAAGTTATTAATTCGACCCAGGGGATCGGCAGGGTAAGGTTAAAATTTCGCGATCATTTTCCCGCGTCGCGGCCACCTAAATTGTCGATTGCCTCAGATTGTGGAGTTTGACTGATGAGCGGTCACGCATATGAAGCGGGGAGATTGAACCTGCCTTTCGTCGGCATCTGCACCTTCGGGAAAAGTCCCTATGTGCAGGACTGGTCCCGGATCGATGCCGACGTCGCCATCCTTGGCGCGCCATTCGACGCCGGCACGCAATATCGCGCTGGCGCACGGTTTGGGCCGCGATCGGTGCGGGAAGCGTCTACGCTGTTCAGTTTCGGGCATGCGGGTGCATATGATCACGAGGATGATCGCATCTACCTTGGCCCCGACGTTCGGATGGTTGATATCGGCGATGCGGACATCATTCATACCGACACAATTCAAAGCCATGCCAATATTCGAACCGGCGTCGAGGCGATTCTGGATGCTGGTGCTTTACCAATCGTGATCGGCGGCGATCATTCGATCAACATTCCCTGCATTGACGCCTATGAAGGCCGTGACAGTTTTCACATCTTCCATATAGATGCCCATCTCGACTTCGTGGATGAGCGCCATGGCGTACGCTTTGGCCACGGCAATCCACTGCGCCGGGCTGCGGAGAAACCCTATGTGACGGGCCTGACCCAGGTGGGCATTCGCAACGTCTCCTCTACAGCCAGGGATGGGTATGAAGAGGCTCGGGCGCTGGGTTCGGATATCATTTCAGTCCGACAAGTGCGCGCCTTGGGGGCGGAAGCTGTTATTGCGCGCATTCCCGAAGGCGCTCGGGTTTATGTAACGCTGGATATTGATGGATTCTGCCCGTCGATTGCGCCCGGTACGGGCACCCCAAGTCATGGCGGATTCCTCTACTATGAGGTGCTTGAAATGCTCCAGCACCTCGCTAATCGACACGACATTGTCGGTATGGACCTCGTGGAGGTGGCACCCGATTATGATGCCACCGGCAGCACATCGATTCTTGCTGCTCAGACCTTGCTGAACTTCCTCGGTTTCATATTTGACGCGCGAACCGAAAAGGCAAAGGCCAGGGCGTGCCATACGAAAGTCGCGGTAACCGCCGACAAACTTGCATGAGCAGCAGTTTCAACGAGGCGCCACAGCCACTGGAGCAGATCGATACCCGTCTTCTGTCTTTCGGGGCGTATTCTATTATTTATAGGAAAGTCGAATACTGGAATCCCCACGAGTATAAAAAACTCGCGGGGATTTGTTTTATGGGCATCCATCGGGCGCAGCACTCCCATGCTGGGGCAAACAAATTTGACGGCCGATCAAACACGGGTTCGCCAAGGTTTATTTAACAATGCCACCATAAAACACCGAATGGAGGCTTCATTGAGGGGACAACAGGGCAGGGCGAGCGCCTTGGCGCCAAACCGGAAAAGGCTGCTGGGTGGGGGACTGGGCGCGCTGATGATCGCTGCGGCGCCCGCAATGGCGATTGCCCAGGACACGGGCGACGGTCTTCAGCTGGATGAGATTGTCGTCACGGCGCAAAAGCGTGCCGAACGTATCCAGGATGTTCCCATCAGCATCACCGCCCTGACTGGGGCCGACCTGGAAAAGCGCGGCCTGGTAGGGATGGGAGACTATCTTCTGGCGCAGCCGAGCGTCGTCATCCAGGACCGTGGCCCCGCGCGCAACCAGATTGTCATTCGCGGTATTTCCACCGTGGTGGGGTCCGAGAACCCGACGGTGGCATTTTATATCGACGAGGTGCCCGTCAGTTCCGGCTTGGGCATCAACGCCAATGGCTTTCCCGATCTGCGTACCTTCGACGTAGGGCGGGTCGAGGTCTTGCGCGGGCCGCAGGGCACGCTGTATGGCGCGGGATCGATGGGTGGCACGGTGAAGGTGGTGCCGAACCGCGCCAAGATCGGTGAATGGCAGGTCAAGGCGGAATCCTCCCTGTCGTCGACGGCTGGTGGCGGCCTTGGCAATGAGGTCGCCGCCGCGGTCAACGCGCCGCTGGGCGACACGTTGGCCGTGCGTGTCGCCGGCTATCACTATCACGAGGCCGGTTTCATCAAGGACCGGTTTCCGGGCTCTCCCAACCCGTCGGCGCCCGTGGCCGCCCTGGGCGGGGCGTCGTGGGCGGATGTGGGCGTGTCCTCGTTCGGCGTGCCGGCGCGGTCGGTGGATGACGTCAACGCGGCCAATGTGGATGGGGTCCGGGCCGGCGTCACCTTCCAGCCCACGGAAAAATTGGAGGTCGTTCTCACCGCCCTGGCGCAGCGTTCCAAGGCCAATGGTCTGCCGGAAAATATGCCTACCCTGGGCACGTATACCCAGTCGCGTTTCCTGCCGGAAATGCTCAAAGACAACTATCAGCTTTACGACGCCCTCATCAATTATGACCTGGGGTTCGGCAGGTTGACCTCCGTCACGGCGTATTTGAACCGAAGCCAGGTGCAGTATCGGGACGTCTCCGCCTCTTTCGTCGGGGCGCCCATATCCCTGGATGACGACAACGAGAACAAGAACTTCAGCCAGGAAATCCGGTTCTCGTCGGATGCCCTCAACCCATTCGGCATCCTGCTCGGCGGCTTTTATTCGCGTACGACCGCTCACGCGATTCAGGATGCCGCCTGGCATGGCACGGCCCAATCCCTGCCGGAGTTCACCTCGGTCTTGTTGGGAAGTCCGGTGGCGGCAGGCTCCTCGCTTTTCCACAAGAACGATCGCAACGTGGGTGAACAGCTTTCCGGCTTCGGCGAATTGTCCTACCGCCCCATTGAAAGCCTGAAGCTGTCCGCCGGCCTGCGTGTCGCGAACTACACGCTCACGACCGACGCGTTCCAGGACGGCGCCCTCAACGGCAACGTGGTGACGTCCTATTCGGTCCGCACCGAGGAAACGGTGCCGACGCCCAGCTTCCAGGTGGAATATAAGCCCGAAGAGGGCAGCCTTTACTACGCCCGCGCCGCCAAGGGCTTCCGGCTCGGCGCGCCCAACCAGCCGTTGCCAAGCACATGCGCGGCCGACCTCGCCGCCATCGGCCTTACCAGGGCGCCGTCGTCGGTCAACTCGGACTCCTTGTGGAGTTACGAGGCGGGAGTCAAGCGGACCTTGGCCGGCGGCAGCGCATCCTTGAACGCATCGGCCTTCTACATCGACTGGACGGACATTCAGACCGGCTTCCTGCTGCCCAATTGCGGGTTCTCATTCGCCAGCAACGCCGGCGACGCCCGCAGCCGGGGCTTGGAAATGGACTTCTCCTGGCGGGTCACCAAGAGCCTGACCCTGAACACATCGGGGGCCTTCACCGACGCCACCCTACAAAGCGACTCCCCGCCCTCAACCGGGATAGGCGGGAAGAAGGGAGACCGGCTGCCCGGTATCCCGCGATGGAGCGTGCAGGGTGGGGCGCAGTACGATTTCCCGGTGGTGGACAAGTCCGCCTTCGCCAGGGTCGATGTCCGCTACATTTCCGGCTACCTCAACCGTTTCCCGGGGGCCTCGACGGAGGCGCAACCCGCCGGCAATTTCACCGTGGTCGACGCCCGTATCGGCATGGATGTGAGCAGCGGCCTGCAGGCGGAGATATTCGCCACCAATATCTTTAATACCAAGCAATTGCTGGAAGTGGATACGGAGCTGCCGGACCAGCGGCAGATATTGGGCCGGCCGCGCACGGTCGGGATCACCCTGCGCTACGACTACTGAAACACCGGAATTCACCATCCCTGTCTCGCCCGGACACCTCATCCGAAGTGTCCGGGTGTTCGCCCATGACGTACGGGGTTCCCCAATGACGACTATCATGGATCAGGCGGCGACACTGCCGTCGCAACTGGACGCGCTGTTCGCGCCCTGGAACCGGAGCGACTGCCCGGGTCTGGTGGTGGGGGTTCAGCGCGGCGGGCGTCCCATCTACCGGCGGGCGTTCGGCATGGCCAGCCTGGAAACGGCCTGCGCCAATACCACCACCACCCGGATGCGGATCGGTTCCACCAGCAAGCATTTCCTCGGGCTGCTGGTTCTGCTGCTCCAAGAGCAGGGCCTACTCCAGCTCGACAATCCGATCGGCATGTATCTGCCGGAGCTGGCGGGGACCAATGCCCTGCCAACGCTACGCCAGTTGCTGCAGCACCGTGGCGGAACGCGGTGCCACCTGGACCTCGGTTTTATCGGTCACGGAATGGTTGCCGCGCCAGAGGGCTGCGGCCTGCGGACGCTGCTGCGGCAGACTGGCGCCAATTTCCCCCCGGGGGAAGCGATGATCTATAACAATGGCGGCTACCATCTGGTCTCGCTGGCCGCGTCGCGTGTGACGGGGCAGCCGTTGGACGTATTATTCAAAAGCCACCTGTTCGATCCGCTGGGTATGTCATCCACAACGCTGGCGCCCAGCGATCATGTGATGACGCCCGGCATGGCCAGTATGCACCTGGCGCCGCTGGTGAATGGCCAGTGGCGGCGGGGCCTTTACCCGTCATTGGAAATCCTGGGCGAGGGTGGCATCGTTTCCACCGTGGACGACATGCTCGCCTGGGCCGCGCACCTGCGTTCGCGGGACGCTTTCGGGGCGCCGGAAAGTTGGGGGCAGTTGCTTCAGTCCCAACCGGACGGGGATGGCGCGTCCGGCTGGTACGGGCTGGGGCTGATGACCATCACCTACCGGGGAATGGCGATATGGCGGCATCCCGGCGGCGTGGTCGGTGGGGCATCCGAATTCATTTCCGCCGTGGATGAGGATCTCGACATCATCATCCTCAGCAACGGCGCGCCGGGCGCGTCGCCAACGGCACTTGCGGATCGCGTGATGGACATCGTCCTGGCGGACAAACTGGACCCGCCCGCGCCGCGCCCATTGTTGGAGGATTTCGCGGCGTGGCTGGGCGATTACGTCAGCGCCGACACAGGTTTCCTGTACAGCTTGGAACACCAGGACGGGGCCTTGTGCCTGCGGATCGCCAAATATGCCACGCCGGTGGCGCTGATCCTTGATACGGATGGCAGCCTGGTGACCGGCCTCAGCGGCATCGGCACCATACGCCTGCGGTGCGAGTGGGCGGACGGGCAGCCTTCTGTCAGCCTGCGCTTCGGGGGGCGCGAGGAATTGTTCCACCGCCTCCCCGCACCGACGGAAGACGAAACGCCGGATTGGGCGGCGCTGGCCGGACAGTATGAAAGCGAAGAGAGCGGGCTTTCGGCCACCATCCAACCCCAGGGTGACGCCGCCATCGTGCAGTTTCGGGACGCCTGGGGCGTGTCCGACTTCGAATTGACGGCCATTGGCCGATCCTGGCTGCACATGCGGCCCAGCTCCGACCCCGCAGCCTTCGGCGCGGTGCTGTGGTTTCCCCATGGCTGGTCGTCGGGCTTCGTGCTGCATTCCGCGCGCACGCGCCATCTGCCATTCGCGCGGGCGGGAAAGGCGGGACCGGAATGATGGGCATCTGTCAGCGCACTCTGAAACAAGGACTGCCGATGAAGGGCAATCATATGAAACGGCGCTGCATCACTTTGCTGCGCGGGGCCTTGTTGTCGATACTGGTATCGGCCACTCAGGCCCCCATGGCCTGGTCGCAGCCTGAGGCTCCGGCGCCGCAGGGTGGGCAGCCGGCCCGGGCCCTGACACAAGGGGACGCGGAGGCTTGGCTGGATGGGTTGCTGCCCTATGCCATCCAGCAGGGCGACATCGCCGGCGGTGTCGTCAGCATCGTGAAGGATGGGCAGCTGCTTCTGGCCAAAGGCTACGGCTATGCCGACATGGACAGCCGCACGCCCATGGCCGCCGACACCACCCTCATCCGGCCTGGTTCCATCTCCAAGCTGTTCGTGTGGACAGCCGTCATGCAACTGGTGGAACGGCGCCGGCTGGACCTGGACGCGGACATCAATCGCTATCTGGATTTCCACATCCCCGACTATGACGGCCGGCCGATCACCATGCGGAACATCGTGACGCATAGGAGCGGCTTCGAGGATGTGCTGAAGGACATCATGGGACGGTACCCGCCTCAAAGCCTGGAACATTATGTGAAGACGCGGCTACCGCCGCGGATCTACGCGCCGGGCGCCGTCCCCGCCTATTCCAACTACGCCACGGCCCTGGCCGCCTATGTGGTTGAGCGCATTTCCGGCCAGGGCTTCGCCGCCTATGCGGCCCAGCATATCCTGCGCCCCCTGGGCATGGATCGGTCCACCTTCGACCAGCCGGTGCCGGAGGCCTGGCGCCCGAGCCTGAGCCAGGGATACATCACGGCCAGCGCGGCCCCCGGCTATTACGAATATATCGGACCTTCGCCTGCCGGCGCCTTGACGTCGACCGCGACGGACATGGCGAAGTTCATGCTGGCTCACCTTCAGCTGGGCCGGTTGGCGGACGGCCGCATCCTGACGGAAGAGTCGGCGAGTGCCATGCACGCACTCCAGCCCAAAGTGTTCCCCGCCTTGAACGGGATGGCGACCGGCTTTTACGAGACGACCCGGAATGGCCATCGGTCCATTGCCCACAATGGCGGCACCCAGTTCTTCCACAGCGACCTTCACCTGCTGCTGGATGACGGGGTGGGGATCTTCATCTCACTCAACAGTGCCGGGAACGATGAGGCCGCGACCAGGATCCACAACGCCCTGTTCAACGGCTTCATGGACCGATATTTCCCGGCGGCGCCCATGGCCCCGGCGTACGGTCCCGCCGTCGCGGATGCCCCGCCCGCAACGGTTCGCGATGATGCCAAGGCCTTGTCGGGATACTGGGGACTATCGGAACGGCACACGGCATCGTGGTTGAGCGTGGCAGACCTTCTGGCCCCCGTCGCCATTCACGACAACGGCGATGGCAGCGTCAGCTTTTCCATCCCTACGCGTAGCACGGCGCGCTGGCGCGAGATCGCCCCCAATCTCTGGCGATCGGACGACATGCGGGACAGGATGCAGGTTCTGCCGCCGGAGGGGCGCCCCGCCCTGCTGGGCTTTGATGTCGCGGCACCCATCGCCTTCCTGCCTGTTCCCTGGTGGCGTTCACCGGGTTGGATCATGCCCGGCCTAGTGGGCGCGCTGGCCGTGCTATTGCTCCATGGCCTCGCGCTGCCGGCGGGTGCGCTGGCCCGGCGCGTTTATGGCCTGGAGAACAAGCCGCGTGCACAATGGTTGGACCACCGGGTCCCGAAGCTGTTGAGCCTGGCCCTGATCGCGGCCCTGGCGGCCTATCCCGTGTTGCTTTCCGTCCTGTCCGCCGATTTCACCTACTTCTCGGCCAGAACCGACGGCATCACTTACGTTCTGGAAGGCGTTACGCTGCTGCTGCTGTGTGGCGCCACGGGGCTGGCGATACTTTCAACGATGGCGCAGTGGCGACGGCATTCCGGGATGTGGCGGAAGGTGGGGGCGTTGGTTCTCCTGGCCGCCCTGGCCCTGGTGTGGTGGGTCGCGATCGCTTTCCGGCTGATAAACTTCAATCTCCAGTATTGAAATCACCGAGCGGGTCACCGCCTGGCGGTGGCCCGCAGGGAATTTACAAAACAGTAGGTGAAAATCGGGCAAGGCGCGTCAAAAGGATGTGAGCACCCTCACACTTTTGTGACGGAATGATGGCCGATACACCGTATCGATGCCATTTCCGTCCCCGTGACCCATAAGCGGTGTGCCGGGGCCGGATTCCAACCGGCCATTCAGCATGCCCGGTGAGAGGAACGGTGGGGGCCGTCGCTATTGAATCCGGCGATCACCTATGAAAGAAACGGGCACCCCTCCGCTTTCCCATGGTGCAGTTTTCGATGCGAATATTATTCACTTTCGAGAACCCTTTACCAAGCACCGAAGCGGACGCTGAAGTATTTACCACCACGGCCCGGTATCTGGCCCCGCTGACGGAAGGGGCGTGGCTGCACGTCCCCCTGAAGGACGCGGCTGGTCGGGCGGCGGCGGAGGCCCTGGCCGGCATGCCGGTGGTCGACGCGCGTGCGCCGATCACGCCGGCGGCGCTGCGGCATTTCCTCTGCGGGCTCACCCTGCCTTTCCGGAAAGAGTTTCGCCGGGCCGACGTGGTCTACACCCGCAACCTCTGGGTCGCCTGGATGGCCATCCTGTTCGGGCAGAAGGTCGCCTTCGATCACTACCGCCCATGGCCCGACCAGATCCCGCCGCTGCAGTTCTGGCTGTACCGCCTGCTCAGCCATCCGCGCTTCATCGTCAAGATCTGCCATTCCGATTACACCCGGCGCAAATACCTGGCCTTGGGAATTCCCGAGGACAAAGTGCGCTGCATCCGCAACGGCTATGAACCGGCCCGGTTCCAAGCCCGCATCCCCCTTGAAGAGGCCAAGCGGCGGATCGGCGTCGAGCCCGGTCAGAAAACGGTCGTCTACACCGGCCGGGTAAACCACAAGAAGGGCTTGGCCCTGGCGGTCGAAGCGGCCAGGGAGCGGCCGGATGTCCTGTTCATCCTGGTGGGGTCGTATGGGGAAGGGCCGATCGAGGCCATGGCCCGCGACGTGCCCAATGTCCGCATCGTCCCCTATCAGCCGGCGGACAAGCTAGCCGACTACATCTACGCCGCAGACATTCTGCTGATTCCGCCGTCCTGGCTGCCGCTGGCGGAGTTCGGATCGACAGTCCTGCCGCTGAAGGTATTTTTCTACCTCGCTTCCGGCCGGCCCATCCTGGCTGGGCGCACCCCCGATGTGGGCGAGGTGCTGCGCCACGATGAGAACGCCCATCTCTGCCCACCCGATTCCGTACCCGACCTTGTCGCCGGCATAGACGCGCTGCTGGGCGATCCCGCCCGTGCCGCCCGCTTGGCGGAAACGGCCCTGGCCGACAGCCGTGACTACACCTGGGCCGCGCGGGCGCAGCGCATCTACGCCCTGGTGGAGGAGCGCATGCGCGCCGCCCCGGTGAGGGCCGGCACCTGGGGCAGGCGGGAATTCCGGGCGTGGCGCCAGCAGTCGCGCCATTGGCTGGCCCACCTGGTCAATAAGGGCGCCTGGGTACTGCCGCCCCGTCCCGAGGCCACCCTCGGAATGGATAGGAAAACGTGAGCGACGGCGACCATCAGCGCCATCTGCGCCGGGGCTTCAACTGGCTGGGCGGCGCCACCGTCCTGGCCAAGGTCATCGATTTCTCCACCATCCTCGCCGTGCTGACCTTCCTCAGCAAGGAACAGGTGGGAGTGGCCTCATTGGTCATCTCCACCGGCATGGTGATCGAGGCCTTCGACGGGTTGGGCACGGGCGACGCTCTGGTCCAGGCGCCCGCGGTGGCCAAGCGTCAGCTGGACAGCCTCTTCTGGTTCATTCTGGGCGCCGCCTTCTTGATGGGTGCGGTGACCTTGGCGGCGGCACCGGGGCTGGAGGCCCTGTACGGCGTCACCGGCATGGCGGCCTACTTCGTCGCCGTGGCTGCCAAGCAGCCGATGGTCGCCGCCGCTGTGATCCCGCTGGCGCTGCTGAACCGCGACCTGAAATATGAGCGGATCGCCGTCGTCAACGTGGCGGCCACGCTGGGGGCGGCGCTGACGCGGCTGGGCCTGGCTGTGGCGGGCGCCGGGGCCTGGGCCCTGGTAGCGGGTTATGTTTCCAGCGGTCTCTACACGCTGATCGGCGCCACGCTGGCGCGCCCCTTCCGCCCGGGGGCGCACTTCCGGTGGGACGACATCCGCGGCCTGGTCCGCTTCGGCTTCCGCGCCGCGGCGGTCAACCTGTTCGAGCAAATCTTCAAGAACATCGATTTCCTGCTGGTGGGCTGGTTCTACGGCCCGGCCCCCCTGGCGCTGTACCGGGTCGCCTTCGACATCGCCATGGAACCGGTGATGGCGGTGGGCACGCTCATCAACCGCACGGCGCTGCCCGTCTTCGCCCGCCTGGCTGGCGACAGGGCCGGACTGACCCGATCGCTGACCTGGTCCTTGCGCCGACTGGCCCTGCTGACGGCCCCCCTGATGGTGGGCCTGATCCTGGCGGCCGACCCTCTGACCACCCTGATCCATGACGACCACGGCCTCAGCTATACCGCCGCCGCCCTGCCGCTGAAGCTGTTGGCCGCGGCCGCCCTGCTGCGCGTGACCTCGCAACTGCTGACGCCGCTGATGATGGCGTCGGGACGGCCGGGCCTGGCGGCCCAGCTGTCAGCCGCCACGCTGACCCTGCTGAGCGCCGGCATCGTCGCGGTGGGGGCCCTGCTGCCGGCCGAGGGCGGAATCATCGCCGTCGCGGCGGTGTGGCTGGCGATCTATCCGCCGCTGCTGGCGTGGGGCGCCCGCTATCTGGAGCGGACATGGGCCATCGGCGCCGCCAGCGTCGCCCGGGCCTTCCTGCTGCCCGCCGCCGGCGTTGCCGTCATGGCCGCCGTGGTCTGGACCCTGCGCCTGCTGCCCGGGGGCGAAAGGCCCGCTGTCAGCGTCGCCATCGTCGCGGTGGCGATGGCGGCCGCCTACGGCGGGCTGTTCCGGTACGACCGGGAAAAGCCGGTCAGCTGACCGGCTTGGCCGCACCATCCGCCGGCGGCGCGCCGGCCGGCCGGACCGTGGGGTCCGGAATGGACTGGCGCCGCCGGTCGAACATGCTCATCTGGTGCACGCAGCTCAGGGTGCACGTCGGGGCGCAGCCCTTTTCGGTGTGATATTCCCGCTTGATGTCTTCCAGCGTGTAGTCCAGCAGCGGCTTGTTGGGATAGCCGCGCTGCTGCGAACACCAATGCACCCGCCCGTCCTCGGTGACGTACAGGTAACGGGCGCCGGCGCGGCACTGCCAATCGTTGGCCTGGCCGTTCATCAGGTTTTTCTGGAACAGCCGGTAGTTCAAGGTGTGCACCAGGGACGGCGAAATCTGGGTGACCTTCTCATAGGCCAGCATCTGCGCTGGGCTCAGGGGCTTCAGCGTGCCGCTGCCGTCATGCAACACGCCCACGGAATGCTGCAGGCCGAACTTGGCAGCCGTTTCCGCCACCGTCACCACGTCCTGCGTCCGCTCCCCCGTGACGCCCAGCACGGAGTTCACATTGACCTTGAACAGCGCATGCTTGGACAGCAGCTCCAGCTTGCCCTCGACCGACTTCAGGCTCTTCATCGAGATTTCGTCGGGCTCAAGGTTGTCGATGCTGATCTGCATGCCCTGAAGGCCAGCGGCATTCAGGCGGTCGATCCATTCCTTGGTCAGGCGGAAGCCGTTGGTGATGGTGGTGACGATCATCCCCTTCTGCCGGGCATGGCGCACGGCCTTGTCCAGGTCGGGGTTCAGCAGGGGCTCGCCGCCCGTGAAGGTGATGGAGGACGTCTTCAGCGCCGCCAGATGATCGACGCGCGCCAGCAAGTCCTTCAGCGGTACGGGCGGGGAGAAGTCGTCATATTCGTTGCAATAGCCGCAGGCCAGGTTGCAGCGGCGCGTCACCACGACCTGGGCTAGCAGCGGCGTGTACCGCTGCCCGACGGCGCGGGCGGCGAAGCGGAGACCGGCGGCCAGGTTTTCCAGGCGGCCGGGACGGGTGGTATCAGTCGTCGAGGTCATGGGGACATTCCGCGCAGCAGATCGTGTTTCGCAGCAGGCCGTGTTTCAAAGCGAAGGGACCGAGGATCAAACCGGAAGGGGCGGCAGGCGCCGCCGCGCCCGGCGCCAGGGCGGAGGCCACCAGCGCAGGCCGGCCACGTCCAACATCTCCTCCCCCGCCATGGGGTGGCGACCTTCGGCCTCCGGCGCGTGGCCGTAAAGTGTTTCTTGCGCCGGCCAGCGGTGAAATGGCGTCCAGGTCCAGGCGCCATGGCGCCGGTACGTCTTCATCAGGCTGCGCGCCAGGGCGACGTCGGGCCGGACGTGGCGCCGATCCGTCCAGCACGGGGCGCCGGCCAGCCGGGTGGCCAGCGGCCAGCTCCTGGTGTCCACATAGTTGCTGAACCAGACGCGAAAGCCCAGCTCCGCCTGAAGGGTGGTGACGGCACGGTGGACCTGCACGTGCTCGGCGTGGCCGTACTCCCCCCAGGGGTTATGGGTGTAGACCTCCGCGCATCCCGCCAGGGCCGGGCGCAGGGCCGCCATCAGGCGGGGAAAGTTCGCCTCATAACGGGTGCGGGCCGCCGCGTCGGTGATCTGCAGCCCCTGGGGCGTGACCATCGGGCTGGCCCGGTCGATGGCGAAGCCGGCGCCGCTTTCCGGAATGCGGAGGTCGATCAGGCCCGGCAAGGCCAGGGCCGCCACCGCGCGCTGCCGCGCCGCCGCCTTGGCCGGCCGACCGAAGGGATCGCCGAAGCAGAAGACAACCCGGTCGGCCCCGGCGAGGGCGGAGCTGAGCCATAGGATCTCGTCGTCCGGATGGGCGACCACGACTGCCCGCCCAGCCATCCTCTGGTCACTCCCCCGTTCGGGACCTGAGGCGCCGTCATGCCGCATGGCCGGCCACCTGGTCGTATATATCCTCCAGCGCTGCCGTCTGGCGGGTGATGTCGAACCGCGCCCCCACGTGAGCGCGCGCCTCCCATCCCATGCGGTGGCGCAGGTCGCGGTTGTCCAGCAGGGTTTCCATATGCCGGGCCAGGGCCTCGGCATCGCGCTCCGGCGCCAGCAGGCCGGTGCGGTCCTCCACGATGGCTTCCGGAATGCCACCGATGCGGCTGCCGATCACGGGGACACCGGTGGCGGCGGCCTCCAGCATGACCATGCCCAGGCCCTCGACGCGCCCGGTGTTGGTGCGCACGCTGGGCAGGACCAGCATCGCCGCCCGGCGCATCCGCGCCAGAACCTCGGTATGGGGCAGGGCTCCCAAGAAGCGTATGCGACTGCTCAATCCCAGCGTTCCCGCAAGCCGTTGCAACGGCTTGCGCAAAGGCCCGTCGCCGATGATGTCCAGTTGGGCCTTGGGATGCCAATCCGCAAGAAGGGAGAAGGCGCGGATCAGATATTCCGCCCCTTTCACCTCCACCAGGCGGGCGACGTGCAGGATGGTCGGCGTCTCCTCCTCCGGGTCGCGGGGGCGGATGGCCTGGCAATCGACGCCGATGTAGTGCACCCGCGTCCGCTCCGCCGGGAAGCCCATGGCCAGCACCCGCTCCCGAATGAAGGCGGAGGCGCAGAGGAACAGGTCCCCCTGCCGGGCCAGGCGGCCGCGGAACAGGGGATAGTTCACCCAGGCGGGCGACATCATCAGCGCCGCGGTTGACAGCGTCGCGTCGAAGCCGTGGAAGGTGGTGATCAGCGGCAGGCCCAGGCGACGCGCCACCGGCAGGGCATAGACGCCCTCCACCCCGAAATGGGCATGGATCAGGGCCGGGCGCCGCCCCGCCAGCAGGCGCTGATACGGTGCCGGATCGCGGGTCAGCATCTGCCAGCCGATGCGGGGCAGGGTGAGGCGCGGCCAGAGATCGGCCAGCGCCAGCGAGGCGGCGCCCGGCGGCGGCGGGCCATACCGCAGGCGCCCGACGTATAGCGGCGCATGGCGGCGCAGGAAGCGCGCCTGCTCCGTGATGAAGGTCTCGGAAACCCGGAACAGATTGTGCCGGAAGATGACCACGTCACGCATGCATGGGGTCTTCACAGGGCTTGAAGTCCATCTGTCGCCGCCCGTACATGGTGCGTGCGGGCGCGCCCGGAAGAATGGACTGGTGGGGGACAAGTTGGTGATGCGAGGCAAGCTTAAAGCCCGCGCCGTGCTGGCGGGCATCTGGTCTCTGGCGGTGGTGGCGGCCCCGGTGACGGCGGTCCTGGCCCTGCCCGCGGTGGCCCGGGCGGAGAAGGCGGTGGCCATGCCCGGCCCGCCGTGCGACCCGGCCGATGCCGCCCAGGTCCGGCTGCGGCTCAACATCACCGGCATGCACTCGGGCAAGGGCAACGTCACCATCACCATCTATCCGGACGATGCCGATCATTTCCTGGACGGTGCCTATAAGGTCGCCCGCCAGATCCTGCCGGTCGTCCTGCCCGTGACGGAGGCCTGTTTCGTCCTGCCCCAGGCCGGCCATTACGCGGTCGCGTTGTTTCATGATGAAAACGACAATGGCCATTTCGATACGACGATGCTCGGCATTCCGGCGGAGGGGTACGGCTTCTCCAACAATCCGACGCTGTACCTGGGACCGCCGGACCTGGGCAAGGTGCGCATCCCCGTCCAGGCCGGGGACAATCCCGTTTCCGTGCTGATGAAGTACTACTGAGCGGCGGCGCGGATTTCGGGCTGGGCGACCGGCTCTGCCGGGATGAGGCCCAGTTCGCGTCCCGTGGTGGCGAACAGGGAGAGGGCGTGGTCGATCTGGCTGCGGCTGTGAGCGGCGCTGACGCTGGAGCGGAGCAGGGCAAGGCCCTTGGGTGTGGCGGGGGGCAGGCTGACGTTGGTGTAAAGGCCGGCCTCCAGCAGGCGTGTCCAGAAGGCGAAGGCCGTCTTGGGATCCGGCATGATGGCGGAGACGACGGGGCTGGCCTCGGGCCCGACATGGAAGCCCAGGTCGCCGAGGCCGGCATGGAAGCGGCGGGCGTTGTCCATCAGCTGCTGGCGCAAGGCCGGGCGGTGGCGCAGCTGGTTCAGCGCCTCCGTCACCGCCGCCACCACGGCCGGAGGTAGGGAGGCGGTGAACATGTAAGGCCGGCTGGCGACACGCAGGATGTCGAAGCCGTCCATGTCGCTGACGCAGAAGCCGCCGATGCCGCCCAGGCTCTTGGAGAAGGTGCCGACGATGAAGTCGACCTCGTCCTCGACGCCGGCGGCCTCGGTCAGGCCGCGCCCGGTGCGCCCCAGGACGCCCAGGGAATGGGCCTCGTCCACCACCAGGTAGGCGCCCCACTTGCGCTTGACCTCGACGAACTCGCGCAGGGGGGCGGTATCGCCCAGCATGGAATAGATGCCTTCGACGACGATGACCTTGTCGCCGGGGGTGTCGGCCAGGCGGCGCAGGCGGTTGTCCAGGTCGTCGGGGTCGTTGTGGCGGAAGCGGGTGACCTGGGCGTGGCCCAGGCGGGATCCGTCATAGATGCTGGCGTGACTGTCGGCGTCCAGGATCAGGTGGTCGTCCTTGCCGGCGAGGGCGGAAAGGATGCCCAGATTGGCCTGGTAGCCGGTGGAGAACACCATGCAGTGCCGGCGGCCGTAGAAGTCGGCCAAGTGGCGTTCCAGCTGCCGGTGGCCGCCGTAGCTGCCGTTGGCCACGCGCGAGCCGGTGGTGCCGGCGCCCAGGCTGCGGGTCGCGGCGACGGCGGCATCGATGACGTGGGGGTCGTAGGTCAGCCCCAGGTAGTTGTTGGTGCCCAGCAGCAGGATGCGCCGGCCGGCGATCATCCCCTCGGTCGGGGAGAGCACCCGGTCGAAGCTGACGTTGAAGGGATTGTAGCCGGTGGATTCCAGGCTCTCGAACTGCCCCATCAGCGGCGCGAACTTATCGAAAAGAGCCATAGGTCAGCGGTTGCCCTTAAGGTCACGTGCCGTAGCGATAAGATCGCCGATGGTCTTCACCTCGGCGATCCGGTCCAGCGGGATGGAGATGTCGAGCGCATCTTCGATCTCCATCACGAAATCCATGACCGCAACCGAATCCAGACCGAGGCCTTCGGTGATGTTCGTATCATCCGATAATTCGACGGGCCGTTCCAGGGAGGCACGGAGGGCGTCGAATACAAGCGACCGGATCTGTTCTTCTGAATTAGCCATGCTTCTATATTAGCTATGCCACCATCGCGGAGCCGCCATTCCGCCCTCTCGCAATTTAGCGAAGGCTTCATATATCCGCCGTAACCTTTATAGAAGGCTGTCGTCGGATTGTCATAGACATTAATGCAAGATGTCGTATGCCATATGCGAACAGTCGTTGCGATAGCGCCGGGGGAGTTAGTAGGCACCCGGCTTGATAGGGTAATCCCCTGACGAACCAAGCGCGGGATGGCGTAGAGCTTTGATCATCGAACGCTACCTGATTCGAGAAGTCGCGAAGCCGCTGGCGGCCGTACTGGGCATCCTTGCGGCCCTGTTCGTGGGCTACAGCACCGCGGGCCTGCTGGCAGACGCGGTCAACGGCCTGTTGCCGACCGGCGCCATCGCTGAATTGGTCGGGCTCAAGCTCCTGATCTCGCTAGAGGTTCTGATTCCCATATCGCTGTACGTCTCAGTGGTGATGGCCTTCGGCAAGCTCTACGGTGACTCCGAAATCACGGCCATGTTCGCCCTGCACGTGAGTCCCGGCATCGTGTTGCGCGCGCTGTTCATGCTGTCGGGCGGTCTGGCGGTGCTGGTGCTGGCGCTTTCCCTGTTCGTACGCCCCTGGGCCTATGAGAAGTCGCACGACATCACGTATCGCGCACAGCTTTCCATGAACGTCGATGCCATGGAATCGGGCACCTTCTACCTCAACAAGCACGGTGGCCGGGTCATCTTCTTCCCCCGGCGGGAGGGCATCCGGGGGCCAGCGAAAGAGGTTTTCATCCAGATCCAGCATCCGACCACCACCGACATCATCATGGCGCAGAGCGCCCACGCACTGCCGCCGAAACGGGACGGCGGATCGAACGTGCAACTGGATGGTGCGCACGTCTATTTCCTGGGGCGTGACGACTCGACCCAGGACCGTATGATGGATGTGGGCAGCGTCACGCTGGACCCCGCCAACCACAACATCGCCCCGCAGGAATACAGCGCCACAGGCGTCAGCAGCGCTCGCCTGGCCCGCTCCAGCGATCCTGCCGACATCGCGGAGTTCCAGTGGCGGCTGTCCACCTGCCTCTCCACCCTCCTGCTGGGCTTGCTGGGCATGCCCCTCAGCCGCGTCAATCCCCGGCAGGGGGGGCGCTACGCCAAGTTCGGCACCGCCATCCTGGTCTATTCCGGCTATTACCTGCTGTGCACGTCGGCCCGCACCTGGGTGCAGCATGGCTCCGTCGGCGCCATTCCCGGCATCTGGTGGGCGCCGGCGCTGCTGGCGGTGCTGCTGGTCGTGGCGCTGTACTGGCCGCAATGGAACGTGGAGTTCCGTGTCCGGGCCCTGGTCAAGCGGCTGTCGGGCAGCCTTGAGGTGCCGCGGGAACACACTGTCCGCCATGACCCAGTTTGATCGGTATATCGGCGGCGCGACACTGAAGGCTTTCCTGACGGTCGCTGGCGGAGTCGTGGCGCTGTTCAGCCTGCTGGAGTTCGTCGAACAGCTGAAGTCAGTGGGCGAGGGCCAATACCACGTGGTCAACGCCTTGGTCTATGTGCTGCTGACCAGCCCGTCGCGCCTTTTGCAGGTGGCGCCCGTTGCCATGCTGATCGGCACCCTGCTGGCCCTGGGCAGCCTGAGCAAGGGCTCGGAACTGACGGCCATGCGTGCCTTGTGCCTATCGGAAGTGCGCATCATCGGGTCGGTGCTCAAGCTGCTGCCGCCGGTCGTCCTCGTGCTGTTCCTGGTGGCCGAATTTGTCATTCCGCCAGCGCAACATTTGGCCCTGACCCTGCGGTCCGCCGCTTTGGCCGACTCACCCCTGGCGGACACCGGCGACAGCTTCTGGGCCGGCGGCGCGCGGCAATACCTGAACGTGCTGCGGATCGAGAGCAAGAACGTCCTGCGCGGCGTGAACGTCTACACCTTCTCCCAGGATGGACGGCTGGAGACGTTTATCCATGCCGACCGCGCCGAAATCCAGGCGGAGGGGCCCTGGCAACTGCGCGACGTGACGCGCAAGACCGTGGACGCCAAACAGATCCATACCGAGCATCTGGACAGCCTGTCCTGGGCATCCTTCCTGCCGGGCAAGCGCGTGCAGGACCTGATGCCAGTGCCGGAGAACATGTCGCCGACAGACCTTTATCGCTATGTCCGCGAACTGGGGCGGCAGGGGCAGCACGCCGTGCGTTATGAACAGGAACTGTGGACCAAGCTCAGCCTGCCGCTGACCATGCTGGCCATGGCGCTGATCGCGGCGCCGTTCGTGTTCGGGCCGCCGCGGTCCCAGTCCACGGGCCAGCAGATCACCATCGGCGCCGTGATCGGCATCGTCTTTTCCCTGACGCAGCAGATTTCCGATCGCCTGGATTTGCTGCTGAACCTCAGCCCCGCCGTGACGGCCCTGGGCCCGTCGCTGATCCTGATCGGGCTGGCGGCCTATCTCTTCCACCGGGCGCACAGGACGCGCCCGGTACCGGCTATGCCGCCTGTCGCAGGCTTGTGAGGAAGCGGGTGGAGCGGGCGGCTTGGCGCGACAGCAGGACGGCCAGGATCAGGCTGAAGCCCACCAGTTCGAACCAGAAATACAGCAGCGGCCGGCCCACGGCGGCGGCGATGAAAATGCCCAGCGTGCGGTAGTTGGCCGACAGGATGGACCAATGCCGCACAGCCGGGGCGAAGGCTGCCCGGTACGCCTCCCGAATCTTCGGCGCGTGGGTCGCGTCGGCCGCCAAGGCACGCGCCAGTTCGTCGTGGAAGCCCACGGTGACGCCCGTCGTCAGATACTGCAGGTGCAGATACAGGCGGTAGAGCGCGCCCAGCACGCCCGGGCGGTGCGCCGCCGGGGTGTCCAGCTTGGCCAGTTCGGCGGATTTCCGTCCCCAGCCCCAGAAGTTGTAGCACTGGCGCTGCATCTCGTAGGCGGCGGACTGGACCGCGTGGGCCACGCCAGCGGCCACGATGACGATCCACACCCAGGCGCCTTGTTCCGCCGCCAGCGTCATGGCCAGGCCGACATAGACGGCGATGAAGGTGACGTAGTCGCAGATGCCGTCCAGGATCTTGCCGGTTTCCGACTGCGCGTTGGTCAGCCGGGCCAACTGGCCGTCGGCGCCGTCCATGACATGCCAGGCGATCATCAGGATGAAGGCCGCCACGGTCCACGCCAGGGTCTGGTAATGGGTGTAGGCCACGCCGGCGGCGATGCCGAAGGCCATCCCGGCCAGGGACACCGCGTTCGGCGGTATCCCCAGGGCGGCGAACCTGGGGGTCAGCCAGCCTGAGATGGGATGGATGACGTACAGGTTGGTGACCTCCTCGATTTCGGAGGTCCGCTTGACCGGTTCAGTGGTTTGCATGGCTCAGAGCTGGCCGGCGTCCAGAAGCTTTTCGGCCTTCTCGAACGCGGCCGGGTCGTCGACGTCGATCCAGAACCGGTCGCCGATGTCGTGGACGCAGGCCTTCTTCCAGCCCGCCAGCACGTTCATGGCGCCCGAGATGCTGTCGTCGCCCTTGGCCTGGCTTTCCTCCAGCGCCGCGAACATGCCCGGCGTGCAGAGGAAGACGCCGGTGTCGAAGGCGTTGAAGTCGCGGATCACCTTGCCGATGTGCACGATTCGGCCGTCCACGCACTTCACGCGCGTGACGTCTTCCGGGTCGTTCAGCGGCCGTTCGATGTTGAAGTCGACGGCCAGGGTCACGGTGTCCGGCTCCGGCCGCAGCGCCATCAGGCCCTGGAAAATGCCGGGGTCCACCAGGTGATCGCACATGGTCAGCAGGAAGGGCTCCGTCAGCAAGGCCTTCGCCTTGTGGACCGAGACGCCGTTGGCCCGTTCCCATTCGTCGTTGGCGACATGGGAGACGGCAACACCCACCCGTGCCGCCAGCACATCCACGGCAGCCCGCAGCTCTTCGCCGCGATAGCCGCTGACCACCACGAATTCCGTGATGCCGGCAGCACGCCCCCGCTCCATCACGCGCTCGATCAGAGGGCTGCCCTTGATGGGGATGAGCGGCTTGAGGAGGCCGCGCTCCCGCAGCCGGGTTCCTTGCCCGGCTGCGACGATGAGGCACTTCATTTGGCGACGGCGAGCTTCAGGGTGGTGCTGCGGATGAATGTCTCGGTCATCTGGTAGGCGATGTCGTCGGTGTACTGGACCGGGGGGTGCTTGCAGAAATAGGCGCTGGGACCTTCCAGGATGCCGCCGATGCCGTTGTCCAAGGCCAGCTTGCAGCAGCGGATCATGTCGATGACGACGCCGGCGGAATTGGGCGAGTCCTCGACCGACAGGCGCAGCTCGATGTCCATGGGGACGTCGCCGAACAGGTGGCCCTCCATGCGGATGAAGCACAGCTTGTTGTCGTTCTGCCAGGGCACGTAGTCGCTGGGGCCGACATGGATGTTGTCGTCCTCGATGCGCTTGTGGGCGACGGCCTGCACGGCCTCGGTCTTCGACGTCTTCTTGGAGGCCAGGCGGTGCTGGTTCTTCATGTTGAGGAAGTCGGTGTTGCCGCCGGTGTTGAGCTGGTAGGTGCGCAGCAGCTTGACGCCGCGCTTGGCGAACAGGTCGGTCAGCACGCGGTGGGTGATGGTGGCGCCCAGCTGGGATTTGATGTCGTCGCCGATGATGGGCAGGTTGCGGGCCTTGAAGCGGTCGGCGAAGGCTTTGTCGCTGGCGATGAACACCGGCATGTTGTTGATGAAGGCGACGCCGGCCTCCAGCGCGCATTCCGCGTAGAAGCGGGCGGCCTGTTCGGAGCCCACGGGCATGTAGTTCAGCAGGACCTCGGCGCCGGTGCGCTTCAGCTCGGCGACGATCTCCTCCTTGCTCAGCTCGGCCGCGTCGGCGCGCACGAAGGTGCGGTCTTCCGAATAGTCCGCCATGTGGTCGGAGATGCCGTCCAGCACCTGGCCCATCTTGACGGTCACGCCGCTGTCGGGAATGTCGGCCTGGAAAACCTTGGTGCAGTTGGGCTTGGCGAAGATGGCGCGATGGACGTCGGTGCCCACCTTGCGCGCGTCCACGTCGAACGCGGCGACGACCGCGATGTCGCAGGGCAGGAAGCCCCCGATCTCACGATGCATCAGACCAACCACACCGTCGCGGCAGCGCTCAGGGGTGTAGTAATGAATGCCCTGGATCAGCGCGCTCGCACAGTTTCCGATGCCTGCGATGGCAATACGGATTTTGGCCCTCTGCATGACGTAACCTGTGAGTT
>NZ_JARPAF010000001.1:405240-524387 GCF_029594735.1 Nitrospirillum amazonense
GACGCTGACCAACAGCGGCCTGATCAGCGGCGACGGCACCAACGGCGGCTATGGCCTGCTGAACCGCGGCACCATAGCCACGCTGGTCAACACGGTGGGCGGCACCTTCGCCGCGCTGGCCGGCACGGTGGGCTATGGCCTGCTCAATCAAAGCATCCTGAACACCGTCGTCAACTATGGCCTCATGACCGGCCACGACGGCGGCGTGCAGAACATGGGCACCATCCAGCTGCTGGACAACGCGGCAGGCGGGACTTCTTAACTTGCTCGACCAAGTCACCCGAACAGCCCGCCTCGTAAGAGCGCGGGCTGTTGGTCGTTTGCGGCTCGGCCGTTCGGGTCGCGGCGACGGTGAGGATGCCGGCGAGATCTCCGTGCAGGTCTATCCCGCAAGCCATCCGCCGCTGGGGTCAGAACGATGCGGCTGACCAGCGACCGGATCAGCTCAGCGGCGCGGGGGCGCGTCTCCTCCTGTTGCAGGGCGTCATGCGTGGCCGGGCCGTCCGCAGCTGGTTGCCGCACCACGTCATAGCCGTAGGCGTTGCCACCGCCGGATTTACCGAGTTCGACCCGGCCGCGAAGCCCCCGGTGGGTCTTGTCGCGCAGCTCCTTGAGGAACAGGGCGTTCATGGTGCCCTTGAGGCCGACATGCAGGGCGCTGACCTCGCTCTCGGCCAGGGTGACGATCTTGACGCCCGCGAATCCCATGCGTTTGAACAGGCCGGCGATATCCTCCTGGTCGCGGCTGAGGCGGTCCATCGCTTCGGCCAGCACGATGGCGAACATCCCCCGTGTCGCGTCCTGGATCAGTTCCTGGATGCCGGGACGCAGCAGTGACGCGCCGGACATGGTGCGGTCGGTATAGCTGTCAGTGATTGTCCACCCTTGGCGCTCGGCATGGAGGCGACAGAGCCGTAGCTGGTCTTCAATCGACGCATCGCGCTGATTGTCGGAACTGTAGCGGGCGTAGAGCGCGACCTTGGTCATTCCGGCCTCTTGCTACTTGGGCTTCGCCTTCGGTTGCCGCGCGCTGTCAAAGTATTGATCAGCCGCGTGCCGCGCGAGGAGCCGGACCAGCTCCACCAGCCGAGGATCCGGCATGACAGCAGGCTGGAAGGTGAGCCGGACTTTTCCATGGTGCCGATTTCTTGCGTCAGGCGCGTCACGGGTGTTCCCCAGCTTTGGTTGGAGCCGATCCAGTCCGCCAGGATGACCAGGCCGGTTACGCGCCACGTCTCGGCGCCCAGCTCTTCCGGGTAATTGTCGGGGAACGCCGGCCGACCGATCAGATCCAACGCTGCGTCGGTGAAGGCCCCGGCATCGGTGATGCTGGCCTCCGTCATGGCGTTGTTGAGGGCCGGGTCTGTCGTGGGGGCGCCATGGTGGGCGACCGCGGCCTGTACCCACGGGGTGAGGCCGCGCAGGCGCCGCTCCCTGGCTAGGGCTTTCCACAGGCTGTGGCCGATGTCGCCATGGCCCGAGGTCGAAAGGCGGGCGTGTGGCGTCCGGCCGGCCTCGGCGGACAGCAGTTGCTGCAAGGCCGGGACCTTGCACTGGAAGTTCTCGGCGAACTTACCGAGATCGTGCAGCGCCGCCGCCAGAACCAGCCGCTGGCGGCATGCCTCAGGGGACAGGTTCAGGGCTGCCGCCACCGCCGCCAGCCATGCTGGCCGGACGTCCAGCAAGGCGGCCATCGCGGCAGCCACGTCCAAGCTGTGGTAGGCCACGGGATGCCAGGACTGAACGGCATCCGGTCGAGGCTGAGCCTTGCCCCAGTAGGCGGTGAGGAAGGGCAAGACCATACTATGACGCATCTTTCGCCTACATTGAGGTTGTAGGGGATAAACATCAATAAAACGAAAATGTGAATCTATGCCCATCTTTAAATTGGGGAGAGGGGGCCCTTTGCCTCCTCTCCCCCGCGAGTGCCGGCCGCCGCCCGGCAGGGTCGCGGCCGCGCAGGCCCGGCGACATGGTCATGATCACCGGGGTCGCGACGGCCCGCCCGCCCTGGCAACCCGGCCGGGCGCGCCGGCGCTCGCCCCCCTCTCCCCCCGCGCGGTCGCCCGCCTCCGGGAAACACGCACGGCGCCCGGCGGCGCCTTCCGTATCGCCAACGCCGCTGTTGCCGCCACCGTCGTCGATGCCGGCATTCACCGGTCCCGACGGCCCGAACCAGGCAGTGCAGGAACGGGACCAGCAGCGCCGGCAAGCCGCCGCGTCCCCGGTGTTCTTCACCGTTACGGCCCATACGGCCGGTCCGTTGCGGGAAGCGAGGGAGACGGCAGGGCAGGGCGGCGCCGGCCCATCTGACGAAAATGTTGGCGAGGAAAACGATCCCAACCAGCAGGCTCATAAGCGCGCCTTCCTGCACGGACCGGCGAACACCGCGACCGTGACGGCCCATCGGCTGCAGCCGCCAATCTCCCCTTATGTCATCCAGGCCGGAACAGTCCTGGCGGCGGCGCTGGTGACCGGGCTGAACTCCGACCTGCCGGGGCAGGTCATCGCCCAGGTGACGGAAGACATCTACAGTGTCACCGGCCGCTTCCTGCTGATCCCCCAGGGCGCCCGGCTGCTGGGCACTTACGACAGCGCCGTGACCTACTACGGCCAGTCGCGCATCCTGGTGGTGTGGACGCGCCTGCTGCTGCCCAACGGTAAATCCCTGGTTCTGGACCGCCTGTCAGCCACCAACACGGAAGGCCACGCCGGCCTGGAGGACGAGGTCGATTACCATACCGGCCGTTTGCTGCGCGGCATGGGTGTCAGGCGAACTGGCCAGCAATGGCGACACCCAGACCAGCGGCGGCGGCAACGTCGTCGTGGCCGTGCGCCAGAGCGGCGACAACGCTGCCAACCAGGTAGGGCAGCGGCTGGCCGCCAATGACTTGGGCGTCCAGCCCACTCAGACGGATCGACCGGGGCTGCCCCTGCGGGTGTTGGGTGAACCGCGACTTGGTTCTTGAACCGTACTCTCAGAAGTGAACCTCCCGACAATTTCAGCGCGGTTCATTAGAGGTTGCCGGTTCCCCTGGGCGTTACGCTATCAGGACGCGGGTTCGGCAGCTCCTCCCGTCAACTCACCCATCGCTGACTTGGTTCGATGCCGGAACAGCATCCCGGCCACGGCCGGCAGTACCAGCAGCGTCAAAGCGGTGGAGGTTATCAGGCCACCGATCACCACCGTTGCCAACGGCCGCTGCACCTCGGCACCCGTGCCGGTGGCCAGGGCCATGGGCACGAAGCCCAGGGAGGCGACCAGGGCCGTCATGAGCACGGGGCGCACCCGCTCCATGGCGCCCCGCAGCACCGATTGGTCCGCGTCCATGCCATCATCCAGGTGCTTTCGGATGGCGCCGATCATGACCAGGCCGTTCAGCACGGCCACGCCGGAGAGGGCGATGAAGCCCACCGCGGCGCTGATCGAGAACGGGATGTCCCGCAGCACCAAGGCGAACACGCCGCCGGCCAGGGCCAAGGGCACGGCGGAGAACACCGCCACGGCCGCGCCGAAGCTGCCCAGGGCCATGTACAGCAGGGCGAAGATCAGGATGAAACAAGCGGGCACCACGATGGTCAGGCGCCGGGTGGCCGACTGCAGGTTTTCGAACTGCCCACCCCAGTCGGTGTAGCAGCCGGGCGGCAGTTCGATGCGGCCCACCTTCTCCTGGGCCTCGTTGATGAACCCGCCCACGTCGCGGCCGCGGACGTTGGTCTGGACCACGATCATGCGCTTGCCGTTCTCACGGCTGATCTGGTTCAGGCCCTCCGTGTAGCTGAACCGCACCAGCTCCCTTAAGGGGACGGAAGCGCGGGGTTTGCCCGGCTCGGCCGGCAGCATGACGGGGATGGACCCCAGCAATGCCACATCGTCCCGCTGGGCCGCCGGGAGGCGGACCACCACGTTGAAGCGGCGGTCGCCCTCGAACAATAAACCAGCTTCTCGGCCGCTGAGTGCCGCAGCCACCGTGTCGGTGATGTCCTCCACCGTCAGGCCCAGCGGGCCGGCGGCGTCCCGGTCCACCTGGATGTCGAAGGTGGGGGCGCCGCTGGTCTGTTCCGCCTGCACGTCGGCGGCACCCGGAACGGTCCGCAAGGCCGCGGCGATCTTCTGCGCCGTGGCGCTCATGGCCTCCAGATCATCACCGTAGAGTTTGACCGCCACATCGCTGCGCACGCCGGCGATCAGTTCGTTGAACCGCATCTGGATGGGCTGCTGGATCTCATAGCGGTTGCCCACCAGCTCGTTCGACTTGTCCTCGATCCTTTTCAGCAGGTCGGCCTTGGTCTTCACGTCCGCCGGCCATTCGCTCTCCGGCTTGGGAATGACGTAGGTGTCCGAGGCGTTGGGCGGCATGGGGTCGGTGCCCAGGTCGGCGTTGCCGGTCTTGGAGAACACCATGGCCACCTCCGGCAGGCTCGACAACGCCCGCTCGATCTGCAGTTGCATGTTCTTGGACTGCTCCACCGAGGTGGAGGGGATGCGGAAGGCGGTGACCGTGACATCCTTTTCATCCAGTTGGGGCATGAACTCTTCCCCCAGCGTGGTGAACAGGGTGGCGGCCAGGGCGAAGACCGCCACGCCGCCCGCCAGGAACGGCAGGGGATGGGCCACGGCCCGGTGCAGCACCGGCTCATACCGGCGCTTGAACCACCGCACCGGCGCCACCTCCACCTCGCTGACCTTGCCCCGTACCACCAGGGCCACCATGGCTGGCACGAAGGTGATGGACAGGACGAAGGCGGCGACCAGGGCCAGCATCAGGGTGATGGCCATGGGCGAGAAGGTCTTGCCCTCAACTCCCTGGAAGGTCAACAGCGGCACGAACACCAGCAGGATGATGGCCTGGCCGTAGACGGTGGGGCGCACCATCTCCTTCGCCGCGGCGATGGTCTCCTCCATCCGTTCGCCGGCGCTGAGCAAACGGCCCTCATGGTGCTGGCGTTCCGCCAGGCGGCGGAGCGCGTTTTCCACGACGATGACGGCGCCGTCGACGATGAGGCCGAAGTCCAAAGCGCCCAGGCTCATCAGGTTGCCCGAGACGCGCAGGGCGTTCATGCCCGTGGCCGTCATAAGCATGGTCAGGGGAATGACCACCGCCGTGATCAGCGCGGCGCGGATGTTGCCCAGCAGCAGGAACAGTACGGCGATGACCAGCAGCGCCCCCTCCACCAGGTTCTTCTCCACCGTGCCGATGGTGGCGGCCACCAGTTTGGACCGGTCGTAGGCCGGCTTGGCGGTGATGTCCGGCGGCAGGGTCCGGGCGATCTGCTCCAGCTTCTCGCGCACCGCCGTGGCGACGATGCGGCTGTTTGATCCGGTGAGCATCAGGACGGTGCTGATCACCGCCTCGCTGCCCATCTTGCTGCCAGCGCCGGTGCGGACCGCGCCACCGATGACGACATTGGCCACGTCACCGATGCGGATGGGCACGCCGGCCTTGGTGGCGACCACCACGCGGCCGATCTCATCCATGGAGCGAAGGCGCGCGTCCGCGCGCACCAGAAACGATTCCCCGGCCCGCTGGACGTAGTTGGCGCCGGCCGAGAGGTTGCCGGCTTCCAGCGCACGGGCCAACTCGGTGAAGGAGATGCCGTGGGCCGCCATCTTCACCAGGTCTGGCTCCACCACGTACTGCTTCACGTAGCCGCCGTTGGAATCCACGCCAGCCACGCCCAGCACGTTGCGCAGCTGCGGCCGGATGACCCAATCCTGAACCGTGCGCAGGTAGGAGGCCTTGGATATCGTATCGGTCAGCCGCTCACCTTCCGGTGTCAGGTAGGAGCCGTCCTTCTGCCAGCCCGGTTTGCCATCGATGGCGGTGGCACCCTTGCCGTCGGGATGCTGGTATTCCACGCTGAACATGAAGATCTCGCCCAGGCCGGTGGTGACCGGGGCCAATTGCGGCTGTATGCCCGGCGGCAGGGTGTCCTTGGCCTGGGCCAGGCGTTCCGTCACCTGCTGGCGAGCGAAGTAGATGTCGGTGGCGTCGGTGAAGACAGCCGTCACCTGGCTGAAGCCGTTGCGGGTCAGCGACCGGGTGGTCTGCAGGCCAGGGATGCCGGCAAGGGCCGTCTCCACCGAGAAGGTAACCTGCTTTTCCAGGTCCACCGGCCCCAGCGTGGGGACGAAGGTGTTGATCTGGACCTGGCGGTTGGTGATGTCGGGCACGGCGTCGATGGGCAGCAGGGTGACCTGCCAGGCGCCGATGGCCGCGACGACGAGGGCGAGGAAGGCCACGAGCCAACGGGCCTTCACGGAGAATTCCAGGATTTTGGCGATCATTCCTCTACCTCCGCTTTGCCCAGTTCGGCCTTCAGCAGGAAAGAATTGATCGTGGCGATGCGCTGCCCGGCCTTCAGGCCGCCCGACAGTTCCACCAGATCGCCGCTGCGCCGGGCCAGGGTCACCGGCTGCGCCGTGAACCCCTCCTTGGTGCGCAGGAAGACGACCTCGCGGCCGGCGATGGTCTGCACGGCGATGGTGGGAACGGTGACCCTGTCGCCCGCCGTCTCCTTGGCGGTGAACAGCGTGGCCCGGACATACTGGCCGGGCAGCAGTCCTTCCGCCGGCTGGTCGAGCGCCAGCAGCGCGGTGGCCTGCAGCGTCTCCCGGTTCACACCCGGCGTCAGCGACAGCACATGGGCGTCCAGGGTGCGCCCATCGCCCGTGGTGATGGTGGCCCGGTCTCCGCTGCGCAAGCGGCTGGCCGCGTCCGCCGGCACCGTCGCCTCGATCTGGGTGCGGGCGGGATCGGCCACGCGGAACAGTTCGGATTCCACCTGGACATAGGCGCCCAGGCTGGCGGACACGATGGTGACCCGTCCGTCGATCGGGCTCACCACCTGGATGGAGCGGCCATCGGATGCCAGGCGGGCGGCGCCCGCCGAGGCGATGGCGCGGCGCAGTTCGGCCTCCGCCGCTTCGGCTGCGGCCTGGGCCGCCTCCAGGTCCTGGCGGGGGGAGACGCCCTGATCGAACAGGGATTTCTCGCGGGCGGCCTGCTGCCGGGCCTGGGTCGCCTTTGCCTGGGCGGCGGCGCGGTCGGCGGCAAGGGTGGCAACCTCACGGCCCTCCACCTCGGCGACGACGTCACCGGCGCGCACGGCCTCGCCGATGCGCTTGTGGATGCGGGTGATGGTGCCCGGCGCGTGGGCGGTCAGCACTGCCAGGCCGTCGGGGGTCGCCGCGACGGTGGCCGTGGTGATGGTCTCCGCCTCGATGCCGCCGGCGGCGGCCGGCTGCACCTGGATCTCCGAGACCTTGATCTGCTCCTCGGTCATGGGCACGGACTGGCTTTCAGCCGGGGCGGCGGTCTTCGCGGCGGTGGGTGTTGCGGCGGGAGCGGCGGCAGGCGCCGGCGCGGTCATGCGGGCGACGCCGAAGCCGACGGCGGCGGCCAGCACCAGGCCCACGGCCGTGCCGGCCAAGTAGCCTATTCTGGGGGTAGACATGACTTAGTCTCCGAAAGGAATGCGGCCTTCGACGCGGGCCAAAGCCGTGATCGCGTCGACGCGGGCGAGTTGGGCATCCACCTTGGTGGCGTTGGCGACGCCTAGGGCGTGCCGGGCGGTGAGGAGTTCGGACAGGGGGGCCTTGCCCCCTTCGTAGGCGATGCGCGTCAGGCGATAGGCTTCCTGCGCCGCCGCCAGCGACTGGTCGGCTGCGGCCAGGCGGTCCTGCGCCGCACGGGCCTGCAGCCGTGCCGACCGCACGCCGGCTTCCGCTTCGCGCCGCGCCGCCTCCAGCCGCGCTTCGGCCCCGGTGAGGGAGGCTTGGGCGGCGCTGATGTTGCCGCGGTTGCGGTCGAACAGGGGCAGCGGGATAGAGACGCCGGCGACGAAGGTGGTGGCGCGGTCGCCCTCCAGCCGGCGCACGCCGAGGGAGGCGGTGACGTCCGGGGTCGCCCGGGCGCGTTCCACCTCCAGCCGGCGAAACGCCGCTTCGCGATCCGCCACCGACGCCCGGTAGCCGGGGCTGGCCAATGGATCCCCGGTGGGGGGATCTTGCCGCCCATCACCGCCTGTCCTCGCGGCGGCGGTGTCGAGCAGGCTGACGGGAAAGGCGGTATAGGGCTCGGGAGCCCCGGCCAGGACCGCCAGCCTGTCCAGCGCCGCGGCGCGGGCCGCCTTGGCCTGGCTGAGGTCCGCCCGCATGGACGTCAGCGTCGCCTGGGATTGGATGGTACGGACGGTGGCTTCCCGCCCGGCGGCGACCAGGGCGCGGGCCGCCTGGTCATCCCGCTGCGCTTCCTCCAGCTCGTCCTCGGCCAGGTCCACGCGGCGATCCGCCGCCTCGGCATCGGCATAGGCGAGCGCCAGGTCGCAGGCGTAGGCGATGCGCGTGGCGGCGAAGTGAGCCTGGCTGGCATCGACATCGGCCTGTCCGGCCGCCTGGCGGGCGCCACGCTTGCCGCCCAGTTCCACCAGCTGGTTGAACTGCAGCGTGGTCTCCGCCTGGTCGAAGGCCCGGTAGTTCCGGGTGCCGGCCACGTTTTCCGTCAGGACGCTGACGGTGGGGTTGGGCAGCGTGCCCGCCTGGTCGGCCAGGCCTTCCGCCTGGGCGATCAGGGCTTTGGCCGCCAGCAGGCGGGGGGCGGTCACCTCCGCCTCACCCAGCAATTGGGCATAGGAGGGCGCCGGCGCGGCCAAGGCCGGCGCGAAAGGGGCCGTACCCACAAGTATCCATGTGGGTGCGGCCGCCACCAGCGCTGCAGTCAGCAGCCGCTGGCAGGGTGCGGTTCGCATTCAAGTCTCCGTGATCTGATAGGGAAAGGCGCGGAGGCCTGGTCCTTCAGACGCGCGGAGGGCGTTCTTCCATGGGGGGTGCGATGGAGGCCAGTTGCGCCTCCAGTGGCTGCGGCCAAGGGGCCGACACGAAGGCCGGCGGCTGCAGCTGGTTGTCGGCGGGCGGTACACCGACGGCGTGCATGATGGCGTGGGCGGCCGTCATGTCATGCTCATGGTCGCCTAATCCCTGGAAACCGGCATGGTCATGCCTGGCTACCGGGGCGTTCACTGCGGTCACCGTCATCTCGATGGCCGCGTCCTCGTCCGGCAGATCCGGATGGTCCAGATGCAGTTCCCCCAGCAAGGCCAGGGACAGCACCGCCACGACGCCGAGCGCCGCCTGCAGCCGCACCACGGCGGCGCGGCAGGCGCGGGCGACATCGCCCCAGGCTATGGTGAACGGTGGCTGCATGGAATGCGGGTTTCGGCCTTGCGGGAGGCGGTGAACGGGATGGTGGAGGGTATCATAGAGCCTTAGGGTGATCCTCAGGGCAAGGCATTCCATCCCTGCCAGCCGCTATAAAGGCCGACCAGGATGATCAGGGCGCTGGAGGCATAGGGCGCCCGGCGCGCCAGGACGGCGAAGGTGCCGGAGAAGCGCTTGGCCGCGTGCCGCATGCCCAGGGCCGCGGCGGCGCCGACGCTCACCATGGTCAGGGCTAGGCCGATGCTGAAACACAGCACCAAGGCGACACCTAGGGTGACCTGCTTCAGTTGCAGGCACAGCACCAGCACGGTGATGGCGGCGGGACAGGGGATCAGGCCGCCGGTCAGGCCGAACAGGATGATCTGGCCCGTCGTCACCTGACGGTTGGCGAAGCGCCGCTGAATGTCGTTGGCGTGTTGCAACTCATGGGCGTCCTGGTAGCCGGTTAGCCCCAAATCCACGCCCGCCGTTTCAGGCGCGGGCTCGGTGAAGCGGAAGGCGTGCTGGTGCATGTGGCGGCCATGGCTGGCGCTGAGCAGGGCGGAGAATTCGTGCGGCTCCGGGATTTCCTCGGTCGATTCCCAATAATCGACCTTGTCCACCATGCCGAACCGCTGGCGGGCGCCATCCGGGCGAATGGTCTCAATCCATACCGCATCCTGCGGGGCCGCCGGCAGCACGCGGTCCCCCGCCAGGAAACGCACACGGAAGCGGGGCGGCACGCCGTCCTCGAACACCTCCACGTCGGCAATCACGCCGTGGCCGATCTCGGCGCTCTGCATTCCATGGCCAGCGTGGGCCCCGTGACCGTGGTGGTCATGGCCGTGATCGCCGTGGTCATGATCGTGCCCGTGATCATGGGTATGGTCGTGGGCATCTTCCGCCACCTGGGCCTGGCGGGCGCGCCACAGCATCCATAGGGCGACGGCGATGATGATGACGGCGGAAGCGATCTGGAAATAGGGCTCCGTCGTCTCCGCGTTCCAGGTGCGGCCGAAATGCAGGCCCGCCAGCGCCACCATCCAGACCACCAGGGTATGGGAAACGGTGGCCGACAGGCCCAGCAGCACCGCCTGGGTGACGGTGCCCCGAATGGCGATGATGAAGGCCGCCATCATGGTCTTGGAATGCCCCGGTTCAAGCCCATGCAGGGCGCCCAGCAGGATGGCGCTGGGAATGAACAGCCAAGCGTTGCCGGCCCCTTGCTGGAGCAGGTCGGAAAGCGGGGTCATTTGGGGCTCACAGGTATTTGGTGATTTCGGCCATCTCGGCCAGGCGGTCCCGGGTTTCCTTCGGCAACGGCCCCACGGCTTCGTAGAGGTGATGCTCGATATGGTGCAGGACCAGGAAGGTCTTGGCCTTGTCCACGGCCTTGACCACCGCCTGCAGCTGTTGGGCGATCACCAGGGCGTCACGCCCTTCCTCCACCATCTCCACGATCTTGGAGAGATGGCCTTGGGCGCGCTTCAGGCGGTTCAGGACGTCTGGGTTGTTGGCGTGGCTCATGATGGCCATATCCTATCCCCCAGGGGGGGATGTAGCAACGAAAAGAATCGAGGCCGCGGGACTTCGCTTGGGAGCCCGCGAGCCTGTTAGGGTGTCGGACGGAACACCAGGATTGTGGCGTCACCACCGAACCATCCGGCGCGGGCGGCGACGAACAGCCGGTCGAGTTCGGGCACGAACAGCGACGTTCGTGCCCCCGACACGGTCCTGATCCGGTCGTGGTGGACCAGTCCTTCGGGCGTGCGGTCGATGACATCCACGGCGCCCTCGCCACAACTCACGTAGTAGCGGCTGCGCACGGCGTCGAAGAAAATATCGTCGGTGTCGCCGCAGGTGGGGATGCTGCCGGTGACCGCGCCGTCTGCCGTGCTCAGCTCGGTCAGGCGGGCGGGGTTGCGGTAGCCGATGGCGACCCGCCCGGCCGCCGCGTCCAACGCCATCGGAAAATTGGACCGCATCTCCGGCGGCGACCAGGCCGCCACCCTCTGGCCCGTCTTGCGATCCAGCACGTCGATCTGCCGGCGGTCCGGGACGTTGACGTAAAGGCGGCCGGTGGCGGCGTCATAGTGGAAGCCCTCTGGATGAGCGGGCAAGGCCACGTCCGCGATCTTGGCTGGGCGGGCCGGATCGATGACGGCGATGCCGCCAGCCCCATATCCGACCAGGATCTGCCCGGTGGTCGCATCGACCCGGACATTGTCGGCGTCCTCGCCCAGGTCGACGGTCCCGGCCGGCGCCAAGGTGGTCGCTGTGTATAGGCGCACGCTGCCGTCGCCGGCGTTGGCGACGACAATCAGGTCCCGGGCCGGCAGGTATCCGATCCCCTGGGGTTCCTTCAGGCCGGTGATCCGGCTTGAGCGTTTCCGGCTGGTGATGTCGATGCTGTCCACGGTGCCGTTGCCGAGTTCGGCCACGAACAGGCGGTCATGTGCCAAGTCTACCGCCATGTGATCGATCCGCCCGCCGACATCGGGCAGCGGGATCGTCGCTTCCAGCACCAAGGGAGGATCGCCCGCGCCGGCCGATCCGGTGAGCAGGATGAGCAGGGCCGCCAGGACGGGCCAGCCGGCGCGGGCAGAGGGCATCACGAGTGGGCGACCTTCATCTGCGCCAAGGCGTCATGTAGGCCCCTGGCCAGTTTGACCGCGTCGTCGTTAGCCCAGAAGTGCATGAAGAACAGCCGGGGCTCGTCATCCAGCATGTGGTTGTGCAGCGCCGTGATCTCGATGCCGTTGTCGCGCAGCGCCTTGATGACCGGATTGACCTCGGAGGCGATCAGCACGAAGTCGCCGGTGATGGCCGCCTTACCGGCGCCGGTGGGCTGAAAATTGATGGCGATGCCGGCACCCATGGACGGGGGGATTTCCATGCCGCCGGCTTTGGCGGCCTCCGCCCGGGGGATCGTTACCTGGTAGACGCCGCCATTGACCTTGCCCGTGTAGCCCAGCGCCTTATCCAGTGCGGCGGTGTCCAGGTCGATGGCAGCCGGGGCCGGTGCGGCCGCCGGCGCCGCCAGTGGCGTTTTGCTCTTGGCCAGAGCGTCGTGCAGCACCGTCGCCAGCTTGACCGCGTCGCCATGACCGTCGACATGCATGTAGAGCGTGGCGGGCTGGGCGCGCAGCAGGTGGTTGTGCAGGGCGGTGATCTGGATGCCGCCGTCCTCCAGTTCCTTCGCCACCGGGTTGACTTCGTCCTGGGTCAGCACCAGGTCGCCCATCACCATGGCCTGGCCCTGGGCGGTTTCCTTGAACGCGAGCCAGGAGCCCAGGGCCAGCGTGGGCTTTATGGCGACGCCGTCCAGGGTCACCGCAAGGTCGGTGCGCGGCAGGCCCACCTTGTAGACGCCGTCTGGCTGCACGGCGACGGCCTTGCCCAGCGCCTGGCCGACCGCCGTCCAGTCGGTGTCGGCTGCTATGCCCGGCGTCGCGGCGGCGGCCATGGCGGCGACCGCCATGGCGCGGAGAATGTGGGTATTCATACAGGATCGCTCCTTCAGTAAGGCCGGTTCACAGTGTTCGGCCGCTGTGTCCTGCCCACCGTCACGCGGCGGGCGCGGCCTGGGGAAGCCCGGCCTGGCGGATGGCCGGCGGCCAGTTGTGCTGCTCGCCCTGGCCGTCGCGGCACCAGGCGTAGAGGGCGTCGTAGACGGTCATACCGTGGCGCAGCATTTCGTGATCGTCCTGGAATAGCGCCGACAGCCCCAGCGACACGGCGACCAGACCAGCCGCCTGCGGCGCGAGGTCCAGCCGGGCCGTATCCGCCCCCCGGACGATCAAGGCCAGTTGCTGCAGGGCGGCGTTGCCAGCCAGGCCGTAACGGTCGAGGAAGATGTCGAAGCTGCACCTTTCGCCCACGTGGCTAAGATCGGCGCCGGGCAAGTCGTAGGGGATGGCGCCTGTCTCCGCTGCCACCTGGAAAACCATGTCGGCGGGCACGTAAAGGAATTCCGGTTCTGGATCGATGAAGCGCGCAACCAGCCAGGGGCAGGCGATGCGATCGATCTTGGGGCGTTCACGCGTGATCCATTTCATGGCTGGAACTCCCTCGGCGGCGTCGGGGCGCCGGCATGCCCGGTCGCCGCGATACAGGCTCCGTCGGCGTTCGGGGAAAATGATACACATGTTGCACTGAGTCAATCTCAGCGATAAGGTGTATCAAGATCGACATATGACCCACCAGGATTGGGGGCCCCTCATGCCCAGCTTCTTCAGCGAACTGTTCTCCGGTGGTGAGAACCTGGGCGCCATCGGCTTGGTTGGGCTCGGTTTCTTCCTTGCCGTTCTGCTCCTGAAGCGCCTGTATGCCGGCGGCGTCCGCCGTTGGCGGCGGGCGGTGTGGTGAAGGAATGAGGACGGGATGAACGACACCGGCACGACACGGGACGATTGGCTGCTGCTGGTCCATCAGCTGCCGGCCAAGCCGGCCTACCTGCGGGTCAAGGTCTGGCGGCGTCTTCAGGCCCTGGGCGCGGTGCCGATCAAGAATGCCGTTCACGTGTTGCCTTGCACCGAGGAGGCGCGGGAGGATTTCGCCTGGCTGATCCGGGAAATCCTGGAAGGCGGCGGCGAGGCCACCCTGTGCGAGGCGCGCTTTATCGACGGGTTGGCCGATGCGGATGTGCGCGGCCTGTTCGACCAGGCGCGGGACGAGGACTACGCCACCGTCGCGGCGGAGGCCCGTGCCCTGCTGGAAGGGGTGCAGGCCGATCCCGCGAAGATGGATGAGGCCCGTGCCGGGGCGGTTCGCCTGCGGACACGCCTGAACCAGATCGCCGCCATCGACTTCTTCGGCGCCCACGGGCGTGCGGCGGCGTCGGGTGTGCTCGACCTCCTGGAGACCACGACACGCGAGCGGAACGAGATGCCAGCCAATGAATCGGTCCAGGCCCCCCTGGACAGCTACAAGGGGCTACGGTGGATCACGCGCCAGGGTATCCATGTGGACCGCATCGCCACGGCTTGGCTGGTGCGGCGCTTCATCGATGCCGGGGCTGTGTTCACCTTCGTGCCGTCACGCTCGGTGGAGGCGGTCTCCGGCGCCGTGCGCTTCGACATGATGGACGGCGAGGTCACGCATGAGGGTGACCGCTGCACCTTCGAGGTGCTGCTGGGCCGCATCGGCCTCGCCGATCCCGCCCTCCAGGCCGTCGCCGAAATCATCCATGACATCGACCTGAAGGATGGCAAGTTCGGCCGGGCGGAGGCCGACGGCATCCGGGTGCTGATCGCCGGCATCTGCATGGGCACCAAGGACGACGAGGAACGCCTGGCCCGGGGCATGGCCGTGTTCGACGACCTGCTGGGCTTTTTCCGCAAGAAGGGAAACTGATGCCATGACCGATACGGTCCTCCGCCCTTCCGCCGAGGCTCCCGCCCACGGCATCTCCTTCGGGGAGGCCGCCCGCGTCTGGGCCCGGGTGGCGGCGCTCAGCTTCGGCGGGCCCGCCGGGCAGATCGCGGTGATGCACCGCATCGTGGTGGAGGAGAAGCGCTGGATCGGGGAGGAGCGGTTCCTGCACGCCCTGAACTACTGCATGCTGCTGCCCGGGCCGGAGGCGCAGCAACTGGCGGTCTACATCGGCTGGCTGCTGCACAAGACGCGGGGCGGCCTGGTCGCCGGCACCCTGTTCGTGCTGCCGGGCTTTCTCTCCATCCTGGCGCTGAGCTGGGTCTATGTCCTGCTGGGCTCGGTCGACGCCGTGGCCGGCCTGTTCTTCGGCCTGAAGTCGGCCGTGCTGGCCGTGGTGCTGCAGGCGGTGGTGCGCGTGGGCTCCCGCGCCCTGAAGAACCGGGCCATGGTGGTGCTGGCCGCAGTCGCGTTCGTGGCCATCTTCGTGGCGCAGGTGCCGTTCCCCCTCATCGTGCTGGGGGCCGGGCTCATTGGCTTCGCCGGCGGCAAGGCGGGGCACCCGGCCTTCAAGGGGGGCAAGGGACATGGGGCCGCCGGTGGCAAGGCGGTGCCGGACCGGGAGACGGCGCTGGGTGAGGAGATGCCGGCCCACGCCCATCCGTCCCTGTCCTGGTCCCTGATGATTTCCGGCGCCTGCCTGGCCCTGTGGCTCATTCCGGTCGCGTTGCTGCTCCTGCTGCTGGGCCCGGACGATGTGTTCAGCCGCATCGGCGTGTTCTTTTCGCAGATGGCCGTCGTCACCTTCGGCGGCGCCTACGCGGTGCTGGCCTACGTCGCCCAGCAGGCGGTGGACACCTATCACTGGCTGGCGCCGGGAGAGATGCTGGACGGCCTGGGCATGGCGGAAACGACGCCCGGCCCCCTGATCATGGTGCTGGAGTTCGTGGGCTTCCTGGCCGCGTTCCGGTCGCCCGGCGCCCTGCCGCCGCTGCTGGCTGGCACGCTGGCGGCGGTGCTGACCACCTGGGTGACCTTCGTGCCCTGCTTCCTGTGGATTTTCCTGGGTGCGCCCTTCATCGAGAAACTGCGTGGCAACCGTGCCGTCTCCGCCACCCTGACGGCGATCACCGCCGCCGTGGTGGGGGTGATCCTCAACCTCGCCGTCTGGTTCGCCCTGCACGCCCTGTTCCGGGAGGTGGCGGATGTCCAGGCGCTGGGCCTGGTGCTGGAGATCCCGGTGCTGGCCAGCGTGAACGTCGTCGCCCTGCTGCTGACCACGGCGGCCATCGTCGCCGTGTTCCGCTTCAAGGTCGGGATGATCCCGGTGCTGGCCGCCTGTTCCCTGGCCGGCCTGGCGCTGCGTCTGGCCGGCGTCGCCTGACCGGCCTCAGGTCTCCGAGTGCTCGTGCGTGTGCCGGTGGTGCAGGTCCGGATAGTGCGGATGCCGGTGCACCATGGGCGCATGGCGGTGGACGTGGGAATGGGGCTCGCTCACCGAGACGCCCGGCCCGTGATCATGCTGGTGATGTTCGTCGTGCACGTGGACGTGCTCATGTTCCATCTCCTCATGCGCGTGTTCATGGTCATGGTGCTCGACCAAGTGCAGGTAGAGCCCGATGCCCATCAGGACGGCCGCCGCCAGCAGGCGATAGGTCAGCGGTTCGCTGAACAGGATGATGGCCAGGATGGCGCCGATAAACGGGGCCATGGAGAAATAGGCGCCGGTCCGCGCCGTGCCCAGGTGGCGCAGGCCCAGGACGAACAGGACCAGGCTGAGGCCGTAGCCGAAGAAGCCGACCACGGCCGCTCCGCCGATGACTGCCAGGGACGGCAGGGTGGCGCCTTGCGACAGGGCCAAGGCCAGGTTGACCGATCCAGCCACCAGCCCCTTGGTCATGGCGATCTGCACCGGGTCTGCCGAACTGAGCTTGCGGGTCAGGTTGTTGTCCACCCCCCAGGCCAAGCAGGCCCCGGCAACGGCCAGGGCGCCCCAGCCCACGCCCTCCGGCCCGCCCTGCCAAGACAGCAGCAGCGCCCCTACCAGAATCGCCAGTGCGCCCAGCAGCAGGCGTCGGTCGACGTTCTCATGAAAGGCCAGCCAGGCGATGCCCATGGTGGCCAGGCCTTCCAGGTTCAGCAGCAGGGCGGCGCTGGAGGCGGGGGTACGGGTCAGGCCCACCATCAGCAGCACGGGGCCGATCACACCGCCGGCCAGCACGACGGCGCTCAGCCACGGCAGGTCGCTCCGGCGCAGGGGGGCCTCCGGCGCCTCGATGCCCAGGAAGCGCCGCGCCAGATGCACAATGCCCAGCCCCAGGCCGGACCCCAGATACAGCAGGTCCGCCAGCAGCCAGGGATCGGAGTGCCCCAGCAGAAGCTTGGCCAGCGGCGTGCTGGCGCCGAACAGCGCAGCCGAGGTCAGGGCGAGCGGAACGCCCGGCCAGGCGGCGGATCGATGAAGGGCCATGGCCCTTACTCCCAAGCGGGTTACGCGGACAGCAGGTGTTCAGCCAATGCCACGTGCAACCTAACCCCGGTCGCCATGATGTCGTCGTTAAAATCGTATTGCGGATGGTGCAGAGGGGCGGATCCGCTCTCCCGCCCCTGACCCAGCCAGAGATAGGCACCCTTGCACGCCTGCAGCATGAAGGCGAAGTCCTCGGAGGTGAAGGCCGGTTCAGGCGCCAGGATGGCTTGGGGACAGACGCTCGCGGCCACGGCCAATGCCTCCGCCGCGGCATCGGCATCGTTGATGGTGGCAGGATAATAGCGGTCATAGATGACCGTAACCCGCGTGCCGCTGGCGATGGCCACGCCCTCCGCCACTTGGCGCAGGGCCGCCTCGATCCGGTCCTGTACGGCTGGATCGAAGCTGCGCACCGTGCCGACGACCGTGACCGTGGCGGGCAGGACGTTATGCGCATGGCCGCCGTTGATCTGGGTGACCGACAGCACAGCATTGGTCATGGGCGGGATGCGGCGGGCGATGATGGTGTTCAGCTGGCCCACTAGGTCGCTGGCCGCCAAGATCGCATCGGGTGTCTGGTGGGGCAGGGCGGCGTGGCCACCGCGCCCTTCCAGGCGGATCTCGAACTTGTCGGCGGCGGCCATGATGGGCCCTGGCCGCGTGGCCGCGGTGCCGGCGGGAAGGTCCGGCCAGTTATGCAGGGCGAAGACGCGATCGCAGGGGAAACGCTGGAACAATCCGTCCTGCACCATGGCCCGCGCGCCGCCCTGGCCTTCCTCGGCCGGCTGGAAAATGAAGTGGACGGTACCGTCGAAGCGGCGGGTACGCGCCAGGTGGCGGGCGGCGCCCAGCAGCATGGAGACATGACCGTCGTGCCCGCAGCCATGGAAGGCGCCGGTATGGCGGCTTTGATAGGGCAGGCCAGTCTGCTCATGGATGGGCAAGGCGTCCATGTCGGCCCGCAGACCGACGCGGCGGTCTGACCCACCGGCCTTGAGCACGCCCACCACGCCGGTGCCGCCGATACCGGTGTGGACCTCCATGCCTAGGTCTTTCAGCGCCGCCGCGATGCGGGCGGCCGTGCGGTGCTCGGCGAAGCCCAGTTCGGGATGGGCATGCAGATCGCGCCGGAAGGCGATCAGCGGTTCAATGAGATCGTCGATTTCCGGCATGGCGTTTCTCCGGCGGCGGCTATCCCCCATGGCCGGCTATTCGCGCTCGAACAGGCCCTGGATGGGGTAGTGTTGTTTGATGAAGGGAGTCTTTATGACGATGTAGCTGAAGTATTTTTCAATGCCGAAATCACCCTCCAACATGCCTTCGATGATGGACTGGTAATGAGTGACGCCGGTGGTGATGAACTTCAGCAGGTAGTCGTAGCCGCCGCTGACCAGGTGGCATTCCACGATCTCGTCAATCTTGCGGATCTTGGATTCGAAGCGGGAGAAGTCGCCGCTGCGATGCTCCGACAACGTCACCTCGGTGAAAACCGTCATGAAGTCGCCCAGCTTCTGATAATTGATCTGGGCCCCGTAACCCGTGATGTACCCGGCCTTTTCCAGCCGCTTCACCCGCGCCAGACAGGGGCTGGGCGACAACCCCACGGCGTCGGCCAGCTCCACATTGGTGATGCGGCCGCTCTGCTGAAGCTGCACCAGGATGTTCAGGTCGATACGGTCTAGTTTGGGGCCGAGCGTCATGTTCCGATGGGATCTCCTGTCCCGGGCAATGGAAATTACTCAGCCCTGACGCCAACCGGGCGCGGCCGGGCCTACCATCAGCTTACACCGTTCGGGGGCCTAATTGCCCGCCAACTATTTATCATGAAAGCACCGCCCGGACGTCCGGCTGGTCAAGTATCCCGTCGAGTGTCCGCCGGATACGCGCAAAAATCAGATCCATTTCATCTTCCGTGCAGCACAAGGCCGGGGCCAGCCCCAGTATCCCGTCACCGAAAGCGCGGAAAATGACACCGTTGCGATAGCCTTCGGCGAACAGCCGGTCGGGAATTTTCAGTGCCGCGTCGAATCTCGTTTTGGATGTCTTGTCGGTGACCAATTCAATTGCGCCCAGAAGGCCTTGGCCACGTACGTCGCCAACCAGGGGATGATCGGCCAGACCGTCCAGCCCGGCCTTGAACCGCCCGGCCACATGCTGGCCATTGGCCAGGATGCCGCCCTCGGTGTAGAGGCGCAGGACTTCCAGCCCGATGGCGGCGCTGACCGGATGGCCGGAGTAGGTGTAGCCGTGGCCGATGGGCAGGTCGGGCGCCGCCCCGTCGGCGATGCCCTGGTACACGGCATCCGACATCAGGACCGCGCCCATGGGTGCGTAGCCGGCCGTCAGGCCCTTGGCCACGGTCATCAGGTCGGGGCTGACGTCCTCATGCTCGCAGGCGAACATCGGGCCGGTGCGACCGAAGCCGGTGATGACCTCATCCGCCACGAACAGGATGCCCAACTCGGCGCAGGTGTCGCGCATGGCTTTCAGCCAGCCCTTGGGCGGCACGATGACACCACCCGATCCTTGGATGGGTTCGCAGAAGAAGGCCGCCACGGTGTCCGCGCCCAACTCGGCCACCTTGGCGCGCAGGTCGGCCACGGACCGTGCGATCACCGCCGCCGGTTCCTCGCCCACCGGGCTGCGATAAGGATAGGGGGACGGTATATGATGCTGCCAGCGCAGCGGGACGTCGAAGTTGCGGTGGAAGTTGGCCAGCGCCGTCAGGCCGGAACTCATGGCGGAAGAGCCATGATAGCCTCGCTCCAGCGCGATGAACTGCTTCTTCTCCGGTTTGCCCAGGGCGTTGAAGTAGTGGATGACGTAGCGGATGGCGCTGTCCACCGCGTCCGACCCGCCCAGGGTGAAATAGACGTGGGTCAGCGATGGCGGCGCCAGTTCCACCAGGCGCTGGGCCAGACGCACCGCCGGCTCCGACCCGAAGTGGAAATAGCCGGTGGCGTAGGGTAGGCGGCGGATCTGCTCGGCCGCGACCTCGGCGATGCTCTCCTGCCCATAGCCGACATTGACGCACCACAGGCCGGCGAAGGCGTCCAGCAGTTCGCGGCCGTCCATGTCGGTCACGTACATCCCCCGGCCGCTTCGCAGAAGGGTGGCCCCACGTGCCTCATGGCCACGGAAGGAGGTGACGGGATGGATCAGATAGTCGCGATCGACATCCACGAGGGAACGGTTGCGCTTCAGCATCGGCCTCTGGCTCGTCAGGGGGTCCATGAGGGGAAGCCTAGCCGACGCCGGGTGGTGGGATGCGCCGTGTTGGCGGCCCAGGGGATGCGCCGCGACCCTTCTTGCGGGTCGCGGCAGCACAAAATGCCGCGTCAGCGCAACGCCTCGGCGATGGCCTTGCCGCACTCCTCGGTGCCGGCCTTGCCCTTCAGGTCGGCGGTGCGCAGGCCGGGTTCCTTCAGCACCGTTTCGATGGCGGCCATGATGGCCTTGGCGGCGTCGGTTTCCCCCAGATGCTCCAGCATCATGGCGGCCGACCATATCTGGCCCACGGGATTGGCTATGCCCTTGCCCGCGATGTCGGGGGCGGAGCCATGCACCGGCTCGAACAGCGAGGGGTGGACGCCGTCCGGATTGATGTTGCCCGACGGCGCCACGCCGATGGTGCCGGTGCAGGCGGGCCCGAGGTCCGACAGGATGTCGCCGAACAGGTTGGATGCCACCACCACGTCGAAACGGTCGGGGTTCAGCACGAACTGCGCCGTCAGGATGTCGATGTGGTACTTGTCCCAGCGCACGTCGGGATAGTGGGCCGCCATCGCCTCCACCCGCTGGTCCCAGAAGGGCATGGTGATGGCGATGCCGTTGGACTTGGTGGCGGAGGTCAGGTGCCGGTTGGGGCGGCGGTTGGCCAGGTCGAAGGCGTAGCGCAGCACGCGGTCGACGCCGAAGCGGGTCATGACCGTCTCCTGGATCACGACCTCGCGCTCCGTGCCGGCGAACATATGGCCGCCGACGGAGGAATACTCGCCCTCGGTGTTTTCCCGCACGATCCAGAAATCGATACTGCCAGGCTCACGGCCCGACAGGGGCGAGGGCACGCCGGGCAGCAGGCGGGCGGGACGCAGGTTGACGTACTGGTCGTATTCCCGGCGGAACTGCAGCAGCGATCCCCAAAGGGAGACATGGTCCGGCACCGTTTCCGGCCAGCCGACGGCGCCGAAGAAAAGGGCGTCGGGCGTGCCGATGCGCTCCTTCCAATCCTCCGGCATCATGCGGCCGTGCCGGGCGTAGTAATCGCAGGAGGCGAAGTCGTGCCAGCGCTGCTCCAGCGTGAAGCCGTACAGGCTGGCCGCCCGTTCCAGCACGCGGATGCCCTCCGGCACCACTTCCTTGCCGATGCCGTCACCGGGGATGACGGCGATGGCGTAGCTGCGCTCGGTCTTGGTCATGACAGGGTTCCCAGCTTGAGGCCGCCGATGTGGAAGGCCTTGTGCTCAAGGTACTCTTCAATGCCCGCCTGGCCACCCTCGCGACCCAGGCCGGACTGCTTGACGCCGCCGAAGGGCGACATCTCCATGGCGATGGATCCGGTGTTCAGCGCCACCATGCCGGCCTCCAGCCGTTCGGACACGCGGAAGGCCCGGTGCAGGTCATTGGTATAGAAATAGCTGGCCAGGCCATAGGGCGTGGCGTTGGCCAGGGCGACCGCCTCATCCTCGCCGTGGAACCGGAACAACGGCGCTACGGGCCCGAAGGTTTCCTCGTGCGCCAGGCGCATGTCCGGTGTGGCGCCCGTCAGCACCACCGGGGCCGCGAACCGGCTGATGTCGCCGTCGTTGTCGGCCTGGGCGGTGACGCGGGCGCCGTGGGCCAGGGCGTCCTCGACATGGTCGCGCACTTTGCGCACGGCGGCGGCGTTGATCAGGGGGCCGATGGTGGTGCCGGCGGCCATGCCGGGCCCCACGCGCAGGGCCGTGACCGCCCGGCCCAGTCGTTCGGCAAAGGCGTCATGGATGCCGGCCTGCACCAGGATGCGGTTGGGGCATACGCAGGTCTGGCCGGCATTGCGGAACTTGGCGGCCATGGCGCCGGCCACGGCCTGGTCCAGGTCGGCGTCGTCGAAGACGATAAGGGGCGCGTTGCCGCCCAGCTCCAGGCTCAGGCGCTTCACCGTGTCGGCACATTGCCGCATCAGCAGGGCGCCGACACGGGTGGACCCGGTGAAGGATAGCTTGCGTACCAGCGGGTTCGCCGTCAGCTCCCGACCGATGGCGTCGGGCATGCCGGTGACGACGTTCAGCACGCCGGCCGGAACGCCCGCCCGTTCGGCGAGCACGGCCAGCGCCAGGGCGGTGAAGGGCGTCAGGTCGGACGGCTTGATCACCACGGTGCAGCCGGCCGCCAGGGCCGGCGCGCATTTGCGGGTGATCATGGCAGCGGGGAAGTTCCAGGGGGTGATGACGGCGCAGACGCCAACCGCCTCCTTGCGCACCAGGATGCGGCGGTCAGCTTCCGGCGCCGGCACTTCATAGCCCTGCACCCGCCGGCCTTCCTCCGCGAACCACCTCACGAAGGAGGCGGCGTAGCGCACCTCACCGGCCGCTTCGGCCAGGGGCTTGCCCTGCTCCGCCGTCATGATGCGGGCCAAGTCGTCGACATGTTCCAGGATCAGCGCGTGCCAACGCGCCAGAATATCGCAGCGCTGTCCGGCGGTGCGGGCGCGCCAGGGTCCGTGCGCCGCCGCCGCCGCGTCGATGGCGGCGCGGGTGTCGTCCTCATTGCAATCGGGCGCCGTGCCCAGGGGCCGGCCGGTCGCGGGATCGGTGACGGTGATGGTTCGGTCGGTGGACGACGGGCGCCAGGCGCCGCCAATGAAGGCCAGGCCCGGCAGCAGCGCCGGGTCCTTCAGGTCAAGCATGGTCATGGGAAGCCCTCTTGGGGTGGGGCGCTGTCAGCCGAGCGCCTGGCTGGCCAGCGCGAAGGTGTGCACGTCCACGTCCGGCGGGGCCAGGGGCCCGCGCGCCATGCGGGTCACCCGGCCGACACAGGGCAGGCCCAGGTCGTCCAGCCAGGTGGCCAGGTCGTCGTCGCCCGGGATGTCGACGCGGGAGAACATGCCGGCGTTGGATCCCAGCCAGTGGGAGATCAGGGTCTTGGCCCCCTCCGCATCCGGGGCCACCACCGGGCCGATGACGTAGCCGCGGCCGAAGCGGCGGAACAGGGCGAAGCCGATCGCCCGGCTGTCCCGGTCCAGCACCACCCCGTGGGCGGCCTTGCGCAGCTCCGCGAACAGGCTGGCGCGGTCCATGCCGCAGGCCCGGCGATCCAGGGTGACGATGGCGTCATGGTCGCTGCTACTCAGCGGCCGCACCCGCTCATTCGGGCGCAGGCTGGGGATCGGGACGGAAAACGCCGCCCCCTGGTGCTGCCGGATCTCACCAAAGGCGGTGAAGCCCAGGCGGGTGTAGAGGGGCAGGCCCTCGGTCGTGGCGTTCAGCACGATGGTGCGATCGCCCAGCCGCGCCATCATCGCGTCCATCAATTGGCGGCCGATACCCGCACCTTGCTTTTCCCCGGCGACGATGACCATGCCCAGCGTGGCGACCTCGGGGCCGTAGGGCCAGCCCATGATGGTGCCGACGATGGCCCCGTTCTCCTCCACCACGATGCCCGTGCCGGCCCGCAGCATGAAATCCCAATCCTCAATTCGATGCGGCCATTGCAGCTTGCGGGAAAGCGCATGCGCTTGGGGCAGGTCATCCGCCGTCATGTCCCGCAGTTTCACCAGGAGATCGGTACGTCTTTCCATCGGCCATCTTCTCGTTGGCTTCCCCGGGGAATCCCGGTGCGTTCTTGGCGGTCGATGTCGGCATGATATGCCGAAGGATGCGGTCGACCCTGTCAATCGTGCACAGACTATAAGGGCGGCGGCGGAGCATTCGATGCCGCCTTGCGCGTCAAATCAGAAGATTATGGCGCGCGCGGTTCGATCCGATCCCGCCAAATGCCGGCATTGGCACCCCTGTCACGGGCTGACGGCCGATTGGCGGTCGCGTTGGAGATGCTGCAACGCCTGCCCGTCATGGTGGCACAGCAGTTCGTTGCCACCACCCAGAACGATACGGGGCGGGGGCAGGCGGTCGCACAAGCCCTCAACCCGGGCGGCGCATCGCGGCAGAAAGCGGCACAGATTCGCACTCTGGGCGGTGGCCAGGGGCGGCGGAGTCGCCGCCATTTCCTTCTCCTCCAGCCAGCCCCGGCGCATTTCCGGAACCGACCCGATCAGCAAATCGGTGTAGGGGTGGACGGGAGCGTCGCCGAAGCCGTTGCGCGGCCCCATCTCCACCTTCTGGCCGGCGTACAGCACCGCGATGTCGTCGCAGATGGCGCGGACAGTGGAGATGTCGTGGCTGATGAACAGGTAGGACAGGTCCAGTTCACGCCGCAGCTCGGCCAGCAAATCCAGGATGGCGGCGCCGACCACTGTGTCCAGCGCCGACGTCACCTCGTCGCACAGGATAAGGTGGGGATCGGCCGCCAGGGCCCTGGCCAGGTTCACACGCTGCTTTTGGCCGCCGGACAGCTCGCCACAGTGCCGGTCGGCAAGACCTGCGGGCAGTTGGGTCAGGTCCAGCAGTTCGGCCACACGGCGGTTCCGCGCCCGGCCGTCCATGCCATGATAGAAGGCCAGGGGCCGGCCCAGGATGCGGGACACGGTATGGGCGGGGTTCAGCGCGGTATCCGCGTTCTGAAAGACCAGTTGGATGCGCTGGAACTGTTCGCGGGTTCGGCCCGACAATGTGGGGGCCAGGGGGTGTCCCTGGAACAGCACTTGGCCGCTGGCGGGCGCCACCAGGCCGGCGATGACCCGGGCCAGCGTGGACTTTCCGGAACCGGATTCGCCAATGACACCCAGCGTCGTGCCCTTGGTGATGGATAGGGTGACGTCGCGCAGGACCGGGAGCTTGGGCACGCCCCCTTCCACCCGGCCATAGCCCGCCGTCAGGCCGCGTACCTCCAGAAGCGGGGGCGCCTGCTGGGGGGCGGGGCGGTGGGGCCTAGCTTGCGTCGAGGGACGTGCCGCCGCCATGAGGGTGCGGGTATAGATGTCGGCTGGTTTCTCCAGCACCTGGCTGGCGTCACCGGCCTCGCGCACCCGACCCCGTTGCAGCACCACGATGCGGTCCGCGACCTGCGCCACGACTGCCAGATCGTGCGAAACGTACAGCGCCGTGGCGCCCTGTTGGCGCACCACCCGCTTGAAGGCGCGCAGCACGTCGATCTGGGTGGTGACGTCCAGGGCGGTGGTCGGTTCGTCCAGGATCACCAGCTCCGGATCCGTCATCAGGGCCATTGCGGCCATCAGCCGCTGCAGTTGCCCGCCCGACAGCTGGTGGACATAGCGCCCGCCGATGGCTTCCGGCTCGGGCAGGGCCAGGGCGCGGAACAGGCCCACGGCCTTGGCCTCGGCCGCCGGCCGGGATATCAGGCCGCGCCCCACCGCCGCCTCCACCACCTGGTCCATGATGGTGCGCGACGGGTTGAAGGCGGAAGCGGCGCTTTGCGCCACATAGGCGATCCGGTTGCCGCGCACGGTGCGCAACTGCGACGCGTCCAGGGTCAAGATTTCCGTGTCGCCCACCCGCACGCCTCCGCCCGCGAGGCGGCAGCCCCCCCTGGCATAGCCCATCAAGGCCAGGGCGATGCTGGTCTTGCCCGACCCGGATTCCCCAATCAGCGCCAGCACCTGCCCCTTGGGGATGGTGAAGTCCACATCGTTGACGATGGGCGTTTCCTGGCCGCCAGCGGCTGGCGCGGTAATCCGCAGGCCTGAAACTTGGACATGATCCTGCGCGGCGCCCATCTCAACGCCCCCCAGTGATGCGCCGGCCGCGCTCCGGCAGGGCGTCGATCAGCAAGTTGACGCCGATGGTCAGCGTGGCGATGGCCATGGCCGGCGCCAGGATGGCCAGAGCGCCGTCGCCCAGGCCGGAGATATTCTCCCGGACCAGTGAGCCCAAGTCGGCGTTGGGCGGCTGCACGCCCAGGCCCAGGAAGCTCAAGCCTGAGAGCAGCAGTACAATGAAAACGAAGCGCAGGCCGAAATCCGCCAGTACGGGATGGATCATGTTGGGCATGATTTCCGCGGTGGCGATGTACAGCCGGCCCTCGCCTCGGGCGTAAGCCACCTGCACGTAGTCCATCTGATTTAGATTGATGGCCAAGGCCCGGGCGATACGGAAGGCCCCCGGGGTGTAGGTCGCCGCCGCGATCAGCAGCAGCAAGGTCAGGGACGACCCGAAGGCGGCGACCAGCACCAGGGCGAACACCTTGCTGGGAATGGATATCAGGGTGTCCATGAAACGGCTGATCACCTCATCGACCCAACGGGGGCAGACGGTGGCGGTCAACGCCAAGCCGGCGCCGGTCGCGCTGGCCAGCAAGGCGGAGGCCAGGGCCAGGCCGACCGTGTATTGGGCCCCGGAAAGCAGGCGGCTCAGCACGTCGCGGCCCAGATAGTCACTGCCCAGCCAGTGCTGGGCGCTCATGCTGTCGAAAACCTCCGGCGAGACGAAGGCGCCCACGTCATAGGGGGCCAGCAGGGGCCCGGCGGCGCCCAGGACCAGCCACAGGACGACCAGCGCCAAGCCCACCCGCCCCGATGTGGGCAGACCGGACAACCAGTGCCGAACCCGGCTCGCGGCTGTGGACGCCGGTTTCAACATGCTTTCCTCGCGCAAGGGGACGGTGGGGGTCATTGGCCGCGCAGCCTCGGGTTGGCCAGAATGGCGCAGACGTCGGCCGCCAGCATCAGCAACAGGTAGGCCACGCAGAAGATCATGGCGCATGCCTGCAGCAGGGGCATGTCACGGCTGGTGACGGCATTGACCATCAGGCTGGCGATGCCGGGATAATTGAAGATCGTCTCGACGATGACGGCACCACCCAGCAGGTAGGATAGGCTGAGCGCCATGGCGTTGACGATGGGGGCCACGGCGTTGGGCAGCACATGGACCAGCACGACGCGCGAGGGGGACAACCCCTTCAACAGCGCCATCTCCACATAAGGACGGCTCAACTGGTCGATGACGGCCGCGCGGGTCATGCGCGCCATCTGCGCCACGGTCACGCAGGCCAGGGTCATCACCGGCATGGCATATCCGCGCAGCATCTCCGCCCAGCCAATTCCCTCGCGCACCACGGTGATGGACGGCAGCCACCGCAGTGTGACGGAAAAGACCAGGACGGCGATGGTCGCCACCAGGAATTCCGGCACCGCCACCATGCCCAGGGTCATCAGGTTCAAGGCCCGGTCCAGTCCCGTGTCGCGGTAAAGGGCCGACAGGATGCCAATGGCCAGGGCCAGCGGAATGGCGACGGCGGCGGTGAGGCCGGCCAGCGTCAGTGAATTGGGCAGGCGTCCGGCGATGACCTGGCCGACCGGCATGTTCGCCACCAGCGACTGGCCGGGATCGCCCTTGATCATGCCGCCCAGCCAGCGCACATAGCGCAGGTGTGCCGGCTGGTCCAGACCCATCTGGTGGCGCAGGGCGGCCACGGCCTCCGGCGTGGCGCTTTGTCCCAGCGTCTCTTCCGCGGCGTCGCCGGGCAGCAGCGCGCTTATGGTGAAGACCACCAGGGACACCAACAGCAAGGTCAGCAGCGCCGATCCTAGCCTGCGCAGGATCAGGCGACCGGCCGCGGCGATGCCGCTGCGATTTCTTAGGGAGCCATGGGCCACGGGTCAGCCCTCCCACCAGACATGTTCTGCGAAGGAATAGCCCATAAGACCGCCGATGGGGATGGAGCCCAGCCCCTTCAAGCGCTGGTCATATCCATCCAGCGAACTGATGAAGACCGGAATGCCGACGCCGCAATGGTCATGCACCAGTACCTGCATGTCGCCGTACATCTGGCGCCGGCGCGCCTCGTCCCGTTCGCCACGCGCCGCTAGCAGCAATTGGTCGAACTGCTCATTCCGCCAGCCGGATTCGTTCCACGGCGCGTCCGACTTGTAGAACAGGCTGAACAGCATGTCTGCCGTGGGCCGCGGGTTGGTATTGCCGAAGCCCAGCGGGTGCTTCATCCAGTGGGTAGACCAGTAGCCGTCGGCCGGCACCCGGTTAACCGCCAGGTGCAGCCCCGCTTGGGCTGCGAATTCCTGCAGCATCGAGGCCATGTCCACCGATCCATCGGCGGCCGGCGAGGCGTAGACAGGCAGCCGCGCCCCCGCCAGGCCCGCCTTGCGCAGATGGAAGCCGGCGCGATCCGGGTCGTAGGGCCGCTGTGGCAGATCGGCTAGGTAATAGGGACTGCCGGGCGGGATTGGCTGGTCGTTGGCGATGGTGGCGTAGTTGCGGTACAGCGTGCGGCGGACGAGTTCGCGGTTGAACAGGAACTTCATGGCCAGCACGAAATCCGGATCCCGTGTGGGCAGGGCGTCCTGCCGCATGATCAGATTGGTGTACAGGCCGGATTTGGTTTCCAGCACGCGGTGGCCGAGCGACGCCTCGATACGGCGGGCGGAGCGGGGGTTCACCGCGTTGACCAGGTGGACATCGCCTGACAGTAGGGCGTTGACGCGCGACACCTCATCCGGAATGCCGAGCAGCTCGATCCCGTCCAAATAAGGTCTGCCCTCGACCCAGTAGTTTTCGTTGCGCGCGGCGATGGTCGCGATGCCGGGTTGGAAGGAGGTGCAGCGATAGGGCCCGGTGCCGATGGCCTGGCGAAAGTCGGCGGTGCCGTCCTGCACGATCAGGAAGTGCGAGTCCGCCAGGATGGCCGGCAGGTCGGCGTTGGGGCCGGTCAGTTCGATCGTCACCTCGTTGGAGCCGGAGACGGTGACGCGCCTGAACTGGTCCGCGATGGTCCTGACCTTCGATGCTGTGGCCGGGTCCTGGTGCCGCATCAGGGAATAGACCACGTCCTGCGGTGACAGCGGCTTGCCATCATGAAAAGTCACGCCCGTGCGCAGGACGGCCCGCCATAGGATCCGGTCGTCGCTTTCCAGCGTCTCAGCCAGGGCGGGTTCCGCTGACAGGTCCGCGCGGTATCGCGTCAGGCCGCTGTAGAACATGTAGTGGCGGGCGTAGTCGGTTGACAGGGCGCCCTTGGCCGGATCTAGCGTATCGGCCGTGGAGCTGGACATGCCGGCCACGCGGATGCGGCCACCTCGCTGGGGCAGCGCCGGGTCCTGACCGGCCCCGAACGCCGGTCCGCCCGCCGTCAGACCCGCTGCCAGCATCCCGCCCATGAGGTGCCGCCGCGTGATCAGGGATGTGGTCGCACGGGCCGTCAATGCAGGATGTCCTGGACGCGGTAATAGGCGCCCACCAGCGGAAGGAACCAGGGCTTGCCGAGGTGCCCCGGGATGCTGGGCCAATCCAGGTCCGCCCAGGGGTTGGCCTGGGGCCGGCCCATCATCACCTCGGCCATGCGCTCCCCCATGTAGGTCGCCATCTGCACGCCATGGCCGCTGTAGCCCATCGAGTAATACAGGCCGTCATGCTGGCCGGCGCGGGGCAGGCGGTCGGCGGTCAGGTCGACCATGCCGCCCCAGCAATAGTCGATGCGCGTTCCCGCCAGTTCGGGGAAGGTCTGGCCCAGCGTCGCCTCCAGGATGCGCCCGCTCTTGAGGTCGGACAGGGGATTGGAAACGGCGAACCGCGCCCGCCCGCCGAAGACCAGGCGGTTGTCGGTGGTGGTCCGGAAGTAGTTGCCGATATTCTTGCTGGTGACGTAGTTGCGCCGCCTGGGGAACAGCCGGTCCAGCAGCGCCGGGTCCAACGGCTGGGTGACGATGATGAAGCTGCCGACGGAAACGATGCGGCGGCGGAACCATTGCAGTGGGCGCAGGGCGCCCCCGGTGCCGCCGCCGCCCGTGGCGATCAGAACCTGGTCGGCGACGATCTCGCCCCGGGGCGTCACCACCCGCCAGTCGCCGCCGGGGCGGCGTAGGATGTCGACCGCCGGGGTGTGTTCATGAATGCGGGCGCCCGCCCGGGCGGCAGCGTGGGCCATTCCCACCCCGAACTTGCCGACGTGCAGCTGGGCGCTGGTCGTCTGGATCAGGCCACCGTGGAAGGCGGCGGAGCCGATCTCGTCCCCGATGCGGCCGGGCGCTACCAACTCCACATCGGTGTCGATTTCCGCCCGCAACACGTCGTATGCCCTGGCCAGCTTCTCGAAATGCTCGGGCTTGGCCGCCAGCTTGAGACGGCCGGGACGGCGGAAATCACAGTCGATATCATTCTCGCGCGCCAGCCGTTCCACCGTGTCCACGGCCGCGACATGGGCGCGGTAGTAGGCGCCGGCGCGATCCCGGCCCAGCTTGGCGGACAGGGCGGCGTAATCGTGCGCCAGGCCATTGTTGCAATGGCCCCCATTGCGTCCCGACGCCGCCCCGATGGCACGGTCCGCCTCCAGCGCGGTGACGGACACACCCTGTTGGCTGAGCGCCAGGGCGGCGGAGAGGCCGGTGAAGCCGGCGCCGATGATGGCGACGTCCGTGCGGTTGTCCAGGCCGCCGTCCGCGCCGCCGGTGAAGGGGGGCGCGGTGTCCAGCCAGTAGGAGCAGGTCTTGGGTCCGGTCATGGAAGTCAGGGCCCGATGAGTGCGGCCACCAAGGCGCCGTGGCGGTTGACGGTGACTTTTGGGGGCCGGAACGCGATCATGCGACGTCTTTCCTTTTGGGATGCCATGATTTGGCTGTTCGGCTCCGGCGTGGGCCCAGTCGAAGGGAAGGGTTCGGCCTTGCCGGCCGGCACCGCTTTCCACATTCCATGCGCACCCTGTCCGGTGACCATTCTTGTGAACCCATTAGGCCACAGGCCGATAAGAACATGTCCTTAAACTGCCCCGGGCCGGCGCAGGATTCCGCCTTTTGCCCATTGCATTCAGCATAGTTTGCTGCGGCGCGGGAAAGGCGGGCGGCGTCAATATCCGAGATCGCGCCGGATCAGGCCCTGCATAGGAATGCCGGCTTGATGACGCCGGATATTGTCCAGTAGGGCCTGACCGCCGGTGTCGGCTGTGGTCATGCTGGCGACGTGTGGTGTCAGGAGAATCTTGGGATGGCGCCAGAATGGATGAGTGGCGGGCGGTGGTTCGCTGTTCAGCACATCCAGCACGGCACCGGCCAGCCGACCGCCATCCAAGGCATCCAGCAAGTCGCTCTCGATCAGGTGTCCGCCCCGGCCAGCGTTGATCAGCCCTGCACCTTCGGGCAGCTGGTCGAAGGTCTCGCGGCATAATATGCCACGCGTCTCCGGCGTCAGCGGCAGCAGGCAGATCAGGATATCGCATTGCGCCAGGAAGTCCGGCAACTGCTCGCGTCCGGCGTAGCAGTCCACGCCGGCAATGGTATGCGGGGTTCGGCTCCATCCCAGTAAAGGGAAGCCGAAGGCGCTCAGTCGGGCTAGTACCGCCTGCCCCAGCACACCCAGACCCATGACGCCCACCCGCCGCTTGGCTGGCGGCACAAGACGGGCAGGTTGCCATCGGCCCTGGCGCTGGTCGCTGATGTAGTCGATCACCCGGCGGTGCAGGGCCAAGGTCGCGAATACCGCATATTCGACCATGCCTTCGGTCAGGCCAGCCTCAACCATGCGCACCACGGCAACGGACTGCGGCACCTGTGACAGGTCAAGCTGGTCAACGCCGGCACCGATGGAGAATAGAACCTCCAGGTTGGGCAAGGCCGCAAAGATGTCGGCGGCTGGCGCCCAGGCCGCGAGGTAGCGTATGGCTGCCGGATCCCCCATCTCCGGCCAAAGGTGAAAGCCGATGTCGGGGGCGTGGTCCGCAAACAGGGCCTGCCAAGCGCGGCCACGGTCAGACTCGGACTTGTAGAGGACGCTCATGACCGCACCTTCTGGATTGCGGTGACAGGGGATGGCGCTCCGGCCATGCGGCGCCGACGGTTGCGGGCCTTCGCCAACGCCAGGTGCAGCCACAGGGCCGGACCCGTGATCGCCAGCATCGCCAGCGAGAGGCCGGCGAACAAGGCAAACCCGAATCCGGCGGCGCCCGCGATTCCTCCGGTATGGATGGGCAGGGCGACCACCCAGGCGTCGGTATTCCGGTCAGCGGGCACGGACAGGGTCTCGTGCCCGGACATCAGATCGATGGTCACTTGGTGCACCGCCACGGGGCCGTACTCCGGCGCTCGGAAGTACACATCCAAAAGGTCGGCGCCCCGCGAACGCAGATCGCGAACGGGGTGGCCGGGGAAGCGCGCACGGGCCAGCGCCAGCGCCCCATCCCAATCGCTCATTGTCGCTAGGGTCGCCGTAGGCGATGGGGATGGAGCGGCCAGCACCATGGGTACCGCCAGGGTCAAGCCCGTCAGCGCGCTGATGGCGATGACGACGGCCGCGACCGCGCCCAGGATGCGATGGCCTTGCCGCAGAATCATGCGTGCCGGTTGGCTCCAGTGGATGGTCAGGCTTTGGCGCCAGCGTCCGGGGCGGGGCCACCAGTGTGCGAGGCCCACCAGCGTCACCATCAACGTGGCGAGACCAACCAGGATGATGACGGCCGTGCCCGGCCTGCCCGTCAGCATCTGGTCGTGCAGCCGGAGTAACGCGATGGCTGGAAAACGCCAGACGGATCCATCCCGCAGAATTCCGGCCGACTTCGGGTCAAGCGCGACATAGCGGGCGCAGCTATCGGGGTCGGTCAAATGGGCCAGGTAGGGGGCATCCGCCTGGCTGGGGAAGTCCAGCCGGCGCAACGTGGCGTTGGGATGCGCGGTGGCGAGAACCGCCTGCAGGCGTCTCAGCCGCACGGTGTCGGCGGCGGCACCATCCGTGGTTTGAGGGAGCGGCTCTTTCGTGTCCAAGCGAGGGCTCAGGGTATCCTGGAACAGCAGCAGGAGACCTGACGCCGCCTGGATCAGGATGAAAACCGCGGCGATCAGGCCGCAGTATTTATGCAGTTGATAAAGGGCGCGCTTGGAAATCACGAGGTCCTCCCGGCCCAAGGCGGCCACCCGGGGGCGCTGGCGGGCCGGGAGGGTCGCGGAATGGCGGCAGGGGCCGCCCTGTCGAGCCCTATCCCCGGAGGGATAGGGCGCCCTCGGGTCAGAACTTGTAGCGGACCCGTGCCTTGAACGTGCGTGGCGCGCCAGGCTGTACCCATAGCGCCGCGTAGCTGTTCGCGTACCACGTTTTATCGAACAGATTGTTGATTTCGCCGCTGAGCTCGATGTCGTCAGTCAAATGGACGGATCCCATCAACCGCACCAGCGTGTAGGCGGGCAGGGTGAAGGTCGTGCCGGTCTCCCCCAGCCGCTTGTCGACGTAGTTGACCCCGATGCCGACGTTGGCGGGCTTTTCCATCACGGAGAAGTCTTTGAACAGGATCAGGTTGCCGCTCAGTTCGGGAATGTTGATCAGTGGATCGCCCGTGGCCACGACCTTGCCGAAGTCGGGGTCGAGAACCGATGACGTCGAATAGGCGTCGACATAGGCGAAGCTGCCCAGCAACCGAAAATCATAGGGCAGCTTGGCACTGACGTCGAACTCGACACCCTTGCTTTCCGCGGTGCCGATGGCGATCACGTAGCCCGAGTGCACGGGATCGGCCGTGATGATGTTGTCCTTGCTCATCTTGAACAGGGCGATGGAACTGGTAATCCCCTGGTCCGGTGACACGTATTTTGCGCCGACCTCGTAAGATTCCGTTCTCTCGGGCGCGAAGGGCGTTCCGTAATAATCTTGCCCGGTATTCGCACGGAACCCTTGCCCGTAGCTGAAATAAACCGAGATTGACTTGGTGGGCTCATAGACGATGCCGACCTGCGGGCTGAAGGAATCCGGATTCTGACGTGTCGTCACATTCGTCGCCCGGGTCAGGATCGACTGCGAAAAGTCATCGTAACGCGCGCCCAGACGCAGCTTGATGCTGTCGGTGACATCGATCTGATCCTGCACGTAGGCGCCGGTGGTCTTGTCGCGCTCGTACTGATTAAAGACTAGGCTGGTGGTGGCGGGCAGCAAGCTCGCCGGCGTGTAGATGGGATTGTAGATGTCGATGGCGTTCTGCTGGGCGAATGTCGGATGTGTCGACAGGGCGGGCGGCCGCGACCGCGTCTGGAAGTTGTTGAATTTGAAGTCGTCGTAGTCGGCGCCCACCAGCACGTGGTGCGTGATGCCGAAGGTGTCGAACTGCCCGTTGATTTCGCCACGCAGGACCAGATCCTTGGTGTCGTAGCTGGTGTAGCGGCGCTGCCGGGAGAGCGTGCGGCCATCGGTGAAGAACGGCTGGCGGGATGTGACCAGTTCCGGCGTCTCACCGTAGCCGGTAAGGTCGGTGGTGCGATAGCCCGCCCCCAGCAAGACTCCCCACTTGTCGTTGAAGTCATGCTGCAACTGCAGTTGGTGGCCATAATCGTTGGTCTTGGTCGGCCCATCGGCTGGCTCGCCCAGGAAACGGGAAATGGGGATGACGCCGAGTTTGCCGTTGACCGCCACGACACCGCGGTCGAACGGGATCTCCTGATGCGTGTACGCGAACTGATAGGATACGCTGGTATTGTCGTTGAGGAACCACAGGATCGAGGGCGATACGGTTTCCTTCCTGGCGTGAACCGTGTCGCGGAAGCTGTCCTCGTCCTCGAAGGCGCCGTTCATACGGACGGCCAACCGCCTGCTGAGCGGGGTGGTATAGTCCGCCTCCCCTCGGAAATGACTATAGCTTCCACCTTCGAGCATGACGCTGCCCTCCGGCGTGAACTGCGGCTGCTTCGTGATGATGTTGACGGTGCCGCCTGGCTCGCCACGGCCGAACAGGGCGGATGTCGGGCCTTTCAAGACATCGATCCGTTCCACGCCGGAGACATCCCGGGGGCCGCCGAATCCCCGACCATAGTTGAAACCGTTGACGAGGAATCCGCTGGGAACATTGATATCGCCGGCGAAGCCTCGAACGGCGAAACCGTCCCACAGGCCGCCATAGCTGTTTTGCCGGGCCACGCCGCTGACCAAATCCAGGGCGTCGGCGAGGCGGGTGATGCCAACTTCCTGCAGCGTGGCGCCGCTTAACGTCTGAACATTTTGCGGTACGTCCTTGGCCGGCACGGTACCGACATATTGCTGCTTTTGCGCTGTGACCGTGATTTCCTCAAGGGTGTCGCCGGTGGCCGGGGCCTGGTCTTCCGCAGCGTGGGCCACGGGCTGGAGCATCAGGTAAGCCGCGGTCGCGGCACAAAAGAATCGAATACCGGAATGGCCCTTCATTTTCTCGCCCCCTGTTCTGATTTTAATGTGAAGGCTCCCTAGGGATTTTTTTGTAAAATCTCCCGCTTCGCGACGAATGTGCGCCGCGGCGTAAGATGTCAGAAGAGTGGACCCAACTTTCGCCCGTTTTATTAGGAATGATGGTGCCTGATCTTTCGGGAATCTTTGTTCGAAGACCAGGTTGTTTTCAGGGGGAAATATTGCGGCATCTTGCGAAACAGATGAATCTGCCGGCTCCTGATGGCAGACGTCATCACACCTATTCGGCGTGGGGCCTGAACAAATCCCCGTAAAATCCGACGGTCTTCACGGTCACTGTGACAGGAACATCGCTGCGGTTATGCCAATACCAGCCGTGCGTGCCCTCGAAAGGGGCGGTCAGGTCGCCCTGTGCGGCCGAAAGCTCCTTTTCCTTCCAGTAGCTGGTGAACTCGTCACCGGCATTCACCCGTTCGCCATGCATGTCCACCTTCACGGGCGCGCTCGCTTCCCAGCGGAAGATGAAATGATCGCCCTCCCGCATGTGGGCCTTGATCTCGGCGCCGGTGTGGGGCGCCAGGGTCAGGGTCATTTCATCGCTGCGCAGGGCCGTCGTCTTTTCGATCATGGCCCGGTTGGGAATGGGGATGCCGGTCGGTGCCTGGGACGGGGCCGTCACCCCCCTTTCGGTCTGGCTCATTCGGGTCAGGCCGATGGTGGAACCGATCCCGGTCAGGTCGATGCCGCGTTCGGCCGGCAGCACGAACAGGGTCAGGATCAGGGCCGCGGCCACGCCCGCCCCCGCTGTCGCCTTGGTCAGGGTGCCGCGGGCGACCACGTATTGGTCCATGGAAGGGCTCGCCATGTCAGGCTCCTTGCTGGAAATAGCCCGCCAGCTGATAGCCGGTCAGCACGAAGCCGGCGGCCATAAGGGCGGCGTTGGCCAGGACGACGCTGTGCCGGAAGTTCTCGGTCTGGCGCCATAGGCTCATCAGGATGAGGATGACGCTCAGCGCCAGGAACTGACCGATCTCCACACCCACGTTGAAGCTGACCAGGTTGGGGATCAGCCCCTCATGGGACAGCGCCAGTTCCTGCAGTTTGGTCGCCAGGCCGAAGCCATGGAAAAAGCCGAAGACCAGGACGGCGGCGCGGGGATTGGGCGTGAAGCCCAGCACGGTCTTGAAGGCTCCCAGGTTGTCCAGGGCCTTGTAGACCACTGACAGGCCGATGATGGCATCCACCAGGTAGGCATTGGCCCGCACGTCGGTCAGCACGCCCAGCAACAGCGTCGTGCTGTGGCCGATGGCGAACAGGGTGACGTAGCGGCCCACGTCCTTCAGCCGGTACAGCAGAAAGATGACGCCGACCAGGAACAGCAGATGATCATAGCCGGTGACCATGTGCTTGGCGCCCAGATAGATGTAGGGGACGATGTTGACGCCGTCGGCGCCGGTGATGAAGGCTTTGTCGGCGTCCGAAACGCCGTGGGCCCGGGCGGCCGTGGCGGTAAGGGCCGTGACAAGGGCGGCCAGCACAGCCAGCCGGCTCAACGCCTTGGCCGTGCGTGGGGTCGATGTGGAAAGCGGGCCTGCTGCCTGCATCGAGGCCCCCTTAGTTGATGGTGAAGGTGGTGCCCAGGCTGGTTTTCGTCGCGGTGTCGACGACCTGGACGGCGACCTGGGACTTGGCCGGGATGGTGGCGCCAGGCGCGTCGAAGCGGTTGCCGTCGGCGGGCTTCAGCGCCACCACCTGCGTCTTGCCGCCGGTTGTGATGCTGATCTGCCCCGTCATGGCGGTGGCCGCCACCGGTTCGTCATCATCGGTGACGTACAGAGCCACGGCGCCGGCCTTGTTCACCAGTTCGAACACTGTTTCGCCAGCCATCAGCACCACGCCGCCGTGCTGCGGCTTGGTGTTGCCATGCGCCAGGGCGGGCTGGGTGGCGGCCAGCGCCAGGGCGACCAGGGCTGGGCTCAGGAACTTTGGGAGGGTCATGGCGGGGCCTTTCAAAGAGGGGGCCGGGTTCATTCCGGCGCGTGCTGCAGCAGGAAGGACAGCGTGGCCCCAAGCTCGATTTCGTCGTATTTCTTCGGATCGTCCGTGGGGGCCTTATAGACCGCCTCGATCACGTTCAGGCCCTGGTTGCGCACCGGCAGGGTGACGGTGCCGTCGGCGGCCGTCTTCATCGGGGTGGCGTCGGGGTCGTTAACCAAGTCGTTGATGACCGACACGCCGGCGATTGGCTTGCCCTTGTACAGGACCCTGTAGGTCATGGGCGTGCCCAGCTTTTCCGGTATGGGGCCGACCGGGACGATCTGCAGTACCTGTCCCGGCAGGGCGGGAATGGGCTTCTCCAGCGGGCCGCGAACGCCCACCGTGTATTTGATGGTCTTTTCCGAATAGAAGGCGTTCGGCATTTCCTCCCGCGTCTTCTTCTCGAACTCCTCGCCCTTCATCCGCGACCAGATGCCGTTCTGCAGGACGGCGGCCACCAGGGTCGGGCGCTGCTCGGTGTCCAGGACCACCAGGGGGCCAGCCACGCGCAGCTTGGCCTCGATTGGCTGGTAATTGGCGTCATAGGCGGCAATGCCTTCGAAGCCCGGCAGACGCTTCACGGAATCCAGGTCGTCGGCGCCAACACCGTAGATCAAGGCTAACTGGCGGGCATGTTCGGCATACCAGATGGCGTGGGCGCCGGCGGGGCCGGACAAGAGGGCGCTGGTGAGCGCGGCGAGGGCGACGGGCTTGAAACGACGCATTATCGATCCCCTGTTTATGTTTTGACCCAGCACGCCTTTTGATGGCGGTCCCGTTCTTTTTAAGAAGGCTAACACCCCGGATTGGCGGGATGGCACCGATTGCGGGGGGCTTGGCGGCAGAAAACCATCCCGGGCCGGCGGGCGGACGGCCGATTGTGCTTTGGGTTTAACGGATGCGCCGGCGGATGGCCGCAGTTGCCGTCCGCCGGCGCGCCCCGCTTGTCAGTGGCGGTGGTCGGCTTCCGGATCACCGTTCGGCGATGCCGGGTCGTCATGATCGTGGTGATGATGGTGGGCATGCCCCTGATGATCGTCGAGGGCGGCGGGGTCGGGCAGGCGCTGTACGCCGATGCCATGGCGGTAGACGTTCTCCGCCCCATACCACCCGGTGATTGCCACCAGTCCCATGCCGCCAGCCACGCACAGCAGCAGCAGGGGATGGGCGCCTACGGCCCGCTTGCGGTCCAGCCAAGCGCCCAGCGACGCGACGGCCAGCACGGCCGCGGTGCGGTAGGCCCAGGTCAGGTGGATATGCACGTTCTCATGGCCGGCCAGGTCCATGGTGGACGTGGTCATGGCCCGCTGTCCCGTCAGGACGGCTGCCAGCGCCGCCACCGTACCCAGGCACAGCGACCAGCGCGCGGCGGTGGTCAGGGCTGGTGCCCATCCGGTCCTGTGCCGGACGGATGCCGCGATGAAAAACAGGAAGGTCAGAAGGGGCAGCGCCACGGCGAAATGAACCACCGCAGGGTGCCAGTTGGGCAGGATTTCCGGCATGGCTCAACCCTCGTGGTCATCGGGGCCGTGGCCCGTGGGCATGGCGGCGTCGTCCGGCATGACATGATCGATCCAGTAGGCGCCGGCCGAGGATCTCCCCAAGGTGAACATGACCTGGGCGCCGGGCCGCAATCCGACCAAGTCGATCCCCGGGGCTACCGGGAAGTCCATGGTCATGCCGGGCCAGTTCAGAGCGGTGATCGGGCCATGTGTCAGAGTAACGGTGCGGCGGGTGGCATCCACGGTGTTCACCGTGCCGGTGCCGACCGGCGTCTTGTCGGGCGTCTTGCCGGAATGGTCGTGGTCCATTTGAGGCGGGGCCGCCGCCAGGGCGGGCGCGTGCGTGATCATCAGCGCCGCCACGACGGCGCGCGCGAAGGTCTTCGGGATCATTTGATTCTCCCAGGGAATCTGGACTGGGCCGCCGATTGCGGAACGGCCGGGGTGGGGCGTGGCCTTACAGCCGGATCACGCCCCTGGGAGGTTCAAGTGGGGGAAGGGAGGTGATGCCGGTCCCGTCCGTATGCGCCGGCGATCCTGGCGCTCGCGCCTGGTCCGCCAGCCAGTCCGGTGCAGCCTGGGGGCTGAGTGCCGCCCCGTGGCAGGCCATGGCGCAGCACGGGGAGATCCCATGGCAGCAACAGCCGTCCTGGCATCCAAGGTCCTGCACGTCGGCCACCAGGACGGTGGGCGCCACGACGGCGACAGGGGCCGCCGCGACCTCGATGACAGTTTGTCGTCCCACGCCATGGGCCTGCGCCCGGCCAGCCCATCCGAGGACGCAGGCGGCGATGCATAGCAGGACGAAGAGTTGTGGGAGCGAACGGAGGCGCATGCCGGCACCATAACGGTCCGGTGCCGGGTGTGCAAAGGCGCATCGCAGGGCGCCGGCACCCATCCGTCACAACGGTATATCGTGCTGCGCCGATGCCCGCTGACGCGGAAGCCTGCCAATCGGAGCGATAACAAAGGCGCCATCATGTCGCGCGTTGGCGCTAGGCTTTTATGAATCGCGCCGGCCGGTATGCCGACCGCAAATCCAAAAACCTTAAGCGACAGGGGGCCTCCATGACTGTCTTGCGGCCGAAGTTCATCACGTTCGACTGCTATGGCACGCTGATCAACTTCGAGATGGCGCCGGTGGCGCGGACGGTTTACGCCGACCGCCTGGCGGGGGAGGCGCTGGAAGAGTTCTGCCGCGACTTCTCCGCCTACAGGCTGGACGCCGTCCTCGGCGCCTGGCGGCCGTACCGCGATGTGGTGGTCGAGGCCCTGCAGCGTGCGTGCAAGAAGGCGGGGGTCCCATATCGTGACGCCGACGGCGCGGCGCTGTATGCCGCCATTCCGACGTGGAACCCCCATTCCGACGTCGTTGAGCCGCTGAAGCGCGTCGCGGCCGAGTTTCCGCTCGTCATTCTGTCCAATTCGATGGTCGATCTCATCCCCCACAGCGTCGAGAGGCTGCAGGCGCCATTCCACACGGTCTGCACGGCGGAGGAGGCCCAGGCCTACAAGCCGCGGATGCGCGCCTTCGAGTTCATGTTTGACACTCTGGGCTGCGGGCCGGCGGACGTGCTCCACTGCTCCTCCAGCTTCCGCTACGACTTGATGACCGCCTATGACATGGGCATCACCATGAAGGCCTTCGTCAACCGGGGGCACGAGCCGCTGAACAGCTACTACCAGGTCCACGACATCCCCAACATCGGCGGCCTGCCTGCACTGGTGGGACTATGACCGCGAAGGCGCTGAAGGGCCTGGTGGGGGCCCCGGTGGGGGCCCCGGTGGGGGCCGTTGTCGATCTGCGGGCCTATGCGGCCGGCACGACCCCTGCGGACGACTGGATCGGCGGTCGCGCCGTGCCGGCCTTTACCGACGCCGCGGCCACCGTCGCGGCCCTGGCGCCGCGCGGGGAAGGGGGCGTCGATGGCCTGCTGGCAGACGAATTCGTCCTCGTTCTGAACGGTGGGCTTGAAATCGACAGCGATGGCGGCCGTCTCTCGCTGCGGGCGGGCATGAGCGCCGTGCTGCCAGTAGGGACAAGCTTCACCTGGCGGGCCGCCGAGGGAACGCTGCTGGTCATCGCCAGCTGCCCGGCGGCCCAGCCCGGGACGGCGGAGACGCCGGTGACGATCGACCAGGCCGCACCTCTCTCGCCCTCCAACCCGCCGCTGGCCGAATTACTGGTCGGCCCCACACCGTCCTGCCGGAACCATTCCGATTACTGGTCGGCCAGTCGTGAATTCGTTTGCGGGACCTGGGATTCCACGCCCTATCACCGCAGGCAGATGCCCTATCGCCATATCGAGCTCATGCATCTGCTGGAGGGCAGCGTCACTTTCGCTGACGCGGGCGGCAGCGTCACCTTCTCCGCCGGCGATGTTTGCCTGGTCATCCGGGGCGATGGCTGCGCGTGGATCAGCGAGACGCATGTCAAAAAGGTCTACGCGACGCAGCGTCCCGCGTGACCATCGCGGCGGCCACGCGCCCGGACCGCCGGCGCCCCAACCACTGGCGCGTCGCCACGGTATCTTATATCGCCTTGCGTCCATGTCGCCGCATGACGGTGGCGCGGTTCGGCGACATACGGGAGAAGTTGCCGGCGGAGGCTGGCTTAATAAACGGCAACAAAGTCATCGCCGACAAGCACGGGGAACGGGACATGGGCCAAATCGCGTCGGTTGGATCTGGATCATTTGTGGTGAGTGAAGCGTCCGCGAAGCGCACGACGATGGCGCGGCCGCGACTTCAGAATATCGACGCGCTGCGCGGGCTGGTCATGGTCTTCATGCTGCTCGACCATGTTCGCGAGACGTGGTTCCTGTATGTGCCCGTCGCCGATCCGGTCGATGCCCGGACGGCTGCGCCGGCGGTGTTTCTCGCCCGTCTGCTGGTCAGCCTGTGTGCGCCCATCTTCGTCGCCCTCACCGGTCTCGGCGTCTATCTGTATGCCAGCAATCACACCAGGGGCGAAACGACGGCTTATTTGGTGAAACGCGGCCTTCTGCTGATGGCGATCGAGGTGCTGATCCTGTCGCCCATTTATTGGGGCATATCGCCGCCGATGCTCTGGCTGCAAGTCATCTGGTGCATCGGTGTGTGCATGATCGTGCTGGCGGCCTTGATCCGGCTGCCACGCCCCGCGTTGATCACCCTAGGCCTGGTCATCGTCTGCGGTCACAATCTTCTCGATCCCATCCACCTCACCCCCGATAATCCGCTGTTCATCCTTTGGGCCGAGCTGCATCAGCGCGATTTCATCGCGCTGCCGTTCGGCCTCGTCGCGAAAACGAGCTATCCCATTCTTCCGTGGATTGGTGTGATATCGCTGGGCTATGGCATCGGTCCGTGGTTCGAGGCAGACATTTCCCCGGAAACGCGCCAGCGCCGTCTTCTGACGCTTGGTTTCGGGATGATTGCCGCCTTCGTCGTGTTGCGCGCGCTCAACATCTATGGCGACAAGCCGTGGTTCGTCGTCGACGGTGATCCGCTGCGCACGATGATGAGCTTTCTGGCGCTCACCAAGTATCCGCCGTCTCTTCTCTTCCTGCTGCCGACCTTGGGCGTCGGCGCGGTTCTGCTCGCCTTGCTGGACCGCGTACGGGACTCCGGCTTCGTCGGTGTGCTGTCGGTGTTCGGTGGGGCGCCGATGTTCTTTTACATCGTCCATCTCTGCACGCTTCGTATTCTGTATCATATCGCCTTCGCGATCTGGGGTTCGAACCACGGCACCGTGTTCGGGGTTGGCAGCTACGGCTGGGTGGTCGTCTGGTATCTCGGTTTGATAATTCCCTTCTACGTGCCGACCGCGTGGTTCTCCCGCCTCAAGAGGCGCCGTCGCGACATCGCCTGGCTGAAATACTTTTAAGGCGGGGGGCTTTAACCAGCGCGCGCGTGGCGGCCCCTTCCTGATCCGGCATTGGACCCGCTTGACCACGCTTTCCAACCGGTCGCCCAACCAATCGTCGGCATGCATTTCCAAGAATCTCCAAGAGAACCCAAGATGATTGAAACCTTGTCCAAGCCGCCCGCCCATTCTGGTCAGATGACCCTTGACGCGGCTGAGACCCCGGCGCTGGTGCTTGACGTGGCGCGGTTTGATCGGAACGTGGCCCGATTGAAGGCGCGTTTGGCGCATCTCGGCGTTGGCTTCCGACCGCATGTGAAAACCGCCAAATCGATCGACGTGGCCCAGCGCCTTTTCGCGGGTGACCTGGGGCCGATCACCGTTTCGACAATAGCTGAAGCGGAATACTTCGCCGCCGCAGGTGCGACGGACATCGTCTATGCCGTCGGCTTGGCGCCGAAGAAGATCCCGCGGATACGTGACCTTGTGGCCCAGGGCGTGGACGTCGCGGTACTTATCGATACCGTCGAACAGGCCCAGGCCCTTGCCACGACGGCACTGGACGGCGGCGCGATGCCGGCGGTGTTGATCGAGATCGATTGTGACGGCCATCGCGGCGGGCTTTCCCCCGGTAACGCCGCGATCATCGAGATCGCGGATATTCTGCGGGCAGGGGCGGTGGAGGTCCGGGGTGTGCTCACCCATGCCGGGGAATCCTACGCGTGCCGGGGAGGTGTGGGCCTGGTGGAGGCTGCTGAGGGCGAGCGCGCGGCCGCGGTGGCCGCCGCCCAGGCTTTGCGCCGCCACGGGCACGCGGCGCCGGTGGTCAGCGTGGGCTCGACCCCGACCGCGCATTTCGCCCGCGATCTCGATGGTGTGACGGAAGTGCGCGCCGGTGTCTTCATGTTCTTCGATCTCGTGATGCATGGCATCGGCGTCTGCGCGGTCGATGACATCGCCGTCTCGGTGCTGGCCACCGTCATCGGACACAAGCTGGAAAAGGGCTGGATCCTGATTGACGCTGGCTGGATGGCCATGTCTCGCGACCGGGGGACGCAACGCCATCCCGTTGATCAAGGGTACGGCCTCGTCTGCGATATCGACGGTGTGCCGTGGCCGGATCTGATCGTGGATGATGCCAGCCAGGAGCATGGGATCATCAAGGTCCGGCCCGGCAGCGCCGCCGCGTTGCCCGACCTTCCGGTCGGTGCACGCGTGCGTATTCTGCCCAACCATGCATGCGCGACGGCGGCTCAGCATTGGGCCTACCAGGTGGTCACAACCGGCAGCCGCGACATCGTGGCGGCGTGGCCACGGATGCGGGGATGGTGAACCTCATGGAGATGAAGATCGAGACGTTGGAACCCGAGGGCCTTGCACGGCCAGGCGGCCACTACAGCCATGCCATCCGCTATGGCGGCTTGGTCTTCACGGCGGGCCAACTCGGCGTGCGCGCGGACGGCTCCCATACCGCTGATTTGGGGTTCGAAGATCAGGTCCGGCAGGCGCTGTCCAACGTGTTGGTGGCATTGCGCGCCGCTGGCGCTGGGCCCGGCGATATTCTCAAGGTCACTGCCTACATCGTCGGCGTTGAGAATTGGCCCTGCTTCAACGCGGTCTATGCCGAGATGATGGGGGACGCGCGGCCGGCGCGGACGGTGGTTCCGGTCGGCGAGTTGCATTACGGCTATCTGGTCGAGATCGATGCCGTGGCGGTGTGTGGCGCGACCGGCGCCCGGGAGGGCGCGATGAACATGATCTGATCGCAGCCTTCAGGTTTTCGATGGGCCGGCCATTCCGGCGAGCCCTGGTTTCCGTCCATCGTCGGCGCCTACCGCCGTCAGGATCTGGTGCGATGACATCTGGAATGAATTCGGTTGCGGCCGGGGATGTGAATCCGGGGCGGGCGCTTTATATCGACGGGGCATGGGGGCCGGCGTCCGGCCCGGTGTCGTTGCCGGTGGTCGACCCGGCAAGCGAGGCTGTGATCGCCGAACTCGCGGCGGCGACCGCCGCCGATCTCGACCGCGCCGTCGCGGCGGCGCGCGCGGCCCTGCCGGCGTTCAGCGCCACGCCGGTCGCGGATCGGCGTGCGCTGCTTGAGCGCATACACGCGCTGATCCTGGAGCGGGCGGAACCGCTGACCCAGGTGCTGTCGCGTGAGATGGGTGCGGCCATCAGCCATGCCCGCGCCGCCCATGTCCCCCTCGCGGCGGCGCACGTCCGTGCGGCTGCCGATGTGCTGGCGACCTATCCGTTCCTGACCATGCGGGGCACCACCGCCATCGTACGCGAGCCGATCGGGGTCTGTGGCCTGATCACGCCGTGGAACTGGCCGCTGTACCAAATAACGGCGAAGGTCGCCCCGGCCTTGGCTGCCGGATGCACCGTGGTGCTGAAGCCCAGCGAGTTGTCACCGCTGAACGCGTTGCTGTTTGCCGAAATCATGCACGACGCGGGCACGCCGCCAGGTGTCTTCAACTTGGTCAACGGCACCGGCCCGGAAATCGGGGCAGCCATGGCGGCCCATCCCGGTATCGACATGATCTCGATCACCGGTTCCAACCGGGCCGGCGTGCTGGTCGCCCAGGCGGCGGCGGTGACCGTCAAGCGGGTGACACAGGAACTGGGCGGCAAGTCGCCCAACGTTTTCCTGCCCGATGCCGATTTCCCGCGCGCCGTTCCGCTGGGTGTCATGGCCGCGTTCCGCAATGTTGGCCAGTCCTGCAGCGCGCCCACCCGCATGATCGTGCCCCGGGCCCGAATGGCGGAGGTGGAGGCCATCGCCCGGGCGACGGCCAGGGCCATCATCGTCGGCGATCCGTCCGACGGGAAGACCGTCTTGGGCCCCATCGCCAACCGCGCCCAGTTTGAACGCGTCCAGGCCATGATCGCCGCAGGTATCGCGGAGGGTGCCACTTTGGTCTGCGGCGGGCCCGGGCGTCCGGAGGGCAGGACCCGCGGCTTCTATGTCCGCCCGACGATCTTTTCGGGCGTCACGCGCGCGATGAGGGTCGCGCAGGAGGAAATCTTCGGGCCTGTCCTGTGCGTCATGCCTTACGACGATGTGGACGAGGCCGTCGATATCGCCAACGACACGGTCTTCGGGCTGGGCGGTCACGTCCAGGGGGGCGATATCGAACGCGCGCGCGATGTCGCTCGCCGCATCCGCACCGGGCAGGTTCATCTCAATCATCCCGCCTGGGATCCCCACGCGCCGTTCGGCGGCTACAAGCGGTCGGGCAACGGCCGGGAATACGGGGTCTTCGGTGTCGAGGAGTACCTCGAAACCAAGGCCATACTCGGCTACGCCTGACCTTCGTCTCATGGGAGATCGCATCGCCATGTCGGCGCCTCTACGTCTCATCCAGTCCTCCCCCGCCTTGCCCACCGAGGCCGATGCCGTGGTGATCGGTGGCGGCATCGTCGGCGCCTTCGCCACCTATTATCTCGCGATGCGGGGCCTGAAGGTCGCGCTGGTCGAGAAGGGCGTGGTCGGCGGTGAGCAATCGAGCCGCAACTGGGGCTGGTGCCGGCAGCAGAACCGCGATGCGCGTGAACTGCCGATATCAACCAAGAGCCTCGATCTTTGGGACCGCTTCGCCGCCGACAGTGGTGAGGATGCCGGATTTCGACGCTGCGGCTTGTTTTATCTGAGCAACGACGAAGAGGAACTGGACACCTGGGCCCGCTGGGGCGCCTTCGCGCGGACGGTCGGCGTCAGCACGCGGATGCTCGATGGCGCCGAGGCGACCGAACGGGGCGGTTTCACGGGGCGGCGTTGGCGGGGGGGCGTGTTGGCCCCGACCGACGGCATCGCCGACCCCGGGCTCGCGGCCCCGGCGGCGGCAAAGGCGGCGATGCGGCACGGCGGCACCGTTCATCAAGGCTGTGCCGCGCGGGGCATCGAACTGGCGGGCGGCGCAGTGAGCGGCGTCATTACCGAAAAGGGCACCATCCGTACGAAGCTGGCCATACACACCGGCGGCGCGTGGGCCTCTTCCTTTTGTCATCAGTTGGGCATTCGCTTCCCCCAGGCATCGGTGCGCCAGTCCATTGTCGCGGTGGCCAGCGACCAGATCGATTTGCCGGACGCCCTTCACACCAAGTCGGTGTCGATCACGCGCCGTGGCGACGGGTGTCATACCCTGTCGATCAGCGGGTGGGCGCGGGTCGATCCGACACCCCAGTTCTTCCGCTTCCACCGCGAATTCCTGCCCATGTTCCTGCGGCGCTGGCGCAGCCTGTCGCCGGGGGGGCTGGAAGGCTGGCGCTCCGGTCATGAAACGGGCTCCCGCTGGACCGTCGATCAGTCGACGCCGATGGAGCGGATGCGTGTTCTAGATCCAACGCCGGATCCGCGCACGGTACGCCTGACAGTGAAGCGGGCGGTCGACCTCGTTCCTGCCCTTAGGGCCGCTCCAGTCATGAACACCTGGGCCGGCTATATCGATAGCACGCCCGATGGCGTCCCAGTGATTGGTGAGATACCCGACGTCCCTGGCTTCATCCTTGCGGCGGGATTCAGTGGCCACGGCTTCGGCATCGGACCTGGCGCGGGGCACCTGATCGCTGATCTTGCAACGGGCTCCACACCGATCGTCGATCCTCGCCCTTATGCCCTATCACGCTTCGACAAGGGCGAGAAAATCGATGTCGCGGACTTCTGAGTAGTAGAACTAGCGCGACAGCGTCGGCATTTAGGGCCGACGATGCGGTATTTCGAGCAGAGAAGCAGCTGACCCTGCGCCATTTTCTCCGCCATCTGACATAAGAACCGCCAGACAGTCCGAATAGCATCTAATTCTAGGTGTTCGGTCCCAGGGATTGATGGTGCAATGACCTCACAGGAATGGAGGGATGCACTATGGGCCAGATACTTCACGGCAGCGCCCGCCGAAGCTGAGGCTCGCTTCCACGCCATGACGGACACTCCGGCCATGGCCGCCTGACTCAAACCAAAACGCCTCCGACAATCCCGGCGCGCTTCAGTTTGCCGACACTGGCCCTTCTGGGCGCCAGGCGGCTTTAACGTTAAAGCACATCGACATAAAGACTCTTATTGAGCATCAAGTGTAGCGCCATCATCTGGGCGGTCATCATTGCTGCTTTTGGATGAAGGAGATATGGCTGTTTCCGTCAGGCGGCTGCCCGAAACAGCAAGTTAAGATGGTTGCGGGCCCCCGCAACCAAATACGAAACCCCCGCCCGCATTGCGCAGGCGGGGGTTTTGCTTTTTGGGCCCCGGGAGATTGGCCAGGACGACCCCGGTTCGGTCCTTTGGCATGGCCAAGGCTGGCGGAACCCGACCGCCTTCCCTATGTTCTTCACGCCCACATCGCCAACCGGAGGGTCGTGCATGCACTTGAATTTGCTCGCAGTGGATATCCCCGCGCTGGATACCGTGGACCAGAAGACCCAGGCGTTCCTGGTCAGCCTCAACGCCCTCATCCCTTGGATCGTGACCAACGGTGTCAACCTGCTGGCGGCCATCCTGATCCTGCTGATCGGCCTGTGGCTGTCGGGCAAGGTCAGCCGCATCGTCACGGCCGTCCTGGGCCGCACCCCGCAGTTCGACGCCATGTTGCGCGGTTTCTTCGCCAGCCTGGCGCGCTACGCCGTGCTGACGCTGACCGTGCTGGCCTAATACAGCCCGCCCTCGGCCGTCCAGCTGTAGGTGAAGTCCGCCACCCATTTCTGGTTCGGGCCGTCGGCGCTGAACTGCCGATCCAGCATGTTGCCGGCGACGAGGGATCGTTTCCCCGCATCCTTGGGAAGATCACGCCGGCGCGGCCGGGCATGCAGTCCCCGTTGGCGCATCAACCGTTCCACACGATGCAGGCCGCAGGCGATCCCCTCCGCCAGCAAGGTCGTGCCGGACACGCCAGGCGCCGTAGACGGTATCGGCGCGTTTCGGTGGCGTTCTTGACACGGCTGGCTTGTCCGGAGATGGCGGCTACGCGGCGGACGCGATTCAAAGATATGTCACTGCCGGCCTCATGGCGCGCCCTAAGGCGGGGGCCTCAGCGGATCGGCACTGGACGGATGTGCGTGGTCAGTGCCGTGCCGACGGCTTGGGCTATGGTCTGGGCGCGGTCATCGACGCCGGCCCAGACGGCGCCCCGGACACGGGGGTCGACCTCCAGCAGCTTGACGCCGGCGGGCACCTCCGTCCCGTCCCGCACCACGCCGCGCAGGATGCCGTCGAAAGGGGCCTGGACGGCGGCGGCGCCCAGATAGCCAATGACATAGTCCTTGAAGACGCGGGAGCCGATCTCCATCGCCGTGTGCCAGCGGCCGGGGAAGGCGGAATAGGCGAAGCGTTCCGCCCCGCGGTTGCCCAGGGGCCGGACGATGCCGTCCGCGGGTTCCGTCGCGCCCTCGCGTACCAGGGCGCCCTGTCTGCCGGGCTTGGTCTCGATGGCGAAGTCGCAATTCTCACCGGCGGTGAAGCCGGGGCCGAGGCCGACGGTGACCTTGGCCAGGCGGCGCAGGTCGGGGGTGGTGCTGTATTTCTGCAGCCGGGCATCGACCAGCAGATCCAGGGTTCGGATGACGATCAGGTCCAGCAGGCCCAGTTCGGTGATGACCACGCCCTGGCGGCGGGCCAGGGCCGCCGCCGCGGCCATGCCACCGTCCACCCTTTCGGCGGCGATGCCCGCCAGGGTCACCGGGTCGTCGAACAGCGCGTCGTGGAAGGCCATCTTGCGGCGGATGACGGGGGGCGACGGGTCGTGGGACATGACCACGCCGTAACCCTGCTGGTGAAGCCGGATCGCTACGGCGGAGGCGATCTCATTGGTGCCTAGGATGATGGCGTAAGGCGCACGATCGGTCATCACGGCGTTCCAGTGCTCTTGGGGGTGGGGCAGGGGCTGTGCGGGTGGGAGCAGCCGGTGGCCACGGCCTCCAGGTCCCCCGCCAGGCCCAACCAGTCGCGCAAGCTCTCGAACCCGGCATGGCGCAGGCCGTCCACCTCCGCCAGCGGCCGGCGGATCAGCAGCGGATCGGCCACCATGAGGTTCAGGGCTGTGGCCGCGTCCAGGACGGCGGGATCGACGGTTCCCGCCTTCACGGCGGGTGCCGCCGGGTTGAACCAGGTGGCGACGGGCGCGTGGCCGAGGAAATCGCGCAGCCGTTCCGCCGTCCAGGGCTCGGCCAGCAGGTCGCGGACCAGCACCGTATGCCCCGCCGCCTCCAGCGCCCGGCGCTGGCGGGCGTTGGTGCGGCAGCCGGGCTTTTCATAGAAGACAATGGTGCTCATACCAGTTGCACCAGGGCGGCGCCGCCGATGCGGCCCAGCACCGTGTCCACCTTGCGGCGCACGTCGGCCAGGGCCAGCGGCTTGACCAGCGCGCCGTGGGCGCCTGCGGCCAGGGCTTGTAGCGCCAGCGCTTCCTCCGCTTTGGCGCAGACGATCAGCACCCGCACGCCGGGGAAGGTGCGCAGCAGGTCGCCCACCAGGCCCACGCCCCGTTCCGCCAGGAAGGCGGCACCCAGCAGCACCACGTCGGGTTTCAGCCAGTCCACGCCCTTGGCGTAGGCCTCCTCCGGCGTCGCCAGTTCATGCGCCTCGATCTCGTCATGCAGCATGAACTGCAAGGCGGCGCGGGTGATCTCATCCTGGTCCACGACGAAAACCCGCCGTTGGTCCACGGCCTTGGCGGTCTCGACCCCAATCTGCATGGCACGCCCTTTCCAATGATGGGCTGCCCCGTCCCGGGCATTGGGGTGTCCACAGCAATTTCCGTTCCGCAGGCGCTCATGGCCCAGGGAAGCAGCGGGGCCGGGCTTTTCCCGCACGGACGGGCGGCGGTGGGCTTGTTCCGTTTGCGACAGCCGCACACCGCCTGTCGGGTTCGGCACATCTTTGTCGGGGGCGTGGCAGTCGGTACAAGTATAATAATATCAACAGCTTATCATAAATCCTCCACTTGGCACACCGGTTGCTGAAATACCGGTCGGCTAGTGAGGGCTGAGTGCACGCCTACGCGTTGTCGAGCGATGTGCTCCTTCCCGAAATCCGCGGGCCAGCTTCTGCGAACGAGGATCGCCCCGACCTCAACCGGGGCATTGGCAATCGGCTCAACAATCGGTTCAAGGAGACCTTGAATGTCGGCACTGCGACAGATCGCGTTTTACGGCAAGGGTGGCATCGGCAAGTCCACCACCTCCCAGAACACCCTGGCGGCCCTGGCTGAAATGGGCCACCGCATCCTAATCGTCGGCTGCGATCCCAAGGCGGATTCCACCCGCCTCATCCTGCACGCCAAGGCCCAGGACACCATCCTCAGCCTGGCCGCCGCCGCCGGCAGCGTGGAGGATTTGGAGATCGAGGATGTCATGAAGGTCGGCTACCAGGACATCCGCTGCGTGGAATCCGGCGGTCCGGAGCCGGGCGTGGGCTGCGCCGGCCGCGGCGTCATCACCTCCATCAATTTCCTGGAGGAGAACGGCGCCTATGAAGACATCGACTACGTTTCCTATGACGTGCTGGGCGACGTGGTGTGCGGCGGCTTCGCCATGCCTATCCGCGAGAACAAGGCGCAGGAAATCTACATCGTCATGTCCGGCGAGATGATGGCCATGTACGCGGCCAACAACATCTCCAAGGGCATCCTGAAGTACGCCGTGTCCGGCGGCGTGCGCCTGGGCGGCCTGATCTGCAACGAGCGCCAGACCGACAAGGAGCTGGAGCTGGCGGAGAACCTGGCCAAGAAGCTGGGCACACAGCTGATCTACTTCGTGCCGCGCGACAACATCGTGCAGCACGCGGAACTGCGCCGCATGACGGTGCTGGAATACGCGCCGGAGAGCGCCCAGGCCAACCACTACCGCAACCTGGCCACCCGCATCCACAACAACGCCGGCAAGGGCATCATCCCCACCCCCATCACCATGGACGAGCTTGAGGACATGCTGATGGAGCACGGGATCATGAAGGCCGTGGACGAAAGCCTGGTCGGCCGGACCGCCGCCCAGCTGGAACTGGCCTGAGCTGGAACTCGCCTGATCGGCGACGGCCGCCGGTGCCGCCCGGTCCCTCCGCATGGGGGCCGGGCGCGCGCCAGCGGGCTTTCTTCACCGGGGAACATGAGGGCAGCGAAATGAGTATGTCGGAGACGCAGAGCGTTGCGGAGATCAAGGAACGCAACAAGGAACTGATTGCCGAGGTCTTGCAGGTTTACCCGGAGAAGACCGCGAAACGGCGCGCCAAGCACCTGAACGTGCATGAGGCCGGCAAGTCCGATTGCGGCGTGAAGTCCAACCTGAAGTCCATTCCGGGCGTCATGACCATCCGCGGCTGCGCCTACGCCGGGTCCAAGGGCGTGGTGTGGGGCCCGATCAAGGACATGATCCACATCAGCCACGGCCCCGTGGGCTGCGGCCAGTATTCCTGGGCGGCGCGGCGCAACTATTACATCGGCACGACGGGCATCGACACCTTCGTGACCATGCAGTTCACCTCAGACTTCCAGGAAAAGGACATCGTTTTCGGCGGCGACAAGAAGCTGGCCAAGATCATCGATGAAATCCAGGAGCTGTTCCCGCTGAACAACGGCATCAGCATACAATCGGAATGCCCCATCGGCCTGATCGGTGACGACATCGAGGCGGTGTCGAAGGCCAAGTCCAAGGAATACGAGGGCAAGACCATCGTGCCCGTGCGCTGCGAGGGCTTTCGCGGCGTGTCGCAGTCCCTGGGCCACCACGTCGCCAACGACGCCATCCGCGACTGGGTTTTCGACAAGAGCGCGGCCAAGCCGGCGGCGTTCGAGGCCAGCCCCTACGACGTGGCCATCATCGGCGACTACAACATCGGCGGCGACGCCTGGTCATCCCGCATCCTGCTGGAGGAGATGGGCTTGCGCGTCATCGCCCAATGGTCGGGTGACGGTACCCTGGCGGAGCTGGAGAACACGCCCAAGGCCAAGCTGAACGTCCTGCACTGCTACCGTTCGATGAACTACATCTCGCGCCACATGGAAGAGAAGTACGGCATTCCCTGGTGCGAGTACAATTTCTTCGGCCCCAGCAAGATCGCCGAATCCCTGCGCAAGATTGCCAGTTACTTCGACGACAAGATCAAGGAGGGGGCCGAGCGCGTCATCGCCAAGTACCAGGCGCTGACGGACGCCGTCATCGCCAAGTACCGCCCGCGCCTGGAAGGCAAGACGGTGATGCTGTTCGTGGGCGGTCTGCGCCCCCGCCACGTCATCGGCGCCTATGAGGACCTGGGCATGGAGGTGGTGGGTACCGGCTATGAGTTCGGCCACAACGACGACTATCAGCGCACGGCCCAGCACTACGTCAAGGACGGCACGCTGATCTACGACGACGTGACCGGCTACGAGTTCGAGAAGTTCGTGGAACGCATCCAGCCGGACCTGGTCGGGTCGGGCATCAAGGAAAAGTACGTCTTCCAGAAGATGGGCGTGCCCTTCCGCCAGATGCATTCCTGGGACTATTCCGGCCCGTATCACGGCTATGACGGCTTCGCCATCTTCGCGCGGGACATGGACATGGCCATCAACGCCCCCGTCTGGAAGATGGCCAAGGCCCCCTGGAAGGGCGCGGCGCAACCCCGCCTGCTGGCCGCCGAATAAGGCGCTCCCGTACGACGTTCTTCGGAAAGGTTTCCATCATGACGCAGAGTGCCGAAAACGTGCTCGACCATTTCGAGCTGTTCCGTGGCCCGGAATACCAGGAAATGCTGGTCAACAAGCGCCAGCAGTTCGAGAACCGCCGCGATCCGGCGGAGGTGGAGCGGGTGCGGGAATGGGCCAAGACGCCCGAGTACCAGGAAAAGAACTTCGCCCGCGAGGCGCTGACCATCAATCCGGCCAAGGCCTGCCAGCCGCTGGGCGCCGTCTTCGCCGCCGTCGGCTTTGAAAGCACACTGCCCTTCGTACACGGTTCCCAAGGCTGCGTCGCCTATTACCGCAGCCATTTCTCCCGCCATTTCAAGGAGCCGTCCTCCTGCGTGTCGTCGTCGATGACCGAGGACGCGGCGGTGTTCGGCGGCCTGAACAACATGATCGACGGGCTGGCCAACGCCTATGCCATGTACAAGCCCAAGATGATCGCCGTCTCCACCACCTGCATGGCGGAGGTGATCGGCGACGACCTGAACGCCTTCATCAAGACGGCGAAGGAGAAGGGCTCCGTCCCCGCCGAGTATGACGTGCCCTTCGCCCACACCCCCGCCTTCGTCGGCAGCCACGTCACCGGCTACGACAACGTCATGAAGGGCATCCTGGACCATTTCTGGGACGGCAAGGCCGGCACCGCGCCCAAGCTGGAGCGCGTGCCCAACGGCAAGATCAACTTCATCGGCGGCTTCGACGGCTACACCGTCGGCAACCTGCGGGAGATCAAGCGCATCTTCGGGCTGATGGGGATCGACTACACCATCCTGGGCGACACCAGCGACGTCTGGGACACCCCCACGGATGGCGAATTCCGTATGTACGATGGCGGCACCACCCTGGAAGAGGCGGCCGACGCCATCCATGCCAAGGCCACCGTTTCCATGCAGGAATACTGCACGGAAAAGACCCTGCCGTTCATCGCGGCGCATGGGCAGGAGGTCGCCGCCTTCAACCACCCGGTGGGTGTCGCCGGCACCGACCGTTTCCTGATGGCATTGGCCCGCCTGACGGGTACGGAGATCCCGGTGGAGCTGGAGCGGGAGCGCGGCCGGCTGGTCGACGCCATCGCGGACTCCAGTGCCCACATCCATGGCAAGAAGTTCGCCATCTACGGCGATCCCGACCTGTGCCTGGGCCTGGCCGGCTTCCTGCTGGAACTGGGGGCGGAACCGACGCACGTGCTGGCCACCAACGGCAGCAAGGCCTGGGCGGCGAAGGTGCAGGAGCTGTTCGACAGTTCCCCCTTCGGGAAGAACTGCCACGTCCATCCCGGCCGCGACCTGTGGCACCTGCGCTCCCTGCTGTTCACGGAGCCGGTGGACTTCCTGATCGGCAACACCTACGGCAAGTACCTGGAGCGTGACACGGGCACGCCGCTGATCCGCATCGGCTTCCCCATCTTCGACCGGCACCACCATCACCGCTTCCCGCTGTGGGGATATCAGGGCGGGCTGAACGTGCTGGTGACCATCCTGGACAAGATCTTCGACACGATCGACCTCAACACCAACGTGCCATCCAAGACGGACTACAGCTTCGACATCATCCGCTGACGGCGGGCTTGGCCTCTCCGTGGCGTCTTCCCCAAAGACGCTTGCGTCCTGGCCGCGCCGCTTTGTCCCCCGGGGTTTCCCGTCGGGGCTGGCGGCGCGGCGCTTCTTGACCCGTTCAGGTGAGGAACACGGAAATGAGTTCGCTGTCGGCCACCATCCAGGACGTCTTCAACGAGCCCGGTTGCGCCAAGAACGCCACCAAGTCGGCGGCTGACCGCAAGAAGGGCTGCACCAAGCAGCTGCAGCCGGGCGGGGCGGCTGGCGGGTGTGCCTTCGACGGCGCCAAGATCGCCCTGCAGCCGCTGACCGACGTGGCCCACCTGGTCCACGGCCCCATCGCCTGCGAGGGCAATTCCTGGGACAACCGGGGCGCCAAATCCTCCGGCCCGACCCTGTGGCGCACCGGCTTCACCACCGACATCAATGAGACGGACATCGTCTTCGGCGGGGAGAAACGCCTGTTCAAGGCTATTCGTGAGATCATCGAGAAGTACGACCCGCCGGCGGTCTTCGTCTACCAGACCTGTATCCCGGCCATGACCGGCGACGATATCAACGCCGTGTGCAAGGCGGCGCGGGAGAAGTTCGGCAAGCCGGTCATCCCCGTCAATTCCCCGGGCTTCGTCGGGCCCAAGAACCTGGGCAACAAGCTGGCGGGCGAGGCCCTGCTGGACCACGTCATCGGCACCGAGGAACCGGACGAGACGACGCCCTACGACATCAACATCATCGGTGAATACAATCTGTCGGGCGAGCTGTGGCAGGTGAAGCCCCTGCTGGATGAGCTGGGCATCCGCATCCTGTCCTGCATCTCTGGCGATGGACGCTATCGCGAGGTGGCCTATTCCCACCGCGCCCGCGCGGCGATGATGGTGTGCTCCAAGGCCATGATCAACGTGGCCCGCAAGATGGAGGAACGCTACGGCATCCCCTTCTTCGAAGGGTCGTTCTACGGCATCGGCGATACCAGCGACAGCCTGCGCCAGATCGCCCGGCTGCTGGTCGAGCGGGGGGCGCCGTCCGACCTGCTGGACCGGACGGAGGCGCTGATCGCGCGGGAGGAGGCGCGGGCCTGGGCCGCCATCGCGCCGCTCAAGCCGCGCTTCGCCGGCAAGAAGGTGCTGCTGATCACCGGCGGGGTGAAGTCCTGGTCCGTGGTGGCGGCCCTGCAGGAGGCGGGGCTGGAACTGGTGGGCACCAGCGTCAAGAAATCCACCAAGGAGGACAAGGAGCGCATCAAGGAACTGCTGGGCCAGGATGCCCACATGATCGAGGACATGACCCCGCGCGAGATGTACCGCCTGCTTAAGGATGCCAAGGCGGACATCATGCTGTCGGGCGGCCGGTCGCAGTTCGTGGCGCTGAAGGCCGCCATGCCCTGGCTGGACATCAACCAGGAACGCCACCACGCCTACATGGGCTATGTCGGCATGGTGACGCTGATGGAACAAATCGCGCGCACCCTGTTCAACCCGGTGTGGGAGCAGGTGCGGCGCCCGGCGCCCTGGGATGACCCGGGCAATACCTGGCAGGCCCGCGCCGACGCCCAGCTGGCGGCGGAGGCTGCCGATCCGGAGAAGATTGAACAGGCGCGGCGGGCTGGTGCCGTCTGCACCTGCAAGGGTGTGGACCTCGGCACCATCGAGGACGCGGTCCGCGCGCATGGGCTGACATCGCTTGACGATGTACGCCGGCATACCGCGGCGGGCACCGGCTGTGGCGCCTGCGCCAGCCGGGTGGAAGAGGTGCTGGCCGCCCTGCCGGCCCTGGCGGCGGAGTAGGGGCCATGGCGACGGTCACCCACGTCAAGAAGGCCTGCGCGGTCAACCCGCTGAAGATGAGCCAACCCATCGGCGCCGCCTTGGCCTTCATGGGCCTGCGCGGCGCCATGCCCCTGCTGCACGGGTCGCAGGGCTGCACCTCCTTCGGGCTGGTGCTGTTCGTCCGCCACTTCAAGGAGGCCATCCCCCTGCAGACGACGGCGATGAGCGAGGTCGCCACCGTGCTGGGCGGCTACGACAATGTCGAACAAGCCATCCTGAACATCCACAAGCGCACCAAGCCGGAGATCATCGGCATCTGTTCCACCGGCGTCACCGAGACCAAGGGCGACGATGTGGAGGGTTACATCCGCCTGGTGCGGGAACGCCATGCGGAGGTGGCGCACCTGCCGCTGGTCTACGTTTCCACCCCCGACTTCAAGGACGCGTTCCAGGATGGGTGGGGCAAGGCCGTGACCCGCATGGTGCAGGAACTGGTGGCAGCCCCCCCGGCCGATGCTGCGCGCGACCCGGCCAGGGTCACGATACTGCCCGGCTGCCACATGACGCCGGGTGATTTGGACGAGTTGCGCACCATCCTGGAGGATTTCGGGCTGAAGTCCAGCTTCCTGCCCGACCTGGCGGGCTCGTTGGACGGCCACATTCCGGAAGACTTCACCCCCACCACCATCGGCGGCATCGGCGTGGATGAGGTGGCGGGCCTGGGCGCCTCATCCTGGGCCATCGCCATCGGTGAGCAGATGCGCCCAGCGGCGGAAGCCTTGCGGGACAGGACGGGCGTGCCCTTCCGCCTTTTCCCCCGCCTGTGCGGGCTGGAGGCGACCGACGCCTTCATCATGTTCCTGTCGGAGATCAGCGGCCGGCCGGTGCCTGTCAAATACCGGCGGCAGCGCGGACAGCTGGTGGACGCCATGCTGGACGGACACTTCCACATTGGCGGCCGTAAGGTGGCCATCGGGGCGGAGCCCGACCTGCTGGCCCATGTCGGCGGTATGCTGCACGCCATGGGCGCCCACATCACCGCCGCCGTCACCACCACCCATTCGCCCGTGCTGGCTGGGGTGGAGACGGACGAGGTGCTGATCGGCGACCTGGAGGATCTGGAGCGGCGGGCGCGGGAACGGGGGTGCGACCTCTTGATCACCCATTCCCATGGGCGCCAGGCGGCGGCCCGCCTGGGCATTCCGTTCTTTCGCATGGGCCTGCCCCTGTTCGACCGGCTGGGGGCCGGGCACCTGGTTTCCGTCGGCTACCGCGGGGCGCGGGATTTGATCTTCGCCCTCAGCAACCTGGTGATGGCCGACACCGAACAGCATCACGGGGCCACCCCCGACACCTGGCGGGTGGTGGACGGGGACGGCGCTCAATCGAAAGGGGAAGCCGCATGAAGGTCGCTTTCGCCACGCAGGACATGAAGCGGGTCGACGCCCATTTCGGCTGGGCCCGCAACATCGCCATCTATGAGCTGGATCCCGACGGCTATCGCCTGCTGCAGGCGGTGGAGTTCGCCGGTGATCTGCAGGAGGACGGCAACGAGGACAAGCTGGCGCCCAAGATCGAGGCGATCAAGGACTGCGCCATCCTCTATGTCGCCGCCATCGGCGGGTCCGGCGCCGCCCGCGTCGTCGCCAGCAACATCCACCCCATGAAGGTCACCCAGCCGGAACCCATCGAGGATCTGCTGGAACGCCTGCGCGCCGTGCTGAACGGCACGCCGCCGCCCTGGCTGCGCAAGGCCATGGCCAAGGGGGCCGTCCGTACTCTGGATTTCGAGGATTGATACCCATGTCCGACGTTCTGGAACTGCCGCCCGAAACGGTGGCGGCGCAAAGCCCCTTCATCCGCCAGCTGATCGTGATCTGGCGCGCCCAGGACACCCACGGCACCTGGGAGGGCAAGGCCGACCTGGATTTGCTGGAACCCTACATCGTCGACAAGGAGAAGCGGCGGCAGCTGCCCATCCTGGGCGATCCGGATCCGGAGACCATCTGGCGGCTGGAGCTGTTCTTCAACGCCGTGGCGCTCAGCATCGAGCAGGCGACGGGCGTCATGGTGTCCCCCATGCTGAAGATGAGCCATGAGGGTTTCGGCCGCATGGTGCTGATCGGCGGCCGTCTGGTGGTGGTGAACAAGCAGCTGCGCGATGTCCACCGCTTCGGCTTCGACACCCTGGCCAAGCTGGCGGAGGAGGGGGGCAAATACGTCCAGGCGGGCGTGGACATGATCGGGCGCTTTCCCGACGTCGCCCGTTATTGAGCGGATAGGGGAATTGCCATGAGCGATGTCGAGGCCCTGAAGAACGAGATCAAGAAGCAATCGGCCCGGGCCATGCAGGCCAAGATGGACCTGCATGACCTGTCGGAGGAACTGCCCGTCAACTGGACCTCCATCCTGGAGGTGGCACAGCGCGCCCACGACGCCTTCGCGGCGCTGGAGCTCAAGCGCGCCGACCTGAAGACGCTGGAAACCGCCGGGGCCACCGCCGCCCAGCTGTCCGTCGCGCCTTAGAAGGAGTTCGCCCCCATGTCCTCGCTCACCCGCGACGGCCGGTCCTGGCAGCCGGATTTCCTGATCGCCATCGATGCCAAGCGCTGCATCGGCTGCGGTCGCTGCTTCAAGGTCTGCGGCCGTGGGGTCATGGTCCTGAAGGGCCTGACCGAGGAGGGCGACCTGGTCGATCTCGGCAATGATGATGACGATGATGAGATCGAGAAGAAGGTGATGGTCATGGACGACGCAGGCGCCTGCGTCGGCTGCCGCGCCTGCGCCCGCGTCTGCCCCGCCAATTGCCAGACCCATGCGCCCCTGGCGGCGGACGCGGCGTGAGGAAGTGATGCGTGCCGCCGATGCGTATGGCTGGCTGATGAAGCGGGCGGGGCCGGCCGACCCCTTCGATCTGCATGTGGTGGCCAGCATCCTGGCGCTGGCCTGGGCCGAGGCGCTGGCGGGGCGGGGATCTTTGCCGCTCTGCGCCGGCCTGGATGGCATCGCCCTTGAGGGCCTGGCCCTCCGCCTGTTTCCGGGCGCCTGGGCCGGCATGGCCGCGCTGGCGGACGGCCCCGCCGCGCTGGAGGAGGATGAGCAGGCGGTGCGTGACCTGCTGTGGATGTATGCCGACGGCGGCACCCCGCTGCAGCGCGACCTGGCGACCATGATCGCCCGACGGTGCAGCCGACCCAACCACCTTTGGCAGGATCTGGGTCTGCGCAACCGGGGCGAGCTGTCGTCGTTGATGCAGCGCCACTTCGGCGGCCTCGCCCGCCGCAACAGCCAGGACATGAAATGGAAGAAGTTCCTGTTCCGCATGATCTGCCGGGCGGAGGGCTTCACCCTGTGCACCGCCCCCATCTGTACCGAGTGCGATGACTTCGACCATTGCTTCGGGGCGGAGGACGGCGAGGCCATGCTGGCCCACCTCCGCTCCGGCCGGCCTCCGCCCGCCCATTGAAGATACCGCCCATGTCAGAGACTTATGTCCTGTGCCGCGTGGACGACATCCCCAGCCGCAAGGCCCGGGGCTTTCAGCTGTTGCGCGTTGATGACGAGGGAGAGCATCGGCCCTGGGGCATCATCGTTGTGCGCTGGGGCCGGCAGGTGGTGGGCTACGTCAACCGCTGCCCGCACAACGGCGTGCACCTGGACTGGGAACGCAACCAGTTCCTGGACCCGGACGGCACACGGCTGATGTGCGGCAAGCACGGCGCCCTGTTCGACCTGGGCACGGGCCTGTGCGTGGATGGTCCCTGCCAGGGCGCCGGGCTTGAGCCGGTGGCGCTGTCCGTCGAGGACGGCGACATCTGCGTCACCGGCGTCACCCTGGTGGAAGAGGCGCCGTAGCGCCCCCGCCCTGTATCAGACCGGGTATCAGACCGGCCGGTTCTCGTTGCGGTTCTTCACCGGCAGCATCTGCGCCACGCCATCCTCATAGCTTATGGCCGGATAGCTTCGGTCGAAGCGCCGGGCGACATCCAGCAGCACGTCCAGCTTGCCGGCGGTGTCCAGCTTCTTGATGTCGTTCTTGTCGACGCCCATCAGGTCCATCATCTCCTTCCACACGGTGGATTCATCGCAGGGCAGGACGATGAAGGTGATGCCGTTCAGGGTGACCTGGTAACCGGCCAGCAGGTCGATGTTGTTGCAGAAGATGAAGTACTTGCCGCCGGATCGCAGCAGGCCGGACAGCACCTCCGACACGTCCTTGAGGTAGGCGAAGGAATGGATGTAGCCCGCCAGCACGGGGATCGTCGCCTCTCCCTCCTGCGCGTAGGTCAGCACCTGTTCCAGCTTGTACTCCGGCGGGCGCTTTTCATCCGCGATGTGCGGCTGAAACTTCAGGGCGATGTCGCCGCGAAAGCCGAAGCGGCCGGGCTTGGTCGTGGGCGCCTTCAGCACGGCGTTCATCAGGCGGTCTTCCTGGGCCAGGCGGGCCAGGGCGGTTTTTTCGATCGTTGTCGCGGTGGTCGTCATCGGGGTGCGGCTCCTGTACGGGGGAGGCCCGCGGGGGCGGGGCCTCGAGCGCCCCTTTGCAAAGGCTTTGCCGGTTGGGGCAACCGGTCCGCCACCCTTGGATTTGCGGGATTTTTCGCGCGTCCCGTCCCACCGATTGCAGCAAATACCCCTGTCGCAAACCCGACATCGGGGGTGTGAACGCAACAGGGTTCGGCGGGAAAACCCATATTTTCCAATGAACTCGGCCTTGGCACGTCCCTTGCGGAGGATCGCAGGTCACCAACCCTGGCAGGTGCCCCATGATCAACTTGACCCCCAGCGCCCTGAATGCCGTCCGCAGCGCCATCGCCGGCGCCGCCAACCCCACGGGCGGGCTACGCATCAGCGTCGATGCCGGCGGATGCGCCGGCTACAAATACATGATGGGCCTGGCCGGCGAGGCGGGGCCGGAGGACACCGTCATCGACCAGGACGGCGTCAAGGTCTTTGTCGACACCAAGAGTCATGAGCTGCTGGACGGCACCACCATCGACTTCGTCGTGGCGCTGGAAGGTTCGGGCTTCACCTTCGACAACCCCAACGCCAAGTCCGCCTGCGGCTGCGGCAAGTCCTTCGGTTGAGGGGGCCGGCCATGCTGATCCCCACGCTTGAGGAACAGACGGTTGACCGGGCGGTGCCGGACGGGACGGAAGACCGCCGCGTCCAGGTCATCCGCGCCGCCATCGCCGAAATCCGCCCCGGCCTGCAACGGGACGGCGGGGATTGTGAGTTGCTGGATGTGGAGGGCGACATCGTGCGCGTCCGGCTGACCGGGGCCTGTGTCATGTGCCGCCTCAGTAGCGCCACGCTGGACGGCATTCAGGCCCGGGTGGTGGAGCGCCTGGGAACCTTCGTCCGCCTGGTCCCGGTCCTGGGCCGGGCGCCGGGCCCGCACTAATCCGGGAGGGGAACCATCTCATGCGCCCCGTCTACCTCGACAACAATGCGACGACCGCCACCGACGCCAGCGTGGTGGCCGCCATGTTGCCCTGGTTCACGGAGCGGTTCGGCAACCCGTCCTCCGCCCACGCCGTCGGCGCGGCGGCGGCGGACGGCATCCGGCTGGCGCGGCGCCAGGTGCAGGCCCTGCTGGGCGCCGCCCACGACCATGAGATCATCTTCACCTCCGGCGGGACGGAGGCCAACAACACGGCCATCCTGTCGGCCCTGGACAGCCAGCCCGGCCGGGATGAGATCGTGACCACCGCTGTGGAACACCCCGCCATCCTGGCGCTGGCGGCGCACCTGGAAAAGACGCGCGGCATCAAGGTGCACACGGTCGGGGTGGACGGCGACGGCCGCCTGGACATGGACGATTTCGAACGGGCGCTGGGGCCGCGCACGGCCCTGGTCTCCGTCATGTGGGCGAATAACGAGACGGGGACCTTGTTTCCGGTGGCGGCGCTAGCACGCCAGGCCCATGCCGCCGGCGCCCTGTTCCACACCGACGCCGTCCAGGCCGTGGGCCGGGTGCCCCTGGGCCTGCGGGACACGGACATCGACATGCTGTCGCTGTCGGGACACAAGCTGCACGGTCCCAAGGGTATCGGCGCGCTGTACCTGCGCAAGGGCACCGCCTTCCGTCCGCTGCTGCGCGGCGGCCGGCAGGAACGGGGCCGGCGCGGCGGAACGGAAAACGTACCCGGCATCGTTGGCTTGGGCGCCGCGGCCGACCTGGCGGCGCGCTATCTGGAAACGGAACGCGGCTGGATCGGCCGTCTGCGCGACCGGCTGGAGCAAGGCGTGCTGGCGCGGATCGGCCAGGCCCACGTTCTGGGCGACCGGGGCAACCGCCTGGCCAACACCGCCTGCATCGCCTTCGACTATGTCGATGCCGACGCCCTGCTGCTGATGCTGGACCGGGCGGGCATTGCCGTGTCCTCCGGCTCGGCTTGCGCCTCCGGCGGGACGGAGCCGTCGCATGTGCTGCGCGCCATGCGCGTGCCGGCCGGCGCCATCCGGGGCGCCTTGCGCTTCTCACTTTCCCGTGACACGGCCGTCGCCGACATCGACCGGGTGCTGGATGTCCTGCCCGACATCGTCGGCCGCCTGCGGTCCAGTTCGCCCCTCTGGCGGGACCGTGCCCCCACCTTCGCCTGACCCTTCGCTCAAGGAGACGCAGCATGCTCAAGGCACCGCCCATCGTCATCAATGACAGCACGTTGCGCGATGGTGAACAGGCGCCCGGCGTCGCCTTCACCACGGCGGAAAAGGTGGCCATCGCCCGCAAGCTGGAGGCCGCCGGCGTGGATGAGATCGAGGCCGGCATCCCCGCCATGGGCGCCGAGGAGATCGAGGCCATGGCCGAGATCGGCGCCTCCCTCCACCAGGCGGCGGCCATTGCCTGGTGCCGCATGACGGAGGCCGATGTGGACGCCGCCCTGCGCACCGGCCTGACGCGCGTGAACCTGTCCGTGCCGGTGTCCGACCGGCAGATCCGGGTGAAGCTGCAGATCAGCCGCCAGGACATCATCCCCCGCATCCGCCGCGTGGTGTCCTACGCGCGGGACCGGGGCCTGGCCGTGGCGGTCGGCGGCGAGGATTCCAGCCGGGCGGAGATGGACTTCCTGCTGCGCGTCGTCGCCGCGGCGGAGGAGGCGGGCGCCCATCGTTTCCGCTTCGCCGATACCGTGGGCATCCTGGATCCCTTCCGCACCCATGAGATCTTCCGCCAGCTGTGCGCGGAGACGGATTTGGAACTGGAATTCCACGGCCACGATGATCTTGGCTTGGCCACCGCCAACACCCTGGCGGCGGTGCGCGGCGGCGCCACCCATGCCAGCGTCTGCGTCCTGGGCCTGGGTGAGCGGGCGGGCAACGCGGCGCTGGAAGAGGTGGTGGCCGCCCTGGGTCCCATCGCCCAACGGCGGACGGGCGTGGACCTGACCCAGTTGACAGGCCTGGCCGAACTGGTGGCCGTAGCCGCCGGCCGGCCCATCCCGGCGGCCAAGTCCATCGTCGGTTCGGCCGTCTTCGCCCACGAGTCCGGCATCCACGTGTCCGGCCTGCTGCGTGACCCCGAAACCTATGAGGCCATCCACCCCGCCTGGTTCGGCCGCGTGCGCTCCATCGTGCTGGGCAAGCATTCCGGCATGGCCGCCATCAACAACGCCCTGGAATCGCTGGGCCTGTCACCGGATGAGGGCCGCACGCGCCGCGTGCTGGATGAGGTGCGCAACTGCGCCGTCGCCTGGAAGCGCCCCATCAATGAGGGCGAACTCTTGAAGTTCTACGAGGCCGCTGGCGACTGACCAGGGTGACGGACCGGCGGGATGGGGGCGGCCATGGCACAGGAACGCGGACTGTGGGGGCTGGTGGGTGAGGACATCGCCTGCGTGAAGGCGCGCGACCCGGCGGCCCGGCACACGATGGAGATCGCGCTGACCTATCCGGGGCTGCACGCTGTCATCCACCACCGCATCGCCCACCGGCTGTGGCGGCGCGGCCTGCGCTTTCCTGCCCGGTTGCTGTCCTGGTTCGCGCGGCTGGTGACCAATGTCGACATCCACCCCGGTGCCCGCATCGGCCGGCGCTTCTTCATCGACCACGGTGCCGGCGTGGTCATCGGGGAAACAGCGGAGATCGGCGACGACGTGACCCTGTATCACGGCGTCACCCTGGGCGGGACCAGCTGGTCGCCCGGCAAGCGCCATCCCACCGTCGGGTCCGGCGTGCTGATCGGCGCCGGTGCCAAGGTGCTGGGGCCCATCACCGTGGGGACCGGCGCCCGCATCGGCGCCAATTCCGTGGTGGTGGAGGACGTGCCGCCGGGGATGACGGTGGTCGGTATTCCCGGCCGGGTGGTGCGCGACCCCCGCACCCGGCGGGGCACGGCCGGCCGTATCGACCTGGACCACCACCTGATCCCCGATCCGGTGGGGGATGCGTTGACCCTGATGTTGGACCGCATCGCCTTTCTTGAGGCGCGCCTGGCCCACACGCAGGGCCGGCTGGCGGCGCTTTTGTACGAACCCGAAGCGAAGGGCAGGGATCATGGGCGTGTTGGATGAGCTGTCGCGGCTGTCGTCGGCCGAGGATTTCTTCGTGTTCCTGGAGGTGCCGTTCGAGGCGGCGGTGGTCCGCGTCGCGCGCCTGCACATCCTGCGGCGCATGGGCCAGTACCTGCGCGGCAGCGAGGTGGAGGGCGCGTTCACCGGCCTGGACGAGGGCGAAATCCGGACGCTCTGTCGTGGCCATCTGGAACAGGCCTATCAGGACTTCGTCGCCTCCACCCCCATCGCGGAACGGCTGTTCAAGGTGCACCGCGACGCGGTGGCGCCCAAGCAGCCGGCGCCCAAGCCCTTCGTGCCGCTGGCGGTGCTGGACGGCGCCAAGGGGCCGTGAGGCCGAGAGCCGACAGGGGCTGTCGCGTATCCGACAAAGCGTCGCTTACGGGCGGACGGCGGAATGAAGGTGATTCAATGGCTTAGCGGGGCGCCCTCAATTGGCATGCCCCTTGCCAATCATGGCTGTGACCGCCGGATCGGCCGAGGGAAAGGAATAGGGAAATGCACATCGTCGTCTGCATGAAGCAGGTCCCTGACAGCGCGCAGATCCGGGTCCATCCCGTGACCAACACCATCATGCGCCAGGGCGTGCCCACCATCATCAACCCCTATGATTTGTTCGCGCTGGAGGAGGCCTTGCGCCTGCGCGACCGGTTGGGGGGCGAGGTGACGGTGCTGACCATGGGACCGCCCATGGCGGAGGAGTCGCTGCGCAAGGCGCTGACCTTCGGCGCCGACCGTGCCGTGCTGCTGACCGACCGGGCCTTCGCGGGCTCGGACACCCTGGCCACCAGCTTCGCCCTGGCCGCTGCCCTGGACAAGGTCAGCCAGGAGTTCGGGGAGCCGCCAATCATCTTCACCGGCAAGCAGACCATCGATGGCGACACGGCCCAGGTGGGGCCGGGCATCGCCAAGCGTCTGGGCCTGAACCAGCTGACCTACGTTGCCCGCATCGCCGACCTGGACCCCGCCGCCGGCACCATCACGGTGGAGCGTCGGGCGGAAGGGGGCCTGCAGGTCCTGCAAACCCGCCTGCCCGTGCTGATCACCATGCTGGAAGGCGTGAACGAGATCCGCCGGGGCAGCCTGGATGACGCCTACCGCGCGGCCCGGGCCCAAATCGTGCGGTGGAGTGCCGCCGATGCCGGCATCACCGAACTGGCGCGCTGCGGCTTGAAGGGATCGCCCACCATCGTGAAGAAGGTGTTCGCGCCCCAGGGTCGGGCGGAAAAGGTTCACCAGGTCCCGACCGCCGACCGGTCCGCCGACGAACTGGCGGCCGATGTCATCGCCGCGATTTTCCGGACCCAGCCGCCGCTGGAAGACGATCTGCTGCGGTTCGCCGCCGGCCAGTGACACCCCCGAGGGAGTAGAAGACGATGAGCGACGCCCCCCCCACCGGCCCCAAGCCTCCCGCCGCCGGCCGTGCCGGCACCAAGCGCGAACTGCCGGAGCGGTTCAAGGCTTACCGCCACGTCTGGGTGGTGGTCGAGTGCGAACACGGCGTCGTCCACCCCGTGTCGCTGGAACTGTTGGGGGAGGGGCGCAAGCTGGCGGACAAGCGCGGTGCCGACCTGGCGGGCGTGGTGCTGGCGGGCGACAGCCTGACGGCGGCCCAGACGGCGGCCGCCGCGTTCGAGCATGGCGCCGACCTGGTCTATACCGTGACGGCGCCCATCTTGGCGCACTATCGCAATGAGACCTACACCCGGGCCATGACCGATCTGGTGAACACCCACCAGCCGGAAATCCTGCTGCTGGGCGCCACCAACCTGGGGCGTGACCTGGCGGGATCGGTGGCGACCACGCTGCAAACCGGCCTGACGGCCGATTGCACCGAACTGGCCATCGATGACGAGGGTTCATTGGCGGCGACGCGGCCGACCTTCGGCGGGTCCTTGCTGTGCACCATCCTGACCCTGAACTATCGGCCGCAGATGGCCACCGTGCGCCCGCGCGTCATGGCCATGCCGGCGCGGGAACCGGGGCGCTGGGGTCGCATCGTCGAACACCCGCTGGACCTTGCGGAAGAGGACGTGGTCACCAAGGTGCTGCGCTTCATCGCCGACCGGGAAAGCGACAAGGCGCAGCTGGCCTATGCCGACATCGTGGTGGCCGGCGGCCTGGGCCTGCGCTCGGCGGAGAATTTCCAGCTGGTCCGCGCGCTGGCGGAGGTGCTGGGCGGCGACTACGGCGGGTCGCGCCCCCTGGTGCAGAAGGGCTGGATCACCGCCGACCGCCAGATCGGCCAGACGGGCAAGACCATCCGGCCCAAGCTGTACATCGCCGCCGGCATCTCCGGCGCCATCCAGCACCGCGTGGGGGTGGAGGGGGCGGACACCATCGTCGCCATCAACACCGACCCCAACGCCCCCATCTTCGACTTCGCCCACCTGGGCGTGGTTGCCGACGCGATAGAGTTGCTGCCGGCCCTGACCCGGGCCTTCCAGGCGCACCTGTCCGTCAACCGCCTTGCCGGCTGAAGGAGGGCCCCGTCATGATCAGGGACAAGTTCGACGCTATCGTCGTGGGAGCCGGCCCCTCGGGCAACGCCGCCGCCTATACCATGGCCAAGGAAGGGCTGAAGGTCCTGCAGCTGGAACGGGGGGAATACCCAGGCTCCAAGAACGTGCAGGGCGCCATCCTCTATGCCGACGCGCTGGAAAAGATCATTCCGGATTTCCGCGAGGACGCGCCGCTGGAACGCCATGTGATCGAGCAGCGGCTGTGGACCATGGACGACACGTCCTATGTCGGCATGCACTACCGTTCCGACGACTTCAATGAGGAAAAGCCCAATCGTTACACCATCATCCGCGCCCAGTTCGACAGGTGGTTCAGCGGCAAGGTGCGTGAGGCCGGTGCGGTCCTGCTGTGCGAGACGACGGTGACGGAACTGTTGCGCGATCCGCAGGGCCGGGTCATCGGTGTGCGCACCGACCGTGACGGCGGCACCGCCTTCGCCGATGTCGTCATCCTGGGAGAAGGGGTGAACGGCCTGGTGGGCCAGCGCTCCGGCCTGCGGCCCGAACTGAAGCCGGACACGGTGGCCCTGGCGGTCAAGGAAATGCATTTCCTGCCGCGCGAGGTCATCGAAAGCCGCTTCAACCTGGCGGGCAACGAGGGCGTGGTGATCGAGGCCATGGGCACCATCACCGACGGCATGACCGGCACCGGCTTCATCTACACCAACCAGGAATCCATCTCGATCGGCATCGGCTGCATCGTCTCGGACTTCGCGGAAAGCGGCCGCACGCCCTATGGCCTGCTGGAGGCGTTCAAGCGCCACCCCAGCGTCCGCCCCCTGCTGGAAGGTTCGGAATGCAAGGAGTATGCGGCCCACCTGATCCCGGAGGGCGGCTACAACGCCATGCCGGAGCTGTTCGGGGACGGCTGGATCGTGGTGGGCGATGCCGGGCAGTTCGTGAACGCCGTTCACCGTGAAGGCTCCAACCTGGCCATGACCACCGGCCGCATCGCCGGTGAGACGGTGGTGTGGCTGAAGCGGCGGCGGGAGATGGCGACCAAGGCCAACCTGGCCGAATACCAGCGCCGGCTGGAGGAAACCTTCGTCATGAAGGATCTGAGGAAGTATCGGCGCATCCCGGATTTCCTGCACCGCAACAAGCACATCTTCGGCGTCTATCCCAAGCTGCTGAGCGCCGCCGCCCAGACCTGGTTCCGGGTGGACGGCGTCGATAAGCGCGCCAAGGAAAAGCAGATCTTCCAATCATTCCGCAGCGGCCGGACCCTGCCCGGCCTGATCGGGGACGCCCTCAAACTGGCGAGGTCATGGCGATGATGAACACGACTGAGGTGGGGGCGGGCGCCCCTGGCGCACCGCTCGTGAAGGTGGAGGAGCGGCTGTTCCAGAACCGCTACCTGGTGGATGCCGGACGCCCGCATATCAAGATCAAGCCCCACACCGAACCCTCCAAGGCGCTGATGGCGCTGACCCACCTGTGTCCGGCCGGCTGTTACAGCCAGAACGACAAGGGCCAGGTCGAGGCGGTGGTGGACGGCTGCGTGGAATGCGGCACCTGCCGCGTGCTGACCGCCAAGACCGGGGAGGTGGAGTGGAACTATCCCCGCGGCGGCTTCGGCGTCCTGTTCAAGTTCGGCTGATGGCCATCGACGCGGGCGCCGGTGACCCGCTTCACCTCGCGGATGGGGCCATAGAACGGCTGCTGGAAGAGGACGTGCGCTTTGGCGACCTGACGACCCGTGCCTTGGGCATCGGTGGCCGGCCGGGCCGCATGCGCTTCCAGGCCCGCGCGGACATGGTGCTGTCCGGCGTGGACGAGGCCGCGCGTCTGCTGGCTCGGCTGGGCGCTGCGGTGACCGTCATGGCGCCCGCCGGATGCCGTTATGGCGGGGATGCCGTGCTTCTGGAGGCCACCGGTTCCGCCGCCGCCCTGCACGCCGGCTGGAAGGTGGCGCAGACCTTGATGGAGTGGGCGTCGGGCCTGGCCAGCGAGACCCGCGCCATCGTCGATGCCGCGCGGGCAGTCAACCCCGACATCGCGGTGCTGTGCACCCGCAAGTCCGTTCCCTACACGCGCCAGCTGGCATGCAAGGCGGTGCTGGCGGGGGGTGGGGACATCCACCGCCTGGGGCTTTCCGACACCATCCTGCTGTTCCCGGAACATCGGGTGTTTTTCGATCCGCCGCATGACTTGGCGGCGGCTATCGCGCGGCTGAAGCGGACGGCGCCGGAGCGCGCGGTCATGGTGGAGGTGACCAGCGAGGAGGATGCCCTGGCCGCCGCCGCCGCGCACGTCGATGTCATCCAACTGGAAAAGTTTGCGCCCGAGGCGGTGCACCGGCTGGTGCGCCGGTTGCCCCGGCGCGTGGACGGCCGGCCAGTCGTCGCCGCGGCCGGTGGCGTCACTGCCCAGAACGCGGGTGCATATGCGAAGGCGGGTGCCGACACGCTGGTTACCTCGGCCCCCTTCTTCGCCAAGCCGCGCGATATACAGGTGACTATAACGGCCTTATGAATCAAATGGATCTCAAAGAATAGTTTGCTGAATGAACATAATATTTTGCTGATTGAATATTGTGAATTCACTTGCGGTCTCGTGTTGCACCTGCGAAGCTTGCTTGCAGGTACTTGACTGGACTGGCAGTTGGCGGGGGCCGCGCCGCCGCATCGGTAGGCCTCGGGACACGAAAGGATTCGTGCGATGCCTATGACTGGTTCCGCCTCTCACGCGTCCGCGACATCCAGCCCGCCCTCGGCGGCCGATCGGTCGCGTGCCGGTGAATTCTCCTCCCGCGCGGAAATAGCGTTGCACGGGGTGTACGAGATTTCCAAGATCCTGGCGGTGCCCACCCGCCTGGAAACGACGCTGTCCAATGTCCTGGCGCTGCTCTCCAGCTTCCTGGAGATGCATCACGGCATCATCGCCCTGCTGGGCGATGACGGCTCACCCCAGGTGGTGGTGGGCCTGGGCTGGACGGAGAAGAACGCCAAGAGCCATTTCGACCGGCTGCCCGAACGGGCCATCGGCCAGATCGTCACGACGCAGATGCCGGTCGTGGTGGAGAACGTGGCCGACAATCCCCTGTTCGACGATTGGTCGGCCGTGGAATGGGGTGCCGGCTCGCGCGTGTCCTTCATCGGCGTGCCCATCAAGGAAAGGGACCGGGTCATCGGGACCTTGACGCTGGACCGCACGTGGGAGGGCAAGGCGACCTTCCGCCTGGATGAGGATGTGCGCTTCCTGGTCATGATCGCCAACCTGGTGGGTCAGACGGTGCGCCTGCACGACCTGATCGGCCGGGATCGCGACCGGCTGATGAGCGCGCAGCGCCGTCTGGAAAAGGAACTGATCGAAACCGCACGGCCGGAACGCGAGGTCAGGCCCCAGGGCATCGTCGGCAACAGCCCGGCCATCCGTTCGGTCATCGACAAGATCAAGATCGTGGCGCGCAGCCATTCCACCGTGCTGCTGCGCGGGGAATCCGGCACCGGCAAGGAATTGTTCGCCCGGGCGACGCACGACCTGTCGCCGCGCAGCGGCGGCCCGTTCGTGAAGCTGAACTGCGCCGCCCTGCCCGAGAGCATGCTGGAGTCAGAACTGTTCGGGCATGAGAAGGGGGCCTTCACCGGTGCCCTGTCCCAGCGCAAGGGCCGGTTCGAACTGGCCCACGGCGGCACCTTGTTCCTGGATGAGATCGGGGAAATCTCGGGCGCCTTCCAGGCCAAGCTGCTGCGCGTCCTGCAGGAAGGGGAGTTCGAGCGGGTGGGCGGCTCGCGCACGCTGAAGGTGGATGTCCGGCTGGTGGCCGCGACCAACAAAAACCTGGAGGAAGCGGTGGCGCGGGGGCAGTTCCGGGCCGACCTGTATTACCGCATCAACGTCGTCTCCATCTTCCTGCCGGCGGTGCGCGACCGCCGGGAAGACATCACCCTGCTGGCCCGCGAATTCCTGAAGCGCTTCAATGAGGAACACGGCACGCGCAAGAGCCTGACCGGCTCCGCCTACGCCGTCCTGGAAAGCTGCTACTTTCCCGGCAACGTGCGGGAGCTTGAGAATTGCGTGCGCCGGACGGCCACCCTCTCGCGGGACGCCGGCATCATCGCGGACGACTTCGCCTGCCGGCATGACGAGTGCCTGTCCTCCACCCTGTGGAAGGGGGCCATCGGTCCGGGCAGCGCCTTCAAGATCATGTCCCGCCCCTCGGCGCCCACGCCCCTCCCGCTCCGCCAGCCGGTGCCGATCGAGCCGGCCGCGGCGTTGGGGGATGGGGATGGCCCTCCGGCCACCTGCCCGCAGGCGGGAACCTGTGCTGCGGCCCAGGGCGATGGCTTGTCGGAACGGGATCGCCTGATCCAGGCGATGGAGACGGCGGGGTGGGTGCAGGCCAAAGCCGCAAGGTTGCTGAACCTGACGCCGCGCCAGGTGGGCTACGCCCTGATCAAGCACAACATCCCGGTGAAGAAGTTCTGAATTCCCGCCAAGGCCAAGAGCGGGTGCCCGTGGTCCCCGTGGACGTCCCAGTGGACCGCTGACTTGAGGATGAGACAGGAATGAAGCTGAGTGCCCGCAACGTCATCGCCGGTAAGGTCGTGGCCGTCACCAAGGGAGTGACCACCGCCCATGTGAAGATCGAGATCGCCGCCGGCAGCGTCATCACCTCATCGATCACCAATGAGTCGGTGGACGATCTGGGCCTGAAGGTGGGTGACACCGTCTCCGCCATCATCAAGTCCTCCGACGTGATCATCGGCAAGGAATAGGCGCTGCGGGGGGCCGGTGCCCGGCACCGGCCCCCCGGCCATCAGCGCAGGGCGCCCGCGACAACTTTTCCGCCGTCAATTGGCCCGCCGCCGGTCGGCCCGGCGGGCCCAGTCCTCCCACCAGGTGGTGATTACGCCCGTGTCGCACACCAGGGTGGTGCCATAGCCGCCGGTGAAGGCCGTCCACGCGTCGTAGAAACGCCAGGGCACAGCGGTCAGCACCGGCAATCCGGCGTCGATGGCGGCCGCGATCTCTCCCCTCAGGCCGCGACCCTCGGCCTCCGTCTTGCCGAATTTGTTGACCAGGACCAGTTCGACCCGGTCGGCCACGGCCTGGGCCACCGCCAGGGCCGCATCCGCCAGCCCGCCCGTGTCCAGGCGGCAGGCCACGGAACCGGGGCCCAGGTTCTGGCAGATGGGGATGACGCGGCCGGTGTTCAGGTCCATCACCTCCATCAGCTTCACCGGTCCGCAGTCGCCCTTGCGGTTGCGCTGGACGATGCCACCCACCCGGCGGCCGCGGTCGCGCAGACCCAGCGCGAAGTCGGCCAGCAGGGTGTCCACGTCATCCTCCGGCTGATAGATCACGGCGGCCAGGTTCAGCAGGTTGTCGGTATAGGCGACGCTGTCGGGCATGGGGGATCTCCTGTCCAGGGAAGCGGTCGCGGCGCGTGGCCGGATCAAGGGCGGGACTTGCACCGCGCATGCCACCGTTCGGCCGGTGCTGTGCCGCCACTTTACCAGGGGAAAGCGTCCATCGGCGGTAAGGGATACGACAGGCCTTGTCGGTTTCCCAACGCGACGACGCGTGGGAAAGCGCCGGTTTCAGGGCCTTCCAGCGTGGCACGGCCCTTGCTGAACTGAGGACGGCTTCCAATGGAAAGGACCGGCCCCGATGAAAGTGATGATCCGCCGCTCACCCGAGATCGGCCTTTCCGTCTACGTGCCGAAGAAGGATCTGGAAGAGCCGGTGGTGGAGGCGGAGCGGGAGGATCTGTGGGGGGGCTGGATCCGCATCGCCAATGGCTGGGTCCTGGACCTGCCGGAGATGGCGGCCGACACGCGCCTGCCGGTGACGGTCAACGCCCGCAAGCGGGGGGAGGAGGAGTGAGATGACAGCCTTGGCAACCGCCGCTTCCGTCATGCCCGACGGCCTTGCGGCCGAGCGCCTGCTGGTCGACCTGGCCGCGCAGTTGCGCGCCGGTGGGCTGGTTCCCTATCTGGGACCGGCGCTGGCCTGCCTGGCTCCGGTGGCGGCCCCAACCACGCATGAGGCGCTGGCCGACTTCTTCGCCGCCAAGGTGGCGCTGCCCCGCCGCGCCAAGGGCAACGCCTGGGCGGCGGCCCAGCACATCGAAAGCACGCGCCACCGTTCCACCGTTTCCACCCTGATGGCGGAGGCGTTCCGGCCGCCGGTGGCGCCTACGGCCCTGCATCGCCACCTGGCGGCCTTGGGCGTCCCGCTGATCGTCGACACCTGGTACGACGGCGCCATGCGCGCCGCCCTGGCGGCTTCCCGAGCCAGCTGGGGGGAGGTGCAGGGCATCACCCGCGCCGGCATCGGCGAGGATCGCTGGTACCGCTTCTATGACGCCGGCGGGCGGGAAACCACGCGCGACGCTGCGAGCGCCTGGGAAACCGTGCTGTACAAGCCGCACGGCGGCGTGGACCCGGTGCGCAATTTCCTGATCACCGATGCCGATTATGTCGAGGTGCTGACGGAAATCGATATCCAGACGCCCATTCCCGACATCGTGAAGGAACGGCGGCATGGCCGGGGTTTCCTGTTCGTGGGCTGCCGCTTCCACGACCAGCTGCTGCGCACCTATGCCCGCCAGGTTTCCAAGCGATCGGGTGACCGGCACTACGTGGTGGTGGAGCCGGCGACGCTGACCCGCAATGAGGTCAAGTTCTTCGCCGCGCAGGGCCTGACGCCCGTTGCCGTGCCGTTGCCGCGGGCTGTCGAAATCCTGTGCGGGGCTGTTGCGTAACGGACGCCGGTGTCCGGCTTCGGCGCGGTTTGTCGATAACCGCACAGCTGGCGTGAGGGCTTGAACTGAGGGTTCCCGCCGTTCTTCGGGATTCAAAGACGTGGCACGGCCTTTGCTGAAATACGGCGTGGGTTCAGGCGGGCCCGGCCAGGAAATGTCAAGCAAGCTTTCCCATTGAAATCGCCGCGCCCGCGCGCCGGGCCCAACAGTGAGGAACGGACATGCACGCATCCACAACGCAGGACGGGGCCGCCGGCCGTCTGGTCACCATCGACGCGGTGATGCAGCAGGTGGCCGAACACAAGGGGTGTGGTACCCAAGGGGGCAGCGGCAAGGCCAGCTGCGGTTCCGCCGCCGGCCAGGGCGACTTGCCGACCGAGATTTGGGAGAAGGTGAAGAACCACCCCTGCTACAGCGAGGAGGCGCATCACCATTACGCCCGCATGCACGTCGCCGTGGCGCCCGCCTGCAACATCCAGTGCAACTACTGCAATCGCAAGTACGACTGCGCCAACGAATCCCGCCCCGGCGTGGTGAGCGAGCGGCTGACGCCGGAGCAGGCGGCCAGGAAGGTGCTGGCCGTCGCCTCCACCATCCCGCAGATGACCGTGCTGGGCATCGCCGGGCCGGGCGACCCGCTGGCCAATCCGGCCAAGACGTTCAAGACCTTCGAGCTGATCTCCCAGACCGCGCCCGACATCAAGCTGTGCCTGTCCACCAACGGCCTGGCGCTGCCCGACCATGTCGACACCATCGCGCGCTACAACGTCGACCACGTCACCATCACCATCAACATGGTGGATCCGGAGGTGGGGGCGAAGATCTATCCCTGGGTCTATTGGAACCACAAGCGCTACACGGGCGTGGAGGCGGCGCGGCTGCTGACCGAGCGCCAGCTGCGCGGGCTGGAAATGCTGACCGAGCGGGGGATCCTGTGCAAGGTCAACTCCGTCATGATCCCGGGCGTCAACGACCGGCATCTGGTGGAGGTGAACCGGGCGGTGAAGTCGCGTGGCGCCTTCCTGCACAACATCATGCCCCTGATCTCCGCGCCCGAGCACGGCACCGTTTTCGGCCTGACGGGCCAGCGCGGCCCCACCGCCCAGGAACTGAAGGCCCTGCAGGATGACTGCGAGGGCGAGATGAACATGATGCGGCACTGCCGCCAGTGCCGGGCCGACGCCGTCGGCCTGCTGGGCGAGGATCGCAGCGCCGAATTCACCACCGAAAAGATCATGGAAATGGAGGTCGACTACGACCTGGAGGGCCGCCAGGCCTACCAGGCGCGGGTGGAGGAGGAACGGGTGGCCAAGGTGGCCGCCAAGCAGGAGGAACTGGCCACGCTTGCAGGCGCGCGCAGCGACATCACCCTGCTGGTGGCGGTGGCGACCAAGGGCTCGGGCCTGATCAACGAGCACTTCGGCCACGCCAAGGAATTCCAGGTCTACGAGCTGTCCACCGCCGGGGCCAAGTTCGTGGGTCACCGGCGCGTCGACCTCTATTGCCAGGGTGGCTTTGGCGATGAGGACAACCTGCAGACCGTCATCCGCGCCATCAACGACTGTCACGCCGTCTTCGTCGCCAAGATCGGCGGCTGTCCCAAGGCGGACCTGCTGGGGGCGGGCATCGAGCCCGTGGACCAGTACGCCCATGAGTTCATCGAGAAATCCGCCATCGCCTGGTTCAAGGGCTACCTGGGGAAGGTGGCGGCCGGTGAGCTGGTCCACAGCCCGCGCGGCGATGCCGCCATCCGCCAGGGCGCCCTGATCGTCGCCGCCTGATGCGCATTCCATTTGGACCGGGGCGGGCCGCATCCGGCCCCGGACCCATCCACCCGAAGGAGAATATGAAGCATGGCCTACAAGATCATCGCCTCGCAATGCACCAGCTGCTCCGCCTGCGAGGCGGAGTGCCCGAACGTGGCGATTTCGGAAAAGGGCGGCACCTTCGTCATCAATCCGAAGAAGTGCACGGAATGCATCGGGTATTTCGATGTGCCGCAGTGTGTCGCCGTCTGCCCAGTGGACAACACCTGCGTCATCGACACCACCTATCCCCGCTATCAGGCGGCCGGCTGAGGGGGATGGCGATGACCTTCACGATCACCCCGGCGGCCGAGCGTTTCATCCGCTTCATGCTGCGGGCCGATGGCGGGCCCGAGGCCGGGTTCCGCCTGGTCCTGAGCCCCGGTGGCTGTTCCGGCCTGTCGGCCGACATGAGCGTCCGCGCGGCGCCAGAGCCTGGCGACGCCGTGGTGGAGTGCTACGGCCTGCGTCTGTTCCTGCCCACGGAAAGCCGCCTGCTGCTGGCCGGCGTCACCATCGACTTCGCGGACGGCACTGCGCAGAGCGGCCTGGTGTTCCGCGACCCCAAGGCCGCCACCTCCTGCGCCACGGCACCCACGCCCATCGTGCGGCTGCAATAGGCGGGTGCCGGATGAGAGGGAATGGGGCCATGCGGGCAGGGCAAAAGGCGGCTGCGACGCCATTCCGGAAAGGCGGGCGGCCGCCCATCCCCGATGACGAATGGCTGTCCGCCGCCGTGTTGGGCGGCGGCCTGCCGCCGGATGTGCACCACAACCTGTCGGCCGCCGCCCAGGCCTATCATCTGGAGGAGGTGGCGGAACGCCATCTGCGTCTGGCGCGCCTGGCGGCACCCTGGCATCCGGCCGTCCTGATCGCCCTCTACCGCTTCTATTTCTACAAGGGCCGTCTGAAGGACGCGCTGGATATCGCCCGCCTTTGCCTGGCCAAGGCGGCGCAGGACAACAAGCTGCCGGCCGATTGGCGCCAGGTGGTGGCCACGGACGCGGATTTCGGCCGCTTCGACGCGCCGCTGCCCCGCTTCTTCCTGTTCACCCTCAAGGGCTACGCCTACCTGCACATGCGCATGGGCGGTCTGGACGAGGGCTTGGCGGCCGTCCTCAAGCTGCTGGAACTGGACCCCAGCGACAAGGTCGGCGCCCAGGTGCTGCTGAACGTCATCCAGCGCATGGGAGAGGACGACCATGACTGACATCGACGAGGCCGTGGACTGGCGGGGCAATGCCATTTCCTGCGATGCCTGCGGTTATGCCGCCCTGCTGGCGGCCGGCCGGTGTCGGCTGAAGCACGCCTGCGTCAACGATCGCTACGCCCGCCGCATCGACCGCTTCTTCACCTGGAATCCCACCCTGGCGGACACCCATGTGCGCCATCCCCATTTCGAGGTGCGGGCGATCGCGGCCAAGCACGCCGACATCTTCCTGCTGCCGCCCATGCTGGACGATCCGGAGGAGGCGGTGCGCTGGAACGCGGTGCGACGCCTGCCCCGGCGCTACGCCCTGCGCCTGCGCGACGATCCCCACCGCGAGGTGCGCATCCGCGTCGCCGCCCTGCTGGACGAAGCCGACTTGATCTCCATGGTCCGCGACCCCGATTACTACGTGCGCCTGATGGTGGCGCGCCGCGTCGGTCCCGGCCTGCTGGCCCGCATGATCGAGGACAAGGAGCCGGAGGTGCGCCGCATGGTCGCCGCCCGCGCGCCTGTCGAGTGGCTGATCCGCATGGCGGCCGATGCCGACGCCGACGTGCGGTACGAGGTGTCCAAGCGCCTGCCGGGCGACCTGCTGGCCCGCCTGAAGCGCGACCCCGACTGGCGGGTGCGGTTCGAGGTCGCCAGCCGCCTGCCCGTGGCGCAAGTCACCGACCTGGCCCGGGATGAGGACATCCTGGTGCGGGAAATGGTGGCGTCACGCCTGTTGCCGCCTACAACGCCTCGGACGCTGGAGCCCGCCATATTGGAGCCCACCATGTTGGAAATTGTGTCATGAGCAACATCGTCCGCGACAGCGACGTGGTGGAGATCGTCGATCCCCCCACCTTCACCTATGGGGAAAAGGTGCGGTCCCGGCGCACCGTCCGCAACGACGGCACCTACGCCGGCAAGGAGATCGGCGACATCCTCGCCAAGAAGGGGGAGGAAGGCTACGTCGTCAGCATCGGCACCTTCCTCCAGCAATTCTACATCTACGGCGTCGAATTCCCGGGCAGCGGCAACCGCGTGGGCATGAAGCGCAAGGAGCTGGAGGCCGTGCTGGCGGTTGCCGACGAGGACGACCTGCCCCTGCCCACCGCCCTGCCGGTGCCGGGCCGGGCCGTCAGGGGGCGACCATGATTGAGCCCCGCCAACCCCTGTACCAGTGGGGACAGCGCATGCGCGTGGTCAGCGACTTGGTCAACGACGGCGGCTATCCCGACACGCCGGCCGACGCCCTGCTGGAACCGGCGGGCACGGTGGGGGAGATCGTGCAGGTCGGGACCCATGTGGACAGCGGCACGCCCATCTACTTGGTCGAATTCCCCGACCGGCGGGTGATCGGCTGCCTGGAGGAAGAGATCGTTCCTGTCTGATACCAGCGGCACGGGACAGCGGCTCGTGCCGCTGTAGCCCGCGACGGCGGGCACCGGAGATTTCCGGGGAGCCGAAGGCGGACTGGAAATCGAGGAGAAGCCAAGCCAGCGGATGCTGGCGCCCGGCGTCTGAGGGGCATTTGAGCGGTCACGATCAAATGCCGTTGTTATGAGGGAGCCAGGGGAGGACCCCACGGGAGGAGGTATGTGCATGATGGCGGCGTCGCAAGGTCTCACCGCGGCGGGGCATCCCAACGATGTGGACCGCAAGCGCATCGAGCGCGCGTTGCAGGCGCGCCAGCGCTACCTCTACGTCCGGCCCAGCGTCGTGCCGGCCCAGGGCGGCTATCGCATCGAAAGCCCCTGCTGTTCCCGCAACGTGGACCGCGAGGGCGGGATCATCGACGTGGCGCTGATCCAGTTCAGCCAGGGGTATTGGCGGCTGTATCGCAAGGACCACGCCCAGGGGACCTGGGAGCCGCACGGCGCCTTCGGCCGGCTGGGCGACCTGCTGGACCTGCTGAACGTGGATGCCGACCGGCAGTTCTGGCAATGACGGGGGACGACATGGCGTTGAGCGTGGAAGACCTGGGGATGTTGGATGCGGTCCTGGCCGCCGCATCCGAGGATGCCTTCGCCACCCTGCGCCGCCAGCTGCCCCATCTGGCCTGGACGCGCTGCGACGCGTCGGACGTGGCGGAGGATCCCTTCCGCCGCTACGGCGGTTTTGACGTGCATTTGCTGGACGGCAGCGGGCATTGCGTGCGCCTGACGGCGGAGCCCGCCGATGCCACCGGCGTGCTGCTGGCCCGGCGGGTGGGATCATGACCACGCTGGCCGAGGTGCCGGCGGCGGCGGACCTGATCCGTCTCAGCGATCCGGACATCACGCCGGCGGAACTGGCGGCGGTGGAGCGGGTGCTGCGCACCCCCAACCTGGCCGCCGGCGCCGTGACGGAGGCGTTCGAAGAGGCGTTCGCGGCATATCTTGGCCGGCGCTACGCGGTGGCGGTGGCCAGCGGCACGCTGGGCCTGCTGATGGCGCTGCGCGCCCACGGCATCGGCCCGGGGCAGGAGGTCATTCTCTCCCCCTACGGTTTCCGCGAGACCCAGCATGCTGTCAGCCTGTCCGGCGCCCGGCCGGTCTTCGCCGATATCGACTATTGGGCGGGGACGCTGGCGCCGGACAAGGTGGCCGTCCGCATCACGCCCGACACGCGCGCCATCGTGGCCGCCAACACCAATGGCCACCCGGCCGCATGGGCGGGGTTGCGGGACCTGGCGAACCGGCACGGCCTGGTGCTGATCGAGGACAGCACGGAGGCCATCGGCTCCCGTTACCAGGGCGGTTTGGTCGGGACCTTCGGCGACACCGCCGTGTTCGATTTCTCCCAGCCCGGCGCGTTGTGCTGTGGCGAGGGCGGCATGGTGGTGACCGATGACGTGGACATCGCCATGGCCCTGCGCCGGCAATGCCGCCATCGCCTGGCCGAGCGAACCTCCGTGGTGGTGGGCGGCACGGCTCCTTATCAGGCGGCCTTGAGCGACCTGGCGTCCGCCCTGGGCCTGGCGCAGCTGCGCCGCCTGGATGAGATCCTGGAGAGGCGCCGGGGCGTGCAGCATCTGTATTTCAAGTACCTCCAGTCGTTCGAGGGCATCAAGGACCCCTATGTCGGGCCGGACGTCACCGAGGTGAACTGGTTCCTTTACCAGGTGCACCTGGGCACGCGCTTCTCCCGCTCCAGCCGCGACGCCATCGTGGAGGATTTGCGGCTGGCCGAGGTCGAGGCCGCCGCCTTCGGCCAGCCCCTGCATCTGCAGCGGCATTACTTCGACCTGGGTTATCGCCGGGGCGATTACTTCGTCACGGAGAAGGTGGCGGACCGCGCCATCGCCCTGCCGTTCCACACGCACCTCAACGAGGACCAGATCGCCCACATCGTCGAGACGATGAAGGATGCGTCGGTCAACGTCGGCGCCGGGGCGGCGATTTACTGACCCCTGATCAAAACCTTGAGGGAGCTTTTGGACATGTCGCTGCTCACCATCCTGCCGTCCGGCAAGACCATAGACGCCGCCGAGGGCATGACCCTGCTGGCCGCCATCCTGGCGGCGGACGAGACCCTGACCCACAAGTGCGACGGCAAGGCCTCGTGCGGGACCTGTCACGTCTTCGTCCAGGAAGGGCGCAAGGGCCTCTCCCGCATCGCGCGGGAAGAGAATGAGCGGCTGGACGCCATGGTCGGCGTGGGATCGAAATCGCGCCTGGCCTGCCAGGCCAAGGTGCTGGGGACCGAACCCATCAAGGTTGAACTGTTGGGCTTCGGCTCCGGCTTCTGACGAGGGGAACAGGAATGCACGTCGAGACGGTGATGATCCACGTCCGCTTCGCGCCGGACGGCACGGTGACGGAGATAGGGGAGCGGCCGGCCGCCGTTCCGGCCCAGGCCTGGTTCAACCTGCTGAGCCTGAAAGCCACTGGCCCCTACCAGGCCCTCGCCGGCGGCCGGGGTGTGTTCCGCCTGGCGCGATCAGAGATCGAGAGCCTGAAGGGGGAGGCCGCCGCCTAGGCCGCCCCTTTGCGGGGCCTCCAGCCCGCTTTCGGCTCCCTCAGAAATCTCCGGCGGACGCGGTCGCGTCCTTCAGCGGCTGAGGGCATTATTGTCCGGGCTGGTTGCGCATCCAGTCGGCCAAGGGCGTCAGCGCCTGCAGGATGGCCCCGCGCAAATCCGCATCCGGCACGGTGGCCATCAGCGCCTGGCTCATGCACAGCAGCCAGGCGTCGCGCTCGGCCACCCCCACCGTGAAGCCCAGGTGCCGCGCCCGCAGGCGCGGATGCCCGCGCTCCGCCGAATAATCGGCGGGGCCGCCCATCCATTGGGCCAGATAGAGCTTCAGCACGCGCTTGGTTTCCGTCAGGTCGGGGGCGTGCATTGCGCGCAGGCCGCGCACCTCCGGCAGGGTGTCCATCTGGTGGTAGAACGCCTCCACCAGCCGGTCGACGGCCGCCTGGCCGCCGATAGCCTCAAAGATCGTCTGCTGGGAAACCGCTTCGGTGATCATGGCGCCGCCTCTGTTCTGGTCCTATCGAAGGCCGGTTTTGCAGGAAACATGCCGGTGGCGGTGGCGGCGGAAAGCACGTGCGGCGGCGACGTTCGTTCCAAATCCCCCTGTCGGGATTGCAACAAACGTCCGGTTGCCGACGAGGCCAGTCCCTTGGAAAGGCCCGGGAATCCTGACTTCAGGCGGCTGGCACGGCCGTTGCTGATCATCCTGCTTAGCCAAGACCCAGCCACGATCGGATGGACCGCCATGTCGGACAGCGCGACCGCGAACCGCCCCGCCAGCAACGCCCCGTCCACCGGCCTGTTGGAGGGCATCGTCCAGGCGGAGGGCTACAAATACGGCTTCACCACCGATGTGGAGACGGAAGACGCGCCGCCCGGCCTGAACGAGGACACCGTCCGCTTCATCTCCGCCAAGAAGGGGGAGCCGGCGTGGCTGCTGGAATGGCGGCTGAAGGCCTTCCGCCGCTGGCAGACGATGGCGCCGCCGGATTGGGCCAAGCTGGACATCGCTCCCATCGACTACCAGGCCGCCAGCTATTATTCCGCGCCCAAGGCCGCGTCCGGCCCCAAGAGCCTGGACGAGGTCGATCCCGAGCTGCTGAAAACCTACGAGAAGCTGGGCATCCCCCTGGGGGAGCGCGCGGCCCTGGCCGGGGTGGCGGTGGACGCCGTGTTCGACAGCGTGTCGGTCGCCACCACCTTCAAGGACAAGCTGGCCGACCTGGGCATCATCTTCTGCTCCTTTGGTGAGGCGGTGCGGGAGCATCCGGAGCTGGTGCGGCGTTACCTGGGTTCCGTCGTCCCCCAGGGTGACAATTTCTTCGCGGCGCTCAATTCAGCGGTGTTTAGCGACGGTTCCTTCGTCTACGTGCCGGCGGGTGTCCGCTGTCCCATGGAACTGTCCACCTACTTTCGCATCAACGCCGCCAAGACGGGGCAGTTCGAGCGCACGTTGCTGATTGCCGACAAGGGCGCCTATGTCAGCTACCTGGAAGGTTGCACAGCGCCGCAGCGGGACGAAAACCAGCTGCATGCCGCCGTGGTGGAATTGGTGGCGCTGGAGGATGCGGAGATCAAGTACGCCACCGTCCAGAACTGGTATCCCGGGGACGAGAACGGCAAGGGCGGCATCTACAACTTCGTCACCAAGCGCGGCGCCTGCCGGGGGGCCCGATCCAAGATCAGCTGGGCGCAGGTGGAGACGGGCAGTGCCATCACCTGGAAGTATCCCAGCTGCCTGCTGGAAGGGGAAGGGTCTACCGGCGCCTTCTATTCCGTGGCCATTACCAACAACCGTCAGCAGGCCGACACCGGCACCAAGATGATCCACATCGGGCGCGACACCAGCTCGACCGTCATTTCCAAGGGCATCTCGGCCGGCCGGGGGCAGAACACCTATCGCGGCCAAGTCAAGGTGCTGTCGAATGCCGACGGCGCCCGCAACTATACCCAGTGCGACAGCCTGCTGATCGGCAAGCGCTGCGGCGCCCACACCGTGCCCTACATCGACGTGCGCCATCCGGGTGCCAAGGTGGAGCATGAGGCGACGACATCGAAGATCAGCGAAGACCAGATGTTCTATTGCCAGCAGCGCGGCCTGACGGCGGAAGACGCGCTGTCGCTGATCGTGAACGGTTTCTGCAAGGAAGTGCTGAACGAACTGCCCATGGAGTTCGCGGTCGAGGCGCAGAAGCTGCTGGCCGTAAGCCTGGAAGGCAGCGTGGGCTAGGCCGCTTGATACCCCCGCAACCCCGACCCAGCGAAGGGAACCATCATGAGCAAGCTTCTGGAAATCCGTGGACTGCGGGCCCGCATCGCCAATGGGCGGGAGGTGCTGAAGGGCATCGACCTGGACGTGGCGGCGGGGGAGGTGCACGCCATCATGGGCCCCAACGGTGCGGGCAAGAGCACCCTGTCCAGCGTGCTGGCGGGCAAGCCGGGGTATGAGGTGACCGGGGGCACGGTGCGCTACCTGGGCCGGGACCTGCTGGCCATGCCGGCGGACGAGCGAGCGCGGGAAGGGGTGTTCCTGGCCTTCCAGTACCCGGTGGAGATACCGGGCGTGAACAACATGTACTTCCTGCGCGCGGCCCTGAACGCCGGGCGCCGCCAGCGCGGCCAGGCGGAACTGGACGCGCAGCAGTTCCTGAAGGCCGTGCGCGACCGGCTGAAGCTGCTGGACATCGGTGACGACCTGCTGCGGCGCGCGGTCAATGTCGGCTTCTCCGGCGGGGAGAAGAAGCGGAACGAGATTTTCCAGATGGCCATGCTGGAGCCGAAGCTGGCCATCCTGGATGAAACCGACAGCGGCCTGGACATCGACGCCCTGCGCGCCGTGTCGGACGGTGTCAACCGCCTGCGCGATCCGGCCCGCGCCATCGTCATGATCACCCATTACCAGCGGCTGCTGGACTATATCGTGCCTGACCGGGTGCATGTGTTGGCCGACGGACGCATCGTCGCGTCCGGTGACAAGACCTTCGCCGCCGAATTGGAGCGCACCGGCTACGCTTATCTGGGCGACGCGGCTTGAGCGGGGGCGATGCCATGCTGATGACAGACGACAGCGCACCGTTCCGCGACGCCTTCGACCAGCTGCTGGCCACGGTGGCGGAACCCGCCTGGCTCACCACCCGCCGGCGGGTGGCGATGGACCGCTTCGCCCTGCTGGGCTTTCCCACCCGGCGGCAGGAAGCCTGGCGGTTCACCGACCTGGAACCGCTGATCGCGGCGCCCCCCCTGCCGGCGCCTCCCCTGCCGTCAGCAGGCGGTGGCGATGGGCCGGCACCGGCGTCGCTGGCGCCCTGGCTGCTGCCTGTTCCCACCCATCGGCTGGTCCTGGTGGACGGCCGGTTCGCGCCCGCGCTGTCGGCCGGTGGAACTCTGCCGGCTGGCGTATGGCTTGCCTCGGTGGCGGAGACGTTGCGGTGCCGACCGGACATGCTGGAACGCGCCTTCGGGGAAGGTGAGGAGGCATTTGCCGCCCTGAACGCCGCCCTGTTCACCGACGGGGCGGTCCTGGCGCTGGAACCGGGCGTGGTGCTGGAAACGCCGGTGGAGATCATCCATCACACCAGGTCCGCCGCCCATGCCCGTCTGCACATTGCCCTCGGGGCGGGTGCCCAGGCCATGGTGGTGGAAACGGCGATAAGCACGGGGGCCGGCTGGGGCAATACCGTCGGCGTCATCACCCTGGGCGCGGGTGCCGCGCTGACCCACGTACACATCCAGGCGGAGGATCCGGCCGCCTGCCATACGACCGCGGTGCGGGCCGTGCTGGCGGACCAGGCCCGGTATGAGACCTGCACCCTGATCACCGGCGGGCGCCTGTCCCGGCGGGACGTGGCGGTCACCCTGGCCGGCGACGGGGCGCAATTCCGCCTGCACGGCGCCTATCTGCTGGACGGCGGGCAGGAGGCCACCCTGTCGGTCCGGGCCGATCATCTGGGCCTGGGCTGCCGCACGGAGGAAGTGGTGAAGGGCGTGCTGGCGGGGGCCTCTCACGGCGTGTTCCTGGGCACCGTGGCCGTGGCGCCGGGCGCCGACGGCACCGACGCGCGCCAGCTGAACCGCAACCTGCTGCTCAGCCCCCAGGCGCGGGTGGACACCAAGCCGGAACTGGAAATCCTGGCCGACGACGTGAAGTGCAGCCACGGCGCCACGGTGGGTAGTCTGGACGAGGCGTCGCTGTTCTATCTCCAGGCGCGCGGGATCGATCCGGACGCCGCCCGCCGCATGCTGGTGGAGGCCTTCGCCGTCGACGCCATCGATGCCGCCGGCCTGCCGGATGCGCTGGCCGCCCTGGCCCGCCGGCACCTGCGGCGCTGGCTGGATGGGGGTGCGTCATGACCCTGCTGCTGGAAGACCGGGCCGCGATCCGGCCCGATGGCGCCGCGTTCGATCCGGTGGCTGTCCGCCGCCAGTTTCCCATCTTCGGGCGCAATCCCGGCCTGACCTTCCTGGACACGGCCGCCAGCGCGCAGAAGCCGCGCGCCGTGATCGACGGCATGGCCGAGTTCTACCGCACCGACTATGCCAACGTGCATCGCGGCGTCTACGGCCTGAGCGCCCGTTCCACCGCCCGGTTCGAGGCGGCGCGGGAAACGGTGGCGCGTTTCCTGAACGCCACCGACTCGTCGGAGATCGTCTTCGTGCGCGGTGCCACGGAGGGCATCAACCTGGTGGCGCAAAGCTGGGGGCCGGCCTTCCTGCGCCCCGGTGACCAGGTGGTGGTGTCGGAGTTGGAGCACCATTCCAATATCGTGCCGTGGCAGATGCTGCGCCAGCGCTTGGGGATAGAGCTGGTGGTGGCGCCTATCGGTGCCGATGGCGCCTTGGATCTGGTGGCGTTCCAGGGCCTGTTGAGCCCGCGCACCCGGCTGGTAGCCATGACCCACTTGGCCAATGTCACCGGCCATGTCGTGGCGGTGGAGGCTGTGGTGCGCCTGGCCCACGCCCAGGGCGCCGTGGTCCTGCTGGACGGATGCCAGGCGGTACCGCGCCTGCCGGTGGACGTGCGGGCGCTGGATTGCGACTTCTACGTCTTCTCTGGCCACAAGTGCTATGGCCCTACCGGCATCGGCGTGCTGTACGCCAAGCGCGCGCTGCTGGATGCCATGCCCCCCTGGCAGGGTGGCGGCGATATGATCCGCACCGTCAGCTTCGCTGAGACCACCTACCAGGACGCCCCCCAGCGGTTCGAGGCCGGGACGCCCGACATCGCCGGCGCCGTCGGCCTGGCCCTGGCGCTGGACTTCATGGACGGGCTGGGTCGCGCTGCCATCCGCGACCATGAAGCTGCCCTGACCCGTTATGCCGAGGCGCTGCTGACGGAAATCCCGGGGGTCAGCCTGGTGGCGGCGGGCGGCAGCCGGCTGGGTGCCCTGTCCTTCCTGGTGGACGGCATCCACCCGCACGATCTGGCCACCATTTTCGACCAGCACGACGTTGCGGTGCGGGCTGGCCACCACTGCGCCCAACCGCTGATGGACCGGCTGGACCTGCCGGCGACGGCCCGCGCCTCGTTTGGGGTCTACAGCACGGAGGCTGACGTGGAGCGCCTGGCCGAGGCCATCCGCGCGGCGCAAAAGCTGTTTGGTGTCGCGGCGCGATAGGAAGGGGCATCCCCATGGATTTGCGCGATCTCTACCAGGACATCATCCTGGACCACGGCCGTTCCCCCCGCAATTTCCGGGCCTTGGCCACGCCCAGCCACTTCGCCCATGGCCATAACCCGCTGTGCGGCGACAAGGTCACCATCTTCCTGCGCCTGGATGGCGACCGCATCGTGGATGTCAGTTTCGAGGGCAAGGGCTGCGCCATCTCCACCGCCTCCGCCTCCCTGATGACGGAGGTCGTACTGAACAAGACTCTGGCGGAGGCCGAGGCCCTGTTTGGCCATTTCCACGGCGCCGTGACAGGCGGGGGCGGTGATTTGCCTGTTGCACTGGCGGAGGAGGGGGAGCGGCTGCAGCCCCTGACGGGGGTCAAGGCCTACCCCACGCGGGTGAAGTGCGCGACCTTGGCCTGGCACACGCTGGAGGCGGCGGTGAAAGGCGGCGGCCTGCCCGTGCCGGTGAAGACGGAATAGGGGCGGCATCCATGCGCATCATCCGGGAAGAACCACTGCTGGCGGACGGGACGGCGGACGACGGCGACCCCGCCTTGATGGCGGCGGTGTTCGAGGCGCTGCGCACCGTCCGCGATCCAGAGATACCGGTCAACCTGGTCGATCTTGGCCTGATCTATCGGGTGCTGGTCCGCCGCGACGGCCTGGTCCATATCAACATGACCCTGACCACACCCGCCTGTCCCGTGGCCACCACGCTGCCGGGCCAGGTCCAGAACCTGGTCTCGCTGGTGCCGGGGGTCAGCGTGGTGCTGGTCGACATGGTCTGGGACCCGCCTTGGACCCGGGAACGCATGACTGAAAGCGCGCGCCTGGAACTGGGGCTGATTTAGGGGGTGTGACGATGGCTGCGGTTTCGGCCCTCGTGAACGCCGGGGGAAATCCGGCTGAGGTTTGCTGCGAGAAACCCAAGATCGATTTGAAAGGGCTGGGTCATATCTGGAAGGTCCCGCCATCATTCTCGCGATGCCAGTCCGCTAAAAAAGCGAAAGCCGGCCGCCGGAGGCGACGTAGTCCTTGAATGCCGCGAAGCGCGCCTCGCCGGAGACACCCAGGCGCGAGCCGCCCGGCCGCGTCATCATGAAGGCGGCGGCCGGCAACCTGAAGCGGCTGACCTTGGAACTTGGGGCAACGACCCGGCGACCGTCCTGCCGAGGGGAAGCCCGCCCTCCCCGTGAGCGCGGGCTTCGTCGTTTTAGGCCCCAAGTGGGACTTGGCCCAAAAGCGTCCGACCTTGGCCGGAACCTCGGCGTTGCGTTCCCGCTTACTCTGTACCCGCCGATAGCGCTTTCATCCAAGCCTCCGCCGGCTTGAGGCGCGCATGTCAGCGAGGCGTGGCCGGCACGGTGGGGGGTAGCAGGCGGCCCTGCAGGGCGCGGAACACCGTGCCCGCGGCCACCACGCCCACCACCAGGTTGGCCAGCAGGAACAGCCCCGGCGCCAACTGGGCCAGGACGCCGGTGTCGCCCCTGGCCGTCATGCGGACTGGCGTGGTCGCCAAGGCGGTAGCGCCGAAGGTAAAGGCCCAGAAGGCCGGGGTGAACGATTCCTTCAAAATCCAAGGCAACAGGCGCAGCAGCACCAAGGCTTGCAACAGGCCATAGCCGACCAGCATGCGGGGGAAAAGGGCCGGCAGGTCGGGTGCCACGCTGATCAGGGCGACCGCACCCACTACCGGTGGCGCCAGTTGCACACCCAGGGTGGGGCGCAGAGCAGGGGCCAGGGCCGGCGTGGTCAGCAGCCGGTGCAGCAGCACGGACTCGATGGCCAGCCAGCCGAAGAAGCCGGCGCCGAAGGCCATTTGGCCCGCCTCGCGATAGCCCAGGGCCGCCGCCACGATGGCGGCGACGAAGCTGCCCGCCACCGTGGGCAGGTACAACACGGCGGTGGTGGTGGTGGGGTCGCGCCCGCCCTGCCACAGCCCGCCCGTGCGCCACACGGCGAACAGCAGGGTGAAGGCGGCACCCAGGGTGTATAGCGCCAGGGCCAGGGGCCGCGAATGGGGCAGGGCGCCCCCCGCGACCAGCATGGTGGCGACGCCGGCCAGGCCGATGAAGCAGCATTGGACGGGATGATCCACCTCCGCCAGGGCGGCCGCGCGATGGTTGATCCATTTGGCGACGTACAGCAGCAGCACGATGGCCCACACCGCGGCGCCTGCTGCCATCAGCGTCTCGCCCACTGCAGACGGCAGGCCCCAGGCGTCATGGGCCGCCCGCCAGCTGGCACCCAGGCCGGTCAGGCCCAGCACGATGCCGAAGAAGGCGGCCGGGACGGGAGGCAGAAAGGGACGGTCGCTCATGGAGGCTCCTTGATGGCTCGAGCGGCATTTGCCAGGTCATTCAGCCTGACCAACTTGCCGCGCCCGTCAAGGTGGCGCTTAAGCCTCGCAACAAAGTTTGCGCTGACCCTAAATGGAGTAGTTGCCCTAAATGGAGTAGTTGAAGGAGTTGTAGGCTAGGTCGCTCAGCACCTGGTCCAACTGCTGGGCCGCCTGTCGCCCCGCCTCGTCCACCTTCACCACCTTGGCCGGGATGCCGGCGACGGTGGAATAAGGTTCCGTCGGCCGCAGCACGACCGAGCCGGCGGCGACGCGGGTGTAGGCACCGATCTCGATATTGCCCAGGATCTTGGCGCCGGCGCCGATGATCGTGCCCTTGCGCACCTTTGGATGGCGGTCGGTCGTATTCTTGCCGGTGCCGCCCAGGGTCACGTCCTGCAACAGCGACACGTCATCCTCAATCACCGCCGTCTCGCCCACCACCAGACCGGTCGCGTGGTCGAGGAAGACGCCTTGGCCAATGGCGGCAGCCGGGTGGATGTCGGTCTGGAACACCTCGGATGAGCGGCTCTGCAGGTACAGCGCGAAGTCACGCGCCCCGTTGATCCACAGCCAATGGGCCAGCCGGTGGGTCTGAATGGCGTGGAAGCCCTTGAAATAAAGGAAGGGCTCAATCAGCCGCTCGCAGGCCGGGTCCCGATCCAGCACGGCGGTGATGTCCGCGCGCAGGGCCGCCGCCAGCGTGGTGTCGTCGGCCGCCGCCTGGTTGAAGGTGTCGACGATCAGGGGCTGCGACACCACGTCGTTCTTCAGGCGCGCCGCGATGCGGTGGAACAGCGCCGTCTCGAACGAGGACTGGTTGATGATGGAATCCAGGAATAGGGGCGCCAACATGGGCGCGCCGGCCAGGGCTTCCTCCGCCTCGGTCCGGATGCGATCCCACAGACCGTCGCCGGTCAGCTGGGCTGCTGCTTTTTCACGGCGCACCAAAGCCAACCGTCCCCCAAGCACCGGCATCGCCATCCCTCCGCCCACGCGTCCACGCGACAGCGAAGGCTGCGCCCGGAAGCTATAAAGCCCCCATCGGGGCGTCAACAATTTGACAATGCTCAAGCGACCGAAGTGGTTCCTTGAGCCGGCCTCAATGAAAATAGGAACGGCCGCGACGATAGCCCCGGCCGTTCCTTGTGTGAAATGACGCGTGTCACATGGGCGGGTGGGGCTCAGTGGCCCATGACCTGCACCAGCTCCGCCGGCGCCTTGGCGAAAGGCTCGCGCGAGCCGTCGGCCGTCAGCTTGCCCGCGTGATCGTCCCAATGCAGGGTGGCGGTGGCGCCGCCCTTGCCCTTCTCATAGTCCAGGCTCAGGCCGTCGTCGTCATAGACGGTGAAGCTGGCGTCGCGGCCGGGATAGACCTTCAGGGCCACGATCTTCTGCTTTTCCGCCGTCGACTGCACGGCGGAGCCCAGGGGCAGGATGGACCCCGCCCGCACGAACAGGGGGATCTGGTCGATAGGGGACGCCACGGTCACCCACTGGCCGCCGGCCAGTTTCTCGTTGGTCCAGTAATTGTACCAGTCGGTCCCAGCCGGCAGGTAGACCTGCTTGCGCGTCTGACCGGGCTCCGTCACCGGCGCCACCAGGAAGGCTGGGCCGAACATGTATTCGGTGCCGATGTCCGCCACGGTGGGATCGTGGGGGAAGTCCATCCACAAGGCCCGCATGAAGGGCACGCCTGTGTCGTAGGTGGCCTTGGCCTGGGCGTAAAGGTAGGGCACCAGGGCGTAGCGCAGCGTGTCGTAGCGGGCCATGATGGCCTCCGCCTCCGGACCGAAGGCCCAGATCTCCGTGTGCTTGCGGTCGCCGTGCAGGCGCAGGGTGGGCAGGAAGGTGCCGTATTGGAACCAGCGGACCATCAGTTCCGGATAGTCGTGGTTCTGGCCAACCGTCTCCTCGGCGCCCGCCGGGCTGACCAGTGGCGTGCCGGTGTAGCTGGTCGTCTGTGGCAGGTACTGCCAGCCGCCGATGTCGTTGCCCCAATAGGCGATGCCCGAGGCTGTCATGTTCAGGCCGGTGGGGATCTGGCGGGCCAGTACCTCCCACTGCGGGCTGATGTCCGACGACCAGAACAGGGCGCCGGTGCGCTGGGACCCCAGATAGGCGGCGCGCGACAAGATCAGCGGCCGGCGGTTGGGCCGCCAGGCCCGCAGGCCTTGCGACGCATTTTCCACATGCAGCAGCGGGAAGACGTTGTGGTACCGGTCGCCGGAGCCGATGGAATAGAAGAAGCCGTCGGGCACCAGGTCCGGTTCCGTCTCATCCAGCCAGGGATAGTCGAAGCCGTGGCTCAGCACATTGTCGCGGGCGTGTTCCCAAAACCACTTGCGGGCGTCGGGATTGGTCACGTCGATCAGGCCGCCGGTGCGGTCGGAACGGAAGGGCAGGCCGTCCACGCTTCTGCCGTCCTCGTCCTTCAGCAGATAGCCCTTGGCATCCAGTTCGTTGAAATAGCGGCCCGAAGTCTCGAAACGCGGCCAGATGGAGATGATGGACTGCATGCCCATGGCGTGCAGGTCCTGGTTCATGGCGTCGGGGTTGGGGAATTCCGCCGGGTTGATGTCCAACTGGCCCATGCGGGTCCAGTAGAACCAGTCGATGACCATGATATCCAGCGGGTACTTCTTCTGCCGGTAGGTCTTGGCCACCCGCAGGATTTCATCCTGGCTGTCATACCGCGCCTTGGACTGGATCAGGCCGAAGGCGGCCTTGGGGGGAATGGGCGTCTTGCCGGTCAGGCGGGCGTAGGCGCCATAAATGTCGGCGGACGTATCGCCGGTGATGACGAAGAAGCTGACCCGCTCCCCCACGGTGGAGGTGAGGGAGGTGGCGCCGTTGATGCCGGCATTCAGCACCGTCTCCGCCGGGTTGTCCCAAACGATGGCATAGCCCTTGGAACTGACCAGCACCGGCACGCACACGGTTTCACCACCGGGCGCGTCATACCAGTGCTTGCAGTCCAGGGTGCGGCCGCGCAGGTCCAGCGGGCCGACCGACTGCTGGTTCTGCCCCATGCCGTAATAATGCTCGTCCGCCGGCGACTTGAAGCTGGCGCCGACCTGATAGGTCTTCTCGCCGGCCACGGTGTGCGGGGCCATGGACCAGCCGTCCATGTTCAGGACGACCTCACCGCGCGCGTTCTTCACCTGCAGGGTGACGGGCGGCAGCTGGGGCGCGAAGTACTTCTCCATGGTGGAGGGCACGCGCGGCGCCTTGGCCGCATCGACATGCAGGGTCAGGGCGCTGGAGGCGAAACTGTCGCCGCCCTGGTCGCTGGTCCGGTGGAATCCACTGTTGTCCACGGCGCCGGGCAGAAGACCGTAGCCAGGGCCCTTTAGCGCCTGGTCCTTTTCGGTGGCGATGGTGACGCGCACGACGTTGGCGCCGTAGCCTTCGACCGAGACGAAGGCACCGTAGCGGTCCAGCACCGCGATGGGGTCGGCCTTGGCCCCAGTGGTCAAAGTCGCCGTGAGGGCCAGGGCCGACACGAAACCCACCAGCGCCGCCCGCAGGAACGGCTTCCTTTTTCTCGAACTCAGCATCTCGCGACCATCCCCTCCGGGTGCCGGGCGTATCCATCCCGGTGGGAAGGGGCCGGCTTTATTGGACATTAATAATACAAAACCGTTCTCGCACGTCGCGGTCCAGGCGCCAAGACGGGAAAATGGGCCGGGAACCGAATGCCATGGCACGTTGAAATGGATTTCAGACCGCGAGTCCAATGGGGTTGCCGCCCAAGCGTGCGCCGCCGCCTCATGGAACCTGGAATTGGCATACAATGAAAAGTTTCAGCCCATCGCCGAAGGCACTGGCGCGACCGGGCGGGCTTCCTTCGTCTGGGAACTTTGCCCCGCGGCGGCCGGTTTTTTCGGGGTGCGAAACGGAGGGCTCTACGATGTCCAATACCCAGGAAATGACCGGTGACGGCATACCGACGGTGGAACTCAACATCAGTCTGGAAAAGGTCTGCTTCATCATTGTCAAGGCGCGGGAATTCGATGTGAAGGTCGATCCGGTGGAACCGGACCCGGCATCCAACCCCGCTGACGACGGCGGGCGCGGCGTGCTGGAGGACTATGACGACGATCCCACCCAGGCGGAACTGGTGGGGGCCATCACGTCCCTGAACGAGGATGAGGTGGTGGACCTGATCGCCCTCACCTGGATCGGGCGTGGCGACTACACCGCGGCCGAATGGGCCGAAGCCCGCGCCCTGGCGTTCGAGCGTCACCGGGAAAGGTCCGCCCGCTACCTCATCGGCATCCCCACCCTGGGTGACTTCCTGGAGGAGGGCTTGGCCGCCCTGGGCTATTCCTGTGAGGAATTCGAGGTGAACCGCCTGTGACGGCGGCGGAGGGGGCGTTCAGAAATCCCGGAACCGGGTCGAGGTTCAGGAATTGAGTACTGGCCGGCGACCCCTACCGAGGCCGGCGCCTCAAAAATATCCCGCGTCCAATCCCCAGGAGGAACACCATGGGTTTGTTCACCAAGGACATTGAGACCATGAACGACCTGTTCGTTCATCAGCTGAAGGACATCTATTACGCGGAGAAGCGCATTCTGAAGGCGCTGCCCGACATGATCGAAAAGGCCACCAACTCGGAACTGAAGCAGGGATTCCAGACCCACCTGCGGGAAACCGAGGGCCAGATCCAGCGCCTGGAGCAGGTGTTCCGCCAGCACGGCGTGGAACCGGAGGCGGTGAAGTGCCCGGCCATCGACGGGATCATCGATGAGGCCGACGATATCGCCGGGGACGTGGACGACAAGCAGGTCCTGGACGCCGCCCTGGTCGCCGCCGGCCAGGCGGTGGAGCATTATGAGATCTCGCGCTACGGCACGCTGGTGACCTGGGCCAAGCTGCTGGGCCGCGATGACTGCGCCGCCCTGCTGCACCAGAACCTGGAAGAGGAAAAGGCCACGGATGAGAAGCTGACCATGCTGGCCAAGTCGCATATCAACGCCATGGCGGCGGAATAAGCGACCCGGCGTCAGCCGGTCGTGGCCCGGGCGCCTCCTGTGGTGGGGCGCCCATCCCCGGCCACCCCGTTCCCGGCTGGTCGCGCCCGTTTGGAGGCCGTCCCCCTCGCGCTTGCCCGGGGGGCGGCCTTTTTCGTTGGGATTCCGCCGGTCCCGTCGCGCTCCGTTTTGGTCCGCGCCATCTTGCGGTTGGCCAACGCGTCAGCAAAGGCCTCGCCCCACGCCAGGGCCGACGTGTCCTTGATGACGTCCCACAGGTCGCGCCAGCGCTCCCGCCGCTCCGCCAGCGGCATGGTGAGCGCCCGGCGCAGGGCCTCCTCGATCTGGTCGGGGTCATAGGGATTGACCTGCAGGGCGGCGTCCAGCTGGGTGGCGGCGCCGGCGAAGCGGGACAGCACCAGCACGCCCGGGTCGTCCGGGTCCTGTGCCGCCACGAACTCCTTGGCTACCAGGTTCATGCCGTCACGCAAGGGGGTGACCAGCCCCACGCGTGCATGCCGCATATAGCTGGCGACGGTGTTACGGGTGCTGCTTTGCGTCACCAGCTTCAGCGGCGTCCAGTCGGGTTCGGCATAGGCGCCGTTGGTGGCGCCGGCGATCTTTTCCAGGTCCCGCAACAGGCTGCGGTAGGCCTGTACACCCTCGCGCGACCTGGCGGCGATCTGTAGGAAGCTGACACGGCGATGCCATTTCGGCTCCGCCGCCAGAAACTGCCGGAAGGCGGTCAGGCGTTCCACCAGTCCCTTGCTGGGATCCAGCCGGTCCACCCCGAGCACCAACGCGCGGTCGCGCATATTGTGAGCCAGATCCTGGGCCGGCCGCCGCTCCATGGCGGCCTCGGTCACGCGCGCGAATTCCCGCGCGTCGATCTCCACCGGGAAAACACCTAGGCGGACGGTGCGGTCGCCCAGTCTAAGCCCCAGTTTGCCCACCCGGCGGGCGCCGGCGTACCGCGCCGCCGTCTGGGCGAAATGCTCTGCGTCCGTTGCCGTCTGGAAACCGATGAGATCGGCGGCCAACACGTCGCGCACCAGTCCCAACAGGCCTTCGGAGATGGCCGCCACCACAGGCGGCGGGAAGGGAATGTGCAGGAAGAAGCCGATGAGGTTGCCGACCTTCAGGTCCCGCAGCGCCGCCGGCACGGCCAGCAACTGGTAGTCCTGCACCCAGATCAGGTCGTCCTTTTTCAGCAGACCCTTCAACGCTGTGGCGAAACGGACGTTCACGGCGCGATAGGTTTCCAGCTCGTTCCGGTGGAAGCTCACCACGCCGGGCAGGATATGCATCAGCGGCCACAGCACGCCGTTGGCGAAGCCGAGGTAGTATTTGCGATGCTCGTCCGGCGTCAGGTCGATCATGGCGCAACTGATGCCTTGCCGGTCGACCACCCGCGGCTCGGGATCGGGATGGTCCGTCAACGCGTCGCTCCACCCGAACCACAGGCCCTTGTGCCGGCGCAACAGGCCCACCAGCGCCACGACCAGGCCGCCGGCCTGCGGCGTGCCAGCGGCCGGAACCCGGTTGGAAACAATAACAAGGCGCTTCATGGGTGCCCCCTCGAATGATGTCTGCCCATGCAGGCAACATCCCCGGGCGCCGCCGGTTCCCGCCTTAAATGAAAAAATCTCTACGCTTCAATGGCTTCCGCATTAATGGCTTCCAGGGTGGCTCTCCATCCCCACCACGCTGGCGCCCGGCGTGGGCAGGGCGTAGGCCATGATGTAGTCGCCGTTGCGCGTGCGCAGGCCACCATGCCCGCCGGCGGCGATGACCACGTACTGTCGTCCATCCTTGCCCTGATAGGTCATAGGGTTGGCTTGGCCGCCCGCCGGCAGGCGCGCCTTCCACAGCTCCCGACCCGTATGCTCGTCGAAGGCGCGCAGGTACTGGTCGGCGGTGGCGCCGACGAAGATGACGCCGCTGGCCGTCACCAGATTGCCGCCGATGTTGAAGATGCCGGTCGGCAGGGGCAGGTTCGTCCGCGTGTTGAACAGGTTGGTGTCCCGCGTGGTGCCTAGGGGGTGCTGCCAGACGATCGTGCGGCTTTGCAGGTCAATGGCTACCAGCTTTCCCCAGGGCGGGGCGTGGCAGGGGGCGCCGAACGCACCCAGCCAGGGCTGGACCACGGCGGCATAGGGGGTGCCGTACTGCGGGCCGATGCTGAAGTCCTTGGGCTTGGGGTAGGGTTCGCTCCAGCCTTTCCACGGCTTGATCATGCCCTTCTTCATCGCCTCCTCGCGCGGCAGGATGTCGACAGTGAAGGGGATGTAGCTGGCATTGGCGATCAGCAGGTGGCGGCTGGGGTCGATGCTGGCGCCGTGCCAATCGACCACGCCGTCGAAGGCGGGATAGGCGATGGTCCCTCGGTCCAGCGTGGGCGGGGTGTAAAGCCCATCATAGCGCCGGCGCTGGAAATCCAGCCGGCACAGCAACTGGTCGATGGGCGTGGCGCCCCAGGCGTCCGTGGCCTTCAACGGCGGCGGGGTCAGCGAGGGCATGCCGGTGGAAAAGGGCTGGGTGGGGGACAGGTGCTCGCCCGGCAAGCCCCGGCCGGGCACCGCCTTTTCCTCCACCCGCGCCAGCGGATGGCCGTCGCGCCGGTCCAGCAGGTACAGCTCCCCCATCTTGGTGGTCTGCACCAGGGCCGGGACGACGCCGTCGGGCGTGGACACCTCCACCAGCGACGGGCCGATGGGCAGGTCGAAATCCCAGACGTCATGGTGCACGGTCTGGAAGTGCCAGCGTTCCTGGCCCGTGGCGATGTCCAGCGCCACCAGCGCGCTGGAATAGGCATCGTCGAAGGGGCGGCGGTCGGCGCCGTAATAGTCCGGCGTGGCATTGCCCAGCGGGATGTAGACCAGGCCCAGCGCCGGGTCGGCGGTGTAGGTGCCCCAGCCGTTGGGCGTGCCGCGGGTATACACCTCACCCGGCTTCAGCGGTGCCGTGGGGTCAGGCCGGCCCATGTCCCAAGCCCAGGCCAGCGCGCCGCTGACGGGATCATAGGCACGCACCACGCCCGAGGGTTCGCCCTTGGACTGGTTGTCGTAGATCCAGCCACCCAGGATGACGCGATTGTTCACCACCAGCGGCTGCGAGGTGATGAAGTGGAAGCCCGGCGGGACCGGTCCCATGGCGTCTGTCAGGCTGACGTAGCCGTTGCTGCCGAAATCGGGGCAGGGCTGCCCCGTGTCGGCATCCAGCGCCATCAGCCGGGCGTCCGCCGTGGTGGCGATGATGCGCCGGGGGCAGGCGGCGGCCATGGGGTTGGCCGAGGGCGCAAGGGGCGTGGGGGTGAGGGGCGTTGGTGTCGTCTCGGCCGGTTTCTCGTAATAGGCCACGCCCCGGCAGGCCAAGTATTCGTTGGCCGATGTGTCGTTGTGGGGATCGTATTTCCACTTCACGGTGCCGGCGGTGGCATCCAGGGCGATGACCTGGCGGTGCGGTGTGCAGAAGTAAAGGGTGTCGTTCACCTTGATAGGCGTCGCCTCGAAATTGAATTCCCGCCCGTTCTGGTTCTCGAAATCGCTGGGCAAGTCGCCCGTGCGGTAATACCAGGCCAAATCCAGCTGGTTCACATTGTCCGGCCGGATTTGGCTCAACGGGGAGAAGCGGTCGCCATCGGCGGTGCGGCCGTAATACTGCCAGCCGCCCTCGGGCACCGGCGGGTTGGGCGCCGGTTCCGTGACGGGCTTGCCGCCCACCAGCGGGCCGCCCTCCACCGTGCGGATGGCCGTGACGCGGTAGCCCAGCACCACAATCACCGCTACCACCAGGGCGTAGACGCCCACGCCCAGCCAGGGTCGATATGTCAAGGGCCGGGGCCGGACGCTGTGCGTCGCCAGGGAATCGTCCTCCGGCGGCCCCGCCGGGCGCGGCGCCCCGTGCAGGGGACGCACCACCCACGGCAGGCTGAGCCAGGCGCCCAGCAAGGCCGGCGTCAGCAGGCGGGGAACCAGCTGCCAGCCGTCCAGCCCCACCTCCCAGTAGGCCCAAAGCGCCGTTGCCAGGAACAGCAGGGCGTATAGCCATAAGGCTTCCCACCGGCCCAGCCCCAGCAGTACGCCCACCGCAACCAGCGTCAGGCCGGCCAGGAGGTAGTACCAGCTGCCGCCCGCCACGATCAGCCAGCCGCCGGGGATCGCCAGCGCCAGCCCGAGAAGGATGACGACGATGCCCGTCAGGCCGGGCCAGGACAGCCAGGAGGAGACGTGGCGCGATTTCAGGGACATAGGCATAGGTCCGACCTCCGTTCGTGACGGGGAAACGCCGCAGCTTGTGCCCGGTTCCGCCTCAGTAATCCGGTGGGTCGGGCAACTGCGCCGGGTCCACCGGCTGCCAGCCCAGGCCCAGGCTTTTCTGCAGGGCGATGTAGTCTTCACTGGTCTGTGCCTGGGCCTGGGCCAGGCTCTGCTCCACCTGCAAACGCTGGCGCTCGGCGTCCAGCACCTCCAGCGCGGTGGCGGTGCCACCACGATAGCGGGCGTCGGCCAGCCGCTGGGCCCGGGTGGCCACGTCCAGCGCGCCGGCCAGCTGGAAAGTGGCCTCGCGTTGGTGGCCATAGCGCGACAGCCCGCCTTCCGCATCCTGCAGGGCCTGCAGCACCGTGCTTTGATACTGCGCCAGGCTTTCCTGGTTGGCGGCGCTGGCCTGTCGGATCTGCGCGCGCACGCGACCCCAGTCCAGGACGTTCCAGCTCAGCATGGGGGCGCCGATCAAGCTGAGGCTGCTGCTGCGGAACAGGGTGTCCACCTTGTTGGACCCGAAGCCGATGCTGCCGAACAGGCTGACATTGGGAAACAGTTGCGCCACGGCGTGGCCGATCTCCGCATTGCTGGCGGCCAGCTGGCGTTCGGCGGCGCGGATGTCCGGCCGGCGCCGCAGCAGGGCGGCCGGGTCGGCCACCGGCACCACCGCCGGCGGCAGGGGCACGGGGCGAAGGGGCGTCAGCTCCGCATCCAGGGTGCCGGGCTCCTGGCCCGCCAACAGGGCCAGCTGGTCCATGGCCTGTTCCACCCGGCCTTCCAGCGGCGGAATCTGGGCGTCGGTCTGCCGGGCCTGGGTCTCCATCCGGGCCACGTCGGCGTCGGTGGCCGTGCCCAAGTGGCGCTTGTCCACCGTCAGGTCCAGCATGCGGTGCTCGGCCGCTGCCGAGGCGCGGGTCAGATCCAGCCGGTGCTGGGCATCACGCAAGCCCACGTAGGCCTGGCCCACCTCGGCCGCCAGCTGCACCTGGGCGTCCTCGACCTTGGCGGCGGCCGCGTCGGTCTGGGCCGCCGCCGCTTCGATCTCCCGCCGCGTGCCGCCGAAGAGATCCAGTTCCCAGCGCGCGTCGAAGCCCAGGTTGTACAGCTCCGTCGTCACATGGTTGGGGATGTCGACATGGGGCGGCGTGCCGCCGGGGAACAGGCTTGGGTTGGTGATGGCCTCCCGCGCCAAGGCGGCGTTGATCTGGTTGTCGGCCGTGGACAGGGCGCCGGTGGGGATGCGGGCCTTGGCCGCCAGGGCGGTGGCATTGCCCTGGGGGAACAGGGCGGCCCGCTGCTGCGCCACCAGGGCGCGGGCCTCCAGCACGCGGGCCTGCGCCGCCTTCAGCGTCGGGCTGGCGGCCAGGGCCAGATCCACCAGGCGGGTCAGCTCCGGGTCGCCCATGCCGTCCCACCAGCGCGCCGGCGGGGTGGCGACGTCCACCGGCGCGGTCGCGGCGCGGCGGAACTGGCCGGCGGCTTCGGACCGGGGCGCCACGTCGGGCGGGCCCTTGTAGTCGGGTCCCACCGTGCAGGCGGCCGATAACAAAAGCAGGGGCAGCAGAGACGGGCGCCGCATCGTCAATGCCCCCCGCCGGGCGCGCCGCCCTTGGGCAGCGGCCGCATCATGAGCACCAGGGGGATGGAGCCGAACAGGATCATGCCGAACAGCCAGAACAGATCGCTGAAGGTCAGGACGTTGGCCTGGTGGGCCACCTGCTGGCTGAACACCGCCAGGCCCCGCAGCCGGCCGCCCTCCGGGTCGCCGTTGGCGAAGGCCTGGGTCAGCTGGGCGACGTAGGCCTGCCCTTCGGGGGAGTTGTAGGTGACGCTTTCGCCGATGCGGTTGATGTGCAGCGTGTCGCGCTGGTCCAGCAGGGTGGAGATGACGGCCAGGCCGAACGATCCGCCCAGGTTGCGGGCGGCGTTGAACAGGCAGGACGCGTCCTCCGCATGCTCCTTGCCGGCCGACGCGGTCGCCGCCTGGTTCAGGAACAGCATGGAGAAGAACTGGCCGACACCGCGCAGCAGCTGCGGCACCACCAGTTCCGGCCCGGCGATGTCGGGTGTCAGGTGGCTGTTCAGCATGCAGCTGATACCGTAGAAGCCCAGGCCCATGGCGACCGCCAGGCGCACGTCGATGCGGCGCACGGCGATGGGGAAGAGGGGCATGAGCATCAGGGTGGGCACGCCGCTGATCATGGCGATGTAGCCAGACTGTTCCGGGTTGTAGCCCTGCACATTGGCCAGGTATTGCGGGATCAGGTACAGCAGGCCATAGAGCGCCCCGCCTACCACCAGGCTCATGGCGAAGACGGCGGCGAAGCTGTGGTTGCTGACCAGGATGCTGAGGCGGATGACCGGCCGGCGGGCCACGAACTGCCCCGCGATCAGCAGCACGAAGCCGAGGATGGAGACGCCGGCCAGCGTGTTGATCATGTCGGATTCGAACCACCGCTCCCGCTGGCCCTCCTCCAGCAGGGTGGTCAGGCAGCCCAGGCCCAGGGTCAGCCCCAGGATGCCCAGCCAGTCGGCGTCGGCCAGCTGACCCCAATCACCCTTTTCCGAAGGCAGCCCCAAGGTCAGCAGGCCCAGCAGCGTGAGCCCGATGGGCAGGTTCAGGAAAAAGGCGTAATGCCAGCTGACATTCTCCGCCAGATAGCCGCCGATGGCGGGCCCCAGCACGGGCCCCAGCACGGCGGTGGCGCCGAACATGGCAATGCCCACCGGCTGCTGGCTGGGCGGCAGGCGGGTGGAAACGATGGTCATGGCGGTCGGGATCATGGCGCCGCCGGTCATGCCCTGGCCGACGCGGCCGATGATCATCTGCACCAGGTTGCTGGAGATGCCGCAAGCCATGGACGACAGCACGAAGCCGCTGGTGACGATCAGCAGGAAGGTGCGCAGGCCCAACAGGCGAACGAACCAGCCGGCCAAGGCGATCATGACGATCTCCGCCACCAGGTAGGCGGTGGAGATCCAGGTGCCCTCGCTGCCGCTGGCGCCCACCTCGCCCTGGATCAGGGGCAGGGCGGCGTTGACGATGGAAACGTCCAGCGTGGCCATCAGGGCGCCGATGGTGCCGGCCGCCACGGCCAGCCAGGCCCCGCTGTCGGCCTTGGACGCATTCCCTTTCGGGTCCGCTGTCGCGGCGGCGGCGCTCATTTCCCAGCCCCGTTCTGCGGCTGGTTGGCCTTCTCCGCCTCCCGGTTGCGCTGGACGGCGTCGTCATGCTCGCGCTGGCGGCGCTCCTCCGTGCGCTTGGCCTCTTCCTTGATGCGGCGCTGCTCCTCCTTGGCGCCGATGGTGTCGACGGTGACGATGACCGACAGCCCCGGCACCAGCACCTTGCGCGCTTCCGGCCCCGCCTCGATGCGGATGCGCACCGGCACGCGCTGCACGATCTTGGTGAAGTTGCCGGTGGCGTTCTGCGGCGGCAGCAGGGCGAACTGGGCGCCGGTGCCGGGGGCGAAGCTGTCCACCGTGCCGTGGAACTCCCCGCCGCTGACGGCATCGACGGTGAAGGTGGCAGGCTGGCCGATGCGCATCAGGCCGATCTGCGTCTCCTTGTAGTTGGCGACCAGGTAGACGCCCTCCAGCGGCACGATGGACATCATGCGCGTGCCCGTTTGCACGTATTGGCCGACGCGCACGGTGCGGTCGCCTACCCGGCCCCTGATGCTGCTGCGCACCAGGGTGCTGCGCAAATCCACGTCCGCCTGGTCCACCTGGGCCTGGGCTTGTTCCACCTGGGCCTGGGCGCTCTGGATCTGGGCGTTCAGCACATCGATCTGGCGCCGCGCGCTTTCCACCTGCGCCTCGTCGGCGACGGCCTCGGCCTTGGCCTGGTCGCGGGTCTGGCGCATCTGGTCCAGCTGCTCCGCCGTCTGGGCGCCGCTGGCGGCGAGCGGTGTGTAGCGGTCGACCTGACGCTGGGCATAGAGGGCCGTGCTGCGGGCGCCGGCCAGCTGGGCCTGGGCGCGCACAATCTCCGCCTCCTGCCGGCGGATCTGGGCCTGGTACTCCACGATGGCGGCCTTGCCCTGAGCCACCTGGGCCACGGCCTGGTCGTGGCGGGCCCTGGTCTCCCGCTCATCAATCTTCACCAGGGGCTGGCCGGGCTCCACCAGTTGGTTGTCCTCGACCAGCACCTGCTCGACATAACCGCCCACCTTGGGCGCGACGGTCACCATGTCCGCCTGCAGATAGGCGTCGTTGGTCTCCTGCTCATACTGGCCGGTGGTCCAGTAGTAGACGCCCCAGGCGATCAGGGCCGCGACGACCACCACGGCCGCGATGATCAGGCCGATGCGCACCCGCGGGTTGGCGAGGGGGGAGGGCTTCTTTTCCTCCTTGCCGTCCTTGTCCCGGCCGTCCTTGTCCCGGCCGTCCGCGTCCCGCTTCTTGTCGTCCTGTCGCTTGTCGTCGCCCTGATGACGATCGCCCTGGGGCTGCTGGTCCTTGCGTGGCGTCTCGTCATCACTCATGGGGCAGGCCTGCTCAGGTAGGGGCGGCTGGTGAACGGCCGCTGTAAACGGACAGGCCTGTCCAGATGTTCCGTGACAATCGCCGTGGCAGGAAATTTTGGAAGCGGTGCAACCCGATACGCCATCGCGGCGTTCCGGTTGAAGAATCTCCCCAGGGAAGGAGCGGCCCGGTGCGTCGGGATGCGCAGGACCGTCGGGAACGGCTGATCACGGCGGCGGCGGCGCTGTTCCAGTGCCACGGCTATCATGTCGCGCTGGAGGCCATCGCGGCGGAGGCCGGGGTGGGCCGCGCCACCCTCTATCGCAACTTCGCCGATCGGCGCGCGCTGGCCCTGGCGGTGTTCGAGCGGCAACTGGCGGTCCTGGCCCAGGATTGGGCGGCCACCGGCGGCGACCCGGCCGCCTTCTATCCCTTTCTGTGCCGCATCGCCCGACAGGCCGTGCTGCACGGCCCGCTGATCGCCAGCCTGGAGGCGGAGGAGGATGGGCCCGCCCTCATCCAGGGGCTACACGGGCGGCTGGACGCCGTGCTGGCCCCGCCGCTGGCTTCGGCGCAGGCGGCGGGCCTGGTGCGGGCGGACCTGACGGTGGTGGAGCTGCACCGCGCGGCCAAGATGCTGGTGGGCGCCGCCGAGCGCCTGGCGGTGGAGGCGCAGGAGCAAGCCCTGGCCGAAGCCTTGGCCCTGCTGGTTGAGGGCTTGCGGCCGCGGTAGGGTCAGCCCGCCAGGAAGGGGCGGGTGACCGCCATGAACGCGTCGAAGCGGTCGTGATGCGGCCAATGACCGGCGTCCGCGATCATGGCCGTCCGCCCTTGCGGGAACAAGGCGGCGGCACCATTGGCCACCGGATCCTCCACCCAGCTTTTCCCGCCGTTGATCAGCAAGGTGGGGCAGGTGACCGCCGACCAAAGGTCCCGCAGCTCATCCAGGCTGATGCGGAAGGGATAGGCGGTGCGGATATAGTTGTCGAACTTCCAGCTGTAGGTGCCGTCCTCATTCTGGTGCAGGCCGTGGACCGTCAGGTGGCGCGCCTGATCGGTCGACAGGAAACTGTTCTCCGCCTGCATGCGGGCCACGGCTTCCTCCAGCGTCTGGTATTTGCGCGGGCCCCGGGCCGACAGTTCGTGCACCTTGTCCACCCAGTCGCGGAAACGGTCGGCCAGAGGCTTCTGCGTCCGCAGTTCCTGCCAGGGCCAGGTGCCCTCCACCACCGCCAGCCGCTCCACCAGCTCTGGGTACAGGCTGGCGAGGAACAGCGCCGCCGCCCCGCCGTAGGAATGGCCCATGACCACCACCTTGCGGCCGGCGCGCTGGCGCAGCAGCTGCACCAGGTCGGCCACCACCTCCGCCAGGGTATAGGCGCCGCCTTGCGACCAGGCGGAATCGCCATGGCCGCGAAGGTCGGGCGCCAGGATGTGGAAGTCGCGCGCCAAGTCCTGCGCCACCCAGTCCCAGCTGCGGCAATGGTCGCGGCCGCCGTGGACCAGCAGCAGGGTGGGCTTGTCCTCCCGTCCCCACTCGACATAGTGCAGGCGCAAGCGGTCGGAGAAATAGAAGCGAGAGACGGGCCCGTTCATCAACGTTATCCCTTTAACGTTACGGGGACGGAATGATGGGCCGTCCCCCTTTTGTTGGCTCAGTCGCGGGGGGCGATGGATTCCCGCTCTACCTCCGGCGACACCCAGTCCAGCATCAGGCGGTTCTGCCGGCGCGCCAGCAGCACGGCCATCTCCGGGTCGCGGGCCAGGATGGCGTCCACCATGCGCAGGCGTCCCGTGCGCCAATGGGCGCAACGGTCGGGATGGCCCTGGAAGACGCGCAGGTTCGCATCGCGCTGGCCGAACTCGAACAGCGTGCGGTGGAACAGTTCCAGCGCTGGGTTGCCCGCCATGCGCATAAGGATGGCGTACAGGGCCACCTCGTCCCGTACCACGTCGGCCGCCAGATAGGTCACGTCCTTGCGGTCCATCAGGTGCTGGCGGAATTCCGCCAGGTCCAGCCGCGCGCCCGTGGCGTCGGCCGCCATCGTGTCCGCCAGGGCGGCCAGGCGGGCGGCCTCCACATTCACCAGCTGGAAGGCGTCCAGCACGTCGCGCACCGTGGTCTGGCGCAGGCGCAGGTAAAGCGCCGCGGCCTGGGTGACGGCGCCGATGTCCGGCCGCCGGCCATAATAGCCGCCGCCGTTGCCCCGGCGCACGACCAGCAACTGTTCCTGCTCCAGGATACGCGCCGTCTGACGCAGGGTGGGCCGGCTCAGGCCATAGCGGGCCAGCAGTTCCTCTTCCGATCCCAGCGGCGCGCCATCGGGCAAGGCCAGGATCTCATCGCGCATCCGCCGCGCCGCCTGGGCCGGCGCCCCGCCACGAGGGGGAACCGCGGGCGTCTTTGCAGTCTGGGTCGTCACGGTGTCGGTTTCACGAGCGAGGCAGGGTCATAGGTACCGGTTTGGGGCCGCCAGGCCCGCGCATCGCGGCGGATCATTCCAGGATTGCCCGTAACAGGCAACCTTTCGGGCTTGGGCAGGGCGGCGCGACAGCTGTGCCAGGGGCGACTTCACAAACTTCGCAAGGCCCATTTCCAGCCTTCACCCCCTTTTCCTAGTCAGGCCGGGCGGATCGCTGAATAATCCTGGGAACTTCGGTATTCGCTGCCCTTTCCATGATATGGGGCAGTTTGCAGGCACTGTCCGGGCCTCGGTGCGGTCCCGGTCCCACCCCGGCGCCGACGACACGACGCCCGTGGCAATCATCCTGGAGAGGACCCCAATGTCCGAGTTCGCCTACGAGAACATCCTGGTCGAGGTGCGGGGCCCCGTGGGCCTGATCCGCCTGAACCGTCCCAAGGCGCTGAACGCCCTGTCGGACGGCCTGGTGACCGACCTGCAGGACGCGCTGGACCGGCTGGAGGCCGATGATTCCATTGGCGCCATCGTTGTGACGGGCAGCGAGAAGGCCTTCGCCGCCGGCGCCGACATCAAGGAGATGCAGTCCAAGACCTATATGGACGCCTACCTGGGTGACTTCATCACCAAGAAGTGGGGACGCCTGGCCACCTGCCGCAAGCCGACCATCGCGGCGGTCGCGGGCTATGCCCTGGGTGGCGGATGCGAACTGGCCATGATGGCCGACATCCTGCTGGCCGCCGACACGGCCAAGTTCGGCCAGCCCGAAATCACCATCGGCACCATTCCCGGTGCCGGCGGCACCCAGCGCCTGACCCGCGCCATCGGCAAGGCCAAGGCCATGGAGCTGGTGCTGACCGGCCGCATGATGGACGCGGTGGAGGCCGAGCGGGCAGGCCTGGTGGCGCGCATCGTGCCGGCGGCCGAATTGGTGGAAGAGGCGGTGAAGGTGGCGGAGAAGATCTGCGGCTATTCCCGCCCCGCCGTGATGATGGCGAAGGAGGCGGTGGACCGCGCGTTCGAGCTGACGCTGGCCGAAGGCCTGCGGTTCGAGCGCCGGCTGTTCCACTCGACCTTCGCGCTGGAGGATCAGAAGGAAGGCATGAGCGCGTTCGCCGAGAAGCGTCCGCCCCAGTTCAAGGGCCGGTAAGCGCTTCCATTCGGCATCAGACGACGGCGACGCGGAACAGGAGACGACCAACCCAGGGAGGACGGCATGGCGGCGGCGGAAGGGCCGGGGCAATGGGGCGACCGGTGGATTGGCACGCAACGGATAGCGGCGGCCCTGCTGGCCCTTGTCGACGCCCTGCATCCCTGGCGCATCTACCTCCTGGTCCCGTCGCCGATGCGTGCCGAGGGCGCCACCGGCCACTTCCTGATCGTCATTGACGACGAGGCGCCGCTGCCCTGCTGGGACGGCAACTTGGCGCTGGCCACCCTTGGCCGCCTGGATCTGCCCGCCGCCGTCACCGTCCTGTGCATGGGCGACTTCCGTAGCGCCCTGCAAGTCGACGGTTCCATCGCCCAGCGCATGGTGGAGGAGGGCGAACTCCTCTTCGCGGCCCGGTCGCCCTGGAAAGACGGGGAAGTTCGATTGAAAGCCTAGAGTTGATTTTTACCAAAGACTTGGATGCCGTTTCTAACACTCAAGGTGAGAGCATGCGTAGCGCCGCCAAACTTGGCCCCGCGCGATCCTGGGATGAAGAGAGCCTGGCCCAGCTGATCGCCATGAACGCCGCCGGGCAGGGCGACCGGGAAATCGCCCAAGCCCTGGGCCGCACCGTCGCCTCCGTCCAGCATAAGCGTCACCTGTTGCGCCTGGCGACGCCGGTGGATCATCGCCGCGGCCGGCGCATGCGGCTGGAGGGGACGGCCGTTCCCGCCTAGAGCAAGATGCGATCAGCCATGATCGCGTTCCGCTCTAGGCGGGCCGGCGGGCGACCAGGACGAAGGTCGCGATGCCACTCAACACCGCCATCGGGATGATGCCCATCAGCACGTCGGCGCGGCTGCCGCCGCTGGCGATCAACTGGCCGGCCAGCAGCGGCCCGGCGACGGAACCCAGGCGGCCGGCGGCCACAACGGCACCCACGCCTTGTCCACGCACCTCTGCCGGATAATAGCTGGGTGCCAGGCCATAAATCAGCGCCTGGGCGGCCAGTACCGCCGCGCCGGCGACGGCGGCCACGGCCATGAGGAAATTGGCCTCCACCCCGGCCAGGCCGGCCAGGGCCAGCGCCAGGGCCAGGAAGATGACGATCACGGCCAGCCGGCGGTCCACCCGGTCCATCAACTGGCCGGCAATGCCGGAGCCGCAGGCGCCGCCCATGTTGAAGACGATCTGCACGCCCAGAACCAGGGTGCGGGGCAGGCCGCGCGACAGCAGCAGTACGGGCAGCCAATTCAGCAGCAGGTACAGGACCAGCAGGGCGAAGAAGGAGCCCAGCCACAGGGCGCCTGTGTCCACGCGTCGCCCCGGGGCGAACAGGGCCTGAACGATGCCCTGGCGCGGGGTGTCGGCCGCCGGTGCCACGCAAAAGGCGGGCAGGGCCACGGCCAGGATGGGCAGCAGCGCCAGCGGGGCGACGCCGCCCATCCAGAACACGGTCTGCCAATCACCGTGTCCGCCGCGCAAGGCCATGACGGCGGCCAGCGCCCCGCCCAGGGGCATGCCGGCATAGATGATGGCCACGGCGCCGGCCTTGCCCCGCTCCGTGCTTTCCGAGGCGATGGCGATCAGGTTGGGAAAGGCGCCGCCCAGGCCCAGGCCGGTCAGGAAACGCGCGGCCAGCAGGCTGGGATAGTCCCAGGCAAGTGCCGTGAGGCAGGAGAACAGACCGAAGACGCCCAGCGACAGCATCAGCGCCACCTTGCGCCCCCTGAGGTCGGAGACGCGGCCCCCCACCAGGGCGCCCACGATCAGGCCGGCGATGGCGGCGCTGAACACCAAGCTCATCTGTGTGGGGTCCAGCTGGAAGGCGGGGCCCAGGCGGGGTGCGGCCACACCGGCCGACTGCAGATCGAACCCTTCAATGGCGGCCGCCAGGAAGCATAGCCCCATGGTCAGGCGCTGCGCACCCGCCGACATCCCCGCTGGCCCGGCCGCCCCGGCCATCGGCAATGTTTCGCCCATACAATCCTCCGCCGTTGTTCTTTAATGGCGTTTCGCATCAGATTTAGCTTCGATCTGATCCGTCCGCTAGGCAGGTTTGAAAATCCGCCGTACCACGTCGGACTAAAAATACACGACCGTATGCGACCAGCCGATCGGTTAGGCTGCCGGCATGGGACACGAAGGCTTGAGATCATGACGTTCACGATAGACCGCACCGCCAATCCGACCGACGCCGCCACGCGCGCGCGGGTCACCGCCTGGCGGTGGCCCGCTCTTCCTTTGGTGTGATGCCGAAATGCCTTTTGTAGGCGACGCTGAAGTTGCAGGAGTAGTCGTAGCCGACCTCGAAGGCGATCTCCGTGACCGAGAGCTTGCCGGCGCGCAGTAGGCGCTGGCCTTCTTCCATGCGGCGGGCGCGGATGTACTCAAAGATGGTCATGCCGAAGACGGTGCGAAACGCCTGGGACAGCTTGGTCTCGTTCGTGCCGACATGCCTGGCCAGCTTCTGCATGGCCAGCGGTTCCCTGAAATAGGTGTCGATATGGTCGCGCGCCCGCTCCACCTTGGACAGCGTGCGCTCATCGACGGCCGGGTTGGGCGGTGTTCCGCCCCGGCTGATCTGCGACCAGAATTCACAAAGCAATTCCACGCCGCGCGCCTCGACATAGGCGTTGCGCATGGCGCCCTTGAAGGACATGGCCTCCAGCGCGCGCACGCTCATCACCATTTCGGGCGTCATCTTGCCGGTTTCGGCGTACCAGGTGGGCTCGCCCTGTTCCAAGTATCGTGACAACGGACTTGGCATGTTCGACGGGTGGACGCCAAAGCGTTCGCGCAGCATTTCCGGACGGCACAGCACCGTCACGGCAAAGCCGGGGCGGGGGGCGACAAAGCTTTTCTTCACTATGCCCTGACCGTGCAGGGCCGCCACGCAGGTCAGGTCGTCAACGGCTAGCGGCGACTGTCCCGGCACGGTATAAGATATCGTGCCGCGCAGCTGAAAGTGGAATTTTAACCAGTCCTGGCCGATCTCCTCATCGACGATTTCCGCCGTTGGGTTGAATCGGGAAAGGCCAACTAAAAAATTCGGGCCAAAAGAAATGATTTCGGCATCCGGATCTTGCGGCAGACTATTAGGCAGAAGGCCCACATCAGCCCATTCCTGAAGCATGGTTCACACATGATTGCTTGAGGATTAACGGGCTGAGAATACAGCAGACCGGGCAAGTTCTCCACAGCCAGATGTGACAGTTACACTCTCATTTCGCGGGCAATCAGCCGTCCAGCCGCGCGATGGCCTCTATCTCTACCAAGGCGCCGGTGATGGCCAACGCGGCCACCACGGTCGAGCGCGCGGGCTTGTGCTCGCCGAAGAAAGAGGCGTAGGCGTCGTTGAAAGCCGCGAAGGACGTTGCGTCCGTCAGCCATACCGTGGTCTTCGCGATGGCGTTGCGGTCGAGGCCGTGCTGGTGCAGCACGGCTTCAAGCCGGTCCAGGCAGCGGCGGGTCTGTTGGGCGACGTCGCCGGTCACCACGCCCCGGTCGTCAAAGGCGATCTGGCCGGACAGGAAAAGCGAGCCACCCAACGCCACGGCCGGGCTGAGATGTGGAGCCGTCATAGTGTTTTCCTTAAGAATCAATAGCTTATGATTTCAGGCCTCACATCGTCGCGCCGGGGCCAATAGTCCAGGGACTTCACCTGGTAGGGGATATTGGCGAAGTCCGGTGTCAGGGCACCGGGCGCAGCGATATAGAGCACCCCCCCGCGGGCGATGGGGGCGAACAGGGCATGGAAGTGCTGGATCGACTTCACGACGATCAGGCGCTTGCGGGACAGGTCAATGCCCAGCTGTTGCAGGCAGACGGGATCGAACGCCTGGCTGCGCGCCGAGGTCAGGACTAGGTCCAGGTCATGGGGCCCACGCACCCAGACAGTCGCGCCCAGAGGCCAGCGGAGGCCCAGGCCCGTCTGGTAGTGGTCGGGGATGACCTGCCTGACCTGTACGCGCAGGTCCACCGGCGCGCCCGACGCCGGGCCGGTTTTGCCGCCGATGCGCATATCCAGGGTGGCGCCGACACCGGCATCGGACAGAACCCGGACGGCTTCCGGGTCATAAAAGAACGCGATCAACGCCCCTTCCAGTCCCCGGTCCAGGATGCGCTGCAGCACGAAGGTGCTGTCGGACGGGGCGCCGCCGCCGGGGTTGTCGGCGCCATCCGCGCCGACGATGGGGAAGACGTCGCTCCGCGTCACCTCATCCAGCACCTGGTCGATCGACAGCAGCGGCTGGACCGTGTCTTTCCGTATCTGGAAAAACCTGTTGGCCAGGTCCAGCGCCAGCTGTTCACCCAGGGCGGGGCGGCCGTCGGTGATGACCCAGAGCTTGGCGCCCGCCTCGGCCACATCCCCCCAGGGGAAGCCATGACCCAGGGAGACGCTCAGGACCTCTTTGCCATCCTGGCACGCTTCCATGCTGCGTACGAATGAGGCCATCGGCTCGCGGGTGGTGTGCCAGAGGCCGACCATGTGGCAATCGGCGACCGAGATCACCGGCTTTATTCGCCCCGCCGCCGTGGCCAGGGTCAGCTCCAGCACTTCCCGCGCCCGGTCCGCTATGTCGGTGTGGGGATAGTGCTTGTAGGCGACGATGATGTCGGCAGCCCGCAGCATCCGGGTGGTGAGGTGGCAATGAAGGTCCAGCTCGACCCCGATCGCCACCGATGGCCCCACCGCCCTGCGGATTTCCTCCAGCAAGTCGCCCTCACAGTCGTCATAGCCCTCCGCGGACATGGCGCCGTGCAGGTTGAGCAGGACGGCGTCCAGGGTGGGCGCCGCCGCGATTGCTCGCAGCACCTTGGCCCGGAAGCCCTCATAGACCGCCTTCAGCGTGCGTCCGCCCGGCTGCGCCTGCGCCGCCAGCCCTTCGACCACCTCATGTCCCTGGGCTTCGGCGAGGCGGCGCCAAAGCGCCAGGGTTCCAAAGACTCCGTCAGGGGCGACACGGCTGGCGTCGCCCTGGTATATGCCCATTTCCTCGTAAGCCCGACGCCCGCTCGGGATGGGCGCGAAGGTGTTCGTCTCGGTCACCAGTTGGGTGGTGAATATCCGCATGATCGTATCGCCTCGTATTTTGTCCGCTGGTGTCAGTACGGGACGGCCGCCGGGATCAGCCGGTCCGGCCGCAGCACCGCCATGTCGACCCCGTGATCCGCGATCTGTCCTGGAATGGCGCCGTCCAGCAGCAGTGCCGCCGCCGCTTGGCTCAGTGCCGGCGCGGTCTGGATGCCGTAGCCGCCCTGGCCGGCAAGCCAGAAGAAGCCGTCGGTCCTGGGATCGAAGCCGACCACGGGCACCCTGTCCGGTGCGAAACTGCGCAGTCCCGCCCATTTGTGCAGGACCCGCCTGACCCTCAGGCTGGTGGCCTGTTCAACACGGTCCACGGCGATGGCGACGTCCATTTCATCCGGTTGCGCGTCATAGGGTTCGACCGGATGTTCGTCCGCCGGCGACAGCAGCAGGTGGCCCCCGTCCGGCTTGAAGTAGAACGCCTCGTCAATGTCGATGACGCAGGGCCAGGGCGCGACGTTGACACCCTCCGGGGATGGAACCAGCAACGCCGTGCGCTGCAGGGGCTGGATGCCCAGCGGAGCCAGCCCGGCCTGCGACGCCAGGCTGTCCGCCCACGCGCCGGCGGCGTTGACGATGATCGGTGCCTGATAACGGCCCTGTTCCGTGGCGACCTGCCAACGCCCGTCCTTCCTGTCGCAGCCGACCACCGCGCTGTCCGTCCGCACCACCCCGCCCAGCGCACGGCAGCGGCGTATGAAAGCCTGCAACAAGGCGTTCACCTCCAGATCCTGCGCGCCGGGCTCCCACAGGGCGGCGGTCACATGGTCGGGCTTCAGGATGGGGCAGCGGCTCAATGCCTCATCGCGGCTCAGCAGCGTCGCGGCCGACCGCATCAGCGGATTCTGCGCGGCCGCCAGCAGCCTTTCCTCCTGTGCCGCCGACGCGACGTAAAGGCAGCCGCGCGGCAGCAGGGGGGAGGCGATGTTGAAGGCGTCCGGCGGGTTGGTCAGGAAGGCATTGCTTGCCCGGGACAGTGCACGGATGGGGTCGGCGCCATAGGTTTCCGAGAAAAGGGCCGCTGACCGGCCCGTCGCATGCATGCCCGTATGCGCTTCCTTTTCCAGGACCAGCACACGGGCGCGCTCCGCAAGGAAGGCGGCGATGCCGCATCCGGCGATACCCCCGCCGACGACGATGATGTCGAACAATTCTTCCATGACGGTCCCACCCTCACTTTCTGTCCGCCGGTTTTTATGTCCGGCACCGGATCCTGCGGGCGAGAGTGGAGGGGCCGCTGGCCACCGGCAAGACGTCCGCCCCGCGCCAGAACCAGGTTGTGGGTCACGCAAAAAGGACAGACGGGGACGCAAAAGTAGGCCGGTCTTGGGAAGGCTCAGATGCGTTTGGCGCGAGGTCCATCGCGACACGACAGCCGGTCATGACAGGAGCGGTGGCGACTCCGCCAGCCGGTGTCATCACCGGCGCTGATGACTGAGGGGTGTTTTCTTCCCATGGTGAATCTTGAACCTGAAGCGATGCAAACCGGCTGGCGTGGGCGCGCCGCTGCGCTGAGCTGGGACGGTCGTCCACTGATCGGCGGCACGCGCCGTGAGGGGACGGGGGCGATGGCCATCTGGTCGCCCGTTCATGGCGGTCTCTTGTACGAGGCGGCGCTGTGCTCGGCCGATATGGTCGACCAGGCGGTTGTAGATGCCCACCGCGCCTGCGAGCGGGGCGTATGGAGCGACCTCAGCCCTCGCGCCCGAGGCATGATCTTGCTGCGCCTGGCCGAACTTATCGTGGAAAACCACGAAGAATTGGCGTTGCGCGACACCCTGGAGATGGGGAAGCCCATCGCCTCCGCCCTGGTCGACATTCGTGATCTGGCGCCGACCTTGTGCCGGCACTATGCGGAGGCGGCGGACAAGATTTATGGAGACGTGGCCGGCAGCGATGCGGCCAGCTTGGCCTTCAGCCTGCGTGAGCCCCGGGGGGTCGTGGCAGCCATCGCGCCGTGGAACTATCCGCTGCCGAACGCGGTCATCAAGGTCATGCCTGCGCTGGCGGCGGGCAATTGCGTCGTGCTCAAGCCCTCGGAACTGACGCCCGGGTCGGCCCTGCGGTTGGGCGAGCTGGCGCTGGAGGCCGGTGTTCCGCCGGGGGGCCTGAACGTCATACCGGGCGACGGTGTCACCACGGGGGCGGCCCTGGCGCGGCATCCCCTGGTCGACATGGTGACCTTCACCGGCTCAACCCAGGCGGGCCGGGCGATCATGGCCACGGCGTCGCAAAGCCGCATCCGGCCGGTCATTCTCGAATGCGGCGGCAAATCCCCCCAGATTGTCTTCGCAGACGCCCCCGTATCCGATCTGGTCGCCCCGCGCATCCTGGGGGAGGCGTTCGCCAATCAAGGCCAGCTCTGTGTCGCCCGGTCCCGCCTGCTGGTCCATGCATCACGCAAGGCCGATCTGATGACGGCATTGGAGCGGGAGGTTCGGCAGTACGCGGTGGGTGATCCCCTGGAACCGGCCACGACTTTTGGGCCATTGGCCGGGCAGCGCCAGTGTGAGCGTGTCCTGGGCCATATCGCCGGTGCTCTGCGCGACGGCGCCCGCATGGTGGCCGGCGGTCCCGCCGACCGCCCTTGCGGCGTGGCCCCCACCATCCTCGATGACGTGTCGCAGGCGATGGCCATCGTCCGGGACGAGGTGTTCGGCCCGGTGCTGACGGTCCAATCCTTCGAGAGTACGGAAGAGGCTATTGGCTTGGCCAACAGTACCAGTTACGGCCTGGCCGCCACGGTCTGGACCGCGCACTACCCCACGGCCCAAACCCTGGTTCGCCGGCTCAAGACGGGGCACGTCACCGTCAACGGCACAGTTGAGCCTTATGAGGGCCCGGGCATGTCCCTGGCGGGGGAGCCGCGTGGCGATTCCGGCTTCGGCAGCGAAACCGGCCTGGACAGCCTGCGCAGCTATACGGCGATCAAGGGGGTGGTGCTGGCGGGTGGGCCCTGCCGGTCAGCGGATCGCTGACCGCCGCCGCACCACCATGGCGGTGCTGACGACGACGATGGCGAAGCCGCAGAGATAGGCGCCGTCCACCCGCCCCCCGCTGATGAACAACGCGCCAAGCAAGGGGCCCAGGGCCTGGCCGCCACTCTGCATGGCGGCCAGGCCCTCGATGCCACGGCCGCTGGCATCCCGGTCGACAAGGGCCGCGACCTGCAGGGGCCCCAGGATGGTGATGCACATTTGAACCAGGAAGAACGCGGAGGTGAACACCAGCGCGCCGGGCACCCACAACATGACGGCGACCGCCAGACATTGCAGGCCCGCGGCGGCCACCATCATCAGGCGGCGGTGTTCCGGTGTGGTCGCCAGCATGGCGATGAGCGAGCCCGGCAGGGCCCCCAGGTTGCCGACCGCCAGCGCCGTACTGACCGCTTCGATCGACAGCCCCTGCTGCGTGCTGAGTTGGCCGGCGTAGTTGGAGATAATGGCGGCGGCGGCGAAATAGATGAAGATGCCGCCCAGGATCAGTGAAACGGGCCGCATCTCGGCAAGCGTGGGCAAGCTGTGCGCCTGGCCGCTTCGGCCCGGCAGCAGCATCGCCGCGGGCAAGGACAGGACCGCGATGGCCACCACGGCCAACAGCACTGGACGGGGGCCGGCGGCGGCCAGCAATTGCCCGGCGCCCGCCAGTGCGGCGCCCGCCAGCAGAAGCTGAAGCACCTGGACCGCACTGATCAGCCGGGCCGGCCGCTGGCTGGCCGAGACGATGGGAATGGCGCTGCTCAGCACCAGGCCCGTCCCCACGCCGGCCACCAGGCGTGTCGTCAACAGCAACAGAGAGGTGCCGGCGAAGGCGGCGGCGATGTTGGCGGTGGCGACCACCATCAAGCCCCCGATGACACCGCCGCGGCATCCCGTGCGCTGCAGCCAGAGTGGCGCGCTGATCGACGCCAGGCAGGCCCCGGCCAAATCGGCTGACGCCAGGAGCCCCATCGCGCTGGCGTCCAGCGCGTAGCTTTGCTGGTACACCGGCAGCAGCAGGGGAACCAGAATCGCCGCGAGGGGCGCGACGCTGCACAGCCACACCAGCGCCACGGAGGGGCCGATGCCTGATCCTTGCTTATTCACCTATTAAGCCTCCCATCGCGGAACTTCAGCCAACCAGGCTAGCAGTTAGTTTCGTCGCCGGCATTTGGGGCAGGGGGGCAGTTCTTTGCGCGCGCCCATTCCCTTTTTGCCGCCATGGCCTCCCCTTCGGTAAGGTGGCACGCAATCCTTTATCTGCCCTGATCAAAAGACGGCGCCCGCCGTGCGGGCACGATGGGGCCGTTGTTTCCTTTGGCGGTCTGGTGCTTCATGACATTGATGGAAGAGAGCTTTGACTACGTGATCGTTGGCGCCGGTTCGGCGGGATGTGTGCTGGCCGACCGATTGAGCGCCGATGGCGCGTCGGTTCTGTTGTTGGAAGCGGGGGGGCGCGACCGCTCACCTTTCATCCACATCCCGGCGGGCGAGGCGATGCTGTTTTCCGCGCTGGGTAAATGGTTTGGTGCCGGCGACGTCAACTGGGCGTATCCCGCTGAACCGGACCCCTCCCGCGACGGCCTGAGGGACATCTGGTCGGCGGGCAAGATTTTGGGGGGCGGCAGTTCCATCAACGGCATGATGTGGGTCCGGGGCAATCCCGCCGACTTTGACGCCTGGGCCCGGATGGGGTGCCGGGGGTGGTCGTATGCGGAGGTGCTGCCCTATTTCAAGAGCGCCGAGACGAACGAGGGCGGGGCGTCGGAAACCCGCGGCGGAATGGGCCCCCAGCCGGCTTCCGCCTTGCGTCTGAAGCACAAGTTGACCGACCGCTTCATCCAGGCGGCGATGGCCTTGGGCCATCCCTACAATCCTGACCAGAATGGCGTGGCGCAAGAGGGGGTGGGGCCTTGCCAGGCGTCGCAGAAGGCCGGCCTCCGCTACAGTTCCGCCCGCTCCTTCCTGAAGCCCGTCCTCAAGCGCCCCAATCTGTTCGTTCGCACCAAGGCGCGGGTGCTGCGGATCGAGACGGAGGGGGGGCGGGCGACCAGGGTGAGATACCAGTGGGAAGGCCAGGAATACGGGGCGCGGGCGCGCCGGGAAATCATCGTGAGCGCTGGGGCGATAGGCTCCCCGAAGCTTCTGATGCAGTCCGGCATCGGGCCCGCCGGTCACCTGCGCGACATGGGCATCGACGTGGTGCGGGATTCCCCGGGCGTCGGTGGAAACCTTCAGGAACACCCCTGCGTCATGATCACGCGCGGTTCCAAAGTCTCCACGCTCAATACCGAGACGACGTGGTGGAAGGCGCTGTTCCATGGCGCTCGCTTCCTGCTGACGCGCCGGGGGCCGCTTACCAGCCCCGTGGGGCATGCCCAGACCTTCTTCCGGACGGGCGATGACCATGCCCTGCCGACCATCCAGGCGATTTTGGTTCCGGCCGCCTACCAGATGGAAACCCTGCAGGACGGCCTGCGCCTTCATCCGAAACCGGCCATGAGTCTGGCGACGTGTCTGCTTCACCCCCGTCAGCGGGGGCGCATCACCTTGCGGTCATCCGATCCGATGGATCATCCCGTCATCGAACACCAACTGCTGGGGAACGACCAGGATGTCGCCGACCTGGTGGCCGGCTGCCGGGAAGCCATGCGGATACTGGACACGCCGCCCCTGGCAGATGTGCTGACCGGGATGATCGCGCCCGCCGCCAGGCCCGAAACCGATGCCGATTGGACGGCCTATTTACGGTCGGCCGCGTTCCGCGGGGACCATCCGGTCGGTACCTGCCGCATGGGGGAGGATGTGGACGCCGTGGTCGACTCACGGCTGCGGGTGAGGGGGCTCGACGGGTTGCGGGTCGTCGATGCATCCATCATGCCGGTTGTCACCTCCGGCAATACCAACGCCGTCGTCATCATGATTGCCGAAAAGGCTGCCGCCATGATCAAGGACGATCACCGCCGTTAGGCGCCGAAGCCAACCTTGTAATTCCCTCGCCGGGGACAGCGTTACGTCCCAGTGGGACGTTGGGGCGTCAAGGGCGTCCAGTGTGTGGATCGGCGCGATCAAATGGCTCCCACTGACCCCAATAGAATCAATTGGCTGTTGTGCTGACCGGTATCCAAACCGCATGCCGATATACACGCTTGGCCTATCCAGGGACCTTAGGTGTGGATTGGCGCGATTAAATGCCCCCGTCAGTCCCAATAGGATCAATTGGTTGTTATGTCGATCGGCGTCCAGGCCGCGTGCTGATTTACCGCCGGGAACGGGGCAGTCCACGGGGGCGGGAGGTCCGAGTGCGGTAGGCCTATGCGCCGAATCGCGCAGGATTAAGCGCCGTTTTGCGCAACCTTTGGGCCGCTTAACAAGGCGGTCGGGGGCGGGAGGTTCGTAGGCCGGGAATTGAACCGGGATTCAAGGATTTGCGATTCGTTTTTGGTCGACCGCGCCCATGAGCGGACCGATGTCAGCATGGCTAAGGCCAGCCCGCCGAATCCGCCCAGCATCGCGCGGAGACGAAGTGCCAGCGGCGGGTCGCCGCCACCAGTGCCGGCTGGGAAGAAGGTTCTTTCACGACTTGCTAGGCCCGACCCGACGTATGCTGCCCCCACACCATGCGGATGGGATGTGACCCACAAATCTGGTGATGAACGCGGGTTCACAGCCCATGAACAGCCGTTCATGGCCGCCGAACGCAGGTTCACTGCCTCCCCCGCTGTACAGCGGCGCTATGCGCGCTTACCTCAAGCAAGCCGTTGCGCCAGCTCCTCGGCGTCCGCGTGGTAGTATCTGGCCAGCATCGACAGCGTCTTGTGGCCAGTGATGCGCATCAGCTCCAGCGGGTTGGTGTAGATCTTGGCCAGCCGGCTGGTGGCCTCGTGCCGCAGGTCATGGAAGGTCAGGTCCGCGATGCCGGCGCGGTCGACTACGCGGCCAAAGGTCACTTTCAGCAACCTCTGGTCTTCTCCCACCACGGGTCCATTCTTGTTTCCGTAAGAGGGGAAGGAGCGGAGGGCGTCCACCGCTGCGGTGGACAGCGGCACCTTGCGGATTTCACCGTTCTTTGAGCCATCTCCTGACAGGCCGCGGATGGTCATGACGCGCTTCGCCAGGTCCACGTCGCTCCAGTCCAGTGCGCAGATTTCCCCCTGTCGCGCGGCCGTTTCCAGGGCCAACCTGGTCATGGGCACCAGCCAGGCTCCGTGCTTGCTGGCCGCCAGCCCCGCCATCAGGCGTTCCTCCTCGGCGGGGATATGGTGGCTTAGCTCAGCCTCAGCGCCGGTATTCGGATCGCGCTGATGTGTCACCTCGACCCTGGCGGGCTGCAGGCGGCGCTCGCGCTTGCGGTCGGCACCCTTGGGGCGGGCAGTCAGCTTCGCTTCGGCGGGATTGGATGGGAGGTGCATGCCCCATTCCCGCCGGCCATGGGCGATGGCCGTGGCGATCAGGTTGATCCGCCGCACCACGGTGGCGGGCGCGTAGTCGCAGGCCAGCATACGATCGCGGTAGCTGGCGATATCCTGAGGGGAGAGGGCGCTGAGCCGTCGCG
>NZ_JARPAF010000001.1:524487-527541 GCF_029594735.1 Nitrospirillum amazonense
GTAAGCGTCAGCGGATCACCGCGTTTTTGCCTTTTTCGGCGCTGACCGGCGGGCGGCGATGCGGGCGAGCCTTTGCCTGACCGATTGCTCATGGAAGACGCTGGGATCGTAGTCACCGAGCCACTCCTTGATCTCGTCATGATCGGGATGGTTCGGGTCAGCGAGGATGTCGAGCTGGGCGTAGAAGCCGGGAATGCCGCCGCAATCCTCGGGCGGCGCGGCACCTTCCCCAGCGACGTAGCGGGGATAGGCGACACCCATTTCGGGCGGACGGGGCCGGGTCACGGTCAGTTGATGTTCCCAGCAGTCACCGAAGTCGTAGTTGTAGAGGAGCTTGGTCTTGCGAGGCCGCAGCAGGTCTTGAAGCGGCAGCTTGGCAGCCCGGCTTTGGGATATCTCCTCGCTGTCGCTGGCGAATGACCAGAGATGGGCATCCTGCCATTCCATGGCGGCCTGGATGACGCCATGCAATTGCTTCAGCGTCATCGTGACCGGCACCTCGACCTCGCGCCAGATCAGCGGGTCAGTGTCGAGCAGGTCGATGCGGACTGTCGCGATGAGCTCTGGCGGGAGGGGGGCATCGGCGGTCATGCCGCGAGTTTGTCAGCCCGGCGTGTCCAGTTCCAGGGTAGAAGTTCGGCCAGCCGGTTGATCGGATGGCCCTTGGCCATGCGGTCCAGGACATGCGCCAGATAGGCCTCGGGATTGAGCCCGTTCAGCTTCGCCGTCTCCAGGACGGAGTAGAGCAGTGCCGCCCGGTCGCCACCCGCCTCGGAACCCAGGAACAGGAAGTTCTTCCTGGTGATCGCGATGCCACGCAGGGAGCGTTCGGCGGGGTTGTTGTCGATGGCGATGCGGCCGTCGGCGACATAGAGGGTGAGCGCGTCCCAGCGGTTCAGCGCATATCCGATCGCCTTGCCCAGCGTGTTCTTGGCCGACAGGCGCCGCTGCTGCGCCTCCAGCCATGGCTTGAGGTCGTCGAGGATGGGAACGGCGAGCTGCTGTCGCGCGTCCCGGCGCTGTTCGGCCGACAGGCCGGTGATCGCGGCCTCGACCTCGTAGAGCCGCCCGATCCGGCGCAAGGCCTCTTCAGCGATCGGCGACTTGGTCTTCTCGTACTGGTCGTAGAGATGCCGCCGCGCATGGGCCCAACAGGCCGCATGGATGATACCTGGTGGAACGATACCTGGTGGAACGATACCGGGCGGGGCCAGGCCCGATGGCCGGGTCAGGGCCTCATAGCCCGTGTAGGCGTCGGCCTGGATCACGCCGCTGAATCCGGAGAGATGCTCACGCGGGCGCTCACCCTTGCGGTCCGGGCTGAAGCGATAGAACGCCGCCGGCGCATGATCGCCACACCAGGGCCGCTCATCGACCAGGTAGGTCCAGAGCCGACCGAGCCTGGTCTGGCCGTTGCCCGGCGCCAGCACCTTGATCGGCGTGTCGTCGGTGTGGATGACCGGCGCCGCCATCACATGGGCGCCAATCAGACCGGCCAGGGGGGCCACCCACCAGGCGGCATGGCCGACCCAATCGGCCAAGGTCGCGCGCTCGATCGCGATGCCCTCGCGTGCCAGGATCGCCGATTGCCGGTAGAGCGGCAGCCCGTCCAGGTACTTCGACACCACGACATTGGCCAGCAGGCCGGGCCCGGGGCGGCCCTTCTCCACCGGCAGGTCCGGGGCCGGCGCCTGGAGGATGGCCTCGCATGCCCGGCAGGAGAGCTTCGGCCGGATGTGGCGGATCACCTTGAGCCGGGCCGGGATCTTCTCCAGCACCTCGGTCACGTCCTCGCCCAGCCGGGAGAAATGCGTGCCGCCGCAGCCGGGGCAGACGTCACCGGGGGAATGGACGATCTCCTCGCGTGGCAGGTGCTCCGGTAGGGGACGGCGCACCGGATGGTGCTGATCCCGCTGGCGTCGTTCCGGGGCCGCGTTCCCGGCATCCAGCGACGGCGCTGTCCGGGTGGCCTCGCCTTCCTCCAGGTCTTCCAGCATCAGTTCCAGTTGGGCGATCTGCCGGTCGAGCTTCTCCGACGAGCGGCCGAACTGCATCCGGCGCAGCTTGGCCAGTTGGGCCTTGTACTGCTCGATCAGGAGGCGCGCGCCGGTCAACTCCGCCCGCGCCGCGGCCAGTTCGGCCTCGCGTTCGGCGAGCCTGGCACGGAGCTCGGCGATCTCTGCGGCGGCGTCGGTCATGGAACGGATTCTACCCGAAAACGCCGCCGTCGGCAGGGTGGTGGACAGCACCCGAGTCACTATGACGCGCCGGGGGCCACATGGGACCGAGCGCGCTCAGCAGGCCGCGTCCGGTTGCCAGGTGCGCACCGGCGTCCGCCAATCGATCCCTTCCAGCAGCATGGAAACCTGGGCGGCGGTGAGCGCGACCGAACCCTCCCTGGCCTGCGGCCAGACGAACCGGCCGCGCTCCAGCCGCTTGGAGAACAGGCAAAGGCCCTGGCCGTCCCACCATAGAATCTTGATCAGGTCGCCACGCCGCCCCCGGAAGGCGTAAAGCGCGCCGTCATGGGGATCGAGCCTCAGCATCGTCTGCACCTGGGCGGCTAGGCTGTCGAACCCGCGGCGCATGTCGGTCGCGCCGCACGCCAGGTAGATGCGCACATTGCCCGGAATACCGATCACGAAAATGCCGCCAAAACCCGTCGCAAGGCCGCCTCGCCGACATCACCGGTGATCCGCAGCCTCACGCCGGTCGGCAGCTCGACCTCGATCATGCCGATGGAAATGGGGGCCTGCTCCGCCGCTTCAGGAACGACCGCCGGTTCGGGCAACGCCGCATCGGCAACGACCGAAACCGGAACGAACCCCGTCAAACTCTGCGCCAGAACCCGCAGCTTCTCCTCGGTACTCCAGCGCCGCCGACGCTCCGGGCCGCCCAAAACCTCGCCGTGCAGCTCAGGAGCGCTCGTATGAGCACTTCGAAGCGCCTCCTTGCCGATCACCGTCACGTCGTCCATGCGTCCACCACTCAAGCCGAGCGGCAAGCATGCCCATCAATAACGCCCTGGGAAGGCGTGGCTGCGCTGACGCTTAC
>NZ_JARPAF010000001.1:527641-527793 GCF_029594735.1 Nitrospirillum amazonense
GCCGTGGGCCGCTTCAGCGGCGGCACCATCATCAACACGGGCGCCAACGTGGTGTTCGCGTCCGGTGCGGTCAGCCTGGGCGATGCCATCACCGTGGCGACGCACACGGTCAGCAACGCCGGCGCCAGCCTCACGCTGGCATCCGACGTGGC
>NZ_JARPAF010000001.1:527893-529065 GCF_029594735.1 Nitrospirillum amazonense
CGTCACGGGCAACTTCAGCCAGAGCAGCGGCACACTGACCACGGGCGGCCATATGCTGAGCGTCAGCGGGGCGGCCAGCGTGACGGGCGGCGTGGTCAACGCCGGGGTCAGCGCGGCGGGCAATTACCTGGTGGGCGACAGCGTCACCCTGATCCAAGGCGGCACCGGGTCCAACTACGCCGGCGCCACGGTCACCAGCGGCATCACCGGCCTCAGTGCCAATGCCGTGACCAGCGGCAGCACCCTGTCCGCATCCTGGAAAACCCCGGCTTCGGCAAGGTATTCACCGACCACATGGTGACGATCCGCTGGACGGAGGGCCAGGGTTGGCATGACGCCAAGGTCACGGCGCGGGCGCCGTTCGCGCTCGATCCTGCGGCGGCTGTGCTGCACTACGCCCAGGAAGTCTTCGAGGGCATGAAGGCCTATCGCGCGGCGGACGGCGGCGTGACGCTGTTCCGGCCCGACGCCAATGCCAAGCGCTTTCGGGACTCGGCCGAACGCATGGCCATGCCGCTGATCCCGGAGGAGCTGTTCCTGGAAGCGGTGGAGCAGCTGGTGCGCATCGACCAGGCCTGGATCCCCGGCGGGGAGGGCGCCAGCCTGTACATCCGGCCCTTCATGTTCGCCAACGAGGCTTTCCTGGGCGTGCGGCCGGCGTCGGAGTACATCTTCTGCGTCATCGCCTGCCCGGTGGGCGCCTACTTCAAGGGCGGGGCCAAGGCCATCACCATCTGGGCGCCGGAGAACTACACCCGCGCCGCCCCCGGCGGCACCGGCGCGGCCAAGTGCGGCGGCAACTACGCCGCCAGCCTGATCGCCCAATTGGAGGCCAGCAAGCACGGCTGCGACCAGGTGGTGTTCCTGGACGCGGCGGAGCATCGCTGGATCGAGGAGCTGGGCGGCATGAACGTCTTCTTCGTCCGCGACGACGGCAGCCTGCTGACCCCGCCGCTCAGCGGCACCATCCTGCCCGGCATCACCCGCGACAGCATCATCCAGCTGGCGCGCAGCCTGGGCCACACGGTGGTGGAGGAGCCGTATACCCTGGCGCAGTGGAAGGAGGATGCCGCCACCGGCCGGGTGCGCGAGGCCTTCGCCTGCGGCACCGCCGCCGTGCTGGCGCCCATCGGCACCGTGCGCACGGCCGAGGGTGACTTTGTCATCGGCAA
>NZ_JARPAF010000001.1:529165-669284 GCF_029594735.1 Nitrospirillum amazonense
TGGTGAGGGCGGGTCGACCACGGCAGACCTGCGTGAGCGCCTGGTCGGCATGCAGCGCGGCAGCCAGGCCCCGCTGGTGGATGGCTGGATCCGCCGGGTGATCTAAACCCAGTCCGATCAGGCGGGCATCCGGCTGCGGGTGCCCGCCTTCGGCTTTTCCGGGGCGGCCTGGCCCGGCAGACGCTGGGCCACGGACCGCGCCACCTCCTCCGCATGGATCAGCACCTGAGGCAGGCCCATCAGCTCGCCGAAGGTGGCGCGGGCAAGGGGGCCGGCCACCCACAACGTCTCATCCGGCACGCCGCGCACGTCGATGACGCGGCTCTGCTCATCCACGGCGATGCCCAGGCCCAGCGCGTCGGGATGAAGGCGTCCGGTCGACACCAGGGGGGCCAGGGCGGGAACGGCATCGATCAGATGGTCGTGTGCCGGCCCGGTGGCCACCACCACCGCGTCCACCGTGCGGGTCAGGGCGGGGCCGCCCCGGCGGGGACGCAGGGTGACATGCACGCCAGCGGCATCGGCCCGGATGTCGGCCAGGTTGGCCGCCAGGATTTCAAGCTGCCCCCGCGCTTCCAGCTCATGGATGGTCGCCTCCGGCTGCGGGGCGATGCGGTAGCGGTGCGCGTCCCAGAAGGGGCGCAGGTGACGCAGCATTTTGCGCTTCTGGTCCAGGGGTAGGGCCTGCCAGATGGCGCGGGCGTCCCGGCGCACGGCGTCCAGCACCGTCTGCCACGGCCGGCCCTCCACATCCGCAGCTTTCACCGTGGCGCGGATGCGGCGCAGCAGGGCCAGGGCCGTCACCTCCGGCCGGGTGGCGAAGTCACCCACCAGCTCGCTCGCGTCCAGGGCATGTCCCCGGGGCGTCAGGCCACGACGGGAGAAGACGGTGATTGGCCCCTTGTGCCCCCCGGCCTCCAGCGTGGCCAGGATGTCGGCCATGGTGAGGCCCGAGCCCACCACCAGCACCCGGGCGTTGGTGTCCAGCCCCTCCAGCGCGCCGGGCGCCCAGGGGTTCGCGATCAGGCGCGGGTCGTCGCCCAGCGCCGCTACGAGGTTCCGGGGCGGGGCCGGCGGCGGGTGGCTGGTGGCGATGATCACCACATCGGCCACCAGACGGCCGCCGTTTTCCAGCGCCACGGCATAGCCGAAGGACTGGCCCGGCGGCGCATCACGGGGGATGGGGGTGATGGATGTCGCCCGCTGCTGCACATGACGGATGTGGGCGGGCCCGTCGGAGGCCGCCTGTTCCCGCACCAGCCCGTCGAGATAGCGCCCGAACTCCAGCCGGCTGGAGAAGATGTGCCCGCCCTTGACCAGGGCCTGCGGGTCCGTGGCCAGCACGCCGGAGCGGCGCAGCCAGCGGTCGAAATGGCCCATGTCGGCGGAAAAAGCGCTCATGCGCGCGGCTGGCACGTTGATGCGGTGCTGCGGATCGGGGGTGGAATAGGCGACACCGCCCCCCAGCAGCGGACGCGGCTCCACGATATCGATGTCCACCGGCACCGGCGTGCCCCGGGCCAAGTGCAAGGCGGCCACGGCCCCGCTGAAGCCGCCGCCCAGGATGACGACGCGGGGGGCGGTTCTTTGGTGCGCATCACCCAGGGACATGGGGAACCCGATCAAGTGATACCGGTGCAGCGATGCCGTCTATAGGGCGGCGGCGGTCAGGCTGTCGGGTGCCAGAGTGTCAGGGGCAAGCGATTGGTTCAAGGCGGCACGTAGTTGCCTTTTGTGAACTTCAAAAGTGATCGTTGCGCGTCCAGGGGCACTCTCTTTTAGACGGCGTTGAGGATGCGGCGTTCCAGTTCCGCCAGCCGGGGGGCGCCGGTGGCGCGGGCGCCGCGCGGGATGTCGACGGCGATGTCCTCGGCCACGCGCCCGTCGCGCAGCACCAGCACGCGATCGGCCAGGGCCACGGCCTCGGCCACGTCGTGGGTGATGAGGATGGCGGTGAAGCCGTGCTGGCCCCAAATCCGGGTCAGCAGGCGGTGCATGTCCGCCCGGGTCAGGGCGTCCAGGGCGCCGAAGGGTTCGTCCAGCAGCAGGATGCCGGGCTCCGTCACCAGGGCGCGGGCCAGGGCCACGCGCTGCTTCTGCCCGCCGGACAGGACGTAGGGCCAGTCGCCCGCGCGATCCGCCAGGCCCACCTCGGCCAGCAGCGCCTGGGCGCGTGCCTTCCAGCCGGGCCCCCGGGCGATGCCGACATTGCTCAGCACCCGCTGCCAGGGCAGCAGGCGGGCGTCCTGGAACAGCAGGCGCACGTCGGGCTGCAGGCCCCGGCGGGCCGTGCCGTCGATGCGGATGGTGCCACTGGTTGGGCCGTCCAGCCCGGCGATGAGGCGCATCAGCGTGGTCTTGCCACCGCCCGAGCGGCCGACGACGGCGACGAACTGCCCAGCCGGGATTACCAGGTCCAGGCCCTTCAGCACGCCCACGTCGCCGAAGGCCTTGGTGACGCCGTCGAAGGCCAGTTCCAAGCCCTTGCCGGTAACGGTAGTCTGGTCCTGAACCTCGGGCTGAACCTGGGGTGGGGGCGCCGCGCGCAGGGGGACCATCATGCCGCCTCCAGCCCGGTATGGAAGGACGGGTTCCACTCCAGCGCCCTGCGCTCCAGCCAGCGCGACGCGATGTCGGCCAGCTTTCCCAGCAGGGCGTAGACGATGATGCCCAGGAGCACCATGTCGGTCTGCAGGAACTCCCGCGCGTTCATGGTCATGTAGCCGATGCCGGAGGAGGCGGAGATGGTCTCCGCCACGATCAGGGTCAGCCACATGATGCCCAGGGCGTAGCGCAGGCCCACCAGGATGGCGGGCAAGGCGCCCGGCAGGATGACGCGCAGATAAAGGGCCACGGGCCTCAGGCCATAGACCCGCCCCATCTCCACCAGGCCCCGGTCCACCGAGCGGATGCCGTGGAAGGTGTTGAGGTACATGGGGAACAGAACGCCCACGGCCACCAGGAAGACCTTCGCCTCCTCCCCGATGCCGAACCACAGGATGACCATGGGGATGATGGCCAGGTGCGGCACGTTGCGCAGCATCTGCAAGGAACTGTCCAGGATGTCCTCGGCCAGGGGCAGGGCGCCGTTGATCAGGCCCAGGGCGAAGCCCAGGCCGCCGCCGATGGCCAGGCCCAGCACGGCGCGTTCGGCACTGATGCCGACGTGGTGGGGCAGGCTGCCGTCCTTCAACGTGGTCCAGAAAGCGACGGCGATGTCGCTGGGCGCCGGCAGCACGCGGGCCGACAGCCATCCCGCCTTGGCCGCCACCTCCCACACCGCCAGCAGGGCGATGGGCAGCAGCCAGGGGACCAGCCCCCGGCGCAGCGCGGTAGCCCTGGTCATGATGCCGACGCCTGGCGCAGGGCGGCGGTATCCTTGGGCGCCGGGGGCAGGGTGTTGGCGATGCGCTCGCCGAACGGGCCATGGTTGGTGGCCTCGCCCTTGTCCCGGCCATTGCCGGGCGCCAGCGGCAGCAGGGGGAAGACCAGTTCGGCGAAGCGGTAGGCTTCCTCCAGGTGCGGGTAGCCCGACAGGATGAAGCTGTCGATGCCGACGGCCATGTATTCCTTCATGCGCTGCGCCACCGTCTCCGGATCGCCCACCAGGGCGGTGCCGGCGCCGCCGCGCACCAGGCCCACGCCGGCCCACAGGTTGGGGCTGACCTCCAGCTTGTCGCGCCGGCCGCCGTGCAGCGCCTGCATGCGGGCCTGACCCACGCTGTCCATGCGGGCGAAGGTCTTCTGGGCCTGGGCGATGGTGGCGTCATCCACGTGCTGGATCAGCTCATCGGCGGCACGCCAGGCAGCCTCGTTGGTTTCGCGCACGATGACATGCAGGCGGATGCCGAAGGTCACCTTGCGGCCCTTGGCGGCTGCGGCGGCGCGGACGACGGCCACCTTCTCCGCCACCTGCGCCGGTGGCTCGCCCCAGGTCAGGTATTTGTCGACCGTCTCCGCCGCCACGTCGATGCCGGCGGTCGATGATCCGCCGAAATACAGGGGCGGGTAGGGCCGCTGCAGGGAGGGGAAGAACAGTCGCCCATCCTCGATGCGGATGTGCTTGCCTTCATAATGCACCGTCTCGCCGGCGATCAGGCGGGTCCAGACCGACAAGAATTCCCGCGTCACCTCATAGCGCTCTGTATGCGACAGGAAGATGCCGTCGCCGGCGTTCTCCACCGGGTCGCCGCCGGTTACCACATTGATCAGCAGCCGGCCGTTGGACACCCGGTCCAGTGTGGCCGCCATACGGGCCGAAACGGTGGGCGACTGCAAGCCGGGCCGTACCGCTACCAGATAGCGCAAGCGTTCCGTCAGCGGGGCCAGGGCGGAGGCGATGACCCAGCTGTCCTCGCAACTGCGCCCGGTGGGCAGCAGCACGCCGTAGTAGCCCAGGCTGTCGGCCGCCTGTGCGATCTGCTTCAGGTAATCGAAGCTGACGGCGCGGGCGCCGTGGGTGGTGCCCAGATAGCGGCCGTCGCCATGGGTGGGGATGAACCAGAAGACGTTCGCTTCCGTCACCGGTTCGGCAGGGTGAAGGGGGGTGTCGCTCATGATTTCGATCCGGGAATGGCGTCGGAGACGCGGATGGGCTTGGGGATCAGCCCCAGCTGGTGGAAGGTGTCGGCGATCTTCTGCTGGGCAGCGACCACCTCGGGCGTAATGGGCTGCACGCCGTAGCCCATGCGGGCCAGCGCCGTTTCCAGCACCGGCGCCGGGATGCCCACCTGCGGGCTCAGGCGCTGGGCCACGGCCTTCTGGTCGCCCCTGGACTGGGCGTCGATGTCCTTCAGTGCCGCCAGGATGGTCTGAACCACCTGGGGCCGCGTCTCGTTGAAGCCGCGTTCGGCCAGGTAGAACTGGTGGTTGGCCACCAGATTGCTGCCGTCGGGGCGCACGCCGTCCAACAGCACCCTGGCCTGGGTGGCGGCGGCCGCGGCGGCGTAGTAGGGGTCCCAGATGACCCAGGCATCGACGCTGCCCTGCTCGAACGCCGCGCGGGCGTCGGCCGGCGCCAAGTAGGTGGGCTGGATGTCGCTGTATGCCAGGCCCGCTTCCTCCAGCGCCTTCACCAGCAGGTAGTGGACGTTGGAGCCCTTGTTCAGCGCCACCTTCTTGCCCTTCAGGTCGGCCACGCTTTTCAGCGGGCTATCCTTGGGTACCAGGATGGCCTCGCCCTTGGGTGCCGGCGGTTCCACGCCGACATAGACTAGGGGGGCGCCCGCGGCCTGGGCGAAGATGGGGGGCGCTTCGCCGGTGATGCCGAAGTCCAGCGCGCCGACGTTCAGCGCCTCCAGCAACTGCGGGCCGCCGGGGAATTCCCGCCATTCCACAGCGACGCCTTGGGCTTTCAGCTGTTCGTCCAGCTTGCCGCTTTCCTTCAGCAGAAGCAGGGTTCCGTATTTCTGATAGCCGATGCGCACCGGCTTTTCCGCTGCGGATGCCGCGCCAATACCCAGGGTCAAGGCCGCAGCCAGGGCCAGGCGGCAAAGGGCGGAATAGGCTTTACCCATCATGGTCTCCCGCAAATCAACACTATGGGATATGTTATTTATCAATCGGTGCGCGTTATTCTACGATCTAAGTTGAGGCTAAATTAACGATCTGTTGAGAGTCAATCTATATAATTGACAACAAAATTATGTTAAATAAGGAGGCTATGCGCTGCGGCGGCTTGACAGGACGGCGGCGGGATGATCACCATCCGCCCATGGTCACGACGCTGCCCCTCTGCTGCACGTATTACGCGCCCTCCTGATAGGAGCGGCGTTGTTCGACCATGTTGAAACGATGCCGCCGCCAAGGCGGCAGTCGTTTTCCAGAAAGCGGTCTCCCTCTTGGTGGCGGTCCACCAGACCAGGAACCGCTTCATGGATACCCAGGATTTTTCCCCACAGACACCACGCTCCACCGCCCTGCAGGTGCTTGGCGCGCGCGGCTACATTCACCAGTGCACCAACCTGGATGGGCTGGACGCGGCCTTCGCGGCCGGTGTGGTGCCGGTCTACATCGGCTTCGACGCCACGGCCGACAGCCTGCACGTGGGGCATCTGCTGCCCATCATGACGCTGCGCCGCCTGCAACGGGCGGGGCACAAGCCCATCGTGCTGATCGGCGGCGGCACCACCAGGGTGGGTGACCCCAGCTTTCGCGCCACGGAACGTCCGCTGCTGACCGACGACCAGATCGCCGCCAACATCCAGGGCATCCGCCGGGTTTTCGAACGTTTCCTGACCTTCGGGTCGGGGCCCATCGATGCCGTCATGGTCAACAACGCCGATTGGCTGGACCGCCTGGGTTACATCGACCTGTTGCGCGACATCGGCCGCCATTTCTCCGTCAACCGCATGCTGTCCTTCGACAGCGTGAAGGCGCGGCTGGAGCGGCAGGACCCCATGAGCTTCCTGGAATTCAACTACATGATCCTCCAGGCCTTCGATTTCCTGGAACTGCACCGCCGCGCCGGCTGCCTGGCGCAGATGGGCGGGTCGGACCAATGGGGCAATATCGTCAACGGCATCGACCTGGTGCGCCGGCTTGAGGGGCGGGAGGTCTTCGGCCTGACCACCCCGCTGCTGACCACCGCGTCCGGTGCCAAGATGGGCAAGACCGCCGGCGGTGCCGTCTGGCTGAACGCCGACCGGCTGCCGCCCTACGGCTACTGGCAGTTCTGGCGCAACACGGAGGATGCCGACGTCGGCCGCTTCCTGCGCCTGTTCACCGATCTGCCGCTGGAGCGCATCGCGGAACTGGAGGCGCTGCCGGGGGCGGAGATCAACCAGGCCAAGGAGGTGCTGGCCAACGCCGCGACCGCCCTGGCCCACGGGCCCGAGGCAGCCCAGGCCGCCAATGAGACCGCCCGCCGGGCCTTCACCGGCACCAACGCCGAGGGCCTGCCGGCGGTGGCGCTGACGGTGGAGGAGGTGCCGGACGGCGCCCTGGTGGTCGACCTGCTGGTGCGCGGCGGCCTGGCGGCCTCGAAAGGGGAGGCGCGGCGCCTGATCGCCGGGGGCGGCGTGCGGGTCGATGGGGTGGCAGTGGCGGACCTGGATGCCCGCATCGTGGCGCGGGCCCTGCCGGTGCGCCTGTCGGCGGGGCGCAAGCGCCACGTCCTAGTGCGCGGTGCCTAGGGTGCAAAACGGTGAGTGCCCAGGCGATCCCTTGCGCCCACCGTTGCCCTTAGGCACAGTTCACCCGGGTAAGCACAGGGGCGTTGGGGGCGTCATGGGCAAGCGGGCGGTCATCACCTTTCTGGCGGTCGTGTTGGGAAGCGGCGGGGCGGTGGCCGCAGAGGCGCCCGTGCCCGGTCTCACGCCGGCGGACTGCCAGGCGCCCACCTCAGCCTCCTTCCAGGCGCTGTGCGCCGATCCCGGCCTGCACCAGTTGATCGACAGTGTTCAGGATGTGCCCTATGTCCGCCTGGGCCGTGCCTGGACGGTGGACGAGGCGATGTTCCAGCGCTGCGATGCCACGCTGGACGCCCGCGCCTGCCTGGAACGGGAATACCGGATGAAGATCAAGGCGGTGCAGGCGGAATCGGCCAAGCGCGCCATGGCCTACGCCCCCGATGGCAGCAAGGCCGACGCCAAGATGCTGCTGGCCCGCATCGCCGGCATCTACCGTCACCCGGTCAAGACCGCCGACAGCATCCACGGGGCGGAGGACGTGCTGCAGGTGACGCCGGTGGCGGATGGCGCCGCCTACCTGGACATGCGCCTGTCCTTTTATAACGGGCAGAGTTGCACCCTGACCGGCATCGCGGAATACAAAAAGATCGGCAGCTTCGTCTTCCAGGATCCGGCGCCCACACAGCGCTGCCTGCTGACCATGACCCTTAGCGGGGATGAGGTGGGCTTTAGCGATCCCACCGGCGCCTGCGCCAAGTTCTGTGGGGAGCATGCCAGCCTGACGGCGGAAACCTTTGTGCTGAAGCAGAAAAAGAAGCTCCGCACCCTACCGGCCGCGCAGCAATCTCCGGCGTACCAGGAAGCCATGCAAGCCTACCAGGCGCGCCACGCCACGGCCAAGGCCACCCCCTGACGGCCAGTCCCCGCATAAAACTTGCCGTCACCCGCCCGGCGAGCGGGATAACGCAAAAACATTCCGCCGCCGGCCGGTATTATTTCCCCTGAGAACAGGGCGCCTGCGACAGGGGGACGATGATGACCGGCAAAGCCACCGGACGTAAAGTGGGGGGCCTGATGGCCGCGCTGATGCTGGCCGCATCCATGTCGGCATTCGCGGACGCGCCGGCCGTGACCCATCACACCACCACGCTGAACGGCCATAAGCTGGCCTACACCGCGACGGTGGAAGGGACGGACGTGAATGACGCCGCGGGCAAGCCGGGCGCGCACCTGGTGAGCTTCGCCTACACCGTGGAAGCCAAGGACGCGGCCAAACGGCCGGTGACCTTCGTCTTCAACGGCGGGCCCATCACCGCCTCCCTCTGGCTGCACCTGGGTGTCATGGGGCCGAAACGCGTGGCCGTGCCGGATGACCTGAAGGCTGATCCCTCCACCTTCACGCTGGTGGACAACCCCTATTCGCCGCTGGACGCCACCGACCTGGTGTTCATCGACCCGGCCTCCACCGGTTTCAGCCGAGTGGCCGAGGGCGTCGATCCCAAGAGCTATTTCTCGGTGAAGGCGGACGGGCAGGAGGTCACGGCCTTCATTCAGGCTTGGCTGGCGCAGCATCACCGCGACGTGTCCGCCGTTTACCTGCTGGGTGAAAGCTACGGCACCATGCGTGCGGCCGAGGTGGCCGGCCAACTGGCCGAGCTGCCCAAGCCCATCCCGCTGGCTGGCGTGCTGCTGATGGGCCAGGCGGTCAACATCATCGAATACGTGCAACGGCCGCAGAACATCATGAGTTACGTGGTGTCGCTGCCCACCCTGGCGGCCATTGCCTGGTACCACCAGAAGGTGGACCGCCACGGCCTGTCGCTGGAAGCTTTCGTGGATGAGGCGCGGCGCTACGCCCAGAGCGATTACATGCCCGCCTTGTACCAGGGCGGCGAATTGCCGGCGGCGGACCGCGACCGCGTGGCCCAGCGCCTGCAGGATCTGACCGGCATTCCCGCCGCCTATTACCGCGACCACGCCCTGCGCATCAGCAAGGAGCAGTACCGGGGCGAATTGCTGAAGGATCAGGGCTTGCTGCTGGGTCGCGCCGACGCGCGCTATGCCGCCCCCATCACCGGCAAGGGCATCGGGCCCGATCCGTTCGCCGCGGCCGTCATGCCGGCATTCTCCCGCCTGTTCAAGGACTACCTCCACACCGACCTGAAGGTCGACCGCGCCGAACCCTATGTGGAGATAGCGGAGGTCCAGGGGCTGGACGACTGGGGATGGGGCTTCGCCTCGCCTTTCGCCAACTGGGCCTACAGCGACCGGCTGCTGAAGGCCATGAAGGCCAGTCCCAAGATGCGGCTGTTGATCGGCAACGGCTATTACGACACCCAGACCACGGTGGGGGCGGCGGAGTTGCTGGCCCGCCAGGGCGGCTGGCCCGAGGGCAGCGTGCGGCTGACCTTCTATGAGGGCGGGCACATGGCCTACACGGATGAGGGGGCCGCCCGCAAGTTCGGTGCCGACATCCGCGCCTTCGTCCATCCAGCACCCTGACGCCGGCAATCCCGGAAATCGCACGCCCGCAGGTGCCGCCTGCGGGCGTTTGTTTTTCGGCCTTGCGACAGGTCCTGGCTTATCGCGCGCATTCAGGGAAAATCTATTCCTCCATCCAGGATCAAGGGCATTGGAAATGCCGTCTTATGACAGCCGAGGGGTGTTCGGTTCCGCCTGATGGTCCTTCGCCCACCTGCGCGGAATGCGCTGCCGACCGGTCCCGGCAGAAAATTTCTGCAGCGCTCACTTGGGGAATAAAATTTTCTGCCCACCCGCTTCGGCATACGCAATTTGGAAAGAAAACCCCAGGCGCGGCGGTATCATAAATTATCTTTTTCGACCCCGCCGAATAACAAAATCCCACAAGGATTGGTGGCGGTAGAGGGCGCTCATAAGAACAGGGGGTAGTAATATGCAGGGCACTCGTGGAATCCGGGCGTTACTCGCCACGACTATTCTTACAACTTTTTCTTTCTGGTCGCTGCCGAGTTTCGCCGATGGTGCCGCGGCCGACGACAGCTTGGATGAGCTGCAAGAGATCGTCGTCACGGCGCAGAAGAAGACCGAACGCCTGATGGACGTGCCGGCCTCCATCGCCGTCGTTTCCAGCCAGTCGCTGCTGCAAGCCAACAACACCCAGCTGCGCGACTTCTACACCCAGGTGCCGGGCCTGAACGTCACGTCCAGCGGCAACGGCCGCACCACCATCGCCATCCGTGGCATCACCACGGGTGCCGGCAATAACCCCACCGTGGGCCTGACCATCGATGACGTTCCCATCGGCTCCGCCACCAGCGGCGGCCTGGGTGACGCGGTGGTGCCGGAAATCGATCCGTCCAGCCTGCAGCAAATCGAAGTGCTGCGCGGGCCCCAGGGCAGCCTGTATGGCGCCAGCTCCATGGGCGGCCTGATCCGCTACGTGACGGCGGCGCCCAGCCTGACCGAGACCTTCGGCCAAGTGGCCGTGTCCGGTTCCAGCGTCGCCCATGGCGGCGAGGGCGGCGGCGGCCGCGCCTACATCAACGTGCCCATCGTCGAGGACAAGCTGGGCCTGCGGGTCAGCGCCTTCGCCCGCATGGACCCGGGCTACATGACCAACGCCAACAGCGGCCAGACGGAAATCAACGTCAACCGCACGGAAGGCGGCCGCGCCAGCCTGCTATGGCAGATCACGCCCAGCGTCAGCTACCAGGCATCCGCCACCTACCAGCACATGACGGCCGGCGGCTCGGCCAACGAGTACGTCTCGGTGGATCGCGTGCCCACCTATGGCGACTATACCCAGGCGCCCATCGCCGGCCTGAACACCGGCTATCTCGACATGGGCATCTACAACGGCAACCTGAAGGCCGACCTGGGCTTCGCCAACCTGGTGGCCGTCACCTCCTATAGCCACACGGTGTTCAACGGCCCGCAGGACACCACCGGCACCTTCGGCCGCTATCTGGGCTTCTTCTTCCCGTCTTCGGCCCTGCCGGGCCTGGGCACCGGCATCTACAACTATTACCAGACGAACAAGCTCAGCCAGGAAATCCGCCTGGAATCCCAGCCGGGCGGCATGATCGATTGGATGGTCGGCGGCTTCGCCACCAATGAGGACAACCTGAACCGCCAGAACGTCTACGTCGCCAACAAGGCCAACGGCGAAAACGTTGGCTTCCCAGACCTCTACACCGTCTTCGGACCGTCGCATTACCGGGAGTATGCCGGCTTCGGTTCCGCCACCTATCACTTCGATGACAAGCTGGATTTCACCTTCGGCGGCCGCTTCAGCCGGCAGTTCCAAGAAAGCTACCAGGATGTCGGCGGCGTGCTGCAGGGTGACAACGAAATCACCGACATCCATTCCGGCACCAGCGTCTTCACCTATTCGCTGGGCCCGCAGTACCACATCAACAAGGACATGATGGTCTATGGCCGCGTGTCCACGGGCTTCCGTCCGGGCGGTCCCAATGCCGCCCCAGGTGAGCCCGCCGCCTACAACTCCGACACCACCACCAACTACGAGGTGGGCTTCAAGGGCGTCGTGGTTGATCGCCTGCTGACGGTGGACGCCGCCCTGTTCGACATCGAGTGGGATGACATCCAGCTGCAGGCGGCGTCGCCCACCGGCTTCTCCTACGTGCAGAACGGCGGCACGGCCCGGTCGCGCGGTGGCGAGTTGACGCTGACCCTGACGCCCTCGGAAGGGCTGAGCGTCGTGGCCAACCTGGGCTACACCGACGCGACGCTGACCGAAAACATCAAGACCTCGGGCCTGTACGGCCTGAAGGGCCAGCGCCTGCCGTACTCCGCCAAGTTCAGCGGCAGCCTGTCCGCGGACCAGAAGTTCCGCATCATCGACGGCTTCAACGGCTTCGTCGGCGCCACCGTGTCCTACATCGGCGACCGCTACAGCGTGTTCCCGACCAAGTCCACAGGCCAGCGTTTCTTCATGCCGTCCTACACCACCGTGGACCTGCGCGCCGGCGTCACCCACGACGACTGGAACCTGTCCGTTTACGCCAAGAACCTGGGCAACGAGATCGCCTTCGTCTCCGGCGGCCCGCTGGATACCATCACCCGCACGGGCATCTACTCGGCGGCCATCATCCAGCCGCGCACCTTCGGCATGACCATCAGCAAAGACTTCTGATGGCCAAGCCTTGATGGACGCGTGAGTGACGGGGCCGGTCCGGCAGCACCGGGTCGGCCCCCTGTTTTCTGGGGTCGGTAGAAGCAGGCGGGGGCGCGGGCAATGCGGTATTTCAAGACGAGTGGCTTGGCGGCCCTGCTGGCGCTGTCCGCCGCACCGGCGGCCTTGGCGGCAGCGCCCCAGCTGGCCGTGACGTTGAAGCCGGCGGCGGCGGACGGGGCGGGGCCCAATGGGGAAGGAATCGTGCCTTTTGTCGATGTCACGGTTGAGATCCCGGACGTGGCGGTGGAGGCGGGGGCGCCGCTGCTGCGCCTGCCGCTGGTGGCCAATAACGTCAAGAGTGTCGCCGACACGCTGACGAACCTGACGGCCAGCGACGCCGCCGGTTCCGTAGCACTGACGGCCAAGGACGATGCCGACAGGCCGGCCATGGCCTACCGCCACTGGACGGCGGCGCGGGTGGTCAAGGGCGCGCTGACGGTCCGTTATCGCGCCCCGATCACCACCCTGGCCAACCCGCGCGGCGCCGCCCCGCCGCTGGAACTGCGCACCGACGGCGGCGGCTTTTCCGGTGCGGCCGAGACCTTTTTGATCCTGCCGGAGGCGGATGCCAAGTATGGCCTGGCGCTGCGTTGGGACCTGTCGGCGGCCGGCCCAGGCGCCGCCGGCGTTTCCAACTTCGGCACGGGTGACGTGACCTCCAGCGGTCCCTTGAGTGCGGACGACCTTGGCGCCACCTATGTCATGGGTGGGGCCATCCACCGCTATCCCGAGGTTCCACCCAAGCAAGGCTTCTTCTCCGCCTGGCAAGGCAGCCCGCCCTTCGACGGCACGGAACTGATGCGGTGGACGGAATCGCTGTATCATCATTACCTGGGCTATTTCGAGGCGGTGGGCATGCCGCCCTACGGCGTTTTCCTGCGGCCCAACCTGGTGAACGCCGGCGGCGGTGTGGAACTGAACGGCGCCTTCATCGGCACCTTCGACCAGAAGACCGACGTGAAGGACTTCAAGTTCACCCTGGCGCACGAAATGGTTCACACCTTCGTGCGGTCGCTGGACGCTTCAAAGGCGGACGGGCCGCAGGGCCTGACCTCATCCTGGTTCAGCGAGGGCATCGCGGTCTATTACCAGAACCGCCTGCCGCTGCGCGCCGGCATGATCACGGGTGATGAGTTCCTGAAGGATCTCAACACCACCGCCGCCCGCTACTACACCAACGCCCTGAATGGAACGCCCAACAGCGCCATCCCGGACCGCTTCTGGGCCGACACCCGCATCCGTGTGCTGCCCTACGACCGGGGCGCCCTCTACTTCGCCCTGGTGGATGGCGAGGTGCGCAAGGCCAGCCAAGGCAAGCGCTCCCTGGATGATCTGATCCTGGCCATGCTGGACCGCCGCCGCCACGGCCGACCCATGGACCACGCCGCCTGGGTGGCGATCATCACCAAGGAGTTGGGCCCGCGCGGCAAGGTGGAACTGGACGCCATGCTGAACGGCGCCCTGGTCCTGCCGGACGACGATGCCTTCGGCCCCTGCTTCACCCGCACCACGGCCCCCTTGCGCCGCTATCAGCTGGGCTTCGATCCTGAGGTGTTGATCCAGCCCAAACGCATCGTGCACGGCCTGATCCCCGGCTCGGCCGCGGCGGACGCCGGCCTGCGCGAGGGGGATGAGATCGTGAAGCCCGTGCCGCAGGACATGATCCAGGGAAACCAGCAGGCCACGCTGACCCTGCAGATACGCCGCGACGGCCAGGTCTTCCCCATCACCTACCTGCCCCGGGGCGAAACGGTGCAAGCCTATCAATGGGCCCGGCGCCTGGACGCGCCGGCCAATTGCCGATAGGGCGGGAACCGGTGCGGTCAGCTTATGCGCGACTCCGGCGGGATGCCGCATAAACCGACCGCCACCACCCTGCCGGACCCGGGCATACGCAAAAAAGCACCCGCCAAGTCGAATAGAATTTAGGCATTGCCGGCTTCGGTGGCCCTTCGCGCCCGAACGCCTCGTCCGAATAGGAAGTACGCCTTGAAATCTGCCGGTAAATCCGTCGGTCCCGCGTCCAACGTCCCGTCCGGGACCTCGTCCGGCGGCGACTTCTTCGCGGCCACCCAATATTCCGACTGGGTGCGGGGGTCCATACGCGCGCTCGCCGGCCGGCCCAACGCCATCGCCCTGTACGACAGCACCATCAGCGAACCTTCGGATCTGCTGGCGGGACTGGTGGCCAAGTCGCTGGTCACCGTGGATGACGACGGCGCGCCACGGCTCAGCAACCGCTACGTCAGTGTCTTCGCCAACGGCAACCGCTTCCTGGTCGACGCGCTGTGCGCGCGCTATGACGAGACGCCGGAGCGGTTGCAGACCGTCACCGGCGTCACCGGCGCCCTGCAACTGATCCTGCGCGCCCTGGTGAAGCCGGGCGAACGGGTGCTGATCGAAAACCCGGGGTTCAAGCTTCTCACCAACCTGGCCTTGGAGGCGGGCGCCGCAGTGGATGAGCTGGACCGGCCGGCGCCGCATTTCGGCATCGACCCGGCCCAGGTGGCGGCCAGGCTGACGCCCGATACCCGCCTGGTCATCCTGACCAACCCGCACAACCCCACCGGCGTGTTCCTGGACCACGCCACCCTGAAGGCCGTGGCGCAGGCGGCGGCCACCGTCGGCGCGCTGCTGGTGGTGGATGAGGTCTACGGCGATTTCGCCCGGCGCCCCTCGGCCGGGCTGGCGGCCAGGCTGGCGCCCAACATCATCAGCTTGGCCAGCCTGACCAAGGTGTTCGGCCTGTTCGCGCTCAAGTGCGGCTGGATGGTGGCGGCACCCGAGGTGCTGGGCCGCATCCGTGCCGGCCAGCCGGAGGGGGATGTCGGCCTGTCCAAGCTGTCGCACGCCGTGGCTGCCCATGTGATGGAGAATGCCGACACCTTCGACCGGCACTGGCAGGCGGTCATGACCGCCACCACGCCGGTGCTGCACCGCCACGCCGCCGCCATGCGGGACGAGGGCTTGATCGAGGGCGCGGTGCCGGCGGCCGGTTGCCTTTATTTCCCGCGCATCGTCGGGGTGGCGGACACACTGGCGCTGACCCGTCACCTGTGGAATCAGGTCGATCTGCTGGTGGCGCCCGGCGAGTATTTCGGCCTGGCCGGCCATGTCCGTCTGGGCTACGCCGGTGATGCCGAGACATTGGACCGGGGATTGAGCCGGTTGCACGCCGGCCTGCGGGCCTGGCGGGATCGCTGAGGGAAACGCGGCAACGGGGGAGTGGGGCATGCGGGCGGCAATACGGAACGGCATCAGCGCGGTGGCCCTGGCCTTGGCGGGCTGCGCGGCCCATGACCCGGCGATGGCACCCCCTTCCGGAGTCGCCCAGCAGATTACCCTGGCGGGCAAGCCACTGCGCTACGTGGCCGAGGCCGCGACCCTGGACCTGACCGATGCGCAGGGTGTGGTGCGGGGCCACATCTTCTACGTCGCCTATCGTGTTCCCGGGCAAGGTGGGCGGCCGGTCACCTTCCTGTGGAACGGCGGGCCTGGTGCCAATTCCACGTTGCTGCATTTCGAGGCCTTCGGGCCGAAGCGGCTGGAGGGCGGCGCCCTGGTGGACAACGCCCAGACCCTGCTGGCCGACAGCGACCTGGTGTTCGTCGATCCCGTGGGCACGGGCTTCAGCCGCCCGGCGACGGCGCAGGATGGGTCGCGTTTTTTCAGCACTCTGGGCGACCAGTCCTCCATCACCGACTTCGTGCAGGTCTGGACCCAGCGCCATGCCGATGCCCGCACACCGGTCTACCTCATCGGTGAAAGCTTCGGCGTCTGGCGCGCCGCCGGCGTGGCGGAGGCACTGGAGAAGCGCGGCCGGCCGGTGGCGGGCGTCGTCCTCATCTCCGGCGGCATTCCCGTGGGGCCGGTGCTGCCCAAGGAGCTGGTGACCGCGCTGAGGCTGCCAGGCCGTGCCGCCGCCGCCCAGGTGCACGGCCGGTTGCCGGCCAGCTTGGCGGGAACCAGCCCATCGGCCACGGCTGAGGCCACCCGCGTCTGGGCGGAACAGGTTTACGCCCCGGCCCTGGCCCATCTGGGCGATCTCAGCGCCCAGCAAAAGGCCGCCCTGGTCCAGGATGTGGCCCACCATATGGGCGTGGACCCGTCCCTGGTTGACAGGACCAGCCTGGTGGTCTCGTCCCGCCAGTTCCTGAACAATCTTCTGCCCGGCCGTCGGCTGGATACCTTCGACATGCGTATCAGCACGACGGCGGGACAGGCGGAGGCGGCGGAGCCGGGTGGCCCGGTCATGGTGCGTTACCTGCGCGAGACCCTGGGCTACCACACCGATCTGCCCTATCTGGGGCTGGAGAAGGACACCGACCCGGCGGCCAAGCCGGTGGGCGAGCAGTGGGACTACAATTCCGGGGATACCTCACCGGCCGCCTTCGCCGCCGCCATCGCTGCCGCGCGCGCGGGTGAGGGGCCGCCCGGTGCGGAACCCTGGATCCGCAGGGCCATGGAGATGGACGGCAAGCTGCGCGTCTTTGCCGCCGCCGGGCTGTACGACAGCCTGAACAGCTGCGCCGCCAACGAGATTCTGAAGGCCAAGCTGGAGCCGGGCCTGTCCGCCCGGCTGTCGGTGAACTGCTACGGCGGCGGGCACATGATGTACCGCGACGCCGAGGCGCGGGTGCGCCTGAGCGCCGACCTCGGCCGCTTCATCACCCGCCAGCCCTGACTGGGCCCGGTGGGTAATTTTATTCACTGGAACTGGCGTGGTTTCAGCGGCACGGCGGTGGTGTGCTTGGCCTCCGACAGGGTCACGATGGAGCGGATGTCCTGCACGCCTGGCAGCTTCATCAGGCTGCTGAAAATGAACTGCTGATACCATTTGACGTCCGGCGCCACGACCTTCATCAGGATGTCCATCTCCCCGAATACGGTATAGCATTCAAGGATCTCTGGAATGTTCTCCACGCCCCGGAAAAAGGTCTGGCGTTCCTCGTCCGACAGCCGGGCCATCTTCACCTGGGCGAAGATCTGCATGTGGAAGCCCAGCTTCTCCCGGTCGACGATGACCACCTGGCCCTTGATATAGCCCTCGCCCTGCAGGCGCTGGATGCGGCGCCAGCAGGGGGATTGGGAAATCCCCACCTTTTCAGCCAGTTCCGCCGTGGTTAGTGACGCGTCTTTCTGCATCAGCGTCAGGATTTTCATGTCTATGGCGTCGAGTTCCGCAGCCGGCATATCCTATGTGATCCCCCTGTTCATTCTGGTATCGCCCATGGGGTCTTCCGCCCCTGTCCGGCATAAATCTACCTTCTTCGGGCAGCCCTCGATAGTGCCGGTTTCAGGGAACGACGGGCCGGCGGCGGTCATGAAAAAGGGCCGGGAAAGACCCGGCCCCCATGTGTCGACCCAGCCGGTCAAAGATGGCAGGCCCTGTCCTCCACCCCCGGCACGCGTTCCCAATGCCAGCTAGTCACGGCCTGGCCGCGTGGCAGATAGGTGAAGCTCTGCTCCTTGCCGTCGCGCTTGACGGTGATCTCCATCTGCTTGGCCGGGTCGTCCATCAGCGCCTGCTTGGGACTGGACCTCACGATCAGGTCGCCTTCCTTCACGCCGGCCTGGGCGGCCGGACTGTCGGCGCGCAGATCGGCCACCACACCCAGGCGCATCTCGTCATAGCCCAGGTCGAAGGGTCGCTCCGCCGCCTTCACGGCGCGGTAGCAGGGGGTGAAGCCGGTGGGGGCGGGCTCGATCAGCTTACCGGCCACCATGTCCTCGTACTCCTGCCGCGCGGGTTCGCCCAACTCGCGCACCACCATCGCCACCCATTGCTCCAGGCCCACCTTCTCGCCTTCGCGCTGGCGCTCCAGCACCTCCAGCACCAAGTCGTCCAGGCTGCGCGTGCCGCTGGATTTGGCGCGGATTTCGGCGTCGACGCGGGCCAGGTACATGAAGCCCCGGCCGTAGGGCACGCGTTGGGCGCGGGCGTCGCTCCAGAACTTGGCACCGGCCTGGGTGTTGGTCAGGGCCACGTAGGGGTTGGTGTAGTAGCCGGAGGCATGGTCGTTGACCACGCGCAGGAACTTGGCCTGGTCGATCACGCCGGCGCGCAGCGCCAGCACGACGGAATAATATTCGGCCATGCCCTCGGTGTACCAGGCGGTGGCGGCATGCTCTCCGCCATCCAGCCTGGGCCAGTTGTGGGTCATCTCATGCGCCAGCAGCATCTGGGTGTCGCTGGCGGCGGTGGTGCCGTCCACGCCATAGCCAAACATGAAGGACTTGGCCAGGGCCGTGCCCCCGCCGGCCGGGTAGGGATTGGCGCGGATGAAGACGCGGTAGGGCGCGCCGTCAGCCTTGAAGAAATGGGCCATGTAGCCGTAGAGGCGCTGGATGCCCGTGGCCAGGTCGTTCACGTCGAACGGCGGCTGGGTCAGCCAGTACAGGCCGAAATTGCCCTTCCCCTCCGCCGGCACGCTCTTCACCGAGCCGGTGGCGTAGAAGGAGAAGGCCAGCAGTTCCGCCGGGGCGACCGTGGATTGGTCGCCTTCGCCCAAGCTCCATATCCCCCGGGCGCCCTTGGGCATGCCTGACAGGTCCCACTTCAGGCTGATGCGGTAGGGCTGCTCCCCCGCCGGCAGGGCCAGGAAGTAGACGCCCGCACCCATCAGGCCGTCTGCCTGCTGACGCAGATCGAACAGCGGGCCGTTGCGCGTGGCGACGCTGACGGCGCGGGGCGGGGTGCCATACCGCACCACCACGTCGCCCACCGTGGCCCGGCCCGCGTCATAGTGGCGGTAGCTGCCGGTGGGCGTCGGCGCCTCATCCGCCATGGTCAGCGGCAGGGGGCCCTTGTCGTCTCGCGCCACGATGGCGCTGGCGTCATAGCCCGCCGTGGGGGTGGAGACGATGGTGGTGGGCATGCGCAGCAAGGGCTGGCCGGCGGCCACGCCGGGATGCGCGATGCGCAGTTCCACGTCCATGCGATCGGCCACGCCGCCGCTGGCGTGCGGACGCAGCACGACGTCCAGGGGGGCTGGCGCCTCGGCGGCGGCGGCGCTAAATGTCAGCATGGAGGTGGCCAGCAGGCCCAAGGTCAGTTTTCTCATGGATGGTCCCCACCTGTTCTGTCCGGCCGTTTCCAGCCGCTCATACACCCCCGCGTTCCCGCATGATGGCGGACGGCGGCAGGTTTATGTTTTCCCAGTGCCGGCCCCGCGCTGGGTCCCGGGCATAGGCTATGCATCGCGGGGATGCTTATTGGAATGTGCGCGGTTTCAGCGGGATGGCCGTGGTGCTCTTGGCCTCCGACAGGGTGACGATGGAACGGATGTCCTCCACCCCCGGCAGCTTCATCAGGGTGTTGAAGATGAACTCCTGGTACCACTTCACGTCCGGCGCCACGATCTTCAGCAGGGCGTCCATTTCACCGAAAACGGTGTAGCACTCCAGCACCTCGGGGATGTTCTGGATGCCCCGGAAAAAGGTCTCGCGCTCCTCCTCCGACAGCCGGGCGATCTTCACCTGGGCGAAGATGTGCATGTCGAAGCCCAGTTTCTGCCGATCGACCAGCACCACCTGGGACTTGATGTAGCCCTCATCATGCAGGCGCTGCACGCGGCGCCAGCAAGGGGATTGCGAGATGCCCACCCGCTCCGCCAGCTCCGCCGTGGTCAGCGAGGCGTCGCGCTGCATATGGGTCAGGATTTTCATGTCGATGGCGTCGAGTTCCGCGTTCGCCATGGCCTCAATCCTTCTTCAGCAGAGGCCAGGCGGCGGCCAGGTCCTGGACCACATGGCCCAGCGACTTGTAGAGCGTGACCTGCTCCGCCGACTGGCGGCCCTCGGCGTGGCCCGCCAGCACCTCCCCGATCTCCGCCACCACGTGAGCGTCGCCGATCAGGCCGGCGGCCTTGGCCCGCAGGAATTCCGCCCCCTGGCGCAGCACATGCTCCCGGCAATCGGCGATGAAACGGGACCGGATGACCAGGTCGTGGTCCACCTCCACCGGGCCGGCGATGCTGGAGCCCACGACGTTCACGTGCGCCCCCGGCGCCACCCAGGCGCCGTGCAGGATGGGTTCCCTCGCGGCCGTCACGGTGCAGACGATGTCGGCGTCCACCACCGCCTCCTGCGCGCTGGCGGCGGCGCGGACGGGCAGGCCCAGTTCCTCCGCCAGCCGCGCGGCGAAGGCGGCGGCGCGGCCGGGGGAACGGCCCCAGACGGTGACGCGGTTCAGGCGGCGCACCCGGGCGATGGCATGGGCATGGGTCAGGGCCTGCTCGCCATAGCCCAGCAGGGCCAGGGTCTTGGCCTCGGGCCGGGCCAGGGCGTCGGTGGCCACGGCGCTGGCCGCCGCCGTGCGGATGGCCGTGACCTCCCCGCCGTCGACCACGCCCACAGGCTTGCCGCTGTCACGGTCGAACAGGACGATGACGCCCTGGTGCGAGGGCAGGCCCTTGTCGAAATTGTCCGGGAACACGGCCACCAGCTTGGCGCCGAAGGGCCCGCCGCCAAAGGGCCCACCGTTGAGCGCGCCGGGCATGACGCCGAACATATGGCCGTGGTCCAGGGGCAGCACGCCGCGTGGCAGCTGCTGCGTCTCCCCCTTGGACAGCGCCGTCATGGCTTGGCGTACGATGGGAATGCAGGTGTCATAGTCCAGGCTGTCGGCCACGGCATGTCCGTCGACGATGGGCAGGGGCGACGTGGCGGGATGGCGGGCGTTTTCATACAGCCAGGCCGTGGCGGCCACATCCTGCACGGCATGGCCCAGGGACTTGTAAACGGTGATCTGCGCCGCCGACTGCCGGCCTGGCGCCCGGCCCGCCAGCACCTCCCCGATCTCCGCCGCGATGTGGTCGTCACCGAGGGTGCCGGCCGCCTTGGCGCGCAGGAACTCCCCGCCATGGACCAGCACATGCTCCCGGTGGTCGACGATGAAGCGGCTGGCCGCCACCAGGTCGGTGTCGATCTCCGCCTGGGCCGGGCCGCTGGAGCCAACGACGTTCACATGGGTGCCGGGGGCGATCCAGTCGCCGCGCAGGATGGGATCGGCGGCGGCGGTGATGGTGCAGACGATGGCGGCACCGGCCACGGCCCGCTGCACGCTGTCATGGGCTTGGGTGTCGATGCCGGTGGCGGCCTGCACCTGGGCGGCGAAGGCCTGGGTCTTGGCGGGATCGCGGCCCCAGACGCGAATGTGGCGCACAGTGCGCACGCCGGCCAGTGCCAGGGCATGGGCCAGGGCCTGGCGCCCGGTGCCCACCAGGGCCAGGGTGTCGGCATCCGGCCGGGCCAGGGCTTCGGTGGCGACGGCGCTGGCCGCGGCGGTGCGGATGGCCGTGACCTCGGCCGCATCGGCCAGGCAGACGGGGCGGCCGCTGGCGCCGTCAAACAGCACCACCAGCCCCTCGTGCGCCTTGCGGCCCTGGCCATCGTTATAAACGCTGACCAGCTTGGCGCCGAAATAGCCGGGCCGGTCCGCACCGACGAAGGCCGCCGGCATGATGGCGAAGGTGCGGCCGGCGCCCAGGCTGATGAAGCTGCGCAGCTGCTGGCGCACCCGTCCGGTGCTCAAGTCCACCATGGCCTGGCGGACGGCGGAAATGGCCGCCCCATGACCCAGGCCCGCACGGACGGCGGCGGCATCGAAAACGGCAAGGCCGGACGGCGCGAAACCCATGGGTGTCTTCCCTGTCATCCTGTTCCCGAACCACCTTAGGGCAGGGGATGGGGTTTTTCTTTCCGGAGTTCCCGGCAAAGCCACCATCCATCCGGTAGAATTTCCACCATTCCGACCAGCGTGGGCAGGTTTTATGCATGGATGCCGCCAAAGCGGGTGAGAAGCACCGCCGCGCCATCCTCAACGGGGTGGAATGATAATTCCGGGAATGGCCCCTCAGGGCACGTCCATGCGCGGTCGATCCGACGAACGGATAAAATTTCCCGGGCGCCGCCCAAATGCCTGCAACTTCGCCAAAAATGCCCCCGGGGTTTCCGCTAGCATGGTTTCAGCCAGGGAGCCTCTTGGCCAACGGGCGCCTTTTCCAAACCCACGAGTACACGGATGAGAATGACGCGCAGGGACGTGATGCTGGCCGCCGGCACTCTCACCATGGCCGAAGTCGTGCCGGCCGCCGTAGGCGCCCAGACGGCCCCGGCCGTTGCGCCCAAGCCGACCCTGCCTACGCACTTTCCGGACAAGGCGTCCTTTTTCCCCCACGACCTGGTTTATCTCGACAGCGGGTCCCAGCACCCCGTCAGCACGGGCGCCAAGGCCGCCGTCGACACCTATCTGTCCAAGCGCATGCTGGACCCGGCGGCGGCGCGCTATGATCTGCCCGACGACGGCGTGCGGGAGAAATTTGCCCGTCTGGTGAATGCCGATGCCGACGACATCGCCTATGTGCAGAGCACCACGGCGGGGGAGCAGATGGTGCTGCGCGGCCTGGGGCTTCCCAAATCGGGTGGCCACATCATCACCGACACGCTGCACTTCTTCGGGTCCCTGCCGCTGTATGAGGAGATGCAGCGCCATGGGGTGGAGGTCACCTGGGTGGAGCCCAAGGAGGGCCGCATCCTGCTCTCCGACCTGACGCAGGCCATCCGCAAGGACACCAAGCTGGTGGCCCTGTCGCTGGTCTCCACCATCAACGGCTTCGAGCATGATTTGAAGGCGGTGTGCGACCTGGCGCATGCGAACGGCGCCCTGGTCTACGCCGACATCATCCATGCCGCCGGCTGCGTGCCCGTCGATTTGAAGGGCAGCGGTGTCGATTTCGCCGCCTGCGCCAGCTACAAGTGGCTGATGGGCGATTTCGGTCTGGGCTTCGTCTATGGGGCCAAGGCCGCCCGCGCCCAGCTGGCACGCACCGAGTACGGCTATTACGGCATGAGCGCGTTCAAGCCGCATATCTATCCCTTTGACCCGCCGGGCGGGATGATCGCCGACTATGCCTACGCCGACACGGCGGAGGGCACCTTCGCCCACGGAACCCACGCCCATATGGTGATCGCGCAGCTGGACCATTCCCTGGATTACATCCTGGGCGTGGGCGTGCCGGCCATCCAGGCGCATGCCCAGGACCTGATCGGCCGGCTGAAGCGGGAATTGCCAAAGCTGGGCTACAGCCTGATGACCCCGCCCGAGGCCACCACGCCCCTGGTCACCTGCGCCTATGAGAACGCGCGGGAGAAGCTGGGGCCCAAGCTGGCGGCGGCCAAGATCAAGATGACGGTCAGCGCCAACCGCTTCCGCGTCACCCCTTCGGTGTTCAACGACCACACCGATATCGACCGGCTGCTCGCCGCACTCGGTCATGCCTAAGGTCGTGCGTTCAGGTTGTCTGTTAAAAAGAGAGTTTTGGCAGTTGGGTTCATTCAGAAAAATGCCGGGCAGGGTGGGGCGGTGACAAACCGTCCCACGCGCCGGAACGGGGACATGTTTCCATGCGCATCATCAGTTTGGCTTTGCTGGGCTGTCTGCTGGCCGGCCCGGCCCTGGCCCTGACGGCCGCCCCGCCCGGCGGCCCGGATGAGGGGGGCGGCGCCACCAATGGCACCATCGCGGCACCGCCGGCCGGCGTGCAATTCTATCGCCCGGAAACGACCAGGGTGCCCTATTCCCAAGTCGTGCGCGTGGGCGACATCCTCTACGTTTCCGGCCAGCTGGGTGTGAACCAGGACGGCAAGGTGGTGGGCGACATGGGCGTCCAGGCCAAGGCGGCCATGGACAACATCAGCGCCGCCCTGGGCCGCGTGGGCAGCGGCATGGGCGCCGTCTTCAAATGCACTGTCATGCTGACCGACATGACGCAGTGGGCGGCCTTCAATCAGGTCTATGTCAGCTATTTCAAACCGGATCGGCTGCCGGCCCGCAGCGCCATGGGCGTCGGCGCCCTGCCGCTGGGCGCGGGTGTCGAAGTCGAGTGCTGGGCCTACGCGCCCAAATAACGCCAGCGGCTCGTGCCGCTGTAGGCCCTGACTGGGGCCGCCAGAGTTTTGCGGGGAGCATCAGCGGACTGCAAAACGAGGAAGCCAAGGGCGCGGATGCGCCCGTCCGGCGACTGAGGGAACAAATAATGGGGATACTATGATGGGCAAACGGGCGCGCGGCCTGGTTCTAAGCCTGATGATGACGGCCGCCGCGGGGACGGCGCTCGCTCAAGGTGCGCCGGTGCCCGAGATCGCGGGCCCCATCCTGGGGCCGGTGACCACGCCGCACAGCATCACGCTGAGTGGCAAGACCGTGCGCTACACCGCCACCTTCGCGGAGACGGTGTTGAAGGACGCGGCCGGCAAGCCCTTGGCCTCGATCTCTGCCACGTCCTATGTGGCGAGCCCGATGGTGAAGACCCGGCCGGTGCTGTTCGTCTTCAACGGCGGGCCCGGCGCCTCATCCTCCCCCTTGCATTTCGGCGCCTTCGGGCCGCGCAGCATCGTGAAGGGGGCGGACGGCAACCGCGTGCTGGCCGACAACCCGAACAGCCTGCTGGCCGATGCCGACCTGGTGTTCATCGACCCTGTAAGTACCGGCTTCAGCCGGGTGCTGCCCGGCGGCGACGGCCATCCCTACTGGAACGCCGATGGTGATGCGCAGGCGGTGCTGGGCCTGATCCGGGATTGGCTGCGCGACCAGGGGCGCACCGGTTCCCCCGTCTACATCGCCGGTGAGAGCTATGGCGGCTTTCGCCTTGCCACCATGATGAAGTTCGTGGGCGACCTGCCCATCGCTGGCCTGATCCTCATCTCCCCTGCGTTGGACTTCACGGCGGTGGCGGAAAACCCCGGCAACGACCTGCCGCACATCTTCGAACTGCCGGCCATGGCGGTGACGGCCTGGAAGCATGGCCGCGCCAACATCGACGCGCAGACACCGGACCAGGTGTTCCAGGTGGCCGCCGACTATGCCGAGGGCCCCTACGCCCTGGCCCTACTGAAGGGCGGCCGGCTACCGGCGGCGGAGCGCGACGCCGTGGCCGCCCGCCTGGGCGACCTGATCGGCCTGCCGGCCAAGACCATCGCCGACGCCAACCTGCGCATCGGCACGCAGAAGTTCCTGGAGACGCTGCTGGCCGACCAGGGCCTGGTGGTAGGCCGCCTGGACGGCCGCGTCACCGGGCCGGCGCCCAAGGACGCGCCCGCCGACCGTCCGGCCGCCGCCAAGGATCCGGCGCTAGGGCTGGGGCGCACCAACGTCATCACCTCCAGCGTCGCCACCGATTATTTCAAGCATGAGCTGAACGTGCCGGTGGACCGCGACTATGTGTCCCTGACCCTGGACGTGAACTTTGGCTGGAACTTCCAGCCGGCCAGGCGCGAGGACGGGTTCTACCTCAATGCCGCACCCGATATCGCGCCGGTGATGAAAGCGCAGGCCAGGACCCGCCTGCTGCTGGTCGGCGGCTATTACGACATGACCGTGCCGCTGCTTTCCGCCCGCTATGCCATCGACCGGGCCGGCATTCCTCTTGACCGCGTGACCGTTGCCGCCTTCGATGCGGGCCACAGCCCCTTCGACGGGGAGGCGGGGCAGGTTCGGATGCAGGAGATGATGCATGGCTTCTTGGTGGGGCGCTGATCGCGGGTTTGTTGGGGCAACGGCGATCGGCCTGGTGCTGGCGGTGTCTGGGGTGGCCGGGGGCGCGCAGGCTGCCAGTTCGCACCAGTATACCGGCCTCAGCCTGTCGGGCGACGGCAAGCGCCTGGTGGCGGTCGAGGCCGACAAGGACGAGGGGGCGGGCAGCGCCGGCCATGGCACCGTGGTGGTGCGCGGCACGGATGGCGCTGTCGCCCTGACGCTGGATCCGTGCGCCGCCTGCCGCTATGCCGGGCCCGCTTGGTCACCGGACAACAAGGTCCTGGCCTTCGTCGGCACCTCCGGCGGGCAGGCCATCCTCTATCTGGCAGAGGGCGGGACGGTGCGTCCGCTGACCGCCGTCCAGGGTCTGGCCAGCACGCCGCGCTGGTCGCCCGACGGCACGGAAATCGCCCTGCTGGTGACGGAGAACGCCAAAAAGGAGGCGGGTGCCACCCATGCCGGTGCCCGCCAGGTGGGGGAGCAGGGCGAGGGCGACGACGTCCAGCGCATCGCCATCGTCACCGTTGCCAGCGGTGCCGTGCGCCTAGTCAGCCCGGACAAGACCTACGTCTATGACTATGACTGGATGCCGGACGGCAAGAGCTTCGTCGCCACCGCCGCTGAGGGCAACGGCGACAACAACTGGTGGATCGCCAGCCTGCGCGCCTTCGGCCGCGATGGATCGGCCCGGATTATCGCCAGCCCCCAAACCCAAGTCGCTTTCCCCCGCGTGTCGCCCGACGGCAAGACCGTGGCCTTCATCGGCGGGCTGATGAGCGATTTCGGCTCCTTCGGTGGCGACGTCTACACCGTGCCCGTCAAGGGCGGGGTGCCCAAGGACGTGACCGCCGGCTATGCCGGCACGCTGACCTCGCTCGCGTGGCGGGGCAACCGCTTGGTGGCCGGCGTCACCCTGGGCGGGGAGACGGGCAGCGCCGTGGTCGATCCCGCCAAGGGCACTGTGACGGAGGTCAAGACCGCCGCCGCCACCCGCACCGCCGGCGACGGCCGCGTGGCGCTGGACCACGCCGGCACCCACGCCGCCTGGGTGGCGGAGGGCTTCGATTTCGGCCCCCGCATCGAGTATGGGCGCCTGGGCGACCTGGCGGCCATAACCCACGACAACGATGGTCTGGCGCCGCTGGTCACTGTCACCAGCCTGAGCTGGAAGAACGACGGCATGACTGTCCAGGGCTGGCTGGTGACACCCAGGGCGCCGGTGGCCAATGACGCCAAGCGGCCCATGGTGGTGAACATCCACGGCGGCCCCTCGGCCGCGCACACGCCGCGCTTCGTCTGGGGCGACATCATGGCCGCCTTCGCCAAGGCGGGCTATGCCGTGTTCCTGCCCAACCCGCGCGGCAGCTTCGGCCAGGGGGAGGCGTTCACCCGCGCCAACATCCGCGACTTCGGCGGCGGCGACCTGCGCGACATCATGGCCGGCATCGACGCGGCGGAGGCGCAAGCGCCCATCGATGACAACCGCCTGATGATCTTCGGCCGCAGCTATGGCGGCTTCATGAGCATGTGGGCCATCACCCAGACCCAGCGCTTCAAGGCTGCCGCCATCGGCGCCGGGCTGTCGGACTGGTATTCCTACTACGGCCAGAACGGCATCGACCGCTGGATGATCCCCTTCTTCGGCAAGTCGGCGTACGAGGATCCGGAGATTTACGACCGGCTGTCGCCCATCCGCTACATCCGCAATGTGAAGACGCCCACCCTGCTGCATGTGGGGGAACGCGACATCGAAACCCCGGTGATGCAGACGCGCGAGTATTGGCACGCCCTGCGCGCCATGGGCGTGGAGACCAGCTTCATCGTCTACGCCGATGAGGGCCACGTCATGCAGAAGGCGGAAAACATCGAGGATTTGAACCGCCGCATCATCGCCTGGTTCGACCGGCACATCGGCGGCGCCGGTACGCCCGGTGGCGCCGAGCACTAAGGGGCGCGCGGGTGCCGGCGGTGCCGGCACCCTTATGCCGGCACCAGGGCCCAGGCGGCATAGTTTATGCGACGCTGCAGTGGTTCTCCCCATATCGGCATAATCTATCCCCCCAGCCCGCGATAGGCTTTCCCCAATACAGGGATCCTGGCCCGGCCGTGCCATCGGTGCGCCGGACAGGCTGGGCCGGCAACCGGCCTGATGGGAAGAAGCAGGAGCACCGGGCATGAACACGCGCGTTTCCCCCCGCCATCTGGCGACCATCCTCTGGCTGACCGGCACGACCGCGCTGGCCCTGACCGCCGGGACGGCGCAGGCCGCCGCCGTCACCGAAAAGCTGGTCATCGTTCAGAATGGGGAGAACATCGGCACCGTCACCGGCACGACCGACGGCGCGTCGGTCAGCGTTGACTATTACGTCGACGACAACGGCCGGGGCCCGAAGCACAAGGAAAATCTCACCATCGGTGCCGGCGGCATTCCCACCAGCTGGACGGTGGGCGGCACCTCGCTGATGGGGGGCAGCGTCAACGAAAGCTTCAAGTGGGAAGGCGGCCAGGCTAGCTGGACCAGCCAGGCGGACAAGGGGGCGGTGCCGGTGGCCAAGGCGCCGCTGTACGTCGTCAACGACGACAGTCCCTGGGCCCTGGGCGTCTATGCCCGCGCCCTGTTGAAGGCGCCGGGCAACAGCCTGCCGCTGCTGCCTGCCGGCACCATGCGCCTGGTGAAGGTCAAGGCCACCACGCTGGGTGCTGGCAAGGACGCCGTGCCCCTGACGCTCTATCGCATTGAGGGCGTGAACCTGCAGCCGGACTATGTGCTGCTGGACAAGGCGGGCCGCCTGTTTGCCACCTTCGGCGGCCACTACCTGACCATCCGTCAGGGGCATGAGAAAGAGGCGCACGCCATCCAGGCCCTGGGCGCGGAGGCGGAGCGCACGCTGGCACGGGACCGGCAGAAGGCGCTGGCCCATCGCTACACCCAACCGGTTCGCATCCGGAACGTTCATGTGTTCGATCCGCGCACCGGCACGCTGGGCGGCCTGTCCACCGTCATCGTGCTGCGCGACCGCATCACCGCCGTCATGCCGTCGGACCAGGACCCATCTGGTGGGGATGGACCCCAACCTGACGACCAGGTGATCGTGGACGGGCAGGGCGGCACGCTGATGCCGGGCCTGCACGACATGCATTCCCACACCACGCTTGATTCCGGGCTGTTCTACCTGGCGGCCGGCATCACCGAGACGCGGGACATGGGCAACGACAACGCCTTCCTCCAAGACCTGATGCCCCGCATCGAGGCGGGGGAATTGGCGGGGCCGCGCATCACGCCCAATGGTTTCCTGGAAGGCCGCAGCCCCTATTCCGCCCGCTTCGGCATCATTCCGGAAACGGTGGCCGACGCGGTCAAGGCCGTGGACTGGTATGCCGACCGCGGATATTTCCAGATCAAGATCTACAATTCCATGACGCCGGACTGGGTGCGTCCCATTGCGGACGAGGCGCACAAGCGCGGCATGACCGTCACCGGCCACGTGCCGGCCTTCGACACGCCCGACCGCTGCATCAGGGATGGCTACAGCGAGATCACCCACATCAACCAGCTGATGCTGGGCTGGCTGCTGAAGCCGGAAGAGGATACCCGCACGCCCCTGCGCCTGACCGCCATGGCGCGCGCCGCCGATCTGGATCTGAACTCTGCGCCCGTGCAGGCGACGGTGAAGCTGATGGTGGATGGGCACATCGCCCACGACCCTACTGCCGTCATCCTGGAACGCCTGATGCTGAGCCGCGCCGGTGTGACCCCGCCGGGCGATGTCGACTACCTCGACAACATGCCCATCGGCTATCAGCGCTATCGCAAGCGCACCTTCGTGCCGCTGAAGTCGCCTGCCGACGACCAGGCCTACGTGAAAGCGTTTGGTAAAGTGCTGGAGACGCTGAAGCTGTTGCACGATAAGGGCATACGCCTGCTGCCGGGCACGGACGACGTCACCGGCTTCACCGTGCACCGGGAGATGGAGCTGTACACCATGGCCGGCATCAGCCCGGCGGAGGTGCTGCGGCTGTCCACCCTGTCGCCCGAGGAGTACATGGGCCACAGCGATCTGGGCACCGTGGAGCGCGGCAAGCTGGCCGACCTGGTGCTGATCGCCGGCGACCCCACCCAGGACATACGCGCGGTGAAGAAGCCGCGCCTGGTGATGAAGGGGGGGGCCCTCTACTACCCGAGCGAAATCTACCAGTCGCTGAGCATCAAGCCGTTCGCTGACGCCCCGCCGGTGACAGTGCCCAAGGTGGTGGAGGGGCCCGGTGACAGCCTGGGCGCGCCCGGCCTGTTCGGCGGCGGCCATGACGACGACCTGGGCGACTGAGCAACGACTAAGAATCCTGGGGGCGCATCATGGGTAAATGGAAGACGGCGTTGATGACGGGGGGGGTGCTTGCGGGTCTGATGGCCGGCCAAGCCCCGGGCGCGGAGGCGGGCGGGGGGCCCGCCGCTATCCCTGCGCCGCGCGTGTTCACCTCCGAGCACAGCGGCACCTTTAACGGGCAGAAGCTGCGCTATACGGCGACGGTGGCGGAAACCATCCTGACCAATCCCGCCGGGCAGAAGACGGCCAGCGTTTTCACCACCAGCTACATCCGCACCGACGTGCCCAAGGGCAGCGTGCGGCCCGTGGTGTTCGTCTTCAACGGCGGACCGGGCTCCGCCAGCCTGTGGCTGCACATGGGCTTCGTCGGCCCCAAGCGGGTGGACTTCGCCGACCCGGTGCACCCGCCGACCACGCCGCCCTTCCACACGGTGGACAACCCCGACAGCCCGCTGGACGTGGCCGACATCGTTCTGATCGATCCGCCCGGCACCGGCTACAGCCGCATCCTGCCCGATGGCAAGCCGGAGCAGTTCTACGGCACGGCCCAGGATGCGCAGATGACGGTGGACGTCATCGAGCGCTGGACGCGGGAGCATGACCGCTGGAACGCGCCCAAGTACCTGATGTCGGAAAGCTACGGCACCGTCCGGGCGGCCGTGGTGGCCCGCCTGCTGGCCGGGGGGCCCATGGCCACGGGCACCATGGACGGCATGACCCTGAACGGCATCATCCTGCTGGGACAGTCCATGGACATGTCGGGCACGGCGGGGGATGACGTGCGTGTCCTGACGGCGCTGCCCACCCTGGCGGCGACCGCCTGCTATCACCACCAGGGCCCGGCCGGCTGCACGGCCGAGGGCCAGGTGGGCGCGGCCAAGGCCTTCGCGGCCGACCGTTACCTCAAGGCGCTCTATGCCGGCAACACGCTGCCGGAGGCGGAGCGCGAGGCGGTGACGGCGGAGCTGTCGTCCCTGACTGGCCTGTCGCCCGCGGTCATCAAGGCCAACGACCTGCGCATCAGCACCGGGGTTTTCGCCCGTGAACTGCTGCAGGGCCAGGAGATTGGCGCTTATGATGGCCGCTACACCCTGCCGCTGGCCGGCAGCGCCGAGGACCCGGTGGCCGACGACCCGGCCATGGGCCAGTACGTGCCGGGCTTCGTCGGCGCCTTCAATGACTACATCCGTCATGACCTGGGCGTGACGGTGGCGGAGCCCTACGAAGCCATCTCCTTCCGGACGGTCAACGCCCGCTGGGATTACGGCAAGGCTTCGGGCGCCGAGACCAACCATGCCAAGGATCTCGCCACCGCCATGCGCCGCAATCCGCGCCTGCGGGTCATGGTGGGGGCCGGCTACTATGACCTCGTGACGACCCTGGGCTCCGCCGCCTACACCATCGCCCACGCCGGTATTCCCCAGGACCGCACGGAAACCCATCTCTACCCCTCGGGCCATATGCCCTATATGGGCAATGAGGCACGCACTGCGTTGGCGCGCGACGTGCGGACTTTCCTGAGCCGGTAGTGTTCCCTCAATCGCCGGGCGCCCGCGTCCTACAACGGCACGGCAATGCCGTTGACCGAGCATATTTAGGATTGGTTCATTCCTCATGAGTGACAGCACGGCCGGCCTGAAGCCTGGTGGCTTGAAACAAGGCGTCACCCTGATCGACCTGGTGATGCTGGGGGCGGGCACCGCCATTGGGGCCGCCATCTTCTCCGTGCTCGGCCCCGCCACCCAGGTGGGGGGCGCCGGCATCCTGGTGGCGGCCGGGTTGGCGGCCCTGCCCATGGTGCTGTTCGCCCTGGTCTATGCCTACATGGCCTCGGCCGTGCCGCGCACCGCGGCCTCCTATGAGTGGCAGCGGCAGTTCAGCCACCCGGTCATCGCCTTTTCCATCGTCTGGCTGCGGGTGTTGAGCAACGCCGTGGTCATGATCGTTTTGGGCCGGGTGCTGATGAACTACCTGGGCATGGTGCTGCCCCTGCCGGCGGCGCCGGTCATCCTGGGCCTGTTCACCCTGATCTTCGCCCTCAACTACCTGGGCGTGGCCGTGGCGGCGCGGGCCCAGACGGTGCTGATGATCATGCTGCTGGGCCTGTTCGCCGTACTGGTCGTCAGCGGTGCCCCGCAGATGAAGCCGGAACTGTTCGTGCAGGCGGTGACCGGCGGCTGGACACCCATCCTGGCGGCCCTGCCGCTGATGATCCAGCTGTTCCTGGGCATCGAAACGGCGACCGAGGTGGGGGAGGAAGTCAAGAACGCCAAGGCGGTGGTGCCTTGGGGGATCGCGCTGGGCCTGCTGCTGACCGTGGTCGTCTACGTCGCCGTCTCCTTCACCGCACTCAGCGTCGTAGGGCCCGGGGAACTGGGCCAGGCCAAGGCGCCCCTGCTGATGGTGGCGCAGGCCACGCTGGGCCGCTGGGCCACGCCCCTGATCGTCACGGCGGCGGCGGCGGCGCTGATCAAGTCGATGAACGCCATCTTCCTGGTCTACGCCCGCTTCCTCTATGCCATGGGTGCCAGCGGCGTGCTGCCGGCGCCGCTGGGCCGCATCCACCCCCGCTTCGGCACGCCGCACGTGGCCACCGCCGTGGCTTTCCTCGCGTCGTGCGTCGGCCTGTTCCTGCCGGACAGCCTGCTGTTCCTGCTGCTGTCCATCAACGTGCCGACGATGATGAAATACTTCGGCTCCTGCCTTGCCGCCTACAACGTGGCGGACAAGCACCCGGAAGTGCGGGCCCAGGCCCGGCTGCGCTTCAGCCCGGGCCTGGTGAAGGCGCTGTCGGCCCTGGGCATGGTGGCCGCCCTGGTCATCGCCGCCCTGGGCTTCGGCACCGACTGGCGCCCCTACGCCTTGCTGGCCGTCTGGCTGGCGCTGGGCCTGGCCTATTATGCCCGAACCCGGCGCCAGCGGTTGGCTGCCGCCTAGCCATTCAGCGCCGCATTCTCCTCATCCGTGAACAGCCGCGACCGGGTGAGGAAGCGCAGGCCCTCCGGCCCTTCCAGGGAGAACATGCCGCCCCGGCCGGGCACCACGTCGATGGTCAGGCGGGTGTGCTTCCAATACTCGAACTGGGCTTTGCCCATGTAGAAGGGCTGGCCGCCGATCTCCCCCAGCAGGACGTCGCCGTCGCCGGTCATGAACTCCCCGCGCGGGTAGCACATGGGCGCGCTGCCGTCGCAGCAGCCGCCGGACTGGTGGAACAGCAGGGGGCCGTGGCGGGCCTCCAGCCTCTGGATCAGCGCCAGCGCCTCCGGCGTCGCATCGACCCTCAGCACGGCGGCCCGGACCACCGATTCCGATGGTCCGGATTCCGTGGAGGCCTGGCTGTCCGGCTTTGGCATGGCCAAGCCCGCCATCAGAAGAAGCCCAGGGCGTTGGGGCTGTAGCTGACCAGCTGGTTCTTGGTCTGCTGGTAATGGTCCAGCATCATGGCGTGGTTTTCCCGCCCGATGCCGGATTGCTTGTAGCCGCCGAAGGCCGCGTGCGCCGGGTACAGGTGGTAGCAGTTGGTCCACACCCGGCCCGCCTGGATTTCCCGGCCGAAGCGGTAGGCGCGGTTGATGTCGCGCGTCCACACGCCCGCACCCAGGCCGTACAGCGTGTCGTTGGCGACGTGCAGGGCCTCTTCCTCGTCCTTAAAGGTGGTGACGGCCACGACCGGCCCGAAAATCTCCTCCTGGAAGATGCGCATGCGGTTGTTGCCCTGGAACACCGTGGGCTGGACGTAGAAGCCGCCGGCCAGGTCGCCCGACAGTTCCGCCCGGTTGCCGCCGGCCAGCACCTTGGCGCCTTCCTTTCTGCCGATATCGAGGTAGGAGAGGATCTTCTCCAGCTGCTCGCTGCTGGCCTGGGCGCCGATCATGGTGTCGCCGTCCAGCGGGTTGCCCTGCTTGATGGCCTGCACGCGGGCCAGCGCCTTGTCCATGAAGCGGCCGTACAGGCTTTCCTGGATCAGGGCGCGGGAGGGGCAGGTGCAGACTTCGCCCTGGTTCAGGGCGAACATGACGAAGCCCTCGATGGCCTTGTCCAGGAAGGCGTCGTCCTGGGCCGCCACGTCATCGAAGAAGATGTTGGGCGACTTGCCGCCCAACTCCAGCGTCACCGGGATCAGGTTCTGCGAGGCGTACTGCATGATCAGCCGGCCGGTGGTGGTTTCCCCGGTGAAGGCGATCTTGGCGATGCGGGAACTGCTAGCCAGGGGCTTGCCGGCCTCGACACCGAAGCCGTTGACGACGTTGACCACGCCCTTGGGCAACAGGTCCTGGATCAGTTCCATCAGCACCAGGATGCTGACCGGCGTCTGTTCCGCCGGCTTCAGCACCACGCAGTTGCCGGCGGCCAGGGCCGGGGCCAGCTTCCACGTCGCCATCAGGATGGGGAAGTTCCAGGGGATGATCTGGCCCACCACGCCCAGGGGCTCATGATAATGGTACGCGATGGTGTTGTGGTCGATCTCCGAGATGCCGCCCTCTTGCGCGCGAATGGCGGCGGCGAAATAGCGGAAATGGTCGGCTGCCAGGGGAATGTCGGCGGCGCGCGTCTCGCGGATGGGCTTGCCGTTGTCCCAGGTTTCCACTGTCGCCAGGGTTTCCAGGTTGTCGTCGATGCGCTGGGCGATCTTTTCCAGGATGCGGGCGCGGTCGGCGGCCGAGGTGCGGCCCCAGTCACGTTTGGCGGCGTGCGCCGCGTCCAGCGCGCGCTCGATATCCTCCGCGTTCGACCGTGGTATCTCGCAAATGACCTGGCCTGTGATGGGGGTGGTGTTCTGGAAATAGTCGCCGGACGCCGGCGGCACCCACTCGCCGCCGATGAAATTGCCATAGCGGCTCTTGAACGAGACCGGGCTGCCATACTGTCCGGGAGCGATCTTGGCCATGTAACGTGTCCTCCAGCTTGTTTTGCGCCTCAGGCGGGCGGTTTGCGCTGGCTTTCCAATGGCAAGGGCCGTGCCAACGGCGTCGGCAATTTCAGGAATCCCGCCAGATCAAGCCCTTAATCCATGCCACTTAGGTCGGGTTGCGGGGGCCGCCGATCTGCCCCATGCTTTCCCGCAAAGAGGGGCGCCGGATCTGTCGCAATGCGCGACATGTCCGCGACACCTGTCGCGACTATCGGGAGGATCAGCATGGTGAACGCCCCGCAAAGTCAGGCGGCTGTCCTGGCCATGGCGCGCGAGCAGCTGGGCGAGTTGGCCGGCCTGGAGGGTGCCCCCATCCCGCCCATCATCGCGCGGTCCTGGCGCCGCTGCGCCGACCGCGGTCTGCGCGCCGACCGCCCCGCACGCCAGGATCCGCTGTCGCGCGCCGATCTGGCGGTACTGCGCGAGCGCCACCATACCCTGATGCATCTCGCGACACCCGAGTTGGACACCCTGCACCAGGCCATGCGCGACCTGGGCGGCATGGTGCTGCTGACCAATGACCGGGGCCTGATCCTGGACGCGCGGGGCGACGCCGGTTTCGTCCGCCGCGCCCGCCGCGTTTCCCTCCAACCCGGCGCCGGCTGGGGGGAGGATGACGAGGGCACCAACGCCGTGGGTACCGCCTTGGCGGAACGCGCCCTGGTGCAGGTGCGAGGGGCGGAGCATTACCTGACCGACAACGCCTTTCTCATCTGCACCGCCATGCCGGTGATGGACCCCTATGGCGCGCTGGCCGGTGTCATCGACCTGTCGGGCGACACGCGCGCGGCCCGGTCGGATAGCCAGGGCACCAGCGCCAGAAGCCTGGCCAGCCTGGCGGTGGCCCACCTGGAACATCGCTGGGCGGCGCAAGCGGCGGAGGGGCACGAGCTAGTGGTGCGCCTGCATGCCCATCCCGGCTGGCTGGGCTCGCCGCAGGAAGGCCTGCTGGCGGTGGACGATGGCGTGGTGTGCGCGGCCAACCCGGCGGCGCTGGCCCTTCTGGGCCTGAACGCCGCCGCCATCGGCCGCGTGCGGCTGGAGAGCGTGCTAGATGGCGGCCTGGCGCGGGGCGACCGTATCCTGCGCACTGCCGACAGCGGCCGCCCGCTGCATGCCCGCATCACCACGCCGGGCAAGAGCCGCCCCGCGATACGCCGCCCGGCCCATGCCAAGGACCTGTCCCCGCCGGCGGCCGCCCCGGACGGCATGCTGTGGGATGCCGGCACCCGGCCGCTGCTGGAGCGCGCCATCCGGGCGCTGGACGCGGGTATCCCCGTGCTGTTGCAGGGGGAGACGGGAACGGGCAAGGAGGTGTTCGTGCGCGCGGCCCACGCCGCCTGCGGGCGGGCGCAGGCGCCCCTGGTGGCGGTCAACTGCGCCGCCATTCCGGAAGGCCTGCTGGAATCCGAGTTGTTCGGGTACGAGGATGGCGCCTTCACCGGCGCCCGGCGGGGCGGCCATCGCGGCCAGATCCGCCAGGCCGACGGCGGCATCCTGTTCCTGGATGAGATCGGCGACATGCCGCCGGCCCTGCAGGCCCGCCTGCTGCGCGTGCTGCAGGACGGAGAGGTGACGCCCGTGGGCGGCCGGCCGGTGAAGGTGGATTTCCTGCTGGTCACCGCCACCCATCGCGACCTGGCGGCCTGCGTTGCCGAGGGCACCTTCCGCGCCGACCTCTATTACCGGCTGAAGCACCTGGTTGTGACCCTGCCGCCCCTGCGCGAGCGGTCGTTGGATGGCATCATCGATGCGCTGATGGCCAGCTTCGGCGCAGCAGAGCGGGGCATCCGCTTGGCCCCCGCCGCCCGCGACCGCCTACGCCGCCATGACTGGCCGGGCAACCTACGCGAACTGGCCAACCTGCTGCGCACCTTGGTGGCCCTGTCGCCGCCAGGGACACTGATCACCCCGGCCGAGCTGCCGCCGGATCTGGCGCCCGTGGTACCGACCGGCGCACCAGCGCCCAGCCTGAAAACGCGGGAGGAGGACGCCATCCGCCAAGCCCTGGCCCGGCATCAGGGCAACATCAGCGCCGCCGCCCGGGAACTGGGTGTGCACCGCAGCACCCTGCACCGGCGAATGCGGGCGGAGTGATCCTGGGGTCTATCAGCGGGCGATGACCGCCAGCGCCGCCTCCGCCATGGCGCGGTAGCCGGCATCGGAGGGGTGCAGGTGGTCACCGCAATCGTAGTCGGCCCGGATACGGTCGGGGTGGGCGGGGTCGCGGACGGCGGCATCGAAATCGATCACATCGTCGAACGCGCCGCCGGTGCGGATCCAGGCGTTGATCTTCTGCCGGACCGCCTCCTTTTCCGGGGTGGCGTAGCCGGGGAAGGTGGCGCCCATGGCGGGCGTGAGGGTGGCGCCGTGCACCTTCAGATGCCGCGCCCGCGCCCGGTCGATCAGCTGGCGATAGCCGGCGATGATGTCCTCCGCCGTCACCACGGGGTGGGTGGCGCTGGTCCGCAGGGTCGGCAGGCCGCTCAGGCCCAGATCGTTGATGCCCTCCAGCAGGATGACATCGGTGACGCCCGGGACCGCCAGCGCGTCGCGGTCGAACCGGGCCAGGGCTGAGGGGCCGACCTCGCCGCGCAGGATGCGGTTGCCGCCGATGCCGGCGTTGGCGATGCCGATATCGCGCCGGCCCTTGGCCCGCAGCAAGGCGGCCAGCTGGTCCGGCCAGCCCCGCATCAGCCTGTCCTTGGCGCCGAAGCCGTCGGTGATGGAATCGCCGAAGGCGACGATGGTGCGGCCTTGTGCGCCGGCATGGACCAACAGGGCGGACACGATTTCCCGCGCGTCCTCGGTCCGCGCGCCGTTCAGCGCGACGGCTTCGGTCCGGTCATCGCCGGGCAGGATGTCGGTGTGATGGTTGTTGTCCGCCTGCGGCACCGTCACCGGCTGGGGCAGATGCAGGCTCACCACCAGCACCGCGCCGGCCTCGACCGGCAGGTCCAGCGGATCGCTGACCAGCGGCGCGCCCGCCGGCACGCGGGCCGTGCGGGCGCCATCGAAGGTCAGGGTGCGAAAGGCGCCCGGCGCCACATGCCCTTGGGCATCGGCCACCGCGACCGTGGCGTGGTCGACCAGCAGGTCCTGCGGCAGGGTCTCGGCCGACAGCCGGACGCGCACCTGGTCACCCCCGGCGCTGATCCGCAGAGTATAGCGCACCGTGCCTTGCACCTCCGGCGCCGGCTTCCAGAACGGCAGGGGCAGCTTCTCGATGGGTAGGGAGGGGCTGGACGCCCAGGTGGTTATCCAGCCAGCGGTCTCGTCTTTGGCCCAGGCCACCGAGCACAGGCCCGCGATGACGCCGGCCGCGATCAGCGCGGTCAGAAATAGGGGGTGCCGCATGGATTAGTCCCTCCCGTATCGTTTGTGTTCGCGGCCGGCGCGATCAGCCCCCGACAGCCACGCAACAATTATATTTGATAACCTTTATAACAACACGCGGGATGCGACAACCCCTCATTGCAATCGGTTGCAGCCACTCCGATATCCTATCGATGTCCGCCCGCTTGACCTAACGCCCGTAGCTGATCCCGGATAGGGTGGATGCACTCTTAATATAGGCGGGTTTCAGCACACGAGCCAACCGAGCGTGGCTACTTTAGGGGTATGCTTCAAAATTAAAGTCTCTGCGTCAGAGATTATCGTCCAGATTGATTTAGGGTGACGTCGGAGAACAGGAGGTGAAATATGACCTTTATTGCGGAAATAGATGACAAAATCGAACCGATCATCCGAATGATCGCAGAAGACCGTTGCAAGGGGATAGAAGAGCTTACGGAGCTGGCGGAGTCAGGAGACCGATCAGCAATCGTATTCTTGGGCCTGTATCTATCTGAAGAAAAAGAGACCACCGATATGGCGATGAAGTGGTTACTCCTGGCTGATGGGTTTGGGAACCCCGATGCAGCCTGGAATATAGCCATGATTGCTCGAGAAAATAGCAATTTCGAAGAAATGAAGCGATGGATCGACCGCGCATCCGACCTCGGAGAAGAAGATGCAAAAATAGTAAAGGAAAATGGCTACGAGATGGAATCCCTCCTATCTTTACGACCCCAGCTATAAAGATGGCCCCATAGCATCCCTATACTTAAAAATAACCGAAATTTATCCCTTCCCTTCAAACCCGCAACTGATCCCGGATGGGCAGGCTGCGGATGCGCTTGCCGGTGGCGGCGAACACGGCGTTCAGCAGGGCGGGGGCGATGGGGGGGACGCCGGGTTCGCCCACGCCCCCCAGGGGCGCGTCGTACTTGGCCGCCGGCATCAGGTGGATGCGGATGTCCTTGGGCGCTGCCTCGATGCGAGTGACCTGATAGCTGTCGAAGTTGTTCTGCTGCACCTGGCCGGCCTTGAAGCTGATCTCGCCCAGCGTGGCCAGGCTGACGCCCTGGGTCACCGCCCCCTCCAGCTGCGCCCGCACCCGGTCGGGGTTGATGACGGGGCCGCAATCGAAGGCGATATCGACGCGGGGGATGGTCAGCTTGCCCTGGGCGTCGACATCCACCTGCACGACGGCGGCGGCGTAGCTGGCGAAGCTGCGGTGGGCGGCGATGCCCCGGCCCTGGCCCTTGGGCAGGGGCTTGCCCCAGCCGGCCTCCTTGGCCGCCCGCTCCACCACGCCGCGCAGGCGGCCGGTGTCATAGGCGTAGGCCACCGGGTCCTCGTTGTAGTTCCAGCTGTCCGACAGGTCGGCCGGGTTGATCTGCCGGGCCGGCCCGATCAGTTCCAGCAGGAAATCCTTGGGGTCGCGCCCCGCGGCCTCCGCCAGTTCGGCGACGAAGCTCTGCACCGCGAAGGCGTGCGGGATGTTGGAGACGCTGCGGAACCAGCCGATGCGGGTGTGGCTCTCGGCCTCCGGGTTCTCCACCCGCAGGTTGGGCACGATCCAGGGCGTGTTGACGGCGCCCATGCCCAGTTCCGAGGCGCCCTCATGCTTCACGCCGGCGGTGAAGGTGGCGCCGATGGACGGGGCCACGGTGCGGTGCAGCCAGGCCACCGGCTTACCCTTGGCGTCCAGCCCGCCCTCCAGCCGCTCCACCGACACGGTGTGCAGGAAGCCGTGGTGCAGGTCATCGGTGCGGGTGTAGGTCAGCTTAACCGGCCGGCCATCCATGGCGCGGGACAGCAGGGCCGCCTCCGCGATGTAGTCCGGCTTGGATTTGCGGCCAAAGCCGCCGCCCACCAGGGTCTGGTGGACGGTCACATTCTCCGGCGGGATGCTCAACACCTTGGCCACCGTCTCGCGCGTCGTCTGCGGCGCCTGAGTGCTGCCCCAGATCTCGCACTTGTCGCCCGTCACCTGGGCGGCGGCGGCCGGCGGTTCCATGGGCGCTTGGGCCAGGTGGGGAATGTAGTATTCCGCCGTGACATGCTTAGCCGCCGACTTGAGCGCGCCGTCCACGTCACCCACGTTCCGCACCACCTGGCCGGGGGCGCGGGCCGCCGCCTCCAGCTCCGCCCGGTAGGCGGCGCTGTCATAGCTGGCGTTGGGCCCATCCTCCCAGGTGACCTTCAGCTTCTCCCGCCCCTTGAGCGCGGCCCAGGTGTTTTCCGCCACCACGGCAAGGCCGCCCTTGGGCAGGAAGCCGGAGGGCAGGGGCGCGCTGTTCAGCACCACCACCTTCAGCACGCCCGGCACCTGCAACGCCTCATCCACGTTGTAGTGGCCCAGCTTGCCGCCATGCACCGGCGGGCGGGCGACCACGGCGTACAGCATGTTGTCCCGCCGCACGTCGATGCCGTAGGTGGCACGGCCGGTGGTGATGTCGAAGCCGTCGACCAGGCCGATATCGCCCCGGCCGATATAGCGAAACTTGGCTGGGTCCTTGAACACCAGCGTTTCGCGCGCCGGCACGGGCAGGGCGGCGGCGGCCGTCGCCACCTCGCCGAAGCCCAGGCGCCGGCCGCTGGCGGCATGCACCAGGCTGTGGTGGTCCACCGTCACCTCCGCCACCGGCACGCCCCACTGCGTGGCGGCCGCCTGGGCCAGCATCTGGCGCGCGGCAGCGCCGATACGGCGCAGGGCCTGGAAATGGTGGCGCATGCTGCGCGAGCCGTCGGTGTTCTGGTTGCCGTAGCGCGCCTCGTCACCCAGCGCCTGGTCCACCTTCACCTTCGCCCAGTCGGCGTCCATCTCGTCGGCGATGACCATGGCCCAGCTGGTGCGCACGCCCTGGCCCATCTCCGCCCGGTGGCAGAGGATGGTGAGGGTGCCGTCGGCGGCCACGGCGACGAACAGGCGCGGGTCGTCCTTCACCCCGCCGGGCATGGCTTCGCCGCCATACTTCTTGGGCGCATCCTCCGCCAGGGCGCCGGTGGCGGCCGCAAGGCCGAGCCCGCCGGCCAGGATGAAGGTGCCGGTGCCCAGGCCCATCAGGACGGCGCGGCGGCTGAGGTTGGTGATGCCGTTCATCACTTCGCACTCCCGCTGCTGGCCGTCTTGCGCTGCACTTCGCCGGCCGCGCGCTTGATGGCGGCGCGGATGCGGGGGTAGGTCGCGCAGCGGCAGATGTTGCCGCTCATGGCATCGTCGATGGCTTCGTCGCTGGGGTGGGGCGTGTCCTTCAGCAAGGCCGCCGCCGACATGATCTGCCCGGCCTGGCAATAGCCGCACTGGGCCACGTTCAGTTCCCGCCATGCCACCTGCACCGGGTGCATGCCGTCGGGCGACAGGCCCTCGATGGTGGTGACGGCCACGCCGGACAGGTCGCCCAGCGTCGTCTGGCAACTGCGGATGGGCGCGCCGTCGGCGTGCACGGTGCAGGCGCCGCACAACGCCTCGCCACAGCCGAACTTGGTGCCGGTTAGGCCCTGGACATCGCGCAGATACCACAGCAGGGGCATTTCGGGATCGCCCTCGAAACGCTGCGCCTGCCCGTTCAGCGTGAACGTGATCATGTCAATCGCCCATCCATTGTCGTGCCGGGCCTTCACCGTTGCGGCGGTGAACAGCCGGCGGCCATTCTGCCACCGGCTCCGAAAGAGGGGAACTGGTCTCGAGTGCTGCGGTGGCCCGGGCCAGTGGGCCTATCGGCGAAACCGGAATACGCAACAAGATCAATGTCGTCATCAAGGTTTCCCCCGGGCGGCATACAGCTTCGGCGCGCATGAGTTGGGGCGGCGATCCGGCTAGGGTGTGGCCTCCCGCGGGCCTCCAAGCCCGTCTCCGACAGGGTTTGCCCATGCCGCTCATCTCCCAGTGCACCTTCGCCAATCCCCAAGGCGCCCAGATCCCGGCGGAGCCGGTGCCGACCGCTGCACCACCCCTGGCCCCCATGCAGGGTGACCACGTTTTCGGTGATGTCGTCGGTGTCGTTCGCAACGCCTTGTCTGACATCTTCGGCGGCGGCGCCGTCTGGCCCACCCGCATGGCCAACTACAACGGCATGCTGGCCGAGGTGTGGAACGGCCTGTCGTCCATCGACCTCGGCCATGCCAACACCGGGGCCCCGGTTGTCACCCGGACCGGCCTGCCGGAACAGGACCAGCACGCCCACATGTTCGGCGGCTACGCCAGCCGGCTGCGCTGGCACCTGGCGGAGGTGGTGTGCGCCGGTCACGCCCATGGAGGGGAGGAACGGCGTATCGGCGGCGTTACCACCCGCTGGCGGGGGGAGGTGCTGCATGCCCTGGATGACGTGCTGCGGCATCTGGTGGACGAAACGGCGCTGCTGGCCTACATCCGGGCCCCGAACGCCAGCCGCCAGGCCGCCCCCGGCATCGTCGTCCACCGCGCCATCCCGCTGGACCAGGCGATCACCCTGGCGGGTCAGACCGCCGGCCCGGGCCAGGCGCAGGTGCAGGCCATCCTCAACCGTTATCAAAGCCTGCCCGGCCTGCTGGACGGTCTGCTGCGCCGTTTCGAGGGGCCGGTGAAACGCCTGGATCCCAAGACCAACGGCTGGACGGTGCTGCCGACATCCTGATCGTGCGACAGGTCGAAAGGGCGCGACAGGTCAGGCGCCCTGCATGATCTGTTTGAACGTCAGCTCGATGAACTCCGCCGGATGGACCAGTTGCAGGGTCACGGAAACGATCATGTAGCCGTTCAGGATGTCCTGCGCGGTCATGGTCGTTCCCAGCCCGCATTGGACGCTGAAGGCGTCGCTGGCCTTGTCGCCCATCAGGCCGCCCTGGCTCCACAGCCCCGTCAGGAACTTGGAGATCATGGCCGTGACGGTGACCCAGGTTTGGCCGTCATTCGGCGCGAAAACAAACTGTTGCAGGGCGGTCTTGATGGATTGCTCGACGTAAATCAGGGTACGGCGCACCTGGATGTAGCGATAGTCGTTGCTGTTGCCGTCCAGGGTGCGGGCGCCCCATGGCACCGTGCCGCGATTGACGAAGGCGCGCAGGATATTGATGGCGTTGCCGTTGAGCGGGACGTTGTAGTCCCCCTGCTGCGCGTCGTTCAGGATCACCGTGGGCGCCGTCACGCCGGCCAGGGCCATATTGGCGGGGGCGAGCCACACGCCATGATTGGTGTCGCTTGCCGTCCAGATGCCGGCCATGATGCCGCTGGGCGGCGCCACGTTCAGCTTTTGCGCCACGATGCCTTCGATCGTGCCCAGCAGGGGCAGGGCACTCAGCAGGGCCTGGTTGGTGGCGCTGATCTGGCTGGCGCTGGGTGCCGTGGCCGGGGGCGTTTCGGGGAAGGCCGCCGCCAGCTGTGCCTGGACCTCGGCCAGTTTGGCGCCGGTGTAGAGGGTCGACGCCTCTTGGTTCAGCAGACCCAGCACCACGGCGGCGCTGCCCTGCAGGCAGGTGTAGTCGACGTCACCCGCCGTGACCAGGCTGGTCCGCAGCGCCGGGGCGTAGGCGGCGCCATAGCTGAAGGCATCCGAGGCGGGGGCGATGGCGGAGTAGAAGGCGTCGCGCTGGGCGGCCAGGCCGTCGGCGGTCCAGCTTGCCGGATCGACGGCGCCCGGTAGATCCAGCATGGCCATGCGGTCCTGCAGGGTGGCCGCCTGCGTCAGCATGGCCGTCACCACCGCTCCATAGTCGGCGCCGGCCAGCAGGCAGGCATCCGGCACCACGGTCATGGTCGGCCCCACCTGTGTGTCGGTGGCCTGCAAGCCAGCCAGCAGGGCGTCCTTGGAGACCCCGCCTTGGCTGTAATCCGCGACCGACACGACGTAGCAATTGGCGCCGCCATTGGCATAGAAGGCCTGGATGGCCAGGTAGAGGTTGAAACGGGGGCCGCTGGGGCTGACCGCGTAGTAAGCGGTTCCCTGACCATTTGGAGGGGGCGCCTGGAAATCGGCCGTGCCCGCGGGTGACGGCGCCACGTCAAAGGGCTGGAGATAGGCGCCACCGAAATAGGTGGTGTAGTCCCCGAGGGATCCGACCGCGACCGCCTGGCCATGCAGGGCCTTCTGGGTTGCGGGGTCGTGGGCGGACTCCGTGTAGCCGATGAAGATGGGGATGGCCGTTTGCACCCCGACGATGCTGGGTGGAAAGGCCGAACGTTCCGTTACGTAGACGCCGGGTGTGGGGTGGTTGATCGGCTTGGGCACGGACGATATCCCCTTCATGAGCACGCTGCCGGCAGTATGCCTGCCGGCCAACACACGCCCAAGGCGAATATCATCTTAGGGTGGCGGTACCAGTTCGCGCTTGGCCGTGGTCGCCACCCGCCGGCTGAGGTCGGAAAGCTGGTCGGCGGCCAGGCGGCTCACCTGCCAGAACAGGGGCACGTCCAGGATGGCGCCGGGGACCAGTTCCACCAGCCGGCCTGCGTCCAGATGTCCACGTACCAGCTGGGCGGGGTTCATGCCCCAGCCTATCCCAGCCAGCGCGCCGTCGACGAAACCCTGGGTCGACGGCAGCCAGTGGGTGGGCAAGTGGGTAGGATGCCCGACATTCCGGCCCAGCGTCCGCCGAATCCAGTCATGCTGCAGCCGGTCCTTCTGGTTGAAGGTCAGCGCCGGAGCCTGGGCCAGCGCCTCTGGTGTCACCCCGTCCGGGAAATGGCGCGCCATGAAGTCCGGGCTGGCCGTGGCGTGATAGCGCAACGCGCCCAGGGCGGTGACGCGGCAGCCTTGGATGGGCTTTTCCAGCGAGGTCACCGCCGCCAGCACCCGGCCGCGCCGCAGCCAGTCGGCGGTGTGATCCTGGTCGTCGATGACGATATTCAGCAGATGGTCGCAGCCTTGGGTGAAGGCGGCGGCTGCCGCCAGGAACCAGGTGCCCAGGCTGTCGGCGTTGGCGGCGATGGCCAGGGTTACACGCGGCACCGGCGCCGCCGGGTCGACCAGGCCCGGCAGGTGGGCCGTCAGCTCCCGCTCCAGCAAGCCGACGTGGTCCATGTGGCGGCATAGCCATTCGCCCTTTTCGGTGGCGGTGCAGGGACTACCCCGCTCGACCAGCACGGCGCCCAGCCGCTCCTCCAACTGCTTCACGCGCTGGGACACGGCGGAGGGGGTGACGTTCAGCGCGGCGGCGGCCTTTTCAAAGCTGCCGGTCTGCACCACCAACGCCACGGCGCGCGCCGCCGGGTAATCGATCATGGCTAAGTTTCGCTAAATTCGGATTAGATAATTTAATTAGCCTAATCCCGGCGCGGCACTTACCACAAGGGCCAGCCACCTCTGGGATTTCGCCCTACCACCATGAATGTCTCGGTTTACATCGCGGGCCTGAGCATGGGGCTCAGCCTCATCGTCGCCATCGGCGCGCAGAACGCCTTCCTGTTGCGGCAGGGCCTGCGCGGCCAGCACGTCTTCGCCGTGTGCCTGGCCTGCGCCCTGTCCGATGCCATCCTCATCGGCGTTGGCGTGACCGGCTTCGGCACCGCCGCCGCCTGGCTGCCCTGGCTGGATCCGGTCATGCGCTATGCCGGCGCCACCTTCCTGGCCTGGTACGGGGCCAAAAGCCTGTGGTCGGCCTGGCGCTCCACCGGCGCGCTGACGGCAGGCCCCGGGACGGAGGGACGGGGCCTGGGCAAGACCGTGCTGGCCTGCCTGGCCATCACCTGGCTGAATCCGCATGTCTACCTGGACACGGTGGTCCTGCTGGGCACCGTGTCCACGCAGTTCGACGGCTTCCAGGCGTCCTTCGCCGCCGGGGCCATCACCGGTTCCTTCCTGTTCTTCTTTTCGCTGGGCTTCGGCGCCACCCAGCTGCGCCCCATCTTTGCCCGCCCCGCCGCCTGGCGGGTGCTGGAGGGCGTCATCGCGCTGGTGATGTGGGGCATCGCGTTCAGGCTGGTCACGGGCGGGTAACGCCAGGCGGGAACCCTACCGCCGCTGCCTCGTTGTATGTTCCACCAGATGGAGGAGGCCACCCTTGCGTACCCTGACACCGATCGATGTGTGGGAAGCCCCTTCCGTCCGCCGGACCATTACAACGGTGGACGAGGCTTCCAACTGGCTGATCTACCGTTGGCCCGAAGCCCATCTCAACGATCCCGCCCGCCAAGCCGCCACCGCCGCGTGCCTGGCCGCCCTGGACGGGTCGGGCGAGGCGGAGGCCGCCCGCGCGGCCTTCGTCACCGCAGCTGAGACCGCCCACATCCTAGCGGAATGATCTCAAACTGGTTCCAACGGCCCGGGCGGCCGCTGGAACCGGCCCGCCCCTACTTGGCGTGCAGCGCCTTGACCGCGTCCAGCATCAGCTGGACATGCTGGTCGGGATTGTAGTCCGTGTAGCTGGCGACGACCTTGCCGTCCTGGCCGATGACGTAGGACGTGCGGTTGGAGACGGCGGAATTGCCCTGGCTCTTGGCGTCATACTCGGCGGCGATCTTGGCGTCCGGGTCGGCTGCCACCATGAATTTGTCCCGGCACTCCACCGAGGAGAACTCGGCCACGCGGTCGATGTTGCCGGCCGTGATGCCCACCACGGTGGCGCCGTATTGCTTGAACGTCTCCGTCGCCTCGGCGAATTCATGCGCCTCCACGGTGCAGCCCTTGGTGAAGGCGGCGGGGAAGAAGTAAAGCACCACCGGCCCCTTCTTCAGCGCGTCGGTCAGCGAGAAGGTCGACGTCTTGCCGCCCAGGGCGCCCTGGGCGGTGAAGGCCGGGGCCGGCGCGCCGTTGGGAAGGGCCGCCCAGGCCGGCGCCGAGGTGGCGGCCAAGAGGGCGGCGGCGAGAACGATCTTGCGCATGTCATCTCCACAGAGTTTGTCGGGTGCATCGGCCCCCGGTTTGTGGCCTGGACCCTACGTCATTGTGGGCCTGGGTGAGGGGCGGTCTTTTGCCTCAGGCGGGCTTTGTCGCTCACGCGATCCCCGCCAGCCCCCGCGCGGCGGCGACGAAGGCGTCCACGTGCGCCGGGTCGGTATTCCAGGCAGTCACCAGGCGAATACAGGCGCCATCCCAGCGATAGAAGTGGAAGCCGGCGGCCTCCAGCCCCGCGATCATCGGCTCCGGCATCACGGCGAAGACCTCGTTGGCCTGCACCGGGCTGCGCAGGCCGACGCCGGGCAGGGCGTCCAGGCCCTGGGCCAGGCGCGTCGCCATGGCGTTGGCGTGGGTGGCCAGGCGCAGCCACAGGCCGTCCGTCAGATAGGCGTCCAACTGCGCCGACAGGAAGCGCATCTTGGAGAACAGATGGCCGGCCCGCTTGCGGCGATAGGCGAAGCTGTCGGCCAGGGCCTTGTCGAAGAAGATCACGGCCTCCGCCGCCAGGGCGCCGTTCTTGGTCGCGCCGAAGGACAGGACGTCCACGCCCGCGCGCCAGGTGATATCGGCCGGGGCGCAGGCCAGGCTGGCCACTGCATTGGCGAAGCGGGCCCCGTCCATGTGGACGCGCAGCTTGTGCGCGCGCGCCACCTCCGTCAGGGCCATCACCTCGTCGGGGGTGTAGACGGTGCCGGACTCCGTCGCCTGGGTCAGGGTCAACGCGGCCGGTTGCACATGATGGACGACGCCAGCGCCGCCCTTGTCCAAGGCGGCCTTCAGTGCCGTGGCGTCCAGCTTGCCATGGGGGCCCGACAAGGGGACCAGCTTGGCGCCGCCGGACATCAGCTCCGGCGCGCCGCACTCATCCACCTGAACGTGGGCCTCATCATGGCAATAGACGGCGCCGTAGGGCGGGGTCAGCACCGACAGGGCCAGCGCGTTGGCGGCGGTGCCGGTGGCGACGGGGAAAACGGTCACGTCGCACTCGAACAACTCGGCCAGGTCCCGGGTCACCCGCGCCGTCAGCGGGTCGCCGCCGTAGGAGGGCTGCGCGCCCTCATTGGCCGCGGCCAGGGCCGCCAGGATCTCCGGGGCCGCGCCCACCACATTGTCGCTCATGAAGTTCATGGGGGACCGTCTCGCCTATTGCTGGATGTCGGGTGATGATCGGGGCCGGCGTTCACGAAGAGGAAGCGAAAAAATGTGGAGAAGCCCAATGCTGCCGTAGATCGCTGAAATATTGGGCAGTCGCCCCCAGCCCCCATTCCAGCGCCGGCTTCCTGACAGGGGCCATTAAATCTCTGTCATGTAGGGTGATTACGCTGGTGGGCGGCCTGTCGGTGTGACCGTAATCACGGCGTCCGGGGAACCTGCGGGCGCATCGTCTGGTTGGGTTCAGGCGCCCCACCTGTGGAAGTCCCAACTGGGGAAGATGGGGTGGCCGATGAAGTGGTTCCAGTAACGACCGCGATCTGGACCTTTCCGGTACTGGGCTCCAGCAGGACGATCTGCTGGGCACCACCGGGAAGGGTGACCTGGACGGCCAGGCGGCTGCCCACGCTGGTCATGGCTTCGATGCGGCTGCCTTCCGGCAGTTTCAGCAGCGGGGTCAGGGCCTCGGGCGGCAGGGCCGAAGTGGTGGTTGTGCCCGCAGTGGTTGCGCCCAGGGTCGCCGTATCAGCATGGCGGCCGAAGGCGCGGGGGTGGTTTGGGTCGGTGGCACGCCGCCAGATTTCCACCCCGATGAAGGCGAAACCGGCGACGATCAGTACGCCCATGATGACGAGGAAGGTCTTTATTGTCCGCACTTGCTTCAACCATCTGTGCCGCTCCGGGCCAGCCTGCCGACCCCGCCGTCGCGCGTTTCAGCGCCATGACGGGTGAGGGCGGGGCTGACCGCCTGGACCTTGGCGCCCCGGTGGTGGATAGCGCGGAGGATGAGGATCTGGACGGCGAGGAGGCGGGTTCCGCCTTGATCGCCGTCACCATCCCCGACACCGCGGCCCGCGACCGGTTGGACAAGGCCCTGGCCCAGCTGGTGCCGGAGGCCGCCGGCCTCACCCGCTCGCGCTTGCAAGCGCTGATTGGGGAAGGGCGCGTGGCCTTGGGTCAGCCGGGTGGCCAGACCATAGACGACGCCTCATACCGGGTCAAACCCGGCCAGGTGTTCCAGATTGCCGTGCCCGCGCCGGAGCCGGCCGTGCCGGTGGCGCAGGACATCCCGCTGACCATCGTTTTCGAGGATGATGACCTGCTGGTGATCGACAAGCCCGCCGGGATGGTGGTGCATCCCGCCGCCGGCAACCCGGACGGCACGCTGGTGAACGCCCTGCTGTTTCACTGTGGGGAACGGCTGTCCGGCATCGGTGGCGTGCGCCGGCCGGGCATCGTCCACCGGCTGGACAAGGATACCAGCGGCTTGATGGTGGTGGCCAAGACTGACCGGGCCCATGCCGGCCTGTCCGCTCAGTTCGCCGACCGCACCCTGTCGCGCACCTACCACGCCGTCGTCTGGGGTTCACCGGCGGCGGGCGAGGGGGAAATCGAAGGCAACATCGGCCGCCATCCGACGGATCGCAAGCGCATGGCCGTGGTAAGCAAAGGCGGCAAGCCGGCGCTGACCCGCTGGCGCACGCTGGCCCGCTACGGCCTGCTGGCCGCCCATGTGGAATGCAAGCTGGCCACCGGCCGTACCCACCAGATCCGGGTGCACATGGCCCAGATCGGCCATCCGTTGGTGGGCGATCCGCTGTATGGCAAGGCTCGCCCCACCGGTGCCCTGAGCGCCCGGCTGAAGGAGGCGACGCCGGACGCGCAGGCCCAACTTCTCGGTTTTCGTCGCCAAGCGTTGCATGCGAAGGACATCGCCTTCCGTCATCCGGTCAGCGGTGACATGGTGGCCTTCACCAGCGACCTGCCCGCCGATCTTGCAGGGCTGATCTTTAGTTTAGAATGATTTTAAAGTGTGGTCGGATACGAGTCAGAGGCGTATACTGATCAATGTGTCACCCCAACCCCGTCCGGGGGGCTCCATTTGAGCATCCGGTACGGGGGGACCGCCCGATCCCCGGGGGTCCTTAACCGTGAAAGGTTGTTGACCATGGCCACCTTGCCCGCCATCCCCGCCGTCAGTTCGGAATCGAGCCTGTCGCGGTATCTTCAGGAAATCCGCCGCTTCCCCATGCTGGAGCCGGAGAAGGAATTCATGCTGGCCAAGCGCTGGCAGGAACATGAGGACGGCATTGCCGCCCACCAGCTGGTGACCAGCCATTTGCGCCTGGTGGCCAAGATCGCCATGGGCTACCGCGGCTACGGCCTGCCGCTGTCCGAGCTGATCTCCGAAGGCAACGTCGGCATGATGCAGGCGGTGAAGCGCTTCGATCCCGATCGTGGCTTCCGCCTCGCCACGTACGCCATGTGGTGGATCCGCGCCGCCATCCAGGAATACATCCTGCACAGCTGGAGCCTGGTGAAGATGGGCACGACGGCGGCGCAGAAGAAGCTGTTTTTCAACCTGCGCAAGCTGAAGGGCCAGATGCAGGCTATCGAGGACGGCGACTTGTCGCCGGAGACGGTGACCGCCATCGCCACCAAGCTGGACGTGCCGGAACAGGACGTCGTGTCCATGAACCGCCGTCTGGGCAGCCCCGACCATAGCCTGAACGCGCCCCTGCGCGTGGATGGCGAGGGCGAGTGGCAGGATTGGCTGGTGGATGAGACGGAAAGCCAAGAAATCCGCCTGGCCGACCGTGAAGAGCTGGGCAAACGCAAGGCCCTGCTGGCTGGCGCCATGAAGGGCCTGAACGACCGTGAGCGCCGTATCCTGGCGGAGCGTCGCCTGCGCGACGACCCGACGACGCTGGAAGACCTGTCCCAGGAGTTCGGCATCAGCCGCGAACGTGTGCGCCAGATCGAGGTGCGGGCGTTCGAAAAGCTTCAGAAGGCCGTGAAGAACGCGGCGCTGGAGACCCATTTGGCCTAATTCTGAACCCTGATTCTGGATGTGTGGGCGCCTGACCGGACGACAACGCCACGGCGGGCGCCTCACGGACAAGAAGACGGTTCAAGAGCAAGTGGCAGTTGGACGGAACGGCGGGACCCTCGGGTTCCGCCGTTGCCTTTTGCGACACAGGTCAGGACAGTTCTCTTTAAAAGAGATGAGCTCTCGTCACAATCCATCAGAAAGCAACGCTCCAAATGTTCTTTTGATTTTCCGCTGATTTTTTAGGCCCCTGCCGGGGAAACTTTATCTTGATGACCTTTTATTAACGAAGGGCCGCTATCACATAGGCTCCCGCGGTGATGAACCTTAAAGCCTGAGACCCATATGAGCCCCAGGGCCGACGTTGACAGCCTCGATATCGGTTACCGGCGCCTCTCGGCCGCGGAGATCGAGCAAGCCCTGACCCTGCATCTGCGCTACCTCCAGGGTCAACGGGGCGGGGCGCGGGCCAGCCTCAAGTTCTGCGACCTGTCCAACGCCGTGCTGCGCGGGCGGATGTTGGCCGGCGCCGACCTGACCGGCGCGCGGCTCAGCGATGCCGACCTGTCGGAGGCCGATTTGCGCTCCGCCTGCCTGTTCGGCGCGGACCTGCGCCGCGCCACGCTGGAGCGCGCCAACCTGGCACGGGCCGATTTGCGCGGCGCCGCCTTCCGTGGCGCCCGCATGCAGCGGGTGGTGATGGCGGAGGCGGATCTGCGCGACGGCCATCTCATGCGCAGCAAGAACGGTGAACTGACGCCCAACGTCCAGGGCAATCCCTCGGCCGAGCTGGCGGAGGCGTCCATGACCAAGGCCGATCTCAGCCACGCCAAGCTGTCCAACGCCTTCGTCGTGCAGACCGATTTGCGCGACACCGACCTGCGCGGCGCCATCTTCGTGAAGGCGGATCTCAGCGGCTCCGATCTCACCGGCTGCAACCTGGAGGGGGCGGACCTGTCGGAGGCCAACCTCAGTGGCACCAAGCTGGATGGCGCCGTGCTGACCCGCGCCCTGTTGCGCAGCGCCAACCTGTCCAAGGCCAGTCTGCTGGGCGCCCTGCTGGACGATGTTGATCTCTCCATGGCCAATCTGACGGGCGCCGACCTGGTGCGCCGCCTGGACGATATCGAGGGCACCATCGGCGAGACATTGCGTCAGCACCGCCTGTGGATATTGAGCAACGGCGGCAAGGGCAGGCGCGCGGACCTGTCGGCCACCGATCTTAGCGGCCAAGATCTGTCCAATCTGAACCTGTCGGCCGCCATCCTCAGGCAGACGACGCTGAAGGGCGCCAATCTCAGCGGCACGGTGCTGGCCATGGCCGATCTGTCCATGGCCGACCTGCGCGGCGCGGAACTTGCCGGCGCCGATCTGCGCGGCGCCTGCCTGGAGCGGGCGACGCTGAACGAGGCCAATCTGGCCAATGCCGTGGCCTGCCCCATGGATTTGCGCAACGGCCACGAATGGCCCACCAATTTCAGCAAGGCGCGCATGGTGCGGGTGAACCTGGCGGGCGCCGACCTGACCATGGCTCGCCTGGAAGATGGTGACCTGACCCAGGGAAACCTGCGCAACGCCGTCCTGGCCGGCGCCTGCCTGACCGACGCGACCCTGACCATGGCGGACCTGCGCGGGGCCGACATTCGCAACGCCGACTTCCGCGGCGCCAAAAACTTTTCCGCTGAAGCCTTGGCCGTCTGATCCGGGTAGAATGGCGCCCATGACGGACGAGCCTCCCCCCTCCGCAGTCGATCGCCGGCGAGCCGCGCGCCTGTCCGGCGACGCGTACCCGCTGCGGGTGGGCCGCCACCAGGCCCGCCTGGTCGATTGGTCGGCCAAGGGGATCGGCCTGCAGTTGCACGGCGGGGTGGAGGATATCGCCCCGGGTCAGACCCTGACCGTCAGCATCCATAGCGAGGTGACCAACGGCGTCGCCCTGTTCCCCATCATTGTGCGGCGGGTGGATGGGGGGCGGCGAATCATCGGCGCGGACTTCCTGGCCGACGCCGAGGACGCGTCCGACTTCCTGGCCTCTTTGCTGGCGGCGTCGGCCGCCCCCGATCAGACGGCCTGACCACTTTCCGGCCCGGTTCGTGCTGGCGTCGCCCTCCGGTCGGCAGACCAATTCCTTGTGTCGAGGACGCGGTGCGCCGCTGGTGGTCCTGAAATTTCAGATGGCCGACGCCATTCAGGCGTCGCGCAGAGCCATCATCAGCCGAACATCCCAGGGGAATCATACAGCCAGTTCCAGCGTTTTGGCAGAGCGAAGCAGGGCCGCGAAGCGCTGTCCAGGTGAACTTACTGACAGGTCAGATGGCGTGGCAGGCCTTTACGCGCCATCACTTGGCCGCTAGGATGGCGCCCATGGTACCGCCATTGCCATCGGGATCGGTCGTTTCGGGCCAAAGCGCCCCTCAGCGATGTACTTTGGCCGGCCAAGCAGGAAAGAGGAATGTCAAATGAGGCCCGCCGTTCCACACGTCGCCGCCGGCCATGATCTGACTGTCGAGGGCACCCCGCACCATGGTCTGGACTTGCCCGTGATCATCCAATGATGGCGCCAATCTTCACCTTTCGGCAGGGGACGGCACCGCTGCTGATCTCTTTCCCCCATGTCGGTATCCAGGTGCCGGCGGACATTTCGTCCCGCCTGGCGCCTGAGGCCCACGGCCTGCTCGACACCGACTGGCATGTTGATTTGCTGTATGACTTCGCGGACGCGATCGGCGCCTCCACCCTGGTGGCGGGCTACAGCCGTTATGTCGTGGATCTGAACCGCCCGGCGGATGACGCTAACCTCTATCCCGGCCAAGCCGGCACCGGCCTGATCCCGGAGGTGATGTTCGATGGCACGCCCTTGTATCTGCCGGCGCAGGGGCCGGACGATGCCGAAAAGGCCGCCCGCGTCGCCACCTACTGGCAGCCCTATCATGCCCAACTGTCGACGGAGTTGGCCCGGCTGAAGGCGCGGCACGGCTACGCCCTGCTGTGGGACGCGCATTCCATCGCGGCGGAGGTGCCGCGCCTGTTCGATGGCCGGCTGCCCGACCTGAACCTGGGCAGCAACGCCGGCGCCTCCTGCGCTCCGGCCTTCGCCGACGCGGTGTTCCAGGTAACCCAGACCAGCGGCTATAGCGCGGTGCTGAACGGCAGGTTCAAGGGCGGGCACGTCACCCGCCACTACGGCCGGCCGGCGGAGCATGTCCACGCCCTGCAGTTGGAACTGTCGCAGGATACCCACCTGGCCCCCGGCCTGGTGCCGGCGCTGGATGAGGGGCGCTGTTCCCGCCTGCGTCCGGTGCTGCGCCAGATGATCGCAACCTTCCTGTCCTCAGCGGCGGCGTATTACGCCGCCGCCTGAAGATTGGCCTATAGTCTATTGATTTATCTCGGGAGTCCCCGTGCCATGCACACCTTCACCCTGGTCCCCGGCCGCCTGACCCTGGCCGACCTGCGCGCCACCCTGGCGGGCCCTGTCCACCTGGTGGTCGATGACGCCACCCTGGCGACTGCGGAAAAGTCCGCCGCCACGGTCGATGCCGTCATGGCCGCCGGTCGCACCGCCTATGGCATCAACACCGGCTTCGGCTTGCTGGCCAAGACCCGCATCGGCAATGACCAGCTGTCTCAGCTTCAGCGCAACCTGGTGCTGAGCCACGCGGTGGGCACCGGCCCGCTGCTGGACGACGCCATCGTGCGCCTGATCCTGGTGCTCAAGATTTCCAGCCTCGCGCGCGGCTATTCCGGCGTGCGCGGCAGCGTCATCCGGGCGCTGGTGGCGCTGGCCAATCATGGCGTCTATCCCTGCATCCCGTCCAAGGGCTCCGTCGGCGCCTCGGGCGACCTGGCCCCGCTGGCCCACCTGGTGGCGCCGCTGCTGGGTGTGGGCGAGGTGCGGGTGGATGGCCAGATCCTGCCCGCCACCGAAGGCATCCGCAAAGCGGGGCTGGAGCCCACGGATCTGGGGCCCAAGGAGGGCTTGGCCCTGCTGAACGGCACCCAGGTATCGACCGCGCTGGCGCTGAACGGCCTGTTCGCGGCCGAGCGGGTGTTCCAGGCCGCCCTGACCGCCGGCGCCCTGTCGGTGGACGCCGCCCGCGGCTCCGACACCCCCTTCGACGCCCGCATCCATGAGCTGCGCGGCCAGAAGGGCCAGATCGACACCGCCGCCGCCTATCGCCGCCTGCTGGACGGCAGCGCCGTGCGCGCCAGCCACCTGGATTGCGAGCGGGTGCAGGACCCGTACTGCCTGCGCTGCCAGCCGCAGGTCATGGGCGCCTGCCTGGACCAGTTGCGCATGGCGGCCGGAACGTTGCTGATCGAGGCCAACGCCGTCACCGACAACCCCCTGGTCTTCCCCGACACCGGCGACATCCTGTCCGGCGGCAACTTCCATGCCGAGCCGGTGGCCTTCGCCGCCGACCAGATCGCCCTGGCGCTCGCCGAGATCGGCAACCTGTCGGAGCGCCGCATCGCCATGCTGGTGGATCCGCACCACAACGGCGGCCTGCCGGCCTTCCTGGTGAAGGACGGTGGCATCAATTCCGGTTTCATGATCGCCCATGTCACCGCGGCGGCGCTCGCCAGCGAGAACAAGGGCCTAGCCCATCCCGCCTCCGTCGACAGCATCCCCACCTCCGCCAACCAGGAGGATCACGTCTCCATGGCGACCTGGGCGGCCCGCCGCCTGATCGACATGGCCGACAACGCCGCCGGCATCGTCGGCATCGAGGCGCTGGCCGCCATCCAAGGCCTGGAATTCCACCTGCCGCTGCGGACCTCCGAAGCGTTGGAGGCGGCCCGGGCCAAATTGCGCGCCGTGGTGCCGGCCTATGACCAGGACCGCTACTTCGCCCCCGACATCGCCGCCGCTAAGGCCCTGGTGGTGAACGGTGACCTGGGCGCGGGGCTGGAGTTCTAGTAAGAGGGCGGCATTGAGCGGGAGGGAAGCGGGTCTTGAGCACCACTGAGGAACGCCTGAGCGAACGGGCCTACCAGGCCCTGCGCGCCGACATCATGCTCTGCCGCCTGACGCCCGGGCAGCGGGTCAGCGAGGCCCTGCTGGCGGAGCGGCTGGGGTTTGGCAAGGCGCCGGTGCGGACCGCCCTGGCCCGGCTGTGTCAGGAAGGGCTGATGGCGGCGCGGGCGCGCAGCGGTTTCACCGTGGCGCCCATCACGCCGGAAGATATCATGCACTGCTTCCAGCTCCGCCTGGCCCTTGAGCCCATGGCTGGGCGGCTGGCCGCCGGGCGGCTGACCACCGCGCAGGTCCGCCGCCTGGTGCGGGCCACCACCATCACGGTGGAGCCCGACGACCCTGACCAGCATCGCAAGATCCTGGAGGCCGACCAGGATTTCCACGAGACCATCGCTGAGGCCTCGGGCAATCCGCGCCTGCAGCAGATCCTGCAGAACCTGTACGAGCGTGGGCAGCGCCCCCTGTTCATGGGCATTCCCCAGTCCGAAGGGGCGGCGGCCTACCGGGCCGGCAGCCAGCCGGTGCTGGCCGCCCTGATCGCCGGCGATGGCGAGAAGGCGGCCCAGCTGTTGTATGAGCATGTCTATACCGGCCAGAATTTCGTCATCGAGGCGGTGCTGCGCCGATATCCGTCACCGGAGGATGAAGGCGTGGATTAAAAATTTGATCGCGTTCACGGGCCCAGGCTGGGACGGGCGCGCCGGAACGTGCTAGGACGGGAATAACGGATAGGACAGGGCCCCGGACGTGCGGCCCACCTGATGGCGCGAACGGGGAAAGGGACGGGTATGGGGTTATGGACGGTCAAGCCGGTCGATGCGCTCATCGCGGCCGGTGAGGGGAAGCACGGGGCCGCGAAGCTGACGCGTGGCCTGGGTACGTTGGACCTGATCCTGGCGGGCGTGGGCTGCACGGTGGGGGCCGGCATCTTCGTCATGACCGGATCGCAGGCCGCCACCCATGCGGGGCCGGCGGTCGCCATCTCCTTCGCCTTCGCCGCACTGGCCTGCCTGTTCGCCGGGCTGTGCTTCGCTGAGCTGGCCACCGTCATTCCCGTGGCGGGCAGCGCCTACAGCTACACCTACGCCACGCTGGGTGAAATCGTGGCCTGGCTGGTGGGCTGGAACCTGGTGCTGGAATACATGATCAGCGGGTCGGCCGTGGCCGTGGGCTTCTCCGGCTACCTCAACGCCTTCCTCGGGCAATGGGGGGTGCACCTGCCCACCAACCTGGCATCGGCCCCCTTGTCCTACTCGGATGAGAAGGGCTTCGAATGGACCGGGGCCTTCATCAATGGGCCGGCCGTGTTCATCATCGCCCTGTGCGGCGTCATCCTCAGCCTGGGCATCAAGGAAACCGCGCGCTTCAACAACATCTCCGTCGCCATCAAGGTGGGCGCCATGGTGCTGTTCGCGGTGGTGGGCATCTTCTACGTCGATACCGCCAACTGGCATCCCTTCATTCCCGAAAGCACGGGCGATGGGGCCTTCGGCTGGTCTGGTGTGTTCCGCGCCGCCGGCACCCTGTTCTTCGCCTATATCGGTTTCGATGCGGTCTCCACCGCGGCGCAGGAGGCGCGGTCGCCCCAGCGCACGGTGCCGCGCGGCATCCTGGGCGGCCTGGCCGTGTGCGTGACGCTGTACGTGGTGGTGGGCCTGGTCATGACCGGCCTGGCGCCCTACACCATGCTGGATGCGCCCGAGGCCATCTTCATCGCCATCAAGAACGCCGGCCCGTCCCTGGCCTGGCTGGGCATGATCATCAACCTGGCCGCCATCCTGGGCCTGGGCTCCGCCATCCTGATCTGCAACTACGGCCAGATCCGCATCTTCTATGCCATGGCCCGCGACGGCCTGATGCCGCCGTCCTTCGCCTCGGTCAATCCGGAGCACCATGTGCCGTGGCAGGCGACGCTGTGGGTGACGGTGGTGGCCGCCATCATCGGCGGCATCGCTCCGCTGGACGTGCTGGGCGACCTGGTGTCCCTGGGCACGCTCATGGCCTTCGCCCTGGTCTGCGTCGCCACCCTGGTGCTGCGCGTGCGCGACCCGCACCGCCCGCGCCCTTTCCGCGTTCCCTACCTGCCGGTGGTGGCCGTCGTCGGCGCCGTGATCTGCGTGGCGCTGATGATCTCGCTGGGCCTCAGCAACTGGATCCGCTTCGGCGCATGGAGCCTGCTGGGCCTGGCCATCTACTTCGCCTACGGCATGCGTAACTCCGCCCGCCAGCGTGAGGCGCAACTGGCGGAGTGATCACCCAGCGGACAGCACAAGGGTGGGTTCGGCAGCGTTCCCGCCCATACGCCGCCAGCGATTGACGGCGCCACGATCAAACGAAACAAACACTTCACCACCCTTGTCCCGGCCATCGGTCGCGATGGCCCCATCGGCGAAGTCGCCACCGGCGCGCAGGAAAACGGCACCCGCCATCAGCGCCTGCCTGTCGATGACGATTGTTTCGACAAGAAGCAGGCGTTCCAACTGATCCGCGATATCTGCGGCGGGAAGTCGATACCCGCGTCGCAGTACCCATGCCGCCTCGCACAGCGCGGGCAGGGGAATGACGATCCGTGTCCCTTTGATCATCAGGGCGCGTGCCTGGGCCGCCTGCTCTGGATCGTCTTCAATGAAGAAACGGACCAGGATATTGGTATCGATTGTGATCTTTATCGTTCGCCGGCCCAACCGGCCGCGATCGCTTCATTCACCTCGTCAATGGTAAGGACAGGTTGGCCGGGCCGTTTCAGCGCACCGAACAGCTCCGTTATGGCTAGGCCCGGTTTGGCATGGACCTGGACCCGGCCATCCGGCAATAGATCGACCACGACCTTGTCGCCTGGCCCTATGCCTAAGTGAGCCAGGACTTCCTGACGCAGGATGACCTGGCCCTTGGCCGTTACCGTCAGTTCGATGGACATGGGAGAATTCCCTCCCGCGGGAATTTCCACATTATAAGGCTCCTAGCCCTTACCTGCAACCCACCGGACTTCACCCTTCCCAATCCCGTTCCAGGCGGCGGCTGGAAAGGATGAAGAACAGGGCGCTCAGCAGGTAGAAACCCAGCCCGATCAGCAAGGAATAGCGCAGGGCCTCGGTGCCGTACCGGGGGGCCAGGAAGTCGGACAGGCGGCCGAAGAAGAAGATGCCGAAGCCGATGCCCACCAGGTTGTTGATGAAGAGGAAGATGGCCGAGGCGGTGGCCCGCATGGCCGGGGGCACCACGTGCTGCACGGCGGCGATGACGGGGCCCAGCCAGGCGAGGCCCAGGGCCAAGGGCAGGGTGCACAGCGCCGCCACCAGCCACAGCTCCTTGGCCAGGAAGCCCAGGGCATAGAGCGGTACCGCCACCAGGAAGGCTACGGCCGGCACCAGCGGATAGGCGGCTTTGCGCGCGCTGCCCAGCCGGTCGGCCAGGGCGCCGCCGGCCCAGATGCCCAACGTGCCGGCCACCAGGCTGCCGACGCCCAGCAGCAGCGACACGTCCTTCAGCGCCATGCCGTGCATGCGCGCCAGGAAGGCCGGCATCCAGAACGCCAGCCCATACCCCAGGACGGAGCAGGAGGCGGCACCGGCCGACAGCAGCCAGAACGACGGCTTGGTACACAGAATGGACAGCACGGCCCGCAGCGGCACCGGGGCGCCCGCGTTCTTCACGGCGTCGAACGCGCCGCGCACCGGCTCGCGCACGCAAACCAGGAAGATGGGCGTCATGATCAGGCCGGCGATGCCGCAGACGGTGAAGGCCAGGCGCCAGTTCACGGCCGTGGCGATATAGCCGCCAAGCAGGATGCCCAGGGCGCTGCCAAAGGGGATGCCGAAGGAATAGACGGCCAGGGCGCGGGCGCGCTGGTGCTTGGGGAAATAGTCGCTGATCAGGGAATAGGCGGGGGCCACGCCGCCGGCCTCGCCCACGCCCACGCCCATGCGGCACAGGAACAGTTGCCAGAACAGGCCCACCTGGCCGGTGAGTGCCGTAAAGCCGCTCCACAGCGCCAGCGACACGGCCATGATGCGCACCCGGCTCATGCGGTCGGCCAATCGGGCGATGGGGATGGCGAGGAAGGTGTAGAACAGGGCGAAGGCCGGCCCGCCCAGCCAGCCCAGCTGCGTATCGGTCAGCCCCAGCTCCGTCTTGATGGGCACGGCCAGGATGCTGAGGATCTGCCGGTCCACGAAGTTCAGGGTGTAGACCACGAACAGCGCCGCCATCACCAGGACGCGGTATCCCGGCCGTACCAGTGCGGTCGTCGGCGTGGCGGTCGTCTCGGTCATCGTGCTCTCGCTCATGGGTGATCCTGGCTGATCTCTAGCATGGAGCGGCGGGCGGAACCGCTGATCTGGACCCGCCCGCCGAGGCGCCGGCCGCGCCGGTATCAGAAATGCAAGCCGATGGTGCCGGTGATGGTGCGCGGCGGGCCGTAATAGGCGGCGAAGGAATTGGCATAGGTGGCGCCGCCGAAGGGATAGCCGCCCACGCGGTACCGCTCATCCGTCAGGTTCTTGGCATGCAGGCCCACCTGCCAATGATCATCGGCGGAGGTCCAGATAAAGTTGAGGTCCAGCAAGGTGTAGCCCGGCTGATCCAGGATGCTGGCGGTGTCGTACAGCTGGGTGAAGCTGCGATAGGACACGCTGGCCGAGGAATTCAGGGTGCTCTTGTCATCGAAGGGCAGCAGGTAGGACAGGGTAAAGCCGGTGGTCCATTTGGGGGTGTTCTGGAAGCCGCGGGTGTTGGCCACGTCCACGTACTGCCTGCTGGTCAGGTCGTAGGACAGGAACTTGTCGAACTGCGCCAGGGTGTAGCCGACATTGGCCTGGGCGGTCAGCTGGCGGGTCAGCTTTGCCACGGCCTCGAACTCCAGGCCGTAGATATGGCTGGCGCCGGCGTTGTCGACGAAGCTGGCGATACCGGTGGCGGTGGGCACCTGGGTCGTCACCTGCTGGCCGCTATAGTCGGCGTAGAAGCCGGCCAGGTTCAGCGTCAGGCGCCGATCCAGATAGTCCCCCTTCAGGCCCACCTCATAGCTATCGACCGTCTCGGGGTTATAGCCCTTGACCGTGTCGGGGGTGAGCACGGCGTCGCCGCGCATGTCGAAGCCACCGGACTTGAAGCCCTTGGAGTAGGAGACATAGCCGGTCACGTCCGGCGTCAGCTTATAGCTGACGCTGGCGCGCGGCGTGAATTCACCGAAGCTGCGGTCGTTGGTGTAGTTGGTGCGGATGGAGAAGGGCGCCTGCTGCTTGCCACCGAACATGGGGCTGCGGATGCCCAGGTAATAGGCGCGATAGACGCTGCCGGTCTTGTCGTCGTTGGTGTAGCGCCCGCCCAGCGAGACCTTCAGGTCATCGGTGATGTCGTAGCTGAGGTCGGTGAAGCCGGCGATGCTCTTGGTCTTGACCGAACCAGACGTCAGGATGCTGAGGCCCAGGTTCTGCACATCGGTGTCGAAGGCGCCGGCGGCGGTCGCGTCCATATAATAGATGCCGGCCACGCCCTGCAGCCGTTCGCCGGTGTAAACGGCCTGAACCTCCTGGCTGAACTGGTGGTCCTTGTACCAGGCGGGCACGTCCAGATAGGGCTGGGGCAGGTTGTCGAAGTCGATGTTGGTCTGGGTGTAGCCGTCGCGGTAGGCGCTGATGGCCTTCAGCAGCCACTGGTCTGACAGCTGCCATTCGGCCGTCAGCGACATGCCCCGGTTGGTCACGAAGTTGTGGTCGCCAACGCCGGCCATGGTGTCGTAGTCGTCGGCCAGGGGAGCGGCGCCGGCCGGTGTCGCCGTTTCGCGGTGGCCGCTCTTGGCGTTGGACATGTCATTGGTCTGGTCGGCCGCCACCTTGATGGTGAATTTCTCGGTGGGCTTGAATTCCGCACTGATGCGGCCGGCTACCACGTCCTTATTGTACTGGTCGGCGCCGGTGTAGAGGTTGTGGCCGTAGCCGTCATGGCGGTAGATGGCCACGGCACCGCCGATGGCGAATTTCTCGCTGAGCGGCGTGCTGCCGGACAGGATGACGTTGTGCTCGTTATAGCTGCCGATCTCCACCCGCGCATTGGCGGTGGGCTGGTCGGTCATGTCGCGGGTTACATACTTGATGGCGCCGCCGATGGTGTTGCGGCCGTACAGCGTGCCCTGTGGTCCGCGCAGCACCTCGATGCGGCTGACGTCGTAGATGTCCAGCACGGCACCTTGCGGCCGGGCGACGTACACATCGTCGACGTACAGGCCCACGCCGGGCTCGAAACCCCACAGCGGGTCCTGCTGGCCCACGCCGCGGATGAAGGCGATGAGGGTGGAGTTGGAGCCGCGCGCCACCTGCACCGTGGTATTGGGTGACTTGTATTCTAGGTCGGTCAGGTTGACGGAGCCCTGGGCCTGCAACTGGTCGGCGGAAATGGCGGTGACCGCCACCGGCACATCCTTCAGGTTTTCCGCCCGGCGGCGGGCCGTCACCACTACCTCTTGCAGCACGTCGCTGTCGGTGGCGGGATCGGCGGCCTGTTGCGCCCACGCCGCATCCCCCAGCATCAGACCCGCGACCGAAACGCCCAACAACCAGCGTGCAGCCTTGCTCATTCCCTTTGCCCTCCCGTCTATGGCCCTGTTCATGGGCCCGTTCTTTCGTCCGTTGATTGCCGTTCCCCACCCGCTCCCTCAGGGCGGCAGGCCGGCGGCGAAGCCGGTGATGATCTCGTTGAAGCGCTGCGGCTCCTCCAGATGCGGCGCATGGCCGGAGGCGGCGAAGGTGACCTGCCGCGCCCGGGGCAGGGCCGTCGCCAGCCAATCGGCCGTGCCGGCGGGATAGAGCTGGCTCAGGCCCCCGCGCAGGATCAGCGTGGGCAAGTCCAACTGGCCCAGGTCGGCCCGGAAGTCCTGGGCCAGCAGGTCCAGCCATAGGGCGGCCATGGCTTCGGCATCGCATCGCGCAACCTCTCCCTCCACCCAGCGGCGCAGGTCGGTGTGCAGGCTGCCGGCGGCGAAGATGCGCCGGGCGATGCGCGGCGCGAAGGCCGCCCAGTCGGTTGCCAGTAGGCGGGCGGCTTGTGGCCCGCGCGCCTGGACCGCCCCCCGCAGGCCCCAGGGCCAGCTGGCGTCGTTGCACAGGCGCGGGCTCATATCCACCACCACCAGGCCGGCCACCCGCTCCCGGGCGCCGTCCAGCAGAGCGCGCCACGCCACCATGGCCCCCATGGACCAGCCGACCAGCAGGGTACCCCGCAGGTCCAGGGCGTTCAGCAGGGCACGCAGCGCATCCGCCTGGTCTCGCACGGTGGGGTGGGGGGCTGGGGTGGCGCCGTGGCCGGGCAGGTCCGGCACCAGCACCTGGAACGAGGCGGCCAGGTCCGTAAGCTGGGGCGCGAAGAAGCCGCCATGGGTGGCCCAGCCGTGCAGCAGCACCAGAGGGCGGCCCTTGCCAGCCAGACGATAGGCCATCAGGCCCCCGTCAGCCGGTAGCAGCGGGCGTGAGTCTTCCCCGCGTGGCCGGGTCCCGGCCTGTCGCCCCAGTTCGTGCATCGGTGTTTTCCGCGCTTCGTGGTATCCACCGACGGTAGCGTCGGCGGATCATCCTCCCGCCGTCATGCTTGCCGTAAGATGAAAGTTGAGTCAACGTTCAAGTTCCGAAAAGCGAGAGAGGGAGGTTGGGGCATGGCGCGTTCACCCGAGGCGGCGAAGCGGGCTGTCGGCGATGGCGAAACCGATGCCATGACGCAGGGCGGTGGGGTCGAGGGCGCTGAGACCGAGGCGGCGCCTGGGGAAGCGGCCGCCGATAAAACGCCGCGGACCGAGCGGGGTAAGCGTACTTTGCGCAAACTGCTGGACGCCGCCGCCCTGGAATTCGGTGAGCGCGGCTTCCACGAGGCGTCGGTCAGCGGCATCACCCAGCGCGCGGCTGTGGCCCTGGGCACCTTCTACACCTACTTCGACAGCAAGGAATCGCTATTCCGCGCGCTGGTGGAGGATATGGGCGCGCTGACCCGCCGCTGGATCGCGGAGCGGGTGGCCCACGCGCCTGACCGGCTGACGGCGGAACGCCTGGGCCTGGAGGCGTTCATCGAGTTCGTGCGCGCGCACCGCAACCTCTACCGCATCGTGATGGAGGCGCAGTTCGTTGCCGAGGATGCCTACCGGCGCTACTATCAGGTGTTCGCCGACGGCTATATCAACAATTTGGAGTCGGCCAAGAAACGGGGGGAAATCCGCGAGGGCGACGTGGAGGTGCGGGCCTGGGCCTTGATCGGCGTCAGCGTCTTCATCGGCCAGCGCTACGCCGTCTGGGGCGATGACCGCCCGGCGGCGGAAGTCGCGGCGGAGGCGGCCGACTTCATCGCCCGGGGGCTGAAGCCGTAAGTAACCAAGCCTTAAGTCGCCTGGATCATTTCTGAACCGGAACGATGAGGGAGCGGGGCGCTTGGCGCCGAACCATGTGGGATCTGTTCGACCTGACGGCGCAGCGCGCCCGGCTGTCGCCGGACCGCAGGGCCCTGGTGGACCTGACCGCGGTTGGGTCCGCTGCCGGGGCGCTGACCTATGCCGGCCTGGACGATCGCGCCGCGCGTGCCGCCAGCCTGCTGGCCGCCCTGGGCGCCGAACCCGGTGACAGGGTGGCGGTGCTGTGCCGCAACCGACCAGACTTCTTCACGCTGCTGTTCGCTTGCGCCAAGCTGGGCTGCCTGCTGGTGCCGTTGAATTGGCGCATGCCGGCGGCGGAACTGGCTCCCGTGCTGGCCGATTGCCAACCCCGGCTGCTGTTCCATGGGGCCGAGGACAGGGCCACGGCCCAAGCCCTGGCCGGCGGGCTGGCCCATGTCGATCTGGCCCATGTCGATGTGGACGATGATTTCGAGGACCGGGTGGCGAAGCAGCCGCCGTTGCCCTGCCGCGAAGTCTGGCCGGCCGACGATGTCTGGTACCTGCTCTACACCTCCGGCACGACCGGTGAGCCGAAGGCCGTGCTCTACACCTACGGCATGGCCATGGCGAACTACGTCAACCTGCGCCAGGGCGTGGATTTGTCGGAGAACGACCGCACCCTGAACTACCTGCCGCTGTTCCACACCGCCGGCATCAACCTGCACACTCTGCCGCTGCTGATGGCGGGGGGCGAGGTGCTGGTGCAGCCGCAATTCGACGCCGGCGCTGTCCTGGAGCTGATCGCCCAGGGCCGCATCACCACCTTCTTCGGCGTGCCCGCCGTCTATCGCCAGCTGGCCTTGCATCCCCGCTTCAGGACCACGGACTTGGGCGCCGTGCGGCGCTGGGCTTGCGGCGGCGCCCCGCTGGAGGATGCGCTGGCCCGCCGCTTCATTGAGCGCGGCGCGTTCGTGTGCAACGGCATGGGCATGACGGAGACAGGGCCCACCCTGTTCCTGAACGACCCGGCCGGGGCCGCCGCCAAGGTGGGCTCCATCGGCAAGCCGCAGATTCTATGCCGGGTGCGGGTGGTGGATGGGGCCGGGCGGGACGTGCCCGCCGGGCAAGTGGGTGAGGTGTGGGTGAAGGGGGCCGCGGTCACGCCGGGCTATTGGCGCCAGCCGGCGGCCACGGCCGCCGCCTTTTCCCCCGACGGTTGGCTACGCACCGGCGATTTGGTGCGCCAGGACGAGGACGGCTACTATTACCCCGTGGGGCGGTTGAAGGAGATGTTCATCTCGGGCGGGGAGAACGTCTATCCGGTGGAGGTGGAGAACGCCCTGCTGCGCCATCCCGGTGTGCTGGAGGTTGCGGTGGTGGCCGTGCCCGACCCGGTGTGGGGGGAGGTGGGGCATGCCCATGTCCGCGCCCAGCCCGGCACCGACATCGACAGCCTGGCCAGGCATTGCCGGGGGCTGCTGGCCGGCTACAAGGTGCCGCGCCGGTTCGTGCTGGTGGAGGATTTCCCCCGCACCGCCGCCGGCAAGATCCAGAAGCACCGCCTGGTGCCGCCGCCGGGCCTGGATCTGGCCTCGTGATCCTCACGCGCACCCTGAGCCAGGATGACTTCCACGCCTTCGCCCGGCTGTCGGGCGATGATAACCCCATTCATGTGGACCCGGACCATGCGGCCCGCACCCGCTTCGGCCGCACTGTGGCCCACGGCGCCCTGCTGTGCGCCCTGCTGCGCGGCCTGGCCGCCGACGCGCAGCCCGGCCAGCCCCTGGCCCGCTTGGCCGTGACCTTCCCCGCCCCCGCGTACGCGGACGAGGTGCTGACCTTCCGCGCCGATCCGCAAGACGGCGCCCACGTGCGTCTGGTGGCCCAGCGGCGGACGGACGGCCAGGTCGTGTGTGACGGCGTGGCCACCCTGGCGCCGCTGGCGCCGGATGAGGACTGGCGCGAGCCGCCGCCGGGCGCCGCCGCCCAGGTCACCCGCCTATACGCGGACCAGGATCTGGCGCTTTATGAACGCCTAACCGGCCATCGCCTGCGCGAGCCGCTGGTGCTGAGCCTCTTCTCCTTCCTGCTGGGCGTCCACCTGCCGGGGCCGGGCACCAACTACCTGAAGCAAGACACGGTGTTCTGGCGCCGGGTACCCTTGGATGCGGCGCTGTCCGCCACCGTGGCCATCACCCGCCTGCGGCCCGAAAAGCGGCTGGTGGACTTGGCCACGGTGTGCCGTATTCATGACAGTGGGCGGGACGGCGACATCGTCGCCACCGGCCGCGCCCTGGTTCTGGCGCCGCACTGGACGCCGGACGACTGGGGCCGTCATGCCCAAATGGCCGCTTGCCAGGGCTGACGGTTGCGGGTATCCACAACGCGCCGGTGTTCGTGCCGGCACTGTTGCATCAGGAGCGGGGCCGGCGTCCCGCACCAACCTGCCAGCCCAGGCAAGGTGGTTTCCGCGTCCGCGCGGAGATGTGGCGGCCCCCGGTTCCCGGGCGGCGGCAACCAAGTGGGTCGCAGCGTATGGTCGCATCATGCCGGATCCGCTCCGTTTGGAGTGGACATCCCGTGCATATTCCCGCCGCCTTCCCGCTAAGCACGCCCGGTACCATTGCGCAGGCGGAGGAAGAACCGCCGGCCCCGGTCTTGGGCACCGCCCCGGGCATCAGCAGCCATCCGGGGGATGCCGTACATCTGCTGCGGGAAGAGCGCATGCCCCTTGCTGGCGTGCCGGACTGTGTCGCCCGCACCTACGCCGTCATCCACCGTCACCACGGCGTGTACACCCATATCTACACGGTGCTGGAAAGCCGGCAGCATGTGCGCCGGGTGACCCATCTGCGGCGGGTCCTGGACGGCGAACAACTGGCAGCCGCCCGCGCCTGGGTTCTGGCCGGCCGCCACCTGGGGCGCCTGGCCTTTTGACGTCAGGGCTTTCTTGTCAGGTCTTGGGCATCGCCGGCTGCAGGTAGCGCAGCAGGACGATCATCTCGGCGGCGTAGCCGTCGATATCGGGGCCGGCGACACCGGGCGGGTCGTCCATGGCGTGCAGGATCTGCGCGCGCCCCTGCATCCAGGTGGACACGATTTGCGCCTGAAAGGGGGAGAGGGAGGCCTGCGGGCCCACCACGTAATCCAGCGCCGCGCGGATGCGGGAGCCGCGGCCCTGGCGGAAGGCCAGGTACAACGGCACGAGGCTGGCGTCCCGGCAGGCCTCCAGCGCGAAGTCGCCCATGGCGTGGGTGGTGTTGCGGCCGGCGATGCGCCCGCCCTCCACCGGGGTCAGCATGTTGTCGGCCACGGCCCGCAGGAAGATGTCCAGCGGTGGCGGTTCGCGATTCACCGCCGGGATTTCGCGCCGCAGCTCCTCATGGATGAACTGGAAGGCGCGGCGGATGATGTCGCCGCGCGAGCGGAAGTAATAGGTGGTGGAGGAGAGAGAGACGCCCGCCCGCTGCGCCACCGCGCGATGGGTCACGGCGGCCACGCCCTGGTCGATGATGGTGGCCACGGCGGCGGCGATGATGCGCCGTTCCGTCTCGCCCACCGGTTCACCGCCGCCGTCGCCCGTGCTGCCGGGACGGCGCAGGCGCTCATGCCACAGGGCGCCGCGGCCTTCTTCCGGTTCGCACAGGTGGCGGATGTTCTCCACAACCGATAGGGCGAGGCCCGATGCGCCGCCGGCCACCAGCAGGGTGGAGCGGTCGCCCACCAGATAATGGGTCATGATGTCGGCGATATGGATGGGCAGGCCGGCCAGTGCGAACAGGTCGCGATAGTGGCTGCGCCGCTCTTCATACCATTGCGTCAGGATGGGGCGCAGGGCGGGGGTATGGCGGGCCTGGTGGATCAGCTCGTACCATACCAACTCGATGGTGCCCTGGCGTGACGACAGGTCCAGCGCCTGCACCACCAGCGCATCGGCCAGGGCGTGGACGGGCAGGCCGCCATCGCCCAGCGATACCCGGAACTGTGCCCAAGCTTGACGGTCACGCTCTGCCGCGGCCAGGAACACCGCTTGGGTCAGGCGGTCTTTGTCGCCCAGGTGATAGGGGACGGCGCTGGTGGACAGGCCGGCGGCGGCGGCCAAGTTGCGGACGCTCAATGCCTTCAGGCCGCCCTGGGCCAGCAGGGTGTGCGCCTGGTCGATCAGCCGTTCCCGGGTGCTGTCCTGGGGCCGGCCGGCCGTGCGGGATGGGGCCGACCCTCCCGCCGCCGCCGGCGGAGAATCGGAAAGGGACGGGTCCAAGGAGGGGATCAGGCCGGGCTTCATGACCGCGCTTTTATCTGCCGAAGCGCACTGATAGTCCATCCCCGACACGACGGCAACGGCGCCGTGTCAGAATACGTCACAAAGGCCAGGAAGGACGCCCCGGCCCGCGGTCGCCCCGGCCGGCAGCAGGCGCCGCCAAGAGCAAGATACAATCAGCCATGATCGTATCTTGCCCTTAACCTATTCATAATAGAGCGGATTTACACGGTCAGGCGACCCCACCTGATCGCCTTCTGCTCTAGGGTTTTTCGGCCAGGTATGCGGCGCTGAAGGTTTTCTTGGCCTCGGCGATGGGGCGCAGGGTCGGATAGAATTGCACGAAAGTAGTGTTCACCGCCCCATGCTCCCGGTGGCAGCTGTAACAGCTCTGCTCCACCGGCAACTGCTCCGCGGGCCGGGGTGCCGCGTCGCCCGCGTCAAAGGAATAAAAGCCCCAGCCGTCGTCGTGGAAGCGGGCGGTGTCTTTCACATGAACCTCCAGCCCCATGACCTCCGACGTCTGGAAATGGCCGGACTTGTTGATGGAGCCTTTGTCCGCCGCGCCGCGCACCTCCAGCACGAAGGTGGTTTTCTCCGGCCAGGTGCCGGTCTGTTTGAAGGCCAGGTAGGCCTCGCGGTTCACGAAGACGTTGTCGAACATGGAATGGCCCATGCGCATGGCCGGGCCATAGGCCATGTCGATGCCGGTGGTGACATAGACCCATTCCCGGTAGTCGGCGGGGAAGGTCAGCCGATCGTCCTTGTCGAATTGCGGAACGAAGGGGGCAGGTTCGTCCGTGGCGGCGGACCCCGTCGCGGGGGTGAGCAGCAGGCAAAGCAGGGGCGTTGCCGCCGCGAGGCGGCGGGCAGGGGAAAACCAGGCCATGGGGCCCTCCGGTGGTTCAGGGTGGGATGAAACGGCTCAGCTGCTGCCGGCCGGGGAGAAATGCGCTTGATATTGGCTGGGGGACACGCCGTAGCGCTGGCGGAAGGCGCGGCGGAAGGCGTCGGCGCTGCGGAAGCCGATGGCGGCGGCCAGCGTCTCCACGCTCACGCCTGGCTGCACCAGGCGGCGGCAGGCCTCGCCCAGGCGCAGGTCGGCGACATAATCCGCCGGCGGACGGCCTAGGGCGGCGGTGAAGCGGCGCCGGAACTGCCGGGGGCTGAGGTTCACCCGCGTCGCCAACTCCTCCACCGAAAGGTCGCGGTCCAGGTTGCCCAGCATCCAGGCCGACAGGTCGGCGAAACGGTTGGCCGCCCGGCTTTGAAACCGCAGGGGTTCGGAGAATTGCGCTTGGCCGCCCGGGCGCTTCATGAACACCACCAGTTCCCGGGCCGTCGCCAGGGCCAGCGCCGGCCCGTGGTCCTCCTCCACCAGCGACAGGGCCAGGTCGATGCCGGCGGTGACGCCGGCGGCGGTGTAGAAGTCGCCGTCCTTCAGGAACAGGGCGTCGGCGCAGACGCTCAAGCGCGGGAAGCGGCGGGCCAGGTCGGCGGCATGACGCCAGTGGGTGGTGACACGGCGGCCATCCATCAGGCCGCTGGCCGCCAGGCCGTAGATGCCGGTGCAGACGCTGGCCACCCGGCGGAAGCGATGGGCGTTTCCGACCAGCCACTGCGCCACGGCGGCATTGGTGACCGGCTCACGCAGGCCCTTGCCGCCGGCGATGATCAAGGTATCCAGGTCCGGCACGTCATCGGCCGCCAGACTGTGCGCCGGGGTGAAGGTCAGGCCGGACTCGCTGGTGAAGGGCCCCGCCTTCACGCCCAGCGGCACGACGCGATAGGGCCGTTTCCCCGGCGCCATCTCGGCCTCGCCCCATTCCGCCAGGTCGGCGGCGTTGGCGAAGACCTCGGCCGGACCGGTCACGTCCAGGGCGTTGACGTCGTCATAGCCCAGAATTCCGATGCCTGCCGGTGCCCGCGTCATTCTCCATTCCCCTCATCGCGCCGCCTCTCCGGTCGGCCGCGTCGTGGGGGCAGTATCGGCCGGACGCGTGCCGGGCGGAAGGACATCCACCCGACACTATCGGCCACGACCGGTGGCACCATACGGAATGGCACCATCCCTCATTCAGGGGACTTCATGGCCCTGGCTGGCCTCCAGGATCTGGAACCAGTGCTGGCGCTGCATCTTCAGCTGTGCTGCCTGCATGTAGGTGCGCATGCGGTCCAGGCGCGTGGTGCCCAGCACCGGCACGGGGCGTGACGGATGGCGCATCAGCCAGGCCAGCGCCACCGTGCCCGGGTCGCCGATGCCCATTTCCGCGCCCACGGCCTCCAGCGCCGCCAGGGTGCGGCGCGCCTGCTCCGTGGCGCCGGTGAACAGGCCGCCGCCGCCCAGGGGTGACCAGGCCATGGGCCGCATGCGCAGTTCCAGCGCCTGGTCCAGCGTGCCGTCGAACAGGGGCGCCAGGCTGGTGACGGAGAATTCGATCTGGTTGGTCACCAGCGGCCGGCCCAGGCGGGATTGCAGCAGCCGCACCTGCGACGGGTTATGGTTGGACACGCCGATGTGGCGGATCACGCCCGACCGCAGCAGCCGGTCCAGCGCGTCGGCCGTATTGTCCGGGTTCATCAGGGGATCGGGCCGGTGCAGCAGCAGCAGGTCGATATAGTCGGTGCCCAGGTTGCGCAGCGATTGCTCGACCGAGGCGATGATGTGGTCGCCGCAGGTGTTGTAATGCTTCACCACATGGCCCGGCCGCAGCGGCGACAGCAAGGCAATGTCGCATTTGGTGACCAGCTGCAGGGCAGAGCGCTTGCCGCCCCATTCCTTCAGCGCCTGGCCGAACAGGGACTCCGCCCCGTAATCGCCGTAAATGTCGGCATGATCGAAGCTGCTGATGCCCAGCTGCAGGCATCCGTCCAGGAAGCGGGCAAGCTTTGCCGGGGTGCCGGTTTCTTCCCCCTCGCGTGAGCGCCACGCCCCCCAGACCAGCGGCGACAGTCGCGGGCCTTCGGCGTGCAGGCAGCTCTGGGCGTCGGGAACGGGCGGGGTGTGGGTGGGGGTGCCAGGCATGGATCAGGATCCGGTTCTGAGATGGGGAATGAAAACCGTATGAAAACCGTCTGGAGAAGGGGACGCTCTTGTCGTCCCGTCCGTCCTGCGCCGATCTTCGACCTCTCCAGGGACCGCCGTCGAGTGGAAAACGTCAAGCCCATGCCACATGTCACGCCTGGCCGCCGTCACGCTGGCCGCACACGGGGCGTTGCCCGTCCGCCTTCCACCGGAAAGGGTAGGCCCGGCCTCTTGTCGCCGCGCCGCCGCTGCTGGCACAATCCCTGCATTCTTGTCAGGCCATGCGTCGTCCACACCGGCGGTGCCGGTATCGAGGAGGGATCGCGATGGGCCTGACCATACTGTTCGATGACAGCCGCCGGGTTCCCGACGACATCCTCAGCATGACCGGCGTTGGCAGTTTCGGCGGCCTGATCCACGGCCGCCGCACCCTGCTTCGCCATGTGCAAGAAGCGGCGCAGGAGGCTGGCCTGCCCCCGCCCGTGGTGGCCACCACCCGTGCCGCCCTGGATGAGGCGGCGGAGCGGGCGGGGACGGCCCCGGCGTCCACGCAGTTCCTGCTGTTCCCCGCCAACCTGGCCGCCGCCGGCCCCCGTGGGCAGCTGACGCAGTTGCTGAAGACATTGGCCCAGGCCACCGGCAACCAGGCTTGGCCGGTGCGTACCGTCGCGGAGTGGACCGGGCTGGTGCTGGTGGAACAGCGCCTGGCCGAGGGCGCGCTGAGCGCCCTGGCCCAGGGACGCCTGCGCGAATTCGTGTCGCGGCGGCGCAAGGACTTCACGGCGCCCGACCTGGCCGACACGGGTCTGATCGATTTGCGCGACCCGGCACAGTTCGTGGGGTTCCTGGCCAACAACTTCGACGCGCGCCACTTCAATTCCATCAGCGACGGGCCGGACTACACCCTGGTGAAGCGGTCGCGCGACCGCGCCAAGCTGCGGCGGGAGTTTGAGTATTACGGTCTGTTGCCGGCGCAGCAGCGTATCTTCTTCGTGCAGCCCTTCGACTTCCAGGACGACGGCGACACCGCCAGCTATCGCATGGAGCGCCTGCTGATCGCCGACATGGGCATCCAGTGGGTTCATGGCACCATGACCCCGGCGGAGTTCGGCCTGTTCCTGGACCGGGTGTTCAGCTACGTGACCCAGCGCCCGGCGCGCCGCGTCGGCCGGCCGGAGGGCAGGGCCGTCATGGACCGACTCTATCGCGACAAGGTGGTGGAGCGGGTGGCCCTGCTGAAAAGCCTGCCTGCCTACGGCGACCTGGCGCCCCTGCTGGCCCGCGCCGTGGGCGGCATCGACGCGCTGACCGACCGCTACCTGGCGGCCTACCAAGGCCTGCGGGACCGCTTCCCCGCCGACCGGCTGGTGGTGGGCCATGGCGACCTGTGCTTCTCCAACATCCTCTATTCCAAGGCGACGCAGCTGCTGCGTTTCATCGATCCGCGCGGCGTGGAATCGGCCGATGAGCTGCACACCGATCCCTATTACGACTTGGCCAAGCTGTCCCACTCCATCCTGGGCGGCTACGACTTCGTCAACAGCGGGCAGTATGAGGTGGCGCTGGGCGCCGACCTGGGCCTGACCCTGGCCAGCGACGCCGGGGAGCGTGCCTGGGCGCAAGCGCTGTTCCGCGACCGCCTGGCCCAGGCGGGCTTCGACCCCCTGCTGGTGCGGCTGTGCGAGGCCTCGCTGTTCATCAGCATGGCGCCCTTGCACATCGACGTGCCGAAGAAGATTTTAGGCTTCGCCCTGACCGCCCGCTCCATCCTGGAAGAGATCGAGCAGGCGACCGCCGCTTGAAGCCAATCCGCTTGATGGAAGGTCCGCGTGCCCATGTCCACCGCCGCCCCGCCCACGGTCATCATCACCATGGCGGGCATGGGCCAGCGCTTCCGCGACGCCGGCTACACCGTGCCCAAGTACCGGATCGAAGCGCACGGCCGCACCCTGTTCGTCTGGTCCATGCTCAGCCTGCGCTCCTTCATCGAGGCAGGATCGCCCTGCATCTTCGTGGCCCTGCGGCAGGATGGGGCGGGGGATTTCATTCGTGAGCAAGCCGCCGCCTTGGGCATCCGCGACGTGTCCTTGATCGAACTGGACGCGCTGACCGATGGCCAGGCGACCAGCGCCTTGGCGGCCCGGGACGCGGTGGCCCACCCCGACCGGCCGATGCTGGTCTACAACATCGATACCCATGTCGACCCGGCCCACCTGCCGGCCGATGCCGTGCGCGGCGACGGTTGGGTTCCTTGCTTCCCGGGACCAGGGGCGGCCTGGAGCTTCGCCCGCGCCGATGAGAGCGGCCGCATCACGGAACTGAGGGAGAAGGAGCGCATCTCCGACGATGCCACCGTCGGGCTCTACTGGTTCTCCTCCTTCACCCTCTACGCCCGATCCTATGCCGAGTTCTTCGCCAACCCGGCCAACATGGCGAAGGGGGAGAAGTACATCGCCCCGCTCTACAACCATTTGATCCGGGCGGGGCTACCCGTCTACCTGCACCGCATGCCGTTCACGGCGGTGGTGCCCCTGGGCACACCAGCGGAGGTGGCGCGCTTCCTGGAGGCGACGCCGCCCGCGCTGTAAGGCCATTGTCCAAGCCGGGCGGCGACGCTATCATTAGATGATAGCGACAGGTGAAATCATGCCCAGCAGCTACACCCTTGGCCGGCATTTCGAAGAATTCATTCAGGACCAGCTACATAGCGGCCGCTACAATAACGCCAGCGAAGTCGTACGCGACGGCTTGCGTCTATTGGAGGCACGGGACCGGCGCCTATCGGCTTTGGATACCGCATTGGCTCAAGGCATCGCGGACATCGAAGCGGGCCAGGTTCATGATTTGCATGAAGTCTGTGCCGAGCTTGAAGCGGAGATCGCGGCGCTGCCGGACGCGTCGCACTAATGAAGGTGGTCCTTTCGGGTCGTGCCCGGGCAGGCCTGCGTGCCATCGCCCTTTACATTGCCCGCGATAATAAGGACCGCGCGATCACCTTCGTGAGGGAATTGGAGCGATGCGCGCTTGAGATCGGCCGCATGCCCGAGGCCTTCCCTTTGCTTCCGACTCATGAGGCGAGCGGTATCCGCCGCCGGGTTTTTCGCGATTACCTGATCTTTTACCGTGTCCAGGCGGGCCAGGTCAGCATCATCCATATTCTCCATGGCGCCCAGGATTACGACGGCATCCTGTTCTCGGATGAATAGGGCGGCCTGTCCTAATTCCGCCACCAAAGCATCTCGTCCGCCTCATGGCTCCAATAGAGGTTGATGGGGTCGCAATTGCCATCCTCAATGGACAATGCTTTCACCCCCTTGCCTGCCTTACAGCCGGACAGGGGGCCATCCTCTGTGTCGCAGACCAGATCAGTGGCGCGCAGGGTGACCGGTAGGCTGCACACGCCCTGTTGACTCGCGCCGCCAATGGCGAATTCCAGGATTTGGAAGGCTTGCCTGCCGCCACGCCGCACGGCTAGGAGCAGCGTCCGGTCACGATAGCCCAGGACGGCTTGGTCCGGTACGCCGTCGCCATTGAAATCGCCACAGACCATGGAGCGCGCGTCCCAGCGCACATCCTTGGTGGATCGCGCCAGGTTGGATGGGGTTTGGGTGGTCATCGCCTCTGTGGGGCAGGGCGCGGCGGCCGCGACCTGTGGCGCGAAAAGGCAAAAGGCGGCTAGCCCTATGGCCACGACCTGGCGGGGCGTCCTCACACCAGTACCCCGCCCAGGATCATGTCCTGATGCAGCCGGATCAGCTCTTCCTCGCCCATGCGGCCGGCGGGGTTGTACCAGGTGCAGACGCCGGTCAGCATGGCCAGGATGGCGTAGGCGGTGACGGGTGGGTCGGTGCGCTTGAACTGGCCAGCGGCCATGCCGTCCTCCAGGATGGCGACCAGCAGGCGCTCGTAATCGCGGCGCATGGCCAGGATGGCGGTACGGTTCTCCCCCTCCAGGCTGCGCAATTCGGACCCGCCGATGAACACCTCATCCGTGCGGCGGATGTGGTAGGAGACGTGGAAACGGATGAAGCGCCGCAGCCGGTCCAGGGGATCGGCCGCCCCCTCCAGCGCCGTGGCGACCTCGGCCGACAGGGCCACCATGTGGTCGCGGATGAGGATGAACAGCAGTTCCTGTTTCGACTGGATGTAGTTGTACATCGAGCCGGGCTGGATGCCGACTTCCTGCCCAAGCTGGCGCAGCGTGATGGCCTCATAGCCGTGCTGCCGGATCAGGCGCAGGCCCGCCGCGCGTATCGCCTCCATCGTCTTCGGGCCGCGAGAGCCCACCGTGCGCACCATGCTCAAAAATCCAATCTCAAACGTTTCCGGGGCTTAGCCCGTCCCGGCCTTGCGACTTTTCGGACCATGGGTGGCGGCCGTCAAGATCACGCCCCATTTGGTCTCTAAATCACCCTTGCGGCCCGCTCGAAAGAAACGTATGACCGTTTGTAAATAAGCAATCTCACATTCCCTGAGGGAGGACAAGCCCGCCATGTCGATCTCCGCCGCGTTCCCCACCATGGATTTTGGCCTCGGCGAAACCGCCGACATGCTGCGCGACGCCGTGGCGTCTTTCTCGGCGGCGGAGATCTCGCCCCTGGCGGCGGAGATCGACCGCACGGACCAGTTCCCCATGGACCTGTGGCGCAAGCTGGGCGACCTGGGCGTGCTGGGCGTGACGGCAGAGGAGGAGTACGGCGGGGCGGCCATGGGCTATATCGAGCACATGGTGGCGATGGAAGAGATCAGCCGCGCCTCCGCCTCGGTCGGCCTCAGCTACGGCGCTCATTCCAACCTGTGCGTCAACCAGATCCGCCTGAACGGCCGGGCGGAACAGAAGGCCCGCTACCTGCCCAAGCTGATCTCGGGCGAGCATGTCGGCGCCCTGGCGATGAGCGAGCCCGGTGCCGGTTCCGACGTGGTGTCCATGAAGCTGAAGGCGGAGCGCCGGGGCGACCGCTACGTCCTCAACGGCACCAAGATGTGGATCACCAACGGCCCGGACGCCGACACCCTGGTGGTCTACGCCAAGACCGACCCATCGGCGGGCCCCAAGGGCATCACCGCCTTCCTGATCGAGAAGGGCTTCAAGGGCTTCTCCTGCGCGCAGAAGCTGGACAAGCTGGGCATGCGTGGCAGCCACACCGGCGAGCTGGTGTTCGAGGACTGCGAGGTGCCGGAGGAGAACATCCTGGGCCAGGTGGGCGGCGGCGTCCGCGTGCTGATGAGCGGCCTGGATTATGAGCGTGCCGTGCTGGCGGCGGGTCCCCTGGGCATCATGCAGGCCTGCCTGGACGTGGTCGTGCCCTACATCCACGACCGGGAGCAGTTCGGCCAGCCCATCGGTGAGTTCCAGTTCATCCAGGGCAAGGTCGCGGACATGTATGTGGCCCTGAACTCCGCCCGCGCCTACGTCTACGCCGTGGGCCGCGCGGCGGACGCCAAGAAGATCACCCGCAAGGACGCGGCCGGGGCCATCCTGCTGGCGGCCGAAAGCGCCACCAAATGCGCGCTGGACGCCATCCAGATCCTGGGCGGCAACGGCTACATCAACGAATACGCCACCGGCCGCCTGCTGCGCGACGCCAAGCTGTATGAGATCGGTGCCGGCACCTCGGAAATCCGCCGCATGCTGATCGGCCGGGAACTGTTCCGCGAAAGCGCCACCTGACCGGCGCATCGGCCCGCCGACCTCATCTGCCTGAGACAACAAGGGGGAACACCCGCGTCATGCCCCAGCTGATTTCCCAGATCGACACCCGCGCCGCCGCCTTCGCCGACAATGTCGCGGCCATGCGCGCCCTGGTCGACGACCTGCACACCACCGTCACCGGCATCAAGCAGGGCGGGGGTGAGAAGGCGCGGGCCAAGCACCTGTCGCGCGGCAAGCTGCTGCCCCGCGACCGGGTGCGCCACCTGCTGGACCCGGGCAGCCCCTGGCTGGAGTTCTCGCAGCTGGCCGCCCACGGCGTCTATGACGACGTGGTGCCGGCCGCCGGCATCCTGACCGGCATCGGCCGCGTCTCGGGCTCCGAGTGCGTGGTGGTGGCCAACGATGCCACGGTCAAGGGTGGTACCTACTACCCCCTGACGGTGAAGAAGCACCTGCGGGCGCAGGAGATCGCGCGGGAGAACAACCTGCCGTGCGTCTATCTGGTGGACAGCGGTGGCGCCAACCTGCCCAACCAGGACGAGGTGTTCCCCGACCGCGACCATTTCGGCCGCATCTTCTACAACCAGGCCACCATGTCGGCCGCCGGCATCCCGCAGATCGCCGTGGTCATGGGCAGCTGCACGGCGGGCGGCGCCTACGTCCCGGCCATGGCGGACGAGTCCATCATCGTCCGCAACCAGGGCACCATCTTCCTCGGCGGGCCGCCCCTGGTGAAGGCTGCCACCGGTGAGGTGGTGAGTGCCGAGGATCTGGGCGGCGCCGACGTGCACAGCCGCACCAGCGGCGTCACCGACCATCTGGCCCAGAACGACGCCCACGCCCTGGCCATCGCCCGGCGCATCGTCGGCAACCTGAACCGGGTGAAGGCGCCGGCCCTGGCCCTGCGCGAACCGGTGGCGCCCAAGTACGCGGCGGAGGAGATCTACGGCATCATCCCCACCGACAGCCGCAAGCCCTTCGACGTGCGCGAGATCATCGCCCGCCTGGTCGACGGATCGGAGTTCGATGAGTTCAAGCAGCTGTACGGGACCACCCTGGTCTGCGGCTTCGCCCACCTATGGGGCTATCCCGTCGGCATCATCGCCAATAACGGCATCCTGTTCTCGGAAAGCGCGCTGAAGGGCGCGCACTTCATCGAGCTGTGCAATCAGCGCGGAATACCGCTGATTTTCCTGCAAAACATCACCGGTTTCATGGTCGGGCAGAAGTATGAGAACGCCGGCATCGCCAAGGACGGCGCCAAGCTGGTGACGGCCGTGGCCTGCGCCAAGGTGCCCAAGTTCACCGTCATCATCGGCGGCAGCTTCGGCGCCGGCAATTACGGCATGTGCGGCCGGGGCTATTCCCCCCGCTTCCTCTACATGTGGCCCAATGCCCGCATCAGCGTCATGGGCGGGGAGCAGGCTGCCGGCGTCCTGGCCACGGTGAAGCGCGATGGCCTGGAGGCCCAGGGCAAAACCTGGAGTGCCGAGGAGGAGGAGGCGTTCAAGGCCCCCATCCGCGCCCAGTACGAACACCAGGGCCATCCCTATTACGCCAGCGCCCGCCTGTGGGATGACGGCATCATCGACCCCGCGGAGACGCGGATGGTGCTGGCGCTGTCCTTGTCCGCCGCCCTCAATGCAGCCCCTGACGTCAATAGGGGGGAGCCGACCACCTACGGCGTCTTCCGGATGTGAGATCAAGACCATGACCGATGTTCTTGCCACAGTGGATCAAGCCGGGACCGCCACCGTCACCCTGGACCGGCCGGCCCTGCACAATGCCTTCAACGAGGGCGTGATCGCCGAGCTGACCCAGCTGTTCGACCAGCTGGGCCGTGACCCGGACGTGCGCGTCATCCTGCTGAAGGGCAATGGCCCCAGCTTCTCCGCCGGGGCGGACCTGGACTGGATGCGGCGCATGGCGGGCTATACCCGCGACCAGAACCACGCCGACGCGCTGGGCCTGGCCACCATGCTGCGCACCCTGAACCGCTGCCCCAAACCCACCATCGCCGTGGTGCACGGGGCGGCCTTCGGCGGCGGCGTGGGCCTGGTGGCCTGCTGCGACATCGCCGTCGCGGCCGAGGGCGCCACCTTCTGCCTGTCGGAGGTCAAGCTGGGCCTGATCCCGGCCACCATCGGCCCCTATGTCGTGGCCGCCATGGGAGAGCGTGCCTGCCGCCGCTATTTCCTGACGGCGGAGCGCTTCAGCGCGGCGGATGCCCAGGCGGCGGGCCTAGTGCACCAGGTGGTGCCGGCCGACCAGCTGGACGAGGCCGTGGCCACGCTGGTGAAGCGCCTGGGCGAGGGGGGCCCCGTTGCCCAGGCGGCCGCCAAGCAGCTGGTCTTCGACTGCGCCAACCAGCCGGTCACCGACGCGCTGATCAGCGACACGGCGGAACGCATCGCCCGCATCCGGGCCAGTGACGAGGGGCGGGAGGGTGTTTCCGCCTTTCTGGAAAAGCGCAAGGCCGCCTGGGTCCAGCCTGCAGGGGACAAGTGATGATCGATACGCTGCTGATCGCCAACCGCGGTGAAATCGCCTGCCGCATCATCCGCACGGCCCGCCGCCTGGGCATCCGCACCGTCGCGGTCTATTCCGACGCCGACGCGGGTGCGCTGCATGTGGCCTTGGCGGATGAGGCGCTGCGCATTGGCGCCGCCCCGGCCCGGGACAGCTACCTGCGCATGGACGCCATCCTGGACGCGGCCGCCCGCACCGGCGCCCAGGCCATTCACCCCGGCTATGGCTTCCTGTCGGAAAACGCCGGCTTCGCCGAGGCCTGCGCCGCCGCCGGCCTGATCTTCGTCGGCCCGCCGGCCAGCGCCATCCGCGCCATGGGCGGCAAGTCCGAGGCCAAGGCCCTGATGGAAACCGCTGGCGTCCCCCTGGTGCCTGGTTACCATGGGGAGGAGCAGAACAGCGGCGTGCTGGCGGCGGAGGCGGCCCGCATCGGCTTCCCCGTGCTGATCAAGGCGTCGGCCGGCGGCGGCGGCAAGGGCATGAAGGTCGCCACCTCGGCCGAGGACTTTCACGAGCAGCTGGCCTCCGCCAAGCGCGAGGCACAGGCCGCCTTCGGCAACGACCGGGTGTTGATCGAGAAGTACCTAGGCCGGCCGCGCCATGTGGAAATCCAGGTCTTCGCCGACAGCCACGGCAACTGCGTCTACCTGTTCGAGCGTGACTGTTCCATCCAGCGCCGCCACCAGAAGGTGGTGGAGGAGGCGCCGGCGCCCAACCTGCCGCTGGAGCTGCGGCAGGAGATGGGGGCGGCGGCCGTGGCGGCGGCCAAGGCCATCGGCTATGTCGGCGCCGGCACGGTGGAATTTTTGCTGGACCCGGTGGAGACGGGCGGCGACGGCCGTTTCTACTTCATGGAGATGAACACCCGCCTGCAGGTCGAACATCCGGTGACGGAGTACATCACCGGGCAGGATCTGGTGGAGTGGCAGTTGCGGGTGGCGGCCGGCGGCGCCCTGCCGCTGAACCAGGATCAGCTGGCGGTGACCGGCCACGCCATCGAGGTGCGCCTCTACGCCGAGGATCCAGACAAGGGTTTCCTGCCGCAGACCGGCACCCTGTCGCACCTGCGCTTCCCGGAAGCGGGGTCGCATGTGCGTGTGGACACGGGGGTGCGCCAGGGCGACGCCATTTCCATCCACTATGACCCCATGATCGCCAAGCTGATCGTCTGGGACGTGGACCGCCCCGCCGCGGTGCGGCGCCTGCGCCAGGCCCTGGCGGGTACGGAAGTGGGCGGCCTGGCCGCCAACATCCCCTTCCTGGCGTCCATCGCCGGCCATCCTGCCTTTCTGGCGGCCGACCTCGATACCCGCTTCATCGAGCGATACCAGGCCGGCCTGCTGCCCGCGCCGGCCGCTCCTGACGATGACGTGCTGGCGCTGGCTGCCTTGGGCGTGCTGCTGGAGCGCGAGGCGGAGACGGCAGCCGCGGCCGCTCGGACCAACGACCCGTGGAGCCCCTGGGCCATGGCGGACAGCTGGCGCCTGAACGACGCCGTGGCGGAGATCCTGACCTTCACCGATGGGCGCGAGGGCGCTGAGCCGCAGGAGGTGCGGGCCCGCCGCCGGCGCGATGGCGGCTTCGACATCACCCTGCCCAGTGGCCAGGAACTGGCGGGGAATGCCCGCTTCGCGGCGGATGGCCGCCTGGTGGCCGAGGTCGGCGGGCGCCGCCTGACGGCCGGGTGGTCGCGCCGGGCGCGGGAGCTGGACCTGTTCCGCCCCGGCCGGCATCACCGCCTGACGTTGATCGACCCGTTGGACGTGGGCGTGGTCGATGCCGGCGGCGGCGGGCGCTTGGTGGCACCCATGCCGGGCAAGGTCATCGCCGTGCTGGTGGCGGCCGGGGACCGGGTGGAGAAGGGCCAGGGCCTGGTGGTGCTGGAGGCCATGAAGATGGAGCACACCATCAAGGCGCAAGGGCCCGGCACGGTGGAAGCCGTGCGCTATACCGTGGGCGACCAGGTGCCGGACGGTGCTGAGCTGATCATCGTGAAAGGGGATGAGGCATGAGTGGTCCTGCCATCCGTATCGTCGAGGTCGGTCCCCGCGATGGCCTGCAGAACGAGGCGGCGCTGGTGCCCACCGACACCAAGGTGGCCCTGATCGACCGCCTGTCGGCCACCGGCCTGGCGGTGGTGGAGGCCGGGGCCTTCGTCTCGCCCAAATGGGTGCCGCAGATGGCCGACACGGCCGACGTGCTGGCCCGCATCCAGCGAAAGGCGGGCGTCGGCTACCCCGTGCTGGTGCCCAATGAGCGCGGCTTCACCCAGGCGCTGGCGGCCGGCGTGACGGAAATCGCCGTCTTCGCCGCCGCGTCGGAGGCCTTCTCCCAGCGCAACATCAACTGTTCCATCGCCGAGAGCCTGGACCGCTTCGCCCCCGTGACGCGCCTGGCGCGCGACAACGGCATCGCCGTGCGCGGCTATGTCTCGTGCGTGCTGGGATGCCCGTATGAGGGCGCGATCGACCCCGCCAAGGTGGCGGAGGTATCGGCCCGCCTGGTGGAACTGGGCTGCGCCGAAATCTCGCTGGGCGACACCATCGGCGTGGGCACGCCGGCCAAGGCGGCGGCCCTGATCCGGCGCGTGGCCGAAGAGGTGCCGGTGTCTCGGCTGGCCGTGCATTTCCACGACACCTACGGCCAGGCCCTGGCCAACCTGTTGGCCTGCCTGGATGAAGGCATCCGGGTCATCGACAGCTCCGTCGCCGGCCTCGGCGGCTGCCCCTATGCCAAGGGCGCCACCGGCAACGTGGCGACGGAGGACGTGGTCTACATGCTGGAAGGGCAGGGCCTGTCGACGGCCGTGGACCTCGACGCCCTGTCCGTCATCGGCGGCTGGATCTCCGACGCCATTGGCCGCCCTAACGCCAGCCGCGCCGGCCGCGCCCTGCTGGCCAAGGCGGGCTGAGGGGCGGTTAATCGCCGATCTTTTGCAAGATCAGGTCGTGAAGGGCGGACGCGGGCTGGCTCAGGCGCGTGCCGGCGCGGGTGACCAGGCCTAGGGTGCGGCTGAGTTCAGGGTCCCGCATCGGTATGCCCATCAGCCCCGGATAGGCGTTGTTGGCCAGGGCCAGCGCGGGCAGCACCGCCACCCCCAGCCCGGCCGATACAAGGCCCAGCGCCCCGGCGACATGATTGGCCTCATAATGGATGGTGGGCCGCCGCGGCAGGCCGGCCAGCACGTTCTCGATCAGGATGCGGTTGCCGCTGTTCAGCGAGACGGCGATCAGGCGTTCGGCCTCCAGGCTGTCCCAGCGGGCCGCCGCTGCCGCTGCCAGGGGATGGTCCCGGCGCACCGCCAGCACATAGGGTTCGCTGCGGATGGGAATGAAATCCACCTCCGCGTTCTGGGCGCCCAGGAAACTGATCCCGATATCGGCCTCGCTCTCCATGACGGCATCCAGCACCTTGCCGGCGCTTTCATCGATGATGCGGATGCGTACTCCCGGATGGGTTTGGGCATATAGGCGCAGGATGCCGGGCAACACATGGTTGGCCACGGAAGGCACGCAGGCCACCGTCACCAGCTGCTTGGCCCGGCTGGCGCGCTCTACCATGCTTGCGCGTGCTAATTCCAACTCTTCCAGGATGACGACGGCGTGGTTCAGGAACTGACGGCCGGCCTCCGTCAAGTCCACCTTGCGCGTCGTGCGCTCCAGCAGGCGCATCTCCAGCGCCGCCTCCAGCTTCTCCACCCGCCGGCTTAAGGCGGGCTGGGATAGGTGCAGCCTGTCCGCCGCTGCGCGGAAGTTCAGCGTCTGCGCCACTGTGACGAAGGCCAGCACCTCCCCAAACTCGAAATCCAGCCGCATGCCACGCGCTCCAATTGATGCACCATCGTTATTAATTGAGAAGATAAATGCAATTCCTGTCCGGTCGCCGGCATTCCACAATGGCGGCGATATTAAAACCGGAGGAGACGGTGATGACCGGAAGTGTCCCGCGTTCCGCGGGCGGCGTCATGTCGCGTGCGTTCGCCCTGCTGCTGGCGTTGTCGCCGCTGTCGGCCAACGCCGCGGAATTGCACGTCGCCAGTTCCGGTGGCTTCGCCGCCGCGTACAAGGCCTTGGCGCCGGAATTCGAAAAACGCACCGGGCACACGCTGGTCTCGGTGTGGGGCCCGTCCATGGGGGACACGCCGGAGGCCATCCCCAATCGGCTGCGCCAGCATCAGGATATCGATGTCGTCATCATGGTGGGCGACAGCCTTGAAACGCTGGTGCGGGACGGGCAGGTGATGGATCTGGACCACCGGGTCCTGGCCCTGTCCAAGATCGGCCTGGCCGTGAAGGCCGGCGCGCCCCATCTGGACATCTCGACCGTGGCGTCCTTGAAGAAGGTGCTGCTGGACGCCAAGTCGGTCGCCTATTCCGACAGCGCCAGCGGTGTCTTCCTGTCCACGGTCCTCTTCAAGCGCCTGGGCATCGCCGACGCCATGAGGGACAAGGCGCGGATGATCCCGGCGGAGCCGGTCGGCAACGTCGTCGCCCGCGGCGAGGCGGAGATCGGCTTCCAGCAGATCAGCGAATTATTGCCGCTGTCCGGCATCGACATCGTTGGGCCCCTGCCCGATGAGGCGCAGAAGGTGACACCGTTTTCCATCGGCATCGTCGCCGGAACACGGGAAACGCAGGCGGCCGAGGACCTGATCGCGTTCCTGTCCTCGCCCGACGCCGCGTCGCTGATCACCAAATCCGGGCTGGTGCCCGCCACCGCAGCCCCCCGCTGAGGATCGCTTCCATGCCGAGTTCCAATGCCAAGCAGCCGTCCAGGCTGGCCACGGTGCTGCGTGTGACCAGTGGCAACTTCCTGGAGATGTTCGATTTCTTCCTTTACGGCTTCTACGCGCCCTATATCGCGAGCACGTTTTTCCCCAGCGGCGACGACACCGCGTCGCTGATGCTGACCTTCGCCACCTTCGGCGCCGGATTCCTGATGCGGCCGGTGGGGGCCGTCATCCTGGGCAGCTACATCGACAGGATCGGGCGCCGCAAGGGCCTGGTGCTGACGCTGGCCATCATGGCGCTGGGCACGGTGCTGATCGCCTTCGTGCCGGGTTACGCCAGCATCGGGCTGCTGGCCCCCGCCCTGGTGCTGATCGGCCGTCTGCTGCAGGGCTTCTCCGCCGGGGTGGAGATGGGCGGCGTCTCTGTCTACCTGTCGGAAATGGCCACGCCGGGCCGCAAGGGCTTTTACGTCAGCTGGCAATCCGCCAGCCAGCAGGCGGCCATCATGGCCGCTGCCCTCATCGGCTATGGGCTGAGCCGGATTTTGACGCCGGAGCAAATCCACGACTGGGCCTGGCGCATACCCTTCTTCATCGGCTGCCTGATCGTGCCGGTGATCTTCGTCATCCGCCGCTCGCTGGAGGAGACGGCGGAATTCCAGCACCGGCGGCATCGTCCCACCTTTCGGGAGATCGTCCGGTCTATCGCCGCGAACTGGCGGCTGGTGCTGGCCGGCATGATGATGGTGGTGATGACGACGGTGTCCTTCTACCTCATCACCGTCTATGCGCCGACCTATGGCAAAAGCGTGCTGAAGCTCGATGCCGGGCAAAGCCTGCTGCTCACGTTCTGCGTCGGCCTGTCCAATTTCATCTGGCTGCCGGTGATGGGGGCTCTGTCCGACAAGGTGGGCCGCCGGCCTCTGCTGATAGCCTTCACCATCCTGGCCATGCTGACGGCGTATCCGGTGCTGAACTGGCTGGTCCATGACGTCAGCTTCGGCACCATGCTGGTGGCCGAGCTGTGGTTGTCCTTCCTCTACGCCAGTTACAATGCGGCGGCCCTGGTGGCCCTGACGGAGGTCATGCCCCCGGAGGTGCGGACGGTTGGGTTTTCCCTGGCCTACAGCCTGGCTACGGCCCTGTTCGGCGGCTTCACGCCGCTGGTGTCGACCTGGCTGATCGATCTGACGGACGACAGGGCCGCGCCCGGCCTGTGGATGGCCGCCGCCGCCCTCTGCGGTTTGCTATCCGTCCTCATGGTTTACCGGCGTGACCCGGCGACGGTGCGGATGCTGGCGGATACGCCATGATGTTAATACCTTGGATAAAGGCGCGCGGCCTTCCCAACCGGGCTGGTCGCCGTTGACACAGCCAAGCCACTGGACATCCGGTGGCGCGGCGGTAGAAGATGGATCAGGCACGCGCCCGGCGACAGGGCCGGCCATATTTTGAGGGTGGAGCTGGCGGTAAAGACCGGCCCACTCGTACTCAACTTCGGGGAGTAGCGCACAATGACCTTCACCCACGGAATCCATCGACGATCCCGTCCGCGGGGCGATCGCCCTGCCGCACCCGGCCTGTCCGGTGCCAGGGAGGCTTGCGCGTATAGTTGACCTGTCAACGGTCGGCCATCGCGCCCTTCAACGCCCCACACCAATCATGACCGTCTGCGCCGATGGAAGCGGCGCGGCATCATTTGCCATCGGCTGTGCCCACACCCTGCCGGCCCCCGGGAACGATGCTGCGAACCTGACGCTTCCGTTGATGGCCGGCGCCCCCTTCCGGGCCAGGCAGGCCGGAACGGCACCGGGCCAACCGCCAGCGGTTTCGCGGATCGAAAGGTAGAATATTTCCATGAGCAGCTCCGTCACGACGTCCTCCGCCCTGACCGGCTCCCCCCTGAGTGGCGCCACCGGCGCGCCCACCACCAACCAGGCCCTGCTGGACTGGGTTGATGAGGTTGTCGCCCATTGCCAGCCGGCGGCCGTCCATTGGTGCGACGGCAGCCAGGAGGAATATGACCGGCTGTGCGAAGAAATGGTGGCCCAAGGCACCTTCATCCGCCTGAACCCGGCCAAGCGGCCCAATTCCTTCCTCTGCCGGTCCGACGCCGGCGACGTCGCCCGGGTGGAGGATCGCACCTTCATCTGCACCCCGACGGCGGAAGAGGCCGGCCCGACCAACAACTGGGCCGATCCCGCCGAGATGCGCCAAACGCTGCAGGGCCTGTTCAAGGGCAGCATGCGCGGCCGCACCCTGTACGTGGTGCCCTTCAGCATGGGGCCCCTGGGTTCCCCCATCTCCCACATCGGCGTGCAGCTGTCCGACAGCCCCTATGTCGCTGTGAACATGCGCATCATGACCCGCATGGGCGAGGCGGTGCTGCGCCAGCTGGGTGACGGCGGTTTCGTGAAGTGCCTGCACTCGGTGGGCGCGCCCCTGGCCCCCGGCCAGAAGGACGTAGCCTGGCCCTGCAACGCCCGGCACAAGTACATTGTCCACTTTCCCGAGACGCACGAGATCATCAGCTATGGCTCCGGCTATGGCGGCAATGCCCTGCTGGGCAAGAAGTGCTTCGCGCTGCGCATCGCGTCATCCCTGGGGCGCGAGGAGGGCTGGCTGGCCGAGCATATGCTGATCCTGGGCGTGGAAAGCCCGGAGGGCGAGAAGACCTATGTCGCGGCGGCCTTCCCCTCGGCCTGTGGCAAGACCAACTTCGCCATGATGGTGCCGCCGGCCGTCTTCGACGGCTGGAAGGTGCGCACCATCGGCGATGACATCGCCTGGATCAAGCCAGCGCCGGACGGCACCCTGCGCGCCATCAATCCGGAGGCGGGCTTCTTCGGCGTGGCGCCGGGCACCAGCCTGAAGTCCAACCCCAACGCCCTACTGACCCTGCACGCCAACGTCATCTTCACCAACTGCGCCCTGACCGATGACGGCGACGTGTGGTGGGAAGGCCTGACCGAGACGCCGCCGGCCCACCTGATCGACTGGGAGGGCAAGGACTGGACGCCCGCCAGCGGCCGCAAGGCGGCGCATCCCAACGCCCGCTTCACCGCCCCGGCCAGCCAATGCCCCAGCATCGATCCCGCCTGGGAAGACCCCGCCGGCGTGCCCATCAGCGCCTTCATCTTCGGCGGCCGCCTGTCGCGCACCTTCCCCCTGGTGTTCGAGACCCGTGGCTGGAACGAGGGCGTGTACTGGGCGGCGACCCTGGGGTCGGAGGCGACCGCCGCCGCCGTGGGCCAAGCCGCCATTCGCCGCGATCCCTTCGCCATGCTGCCCTTCTGCGGCTACAACATGGCGGAGTACTGGCGCCACTGGCTGGACATGGGCAACAAGATCAATGACCTGCCGCGCATCTACCGCGTCAACTGGTTCCGCAAGGACCAGGACGGCAAGTTCGCCTGGCCGGGCTTCGGCGATAACATGCGGGTGCTGAAGTGGATCGTGGACCGGGTGCGGGGTCGTGCCGTGGAAACGGAAGAGAACCTGTTCGGCCTGACGCCACGCTATGAGGACCTGACCTGGACCGGCCTCGACTTCGGTCGCGACCAGTTCGACGCCGTCATGGCGGTGAACGAGGTGGAGGCTGAAACGGAACTGCGTGACCAGTCGGAGCTGTTCGGCCGCTTCGGCGGCGACACGCCGCAGGAACTGATCGACCAGCAGGACGCCCTGCTGGACCGCCTGGCGCAGAACCGCGAAGCGGCCTGACACCTTTGTCAGCGGCATGAGGGCACAAGCCTCATGCCGCTGTAGGACGCCACTGCGTCCGCCGGAGCGAGCGCCGCCCGGCGTTTGAGGGAGCACTAAAGTCCCCGGATGGACGGCCACCCGGGGTTTCTTCATTGACGCTGGGCGACGTTAATAGCCCTTGGCCCAATAGACGAAGGCCACCGTGTTCCAGCTGGCAGGGCCATTGGGGCGGCCGCCGGCGTCCTGGCCGCCGATGACGAAGCCGGTCAGGCTGGGATCATCGAAGGGGATCTTCACGACGGTGGAAGGGGCGAAGCCACCGCCCGGATCATAGGACATGGTGACGCTGACCTGCCGGCCGTTGCCGGGCGGAATCACCACCTGGCCCACCAGCTTGTTGTTCTGGGCGCCGGTGCCGTTCCAGGTGATGGGCGCCTGGCCCGTGACCTCGATCACGATGCGCTGGGCCCAATAGGCGGAATTGGTGAAGCCGTTGATCTTGATGGTGGTGCCGTCCGGCACAGGGAAGGTGGCGGTGTTGTACATGCTCTTCTCCAGGGCTGGCGCGACAACCTATGCGCGCATAAGCGATATTCCTCCTCATACATCTTTTTGCGGGAGCTTCCTACAAAAATAGATTTCTCAGGTTGTGGCGTTTCCGCTTGCCCCCGAAAGGGAAAGGCCGGCCGCTGGCACCGTTTCACCGGTTGACGCCATCGCCTCCAGGCTGGCGGCATAGCGGCGGCACGCGATCAGCGCCAGCACGATGCAGGCACCCAGCATGGCGGGCAGGGTCAGCAGCAGCGACAGGTCCAGACGGCTTTCGTCGCGCAGCACCTTGTCCGTCACCAGCGCCACCACCGACGGCCCCGCGCCCAGGCCCAGCAGGGTGGCGATCAGTGCCGCCACGGCGTGCTGGAACCCGCGCAGGCGGTTGGGGGTGATCTCCTGCAAGGCCGGGGGGCTGGAGCCGATGGCCAGGGTCATGCAGCCGATCAGCGGCCCCAGCCATGTCAGCGCGCCATCGCCGTCCGGCGCGCGCAGGGCGGGGTAAAGCAGCAGGCAAGACGCGGCGGCACCGGCGATCATCACGACCAGGCGTCCCTGGACCAAGCCCCGCCGGCGCAGGAGGTCACCCAGGATGCCGGCCAGCAAGGCGCCGCCGGCGCCGAACACCATCAGGCGCCAGCCCATGCCCTGGCCGATGTCCAGCGGCTTCATGTGGTGGATGCGGGCCAGCAGATGCGGCAGCCAGGCGCCCAGGCTGTACAGCGCCATGGCGGCGAAGGTGCCGGCCAGGTTGACCATCAGGGCGTTGACGCCATGGGCGCGGTAGTAGGCCCGCACCTCGGCCCAGTTGGGCGCGGTGTGCGCCCCGGCGCCCGTTCTTTCCGGTTCCCGCACGGTGGCGACCCACAGCGCCATCAGCAGGCCCACGGGCCCCAGCAGCAGGAACACCACCTGCCAGCCGCGCAGGCTGCCCAGCACGGGCAGCACGACATCCGGCGGCAGATGGTGCAGCACCAGTCCGCCCAGGATCAGGGCCAGCCCGGCGCCCACATAGGGACCCATGTTGTAGAGGCCGATGGCCAGGCCCAGGCGCCGGCCGTGGAACAGGTCGCCGATCAGGGAGTAGGCCGACGGGACCATGGTCGCCTCGCCAAAGCCCACGCCCACGCGCGCCAGGAACAGGGCTGGAAAGGATCGCGCCAAGCCGCAGGCGGCGGTGAACAGGCTCCAAGCCGCGACGCCGGCGGCCAGCACCGCCGTGCGCCGCCGCCGATCCACCAGGCGGCCGATGGGCAGGCCGCCAATGGCCAGGAACAGGGCGAAGGACAAGCCCTGCAGCAGGCTGAGCTGCAGGTCGCTGAGGCCCAGATCGGCCTTCATCGGCACCGCCAGTAAGGTCAGGATCTGGCGGTCGATGAAGGCCAGCACATAGGCCAGCACCAGCACCACCAAGACATAGATGGAATAAGCCACGGAAATTCCCCACCGTTCCTGGTCCAGCGCCGGCCTTGATTTCCAAATCCGGCACCAGACCTTACCGCTGCAGTATACACATCCATGTAGTCACTTAAGAGTGTGGTCACGGTTCCATCCTCGCCGCTGCCGTGCCGGCCAAAATGCGCTAGGATAAGGAGAAACCTTGGCAGGGAAGGGAGGGGTGGCATGACCCATCGCACCGCCGACTTGGTCGACGCCTATGAGGACAGCCTGCAAAGCTGCGAGATCCAGTTCCGCTCCTTCGGGGCGCGGGCGTCTTTCCACGGGCCCATCCGGACCGTGCGCTGCCATGAGGACAACGCCCTGCTGAAGCATACGCTGTCCGAGGCGGGCGAGGGTGCCGTCCTGGTGGTGGACGGCCACGGCTCGCTGCGCACCGCCCTGGTGGGCGACGTCATCGCCGGCCTGGCGTTCAAGCACGGCTGGGCCGGCCTGGTGCTGTGGGGCGCCGTGCGCGACAGCGTGGCCCTGGCCCACATCGACCTCGGCATCAAGGCGCTGGGCACCAACCCGAAGAAAAGCACCAAGACCGGCGCCGGCCAGGTGGACGTGCCCCTATCCTTCGGTGGCGCGCAGTTCACGCCCGGCGCCTGGCTCTACGCCGATGAGGACGGTATCGTCGTCAGTCCGACGCGGATTTAAGAATTCATATCTGGCTAGACCAGAAAGTGGCACATGATAAAATACTACCCTCTCGACATCGGGATCGCATTCAAGGCCAACAATAGTGATTTAGTGAATTTCCACTGGGAAACCAACAGGATATGGGCAGACTTCCGTCTACCTGGATATGAAGGTTCCGTTGTTAGGGTCACTTTCGATAATCAGTGCATAGTCAGGATTATTGATGAAATGCCACTGAGCACGGAAAGCGATCCCGCTGACTGGGAAGGATTGATTCCCGACCACTTCGCTTATCTGGTGGAAGGGGCCGCCTTTATGCAAATGCAGTCCATCACGTGGAAGGAAATCACGGGAGCGAGGCACTATCAATTTTGCACCGGTTGGGCTTGTCTGGACGTGATCTCGGCGGCGGAGCCCACTTTCGAGGTGCTGTCGTCTGCTCTTACCCCGGCAGCGGAATGAACTCCTTGTCGTCCAGGTCCGGCAGCTTCATGCGGCCGGCGCGCCAGTCGGCCTTGGCCTGCTCGATCCGCTCCTTGCGGGAGGAGACGAAGTTCCAGTCGATGTAGCGGTCGCCCAGCGGCTCCCCGCCCAGCAGCATGACCACCGCAGGGGTGACGGCGGTGAACAGCACCGGCTGGCCGGGGGCGAACACCAGCATGTGGCCGGCCTCCACCGTCCTGCCTTCCACCTCCACCGAGCCGACGGCGACATAGGCCGCGCGCTCCGGATACTCGGCCGGCAACTGCGCCTTGGTGCCGGGCTGCAGAACCCAGTGCACATAGAACAGGGGGGAGTGGGTCTTGACCCCGGCCTTGGCGCCGAAGGCCTCACCCGCCACCAGCCGGGCCCACAGCCCGCCATGCTCATAGGTGGGCAGGTCGTCCGCGCCGTAATGATGAAAGCTGGGGTCGGTCTCCTCATCCGCTTCGGGCAGGGCCACCCAGGCCTGGATGCCGTGCAGCGCGCCGCCCTCGGCCCGCGCCTTCTCGAAGCGCTCGGAATGGGTGATGCCGCTGCCGGCGGTCATCCAGTTGACCTCGCCCGGGCGGATGGCCTGTTCGGAGCCCACACTGTCGCGGTGCATGATCTCACCATCGAACAGGTAGGTGACGGTGGACAGGCCGATGTGCGGGTGCGGGCGCACGTCCCGCTCCAGCGGGATGCCCTTGGGGAAGTCCACCGGGCCCATATGGTCGAAGAAGACGAAGGGGCCGACATGGCGGCGCTGGGCCACGGGCAGGATGCGCCCGACCTCGAACCCGCCCAAGTCGCGCCGCCGCTGGTCGATGACGAGTTCGATCATGATGCTTTTCCCCCATAGGCCTTGGGCGGGAAGGATGCCAACGACGCGGTTGGGGTTCAACCGTTTAGCGACGGCCGCCCCACTTCATAGCACATGGCGCAACAGGGCGGTGACGGCCACGCCGACGATGACGGTGGGCAGCATGGGGAAGCGGCAGGCCATGGCCAAGGTCACCGCCAGGCCCAGCAGGTCCGCCGGATTGGTGGTGGTGAAGGCCGGCGCGATGACGGAGATCAGCACGGCGCCCGGCACCGCCTCCAGCACCGCGGTGGCGCGGGAACTGAGAGCGCGGTTGCGCAGCACCAGGTATCCCGTGACGCGGGTGGCGTAGGTCACCGCCATCATGGAGAGGATGGCCAGCAGGGATGGTACGTCCAAGGTGAGATAGTGGGCGAAGTCGCTCACGGCGCGGCCTCCCGGGTTTCGGTGCCGGCGACGAAATAGGCGACGGCCAGGCCGGCCAGCGTGCCGGCCGGCACGTACCAGGCGCCCGGTACCGCCAGATGGGTGACAGCGGCCACGCCCAGGCTGACCGGCCAGGGCAGGGCGCGGCGCCAGCCCTTCCACATGCCGCGGATCAGCACCAGGAAGACGGCGGTGAAGGCCATGTCGAAGCCATAGGCGTGGGGGTTGCCCAGCACCGGCCCCACCACCGCCCCCAGCACCGTCACCGCCACCCAGGCGATGTAGAGGGAGACGGCGAGGCCGGCATAGTAAGGCAGGCTGATGCCCGGCCGGCCGGTGACCGCCATGCGGCGGCGGGCGTCGTCCATGCCCAGCGCCCAGGTCTCATCGGCCATGACGAACAGCACCAGCGCCGCCTGCCAGGGGCGCAGGCGCCGCAGATGCGGGGCGAATGACGCCCCCATCAGCAGATGGCGGCAGTTGACCAGCAGGGTCATGCCGGCGATCAGCGCGATCTGCGGCGGGCTGCGCCACAGCTCGATGGCCACGAACTCCGACCCGCCGGCGAAGTTCAGGCCGCACATCAGCGCCACTTCCAGCGGGCTCAGGCCCTTCATCGCGGCCTGGGAGCCCAGCACCAGGGCGAAGGGCGCCACGCCCAGCAGAATGGGCGCCATGGCGGCGAGCCCCCGGCGGAACTCCGCCCACACCGACCGACCGGGCTCCCGCTCGTCCGGGGCGACATCGTCGGGCAAGGCGGTGGCGGTCATGGATGGTCCGTTGGTCAGGGCGGGCCAAAGGCGGGGCCGCAGAGGAGGAGGACGCTTATGGTAGGCGAACGGTGCGCGTGGGGAATTGCATAGTCCGTGCCCTTGCCCCGCCAATTTGGCATCCTGCCACCGCGTGCGGGACCCCCCGTGTCACGGGATACCTCTTGCTGCGCCAACAACGAGGAGGGAAACAGAATGCTGACCGTGGACATGGCCGACCTGCCCACCCTGGTGGGACGGGACCTGGGCTACTCCGACTGGGTGGTGGTGGATCAGGACCGCATCAACGGTTTCGCCGACGCCACCGACGACCATCAATGGATCCATATCGACGTGCCGCGTGCCACGGCGGCCCTGGGCGGCACCATCGCCCATGGCTTCCTCACCCTGTCGTTGCTGGCCGCCTTCAGCTATCAGACGCTGGAGGTGCGGGACGCTGGCAAGGGCGTGAACTATGGCTTCAACAAGATCCGCTTCCTGGCGCCGGTGCCGGCAGGGTCGCGCCTGCGCAGCCGCCAGACCCTGGATTCGGTTGAGGAAAAGGGCGGCGGCTGGCTGTTGACCCGCACCGTCACCATTGAAATCGAAGGTCAGGAAAAGCCGGCGCTGCTGGCCGAATGGCTGACTGCTGTCTATCCATGATGGCTAAGTGATGAATGCTTCGTTCGGGCGGCATGAGGAGTATATGCCGCCCACCGATTTTCCTATCCATTTTAAAATACACCGTAATCAGCGAAGGGGTTAAGCAAATAGAGCTGCAATTATTGCCAAATTCCGGCCATATTACGGGGCTGAACTCTAGTCGGTAACAGGCAGGCGCATCGTTTCATGTGATGCCCGCCGTACGCAGATACGGAGGAATAACCATGAATACCCGTCTTCTTCTGAGCAGCGCGGCTTTCGCCAGCCTTCTGGCCGGTGCGGCGTGCGCCCAGTCCGAAACCACGACCTCGCGCACTACGACGACCACCGCCGTTCCTGTGGCCCAGTCGCGCACCACCACCACGGAAACCACCACGCAGCAGCCTCCGGCCCCCGATGCGGCGTCGGATGCGGCCATGGATGCGGCCATGCCCGGTACCACCCAGTCGACCGAGACCTACAGCTCCCAGTCCGGGTCGGACGATGACCGCACGGCCAAGTCGAAGACCACGACCACAACGTACCCGGACGGCAGCAAGTCCACGCGCAGCAAGAGCAAGGTGGAAACCCCGGACGGCAGCACGGTGGAGCATCAGTCGACCCAGACCGACGGCTATGGCAATTCCACCAGCACCACCACGACGACCAGCACGCCGCGTTGACGATAATCGGGGGGTGGGTGGCGCCACCCCACCGGCCTGACGGAAAATAAGGGCAAGGCATCCCGACGATGCCATGCCCTTATTTGTCTTTATGGTTTAAATAATGATGTAATTCATTCGAATATTTCTAATGATTAATGACAAAAACATTCCTATTACACACCGAAATCCAGCCATATTCAGAAATAAAATTCAATTTCGTAGCAAGGCGGGCGCGGCAACTCAATCCAATGCGCCCACCGGAAACGCACAATGGAGGAAGTGTCATGAGCACCCGTCTTCTTTTGACTGGCGCGGCCCTGGCGAGCCTGCTGGCTGGTGCGGCTTGCGCCCAGTCCGAAACGACCACCACCCGCACCGTCACCACCAGCGCGGTGCCGGTGGCCCAGTCCCGCACCACCACCACCGAAACCACCACGGTGCAGCCGCCCGCGCCCGACATGATGGCGCCCGGTACCACCCAATCGACCGAGACCTCCTACAGTTCGGTCACGGGTTCCGATGCCGATCGCGTCACCAAATCCCGCACCACCACCACGACCTATCCGGACGGCACCAAGGTCACGCGCAGCGGCAGCAAGGTGGAGACGCCGGACGGCAGCGTGGTGGAGCGCCAGTCGACCCAGACGGATGGCTACGGCAACACCAGCACCACGACCACCACCACCACCACCAGCACGCCGCGCTGAGCGCCGTTGGTGTGACCGGTCCTTGCGACCGGCGAAAACAGGGCGGGATGTCCCCGGGACGTCCCGCCCTTTCTCACGGCCATGTCTTTGAAAAATTCTCATAAATTCCGGAAGTGTGTGGGTGGATAGAAGATCAATTTCATTTTTAATAGAGAGAGGAATATTTTAAATTTCTGAGCCTTTACGGCTTTCGCATTAGGCTAATTGAATCCATTCCCTTGCCAAATTGCCGCCATCATTGGGTAATGAACTGGCCTCTGTAGCAAGGGCAGGCGCGGAAAATTTGAAGGCGCTTGCCGCACTGCGATACGGAGGAACACCATGAATACCCGTCTTCTCCTGAGCGGCGTGGCTGTCGCCGCCCTGCTGGCCGGCGCCGCCAACGCGCAGTTGATCGGCGGCCATGCCACCGGTGCCGTGACCGGTGGCGTCAGCAGCACCCTGAACACCGCCACCGGCGCCAACCTGGGCGCCCAGCAGAATGCGATGGCCGGCTTGAACGCCCAGGCCGTCCCCCGCGCCGCCAGCGGCACCGCCGCCGCCGGCCAGGTGAGGGACAGCGCCGCCGTGACGGCGCAGGACACCACCAATGCCGCCACCGATGCCGCCAAGGCGAACGCCAACGCGGCCGGCAGTACCGCCGCCAGCGCCGCGGCCACCACCCAGGAGGTCGAGAACGGCACCACCGCCGGCGCCATGGGCGTGACCAACGGTACCGCCGCCGGTACGACCCAGACCACCGGCAGCACGAGCACCACGGCCGTGGGCGCCGCCAAAGCTCCGACGCTGCTGAACGGTGGTGCCGGCGTGTCGGCCGGCACCACCGGCGGCGCTGATGTCTCGGCCGGCAAGTCCGGCGTGTCCGCCAACGACCATGCCAGGGTCCAGAGCCAGGACAGCGTGTCCGCCGGGGGCGCATCGGCCAAGGTGAACGCCTCGGGCGGCACATCGACCAGCACCAGCGTAACGCCGCGCTGACCGTAGTGGCGCCTGAAGTCTAAGGGCGGGACGGCTGGCTGGCTGTCCCGCCCTTTTCGTTCAGCTGAACACGATGGTTTTCTGCCCCGTCACCAGGATGCGGCGCTCGATGTGCCAGCGCACGGCGCGGGCCAGGACGGCGCATTCGATGTCACGGCCGATATCCACCAGGTCTTCCGGCGTCTGGGTGTGATCCACCCGCTCGATGCCCTGTTCGATGATGGGGCCTTCATCCAGGTCTGTGGTCACATAATGGGCGGTGGCGCCGATCAGCTTCACGCCACGGGCGTGGGCCTGGTGGTAGGGCTTGGCGCCCTTGAAGCTGGGCAGGAAGGAATGGTGGATATTGATGCAGCGGCCCGCCAGTTGGCCGCAGAGGTCAGCCGACAGGATCTGCATGTAGCGGGCCAGCACGACCAGGTCGGCACCGGCCTGATTCACCACGTCCATGAACGCGGCCTCCTGCGCCGTCTTATCGCCCTTCACCGGCAGGTGGTGATAGGGGATGCCGCTCCATTCCACGAAGGAGCGCATGTCGTCGTGGTTGGAGATGACGGCCGGGATGTCGATGGGCAGGGAGCCGGAGCGGGCGCGGTGCAGCAGGTCGTAAAGGCAGTGGCCGAACTTGGACACGGCGATCACCACTTTGGGCTTCACCGTCATGTCCACCAACTGCCAATCCATGCGGAAGCGGCGGGCGATCAACTGAAAGCCCTGGCGCAGGCTGTCCAGGTCGGGGAATCCCGGGCCATCCGGCCGGAAGGCCGTGCGCATGGAAAAGCTGTTGGTCAGCTGGTCGTTGAAATGATTGGATTCGGTGATCGAGGCGTCGTTGTCGGCCAGATAGCTGGAGACGGCGGCCACCACACCCTTCACGTCGGGGCAGGTCAGCACCAGGACGTAGGGGCTGTGGGGGGCGGGGGTCGGCTGCGACGTCACGGCGAACTATTCCTCAAGGCATGCGGGTGTTATTTGGAAGGAAGTTGCCCGGGTCTAGCATAAACCATGGCCCTGTCACAGCCCTGGGCGCGTGCATGCCGGCCATCCCGTGCGGGTCGGTTCAGGCCCGTTCCGTGAGGTCAAGGGCGATCTGCCGGGCGGTGGCTTGCACCATGCCTATGGTTTCCGCCAGGGAACGGACCTGGGGTGTATGCTGCATGAAGGGCACGGTCAGGGCCGCCACCGCCGCCCCGGTGCCACCGATGACCGGGGCGGACAGGTCCATGACCCCCAGGGCGTAGTCGCTGGCGGCCTGGGCATAACCCTGGGTGCGCACGGCATCGGCGCGGGCGGCAAAGGGGGCCACCCGTTCCGGCCCCACGGCGCGTTCCAGCATGGCGCGCCACAGGGCCTGGGTGTGAGGCGGCTGGAAGGCGTACAGCACCATGCCGGACGTAGCCTCCACCAAGCTGCGATGATAGCCGGGACGCACGGAGAAACCCAGGTGGCCCGGGTTCTCGATGCGCGCCACCACCACCATCTGGTCGTCCGAAGCCACCGCCAGGTGGCAAGATTGGCCGATGGCCAGCGCCAACTCGCGCATCAGGGGCAGGGCCGCCTCCAGAAGGGTGCGCACCGACGCCCGCGCCATGCCCAGAGTAAACAACTTGTTGGTCAGCTCATAGCCATCGGCCGCCGCCGCCGGCGCGATATAGCCCCGGAACTCCAGCACCTGGATCATGCGGAAAAGCTCACTGACCGAGCGGCCCAGCCGGGCGGAAATCTGCGACGGCGTCATGGGCGCGCCGTGGCTGGCCATCAACTCCAGGATGTCCAGCCCTTTCTCCAAGGCGGGCGCCCGGTACTTGCGCACGGTTTCCGCCGCACCGTCGGCCGTGAGGTCATCGGGGGTGTCGAGGTCGGGCACGGTATCATCGGGAAGGGGGGGCATGGATAATCCGGCCTGGGCCTGAGGGCTGGGTTTGCGGCTCTCCGGCTATGCCATCAGGGCGCCCGCCGGGCAAGAGATGGCGTGAGGCGTCTTGACTTACGGACTGTGGCCGATGATTTTATATGCGGAAGGTGATTTCGTATATGAATTGAAAATCGCCCCGCCCCCGGGAAGGCCGCCATGGACGCATTCTCTTCATTCACCCCGGCATGCCCGCCCTTGCCCCCGCTGGGCTTCGGCGCCGCGGCCATCGGCAACCTGTACCAGCCGGTGGCGGAGGAAGCGGCCCGGGCCGCCGTGACGGCGGCGGTGACGGCCGGCATCCGCTACCTGGATACAGCACCCCATTACGGCTTTGGCCTCAGCGAGAGCCGCCTGGGTGCTGTGCTGGCAGAGTTGGACCCCGGTGAAGAGCTGGTGGTTTCCACCAAGGTGGGGCGGGTGCTGGTGCCGGTTGGCGCGGGCGCGGGCCCGGTGAGGCACGGCTTCGCCGACGCCGCCCCGTATGAGCCCGTGTTCGACTACAGCTATGATGGCGTCATGCGTTCCTACGCCGAAAGCCGGCGGCGGCTGGGGCGGAACCGCATCGACCTGCTGCTGGCCCATGACCTGGGCACCGTCACCCATGGTGACGACCACGCCGTTCATTTCCGCCGTTTCCTGGACGGCGGCTACCGCGCCATGCGGGAACTGCGGGACCAGGGGGCGGTGCGCGCCATCGGCCTGGGCGTCAATGAGTGGCAGGTGTGCCTGGAGGCGATGGGCCATGCCGACTTCGACGTCGTGTTGCTGGCCGGCCGCTACACCCTGCTGGAACAGACGGCGCTGGATACCTTCTTTCCCGCCTGCGCCGCGCGCGGGGTGAGGGTCATCGTCGGCGGCCCCTACAATTCCGGCATTCTGGTGAACGGCACCCAGGGTGCGGCCCCGCTGTACTACAATTACCAGCCGGCGCCCGCCACCATCATCGACCGCGTGCGCCGGCTGGAGGCGGCCTGCGATCGCTTCGATGTGCCCCTGGCGGCGGCGGCCCTGCAGTTTCCGCTGGCACACCCGGTGGTGGCCAGCGTCATCCCCGGCATGGCGGATGCGGCACAGGTGGCCCAAACCCGGGCCCTGATGGACACCGTCATTCCACCCGAGCTGTGGCAGATCCTGCGCGCCGATGGCTTGCTGCATCCGGATGCCCCCGTTCCCACTCCCAACACAACGAAAGCCGCATGAGCACGCCCATCTCCCCCCTCATCCTGCTGCATCCGGATGACAACGTGCTGGTGGTCCGCGCCGCCATCCGCGCCGGCGACGCCCTGGAAATCGACGGCACGCCCGTCACCGCCGCCCAGGACGTGACCGTGGGCCATAAACTGGCCCGCCGCACCCTGGCGGCGGGGGACAAGGTGCTGAAATACGGCGCGCCCATCGGCTCCATGACCGCCGCGGTGGACGTCGGCGGCCATGTCCACATGCACAACATGAAAAGCGATTACATCGCCAGCCATACACGACAGGTGGTCGGCGGCAGCGAAGGGGGCCACTGATATGGCGGAGATGCGTGGGTTTCTCAGAAGCGACGGGCGCAAGGGCATCCGCAACGTGGTGGTCGTGGCCTATCTGGTGGAATGCGCCCACCATGTGGCCCGCCGTATCGTCACGGTCAGCGACGACATGGACGTGCACCTGATCGGCTTCCCCGGCTGCTATCCCAACAGCTACGCCTTCCAGATCATGACCAAGCTGTGCACCCATCCCAACGTGGGCGGGGTGCTGCTGGTGTCGCTGGGCTGCGAGAGCTTCAACCGTGAGGCCCTGCGCCAGGTGGTGGCGGCCAGCGGCCGGCCGGTGGAAACCCTGGTCATCCAGCAGGCCGGCGGCACCAAGGCCACCATCGAGGCCGGGCGCGCCGCCGTGGCGCGCCTGAAGGCCCTCGCCGACCAGACGCCGGTGGTGCCCATGGCCCGGCACGAACTGGTGGTGGGCACCATCTGCGGCGGGTCCGACGGTACCAGCGGCATCACCGCCAACCCCGCCGTGGGCCGCTGCTTCGATTGGCTGGTCGAGGCCGGCGCCACCTGCATTTTCGAGGAGACGGGCGAGCTGGTGGGCTGTGAGCGCATCATGTCCGACCGGGCCGTGACGCCGGAACTGGGTGCCGAGATCGAGGCCTGCGTGCAGAAGGCGGAGCGCTACTACACCATCATGGGCTTCGGCAGCTTCGCCCCTGGCAATGCCGAGGGCGGGCTGACCACCCAGGAAGAGAAGTCCATGGGCGCCTATTCCAAGTCCGGCTCCTCCCCCATCAGCGGCCTGATCAAGCCGGGCGACATTCCGCCGTCAGGTGGACTGTACCTGATGGACGTGGTGCCGGATGGCGAGCCGCGCTTCGGTTTCCCCAACATTTCCGACAACGCGGAGATCGTGGAGCTGATCGCGTCGGGCAGCCACGTCATCCTGTTCACCACCGGGCGCGGCTCCGTCGTCGGCTCCGCCATCTCCCCCGTCATCAAGGTCTGCGCCAACCCGGAGACTTATACCCGGCTGTCGGAGGACATGGACGTGAACGCCGGCCGCATCCTGGAAGGCAAGGCCACGCTGGATGAGGTGGGGGCCGAGATCCTGGATCTAGTCGAGGCGGCGGCGGCGGGCGAGCGCACCGTGTCCGAGGCCCTGGGCCATCAGGAATTCATCCTGACCTACAAATCGTTCGAGCCGGTGGGCCCCGCCTGCCTGCCCACACGGGCTGTTTGAGGAGATCACTAATGGGACGTCTAGAGGGTAAGACGGCGCTGGTGACGGCCGCCGCCCAGGGTATCGGCCGGGCGGCGGCGGAACTGTTCGCGCGGGAGGGGGCAACCGTCCACGCCACCGATATCAACACCGACAAGCTGGCGGAGGTCGCGGGCTGCCGTCACCACCGGCTGGACGTGCGCAGTGACGCGGACGTGGCTACCATCGCGGCGGAGGTCGGGCCCATCGACGTGCTGTTCAATTGCGCCGGCTTCGTCCATGCGGGCACCATCCTGGAGTGCGATGCGGCCGCCTGGGACTTTTCCTGGGATCTGAACGTCACGGCCATGGTCCGCACCATCCGCGCCTTTCTGCCCGGCATGCTGGAGGCGGGCGGGGGCAGCATCGTCAACATGTCGTCGGTCGCCAGCTCCATCAAGGGCGTGCCCAACCGCTTCGCCTACGGTGCCACCAAGGCCGCCGTCATCGGCCTGACCAAGTCGGTGGCCGCCGACTTCGTGGGCCGGGGTGTGCGCTGCAACGCCATCTGTCCCGGCACGGTGCAGACCCCCTCGCTGGATGAACGCCTGGCCGCCACCGGCGATTATGCCGCAGCGCAGGCCGCCTTCGTCGCCCGCCAGCCCATGGGCCGCCTGGGCCGGGCGGAGGAGATCGCGGAACTGGCGCTGTACCTGGCCAGCGACGCCTCATCCTTCACCACCGGCGCCATCCATGTCATCGACGGTGGCTGGACGGCCTAAGCCGCCGCATCCCCCGCATAAGCCGGAAATCGGGCCCCGCTCCGCCGCTGGTCGCAATGGCCGGATGGCGGCGGCGGTGGCACGATCCGGCCCATGCCGTCCCGCCTAAGCTTCGCCAAAACCGCCCTTATCGCCCTTGCCTTGGTTGGGAGCGTCGCCGGCTGCGCCACGCTGCCCTCGGCCGACCCCGACATCGCCCGGGCACTGGCCACGGCGGATGCGACCAGCCGGCTGGATCTGCTGCGCCGGCAGGGGGAGATCATCGGCGGCGCGCCCTTCGTCGGCGGCAACAGCGTCACCCTGTTGCGCAGCGGCACCGAGACCTATGCCGCCATGGACGCCGCCATCGATGGCGCCCGCACCCGCATCGACATGGAAAGCTATGAGTTCGATGGGGTGGAAGGCTCCCGCTTCGCGGAGAAGCTGGTGGCCAAGCGGGCGCAAGGGGTGGAGGTCAACCTGATCTATGACGCCTGGGGCTCGCAGGACACGCCCAAGGAGGTGTTCGAGCGCCTGCGCCAGGGCGGCGTGAACCTGCTGGTCTTCAACCCGGTCGACCCCGCCACGTTGCTGACCCTGGACGTCAACCGCCGCGACCATCGCAAGCTGCTGATCGTGGACGACGCCGTCGCCATCGTGGGCGGCGTGAACATCAGCGAGGTCTACGACCGCCGCCATCACGCCGGCGCGGGCGCCGAAAACCAGGATCCGGAACAGCGCCCCTGGCGCGATACCGATGTGCGCATCGCCGGCCCGGTGGTGGCGGAGTTCCAGCGCCTGTACGCGGACACCTGGGACCAGCAGCGCCAGGCCCAGGGGCTCGACGCCGCCCCACCCTTGAGCGCGCCGCCGCCGGGCCCACGAACCCGGCCGGGCGACATCGTCCTGCAGGCCCTGAGCGGCGCGCCGACGGAGGGCCGGCCGCTGATCTACCGCAGCCTGCTGGTGGCCATCACCCTGGCGCGCAAGTCCATCCACCTGACCACCGGCTATTTCGTGCCGACGCCGGACCTGGCCCGGGCACTGAGGCAGGCGGCCGCGCGGGGCGTGGATGTCACCGTGCTGGTGCCGGGGCCCAGCGACAGCCCCCTGTCGGTCATGGCCGGGCGCGGCTATTACAGCGATCTGCTGGCCGCCGGCGTGCATATTTACGAGTATGCGGACGCCATCCTGCATGCCAAGACCGCCGTCATCGACGGCGACTGGTCCACCGTCGGTTCCTCCAACCTCGATTGGCGCAGCGTCGCCTTCAACAACGAGATCAACGCCGTGGTCCTGGGCGCCGGGTTCGGGCAGGAGATGGAGGCCATGTTCCAGCATGACCTGACCCATGCCCGGGCGATAGACCCCGAGGCATGGCATCATCGTGGCCTGGACGAGCGCCTGGGCGAATGGGGCGCCCGGCTGGTGGAGGAGGTACTTTAAAGACGGTAGAAGCGCTGCGCCGTGCCGTCGAACACCGCCGGGTGCGCCTCGGCCGGCACCAGATCGCGCGCCATCGCCAGCCAGCCCGCGTAATCGCCCGCCAGGTTCAGCACCGGCCAGTCGCTTCCCCACATCAGCCGGTCGGGGCCGAAGGCGTCCAGCAGAACGTCCACGTAGGGTTTCAGGGCGTCGGCCGTCGGCCGGTCGCCAGCCTCGGTCAGCAGACCTGACAGCTTGGTGTGGACCTGGGGCAGGGCGGCCAGACCCCGCATGCTGGCGGCCCAGCCGTCGATCTCCCCCCGGGCGATATAGGGCTTGGCGCCGTGGTCGATCACCATGGCCAAATCCGGGTGCCGGCGGGAGAAGTCCAGCAAAGCGGGCAGGTGGGGCGGCAGGACCAGCGCGTCGAAGCTCAGGCCGCACGCCACAAGGGCGCGGGCGGCGGCATCGACGGATGGATCGGCGATCCAGTCCACGGGTAGGGACTGCAGCATGGGGCGCAGGCCGCGCATCTTGGGGCGGGCGGCCAGGGCGGCGATGCGCGCTGGCGCGTCCGGCGCCTTCATGTCAACCCAGCCCACCACACCCTGGACGAAGGGCTGGCGCGCCGCTTCCTCCAGCAGGAAGTCGGTGTCCTCGTCACAGGGCTGGGACTGCACCAGCACGCTGCCGGTGACGCCCAGGGGGGCGGCCAGGGCCTCCAGGTCCGCTACCTCATGGTCGCGGTGGATGACCGCGAGGTCGGGCGTGGGCCAGCTGTGCCCGTGCCGGCCCAGGCGCCAGATGTGCTGGTGGGCATCGATCATGCCGGTCGCCCTCAGTGCGTGGCCACGACCTTCAGCCGCTCATCGCGCCCACCCACCGGCGCCGTGCGCCCCGCCAGGCTGAAGGCGCCGACGACGGCGAAGCACACCCCCGGCACCACCATGGCGACGGCGATGCTGGTCATGTCCGACACACGGCCCATGGCCACGGGGATGGCGGCGCCCCCGATGATGGCCATGACCAGCCAGGACGAGCCCAGCTTGGTCAGCGGCCCCAGGCCGCGCAACGACAGGGCGAAGATGGTGGGGAACATGATGGACATGAAGAAGCTGGTGGCGATCATGGCGCCCAGCCCCAGCCAGCCGCCGCCAAACGCCCCGACCAGGCACAGCGTGACGTTGATGGCGGCGAACACGCCCATCAGCCGTTCCGCCGGCACCCGGCCCATCAGGGCCGTTCCCGCGAAGCGCCCGGCCATGAAGGCCACCAGGGACAGGGTGAGGTAGGCGGCGGCCGTCTTCTCCCCCGTGCCGGGCAGGGCGTGCTGGGAATAGCGGATCAGGAAGCTCCATACCCCCACCTGGGCGCCGACGTAGAAGAATTGCGCCACCACACCGAACAGGAAATGGCGGTGCCGCAGCAGACCGCGGAAGCCGCTTCCATCACCAGCCGCCGCCGTATCCACCCCTTCCTCAGGCCTTTCCTCCGGCCCGTCGCTCAGGGTGGGGAAGCGCACGGCGAACACCACCACCGCCCACAGCAGGACCAGCAGGCCCAGCACCAGGTAGGAGGATTGGGCAGCCATGGCCTCGGTGTCCCGGAACCGGGCCAGCGCCTCGGGCGATAGGGCGGCCAGTTGCTCGGGCGTGTATTCCACGCCGGACAGGATGAACTGCCGCCCCACGAGGACACCCGCAACGGAGCCCAGGGGATTGAAGGCCTGCGCCAGGTTCAGCCGCCGCTCAGCCCCCGCCGGGTCGCCCAGCACGGTCATCAGCGGGTTGGCGGAGGTTTCCAGGAAGGCGAGGCCGCTGGCGATGACAAACAGGGCGCCCAGGAAGGCGCTGTACGCCCGCAGTTCGGCCGCCGGATAGAACAGCAGCGCGCCGATGCCGTAGAGCGCCAGCCCGAGGACAATGGCGGCCTTGTAACCGTAGCGCCGGGCGAACAGGGCCGCTGGCATGGCACAGAAGAAATAGCCCAGGTAGAAGGCGGATTGCACCAGACCGGACTGCCAATCCTGAAGATCGAAGGCCTTGCGGAACTGCGCGATCAGCACGTCGTTCAGGTTGTTGGCCACGCCCCACAGGAAAAACAGGCTGACGATCAGGGCGATGGGAATCGCCCATTTCGGTTTTGTGGCTTGGTGCTGATGCGGATGCGCGCGGCCGTCCGACATGTCCCCTCCCAGGGTGTTCTTTTGGCCGGCATGCGGCCCGGCTGGTGATCAGCACATCAAATATGAATTTATACGTCAAATATAAAAACTTCTGGCGACGGCCTTGTCACGGCACCGGGGGGACCGACGGTGCCGCATGGCAGGGTTCGGAAGGCTTTTGAGCCCAAGGGATTGGCGGCGCAGTGCGCTGCGGCTAATGTCCCGCGCAATTCTCAGGTTTCGCTGGCGGAGGAACAGGTCATGGCGCACATCATCGACGGTAAGGCATTCGCTGCGGCCTTGCGCGAACGCATCGGCGCCAAGGTCGCCGACCTCATCACCCGTCACGGGCTGAAGCCCGGCCTGGCCGTGGTGCTGGTGGGCGAGGATCCGGCCAGCCAGGTCTATGTCCGCAACAAGGGCGAACAGACCCACGCCGCCGGCATGCACTCCGTCACCCACCGGCTGGACGCCAGCACCACGCAGGAAGACCTGCTGGCCCTGGTACACAGCCTGAACGCCGACCCCGCCATCCACGGCATCCTGGTGCAACTGCCCCTGCCGGCCCATATCGACAGCAACGCCGTGCTGGCCGCCATCGACCCCAACAAGGATGTGGACGGCTTCCACGTGGTCAACGCCGGACGCCTGGCGGTGGGCCTGCCGGGCATGGTGCCGTGCACCCCGCTGGGCTGCCTGATGCTGCTGAAGGACCATCTGGGCAGCCTGAAGGGCAAGCACGCCGTGGTGGTGGGCCGGTCCAACATTGTGGGCAAGCCCATGGCCCAGCTGCTGCTGCAGGCCGACTGCACCGTCACCATCGCCCACAGCCGCACCGCCGATCTGCCCGCCCTGTGCCGCACCGCCGACATCCTGGTGGCCGCCGTCGGCCGACCGGAGATGGTGAAGGGTGATTGGGTGAAGCCCGGCGCCGTGGTCATCGACGTGGGAATCAACCGCGTGCCCGCCCGCGATCCCGAGGCGGCTGCCGCCGGCAAGACCCGCCTGGTGGGCGACGTCGCCTATGACGAGGCGGCCGCTGTGGCCGGCGCCATCACCCCGGTGCCGGGCGGCGTGGGTCCCATGACCATCGCCGTGCTGCTGCTGAACACCCTGACCGCCGCCTGCCGCAGCCGTGGGCTGGAGGCGGAACTGGCGGAGTTCGCGTAAAACGCCTTGCCATTCCAAGCCCCCGGCCGGACCGCGCGATGCGGGGTTCAGCCAGGGGCTTTTTCATACGCGAGAGACGGGCCTCAGCGTCACCAACCGGGAAAATATCGACCATGAGCGAACGTGCTCTTAGTTCCAAAGAGCTGTTGATCATTCGGAAATTTGCCGAGAGGCTCGATCCGGGCAAGCGCCAGATATTAATCCAAGACATGGAAAATGCGGTCGTTGAGTCAACTCGTGCAAATGGTGAAGTGATAAAATTGAGGATCAATGGCTATGCCAGGCCATCCTATCATGGACAGCATTCTTATTCGCCTGGAGGCGTTCTCCTAGACGCTGATCATACTGAAATTGAGGTTGTTTTATATGCCGACGAAAATGATCGGCTGTTGGAGTTAGAATTTATACGACGGGAGGAAGGCGATATTATCGAACCACAATGGAACACACTAAGGTTTCTATGGTGATCGATGTTGATGCTGCCCCCTAATTCCGCTCTGCCACCTTTATTGCCAGCGCCTTCCACACCGCCATCACCACGCCATCCCAGTCCCCCGGTGCCGCCTGGCTGAACAGCCGTAAAGTCGGATACCAGGGGCTGTCGTTCCGGTTCCGGAACCATCGCCAGCAGCTGTCGTGGCGGTTCATCATCCACACCGGCTTGCCCAGCGCGCCGGCCAGATGGACGACCGAGGTGTCGACACTGATCACCAGGTCCAGGTTGGCGATGAGGGCGGCGGTGTCCCCGAAGTCCGCCACTTCCGCCATACGGTCGATCAAGGGGAGATCGGCCGGTGGTGCCGCGTCCTTCTGCAGGCTGTAGAGCCGCACGCCGGGCACCTGGGCCAAGGGCGCCAGCAACTCCGGCGCCACGGAGCGGCGGCGGTCCACGGCTGCCAGTTCCGGCCGGTCGCGCCGGGGGTTGCCGGCCCAGACCAGGCCGACGCGCAAGCCCGCGCCGTCGCCCGCCAGGCGATCGCGCCAGACGGCCACGTCCCCCGCGTCGGCGGCCAGGTAGGGCACCTCCGCCGGGACGGTCTCCACCGTGGTGCCGAAGGCCAGCGGCAGGCTCATCATCGGGCATTGCAGGTCGAAGGGCGGCAGGGGTTCCCCTTCCACCAGGATATGGGTCACGCCGGGCAGGGGGCGCAGCAGGCGGGCCACCTGCGGCTGGACGGCCAAGGTGATGCGCAAGCCCCGCGCCGCCACCAGGGGCAGGTAACGGCTGAACTGAAGGGTATCGCCCAGGCCCTGTTCGGCGTGGATCAGGATGGTCTTGCCGGCGGCCGGCTCTCCCCGCCACTGCGGCTGGGGGAACTGGCGGGCGTAGGGCGTCATCTGGCGGGTGCGCCAGCGCCACTCATATTCGCGCCAGCCCTCCTCATACTGTCCGGCGGACAGCAACGACATGCCCAGATTGTTGTGGCAGGCGCCGTAGTCGGGCTTCAGCGCGATGGCGCGGCGGAAGCAGGCGGCGGCCAAGTCCAGCTCACCTTTGGCCTGAAAGACAGCGCCCAAGTTGTTGTGGGCCTCCGGATAATCCGGGTTTAGGGCCAAGGCGGCCTGGATGCTGGCCAGCGCCTGGTCCATCCGCCCCTCGGCATGCAGGGCCATGCCCAGGTTGTTGTGTGGCTCGGCATAGTCCGGCTGGGCGTCGATGGCCAGGTCGAAGGCTCGCGCCGCCTCCGCGCCCTTACCCTGCGCCAGAAGGGCGAGCCCTAAGTTATTGTGGGTCTTGGGATTGCCGGGCAACAGCGCAATGGCGCGGGCGAAACAAGACTCCGCCTCGGCATAGCGGCCGTGGACGTAAAGGATAAGGCCCATGTTGTTGTGGGCGTCGGCGAAATCCGGCTTCAGCGCCAGCGCCCGCTGATAGCACAGCAGCGCCTCCGGCGCGTGCCCCAAGGTTTGCAAGGTGGTGCCCAGGCTGCTGTGGGGGACAGGATCATCGGGGCGCAGGGCCGCCGCCCGGCGCAGGTACGGCAGGGCGTCATCGTGCCTGTCCAGATCCTGTAAGGCGAGGCCCAGGTTGAAGCAGGCTTCGGCATGGTCGGGCGCCCGATCCACCGCCTGCTCCAGCCAGGGCATGGCCTCTTCCAGCCGGCCGGTCAGGCGTAGCACCAGGCCCAGGTTGTAGAGGGCGTTGACATAGGTGGGCTTGGCCGCCAGTGCCTGCCGGAAGCCGGCTTCGGCCTCGGCCCAGCGGCTTTGCAGGCGATGGACCACGCCCCTGTTGTTGTGTGCCTCCGCATAGGCGGGGCGAAGCTCCAGCGCCCGGTCCAGCGCCGCCAGGGCTTCGTCCAGCTTTCCCTGTGCCTTCAAGGCGTTGCCCAGGTTGTTGTATCCTTCGGCGAAATCTGGTTTCAGCGCTACGGCGCGCTGGAAGCAATCGGCGGCGGCATCGATGTCACCCTGTGCCTCCCGCACCGTGCCCAGATTGTTCAGTGCCTCGGGGAAGGCTGGCTTCAGGGTCAGGGCCTGGGTGATCAACACCACTGCCTCATCCATGCGCTTCTGCTGGAAGGCGACGACGCCCAGCAGGTGCAGGCTTTCCGGGTGCCGGGGCATCAGCGACAGCGCCTTGCGGTACAGCACGGCCGCCGCTTCCAGCCGGCCGGCCTTGTGCTGTATCACGGCGGCGGCGAAGGCTTTCTGACCCGCCGGCAGGGGTGGTTTGGGAAGGGCGGCGGGGCGGGCGGTCATGGGCGGTGTCCAGAGGTGAAGGTGGCGGCCAGCGCCGCGCGGACGGATTGAACGACACCGCCCCAGTCCCCCAGGCGCGTTTGCCGGAACTGGCGCAGGTTGCCGGCATACCAGGGACTGTCATCCCGGCCGCGCAGCCAGCGCCAGCAGCTGTCGAAGCGGTTCAGCAGCCAGACGCTGACGCCCATGGCCGCCGCCAGGTGGGCCACGGCGGTGTCGACGCTGATCACCAGGTCCAGGTTGCTGACCAGGGCGGCGGTGTCGGCGAAATCCACAACGCTGTCGATCAGGCCGCCCAGGCCGGGTGGCACCTCCGTCTCCGCCGCGTCCTTTTGCAGACTGATGAAACGCACGCGGTCATCATCCAACAGGGGCATGAGGGCGGCCAGGCCCATGGACCGGCGGCGATCGGCCACCGCCACGTCGGGCGTACCGGCGCGGGCTGCCCCCGCCCAAACCAATCCCACCAAGGGCCGGTTGTCACCCGGCGCTGCCAGCACCAGGCGCCGTCGCCAAATCTCCACCTCCGCCGGATCGGCCGCCAGATAAGGGAGGGGCCCCGGGATGGTGGCGAGGGTGGTGCCGAAGGCCAGCGGCAGGCTCATCATCGGGCAATGCAGGTCGAACGGCGACAGGGCCTGGCCATGGGCCACCACCTGCTCCACCCCCGGCAGACGGCGCATCAGCCGGACCAGGGGCTGGGGCACTTCCACCACCACGCGCAGGCCGCGTTCGGCCACTAGGGGGATGTAGCGGCAGAACTGCAGGCTATCGCCGTAGCCTTGTTCCCCATGGATCAGCACGATGCGGCCAGGCGCCTCCTCGCCGCGCCATTGCGGGCAGGTAAAGGGGCGGCGGGCACCGGCCAGTTGGGCGTCCTGCCAGCGCCATTCGAACTCCCGCCAGCCTTCCTCATATTGGCCGGCCGCCAGCAGGGTCATGCCCAGGTTCTTGTGCGCGGCGGCATAGTCGGGGCGCAGCGCGACGGCACGGCGATACGACGCGATGGCCTGATTCAGCCGGCCCTGCATCTGCAGCACCACGCCACGGTTGTTCAGAGCCTCCGGATAGTCCGGGCGCAGGGCCAGCGCCCAGTCGAAGAACGCCAGCGCGTCGTCCAGCCGGTTCTCCACCTGCAACAAATGGCCCATGTTGTTGTGTGCCTGGGGATCGTCCGGATCGCTGGCCAGCGCATCCTCGAAACAGCTCATGGCCTGGGCCATGTCGCCGGCGTCGTGGTGTGCAATGCCCAGCGCGTTGTGCAGCCGGGCGTCGAAGGGGTTCAGCACCAAGGCCTGGCGGTACTGCGCTACCGCCTCGTCCCGCCGGCCGTCGGCCTGCAACAGGACGCCGAGGTGAAAGCGCGCATCGATGGATGTGGGGCTGTCCGCCACCGCACCTTCCAGCCGCAGGATCGCCCGCCGGATGGCCTCGGCGCTGGGCATGCTGCCCGTGGGCACACTCGCCGTGCCGGATGCCCCTTCCATGATGCCGATTGCCCCCGATGCCCCGGCCCCCGCCCACGGGGCGCCTGGGTCATTAAACGGGGCGGGGCCCGCTGGCTGTCGGGGGCCTACTGGACTGCGACGTCATGTCCCTGAATGAAAGGGCGGCAGCGCCCCTTTCACATTCTTCCTTGGACAGTCTTCGTCACCGCGCCTTGGGCTTGTTGGCGGGGACTGTCGGCTGGGAAGCCGGCGCGGCAGGGGCGGGCTGCGGCTGGGCGCCCTGTTGCGGGTCGATTGGACGGGGCAACTTGGTCAGAGGGGTCTTCAGCACGGCGTCGGAGCCCACGACAGCCACGGTGGCGGTGCGGCCGGGGATCAGGCGCAGGTCGGCCGGCGGGTTGTCCAGCACCACGCGCACCGGGATGCGCTGGGCCAGGCGCACCCAGCTGAAGGTGGGGTTGACGTTGGCCAGCAGGTTGCTGCCGTCCGTGCGCTCCCGGTCCTCGATGGCGGCGGCCACGCTCTCCACATGGCCACTGAAGCTGCGCGGGTCGCCCATCAGGCGCACGGTCACCGGATCACCCACATGGATGCGGCCCAGCTTTGTTTCCTCGAAATAGCCCTGGACGTGCAGGCTGTCGCTGTCCACCAGGGCGGTCACGGCCTTGCCGGCGGTGACATAGTCGCCGGGGCGCAGGTCGAAGTTGGTGATATAGCCGTTCACGGTGGCCATCACCTCCGTCCGGTCCAGGTTCAGCTTGGCGACGTTGCGGTCGGCCACGGCCTGCAGGTAGATGGCCTCGGCCTGCTTGGCGGCGGCCACCGTCTGCTCCTGCTTCTCCCGCGACACGGCGGAGCTGCTGAGCGATTCATAGCGGTTCCGCTCCAGCACCAGTTCGTCGAAGTTGGCCTTCTTGGCGGCCACCGCGGCGTCGGCCTGCTGCAGCGCCAGGGTGAAGCGGGCACGATCGATGCGGAACAGCACCTGGCCCTTGGTCACGGTCTGGTTGTCATGCACCAGCACCTCATCCACCAGGCCGGAGACGTCGGGCGTCACGCCCACGATATCGGCCCGCACCCGGCCGTCCCGGGTCCATGGCTCTTCCATGTAATAGATCCAGAAGCGCCAGCCTACCAGGGCGGCGATGGCGACCACGACCAGCGTGACGGCAAGGCGGGTCAGGGCGGTGATGAAGCTGCGCATGGCGGCGGCGTCCAGCAAGTCAGGGATGAGACGTGTAGTGGGTGAAGACGGCGGCGACCCCGCCGAGGACGATGACGTAAACGGCCAGGTCGAACAGCGGCCGATGCCAGACTAGGCGATAGGCGCCCACCAGGCGCAGCACCCAGCGCACGGCCATGGAGATGAGGAAGGCGACCACGCCCCAGACCAGCAGGGGGGAGACGAAAACGCCGTGAATGTCCATTTCGCCGATCATGCGGCCAGGCTTTCTTCCGGGGTGGGAGGGGCGGGAACGGCGGGGGTGGGCGGCGGCAGGTCGGGCACGCCGTCCGACAGGGCCCGGCGGATTCCGGCCAAGGCCAGCAAGGCTTGGCGCGGCTTGCGGTCAGGCAGCGGCATCAGCGCCGCCAGGGCGGCGTCGATGCCGGCCAGCAACGGCGGCGAGGGCGGGCGCGGGGCACCGGCGCGGCAGACGGCCCGGTAATGGTCGGCCAGCAGGGACAACGCCCCGTCCACCGCCGCCCGCGCCGAGATGGGCAGGGCCCGTTCCACCCCGCGCAGCTCCAGCACGTTCATGCCCGTGCGGATGTCGGCCAGGGCGTCGGCGGCCGCGATTTCCGACCCCGGGGGCAGGGCGGCCAGGCGTGGTACCAGCAGGCCCATGCGGTCCAGCAGCTTGCCGGCGAACACGGGGCGCAGGCCGCCGTCGGGGGCGGGGGCGCGGATGTCGGCCACGGCCCGGATGTCGTACCAGCAGGCGCGCAGGATGCGCCGGGCGCCCCATTCCGCGCCCACCGCGCGCACCAGCGCCGTCACCAGCCCCGCAAATCCCATGCCCAGCACCAGCGCCAAGGCGCTGTTGAGGTAGGAGGCGAAGTCGGCGCTGTAGGTGTTGCTCAGGCCCGCCAGGGTGGGCAGGGTGGCGCCTACCGCCAGGGCCCGGCCAGCCAGGCGCGGATTGGCGATGACGCGGCCCAGCAGCAGGAACATGGGACCCAGGGCGAAGGCCAGCATCACGAAGCCGTCAATGTGCGGCATGATGGCGAAGATGTAGATGCCGGCCAGCACCGCGGCCACGGCGTTGTACAGCGCGAAGTCCAGGATGGCCGGCACCGGGTTGTCCTGCGCGGCGAAGAAACAGCAGGCGACGGCCGCCATTTCCAGGGCGATGGCGCCATCCGCCCATTCCGTGCCGATCCAGAAGGCGCTGCCCAGCAGGATGGTGATGGCGGCGCCCGCCCCGGACCACAGGGCCATGCCCAGGTCCCGGTGCATCACCACCTCCGCCCCCGCCCGGCCGCCCCGGCGGCGGCGTACCTTGGGTTGGGCCCATGGCCGCCGCTGATTATGTACCGGCGCAGGTCGCGGCAATCCTGCAGGGCGTCCATCAGGTCCTTCAGCCGCGTCAGCAGGTTCAGGGTCAGCACGTCGTGCCAGTCGGCCGGCGCCGTGCGCAGCGCCGCGATACGGGCGCGCAAATCCGCCGTGCGGTCCGCCGGCGCCTCCAGGTCCGCCACCCAGTCACCGACGTCGGCCAGCAACACCTCCAGCGCCGCCGGCAGCGGCTGGCCGTCGGCTTTCAAGGCACGGACGCGGTCGCCCAGGCCCGACAGGATGGGCAGCAGCATGACCAGGCGCTGGCGCAGTTGCCGCACCTCCTGGCTCATGCCGTGCAGGTGGCTGGTGTCGTAATCCAGGTGCGTGGCCATCATTTGCAGTTCGACCGCGTCGGCGGCCAGGCGGCGCCGGTCCGAGCGGGTGGCCGCCGTTTCCTCCGCCCCGGCCAGGGCGTCCCGCGCCCAGCGGGTGACATCGGCGGCGAAGGCGTCAATGCGGTCGCTGATCACCGGGCCGATGCCGCGCGGGAAGATGACGCTGCCGATGACGGTGGCGCAGAGGATGCCGACGGTGATCTCCTCCACCCGGGCCAGGGCGGCGTCGAACACGGTGCCGGGGTCGGTGACGGTGGGGAAGCCGATCAGCGCGGTGCTGTAGGCCGCCAGCATGAAGATGTAACTGCGCGGCGTGCGGTCCAGCAGGGCCAAGGTCAGGCAGACCATCGTCCACAGCGCCATGGCCACGCACAGCAAGGGCGGGGCGTCCACCAGGTTGGGAATGATGGCCACCGTGGCCACGGCGCCGATGACCGTCCCCATCACGCGGAACACGCCTTTGGACCGCATGGCGCCGGCCAGCGGCTGCGACACGATGAAGACCGTCCCCGCCGCCCAGTAGGGGCGCGGCAAGTCCAGGCTGAACCCGATGTACAAGGCCGCCAGGGCCGCGGCGGCCGTCTTGGCCGCGAACATCCAGTCGCCAGCGCCCTTGGAGAAGCCCCGGAAAAAAGATGAGAACCAGGCGGCGGCGGTCACGGCGCATCTCCCTCGGTGCCGTCCTTGGCGCCCGGGGACCCGCCCAGGGCGCGTTCAACGGCCGCGAAGACGGTCAGCGTGGTATCCAGCTGCTCCGGCGTCACCTCAGCCAGCAGGCGCTGGCGCATGCCGTCCAGGGCATCATCCAACTGAAGGGCCAACGCGCGGCCCTTGGCTGTCAGGTGCAGGGTCTTCACCCGTCGGTCGCGCGGGTCGCTGCGGCGTTCCAACAGACCGTCCCTTTCCAGCATGTCCACCAGCCGCACCAACGAGGGGCCTTCCACGCCCACATGATCCGCCAGCTGGCCTTGGCGGATGCCGTCGCCCAGGCGGGCCAGCACCACCAGCGGCAGGGCCGTCGCCTCGGACTGGCCATAGGCCTTCAACGCCGCGTCCGCCTCCCGCCGCCACCGCCGGGTGAGATAGAGAAGCGTCAGGCCGAAGGCCCGGTGCCGGGGGGTAATGGGAAGGGGAGCCGTTTGTTCCATGTCCAGAATATTAGAATCCTAACGATTAGCATTCAAATGTTCATGAGCGGGGACCAGATCTGCGTCTGCATGATGGCGCCGCCGGCAACACGGGGGTGGTAGAGGTAGACTGGGAAGAACGGGATGGGGGCAGCGGCAGCGGTGTCACCGCCGCAGGCAGGTCATAACAGGCCAAACAGCGGGCGGCGCCACGGCCTCTCATTGCTAGGTGAACCCGCTACTGATGAGGGGGATGCGTCATCATACCACTTATGATTGCTCGCAAACCAGACGCCCGCTTATCCCCCCGGGCGCCCCTATCCCTTCGGACAGCCGGCTTTACGCGCGAATGGCGGAGCTGGCCTGCAAGGAATCGGCCAGCTCGGCGCGGCGGTCAGTGCCACCGCCGCCTGTTCCAGCCGATCCGCATTCAGAAAACGATGCGCCCGCGCGGCCACGCCAACATGGGCGGCGGCGGCCCGGCGCAAGCGATGGCTGGGGGCAGTGCGCGCCACCACGGCCAGCCCGTCCAGGCCACGCACCACCAGGTCCAGGAAAGTGTCGTGCCGCGCCAACTGGGCCAATTGCCAGTAAAACTGTGTCGTGCGCTCAAGACGGGTCATCAGCCTCTCCAAGGGGAAAGGGCTCCTCAGGCGGTCAGCGCTTGGGGAAGGGGAACATCGACAGAACAGCCGATATCCTGACGGTGCCTGAACGGCAACCGCCCGTCAATTCATAAGTTGCTTCCCTGGCAACTTGCGCATCGAAGACGGGTGGCGTTCAAAGGCGCCGGCCCACCCAGACGACACGGCCGATGATGTCGATGTCAGCCGCCGCCCGCTCGTAGACACGGTGATGCGGATTGTCGGAGCGGATTTCAACCATGGGCGGGTGGCTGCCCATGATCAGTTCCAGCCGCTTGATCACCACGCCCTGTCCATCCCACAGGGCGAAGATCCCAGGGGGCGAGGGGGACTGGTCGGCCAGGTTGACCATGACCCGGTCGCCGGGCAGCAGGGTGGGTTCCATGCCGTCCCCACGCACCTCCACGATGCGGACGGCGGCGGGCCGTACCTGCAATTCGGCGGAGAGATAGCTGGAGGGGAAGCGCCAGGGGGCGATGGTCTCATCCTCGCGGAAGCCCTGCGGCTTACCCCCATGGCCGGCCCCCTGGTGACTCGACAGGAAGCCGCCACGGCGGTCACCGTAGATATCGACCTCCGCCACCTCGACGGATGCGTCGTCCTGTCCCCAGTCGGACGGGGGCGACGCCGCCGTCACCGGCTCCAGCAATTCCGCCACACCGCAGCCCAGGCTGGCGGCGATCGCCATCATGCGCTGCTGCGACAGGCGCGTGCGGCCGGATTCCAGCTTGGAGATCACCGTCTTATCGGTGCCGATCAGGGCGCCCAGCTGTTCCTGGGTCATCCTTTTGGCTTCACGAAGTTCACGGATACGGTTGGGCGGGCGGTCCATCATGATAGCGAAGTTGCCACAGCGGCTACCAATCGTCAGTCGCCATGCGGGCAACGCGTTGACAGAAAGTTGCCTATTCGGCACCATCTGGCCATGACGCTCGCCGACTACCTCCAGGCGCACGGCCTCACCGCCGCTGAATTCGCCCGCCGCATCGGACGCAGCCGTTCCACCGTTGCCCGGTGGTGCACCGGCCAGCGCCACCCCGACGCCGCCGCCATGCGGGCCATCATGGAAGAAACCGGCGGGGCGGTGATGCCCAACGACTTTTTCAGCACCGCGATTTAGGGCGCGGGTCAGCCGAACCGCGCCCGCACCTCGTCCGCCGTGGCCAGCGGGCGGCCCATGAGGCGGCTGCCTTGGGCGGCGGCGGCCACCAAGGCGGCGTTGTCGGGGGCGAGGGTGCCGTCCGGCAAGTGCAGGTTGTTCTCGAAGCCGACACGGATATGGCCACCCAGGCCGGCGGCCGTCAGCACGCAGGCGTTCTCTCGCCGGCCGAAGGCGCAGACGGCCCAGGGCACGTCGCCGGTGTTGTCGTCGGGCGTACCCGCGACGGGTGCCAGGAAGGGCAACAGGTCACGCGGATCGCTGACTTGCCCTGCCGTGTAGCGGCCCAGGACGTATAGTAGGAAGTGCGGCGCCTCCGGCATCACGCCGCGACGGCGCAAATCGTGCCAGCGCAGCAGGTCGTCCCGAGAATAGAGGATGGTCTGCACCATGATCCTCTCCCGCGCCAGCCAGGCGAAGAAGTCGGCGGCGTCTTTCTCATGCGCGGTGTCCGGGGCCAGTTCGCGGATGGCCAGCGACACCGCCTCTGGCTTCAGGGCGCGGATGACGGCCATCTGGTGGGGCGGGTGGTAGATGCCGGCGGCCTCCGTCGTCACCTGGATGACCAGGCGATCGCCCACGGCCTGGCGCACGGCCGCCGTGGCGGCGGCGTAGGCATCGGCGTCCAGCAGGTGGCGGCCTTGGCCGTCCCGCACGTGCATGTGGATCATGGCGGCGCCCGCCTCCAGGCAGGCGGCGGCATCCCGGGCGATCTCCGCCGGGTCCAGGGGGATGGCCGGGTGGTCGGTCTTCAGACGGCGGGCGCCGTTGGGCGCCACGGTCAGGATCACGGGATCGGCGTTCATTCGGTGCCCCAATTCATTCCGCGCCGCCAATATTCAGGCGTTTCATCTTGTCGTACAGCGTCTTGCGCGGCACGCCCAGTGTCTCGGCGGCGCGCGTCACCTGGCCGCCGCTGGCGCGCAAGGCCTCGGTGATCAGGTGCCGCTCCACCCCATCCAGGATGTCAGCCAGGGAGCCGCCGTCGGTCCCAGGACCCTCGTCTTCCGCCAGTCCCAGCACATGACGGTCGGCGGCGTTGCGCAGTTCGCGCACATTGCCCGGCCAATCCTTCAGCATCAGGGCGCGCAGCAGGGCCGGCACCGGTTCGGCATAAGGCCGGCGGAAGCGGGCCGCCGCCTGCAAAGCGAAGTGCTGGAACAGCAGGGGAATGTCCTCCCGCCGGTCGCGCAAGGGGGGCAGGGTCAGGGTGACGACGCTCAGACGGTAATAGAGGTCGGCGCGGAAGCGGCCGGCGTTGGCGAGATCCAGCAGGTTCTCCTTGGTGGCCGCCACCACGCGCAGGTCCACCATCACCCGGTCGTTGCCGCCCAGCCGCTCCAGCGCCCGGTCCTGCAGCACGCGCAGCAGCTTGACCTGCAGGGCCGGCGGCATGCTCTCGATCTCATCCAGGAACAGGGTGCCACGATGGGCGTATTCGATCTTGCCCACCCGGCGCTTGGCCGCCCCGGTGAAGGCGCCGGCCTCATGCCCGAACATCTCGCTTTCGAACATGCTGTCCGGGATGGCGCCGCAATTCACGGCGACAAAGGGAAATGCAGCCCGCGGCCCGCCCTCGTGCAGCGCGCGGGCCACCTGCTCCTTGCCCGTGCCCGTTTCCCCCAGCACCAGCACGTCCACGTCGGTGCCGGCCAGGTCCGCCACCAGGCGGCGGGTGCGCACCAGGGCCGGGCTTTGGCCCAGCAGATGGTTCTCCACCGCCGCGTTCTGCTCCAGGGCCTGGCGCAGGCGCCGGTTCTCCCGCACCAGGGCGCGCTTTTCCAGGGCGCGGCGGATCACCTCCACGAAATGGTCGGTGACGAAGGGCTTCTCAATGAAGTCGTAGGCGCCGTCCTGCATGGCGCGCACCGCCATGGAGACATCGCCCTGGCCGGTGACCAGGACCACCGGCAGTTCCGCATCCAGCGCCCGCACCCGCGACAGCAGGTCCAGCCCGCTCATGCCCGGCAGGCGCACGTCGGTCACCAGGATGCCCGGAGTATCCGGCGACAGGTGGGCCAGCGCCGCCTCCGCCGTCGGGTAGGTTGCCACGGCCAAGCCCGCCAGCTCCAGCGTCTGGCGCACGGTCAGGCGGATGATTTCCTCATCATCCACGAACAGGACAACGGGTGCGATATCAGGCGGTTGGGTCATCGTGCTCAACTGAGATCAGAGGCAGGGTCAGCAGGAAGACGGCCCCGGTATTTTCGCCATCGCGGGCGTCCCCATCGCGAGCCTCCAGCTGCCCGCCATATTCCTGGGTGATGGCCAGGGAGATGGCAAGGCCCAGGCCCAAGCCCTGGCCGCCCGGCTTGGTGGTGACGAAGGGGTCGAACAGCCGGTCGCGCACCGCCGGATCCAGGCCCGGGCCGTTGTCGGCCACCGTCACCCGCACGGCGGCGCGCTGGTCCAGCTGGGCCGGGGCGGCGGTGATGGCGATTCGGGGCTCGGCCACCCCGGCCGTCGCATCTTCCGCGTTGCGGATCAGGTTGACCAGCACCTGCTGCAAGCGTACGGGGTCGAAGGCCACCGTCATCTCCGGCACGTCCACCGTCAGCTGGACCCGCGCCTCCTTCAGACGGCGGTCCAGCAAGGCCAGCGCCTCCTGCACCGCGCCCGGCAGGGCGACAGGCTGGGCCGGCCCCTCGCTGCGGCGGGAGAAGTTGCGCAGCTGGCTGGAAATCTTGGCCATGCGGTCCACCAGGCCGGCGATGTGGACCAGGTTCTGGCTGACCTCCGCCTGCCGGCCCTGGTCCAGCAGCAGGCGGGCGTTGTCGGCCAGGGCGCGCAGGGCCGTCAGCGGCTGGTTCAGTTCATGGGTCACGCCCGCCGCCACCTGGCCGATCATGGCCAGTTTGGCGGCCTGCACCAGTTCGGCCTGGGCGTCGCGCAGGTCCGCGGTGCGCGCTTCCACCTGGCGTTCCAGGTCCAGGTAGGCGCGGTCCAGGGCGGCTTTGGCCAGCCGCTGTTCCCGCAGGCGTTTCACCCGCTGGCGCACGTAAAGGCCAATGGCGAGCGCCAACAGCAACAGCAGCGCCAGGCCGATGCGGGCCGTGGCGGCGGCCTGGGCCACGGGGTGGGCATCGGCGGCCAGCGCGATGGTCCAGCCATAACGGCTGAGCCCCCGTTCCACCAGCAGATCCGGATGGACCCGAAGGGAGCGGGGCAGCACCAGCGGTGGATGGTCCAACCCGACATATTCACGGGTCTCATTCAGGTACGTCACAGTGTCCGGGCCCAGCGGCCGGCGGGCGCGGAACTTCCATTCCGGATTGGACGACAAAAAGACGATGCCGAAACGGTCGGCCACCAGCACCGCGTCGTGGGAGGTGCGCCAGCCGTCCTCCAGCGCGTCCAGCACGATCTTGACGGCAAGCACGCCCACGCGACGTCCGTCCCGCTCCACCGGTGCCGCGATGAAATAGCCGGGCAGCCGGGTGACCGTGCCCACGCCATAGAAACGGCCCACGCCCTGGTCACGCGCGTCCTTGAAATAGGGGCGGTAGGAAAAGTCGACACCCAGGTAGCTGTCCGGCCGGTTCCAGTTGCTGGACGCCACGGTCCGCCCCTCCGCGTCCATGAGGTAGAGGACGGCGGATCCGGCGCTCGCGTTCACCGCTTCCAGATACCGGTTCACCCGGTCGACCTCGGCCGGGTCGGTATGGCCGAAGCCGGCCGCCGCCAGCGCCGCCACCGCCGGGTCCCGCGCGGCGACAGAGGGCAGGTAGTCGAAGCGCTCGACCGCGCTGTCCAGGTTGTTGGCGTAGATCTCCAGCCGGTGGCGGGCGTCGGCGGCCACCGCCTCCACCGCCCGCCGCTCGGCATGGCCCACGGCCAGCACCCACATCCCCACCGCCCCGGCCACCGCCAGCAGCAGCGCCAGGGCGCCGCCGGTGCCGACGGCGCGGACGCGGGCCGTGAAGGGGAAGGGGCCGGCCAAGTGGAGATCAGTCGGTGGTGAGGCCGGCGCGTTCCGCCGCCTCATGACGCTGCTGTTCCTCCGACACCAGGCGGGACAGTTCGCGCTTCAGCGTGTTGAACTCGGGCGAGGCGGCGTCGCGCGGGCGCGGCATCTCCACCCGGATGTCGCGCTTCACGGTGCCGGGACGGTAGGTCAGGACAACGATGCGGTCGGCCAGATAGATGGCCTCCTCGATGGAATGGGTGACGAAGACGATGGTCTTGCCCAGGCGCGCCCAGATCTTCAGCAGTTCATCCTGCAGGGACCGCCGGGTCAGGGCATCCAGCGCGCCGAACGGCTCATCCATCAGCAGGACGGGGCTGTCCAGCGCCAGGACGCGGGCGATGGCCACGCGCTGGCGCATGCCGCCAGAGAGATCCTTGGGGAAGCGCTCGCCGAATTCCGACAGGCCCAGCATGTCCAGCAGCTCGCGCACCCGGGCGTCGGCCACGTCATTGGCCACGCCCTTGACCTCCAGCCCGAAGCGGACGTTCTTGAACACCGTCATCCACGGGAACAGGGCGTATTCCTGGAAGACCATGCCCCGGTCGGGTCCGGGGTCCACCACCGGGCGGCCACCCACGGTGATGCTGCCCTCCGTGGGGTGGGAGAAGCCGGCGATGGCGTTCAGCAGGGTGGACTTGCCGCAGCCGGAGGGGCCCAGCAGGCAGATGAACTCCCCCGACGCGATGTCCAGGTTGATGTCCTTCAGCGCCACCACTTCGTTCCCCGGAACGGCGAAGCGCTTGTAGACGTGGTTGATCAGGATGTCGGACATGGTTCAGTGCTCCAGCCCGCGGTGCCAGCGCAGCAGGTGGTTGTTGATGCGGGTGACGCCGCTGTCGATGGCCAGGCCCAGCAGGCCGATGGTCAGCATGCCGGCGATGATCTTGTCGGACCAGAAGTACTCCCGCGCCTCCAGAATGCGGAAGCCCAGGCCGTTATTGACAGCGATCATCTCCGACACGATCACGACGATGAAGGCGGTGCCGATGCCGATGCGCACGCCCGACAGGATGTAGGGCGTGGCTGCCGGCAGCATGACGCGGCGGAAGATGGTCAGCGGCCCGGCGCCCAAATTGCGGGCGGCGCGCAAATAGATGCCATCCACCTGGCGCACCCCGGCGATGGTGTTGACCAGCACGGGGAAGAAGGCGCCCAGCGAGATCAGGAAGATGGCCGGCGGGTTGCCCAGGCCGAACCACAGGATGGACAGGGGGATGTAGGCGATGGGCGGAATGGGCCGCAGCACCTCCACCAGCGGGTTCAGCCAGCGGAAGGCGGCCCGGCTGGCGCCCATGGCCAGGCCCATCGGCAGGGCCAGGACCGCCCCCACCAGGAAGCCCATGACGACGCGGTACAGGCTGCCCATGGCGTCCATGATCAGCTCGCCGGAGAACAGCCAGGCAACGTAGCCGCCGTTCGCGGGATCGTATGGTTCGGCCGGGGCGAGATAGGCCCACCAGCGCACGGCCACCGCCACGGGCGAGGGCAGGATCTTCGCGTTGACCAGGCCGGAACTGGACGCCGCCTGCCAGATGGCAAGCAGCACGAGCGGCACGACAGCCCCCTGCAGGGCCGCCAACCAAGTGTTACGCCGCATTCGGGTACTCCCCTTAAAGGCGGAAAGGGCGGATGGGAAAAGGCCCGCCGCTTGGGTGGCGGCGGGCCCAGGCGCTTACTGGATGCCCAGGTCCTTCTTGGCATCGGCCAGCAGGTCCAGCTTCACGTAATCGGTGGCGGTCGGCACCTTGGCCATCTTGGACACGCCATACTTCGCCATGGTCTCGCCCGTGATCTGGATCTGGGCCGGATCGATGTCATAGCTGTACTGGGCGTTGCCCATGGCGCTGTTGAAGTCGGCCTCGGTCAGCTGCTTCTTGAACAGCGTCTCGCGCACATACTTGGACGCCACGTCCGGCTTGTCGATGAAGGTCTTGGTGGCCTTCACGAAGCAGCGCATGAACTTCTCGGCCACGGCCTTGTGCTTGTCATGGAACTCCTCCGACATCACCAGGGTGCGCACGGGGGTGCCGATGGCGGTGTCGTAGGGCTTCATCACCTCGACGCCGAAGCCGCCGTTCACGGCCTGCGAGCCCTGCGGTTCCGTCTGCATGATGGCGTCCAGCTGCTTCAGCATCAGGGCCTGGTTCAGGTCCGGATAGTTCAGGTAGACGATCTGCACGTCCTTGCCCGGCTGATCGGACCAGGTGAGGTTGTTCTGCGCCAGCTCGGCGGCCAGCAGCACCTCCTGGATGCCGCCCCGCGTGACGCCCACCTTCTTGCCCTTCAGGTCGGCGACCTTGGTCACCTTGGCCTCGGGCGCCGCCACCAGGCGGGCGCCGCCCTTGGCGAAACCGGCGACGATGTAGATGGGGGCGCCGGCGGCGCGGCCGGAGATCGCGGCCTCGGACGCGGTGGCGCCCACGTCCAGCTCACCGGCCACCATGGCCTGCATGATGTCGGGGCCCTTGGCGAAAATCCGCTCCTCCACCTTGATGCCGCAGTCGGTCAGCATCTGCGTGTAGGACACGGCGCCGAAGTGGGCCAGCTTCAGGTTACCCAGGCGCACCACATCCTCGGCGGCGGCCGGCATGGCCAGGACGGCGGATAGGGCGCTGGCGCCGAATAGGGCGGAAACGAAAGTCTTCTTGGACTTCATCTTAGGTGCCTCCCGGGCTTTTGGATCGAAGGCCGCCGATCATTGCCGGCGTTCCTGGGTACGCGTACGCTTGGTAGCGACCAGCATAGCAGAAGGCGTGCCAGTCAACCTGTCATGACATCGAAAACGCGCCAACCCCAGCGTACCTGCGGGTTCGTAGCATGGCCACCCGATGACGGGGAGGGGCGTCCGGCGGCCGATCCGGCGGTTTTCCCGGCAGGGACGGGTGCGGTCTGTAACCTTTTCCGCCGTTGTTGTGGGTGGTGCTGTCCCCGCCGATGGTTCAGGATCGTCTCATTCATCACGGGAGGAAACCGACGCCCATGCCGGGGAGCATCTTGTTCCGTGCTACGCTGGCCGGCACGGCGCTGCAGGTGGGCATGGTGGTGGCCGGCCACTACGTGCCGGTGATCGCCGATTTCTTCGCCGTGGGGGGCATGGCCATCTCCGCCCTTGCCGGCTTCCTCTACGGCCGTACCCGGACCGGGCTGTCCATCGCTGTCATGGGCGGTGCGTTGGTGGGCGGCGCCTGCGCCCTCATAGGCATTCTGGTGTCGTGGCGGCTGGGCGACGTGCCCGCCGTCATCCTGGCGCTGGGGACGGCGCTGTCCGTCTTCACGGGGGCGCTGGGTGGCCTGGCCGGCTGGTTGTTTCGGGACGGGTACCGGGGCAGGTGGTGGTACGACGCCGCTGGGCGGTAGGCTTGGGAAGCGTTTTGGGTTATGACGGCCGCCAAGCGGCCGCAAAGGCCGATGGGGTTCCTGCCTTTCTGGAGAGCTTGATGGACCGATCCGTTTCCGCCCTGGGCCTGGCCCGGCGCGTCACTTTCTGCGCGCCGCTGGCGTTGACGCTGGCCCTGGCCGCCACGCCGGCCGACGCGCAGGCAGCCAAGCACGGCCTGACGCCGATGGAACTGGCGACGATGGACCGCGCCAGCGACGCGCGCGTCTCGCCTGACGGTCGTCTGCTGGCCTTCGACGTCCGCACCGTCGACTACGCCAACAACAAGGCCACCCACTCCCTGTGGGTGAAAGAGATCGATGGCAAGGGCGACGGCCACCGCCTTGCCATTTCCGATGGTGGCGCCAGCACCCCGCGCTGGTCGGCCGACGGCAAGAGCCTCTATTTCCTCTCCGGCCGGTCGGGCAGCCAGCAGGTGTGGAAGACGGATGCTGAAGGCACCCGGGCCACCCAGGTGACCGCCCTGCCGCTGGACGTGGGCAGCTTCAACCTGGCGCCGGACGGCACGCACATCGTCGTGTCCATGGCTGTATTCCCCGGCACCGAGACGGGCGACAAGCCGGCCAAGCCGACGGACATCGCCAAGTCCACCGGCGTGGTGTTCGACAAGGTCTTCGTCCGTCATTGGGATGAGTGGGCCGACGGCACCCGCAACCATTTGTTCGCCCTGGCGCTGAACGGCGAGGGTGTCGCCACCGGCGCGCCCGTGCCGCTGATGAAGGGCTTCGACGGCGACGCGCCGGGCAAGCCCTTCGGTGACGACAGCGAGATCACCATCAGCCCGGACGGCAAGACGGTGGTCTTCACCGCCCGCCTGGCCGGTCGCACGGAGCCGTGGAGCACCAACCTGGACCTGTGGCAGGTCCCCATGGACGGCAGCGCCGCCCCCGTCAACCTGACGGCCGGTAACGCCGCCATGGACACGGGGCCCGTGTTCAGCCCCGACGGGTCCAAGCTGGCCTGGCGCGCCATGAAGCGGCCGACCTTCGAGGCCGACCGCTTCGGCATCATGGTCCGCGACCTGAAGAGCGGCGAGACGCGCGAGATCGACCCCAGCTGGGACCGCTCCGCCGACACGCTGGCCTGGACAGCCGATGGCCGCACGCTGCTGACCACGGCCTACGACGTGGGCCAGTCCAAGCTGTTCTCCGTCGACGTGAAGTCGGGTGCCGTGAAGGCGCTGACCGGCGAGAGCCATGTGACGGCCATCGACCTGGTGAAGGGCGGCGACAAGGGCGTGGTCTACATGGCCGACAGCCTGTCCGGCCCGTCGCAGGCCTACAAGGTGTCGCTGAAGGGCGGCAAGGCGGAGCAGCTGACCCACGTGGGCGCCGACAAGCTGGCGGACGTCGCCCTGGGCGCCTATGAGCAGTTCAGCTTCCCCGGCTGGAACAACGAAACGGTCCACGGCTATGTCGTGAAGCCGGCCAATTATCAGGAAGGCCACAAGTACCCGGTGGCCTTCATCATCCACGGTGGCCCCCAGGGCTCCTTCGGCAACGCCTGGAGCTTCCGCTGGAACCCGCAGGCCTACACCGGTGCGGGCTATGCCGTGGTCATGATCGACTTCCACGGCTCCACCGGCTACGGCCAGGCCTTCACCGACGCCATCAGCCAGCATTGGGGCGACCGCCCGCTGGAGGACCTGCAGAAGGGTTGGGCCGCGGCGCTGGCCAAGTACCCCTTCCTGGACGGCGACCGGGCCTGCGCGCTGGGTGCCAGCTACGGCGGCTTCATGATCAACTGGATCGCCGGCAACTGGAACGGCCCGTGGAAGTGCCTGGTCAACCATGACGGCGTCTTCGACAACCGCATGATGGGCTATTCCACCGAGGAGCTGTGGTTCAGCGAATGGGAGAACGGCGGCAAGGTCTGGGAGAACCCGGCCGGGTACGAACGCTTCAACCCCGCCAACCACGTCGACCAGTGGGTGAAGCCGCAGCTGATCATCCACGGCGGCCGCGACTTCCGCATCCCCTTCGAACAGGGCCTGGGCGCCTTTACCGCCCTGCAGCGCAAGGGCGTGCCCAGCAAGCTGGTGTACTTTGCCGACGAGAACCACTGGGTGCTGAAGCCCCAGAACTCCGTCCAGTGGCACCAGGAGGTGCTGGGCTGGCTGAACACCTGGACGGCCGAGGCCAAGTAAGGCCCGGTGTCAGCTAAAAGCAAGTGGAGAGGGGGCCGTCCGTGGGGGCGGCCCCTTATTTTGATCTCCGCTCCCTTGAAGACGGCGCCAGCGATACAACCATTGTTGCGTTGAACGAACCTCCACGTGACGCGCGATGGACCAGCAGCCACCACCCTCTGTTTCCGAACGTATAGCCACTGCTGCACTCAATCTTTGGAGCACAAAATCGGATGCGGCCTATGCGACTCCACCTATTTCAGATGGCGCGTTTGACTGCTCATACTTCGTTTGGCTGGCCATCAAGACCGTCAATCCGCATTTCGTTCGAGAATCCTCAGCGCAATCGCGGCGGATCGGCTACGTTTTGAGCCCGTGCTAGGACCACCTCAGGTAGGCGATATCGTCTATTTTCCAAAAGGTCAGGTTCCATACGAAGTGACCAAGAACGGTATCAAGCATGATTTCCCCGCCCATGTCGCCATCATGCTCTCGTCGTCTGAATTCGTAGGGATGCAGTCCAAAGGCGTTGGTCGGGTCAAGGTACCTGATACCTGGTGGTGGCCACGCAAGAAGGAGTTCTTTCGCTACAAGGGGCCTGCACAATGAAGCTGTTGGCTGCAACCGTCTTCGCAATGGGGATGATGCTGACCGCTGCTGTCCAAGCGGATGTTGCTCTGCCACCAATGGCCAACCCTCAAGGCTCGCCCGAAATGTTCGGGACCTGGACCGTGACCAAAGTGTTGTGCAGCCAGTGCAAGGGCCGGCAGCCGGCAGAGGTCGGTACGGAAATTATTCTTTCCGGCACCGCGTTTACCGATCCCTTCTCAACGACTTGCGCCTCAGACGTGGCCTATCCGAACCGGGCACTATCCAGTCTAGAGGCGGTAAAACTATTCAAACTACCTAAGGGTGCCCAAAAACTGCTTCCCGCCGGCGGCACTGTCACAGACACGCGCCTGAACTGCGGCGGCGGCCCCTACGCCCGCGTGCTTTTCCTGGGGGGTGACAAGGCAATCTATCTCTTCGAGAGCGTCGACTTTTTGATTGAGCGCAAAGCGCATTGACGACAAGCAGGGTCGATACCAATGAGATTGCTACTTGCCTTTGCTCTTATTTTCACTGCTTCAGCATCGAACGCCACTGCCGATGAAGGTGTTCATGTCAGGCCGATGGGAAATACTCAAGGCTCGCTCGAAATGTTCGGGACCTGGACCATCACCAAAGTCCTCTGCAAAGACTGCGCTGACAGGCGACCAGAGGAAGTGGGAACCAAACTCGTCTTCGCTCCGACGTCGTTCACGGATCCATTCTCAATCACCTGCGCCAATGCCTCTTATCCCAACCGGACCATACCCGGCGACCAAGTCATGAAACTCTTTGGTAGCAACTTGCCCAAGAGCGCCAAGAATCTTATTCCTCAGAAGGGGTCAGTCATTGATGCGCGGCTCGCCTGTGACAAAGGTCCCGTCGGCCGAGTATTGTTCCTGGGCGACGGTAAGGCCATTTATCTCTATGAGGGCGAGGACTATTTCATAGAGCGCGCCAAGACACCGTAATCCCTTACCCCGCCTGGCCCGCCCGCTTCATCGCCCCTTCGATATCCGGCAGGAATACCGTCAGGATGCCCAGGGCCGGCAGGTAGGCGCAGATTTTGTAAACGGTGGTGATGCTGGTCAGGTCGGCCAACCAGCCCAGGGCCGCGGCGGCCACACCGGCCACCCCGAAGGCCAGGCCGAAGAACAGGCCGGCCACGGTGCCGACCTTGCCCGGCATCAGTTCCTGGGCATAGACGACGATGGCCGGGAAGGCAGAGGCCAGGCACACGCCGATGACACCGCTGAGCACGCTGGTCCAGAACAGGTTGGCGTAGGGCAGGACCAGGGTGAAGGGCAGCACGCCCAGGATGGACCACCAGATGACGTGCTTGCGCCCAAAGCGGTCGCCGATGGGACCTCCGGCGATGGTGCCCACGGCGGCCGCGCCCAGGAAGATGAACAGGTGCAACTGCGCCGCCTTCACCGAAACGCCGAAGGTCTGGATGAGATAGAAGGTGAAGTAGCTGGTGATGCTGGCCAGGTAGACATACTTGGAGAAGATCAGCGCCAGCAGGATGGCGAAGGCCAGCCCCACTTGGCGCGGCGTCAGGCCGGTCAGATCCTCCTTCACCGCCTTGGCGGCCTTGGGCTTGGCGTTGCGCTTGTACCACAGGCCGATCCTGGCCAGGACGATCATGCCCAGGAAAGCGGCCAGGGAGAACCAGGCGATGCTGCCCCGGCCGTGCGGGACAATGATGAAGGCGGCCAGCAGGGGCCCCAAGGCGGAACCGGCGTTGCCGCCCACCTGGAACAGCGACTGCGCCAGGCCGTGCCGCCCGCCCGAGGCCATGCGGGCCACGCGCGAGGATTCAGGATGAAAGACGGAGGAACCGGTGCCCACCAGCGCCGCCGCCGCCAGCACCAGGACAAAGCTGGGCGCCGTCGCCAGTAGCACCAGGCCCACCAGGGTGAAGCCCATGCCGATCGACAGGGAATAGGGCTTGGGCTTGGCGTCGGTGTAAAGGCCGATCAAGGGCTGCAGCAGCGAGGCGGTGATCTGGTAGACCAGAGTCACCAGGCCCACCTGGCTGAAGCTGAGGTCGAAGCTGCCCTTCAGGATGGGGTAGATGGCCGGCAGCATGGACTGCATCATGTCGTTCAGCAGATGGCAGAAGCTGATGGCCCCCAGCACCGAGAACACGGTACCCCCCACCTTGGCCGCCGCCGCCGGGCCGACATCCATGCCCGCGCCTGAAGCCGGCCCAGATTCAACAACGCCTTGTGCTTGAGTCACCAACATTCCCCCCTCTTTCACAGCGCCCATCCCACAGTCCCCGCCGCTCACGCGGCTTGCATTTCAGCGGGCAATGGACAAGCTACCCGCCAAGGCGCCGGCCCGCTTACGGGGTCAGGCCAATTTCCTGTGAGAGTGGGCCAACACCATGGTGCGCAACGTCCGGTCCCTGACGTTGGAGGAATTGCCAGCCCCGGTTTTTGCCGTGGGCAACGATTATCCGCAGGGCTTTATCCTGCCGCCGCATCAGCACAGCCGCTGTCAGTTGCTGTATGGTATATGCGGAGTCATGACCGTGGCCACGGCCCAGGGAACCTGGATGGTGCCACCGGAGCGGGCGGTGTGGATACCCGCCGGCGTGGTGCACGAGGTGGAGGTGGTCGCGGGCCCAGGCGCCATGCGCAGCCTGTACATCGCCCCCGCCGTGCTGCCCCCGGCGCGGGAGGAAGGCGCCCTGGATCCCCGGGCGGAACGCTGCCAGGTGGTCGGCATCTCCCCCCTGGTCCACGCGCTGCTGATCGAGGCGGCGGAGTTGCCCGCCGAAATCAAGGAGGGAAGCCGGGGCAGCCTGATCATGGGGCTGCTGCTGCACGAGCTGCCGTCGCTGCCCGTCTTACCCCTGTCCATGCCCCTGCCCACCGACGGGCGGCTGGCGGCCCGCTGCCGTGCCTTCGTGGCCGATCCCGACCCGCACGCCACCATCGACGGCTGGGCCAACGACCTGGGCATGAGCCGCCGGGCCTTCACCCGCCAGTTCCGCCGCGAAACCGGTCTCAGCTTCGCCGCCTGGCGCCAGCAGGCCTGCCTGTTCGCGGCCCTGCCCAGGCTGGCGGCGGGCGAGGCGGTGACGACAGTGGCGCTGGATCTCGGCTACGACAGCCCCGCCGCCTTCACCAGCATGTTCAAGCGTCTGCTGGGGGTACCGCCCAGCCGGTACCTTAGAGGATGAGGAACAGCAGCGTCAGGTGTCGATGATCGCCACCGCCCGGGTCCAGCCGGCCGACGCCCCTTTGATCTTGGCGGGGAAGCAGCTGACGGTGAAGCCCGTGGCGGGCAGCGCCTCAAGGTTATGCAGCTTTTCCAGGTGGCAATAGCCAATGTCGCGGCCGGCCTTGTGGCCCTCCCAGATCAGGCCGACGTCCTTTGTCTCGGCGAACTTCTTGGCGGTGTGGGGGAAGGGGGCGTCCCAGCTCCACGCGTCGGTGCCGGTGACACGCACGCCGCGTTCCGTCAGGTACAGCGTCGCCTCCCGCCCCATGCCGCAACCGGCGCCCAGGAAGTCGCCATGGCCATAGCGGGAACCGGCACGGGTGTTGACCAGCACGATGTCCAGCGGCCGTAAGGTATGGCCGATGCGGGCCAGTTCCGCCTCAACCTCCGCCGCGCCGACCACGTGGCCGTCGGGCAGGTGGCGGAAGTCCAGCTTCACACCGGGGTTGAAGCACCATTCCAGCGGTACCTCATCAATGGTGATCGCCCGCTGCCCCTTGTTCATGGTGGAGGCGTAGTGCCAGGGCGCATCCAGATGGGTGCCGTTGTGGGTGGATAGGCGCACGGTCTCGGCCGCCGCGAACTCCGCATCCGGCATATCGTTGGGGTCCAGATCGGGGAAGAACACCGTCAGCTCATGCAGCGTGTCCTTATGCGTCTGATACTCGATATGCGGGCGCATGAAGGGCGGGTCGGCCACCACGTCGTTGTCGAGGGTGACGGAGATGTCGATGAAGGTGCGGGCCATGCTGCCGGTTCCTGTCTGTACCGCTACTGACGACGGGAACGCCCGGGTTCACGACCCGGCTACGCTGGCGTCTTTATTCCTCCCGTCTTGGGGCCGCATTAGACCGGGGTCCGGGGGTAAAAGGAAAATCGATAAAACCCATGCGTTGTTATCGATGGGCCGGATGGATCATGTCTCATCCGCCACCCGCCACAGTCTGGGCATCAACACTACCGCCTTCGCCGCCCGCCCTCTCCTGCCACATTCGGACCATGGCCCCCTTTAAAAGCGTTCTCTGAAGGGGAACATCTGTACCCTTAACCCCAGCCGCAACCGCCGGTATACAGGCGGCTTGCGGCTGGAATTGAGGAAGTGTCGGCCATGGCTGTGGAAAAGTACCGGGAACGTGTGAAGTCAGAAAAGCGCGCGGCGGCCCTGGCCGCCGCCGGCCGGGCCTTTCTGTCCCACGGCTACGACCGCACCACCCTGGCCCATGTGGCGAGGGAGGCCGGCATCTCCACCGGTACCCTGTTCAAGCACTTTCCCACCAAGGCCGCCCTGTTCGAAGGCATCATGGAGGAGCTGTGGGAGGTGGATCCGAAACTGCAGCGCCCGTTGCCGCCGGCCGGCAACCCCACCGCCGGGCTGACCGCCATCGGCCACGATTATGCCGGAAAGCTGCGCCAGCCCGATACCGGCCCCTTGTTCCGCGTCATCATCGCGGAGGCGCCGCGTTTCCCGGAGCTTGGCCAGGCCCTGTTCCTGCGGGGCAAGGCACCCTACCTCGACCGCCTGCATGCCTATCTACGGTCTGAGATCGCCGCCGGCACTATGGACATCCATGACGTGCCGCTGGCGGCGCGCCAGTTCCTGGGCATGATCAACGACCTGATCTTCTGGCCCACCTTCCTGGCCGCGGACCAGGTGGTGGACGATGCCGAAGTGGGCCGGGTGATCGACGAGGCGGTGCTGACCCTGCTGGCCCGCTACGGCCGGCCCGTCAAGGCAGGGGCGGCACGGCCGGCGTGAGCCGTTGGGCGAACAGCCATTCCCGCCAGCCGGGCGCCAGGATCATGTCTGGCGGCACCCGGTGCTCCATGCCTTGATAACGCAGGAAGACGGGTACACCGCCGGCCGCCGCCACCGCCTCCGCCCAGGCGTGGTCGGGGGCGTAGGGGTTCTCGGTGTCCTGGTCACCATGCACCTGCAGGGTGGGCACGGCCGTCACCCCGGCGGCCTGCGCCCGGTCCGGCGGCACGGACGAGAAGGCGACCGCCGCGGCGAAGCGCCCGGGCTTCGCCACCAGCGCATCCAGCGCCGCGGACGCCCCCATGGAGAAACCCACGACATAGATCCGCGCCGGGTCGACCGGCAGGCGGCCCGCCAGATCGTCCACCAAGGCCAGCACCGCAGGCAGGGAGGCGCCGGGGTGGGATGCCAACAGGCCGTCGCCGCCTGGCGCGTAGTCGGCGCTGCGCGCGTCCACCTGCGGTACCACCACATAAGCGGGGAAGCGGCGGCGCAGGTCGGGCAGGGCCCAGGCTTTGGCGAAACCGGTCATCTGCCCGGCATTGTCCTGTCCGATGCTGCCGGAGCCGTGCAGGACCACCACCAGGGGCAGTTTGGCAGCCATGGGCTGGGCCGCCACCGTGGCGGGGGCCAGCAGGCGATAGGGCACCGTACGGCCGTCCGGGGCGGTGTAGGTCTTGGCCACGAAGTCGTCGCTGAGCGGTGCCTTGATGACCTCATCCACCGCCTTGAGGTCGGCCGGCAGCGGCGCGTAGGGCAGGGTCCGTTCCTCTATGCGGCCGGCTTCCGCCTGGGCCCCTGAAGCCAGCGCCATCATCGACAACGCCACCAAACCTGTCCGCAGCACGGCCATCCTCTCCCTCAGTCCGCCAGCAACATGGGGCTGCTGCCATCGACCAGCAAGCGGTCGCTTTCATCCTTCAGGGCCACGCCCGTCACCTGGCGGCGCAGCGCCTGGCGCAGCAGCCAGGCCAGCTTGAAGGCCGCCAGGTCCTGGGACAGGCCGCCGTCGCGGATGTTGGACAGGCAGTTGCGTTCGGCATCCAGGCGGCCGGGCGCGGGGTTGAGGGTAAGGTAGACGCCCAGGCTGTCGGGGGCGGACAGGCCCGGCCGCTCTCCGATCAACACGGCCACGGCGCGGGCGCCCAGCGCCTGGCCCACCGCGTCGCCCAGGGCCACCCGCGCCTGGGACGCCACCACCACCGGGGCCAGGCGCCAGCCCTCCTGCCGAACCCAAGGCAGGAAGGCGGTCAGCAGGGGCAGGGCCTGGCGATGCACCGCCGTTGCCGACAGGCCGTCGGCGATGATGATGGCCAGGTCCGGACTGGTCGTGGGCAAGGCCGCCAGCGCCTGCCGGCCCGCCGGATCCAGCAGGCGACCCAGATCCGGGCGGTTGAGGTAGGTGGCGCGGTCTGGCGCGGCGCTGTGCACCGCCACCGGCGCCAGATCCAGGGCCGCCAGTTGCTCCATCAGGCCAGCGGCGTCGAAGGGCGTGTGCACGGCGTCGCGCGCCTGGGCGTGGGCCAGGGCGAAGCGCAGCACCTCCGCCGTCGGCAGGCTGTCGCCGGCGCGGCCCAGGGCGATGCGCGCCGGCGTGGCAGCGGCCAGGTGCGCCCAAGCGTCGGGCGTGACCGTCGGCTTGTCCATCAGCGCCATCCCCGCAGCAAAGGCTGGCTGGGCGGCTGGGGCAGGGGTCGGCCGTCGGCACCGGTGATGCCCAGGGCGGCCAGCCAGGCCTCGAACTCCGGCGCGCGCTTCAGGCCCAGCAGGCGCCGGACATAGAGGGCATCGTGGAAGGAGGTCGATTGGTAGTTCAGCATGACGTCGTCCGCCCCCGGCACGCCCATGACGTAGGACACGCCGGCCGTGGCCAGCAGGGTCAGCAGCGTGTCCATGTCGTCCTGGTCGGCCTCGGCATGGTTGGTGTAGCAGACGTCGCAGCCCAGCGGCAGGCCCAGCAGCTTGCCGCAGAAATGGTCCTCCAGCCCGGCGCGGATGATCTGTTTGCCGTCATAGAGATATTCCGGCCCGATGAAGCCCACGACCGTGTTGACCAGCAGGGGCCGGAACTCCCGCGCCACGGCGTAGGCCCGCGCCTCCAGCGTCTGCTGATCCACGCCGTGGTGGGCGCCGGCGGACAGGGCGCTGCCCTGGCCGGTCTCGAAATACATGACATGATCACCCACCGTGCCGCGCTTCAGCGCCTGGGCCGCTTCCATGCCCTCACGCAGCAGGGCCAGGCTGACGCCGAAGCCCTGGTTGGCCGCCTGAGTGCCCGCCACCGACTGGAACACCAGATCCAGCGGCACGCCCCGGTTCATCAGCTCGATGCTGGTGGTGACATGGGTCAGGATGCAGGCCTGGGTCGGAATGGCGAAGCGCTGAATGACGCCGTCGATCAGGCGCGCCAGGTCGGCCAGCACCGACAGGCTGTCCGACACCGGGTTCAGGCCGATGACGGCGTCGCCGCAGCCATAGAGCAGGCCGTCCAGGATGCTGGCCGCCACGCCGGCGGGGTCGTCCGCCGGGTGGTTGGGCTGCAGCCGCACGGCCAGCGTGCCCGGCAGGCCGATGGTGTTGCGGAAGCGGGTGACGACCGTGCATTTGCGCGCCGCCAGGATCAGGTCCTGGTTGCGCATGATCTTGGACACGGCCGCCGCCATCTCCGGCGTCAGGCCGGGGGCGAGCGCAGCCAGCGCGTCCGTCGTCGCCTGGTCCGACAGCAGGTAGTCGCGGAAGCCGCCGACCGTCAGGTGCGACACCGGGGCAAAGGCCGCCGCGTCGTGCCGGTCCAGGATCAGGCGGGTGACTTCATCCTCCTCATAGGGCACCAGGGCCTCGGTCAGGAAAGTTTTCAGCGGCAGGTCGGCCAGACACATCTTGGCCGCCACGTTTTCCTCGGCCGACTGGGCGGCGATACCGGCCAGCCGGTCGCCCGATCGGGGGGGCGTCGCCTTGGCCATCAGATCCTTGAGGTCGGCGAATGTCCAGGTTCGGGCGCCCAAGGCGATGCGGTACGGCGCGCGTCCAACCAAGCCCACATCTCCCTCACACGGGTTCACGGCGGGCCCGATCATGACATCGAATGCCGACGTGGAGAAGGTGGCCGCGTGACGAGTGGCCCCAACCGGGCACCGGCAAGCGGTCTGGGGCGCCGAACCGCATCCTGGTATTTTTGGCCCTGGACTGGAGGGAGGCAGGGCATGAACGGATCGATGTATTCCGCCATCGTCGGGGCGTGGCTTTTCCTGGCTGGCACGGCCATGGCCCAGGCGCCGGTGGCGCTGGCACTCGACACGTCGGAGGCGGACGAGGCCCTGCGCATCCTGGACAAGAGCGCGGCGCATGAGCCGGTCACCACGGCGGATTGGAACCGCTTGTTCGCGACCCGGCCCTATCAGTGGCTGAAGGCGCGGGAGGCCGCGATGGGACGACCCCTTTCCGATGAGGATTTCCAGCGCTTCCTGTTGTCGCCGGAAGCGGCGGAGCAGCGGTTGGGTTGGGCATCGACCCTGGCCGCCATGAAACAGGCGGACATGGCCCGGCTGGGCGCCGGGGTTCTGGCGTGGCTGCCGACCGGCGCCAGCATCCACGCCCAGGTGTTTCCGGAAATCAAGCCGCAGCGCAACAGCTTCGTGTGGAAAAAACCCGCTGCTGCGGCAGCGGATGATGGCGGCGGCCCGGCCATCTTCCTGGCCGTCAACCGGCAATCGCGGGACCAGTTCGAGAACACGGTGGCCCATGAATGCCACCACATCGGCCTGGAAAGCCTGGCGGCGCGGCAGGAGGAACTGCAGGCGGGGCTGCCCGCCAATGTGAAGCGCGCCGTCAACTGGCTCAGCGCCTTCGGCGAGGGGGAGGCCATGCTGGCCGCCGCCGGCGCCGACCGGCACCCCCACTGGGAGGACGATGCCCCCGTCCGCGCTAGGTGGGACGGCGACATGCAGCGCTTCGCCACCGACCTTGAGGCCGTCCAGCAGTTGTTGCTGGACATCCTGGACGACAAGCTGACCCAGGACGCGGACATCATGAAGCGCGCGGCACCCTTCTGGGGCGATGCCCAAGGCGCCTGGTACACCGTGGGTTATGAAATGGCCGTGCTGGTGGAGAAGCGTTTCGGCCGTGCGGCCTTCAACGATTGCCTGCTCGACCCGCGCAAGCTGCTGGAGCTTTATAACCAGGTGGCGCAGGAGGCCAACGCGCACGGCGCCCGGCTGGCTACCTGGTCGCCGGATCTGCTGAAACGGCTGCAGGGGGCCTGACCACTAGGCCCCTGACAAACCAGGCATCGAACGGGGCGCATGGAACGGGCGCGACAGTCGCGAAGTTATTGTGTACCAATGCCTTGGTAGACACCGTTGGGTAGACATCATTTAGGGAAAGCGCCCATGACGCCCTATGAGGATGAACCGCCGGCGCCATCGTCGGTTTCCCGGGCCCTCATCCTCTTCGTCGTCCTGGTGCTGGGCATAGGCCTTGCCATCGGCTACCTGACGGTGCCCGGCCTGTGGTACCTGCGCTTGGCGAAGCCTGGTTTCACGCCGCCCAATTGGGTGTTCGCGCCCGCCTGGACCACCCTCTATGTGCTGATCGCCATCGCCGGATGGGTGGCATGGCAGCGGGACAGGGACAGCCGGCCCATGCGGCTTTGGTGGATCCAGATGCTGCTGAACTTCTGCTGGTCGCCCATCTTCTTCGCCGCCCACCTGACGGGGCTGGCGCTGGCCGTCATCCTGTTGCTGCTGGTCACCATCCTGGCCTTCATCGCCACAGCCTGGCGCAGCGACCGGATCGCCGCCCTGCTGTTCCTGCCCTATGCCGCCTGGGTCGCCTTCGCCTCCGCGCTGAACGCCGGGATCTATCTCCTGAACTGAGATGTGCGACAAATTCGCCACTGGTCGCATAAGGGGTGACGAATCTTGCACCATCAATAGGATGGGGGCGTTTCCTCACCCTGGATCGCCCGTCGTCCCATGTCACGCGCCCTGACGCTTCTTGCCGGTGCCTGCCTGCTGATCAGTACGGCGGTTGGGGCCGCCGATGCCGGGCCGGCGCCGCTTGATCATGGGCAGGTGGCGGATGCGGTGGCGACCATCAGCCGCCTGCTGCGCGACCATTATCCTCTGCCCGACATTTCCGCGCGATACGGAAAGGTGCTGGCGCGCGGGCTGAAGGCCGGGCGCTATGATGGGCAGGCGCCGTGCCCTTTGGCCAAGAGGCTGACCGAGGATTTGCGGGCCGAGCATGCCGACCTGCATCTGAGCGTACGGTGCGACGCTACCCCTGGCGACGGCCCGGGCACGGAGGAGGTGGTGGCCGGCCCCTACCACGGCATCGCCGCCGTTACCGTCGATCCCGACCTTCCGGTCACGACCATCCGCTCGCCAGGCCCGTGGACGGCCAATGAGGCCGGCTTCGCCAGCGCCGCCGCCGCCATGGCGCTTGCCGCCCGGTCGCATTACGTCATCATCGATGTGCGCGGCAACGGCGGCGGTAATGGCGAAATCGGGGTGTTCCTGGCGACCTACTTCTTCCCCCTGGGGCAGGAGCGCCTGCTGGTCAGGGGGGTACACCGCGATCCGGCCCGTGAGGAACAGGAGTGGACCTACGGCTACGTTCCCGGCCGCCGTCTGGCCGACGCCAAGCTCTACATCCTGGTCGATGCTCATACCGGATCGGCGGCGGAGGGGTTCGCCTTCGGCCTGCAGCGGGCGGGGCGCGCCACCATCGTAGGCCAGACGACGGCCGGTGCGGGCATCGCCGGCCATTTGGAAGATCTGCCCGGCGGCCTGTCGCTGTTCCTGCCCACCAAGCTGCTGCGGGCGCCGGACGGCGGCGAGGGCTGGGAAGGGGTGGGGGTGCGACCCGACGTGGCGACGGAACCGGGGCGAGAAAAGGCCACGGCTTATGACCTGATCCGCGCTGATTGGTCCACGGCGCGGCAGAACCCGGACTTCGCCCTGACAACCACGCTGCCGCCTGACCGGCGTCCCTCTCTTGACGTGACGGCCACGCCCTGGGATCTGGGACAGGCGACGCTGCCGCAGGCGGAGCGCTGCCGTCACACCGAGCCCGATCCGGACGACGCCGGCGTGCGCCTCATGACCAACGTCTGTTCCCAGCCCATCACCCTGGAACAGCGCCGCAGCACCAATCCGAACACCCTGCGCCTGGACACGCTGGACAGCGGCCAGACCTTGGCCACCTGGGCCACGCCGCACGGCGGCTGGCGGATCATGGCCGTCTGCCCCGCCGGGTTTCGCAGCAGCGTGCCGGTGACAGTGGACAACATCACGGCCATTTCCAATGGCGCCTATGAGTGCGTGCGGGAGTAAATGCCCCGCCGCGGTCAAGCACGCGCCCGGCGGCGGGCGCCACGCGGGTGCCGGGAGCCTAGCGACGGAAGACCCTCATCATGCACGCGCGTGATCTCCTGCCGCCCGACCAGGGCATCGACCTGCCAGGTCACGTAGGTCGCATCGTCGTTCCCAAACGGGAGCCCCATGCAATCAGGCACCGCTCATAGATAGCGCGCACTGCTTGCGTTGGGAGGGGGAGAGCGATGCCGTTAGGCGCATCTCCTGACCGTCAATGAGCTTCTTGCCCCTTGGATAGTAGGTGATGACCCGCTCACTGGCACCGTCGCGAACACGGAAACTCCAGGCTGTTGTCGAGACGCCCATCGTTCCGCTCAACTTTGCCAATCTGACCATACCGTCGCGCAGTCCGGCGGCATAGGCAGGACCATCCGGCTGAACCCCGGCAAACACGCCACCGCTTTTTCCCGTAGCTACGCGATCGTAGCCAAGGTCGAACTCCGCCAGTTTCACATCCGCGATCGTGGCACAATTGGCGAAGAGGTCCGCCGGCAATGTGATCGTTTCGCCCGCATCAATGTACTTTGCGAGCATCGGCCGCATATCGAAAGCAACGGCATCGGCAGCGGAGAGCAGATTTGCGATCACGGGCGGTTTGGCGTTCGCGGGCGCAGCCTGCCAGCGGTCGCGCATTAGAAGCATGACACTGTCCAGTCCGCGCTTTCCAGCCTGCCGTAATGCATGGTCAAGCAGGAACGCAAACAGTTGCCCGCGATCATAGGCGAGTTGGTGCACGTCCTGATCCGACCATGCCTCTTTCGCCGCTTGGGCGTTGGTGTAGTTGCGAGCTTTCGACGTTGCGAGGCGGGTGATGACTTCGTTTAGGTTGTCCGTAAACTGCTCCGGTGACCACAGACCTGAGCGTAACAGCGTCCTTCCTGTATAAAAATCAGTGAACCCCTCGCTGAACCAATAGACTGATGCCTCGCCATCCGTGTCTGGCATCTCTCCGACTTGGCGCGGTATCCAGTTATGCATATGTTCGTGCGCTATATTCCGCTCAAGGACGGGCATCTGCGTATCCGGAGAGGCATATTGGACGAAGCCGTGGTTTCGACCTGTGCCCCCGGACGAACTGAACCCCAGCGATGGCGCCAAGCCGATCATGGTCACTGTGTAGTTGCCCGAGATGCCACCCCAGAATCTGCGCTCGGCATCGATCGTCCGCGCTACGCGATCAGCATACGCATCGACATTCCATTCAAAAGAACCGTGACTTATGAAGCGAAGCGTGCCTCCGCTGATCGGACGGCTCCGTATCATGACCTCCCGTCCGGCGATGAAGCTGGCGCCGATTACATCGGCGACAGTTGAGACGCGGGCATCCTCACTCGATACCGTCACCCAACTTTTCGGCCAGCCTTTCCAGCGTACCGTTGCCGGCGCGGTGTCGCGGTCCTTGAGGCCGACGATAAATTGGTCGCCCATGCCGGTGAACCAGTCCGAGCGGATCATAGGTCCGGCCGTGAGGATGGCATCCTTCGCATTCGGCTCGTGGTCATAGGCACTGGATACAGCATAGCGCAGTGTGACGCTCCGGCCCGGCGGGGCCGAAACCTTAAGGTGTGTTTGTGACAGCGCTACAATCGACCCTCCGATTACATTGATGGGTGAAAGATATCGGTAGAGCTTGTCAGTACCGCCCCATTCTTCAGGTAAGTTAAGAACAACGTCACCCGTCGCGCCGATCGGCAACATGACCTCTACTAATATTCCGGTTAACTGACCGGCATCGGCTTTCGGAGATATCGTATAAGTGATTGAGGGGAGGGACGATACTGCTGTCGAGGCGCTGCTTGTCCCTAACACAGCGAAGAGCGCGATTCCTATGAAGCTGGAAAACAGCTTGACCCCGGTCGCCCTTCGTTTCCTCCGCATAGGCTCTGCTCCTGCCATAAGGAATCTTATCTTACAAATTATCATGGGAAGCGCTATCGAGCATCTTTCTGCCTTCCTGAACCTGCCAGATCTCTCACTACCACTCTTCGCCAGTGCAATCCCGTGGGAAACTCCTGGCAAAGCCCTGATAACCAAGGAAAGTCGCACTTCGTTTTTGAGTCCACCCCC
>NZ_JARPAF010000001.1:669384-794186 GCF_029594735.1 Nitrospirillum amazonense
CCAATCTTATGGAAAATACCTCATGCCATTGGAAGGGACCCCGTTTCCGGCGGTCCCTTCCAGGCACGTCAGCTCATGCGGTCCAGGATCACTGCGCCGGCTGCACCATCAGGCTGATCCTCTGGATCGTCAGGCCGGCGTCGGCGTTCATCGTTGGCTTCTCACCCGTGCCCTCGCGGCCGGTGGTGGCTTCGAAGCTGACGGTCACATCGGACAGGCTGGCCTTGCCGCCGGCGACCTCGCGCAGGGCGTCGGTGACGTCGAAGTCGTCGGTCTTGGGGGGCTGGTGCTCGGCATGTTTGGCGGCGGCGGCGCCCGACAGGCTGAAGAAGCTGATGGTGCCCACCTGCACCCGCTTCTTGGGGTCCTTGCTGTTCTCCAGGAACACGTCGAACATGGTGCCGGGGTGCGCCTTGTAGCTGATGCCCTCCAGGATCAGATGGGTCTCGGTGGCCGCCGCGTTTTGTGGGACCAGCGCGAACGCCTGCAACCGCGCCTTCTCACCGCCCTGGGGCATGGTGATCTTCACCTTGGTCTTGGCCTGGGTCAGGGCAAGCGGCTGGGAGGGCGCGTTCAATGGCTGGGGCTCCGCAAGCAGGCTTTCGGTGGCTGGCGCATTGGGGGCCCCATTGGGCGGCAAAGGGTTTGGCGGCAACGGGTTCGGCGGCTGGTCGGCGGCCTTCACCGCCGCGGCGGCCAGCGCGACCGTCGAACCGGCACTGGCGACCAGCGTCTCGCCGGCGCCGCGGGCGCAGTTCGTTTCCTGTTCATATTTGTAGTCGACGATGGTGCCGTTGAACAGGTCGCGGACCGTTACCGTGAATTCCTTGCCGTTGGTGTCGACGAAGGAATAGGGCTGGTTCAGGAAGGCGTCGGTGTCCGGGTTCTGGTGGCCGCTGATGTTGCTCCAGCAGCTCCACATCCGGTCTATGTTGGCGTGATGCGACCAGAACACCGGATCGTTGGAGGAATAGGGCACCGACCCCATGTCCACCACCGGGCAGGTCACACCCACGGTGCAGTGGACATAGCCGTGCACCCTGCCCTCGATATAGTTCTGGTAGGCAGTGAACTGCTTCAGCTTCAGCGCGGAATTGATATTGGTGGAGTTGCCGTTCAGCGTGGCCTTGCCCGTCAGCCAGCCGGGCGCGCGACGGGCTTCGTACAGCGGGTTCGGCTGGGTCTTGCCGGAACCGTCGACATAGGTCTTGTCGATGAAGGCCGCCGGCATGGCCAGTTGGGCTGGGTTGCTATAGTCCCAGTACGGCAAGCGCAAGGTCGGGTCGCCCGCGGCCGCCTGCAACTGCTTCTCGAAATACAGCAGGTACAGGCGGTGCCAGGCGAAGAACCAGGGCGTGCCGTGCTGGCAATTCGCCCACACGTCCTTGGCCACCTGGTCCGGCGGGCTCGTGTCCTGGATGCCCTTGAAATAGACCAGATACTGCTGCGGCAGCCCCTGCATGTTCTCGGCCACCGTACCGAAAGGCGAATCCGGGCCGAAATAGCCGTGGATGTTGGCCCAATACTCCCAGCTGGTGCGGTACACGGCGCTGGTGTGGTCCGCGCTGTTGCGGGATTTCATGACGGCCACGGCCTTGCGCAGGCTGGCGACCTTGGCCGGATCCTTGGCGAAGTCCTGCCAACTGAGGCGGATGCCGCCCGGAGACTTGGCCGCCTCCGCGTTTACCTCGGCATTGGACAGGGACGGGACGGCGAATGCCGTGGTGATGGCCAGGGCCGCCGTGCCGATCAGACGACGGGCGGCCCGCGAAGATGGGATGATGCGCATTTCACAACCCCTGGGTGAAATCGATGCGCGACTCTTATCCCCGCTTGCGGGCTTTGTCACTATGGATATGCACGTATTAATAGTGGATAAATGGCCAAAATCTGAGCGTTCCTGCGGATAATGACGGTCTGCGGGCTATTACCAATCCCGAAGATATACTCTTTTTACGCGTACCCAAAAGCGGCACCCGCGCGCCCTCCGGAACCACGCCGACGCCTAAGGGGTTGAAGGCGCGGGGAAGATTATGGAGAGGAGCGGCCATGCCCAGTGACATCACGCGATCGACGGTCCAGGGGACGCCGGTGCACCTGACCACCGTGGAAAGCACGACCACCGAGGTTGTGCGCCACCCCCTTTATCCCATGCTGGTCCCCTTCCCCAGCGTCTGTTTTGTCGGCGCCTTCTTCACCGATGTCGCCTACTGGGGCACGGCGGAAATGATGTGGGCGGACTTTTCCGCCTGGTTGCTGTTCGCCGGCGTGGTGCTGGGGTGCCTGGCGCTGGTCGCCGGCTTGGTGGATCTGGGGCAGCGCCGCTATGTCGTCACCCAGGCGCCCATCTGGCCGCATGTGCTGGGCAACCTGGTGGCGTTGGGCCTGGCCATCCTGAACTGTTTCGTGCACAGCCGCGACGCCTGGACCTCCGTCGTGCCGCAGGGACTGATCCTGTCGGCGCTGGTGCTGATCGTCGTGCTGACCAGCAACTGGATCGGCTGGTCGGTGCTGGTCTACCGCCGCCGGGTGGTGGAGGTGCGGCCATGAAGCGGCATGTCCTACGCCTGCTGGCCCTGGCCAGTGTGGCCGCCTTTGCCCTGAGCGCCTGCGACGACGGCAGCAAGGGCACGGATCCCAATGCCCAGATCGGCGCCAACCCCACCCTGCCCAAGCAGCAGCAATACCTGCTGCCGCCCATGAAGGTGGCCAAGGTCGTCGGCTGGAAGGATGGCGAGAAGCCGGCCGTCGCCCAAGGGTTGAAGATCCAGGCCATGGCCACTGGGCTGCATCATCCCCGATCCCTCACCGTGCTGCCGAATGGCGACGTGCTGGTGGTCGAATCCGTGGCGCCCAAGGGTGAACCCATCAAGCGCCCCAAGGACCTGATCATGCATTGGGTGGAATCGCTGGCCACGTCCGGCGGTGAAACCAAGGACAGCAATCGCATCACCTTGTTGCGCGATGCCGACGGCGACGGCGTGCCGGAGTCCCAAAGCGTGTTCCTGGACCACCTGAATTCCCCCTTCGGCGTGGCCCTGGTGGGCAACGACCTGTACGTGGCCGACACCGACGCCATCATCCGCTACCCCTACACCGAGGGCGACACCCAGATCACGGCGGAGGGCACCACCCTGACGCCCCTGCCCGGCGGCCCCATCGACCACCATTGGACCAAAAGCCTGGTGGCCAGCCAGGATGGCACGCGGCTCTATGTTGGGGTCGGATCCAACAGCAACATCACCGAAAACGGCATCGAAGCGGAGAAGAACCGAGCCGCCATCTGGGAGGTGGACCGCGCCACCGGCCGCTGGCGCATCTACGCCGATGGCCTGCGCAATCCCAACGGCCTGAGCTGGGAACCGCAGACCGGCACCCTGTGGGCGGTGGTGAACGAGCGTGACGAACTGGGCCCCAATTTGGTGCCGGACTACATGACCTCGGTGAAGGATGGCGGCTTCTACGGGTGGCCCTACAGCTATTACGGTCAGAACGTCGACCCGCGGGTGAAGCCGCAGCGCCCCGATCTGGTCGCCCGCGCCATCGTGCCGGACTATGCCCTCAGCACCCACGTTGCCCCCCTGGGCATGGTCTTTTACACCGGAAGCACTCTGCCCGGCACCTACCAGGGCGGCGCCTTCGTGGGTGAGCATGGCAGCTGGAATCGAAAGATTCCAAATGGATACAAAGTGATTTTCATACCGTTCAGCAACGGCCAGCCCAATGGTCAGCCGGTGGATGTGGTCACGGGCTTCCTGGACCAGGACGGCAAGGCCCACGGCCGCCCTGTGGGCCTGGCGGTGGACAAGACCGGGGCCCTGCTGATCGCCGACGACGTGGGCAACACGGTCTGGCGGGTGACGGCGCAATAGCCACGGCCCGCAGTTAGGCGGCGACAAATGGGCCGGGTGGCGGCATAGCTGGGGATTATCGCCCAGCCGTGCCCGTCCCCAACCTGTGCTGCCGCCATGCCCATTCTCTCGCTCACCGATGCCCACACCCTGACTGTCCGGGCGCTGACCGCCTGCGGCACCCTGCCCGCCGCTGCCGGCAGCGTGGCCCGCGCCTTGGTGGCGGCCGAGGCCGATGGCCAAGCCGGCCACGGTCTGGCCCGCGTGCCGTCCTATGCCGCCCAGGTGCGTGCCGGCAAGGTTGACGGCGCAGCTTTACCACGCCTGATCCAGACGGCCGCCGCCAGCCTGCGGGTGGACGCGGCTGGTGGTTTCGCCTATCCCGCCGTGGATATGGCTGTGGATGCCGTGGCCGCCCTGGCGCGCCAGATGGGTACGGCGGGCGCGGGCATCCACGCCTCCCACCACATCGGCCAAGCGGGCCTGGTGGTGGAGAGGCTGGCGGACCAGGGCATGGTGGCCCTGGTCATGTCCAACACCCCGGCCGCCATGGCAACGGCGGGCGGGCGTCGTGCCTTGCTGGGAACCAACCCGCTGGCCTTCGCCGCCCCGCTGGCAGGCCGGGCGCCGCTGGTCATCGACATGGCGCTGTCCCTGGTCGCCCGATCCAAGATCGTGGCGGCGCAAAAAGCCGGGCGACCCATTCCGGCCGACTGGGCCGTGGACGCCGATGGCAATCCCACCACCGATCCGGCGGCAGCGCTGAAGGGCGCGCTGGCGCCTATTGGCGGCCCCAAGGGGGCGGCGCTGGCCTTGATGGTGGAAATCCTCTGCGGTGCGCTGGCCGGTGGGCGGTACGGTTGGCAAGCCAGTTCCTTCCTGGACGCCCAGGGGTCCAGCCCCGCCGTGGGCCAGCTCATCATCGCCTTCGATCCGGCGGCGTTCAGCGGCCCCGACTTCGCCGGCCGCATGGGGGGACTGGTTCAGGCCATCGTCGCGGATGGCGCGCGCCTGCCGGGCGACCGCCGCCTGGCCGCCCGCGCCCGGGCACAGACCCATGGGCTGGAGGTGCCGCCGGCGCTGCTGGAAGAACTCAAGGCCCTGGCGGCCGGCGGGTAAAAAAGAGGGGGACCGGCAGCGGATGGAACCGGTCCCCCTTCCCTGACGGCATGATCGCGTCGCCCACAGGGAACTTCATGAATTCAACCTCTTAGAACGATACCTTCACCCCACCATAGAAAGTGCGCGGCGCACCCAGGGTCAGGGTGCGGGCGTCGCTCAACGAGCGGCCCAGGATGTCGCTGGCGCCGGCCGTATCGAAATAGGTGCCGTAGCTGGCGTAACGGCGGTCGAACAGATTGTTGACGCCGCCGATCAGCTGGATGTTGGACAGGATCTGGTAGGAGGTGCGCAGGTCCATGGTCCAGTAGGGCGTCAGCTGGGAGTTCTGGTTGGCGTCATCCCCAACCAGATACTGGCTGCCGTAGTACTGCACGGCGCCGCCTACGCTCCACGCGTCGGTCACCATCACGTCGCCGCCCAGCTTCACCTGGTGGCGGGGGATGCCGGGGATGCGGTCGCCGCTGTGCACGGTGATGGTGCCGTTGTCATCCGCCTGCGGGTTGTTGGGCGAGGCCAGCACGCCGTCGAACTGATAGGTGGCGTCGACGAAGCTGTAGTTCAGGTAGACCTGCCAGCGTTCGGCGGCGAAGGTCAGGCCAGCGTCGACGCCCTGGCGACGGGTCCCGGGAACGTTGGTGTAATAGCCGCGGCCCTGGATGCTGCTGGCCAGTGCCACGATGTCGTTGTCGCTCTCGGTGCGGAACAGGCCCACGGTCCAGTCCAGCCGGCCGGAAAGGATGCCCTGGGTCCCGCGGACGCCGGCCTCGTAGGTGTCGGCCACCACCTGGCGCAGCGGCGGATCCGCCACCAGCGAATTCTCCAGCAGGCAGGGGCGCAGGGGGTCGGCACAGTCCAGCTCCAGCGGCGTGGGCGCGCGGTTGGACTGGGAATAGCCGCCATAGACGCTGACTCCGTCGCCGAGCTGATAGGTCAGGCCGGCCTGCGGGTTCCAGTGGGTGTAGCGGTTGTCGCTGTTCAGTTCGGGCGCCGCCCCTCCCCGGTCGCGGGTGCCGATGTCGGCCACGTTCAGGCGCAGACCGGCGGTCAGCGACAGGGCCGGGGTCAGGTCCAGCGTGTCGGTGACGTAGGCGCCGTAATAGTCGGTGGTGCCGGACAGCCAGACGGGGGCGTAGCCCAGGTTGCCCAGGGTGCGGATGATCAGGCCGGCGCCGGGGACATCGTCGGCCTCCCCGCCCTGGGTGCTCACCGACAGGTCGGGGTTGATGATGCCCAGCGTGGTGGTGGCGGTGAAGCGGATGTCGCTGTGGTCGATGCTGCCGCCGGCGGCGAAGCGGTTGCCCAGGCCCATCAGCGGCCGGTCGCTGGTCAACTGCAGCGACCCGCCCACGGCGGTGGTGTCGGTGGCGCTGCGATCCAGGGTGCCGTAGGTGGCGTCGCGGTCGAAGGCGAAGGTGTGTCCCGCCAGGTCGGTGATGACGAACTGGTTGCGGAAAGCAGTTGTCTTTCCGCCCGCCGGCGTACCGAAGGCGTCATCCTCCAGGCATAGCTGGCCGCCGTAGGAGGAGCGCGCGCTGCAGCCTTCGAAATCGCTGTCGTTGCCGTCCACATGCTTCTGCCCGAAATGGCGGCCATAGACATTGCCCTGCAGGGCCCAGCCGGGGGCGATGTCGATCCTGCCGTTCAGGGCCAGCATGCCGCTGTCGTTCTTAGTGGTCTGCGGCCAAGTGTAAATGGCGGTCTCGTCCGCCTGGATCATTTCCAGCGGCGTGGGACCCACGACGCCCAGGCTGGATCGCGCGGCGGCGGCGATCAGGTGCACCTCCGCCGTTTCGCTGCGCCAGCCGGCGTCGGCGTAAAAGCGCTCTACGTCGGAGGCCGACTGCTTGCGCCAGCCATCATCCTTCTCCGCCTCCGCCGCCAGGTAAAGACTGAAGGCCCCCGATTGCCAACCGAACTCGGCCGAGCCCTGGATCCGCCCGTTGCTGCCGCCCAGCAACTCTGCATTCGCGCCCTGAAAGGTGAAGCCGTTCTTCATCTCCAGGGTCACCGCCCCGCCCAGGGCGTTCAGCCCATAGGCCGGGTTGTTGGTCGCCAAGGTCAGGCGGTCGATCGCCACCTCGGGCGCCAGATCCCAGTTCACCGTGTCGCCGAAGGCCTCGTTCAGGCGTACGCCATTCTGATAGACGGCGATGCCCTGGGGCGTTCCCTGCAGGGGGGACACGGTGAAGCCGTGGTAGCGGACATCCTGGAACAGGGCGTTACCCTGGGTGTCCGACAACGCCAGCCCCGGCATCCTCTGGGCCATGCCGTCCAGGATGGACACGGAATGCAGGCGGGCCAAGTCATCCGCCGACAGGGTGGTGGCAGCGGCCGGTACCTTGTCCAGCGGGACGTTGGCGCCCGGCAGGGGGGTCACGCCGATGACGATGATGTCGCTCAAGGTCGGCGGGGCGCCATCGGGGGCCGGGTCGGGCTCGGCCGCCAGGGCGTGGGCGGAACAGGCCAGGGTGGAGCAGGTGGTGCAGAGCAGAGCCAACAAGCCGGCCGGGATGTTTTTCATTATGGGGACGCACCGGTGGGATGGAGCTGGTCTTAGGCTAGCCCTGAGGCCAGGGCCCGGCCATAGGCCCCCTTCCCGATTTTCCCGGGAAAAATTCCCGATATCACGGCGGTTGTTGCACCTGGCCCCCAAGCGCCTGTTAGATAGGGGTGGGAGGCGCTGTCCGAAGGTGGGCGGCCACACATTTACCGGCCATTGGGGAACCAACCTCATGTCGCTACGCATCCGCCTGGTCTTGAGCATCGCCCTGCTGTTGCTGGTCAGCCTGGCCACCGGCGCCGCCGCCGCCTGGCTGCGGGCGGAGCGGTCCGTACATACGGAGATGGAGGCGGCCCTGTCCGTGGGCCAACACACGGTGGGCAGCGCGCTGGCCCACCTGGCCGGTCGGCCGGTGCCGGAAAGCCGCAGTGACGAGGACATCACCACCCTGCTGACCCGGCTGGTTGGCGCCTTCAACGGCGACCGTCACCTGAAGGTCAGCCTGCGCCAGCCGGGCGGCGGGGTGGTCGCCAGTTCCCGCCTGGCCGTGCCCGACCATCCGGCCCCCACTTGGTTCGTCCGGTCGCTGGACGTGCCGCAACTGAGCGCCGAGGTGCCCCTGCCCGGCTTTTCCGGCCAGGGCCTGTGGCTGCGCCTCGAAACCGATCCCTCAGGCGAGGTGTCGGAGGTGTGGGGCGAACTGGGTGACGACGCCGTCATGATGCTGCTGTTCAGCGCGCTGGCGCTGCCCATGGTCTATTGGACGCTGGGCCGGGCGCTGCGCTCCGTGGACCGTCTGTCCAAGGCCTTCGCCCAGGTAGCGGAAACCGGCATGGAGACGGCGCGGCCGGTGGCGGAGGCGGGGCCGCCGGAGCTGCGCCGCTTGGCCGTCGGCTTCAACCGCATGATCGAGCGCCTGGCGGCGGCGGAGGCGCGCAACCGCCGCCTGCACGAGCAACTGCAGACCATCCAGGAGGAGGAGCGTGCGGATCTCGCCCGCGACCTGCATGACGAGGTCGGCCCCTATCTCTTCGCCATCAATGTCGATGTCACCGCACTGATGGCGGCGGCGGAGCGCGTGGGTGACTCCGCGATGCGCGACCAGGCCCGCTCCGCCCGCGAGGCCGTGGCCCATGTGCAGCAGGAGGTGAAGGCCATCCTGGCCCGCCTGCGCCCGCCGGGCCTCAGCGACCTGGGCCTGCGGGCAGCCCTGGAAAACCTGGCGGCCTTCTGGCGCGCGCGCCGGCCGGACGTGGCCATCGCCGTCACCGTGGCGCCCGGTCCGCACCTGGGTGAAGCGGGGGACACCGCGATTTACCGGGTGGTGCAGGAAAGCCTGAGCAACGCCATCCGACACGGCCGGCCCCGGGCCGTCAGCGTCGGCGTGGCGTCCTGCGGCAGCGGCATCACCGTCGACATCGCGGATGACGGCGACGGACTGCCGGCGGAGGCGCCGCCCAGCACAGGCTATGGCCTGCGCGGCATGGCGGAACGGGTGGCGGCCCTGGGCGGCAGCCTGACGGTGGCAAACCGGCCGGAAGGCGGCGTGCGCGTCCACGCCGTGCTGCCTTCGGCCGCCGGTATATCGGCCTTGGCGACCCCGGAAGCGGCGTGATCAGGATGACGGCATCAGGAATGACGGCCCCATGAAGCTATTGCTTGTCGACGACCATGCCATTGTGCGCTCCGGCCTGCGCCGCCTGCTGGCCCCCCTGCCCGGTGTCGCCATCGCCGAGGCCGCAACCGGCCGCGACGCCCTGGCCCGCTATCGCGAGGACCGGCCGGACATCGTGCTGCTGGACCTGAACCTGCCCGGCGTGGGTGGGCTGGAACTGCTGCAGCGCCTGCTGATCGAGGACCCCACGGCCTGCGTCCTGGTATTCAGCATGCATGCCGAAGCGCTGTACGCCTCACGCGCGCTGGCGGCGGGCGCCAAGGGTTACATGAGCAAGAATGCCGACCCGGATGAACTGCTGGCCGCCATCCGCCGCCTGGCCGAGGGCGGCCGCTATGTGGAGAATGAGATCGCCCAGGAACTGGCGGTGCACGGCATGCCCGCCAGCCATCCGGCGCAGCGCCTGACGGAACGCGACCTGGAAATCCTGCGCCTGCTGGGCGAAGGCCGGGCGCTGGCGGAAATCGCCAGCGAACTGGGCGTGGGCTACAAGACCATCGCCAACACCTGCACCGCCATCAAGGCCAAGCTGGGCGTGGCCCGCACCGCCGACCTGATCCGCCTGTCCATTGAAATGGGCGTGAGCTGACCGGCCCGCCCGCGCGTATTCTCAAGCGAATGGACGTGACGCAAGGGGGTGTGGGATGTTTACGGGACGACAGGCCGGTATTCTGGTCGTGCTGGGGGGTATGTTCTGGCTGTCGGCACTGGCCTACCTGCGCGGCCTGCCCCAGCTTCTGACCGATCCCTTCTGGAACCCGTTGAACTTCGCCAGCACCGTCTCGGTCGCCTGGACCGCCGTGTACCTCATCCGGCGGCTGGCGGGATTGGCGCCGGAACAGCTGATGGCGGGCGTGGGGCTGGTGGGCGCGGTGGTCATGGTCACCGACGGCTTGGTCCTGAACTGGTTCCCCCGGATTTACGGGCCCAACGATACCGTCAGCCGCCTGGCCGGCGCCTGGCTGCTCTGGGGTTATGGCTTCAGCCTGGCCGCGGCCCTGCTCATGGCGCGGGCTGGACAGAGGGCCGCCACGGTTGGCGGCGACGCCCCTGCCCAATCCCCCGCCCAATCCCCCGCCGCCGTCACGCCGCCTTGATGGTGGCGACAAAGCCGCTGACCACCGAGCGCAGGGTGTCGGCCTCGCGGCCCAGCACGTCGGAGGAGCTGAGCACGCTGCGCGCGGCGCTGCCCGTCTCATCGGCGGCGGTGCGCACGCCGGTGATGTTGGACGACACCTCTTGCGTGCCGACGCTGGCCTGCTGGACGTTGCGGGCGATCTCCCGCGTGGCGGCGCCTTGTTGCTCCACCGCCGAGGCGACGCCGGTGGTGATCTGGCTCATGCTGGCGATGGTGTTGGTGATGCCATCGATGGCGGCGGCGGCGCGCGCCGTCTCCTCCTGAATGGCGCCCACCTGGGCCTGGATCTCCTCCGTCGCCTTCGCCGTCTGGTTGGCCAGTGCCTTGACCTCGCTGGCGACCACGGCGAAGCCCTTGCCGGCTTCACCGGCGCGCGCAGCCTCGATGGTGGCGTTCAGGGCCAGCAGGTTGGTCTGGCTGGCGATGTCGGTGATCAGTTTCACCACGTCGCCGATGCGCTGAGCGGCGCTGACCAGGCCGTCGATGGACTGCTTGGTGGTCGAGGCTTCGCGCACCGCCGCCTCGGAGGTGGTGGTGGCGCCCACCATCTGGCGGGCGATCTCACTGATGGACTGGTTCAGTTCCTCGGCCGCCGCCGCCACCGTCTGCACGTTGGCGGAGGTCTCCTCGGCGGCGCCGGCCACGGTGTTGGACAGGCTGATGGTGTCGCCGGCCGACAGGGTCAGGCTATCCGCCGCCCCGCGCAGCGAACGTTCGGCCCCGGAGAACCCTTCCACAACCTGGTCGATGGAGGTGGCGAATTCCCGGGTCGCCGCTTCCAGGCGCAGGCGGCGCTGTTCCTTGGCGGCCTCCTCCTCCCGCTGGCGATCGGCCAGGATATCGGCTTCCTTGGCATTGACCCGCAAGGTCGAGATGGCGCCCGCCATCTCTCCGATCTCGTCGCGGCGTTCCGTCAAGGGGACGGCCAAGTCATGGTCGCCGCCGGCGATCTTCATCACCACCTGCGTCAACACCGACAGCGGACCGGTGACCCGGCGGCCGACAAGCCAGACGATGCCGCCCAGCACGCCGCCTGCGGCCAGCAGCAGCAGGGTGACCAGCAGCAGGGCCCGGCTGGCGCTGGCATGCTGTTCATCGGCCAGGCGGGTCGCCTCGGCGATGGCGGCGTCGCGGATGCCCAGGATGCCGGCCAGCTGGGGCACGCTGGTCTTTCGGTACTCCGTGACATCGACGGGATAGGGCGTTCCGGCCGCGCTGGCCTCCAGCACCTTGGCGCGCATGGCGCCGAAGACGCCCTTATAGCCCTGGCGCGCCGCCTCCGCCGCCTTCACCAGGTTGTCGGGCGTGCCGGCCAGGGCCAGCTGGCCGTCCAGGCGCCCTTCCAGGTCGTCCAGATGCCCCTGCATGACCTGAACGTCGCGCGTGGCCTGCGGGCTCATAGGCTTGCCACTGTTCAGGGCCTGCAACAGCATGGAGGATTGGCGACCGGCATAGTCGCGGTAGGACCAGGCCATCACGGCGATGTTGGCATAGTGCCCCGCCTCCGGCGCGCGCTGCAGCAGCGACCGGCCGGTGGCATTCAGTTCGGCGCCAAGGTCCGCCATGATGGCGAACATGCCCTTGACGTAGGTGTCGACCTCGCCCGCCGGACGGTCCGCCACCGGCTTGGCCAGCAGGGCGTCGACGATGCCGCGCTGGGTGGCCAACCGGCCGTCCAGCGTGGACATGACCGCCTTCAAGCTATCCTTGGTGTCGAAATCCTCCGTGACCAGCAGATCGGCCAGGGCCTTGCGCACCGCATCGGACTTGGCGCGCTGCTCCTTCACCGGGGCCAGCGTCGCCGGATCGGCACTGCCCAGCGCCACCAGCGTCGGGCCACGCTCGACCGCCAGATTCTCCGTCATGCGGGTCAGCGCTGCCATGACGCGGGCCAGGCCCTGGGCGTCCGCCGCCGCGGCCGCCACCCGCCATTGCTCCACCGCCACCACGGCGCCCAGCACCAGCATCAGGACGGCGACGCCGCCCAGGCATGATGCGATCAACTTGCGTATGGTCATCGGACGTCTCCCCTCACGGTCCTAGGGCGCTTGGTCCCGCACCCAACGAAACCGCGCCCCGCACCACGGCCGCCATCCCGCAATGGCTAGCCGAATTGGTTAATCCCTACCGTGAAAATTAGGACAAATCCTTGAACAAACGGTTAAGCGCCAACGGCGCCGGCTTTTGGGCCGTCTACTTCTGGCGCGGCGGGTGTAAATCGTTGCCGGCGGCGACCTGGCGCCCCTGGCGCGTGGCTGTCACAGCCTGGCCCAGGGTGCGGGCGGCGTTGCGCACCTCTTCCTGCACCGCCTCGTCCGCGTCCAACTCCAGGTGGTTGGTGGCGTAGGGCTTCCAGTAACCGATGTAGCGGTCCAGCTCCGCCTGGGGCCCCGCCGGCACCAGCCGCATGAAGCGCAGCCAGTCCGACAGGCTGCGCCTCACATTCTCCGCCCCCTCCACGTCGCCATGGACGATGACGGAATACAGACGGCCGGCCAGGTGGCGGGGATAGTCCCAGCCCGCCAGCTCCACCGCCTTGGCCCGCTGGGCGTCCTTGCCCTGGGTCAGGGTGGGGTCGGGATTGCCGCCGTCGGCGCAAACCAGGCGGTCCATCATGAGCTTCACCGGTGAGGACACCTGGTACCAGTTGACCGGCGTCACGATCATCACCCCATGGGCCCGCACCCACATGGGGTAGATCTCGTTCATCCAGTCCTGCGCCTGTCCCAGGGAATAATTGGGGTAGCAGGAACAGGGCCAGTGGCAGAGCGGGGCGGCGGTGGAGAAGCAAGCCTTGCACGGATGGATGTGGCGGCCATACTCGGCGGCCAAGCGGTGCAGTTCCAGCACCTCCACCACCGTGTCCGGCATGCCCTCCAGTACCGATCGCGCCAAATCCACCAGGCGATGGGACTTGGACATTTCGCCCGGGCAGGTGTGCTCGCTGCGCGATGAGCCGCTGATGAGCAGTAAACGGCTGGGGCCGGCCGGATCGTCGTGCTGACGCTGCGCCGCCTGGATGGCGTCGCTGGCGGCGATCCAGTCCACCGCCAGATCGTAATCCGGATCATGGAACCCTGGACCCGCCTTGCGCGTGCGCGGGCTCTTGCGATGGTGGCTATAGGCGTCCCAAGCTGCGGCGGCGACGCGGTCCAGCTCCCCGGACAGGGCATCGAAGGCGGGATCCTGGAAAGGCGCCAGGAAGCGGCGGCGGAACTCGCCCTCATCCAGGAGGGGGCTGGGCGTGCCCTTGCGGGGTTGGGTGGGATCCGGCATCGGTCGCTCGCGGAAAGGCTGCCGCCATAACCGGCGGCGGCACGCGGCGGTTCCGGCCTCAGGTCACCAGCCGGCGGCGAAGCAGGCGCCAGGGATGCGCGTACCACAGCAGCGCCAGGACCAGCAGGACCGACCCGCCGGCCACGGCGCCGGCCATGGCCGAGTCCAGGATGAAGCCAATGGTGACGGCGGCGTCGGCTGCCATGCCCGCGCCCAGAGGCAGGGTCGCGGCCGTGACCAGGCGGCTGGCCACTGTCAGGAAACGGGGGCTGGCCTCACCCGCGTAAACCAGGCGGTGATAGGCGGCCGGCGCCATCAGCAGGATGATGGACAGGGCGACGCAACCCAAGGCGGCCGCGTGCAGGGCCTTTTCCGGGGGCGACAGGCCGGCGAAGGCTTTGGTCAGGACCACGGCCAGCTGAAAGCCCAGCATGGCCTGGGCGCCCGGCAGGATGGTCCGCGCCTCCGTCATCATGAAGGTGATCTTCTGCCCCACGTCGGCGGTCTCATCCCCGCGCAGATCGGCCATCTCCCGCTCCTTCCGGCCATGACGCGACCGCGCCAGCAGGCCCCAGCCCAGCCACGCGCCCAGCGCCAGGGCCGCAAACGCCAGGCCCCCGGCCACCCCCGCCGCCGTGCCGTAGACCTGCTCCGCGCCGATCAGCACGTCCAGGCCCAGGGACAGGGCGAAGGGCGGCAGGGCCCAGTCCGCCATACGGCTGGTCATGTGCGCGACGCCCCGCGTCGCCTGGTGATCGCCGTAAAGGGCGTGATGGATGCCCGGTGCCATCAACAGGCCCACCGCCAGGATCATCAGCAGCAGGCCGGCGATGTTGGCCACCTTGGCATGGTCCGGCAGGTCGGCGAACAGCTCCTGGAAGACGGCCTGGAACTGGAAGCCCACCAGGACCTGGCAGCCCAGGGTCAGCATGCGGAGTTCATCCAGCCCCGCCTTCACCTTGTGCGTCAGGTCCATGGCGTTCTTTGGCGGCATCACAATTGTTACAGATGGATGAACGCCGCAGGCCGGAGCTTGTTCCTGCCGCGCCAAAGCCTCGTCCGCCCTCAGGCGCGACAGGACGCCGCAGGCCCGGAACCAAACCGGTCGGGCGCCGGTTCAGGGGGCGGCTCGGTTCAACTCCCCTTCATTCAGCTCACATCCCCGAAGCCCAACACCCGAATAAGGGGGGATCCCCGCCCCATGCCCCAGATTTTCACGGCATCCGCCGATACCTGGCTGCGCGCCGGCGTGTTGCTGGCGGCGCTGGGCGTCTTGGTCACGGGTCTGCTGTGGGGTGGGGCCATCGGATCCAGCTATATCACCGCCGTGGGCTGGGTCCGCGACCAGCCGGTGCCCTTCAGCCACAAGCATCATGTGGGCGACGTCGGCATCGACTGCCGCTATTGCCACACGACGGTAGAGACGGGACCGCACGCGGGGTTTCCCGCCACCCACACCTGCATGACCTGCCATTCCCAGCTGTGGACCAGCGCCCCCGCCCTGGCGCCGGTGCGGGAAAGCCTGGCCACCGGCACCCCCATACGTTGGCAGCGGGTGGCCCGCCTGCCGGACTACGTCTATTTCAACCACAGCATCCATGTGGCGCGCGGGGTGCCCTGCGTCACCTGCCACGGGCGGGTGGACCAGATGCCCCTGATGATGCGGGCCCAGCCCTTCCAGATGCGCTGGTGCCTGGACTGCCACCGCGACCCCGGACCGCACCTGCGCCCGCCCGATCAGATAACGCGCATGGACTGGCGCGCCTGGGATCGCGAGGGCCACGCCGACTACGGCCCCAACCAGGCCGCGTTGTTCGGGATCAAGCCCGAGCGCATGACCGACTGCACCCTGTGTCACCGGTGACGCCCATGGACCGCACGGCACGCGATACCGTCATCCAGGCCCTCAGCGGCCGTACCGGCAGCGGCCTCTGGCGCAGCCTGGAGGACATGGCCGATACCGCCGCCTTTCGTGATCTGGTGGTGGCTGAGTTCCCGGCCCTGTTGCCGTCGCTGGCGCCCGCCGGCCTGAACCGCCGCGCTGCGCTGAAGGCTATGGCCGCCAGCCTGGCGTTGGCCGGCCTGACGGGCTGCGACGGGCGGCCGGATGAAACGGCCCTGCCCTATGTCACCGCACCCGAGGGCGACGTGCCGGGCGTCGCACGCCATTACGCCACCGCCGTGCGCCTGGGCGGCTATGCCCAGCCCGTCATGGGTAAGACCCACAGCGGCCGGCCGGTGAAGCTGGAGGGCAATCCCAACCATCCCGCCACCGGCGGCGGCACCGACCTGTTCACCCAGGCCGCCCTGCTGGATCTTTACGATCCCGACCGCTCGCAGGGTCCCCGGCGCCGGAACCAGCCCACGACCTGGGCCGCCCTGGACACCGCGCTGGGTGGAGGGGCGCGGGCGGCGGACGCCAGCCAGGGTGAGGGCCTGCGCCTGCTGACCGGCCCCACCACCTCCCCCACGCTGGTCCGCCAGATCACGGCTTTGGCCCAACGCTGGCCCCGGGTGCGCTGGCATGTGCTGGACCCGATGGGCGATGCCTCGCGGCTGGAGGCGGCGCGCCTGGCTTTCGGCCAGCCCTTGCAGGCACACACTCTGCTGGATCAGGCGGACGTGGTGGTGTGCCTGGACGATGACCCGCTGGGGCCAGGGCCCGCCCAGACCACGCTGGCCCGGCGCTGGGCGCGGCGTCGCCTGGCCGGCCAGACCGGCCAGGGTCCCTGCCGGCTGTTCGTGGCGGAACCGACCCCCACCCTGACCGGCGCCCGTGCTGACCTGCGGCTTGTGGCCGGGGTGCAGCGGCTGCCGGCCCTGATGCAGGCCCTGCACGGTGAGACGGCGGACTTGAGCCCTCAGGAGGCCCGCTGGGCGGAAGAGGCCAGGGCGGCGCTGCTGGCTCATCCCGGCCGTTCGTTGATCACCGTGGGGCCCTGGCACGACCCGGCGCTGCAGGCCCAGGCCTTGGACCTGAACACACGGCTGGGTGCGCTGGGCGGCTGCCTGCGCTTCACCGGGCCGCTGGTAGCGACAGCCGCGCCTTGGCATGACCTGTTGCGGGACATGGCCGAGGGCCAGGTGCGCGCGCTGCTGGTCCTGGACGCCAACCCGGCCTATGCCGCCCCCGAGGCCGCCGCGTTCCGCGACGCCCTGGCCCGGGTGCCCTTCAGCCTGCATGCCGGCACGCTGGTGGACGAAACCGCCACGGCCTGCCAATGGCATGCGCCCCTGGCCCATGACCTGGAAAGCTGGGGCGACGCGCGCGCCGTGGACGGCACGGCCAGCCTGATCCAGCCGCTGGTGCGCCCGTTTTACGACGTGCGCGGCCGCCACGCCCTGCTGGACGGTCTGATGGGCGGCGGCGCCACGGATCGGGAGGTGGTGCAGGCCACCTGGCGTCCCGGCTGGGGTGATGACTTTGAGCGGCGTTGGAGCGACGCGCTGGTGCGCGGTTTCATTCCCGACAGCGTCCCGGCTTGGGTGACGCCCCAGTCTGCCGAGCTTCGCGCCAACCTACCCGCGCCCGCCGAGGCGGCATCCTCCGGCGGTCTGACCCTGTTGGTCCGGCCGGATCCCACCCTGTGGGACGGCGCGTCCGCCAACAACGCCTGGCTGCAGGAAACGCCCAAGCCGCTGACCAAGGTCACTTGGGGCAACGTCGTGCACATCAGCCCCCATTTGGCGGCCGAGCGCGGCCTGAGGAATGGCGATGAGGTGCGGGTGGCGGTGGGTGGCGCCAGCATCATGGGTCCCGCCTGGGTCCTGCCTGGGCAACAGGCGCTGACCATCACCCTGACGCTGGGCTATGGCCGGCGCCTGCCCGGCCAGACGGCGGATGGCCTGGGCCACGACGCCTATCCCCTGACCCCGGGCCCGGTGTCGCTGGAGGCCACGGGCCGGCGGCTGGACATCGCCAGCACCCAGCGCCACCACGCCATGGAGGGCGAGAACTTCGTGCGCACGGTGCCGGCGGACCACCCTGTGGTGCCGCATGAAGAGCCCACGCCCAGCTTCTACCCCGATGCGCCGCGTGAGCGTCCGTCCTGGGGCATGGCCATCGACCTGGACCTGTGCATCGGCTGCAACGCCTGCGTCGTCGCCTGCGTGGCGGAGAACAACGTGCCCATGGTGGGGGCGGAGCTGGTGGCCATGGGGCGCGAGATGCATTGGCTGCGCGTCGACAGCTACCACGCGGGCGACGCGGCGGCACCTGCCACCTATTTCCAGCCCGTGCCCTGCATGCATTGCGAACAGGCGCCGTGCGAGATGGGCTGCCCCGTCAACGCGGCAGTGCACAGCCACGACGGCCTGAACCTGCAGGTCTACAACCGCTGCATCGGCACCCGCACCTGCTCGTCCTACTGCCCCTACAAGGTGCGCCGCTTCAACTGGTACGATTATACCGCCGACGCGCCTGAATCCGTGAAGGCCCAGCGCAATCCGGACGTGACCGTGCGCCAGCGCGGCGTCATGGAAAAGTGCACCTACTGCGTCCAGCGCATCAGCGCCGCGCGCATCCAGGCCAAGCTGAAAGGGGAGGCCATCCCGGACGGCGCCATCGTGCCCGCCTGCCAGCAAGCCTGCCCCACCCAGGCCATCACCTTCGGGGATGTCACCGACCCCACCTCCGCCGTCAGCCGCCAAAAGGCCAGTCCCCGCAATTACAGCCTGGTGCCCGAGGCCGGGACGCGGCCGCGCACCACCTACCTCGCCCGCATCGAGCCCGCCCCCACGGACAAGGACGGGGGGCCCGCATGACGGACGCGACGGACACCCAACGGGCCGACACCCAACGGGCCGCCGCCTACGCCCACGTGACGGCGGAGGTGACGGGCATCCCCCTGCACTATCCCCGGCCGCGCGCCTGGTGGCTGTGCTTCCTGCCGGCCTGCGGCCTGCTGGCCGTTTTCTTCACGGCGCTGGGCGTCCTGCTGTGGAACGGCGTGGGCGTATGGGGCCTGAATATCCCCGTCAACTGGGGTTTCGACATCGTCAACTACATCTGGTTCTTGGGCATTGGCCATGCCGGCACCCTGATCTCGGCCATGCTGCTGTTGCTGAACGTCCATTGGCGCAATTCGCTCAACCGTTTCGCGGAGGCGATGACTCTGTTCGCCGTGGTCTGCGCCGGCCTCTACCCGCTGATGCATCTGGGCCGGCCCTGGCTGTTCTACTGGGTGGCCCCCTATCCCAACAGCATGACGCTGTGGCCGCAGTTCAAAAGCCCGCTGACCTGGGACTTCTTCGCCGTCCTGACCTACCTCACCGTCTCCGCCCTGTTCTGGTACATCGGCATCGTGCCGGACCTGGCCGCCACGCGGGACCGGGCCCGCGGCCGCCTGGCCCAGGTCCTGTACGGTCTGGGCGCCTTGGGCTGGCGCGGGTCCGCCCATCACTGGGCGCGCTGGGGCCAGGCCTATCGCCTGACGGCCGCGATCGCCGTGCCGCTGGTGGTTTCCGTGCATTCGGAAATCTCGCTGTTGCTGGCGGCCGGCCCGGTGCCGGGATGGAGTTCCACGGTCTTCCCGCCTTATTTCGTGCTGGGGGCCGCCTTCTCCGGCTTCGCCGTCGTCTCGATGATCGCGGTTGTGCTGCGCGGCGCCCTGGGACTGCAGGATCTGGTGCGGCCCCTGCACCTGGACATGCTGGGCCGCCTGCTGCTGGCCACCGGACTGATGACCGCCTACGGTTACGCGGCGGAGGTGTTCGACACCCTCTATGGCGGGGAAAAGCCGGAATTGTCCCTGCTGGCCGACCGGCTGACCGGGCCGTTCGCCTGGAGCTATTGGGGCGCCGTCATCGCCAACTTCGCTCCGCTGCAGCTGCTGTGGTGGCGGGGGGTGCGGCGGCACCCGCTGGCCCTGTTCCTCATCGGCTTTTCCGCCATGGTGGGCATGTGGTGCGAACGCTTCATGCTGCTGGCCACCAGCCTGCATCACAGCTGGGTACCATCGAGTTGGCGGCCCTACACCCCCAGCTTCTGGGAGGTGGCGCTGTTCGCCGGCATGCTGGGCGTGTTCCTGGTGCCCTTCCTGGTGTTCGTCCGCTTTCTGCCCGTCATCTCCGCCTTCGAGGTGAAGGAAGCGCTGTTCGAGGAAAGCGAAGAAAAGGGAGGCGGCCATGCCGGAGCGTAAGGTCCCCCTGCCGCCCTTCGGCGTGATGGCGGAATTCGACGACGCCGAACACCTGGTGGATGCCGTGAAACGGGCCAGGGACGCGGGCTTCCATCGGCTGGACGCCTACACCCCCTTCCCCGTGGCCGACCTGACGGAGGCTTTGGGCATCCACGACAATCGCGTCCCCTGGCTGACCCTGGCCGGCGGCATTATGGGGGCCGCCGCCGGCTTCGGCCTGCAGGTGTGGAGCAACCTGGACTATCCCATTCCCGTGGGCGGCCGGCCGCTGGTGGCCCTTCCCGCCACTTTGCTGATCACCTTCGAGCTGACGGTGCTGGGCGCAGTGCTCAGCGCCATCCTGGGCATGCTGGTGCTGAACCGCCTGCCCCGCCTGCACCACCCGGTGTTCGGGATACCGGATTTCCACCTGGCCAGTACTGGCAAGTTCTTCCTGGTGATCCTGGGCGAGGACGCCCGCTTTGGCGAGGCGGCCCGGTTCCTCGGCGATCTGGCGCCCGTGCGGGTGGTGGACGTGCCGCAGACGGAGGGGCCGGAATGAGATATCTGCTGCTGCTGGCCCTGTGCGCGGTCCTGATCATCCTGCTTGTCGGCTGTGATGAGATGACCCACCAGCCCCGCTATCAGGCGGCGGGGCCGGGCCGGCTGTTCCCAGATGGCAAGGCGATGCAGGCCCCGCCGGCCGGCGCGGTGGCGCAGGACGACCCCGCCCGCGCCGCCGCCTTGGCCCGCCGCCCGGCCATGAGTGCGGCGCTGCTGGCGCGCGGACGCCAACGCTATGACATCTATTGCAGCCCCTGCCATGACGTCGCCGGCACCGGCCACGGCGCCGTGCCCGCCCGGGGTTTCCCGGCCCCGCCCAGCCTGCATGAGCCGCGCCTGGTGCAGGCGCCGTCCCGCTATTTCGTGGAGGTCATCACCAGCGGCCACGGCGTCATGTACAGCTACGCCGACCGGGTGGCCCCGGCCGACCGCTGGGCCATCGCCGCGTACATCCGCGCCCTGCAGCTCAGCCGCGACGCGCCGGCGGATGCGCTGGAGGCCACGGACAGGGTTAAGCTCGATGGGGCCAGGCTGGATGGAGGGGCGCCTTGACCGCCCGCCGCTATTTCCCGGCCGTCTGCGGCCTGCTGGTGTGCGGCGGCGTGCTGGCCTATGCGGCGGTGGAACCTGCCGTGGCGCTCGGCGGGTGGCTGGCGGCCTTCGCCTTCTGGAGCGGGCTGCCCATCGCGACACTGATCCTGCTGGCCATGATGCGCCTCATCCCCGGCGTCTGGCGCCAGGGCCTGGCGCCGGGGGCGGAAGCCGCCCTGCCCCTGCTGGCCTTGGCGGCCCTGGCCCTGCTGCCTCTGCTGATCGCACCGCGCGTGCTGTACCCTTGGGCGGATGAGGTCATGGCGGGCTTTCGCGGCTGGTACCTGTCGTCGTGGCCCTTCCGGCTGCGCGGCGCGCTGTTTTTCGCCCTGGCCGGACTGCTGGCCTGGGGGCTGATGCGACGGCCACCGGCGGTGCCGATGGCCATCCTCACCCTTATCCTGCTGGTTCCCTTCCAGGATCTGGTGGCCACCGACTGGCTGATGTCGCTGGATCCGGAATTCCATTCCTCCGGCTTCGGGCTCTACCTCCTGTCCATCCAGATGGTGACGGCGCTGGCCGTGCTGATCCCCCAGCGGGTGATGGCGGACAAGACGGCGCCCGTAGGGGTGCTGGCGGGGGTATGGCTGACGGCCCTGCTGCTGTGGGCCTATCTCGCCTTTATGCACTATTTCATCAGTTGGTCTACCGACCTGGCGCCGGGCGTGCGCTGGTACCAGCGGCGTGGCGAGGGCGCCTGGGCCGTGGTGGAATACGCCGTGGCCGTGCTGGGCCTGCTGCCCCTGTTCCTGTTGTTCTCCCCGCCCATCCGCCGCAGCCGCCTGGCCCTGGCCCGCATGGCGCCCTTCGTGCTGCTGGGCAAGGTGCTGGAAACCGCCTGGCTGGTACTGCCCGACCTGCCCCGCGACCAGGGGCCCGCAGCGGTCGCCGGCGTTCTGGCGTTGCTGGGAATGGGCCTGCTCAACTGGGTCGGCTTGCGCTGGCGGGAGGTGCGGGCATGAGCCCGGCGCCGGAAACCCGGGCCCCCGAGGCGCGCGACATGTCCCCCCGCGTCGTGCTGTGGTCGGCGGCGGTCCTGGTGGCCTCCGTCGCCGTGGCGCTGGGCATCGTGGCTGGCCTGGTTCATCTGCTGGGCCATGGCCGGGGGCCGACGCCGGTCACCGCCCCGCCCCCCGTGGCGGGCGTCCCCCTGGATGAGGTGCCGTACCTGGGCGGCGCCCAGGTGCGGGCGCGAGCGAAGGCCGACCTCACCCGCTATGGCTGGGCCGACCGCGACGCCGGACGCGCCACCATTCCCATCGACCGGGCCATGGATCTGCTGGCCAGGAAGGGTTGGCCAGCCCCGGACGACAAGGACACGGAGGCGCCGGAATGACGCGCGCCCTCGCCCTGATCACCGCCGCCTTCTGGCTGGCGGCCTTCGACCCCTTCCAGGCGGCGGGCATCGACCCAAGGCTGGGCGCGCGCATCCCCCTGGATGGTACCTTTCGCGAGGCCGACGGCCGGGCGGTCAGCCTGGGCGGGCTGGCGGACGGCAAGCCGCTGGTCCTGGTCCCGGTCCTGCATCGCTGTCCCAACATCTGCGGCGTCACCCTGGCGGGCTTGGCCCAGGCCATCCTGGCGCAGAGACTGCGCCCCGGCCGCGACTTCACCCTGGTGGCCTTCGGTATCGACCCGCGCGAGGGGCCGGATGATGCCACCGCCGACCTAGCCGACCTGCGCCGCGCCTTCCCGGCCCTGCCCGCCGACGGCATCCACGCCCTGACCGGCGCGCGGGACCAGATCCGGGCGGTGACCGACGCCCTGGGCTACCGTTACGCCTGGGATGACCGCATCGGGCAGTACGCCCATGTGGCGGCGGTGGCCATCCTGCGTCCGGACGGGACGCTGAACCATTGGCTCTATGGCCTGTCGCCCGCACCCGACGCGCTGGAACGGGCGCTGGACGAGGCGGCACGGGGTCGGGCTGGCGACTGGGGCCAGCGCATCCTGCTGCTGTGCTTCCACTACGATCCCATGACCGGCCGTAACGGCCCCCTGATCTGGACCCTGCTGCGCACCCTGGGCGCGCTGGTGGCGCTGGGCGGCGGGGGCTGGATCGCCTGGTCCCTGTGGCGCGACCGCCGCCTGGTGAAGTCATGAACCGGCTGCTGACCTTCTGGGGCGGCCAGGCCTCGCACCACGCGCATCAGGTGGACACGCTGTTCCTGGGATTGGCGGCCCTGGCCGTGTTGCTGTCGGCGCCGGTGTTCATCCTGATCCCCTGGTTCGCGGTGAAGTACCGGCGGGGGAAACCGGCCGACCGCACCCATGCCGCCGACCGCAGCGTCTGGCTGGAGGTGTCGTGGGCCGCCATCCCCTTCCTTGCCACCCTTGCCTTCTATGTCTGGTCCACCCGTCTGTACATCGATCTCTACCAGCCGCCGGCCGAGGCGCTGGCGATCAACGCCGTGGGCAAGCAATGGATGTGGAAGTTCCAGCACCCGGGCGGCCAGGCGGAAATCAACGAACTGCATGTGCCGGCCGGCCGTCCGGTGGAGGTCACCCTGGCCTCCCAGGATGTCATCCACAGCCTGTTCGTGCCCGCGCTGCGCCTGAAGCAGGACGTGGTGCCCGGCCGCTACACCCGCCTGTGGTTCACCGCCGACACACCCGGCAGCTACGCCCTGGTCTGCGCCCAGTTCTGCGGCGCCGACCATGCCGTCATGGGCGGCCGGCTGGTGGTGCAGACGCCGGCCGACTATGCCCGTTGGCTGGAGGGTATGGGCACCGACGGTTCGCTGGCGGCGCAAGGGGCCGTCCTGTTCCGCACCCGGGGCTGCAGCGGCTGCCATGGTTCCGCCGGCACCGTCCACGCCCCGCCACTGGAAGGGCTGTACGGGCGCCCGGTGCCCCTGGCCGACGGCAGCGTAGTGACCGCGGACGATCAATACCTGCGCGACAGCATCCTGCTGCCACAGGCCCAGGTGGCGGCGGGCTATCCCGCCATCATGCCCACCTTTCAGAACGTGCTGGGGGAGGAAGATGTGCTGAAGCTGGTGGCCTACATCAAGTCCCTGGCGAACGCGCCACCACCCCCGAGGGATCGCGACGACGGGGGACCGCCATGACCGAGGTCAGCTACCTGGAGCATGGCCACAGCCTGAAGTCCTGGCTGTTGACCACGGACCACAAGCGCATCGCCATCCTCTATTTTCTCTCCATCACCTTCTTCTTCTTCGTGGGTGGGGCGGCGGCGGCGCTGATCCGCATCGATCTGCTGACGCCTGAAGCCGACCTGATGAGCAACGAAGGCTACAACCGCGCCTTCACCCTGCATGGCGTCATCATGGTGTGGTTCTTCCTGATCCCGTCCATCCCCAACACCTTCGGCAATTTCCTGGTGCCGCTGATGATCGGGGCGCGGGACCTGGCCTTTCCGCGGCTGAACCTGCTCAGCTGGTACATCTATATGCTGGGCGGGCTGTTCACCCTGGCGGTGCTGGTGCTGGGTGGGGTGGACACGGGCTGGACCTTCTACACCCCGCTATCCTCCATGTTCGCCAACGGCAACGTCATCCTGGCCGCCACCGCGATCTTCGTGGTGGGGTTTTCGTCCATCCTCACGGGCCTCAACTTCATCGTTACGGTGCACCGGTTGCGCTGCCCGGGCATGACCTGGGGCCGGCTGCCGCTGTTCGTGTGGTCGATCTATGCCACCTCGCTGATCCTGGTGCTGGCGACGCCGGTCCTGTCCATCACCCTGGTGCTGATCGCGGCGGAGCGGCTGTTCGGCGTCGGCGTCTTCAACCCGGCGCTGGGTGGCGACCCGCTGCTGTACCAGCACCTGTTCTGGTTTTACAGCCACCCGGCGGTTTACATCATGGTGCTGCCGGCCCTGGGCGTGATCAGCGAATTGGTCACGGCGGCGGCGCGCAAGCCGGTGTTCGGCTACCGCTTCGTGGCCGGTTCCTCCATCGCCATCGCCATCATCGGCTTCCTGGTCTGGGGCCATCACATGTTCGTGGCGGGGCAATCCATGTACGCCAGCGCCGTCTTCAGCTTCCTCAGCCTCGCGGTGGCGGTGCCCTCGGGCATCAAGGTCTATAACTGGACGGCCACCCTGTATAAGGGGCACATAGCCCTGGACCCGCCCTTCCTGTTCGCCATGAGCTTCATCGGCCTGTTCGTGGTGGGCGGCATGACCGGCCTGATCCTGGCCATGCTGGCGGTGGACGTGCACGTACACGACACCTATTTCGTCATCGCCCATTTTCACTACATCATGGTGGGCGGCACGGTGTCCGCCTACTTCGGGGCCCTGCATTACTGGTGGCCCAAGATGATGGGGCGCTGGCTGCCCCTGGTGTGGGGGCGCCTGTCGGCCATCTTCATCTTCCTGGGCTTCAACCTGACCTTCTTCCCCCAGTTCATCCTGGGGTACCTGGGCATGCCCCGGCGCTATCACGTCTACCCGGCGGAGTTCCAGACGCTGCACGTCCTGTCGTCGGCGGGGGCCAGCGTGCTGGGCCTGGCCTATCTCCTGCCCTTCACCTATTTGCTCTATTCCCTGCGGCATGGGGAAAAGGCACCGCCCAATCCTTGGGGCGCCACCGGGCTGGAATGGACCGTGCCCTCGCCCCCGCCCCAGCACAACTTCCATGAGTTGCCCACGGTGGACGGCCCGCCGTACCAGTACCCGGTGGAACCGGACGCCGAGCGGGAGACAGCCCATGGCTGACGCCGCCCCCAGCCGGCAGCGTGACACCACGCTGATGGGCATGTACCTGTTCCTCGCCAGCGAGATCATGCTGTTCGGCGGGCTGTTCGCCGTGGCGCTGGCCCTGCGCCTGCTGCACCCGCAGGAGGTGGCGGCCGCGTCCCGCCGCCTGCACTACGGCATCGGGGCGGCCAACACCGTGGTGCTGCTGACTTCCAGCCTGGCGGTGGCCCTGGCCGTGGCGGCGGCGGAAATGGGCAAGGTCAAGGGCACCGTGGTGGGCCTGCTGGCCGCCGCCGGCCTGGGGCTCGGCTTCCTGGCCCTGAAGGCGGTGGAATACGGGATGGAAATCCGCGAACAGTTGCTGCCGGCCTTCACCCCGGCCGAGGCATTCGAGAGCCCGCCGGCCCACCTGTTCATGGACCTCTATCTGGTCGCGACGGCGCTGCACGCCGCGCACGTGACGGTGGGCGTGGTCCTGCTGGCCGGCCTGGCCTGGCGTGTCCATCGTCGCAGCCTGGCCCTGCCGCGCGGGGCCGCAGGCGTGGAGGTGGTGGGCCTCTATTGGCACCTGGTGGACGTCATCTGGGTCTTCCTCTACCCCGTCCTCTACCTGGTGCGCTGAGATGAAGGTCGTGGCTCCCCTGATCGCCGTCTGGGCCGCCTTGCTGGCCCTGCTGGGACTGACCGTAGGCGCCAGCCTGATGCTGACCGGCACGCCCAGCCTGGTGGTCAGCCTGGGCATCGCGTCGGCCAAGGCGGCGCTGATCGCCTGGGTCTATATGCAGCTGCGCCGCGAAGGCGGCCTGATGCGCATCATGGCGCTGGGGGCCGCCTTCTGGCTGCTGATCCTGCTGGGCTATCTGGCGCTGGACTACCTGACGCGTTGAGCGACGGGTCAGTGCTTGCGGGCTGTTCCGGGCGCGGCCATGCCGCGGTGCTGGTCCGCCAGCATTTCCGCCGGCGTGATATTGGCCAGGGTGCTCTGCAGCTTGTTCTTCCAGCCGCTGACCACGTCGGCCTCACCCTTCATCAGGGCGTCGAAGCCGTCGCGGGCGACCTTGGCCGGGTCGTCCTTCTCGGCCGTGCCCATCTCCGTGTCCATCAGCTCGGCGCGGCGGAAAAAGTCGGTGTCCGTCGGCCCGGGCATGAGGCAGGAGACGGTGACGCCCGTGCCCTCCAGCTCATTGCGCAAGGCGTAGGCGAAGTTGTCGAGGAAGGCCTTGCTCGCGTTGTAGACGGCCTGGTAGCTGCCGGGGATGAAGCCGGCGATGGACCCGGTGATAAGGATGCGGCCCGAATTCAGCGCCCGCATGCCCCGGCCCACCAAATGGATCAGATACACGGTGCCGGTGACGTTGGTATCGATCACCCGCTTGGCCTTGATGAAGTTCTGGTCGAGGAAGCCCTTGCCCAGGCCCCGGCCGGCATTGGCGAACAAGGCGTCCACCGGACGGCCTTGGGCCTGGATGGTGGCATAAAGCGTATCGACGCCGTCCAGGGTGGCCAGATCGGCCTGCACCGCCTCGACATGCGCGCCCAGCGCGCGGAAGGTGTCGGCGGCGTCATGGATTTCGGGTTCATCGGCAGCGACCACCAGGTCGAAGCCGTTCTGGGCGCACAGCTTGGCGAGTTCGTAGCCGATGCCGGTGGAGGCACCGGTGACGACGGCCAACAGGCGCACGGGCGCGCGGGAAGCAGCCATGGCGTTTCTCCTTCTTGGGGACTGGCTTATGGGATGGTCAGGGCTTCATCACGACCTTGATGCAGCCGTCCTGCTTGTCGCGGAAGGTTTTGTAGAGCTCCGGCCCCTCCTCCAGCGACGCGCGGTGGGTGATGACGAAGGACGGGTCGATCTCCCCCTCCTCGATGCGGCGCAGCAGGTGGGGCAGGTAGCGCTGCACCGGCGTCTGGGCCATGCGGAAGGTCAGGCCCCGGTTGATGGCGGACCCCATGGGGATCTTGTCCAGCAGGCCGCCATAGACGCCGACGATGGAGACGGTGCCGAAGTTACGGCAGCACATGATGGCCTGGCGCAGCACGTGGGGCCGGTCCGTTCCCATGAAGGTCGCGACCTTGATGCGATCGACCACGGCGTCGAAGCCGCTGCCGATGTCGGGTTCCGTTCCCACCGCATCGATGCAGGCGTCGGCGCCCCGGCCCTGGGTCAGGTCCATGATGCGGTCGTAGATGTCCTCTTCCTTGAAGTCCAGGGTCATGGCGCCGCCCTGCCGGGCCAGTTCCAGCCGCTCGGGCACATGGTCGATGGCGATGACCCGCTCCGCCCCCAGCAGGTAAGCGCTGCGGATGGCCATCTGGCCCACCGGGCCGCAGCCCCAGATGGCGATGGTGTCGCCCGGCTGGATATTGCAGAAATCGGCAGCCATGTAACCGGTGGGGAAGATGTCGGACAGGAACAGCGCCTGCTCATCCGTCAGGCCGCCCGGAACCTTCAGGGGGCCGACATCCGCGTAGGGGACGCGCAGGTACTCCGCCTGGCCGCCGCTGTAACCGCCCAGCAGGTGCGAATAACCGAACAGTCCCGCGGGCGAGTTGCCCCACAGCTTGGTCGCCTTGGCCTTGTCGGGGTTGGACCGCTCGCAGGCGGAGTAATAGCCGCGCTTGCAGAAGAAGCACTCGCCGCAGGAGATGGTGAAAGGCACCACCACGCGGTCGCCGACCTTCAGGTTGCTGACGCCGCTGCCGACCTCGACCACCTCGCCCATGGTCTCGTGGCCCAGCACGTCACCGCTTTCCATGGAGGGAATAATGCCGTCGTAAAGATGCACGTCCGAGCCGCAGATGGCACAGGCCGTCACCTTGATGATGCAGTCGCGGGCATGCTCGATCGTCGGATCGGGGACATGTTCGCATCGAACATCGCCCTTGCCGTGCCAGGTCAGCGCTTTCATGAGGTATCCCTTCCACGTCGATCACGGATTGAACGGGAAGACCTCTCCGGCGCTGCGGACTTGAAGCGAGGGCGGTTCCCCGAGTGCGGGATCAATCCGGACGGCACGGCGGGGTTCCGCTTATGGCGCGAAATTTACCCAGGCGGGACGGTTCCGGTCAGGCCAGCGCCTTCTGCTTGGCCACCAGGGCCAGCATGGTGGCCATGAAGGCATCCTGCCGCACCGGCTTGGTCAGCACCGGGACGCCGGGGTATTTTGCCTGCATGCTCGGCGACAGCATCTGACCGCTGTAGAAGAAGAAGGGAATGCCCCGTTCGGTCAGGATGTCGGCCACGGCTTCGGAGGTTTCGCGCCCCAGGCGCACGTCCAGGATGGCGGCGGTCAGGCGGGGGTTGCGGGCGGCGACGATCGCCTGCGGCACGGTAGCGGCGCTGAGGATATCGGCACCCGCGTCCCGGAAGGTCTCCTCCAGGTTGATGGCGATCATCACCTCGTCATCCGCGACCAGGATGCACGTGCCGGCCAGCGGCAGTTCGGGATCAGCTGTCGTCCCCATCCTGCTCTTCCTCCTCAACGTCGATTTCCATGGTGCACACCAGGCCCGTGGGCTCGAAAAGCCGGGTCACGGTAGCGCCGGGCATACCACGCTCAATCAAAACTCCGCCGAAGCCATGATGTTCCGGCGGAACGACGGCGGGGCCGTCGAATTCCCGCCACGTCACCGTCAGGAAGGGCCGGCCCTCGCGGGTCACTTGGGTCCAAGTCAGTTCCACCCGCCCGCCGGCAACGGAAAGGGCGCCGTACTTGGCGGCGTTGGTGGCCAGTTCGTGCAACACAAGGCCAAAGGGGGTTGCCAGGTGGGGCGGCAGCAGGACGTGCGCGCCCTCCAGGCGCAGGCGTTGCGGGCCGGCAGTGATGTAGGCCGCCAGCTGGATGCGGGCCAGGGCTATCAATTCCGCCCCTTCCCATTGGCAATCGACCAGCAGGGTATGCGCCCGGGCCAGCGCGGTCAGGCGGCCCTCGAACAGGTCGACGAAGCGGTCGCTGGATCCGGCCGTGCGCAAGGTCTGCCGGGCCAGTGACTGCACCACCGCCAGCGTGTTGCCCACGCGATGGCGCAGTTCGCCCAGCAGCAGGCGCTGGCGCCGTTCCCATTTCTTCCGGTCGGTGACATCGCGCGTGCTTTCCAGCACCAGCCGCCGGCCGCCGACGCTGACCATCTCGATCTGGCTTTCCACCGTCAGCACCCGGCCGTCCTTGGTGGTGTGCCGCAGCTCACCACTCCAGGCGCCCTTTTCCGACAGGGCCTGGCGCACGATGTCGAAGCTGCCGTCCACCGGCGCCGATCGCAGCAGTGCCGCCACATCCTGGCCCTTCGCCTCTTCGCGGGAATAGCCGTACAACTCCTCACTGCCCCGGTTCCACTGAACGATGCCGTCGTCGAACTCCCAGACGAAAATAGGCGCGCGTGAGAATTCGACCAGGCGCATCTCCTGTTTCAGCCGCGCCTCGCTGTCGCGCAGGGCTTCTTCGACCCGGCGGCGCTCGGTGATGTCGAAGAAGGTCACCACCACGCCGTCGATGCGATCGTCGACGGTGCGATAGGGCCGGATACGGACCAGGTACCAACCGCCGTCCCGGCTTTGCACCTCATGCTCCAGCAGCGTCAGCTCCCGCAGCACGGCGTGGGCGTGGTCCGCCAGCTGGTCGTAATCCAACTGATGGGTGAAGTCGGTGATGGGCCGGCCGGCGTCGGTGGCGGTGATGTTGAACAGCTCCGTCACGCGGGGCGTGAAGCGCTTGATGCGCAGCGAGGGGTCCAGGAACAGGGTGCCGAAATCCGCCGCCGCCATGAGGTTCTGCAGGTCGCTGTGCGCGCGGGACACGCTGGCCAGCTTCTGCTTCAGCTCATTGTTGACGGTCTGCAGCTCCTCATTGGTGGATTGCAGCTCCTCCTTGCTGGTCTCCAGCTCTTCGGAGGTGGATCGGTACTCCTCATTGATGGACTGCAGTTCCTCGTTGGCGGCCCGCAATTCCTCGTTCGTTGCCTCCGATTCCTCCCGCGTGGCCCTCAGGCGGTTTTGCGCCAGCTGCAATTCCTCCTGCAACTGGCGGATGGTCTCATTGGTCGGCTCACGATCCTGGCCACCTTCGTCCCCGTCGCCGTCCGCCAGCACCGTTTCACCCTCGATGAACAGCACCAGGGCGTAGCGGCTGGGGTCGCCTTCCTCAAGGACCGGTTTCACCTGCAGATAGACCCGCTGGGGCTGGCCTTCGAACTTCACCACCAGCGGCCGGGTCAGCGTCGCCTCCTTCCGGTCGAAGGCGCGGTGCAGCGCCGCCTCGAGGTCGAAGCGCAGTTCGGGCCGGACCATGTCGGTGGCCACCGTGGTGACGGGCCCGCCCGAGGGTTGCAGGAAACGGCCGGCGGTTTCGGACAGATGGATGGCGCGGTGCGTCTCATCCACCAGCATGCTGGGTGGCGCCACGCGTTCCAGCATCTGGCGGTGCAGGGCCACGTCGCCCCCCGGACCCAGGGGCCGGTGCGCGGTCGCGCCACGGCTGGGTGCCGCATGGTGGGTGCTGGGCATGATGGGCAGGGCCGTCCGCCTTTCCCCGGTATTGGGAACCATGCGGTAGATGCGCGCGTCGCGGTCCAGGGCCCGAAACAGGCCGGGGGGATGGTCGGCGTTCTCAGACGCGCCCAGGAACAGGAAGCCGCCGGGGTTCAGCGCGTAGTGGAAGGTGGTGCAGACCTGGTGCTGCAGTTCCCGGTCCAGGTAGATCAGCAGGTTGCGGCAGGACACCATGTCGACCCGGGCGAAGGGCGGGTCGCGCAGGATGCTGTGGCTGGCGAACATGACGGTATCGCGCAATTCCCGACGCACCCGGTAATGGTCGCCCTCACGCTGGAAGTAGCGGCGCAGATATTCCTCTGGCACGTCCTGGTCGATGGTCAGGGGGAAGCAGCCCTCGCGGGCCACGACCAGCGCATCGGCGTCCAGGTCGGACCCGAAGACCTGGATTTCGGGCCGCACGTCGCGGCGCGCCGCTTCCTCCAGCAACAGGATGCCGATGGTGTAGGCTTCTTCGCCCGTGGCGCAGGCGGGGACCCAGATGCGGATGGTGTTCGCCGCTTCCTTCCCTTCGAACAACTGGGGAATCACCATGGCCGCGAGCTGATCGAAGGCCCGGTTGTCGCGGAAGAAGGTGGTGACCGAGATCAGGAAGTCGGTGAACAGGGCGTGGGCCTCGTCCGCGTGCTCCCGCAGGTAAGTGTGGTACTGGCTCAGCGTGTCCTGCTGCGTGACCTGCATGCGCCGTGTGATGCGCCGCGCGATGGTGGCACGCTTGTATTGGCTGAAGTCATGGCCCACGCGCACCCGCACATGGGCCAGGATACGGCGCATCATATTCTCGTCGTCATCCGGCGCGGTCAGCGCCTCGCCATCCTTCCGGTTCCGCAACAATTCTGCCAATTGCCGGGCCAGGTCGCGCACGGGCAGGACGAAGTCGGCGGCGTCGGTGGCGATGGCGTTGCGGGGCATGGAGGCGAATTCCGCCTCGTCCGGGTCCTGCACCAGGACGATGCCGCCCACCTCCTTGATGGCCCTGACACCCACGGCGCCATCCGCGCCGGCACCCGTCAGGATGATGGCGAAGCCGTCGCTATGCTGCGCCGCCAGCGACCGGAAGAATAGGTCGATGGGCGCCCGCTTGGCCCGCGGCTCGTCAAACGACAGGGCCGAGATCATGTGGTCGGCGATGTTGAGCGCGCTGTCCGGGGCGATGACATAGACGTGGTTGTTGCGCAGGTGCACCCTGTCGGTGACCTGCGAGACAGGCATGCGAGTGCGGGTCGCCAGGATCTTGGCCAGTTCGCTGCGCCGTTCGGGATTCAGGTGGATCACCACGACGAAGGCGGCATTGGGTTCGTCCGGCAATGCCTCGAATAAGGCCTGCAGCGCCTTCACCCCGCCTGCCGACGCTCCGATGCCGACGATCGGCGGATCGGTTTCCAACTCCACATGCCCCTCCAACGCCCTTGGCCTCATCACGCCGGCCGATCAGTCCAACCTTCCGCAAGAGCTGTCATAAATCATTGAAACCATGGACAACCGCGCCCATGGGCCGTCGCCCGCTGGCTTGTGAAGAACGCAGCCCGGGGCCTGCGGCGCAAGGATGACAAAGGAACTATGCCCATCGCCGCTCCCTCAATCCCCGAGGGTATAGGCCCGCACATAGTCGCCGATCCTGGTGCCGAAGGAGCCGTGGCCGCCGTCCACGGTGACGATGTATTGCCGCCCGCCTTGCTCATAGGACATGGGGGTGGACTGGCCCCCGGCGGGCAGCGGGTCCTGCCACAGCAATCGGCCGTCCGTCACATCGAAGGCCCGGATGGCGTAGTCCATGGTGGAGGTCAGGAACACCACCCCGCCCGCCGTCACTAGCGGACCACCCAGCATGGGCACCCCCAATTCCAGCGGTATCGGCACGGGCGCCATGTCGCGGATGGTGCCCACGCGGTGGCGCCATACCACGGTGTTGGTGCGCAGGTCGATGGCCGCCAGCTCACCCCAAGGCGGCTGCAGGCAGGGGATTCCCAGGGGCGACAGGAAACACCCAGGTTAGCGCCGAAGGGCGTGCCGTACATGGGCTGCACACCCAATTCCGTCCCCGGCGGATGCTGGCCGTTGGGGGCCGCCGGGTTGTCCTTGCCGCGTGGCACCAGGCGGGAGACGAAGGGGATGGACATGGGATTGGCAATGGCCACTTGCCGCCGCGGGTCGATGGCGATGCCGCCCCATTCGAACATGCCGAGGTCACCTGGGAAGACCAGCGTGCCCTGCAGCGATGGCGGGGTGAAGGGCCCCTCGTAACGCAGGCGCTTGAACAGGATGCGGCAGGCCAACTGGTCGAACATCGTGCCGCCCCACATCTGCGCGCCCGTCAGCTTGTCCCGGGGGCGGAAGCTCAGTTGCGAGGCGGGCTGCGTCGGGGACAACCGGTCGCCGGGCGCGGGTCCCTGGGGGACCGGCACCTCTGGCGCCGGCACGATGGGGTGCCCGTCCCGGCGGTCCAGCACGAAGATGTTGCCGGTCTTGGCCGGGACATAGACAGCCGGCACCGGTCCGGCCGGCGTCGCCACGTCCACCAGGCTGGGCTGGGCCGGGACGTCCATGTCCCACACGTCGTGGTGCACGTTCTGGTAGGACCAGCGCAGCCTGCCCGTGGCGATGTCCAGCGCCACCAGGGCGCTGTCATAACGTTCCTGCGCCGGCGTGCGGTTGCCGCCCCAAATGTCAGGGGAGGACGATCCCAGCGGCACATAGACCAGGCCCAGCCCCTCGTCCACCGCCGAAACGATCCAGGAATTGGGGCTGCCGGCGGTGAAATGGTGGGTGGCCGACGGCATCTCGTTCGGGTCGGGATTGCCGGCGTCGAACGCCCAGAGCAACCGGCCGCTGTAGACATCGAATCCCCGGATGACGCCGGACGGCACCTTGCCGGAGTAGTTGTCGATGACGGCACCACCCATGATCAGCACCCTGTCCGTCACCGCCGGCGGGGAAGTGCCCTGGTAGAAACCCACCTGCTTCACCTCGCTGCCGCGCTTCAGGTCGATTTGGCCATGGTCGCCGAAGCCGTCGCAGGGCTTGCCGGTTTCCGCGTCCAGGGCGAACAGCCGGCCGTCATCGGTGGGCAGGTAGATGCGGGTGGGACATTCGGCGGGTGCCGGCGCGCCGTCGGCCGTCGTGCCCCCGGGCCGCGTGCGGTGGAAGGCCACGCCGCGGCAGGTCATGTGCTGGAAACCAGGGTTGCGCTGGACCTGCGGATCGAACTTCCAGCGCAGCGCCCCGGTTGCGGCGTCCAGGGCGAAAACGATCTGGTGCGGGGAGCAGGTGTAAAGCAGGTCGCCGACCTTCAGGGGCGTCACCTCGGTGGTGATCTCGCCGGGGTCGTTGGGCCCCGGCAGGTCGCCGGTGCGGAACTGCCAGGCCAGCTTGAGGCGGCCGACATTCGCAGGGGTGATCTGGGCCACGTCGGAATAGCGGTCGCCCCTGCCGCTGCCGCCATAGGCCGGCCAGTCGGTCGCCGCCTGATCGGAGGCGGGCGCCTCGAGCCCCATGGGCCGCACCGTTCCCTGGATGGCGTGCCGATCATGCGCCAGGGCGACGCCAACCACCACCACGGCCAGCGCCAGTACGCCGCCCAGAGCTAGCACCGGTCCCTTGCCTGCCCCACTCTTGCCCTCCCCACTGGCCGCCGGCGACAGCCCGCGGCTGATGAAGGGCAACATCAGCCAGACGCCGAGGGGGACCAACACGTCGCCGCGCGGGGCCAGGGCCCAGAAATCGAAGCCCACCTCCCATACCGCCCAGGCCATGGTGGCCAGCACCAGGGCGGCGTACAGCCACAAAGCCGCCGCCCGGCGGCGCCACAACAGGACGGCGACCGCCAGCAGCGTGACGCCGGCGATGGCGTAATACGGGCTGCCGTGCAGGAGAATCAGCCAGGCACCGCCGACCATGAGATAAAGGCCGAACACCGCGATCAGCGCCGCCGTGCCCGTGGACAGCCGCCGGTCCCAGGCTGCGCTCATGGGGCCGGCTTCCCGGCCTGGACCTTGGCGAAGTGCAGGGTCAGCCAGGCGCCCGTCAACAGCGCGCCCAGCGCCAGCACCGCGAAATCAAGCGTCAGTACCGCCATGACCGGGCGCACCGACCAAAGCAACAGTCCGGCGATGATGTTGGCGAAGCCCCATAGGAAGTTCACCAGGGGCGGGCTGTCGCCGGCGGCGGGTGGCTTGGCGAAGGGCGTGGGAAATGGGCGTCCGTGCAGGCCGGCGACCAGATGGGGGATGCCGTTGCACAGGAAGACCCCGGCGAAAAACAGGGCGATATAGTCCATGGCGGCCACAGCCTCCGCTAGGGGCGACGTCCACCGGCGTGACTCCGGGGATCACGGCCCACAATCCGCCATCACGGGATAAGGTTCCGGAACGGCGGGCCGCCTGGGCCGCCGCCCTTACGGCTGGGTGCCCAACGCGGCCATCAACGGACGCGCCTGAAAGACCGTCTTCAGGCAAATGCGGGTGGAGAAGGTCTTGACGCCTGGCAGGCGCGACAGCTCCGTCCGCAGCAGTTGGTCCAGCGCCTCGACATCCCGCAGCGCCACCCGTAGGACGTAATCGAACGGCCCGGCCGTGGTATGGCACTCCAGCACGGCGGGGACCTGGGCGATGGCCTCCTCGAACGCCTGATGGCGCCCCAGGTCGATGGCCACGTCCACGAAGGCCAGCAGCGGCAGCCCCACGCGTGACCGGTCGAGCTCCGCTCGGTATCCCGTGATCACCCCGCCGTCCTCCAGGGCCTGCACGCGGTTCCAGCACGGCGTCTTGGACAGGCCCACCGTCTCGGCGATCTGGGCGAAGGACGCGCGGCCGCTGGTTTCCAGGATAGTCAGCAGGCGCTGATCGATCGCATCCATAGTCGTTCTCCAATTCACCAAGTTGGCAGAACGATGTTCTTAACGTTTCATCAAGACAAGCATCTTCGTAACAATGTTCCCCTTCGGGGGCGGTATGATCGGGGAAAGGGAAACCTCAAGGAGATCTCGGGACATGTCCCTGGACCGTGCCGCCTGCGCAGCGCTGGATCATGACGATCCGCTGGCCGAATTCCGTGACGCGTTTGAGATCGCCGACGGCGTCATCTACCTGGACGGGAATTCGCTGGGCGCCCTGCCCAAGGCCACGCGGCAGCGCCTGGCCGACGTGGTGGCGCGCGAATGGGGAGGTGAACTCATCCGCGGCTGGAACACGGCCGGCTGGATCACCCTGCCCCAGCGCGTCGGCGCCAGCATCGCGTCACTCATCGGCGCGGAAGCGGATGAGGTCATCGCGGCGGACTCCACCTCCGTCAATCTGTTCAAGCTGGCGACGGCCGCCCTGGCCCTGCGGCCCGGCCGCTGGGTGATCGTGACGGAGCCGGGCAACTTCCCCACCGATCTCTATATCCTGCAGGGCGTGCGCGACCTCCTGGGCGACCGGGTCGAGCTGCGGGTGGTGGAGCCTGATCACATCGAACAAGCCCTGGACGCGGACACGGCCCTGCTGCTGCTGACCCAGGTGCATTACAAGACGGGCCGCATCCACGACATGGCCCGGCTGACCGCCAAGGCCCATGCCGCCGGGGCATTGGCGCTGTGGGACCTATCGCACAGCGCCGGTGCCATCGATGTCGACCTGAACGCGGCGGGCGCCGACCTGGCCGTCGGCTGCGGCTATAAATACCTGAACGGGGGCCCCGGGGCGCCGGCTTTCCTATACGCGGCCCGGCGTCACCAGGCGCAGCTGCGCTCCCCCCTCTCCGGCTGGATGGGCCACGCGGCGCCCTTCGCCTTCGGCGACGACTATGCGCCGGCCCCCGGGATCGAGCGCATGCTCTGCGGCACGCCCCCCATCCTGGGCCTGGCCGCCCTCGAGGTCGGCGTCGGCATCATGGCCAGCGCCGATCGTCGTGCGGTGCGCGCCAAGTCCATGGCGCTGGGCGACCTTTTCATCCGGCTGGTGGAGGAATCCTGCCCGGGGCAGTTCATCCTGCATTCACCCCGCGACGCGCAGGCCCGGGGCAGCCAGGTCAGCTTCGGCCATCCCGAAGGCTACGCCATCATGCAGGCGCTGATTGCCCGGGGGGTCATCGGCGACTTCCGCGCCCCGGATGTGATCCGCTTCGGCTTCGCCCCGCTCTATGTGCGCTATGTCGATGTTTATGACGCGGTGGCCCACCTGAAAGACATTATGGACAGCGGCGCCTGGCAGGATGCCGCCTATCAGACCCGTGGAGCCGTGACGTGACCGACATCGCCCGCCCCCATACCGCCGCCGTTGATCTGTCCGGCGAGGGGCTGCACACCGCCCCGCCCATGAGTTATGGCAGCTACCTGGGGCTGGAGGAGTTGCTGGCCGCCCAGCATCCCCGCTCCGGCGAGCACGACGAACTGCTGTTCATCATCATCCACCAGGCGTCCGAGCTGTGGATGAAGCTTTCCCTGCATGAGCTGCGGGCGGCATTGCGCCAGATCCAGGCGGACGACTTGGGGCCGGCCCTGAAGATGATCGCCCGGGTCAGCCGTATCCAGGCGCAGCTGATCCAGTCGTGGGAGGTGCTGTCCACCATGACTCCGGCGGATTACAGCCTGATCCGCCCCCACCTGGGACAGAGCAGCGGCTTCCAGTCCTATCAATATCGCCACCTGGAATTCCTGCTGGGCAACAAGAACGCCGGCATGATGACGGTGCACCAGGGCGAGCCGGCCATCTTCGCGGCATTGGAAGAGAGCCTGAACGCCCCCAGCCTGTATGATGAGTCCCTGCGCCTGCTGGCCCGCCGGGGGTTTGACATCCCGCGGGAGAAGCTGGAGCGTGACTTCGCCCAGCCCTATGAGCCGGACGCCCGGGTGCAGGCCGCCTGGCTGGCGGTCTACCAGGACCCGCACCGGCACTGGGAGCTGTACGACCTGGCGGAAAAGCTGGTGGATCTGGAATACCGTTTCCAGCAATGGCGCTTCAGCCACATGAAGACGGTGGAACGCATCATCGGCTTCAAGCCCGGCACCGGCGGCACCGGCGGCGTCAGTTACCTGGTCAAGGCGCTGAGCCTCAGCTTCTTCCCCGAATTGCTTTCCGTGAGGACGGCGCTATGACCCGCATCTGGGATATCACCCAGCCCATCCGCCCCGGCATCCCCGTGTGGCCCGGCGACACCGCCTATCAGGAGGAACGGGTGTGGGCCCTGGGGCCCGGCTGCCCCGTCAATGTCAGCCGGCTGACCCTGTCCACCCACACCGGGACTCACGCCGACGCCCCCCTGCACTATGACGCCGCCGGCCTGCCCATTGGCGCCGTCGACCTGGCGCCCTACCTGGGGCCCTGCCGTCTTATCCACGTGGTGGATGGCGATGGGCCGGTCATGCCGGCGGAGGTGGCGGACAGCCTGGCAGGCGCGCCGCCGCGCATCCTGCTGCGCACCTATCAGCGCTTCCCGCACGACCGCTGGGTCAGCGACTTCCGTGCCCTGGACGCCGCCACCGTCGACCTGATGGCCGCCCATGGCGTGCGCCTGGTGGGGGTGGACGCGCCGTCGCTGGATCCGGAAACGTCCAAGGACCTGCTGGCCCACAACGCCGTACGCCGCAACGGCCTGGCCATCCTGGAAGGGCTGGTGCTGGACGAGGTGCCGGCGGGGGATTACGAACTGATCGCCCTGCCCCTCAATCTCGCCCACGCCGACGCCGCCCCCGTCCGCGCCATCCTGCGCGCGCTGTCTTAGGATCGGAATCAGCTGTGCAGGCCGGGGGCCTCCTGCCCGGTGCTGGCCACATATTCGGTATAGCCGCCGCCGTACTGGTGGATGCCTTCCGGTGTCAGTTCCAGCACGCGGTTGGACAGCGTGGCCAGGAAGTGGCGGTCGTGCGACACGAACAGCATGGTGCCCTCGTACGCCGCCAGGGCGGTGATCAGCATCTGCTTGGTGTCGAGGTCCAGGTGGTTGGTCGGCTCGTCCAGCACCAGGAAGTTGGGCGGGTTGTACAGCATCATGGCCATCACCAGCCGGGCCTTCTCTCCGCCCGACAGGACGCGGCAGCGCTTTTCCACGTCGTCGCCGGAGAAACCGAAGCAGCCTGCCAGCGCCCGCAGCGATCCCTGGCCCGCCTGCGGGAACTTGGCCTCGAGGGCCTCGAACACCGTCTGCTCACCATCCAGCAACTCCATGGCGTGCTGGGAGAAATAGCCCATCTTGACGCTGCCGCCGACGGTGACGGTGCCCGCATCCGGCTGGTCGGCGCCCGCGATCAGCTTCAGAAGGGTGGACTTGCCGGCGCCGTTGACGCCCATGACGCACCAGCGCTCCTTGCGGCGGATGGTCAGATCCAGGCCCTGGTAGATGATGCGGCTGCCATAGCCCTTGTGCACATTCTTCAGCACCGCCACGTCGTCGCCCGAGCGCGGCGCCGGCGGGAATTCGAACGTCACGGTCTGGCGGCGCTTCGGCGGCTCGATCCGCTCGATCTTGTCCAGCTTCTTCACCCGGCTCTGCACCTGGCTGGCGTGCGAGGCGCGGGCCTTGAACCGCTCGATGAACTTCAGTTCCTTGGCCAGCATGGCCTGCTGGCGCTCGAACTGCGCCTGCTGCTGCCGCTCGTTCAGCGCCCGCTGCTGCTCATAGAACACATAGTCGCCGGAGTAGCTGGTCAGCGACCCGCCGTCGATCTCGATGATCTTGGTGACGATGCGATTCATGAACTCCCGGTCGTGGGAGGTCATCAGCAGGGCGCCGTCGTACCCCTTCAGGAAGCCCTCCAGCCAGATCAGGCTTTCCAGATCCAGGTGGTTGCTGGGTTCGTCCAGCAGCATGGCGTCGGGCTTCATCAGCAGGATGCGGGCCAGGGCCACGCGCATCTTCCAGCCGCCGGACAGCATGCCGACGTCCTTGTCCATCATCTCCTGGCTGAAGCTGAGGCCGGCCAGCACTTCCCGCGCCTTTCCCTCCAGCTCGTAGCCACCCAGCTCATCGAAGCGCGCCTGCACCTCGCCATAACGCTCGATGATCTCATCCATGCGGTCGGCCTGGTCGGGGTCGGCCATGGCGGCCTCCAGGATGGCCATCTCCTTGGCCACCTCGCTGACCGGGCCGGCGCCGTCCATCACCTCCGCCACCGCGCTGCGGCCGGACATCTCGCCCACGTCCTGGTTGAAGTAACCTATGGTGATCTGCTTTTCCACCGACACCTGGCCGGTGTCCGGCAGTTCCTCACCGGTGATCATGCGGAACAGGGTGGTCTTGCCGGCGCCGTTGGGACCGACCAGGCCCACCTTCTCACCCCGGTTCAGGGCCGCGGACGTCTCCATGAACAGGATGCGGTGGCCGTTGTGCTTGCTGATGTTTTCGAGGCGGATCATGGGAACCGGATTCCAAAGGCGTGATTGGCCCCCTTATGCCACAGGATGCGCGACACGATAGTGCCCGGATCGGCATACCCGTCCAGCGATGGGGCCGCGCCCGGCACATCCTGGCCCCGAAATTTTTTCCCATTGCCCATAACGGATTTTTGGCGCCCGTTCGTCATCCAGGGAAAGGGCGCCCCGTGTGCGCGCAGAATACCGAGGGAGGAAGGACGTCCGGTGAACAGAAGTGCGGTGGATCTATGGTTTGTGGAGGAAGTCCTACCCTTGGAGGCGGCGCTGACCGGCTACCTGCGCCGCAAATGGCGGGAGGCATCCGAGATCCCCGATCTTCGGCAGGAAATCTACACCCGCGTCTACGAGGCGGCGACCGTGGCGATCCCTGAGATGACCAAGCCCTTCCTGTTCATGACCGCCCGGAACCTGTTGATCGACCGCGCCCGCCGCGCGCAGGTGGTCTCGATCGAGACCGTCATCGATCTTGAGGACCTGGACGTGGCCGACACCGTGCCCAACCCGGAACAGAGCGCTGTCGGCCGCGAGGCCATGCGGCTGCTGCAGGCTGCCATCAACCGCCTGCCGCCGCGCTGCCGCGAGGTGACCCTGCTGCGCAAGGTGCACGGCCTGCCCCAGCGCGACGTGGCCCGCCGCATGGGCATCAGCGAAAGCACGGTGGAACAGCAGGTGGCCAAGGGAGTGCGCCTGATCGCCGACGCCATGGTCGACATCGTCCCCGAACCCGGGACAGGCCGCTTCGGCCGGCGTTTGCGCAAAATGGGGCCGCGCCAGGTGGGGCGGCCATGATGGAGCACGATCCCATCGAGGAACAGGCGGCGCGCTGGCTGGCCCGCCAGGATGCCGGCCCGCTGGACGCGGCGGCCAAGGCAGGGTTCGACGCCTGGATCGCCACCTCTACCCGCCACCGCGTGACCTACCTGCGGCTGGAGGCGGCGTGGCAGCGGGCCGACCAGCTGCGCGCTACCCGCCAGGCCCCCGCCCTGCCCCCGCCGCGGGCCGGCTTGGTGCGCGCGCCGTGGCGCCGCTGGGCGCCTATGGTGGCCGTCGCCGCGGCGGTGGCCCTGGTCGCCGTCGTTCCCGCCTTGGATGACTGGGACTGGCCCTTTGCTGCCGGGCAGAAGTTCAGCACCGGCGTCGGCGACCGCTATACCGCCCACTTGCAGGACGGATCGCAGATCGAGCTGAACACCAACACGCGCCTGCGTGCATCCGTCGACCAGACAACGCGCGAGGTGCGGCTGGACAAGGGCGAGGCCTTCTTCGAGGTGGTGCACGACGACAAGCACCCCTTTGTCGTCATCAGCGGCGACCTGCGCATCGTCGACGTCGGCACCAAGTTCTCCGTTCGCCGTGAAGGCGACAGGCTTGAGGTGGTGGTGGCCGAGGGTGCCGTCCTGGTGGAGGACATGGCCCATCCCAATGAGGTGGGCCCCACCCTGGTGACGCAGTTGAACGCGGCGGTGGCGCAGCCCAAGGCCATCCGGAAAAGCCCGCGCAGCGAGGAACAAGTGCGGGACTCCCTGGGTTGGCGCCACGGGACGCTGGTCTTCACCGACCGCCCCTTGCGGGAGGTGGCGGCGGAGTTCAACCGCTATAACCGCAAGCAACTGGTGGTGCCGGCCGAGGGGCCCATGGGCGATATCCGCATCGGCGGCAGTTTCGAGGCCACCAATGTCGACGCTTTCGCCCGCCTGCTGCACAGCGGTTTCGGCCTGAAGGTAATCGACGACGGCAGGGAAATAAGAATTTCAAATTGAGGATAGGGGATCCGGCACGGTCCTTCGTCATAGCCAAATACAACAATCCAGAAATGAGGGAGAAATCGTGCCAAACCCGAATATCCGTCACGCCCTTTCCGCCGCCCTTCTGACGACGGTCTGCTGGCCGGCGCTAACGCAGGCCGCTGAATCCATGGCGGTGCCGCAACCTTCGCGCGCGATCACTTTGGCGTCCGCCGCCGAAACGATGATCGATGTCCCGGCCGGCGACCTGCGCACCGCGCTGGAAAGCTATATTCGCCAGACCGGCTCGCAGCTGATCTACAAGGCCGACGAGGTCGCCGGCATCAGCACCAAGGGCGCCCAGGGCCGCCTGTCCGCCCAGCAGGCGCTGGACAGCATCCTGGCCAACACCGGCCTGACCGTGCACCGCGACCCGTCGGGCGCCGCCGTGGTCAGCCGCAAGTCCGACCGCGCCGCCACGGCGACCCCGGCCCTGCGCAATGCCGCCGCCCAAGGGGGCGCGACGGAAGGTGCCGCCGCCCAGCCCCAGGTGGCCCAGGCCACCCCCGCCACGACCGGCATCGACGACACCGTGCAGATGGGCGGCGCGCCCGACCTGCAGGAAATCATCGTCACCGGTCTGCGCTCCAAGCGCAACCTGCTGAACGCCTCCGTCGCCATCACCGCGGTGAACGAGGCCGACCTGGCCCAGAAGGCGCCGCGCAGCACCGTCGACGTGCTGGAAATGATCCCTGGCATCTTCGTCGAGGGCACGGCCGGCCCCGTGTCCAACAACTACTCGGTGCGCGGCCTGCCCGGTGGCACCCAGCAGTTCGTCCGCCTGATCGAAGACGGCATGCCCGCCATCTATGGCGGCCTGAACGATGACGAGGTGTTCCAGAACGACATCTCGATCGATCGGGTCGAGGCGCTGCAGGGCGGCAGCTCGGGCATCCTGACACCCAACGCCGCCGGCGCCTCCATCAACTTCATCTCGCGCAAGCTGAACTTCGACGAGGCCGGCGGCATCGCCCGCATCACCGGCACCACCTATGGCGACCGGCGCGGCGACCTGTGGTTCTCCTCCCCCATCCCGGACCTGAAGGACACGGCCTTCGCCATCTCCGGCTACTACGACAGCACGCCGGGTGTGCGCAGCTCCCCCTTCCGGTACGAGACCTATCACATCAAGGGCCAGCTGGAGCACAAGTTCGAGGACGGCTGGATCCGCTTCACCGTCAAGGATTGGGACGAGCACGATCCCTACTACGCCGACCAGCCCTACGCCTATAACAACGGCACCATTTCCAGCGTGCCGGGCCTGGACACCCAGTTCGGCAACATCATCGGCAAGGGCTTCGCCAACGTCAGCGTGCCGGACTCCTGCTACGCCAACGGCCAGTGCTTCCGCAATTTCAGCATGCAGGACGGCATCCACGCCACCGGCCACCAGTTCCGCGTGGATGGGGAGCGTGAGTTCGACCACGGCATCTCCCTCTTCGCCCGTGGCCGCTATACCGAGACGGATTGGGACTTCAACGGCGTGTTCGCCGGCAGCGGCACCGGCAACGGCGGCCTGGCGTCGGCCCTCACCTACCTGACGCCCACCAGCGCATCGCCCATCTACGATCTGCTGCAGTCCGGCCTGGCCGCCTTCCCCGGCACCACGCAGTTCGGCATCCGCAACCTGACCAACGGCCAGGTCACCGCGGCCTCCAATGCCGCGGCCCTGAACGCGCTCAACGGCAACGGCCTGCTGCAGCAGACCGTGCTGAACCGCCAGTTGGTGAAGCTGCGCGACTGGGGCAGCGATTTTGGCGCCAAGTGGGACACCTCGGGCGATGGCTGGACCAACAGCCTGACCGTGGGCGGCATGATCTACGCCACCGACATCGCCAACGACCAGTCGGGCGTCTCGACCGTCATCAACGACGTGAAGAACCAGTCCAACATCTATGACATCGTGGCCATGAACAGTGCCGGCAATGTGCTGGGCACGCTGGGCAACAACGGCCTGATCTCCTACGGCAACTGGGGTGCGGGCATCAGCGCCACCCACCAGACGTCGAAGTCGGTCTATGTGAACGATGAATTCGCCTGGAACCAGGACCTGCACTTCGACTTCGGCGTGCGCTATGAGCGCGAGGACACCGTCGGCGTGGCGGGCAACAGCTCGCCCCAGCCCATCCCGGCGGGCGTGGGCGGCATCGTGCAGGTGAACCCGAACGCGTTCAACGGCACCTACAGCTACACCTCGGGCCATGAGTCGCCGGTGCACGTCACGGCCGGCGTCAACTACACCATCGCCCAGAACCTGTCGGTCTACGCCCGCTACGCCCACGCCTACCAGACCCAGGGCACCAACCCGCAGGCGGCCGCCCTGAGCCTGTACGAAGGCGGCGTCACCTATTCCGACTATGGCCTGACCGGCACCGTCCGCGGCTTCCGCACCGAGTTCAAGAACCAGACCTGGGGCGGTGGCGTCAACCCGGCCGATCCCAACCTGAACCAGGGCTTCTTCGCCGATTCCGAAACCAACGGCGTCGACGTCGATCTGTACTACCGCCCGCAGTACGAGCCGCTGAGCGCCTTCGGCGTGCACGCCCAGGCCACCTACCAGGACCCGACGTTCAGCAACGTCAAGGTCGGCTTCATCGACGTCAACGGCACCAACATCGCGCCGCAGGTGGCCGCCTTCTACAACGGCAAGATCCCGGGTCGCACGCCGAAGATCCTGTATGCCATCACGCCGGAGTACAACCTGCCCAACAACAAGGGCCAGATTTACCTGCGCTACAAGTACGTCGGCCGCATCTTCGCCGACAACGGCAACCAGGTGGAGCTGCCTGGCTACGGCGTCGTGACCATCGGCGCCATCTACAACCTCACGCCCGCCATGACGCTGAACGTCAGTGTGGACAATGTCACGGATGAGCTGGGCCTGACGGAAGGCAACCCCCGCCAGGGCTTCACCCAGCAGGTCGTGAACGGCTACTTCTATGGCCGTGGCATCGTCGGCCCCAACGCCATGGTGTCCCTGACCGCCAAGTTCTGACCCTCTTCCTCCCCTGGGCGGCGGATCAGTCTCGGGGCCCGCCGCCCGCTTTTTTTCTGAAGGAGAGCGAAAGCCGTGTCAGATCGACGGATCCGGAAGGTCGTCATCCTGGGCGGGGGCACCGCTGGCTGGATGACGGCGGCGGCGCTGGCCAAGGTCAACACCCCGCCGCAGTTCGAGGTGACGCTGATCGAATCCGATGAGATCGGCATCATCGGCGTGGGGGAGGCCACCATCCCCACCATCCACTGGTTCAACCGCCTGGTAGACCTGGACGAGGCGCAGTTCCTGCGCGAAACCAAGGCCACCTTCAAGCTGGGCATAGAGTTTGTCGGCTGGAACGGTGGCGACAGCCGCTATTTCCATCCCTTCGGCCGCTATGGCGGGCCGGCCGACGCGCAGATGTTCTTCCACCGCTGGATCCGCGCCACCCTGGGCGGCTTCCCGCACGGCCACCAGGATTATTCCCTGGCCACGCTGGCGGCCATGGCGAACAAGTTCGGCCCGCCCGCCACCGACCCCAATTCCCTTTTCTCCACCCTGGGCTACGCCTACCACTTCGACGCCGGCCTCTACGCCGCCCATCTGCGCCGCCGGTCTGAGGTGCTGGGGGTGAAGCGTATCGAAGGCAAGGTGGAGCGGATCGAGCAGGATCCGGAGACCGGCTTCGTCACCCGCCTGACCACCCACCGGGGCGAGGGGGTGGAAGGCGACCTGTTCATTGATTGCTCCGGCCTGCGCGCCCTGCTGATTGAGGGCGTGATGAACAGCGGGTTCGAGGACTGGTCGCACTGGCTGCCCTGTGACCGCGCCCTGGCCGTGCCGTGCGAGCGCGTCGCCGCCCCCGTCCCCTACACCCGCGCTACCGCCCACGCCTTCGGCTGGCAATGGCGCATCCCACTGCAGCACCGCACCGGCAACGGCATCGTCTACAGCAGCCGGTTCGCCGACGATGACGGGGCGGCATCCACGCTGATGGCCAACCTGGACGGCAAGGCGTTGGCCGACCCGCGCCTGATCCGCTTCCAAACCGGGCGGCGGCGGCGGTCCTGGGTCAAGAACGTCGTCGCCATCGGCCTGTCCAGCGGCTTCCTGGAGCCCTTGGAGTCCACCTCCATCCACCTGATCCAGAGCGGCATTGCCAAGCTTCTGTCCCTGTTCCCCACCCGCGACTGTCCGGAGGAGACGGCCGGCCAGTTCAACCAAGTCTATGGCGCCGACGTTGAATCGGTGCGCGACTTCCTGGTGCTGCACTACAGCCGCACCCAGGGCCGGGATGAGCCGCTGTGGCGCCACTGCCAGGCCATGGCGGTACCCGAGGGGCTGTCGCTGAAGGAACGCCACTTCACCCGCACCGGCCGCATCGTGCTCTCGACCGATGAACTGTTCCGTGAGGCCAGTTGGTTCGCCGTGCTGATGGGCCAGGGGCTGCGGGCCACCGACTACAACCCGCTGCTGGACACAATGCCGGCGGACGAGAACCTGGCCTATTTGCTGCGCCTGCGCGACCAGATGGCCAAGGCCGCCGCCACCCTGCCCAGTCACGAAGGGTATCTGCACCGCGTGATGGGACCAGCCTGATCCCATCCCTCCCCGTCTTTCCACCCCGCCACCGCCCCAGTCCCCGGGGCGGCGCACCCCGGTTCATGCCTGCCTATAGGACCCACCCATGCCGCGCCTTCCGCACCTGCTCTCCAGCTCCATCTTGGCCCTGACGCTGGCCTGGGCACCGGCATGCTTCGCTGATACGGCCGCCAAGCCTGCCCTGTCCTACAGCCTGACGGAGGGGCGAAACCTCAACGCCTTTGTGCGCCAGGGCGAGGTGGCGGCCCACCTGCTGCTGCGCTCCGGCAAGGACGCGCGCATCCTGGTGGCGTTTCCAGCCGGCAACAGCAGCGTGGGCCTGTGGCTGGACACGGCCGACACCGCCAGCTGGACCCTGACCGGCACCCCCCAGCCCGTGACCACCACCGACGCCCAGGGACGCCCCTTGCGCGGGGTGGTGTTCGAGGCGGCGCTGAGAGCCGACAGCGCCGTGCCCCGCCAGGGCGTGCTGTCCAGCACCCGGGTGCTGCGCGACTATGAAACCCTGCGCACCCTACCCGCCCAAGTGCAGGTGCAACCCATCCGCACGAACGACACGCTGGACTGGAGCCGCGACCGCCTGGACGGCAAGGCCGGCTATCGCCTGACCGTGACGGTGACCCACGGCCAGCTGACGGACGATGGGCTGAAGGCCGGTGCCGACGGCACCATCGGCCTGCGCATCACGGCGCTGACCGGTGAGGCGCCGCTGACCCCGCTGTCCGGCGATCATTTGCTAACCGCCGGTGCCGCCAACCAGCCGGCCAGCCGCAACGCCCTGACCTTCCTCAGCTATCAGGAAAAGCTGCTGGCCGGGTCCTGGCGCTTCCACACCTATTTCGGGCGCGACACCCTGATGTCCGTCATGCTGTTGATGCCAGCCTTGCAGCCGGATGCCGTGCAGGCCGGCCTGCGCTCCGTCCTCGCCCGGCTCTCGCCAGCCGGTGAGGTGGCGCATGAGGAGGATATCGGTGAGTTTGCCATCCTGGACCATCTGAAGGCTGACGGCAGCACGTCGGACGCGCCGGTCTATGACTACAAGATGGTGGACAGCGACTTCCTGCTGGCGCCGGTGGCGCGGGCCTGGCTGCTGGACGACCCGCGCGGCCGGAAAGCGGCGGCCGAATTCCTGGCGGCGCCCGATGGCCGGCATGGGGAGAGCGAGGCGGCGGGTGCGGCCCTGGTGCGCAACCTGCGCCAGGTGGTGGCCCAGGCCGCCCCCTTCGCCGCAGCCCCCGGCACCGCCACCCTGGTGCGGCTGAAGCCGGGGCAGCAGGTGGGCGAATGGCGCGATAGCAACACCGGCCTGGGCGGCGGTGTCTATCCCTACGACGTCAACGCCATCCTGGTGCCGGCGGCCCTGGAGGCGGCGGACGCCCTGCTGAAAGCCAAGCTGCTGGACCCCTGGCTGGACGCGGCCGCCCGTGCCGACCTGGCCAAGGCGGCGGACCTCGCCAAGGTGTGGCGGGCCAAGGCCCCTGCCCTGTTCGACGTGACGGTGGCGCCGGCCCAGGCGCGCCGGGATGTCGCCGCCTATGCCGCCAAAGTGGGCGTGCCGGCCGACGCGGCGCTGGCGGCCCTGCCCAAGGGCCCGGTGCGTTTCCACGCCCTGTCGTTGAACGCCGACGGCACCCCTGTCCCCGTCCTGCATTCGGATGAAGGGTTCGAGATGCTGTTCGGCCATCCCAGCCCCGCGGCGCTGGATGCCGCGGTGGAGGCCGCGGACCGCCCCTTCCCCGCCGGCCTGATGACCGGCATCGGCATGCTGGTCGCCAACCCGGCCTACGCGCCGGCGGCGACGCGGGAGCTGTTCCCCCGCACCGCCTATCATGGCACCGTCGTGTGGTCCTGGCAGCAGGCCCTGACCGCCGCCGGCCTGGCCCGCCAGTTGGCCCGCACCGACCTGCCTGCCACGACCCGGACCAGGCTGACCCGGATGCAAACCGCCCTGTGGCGGGATATCGAGGCCGCCAAGGGCGTGCAGAATTCCGAACTGTGGTCCTGGGACTATCGCGACGGCCACTACGTCGTCGCCCCCTATGGCGCCGCCGGCAACGACGCCGACGAGTCCAACGCCGCCCAGTTGTGGAGCACCGTTTTCCTGGCCGTGCGGCAGCCGAAGCCCCAGCACTGATCCATGCCCTGCCCCGGCTGCGGGGCTTGGCACGATGTTAGCGGCAGCTGATCAGCTTGGGTCGGGGCATCCCGACACCCTGTCAGGTCGGCGCCAGCGGTTGCTGGCGGCTGAAACGTCGGCTAAGAGATAAAGTACTTTCTTACCGCCGGCCTTGAGGGCGCGCGCAACAGATGGTATGATTTCGGTCAAAGCAATGCTAAGCCTAGTCAAAACTGGGTGGGGAATGATGGGATCTGTTTGGCTTCATTGACGCCGAAAGGAACCGGTATGTCCCGATCTGATGCTTATAATCATATGCGCGACCTTGAGCGGCACATCGACGAGATCAAGATGCGAGGCGATAAGCCTACGAAGTTTACGCTGATGCTATATCGCCTTGCGAAGCATATGGTGGAAACTTCGCCGGTATAGGTCCAATAACCCCGAGGGGGGCGCTATCCCCACGGGTAGTGCCCTTCTGCGTGTTGCCCCGGAGGGTATACCTAAAGTGCGCAGGCACTCGGGGTTGTGAATTCTGATCTCAGATGCCGGCGTCGGACGTTGCTGACATCCGAATAACGAAACCAAAATTACTAAAGTTCCGTGACAGGCCGGAATCTGGCCGCGTGCCGCGTCTTGGCTTTCCGAGGGCGCCCGTCGTGGGCGTCCATGATGGAGCCGAAAGAAGACTATGCGACACACGATGCTCAAGGACGTCCTGCTGTGCGGCGCCATGGCCGGCGCCCTGCTGGCCGCACCGACCATCCATGCCGCTGAAGCCAGCGCCCCCGCCACCCCTGCCCCCAACGCCGGCGCGCCCGACGCCAGCACCGACGGGACGCTGGACGAAATCCTGGTCTTCGCCAACCGCGACCAGGCCGACACCGCCAAGATCCGCGCGTCCAACACCGTCGACATCATGTCGGCGGCGGAGCTGGAGCACACCGCCGTCCATAACGTGGCCGAGGCGCTGGGCCTGCTGCCGGGCGTAACCGTCAGCAACACCGGCCAGTCGGTGGCCGGTGGCATCGACGGCGCCTCACGCGGCGAAGGCATGCTGGTGGCCATCCGGGGCATGAATTCCGAATTCGCCGTCGACCTCATGAACGGCGTGGAGGTGGCCCAGGGCCTGCCCTACAGCCGCAGCGTCCAGCTGGACCTGCTGCCGCCGTCCGGCCTGCAGACCATCGTCGTCAACAAGACGCTGGACGCGTCCATGAGCGGCGACGCCATTTCCGGCACGGTCGACTTCCGCACCCCCACCGCTTTCGACTTCGCCAACCCGCTGCACTTCAGCATCCAGGGCGGCGCCCGCCTGGAAAGCCGGGCGCGCGACTATGGCGAGACCGGCCTGGGCGGCAACACCGCCGCCGAGGTGGCGACCCAGTTCGGCCGCGACCGCCAGTTCGGCGTCTATGTCAGCGGCTATTACGACAAGCGCTATTTCACCAACAGCGAGATGGCGGGCATCGACAGCGCCCATAACGACGGCGGCTGGGGCTTCGCCGTCAGCAGCACCAAGAACGGATCGACCAACCCGGCCGGCACGGACCCTGCCTCCAACCTGCGCCAGACGGGCATCAGCGTCGGCGTGTCGGACGGCAGCACGGAACGCTATGGCGGCAACCTGTCGCTGGACTGGCACCCGGACGACACCACCGCCGTTTTCCTGCGCGGCTCCTTCGCCCGCGAGAACGCGGTGCAGAACAGCACGCTGAGCCAGATCATCAGCACCGACAAGAGCTGGAACGCCCTGGCCAACGGTCTGTACGGCCTGAGCGTGGACAAGTACCGCACCTCCGTCTGGTATGAGACCAACCCGGAGCGCGCCGACCTGTCCACCCTGCAGCTGGGTGGCGAGAAGAAGCTGGGCGCCCTGACCCTGACGCCCACCGTCTTCTTCAGCGCCGCCAACAACGACCGCCCCAACCATATCGAGGCGTCGTCCCGCATCGACCAGTACAGCAGCAGCGCCCGCTTCCCCAGTGGCATCAGCGGCATGGGCAACAACGACGGCTATCCGGTGCCGGTGTTCAGCCCCGGCATGTACGACGCCCTGAACAACGCCGCCACCGCGCTGTCGGCCCGCCGCGCCGGCCAGCTAACCCAGCAGGGCAGCCATCAGGACAAATACGGCGCCAAGCTGGACGGCCAGTACGACATGAACGACAACGGCCCGCTGTCCTTCATCAAGGCCGGCGTGAAGTTCGTGGAAAGCGACCGCGCGGTCACCAACCGCGACTGGACCAACGCCTACTTCTCCGCCTCCGGCTACCCCAACAGCACCTGGTCCAGCCTGGGCATCGCCAACGGCTATTATTCCTCGGTCTATCCCGGCCGCTACAGCTGGTCGGTGCCCAAGGTCAGCCAGCAGGCCCTGCTGGACTATTTCTACAAGCTGCAGACGGCCGGCAGCTTCGACACCTGCAACGGCAACTACGTCGACAACATGAACTGCAACACCCTGAAGGGGCGGGAGCAGGTGACGTCGGCCTATGTCATGGCCAACCTGCAGTTCGGCCAGGTGGAGGTCATCCCTGGCATCCGGTTCGAACACACCGACATCCACAACACCTTCTGGCAGCTGAACAGCGACGGCAAGACCGTGGGCCACTGGGAAAACAGCAGCACCACGTACAACGAGCCGCTGCCCAGCGTGCTGGTGAACTGGCGCCCGGACAACGACACGGTCTACCGCGCCAGCGTCAGCCAGTCCTACACCCGGCCCGCCCTGGTGCAGCTGGGCGCCTCTTCCTCCGTGTCCATCAGCGCCGACACGGGTGTCAAGACCATCACCCAGGGCAACCCCAACCTGAAGCCCATCGAGTCCACCAACCTGGACATGTCGGGTGAATGGCACAACAGCCAGGGCGGCACGGCCTCGGCCGCCGTCTATTACAAGCGGCTGTCGAACTACCTGTTCGACAACGGTTCCACCCTGGTGAACCCCTTCAGCACCACCAGCAACCTGGTCAGCATCAGCCAGCCCAAGAATGGCGGCGACGGCGACGTCTACGGCATCGAGCTGGCCTTCCGGCAGAAGTTCGACACCATCCTGCCCGGCTGGCTGTCCGGCTTCAGCATCGGCGGCAACGTCACACGCCAGTGGTCGGTGGTCGACACCGGCATCAAGGGCCTGGACGCCGACCAGCCCATCCAGAACGCCCCCGGCTGGCTGGCCAACGCCACCCTGTCCTACACCGTGGGCGGCTTCTCCGCCGACCTCGGCTACAACTACACCGGTTCCTACCTGGCCTATTACGACTACCTGGGCCAAGGCGGCAGCTGGGACAACATGTGGGTCCGGCCGACCAACCGCCTGGACCTGCACGTGGGCTACAAGTTCGACAACGGCTTCGCGGTCGACGGCTCCGTCTCCAACCTCACGGGTGACTACACCTACTGGGCGCATATCGGGCGCAACAGCCTGACGCTGTCGAACATCGTCGATAGCGGCACCACCGCCCTGATGACCGTCAAATATACCTACTGATCCGTTCTGCTACCGGGGGTGGGGCCGCCAGGTCCCGCCCCCATCCCCACCCCCGCGTCCCCGTCATCCGGAGCCTGCACATGGCGCAGCCCTCCATCATAAATCTGCAGCCTGCCGTCGCTATGACCTTGTCCGTGCCCATTAGCCGGCCGAGAGGAAAGATGGACAGTCAGGCCGACTCAAGGGCCAGGAGCGATGCGCCGTCGGCGTTCGACGGCGCGGAGTTCGAGGCGCACCAATCCGTGCTGCGCGGCTATTTCGCCCGCCGCGTGCGCCAGGCGCAGGATGTGGACGACTATGTCCAGGACGTCTATCTGCGCGCGCTGGCCGCCGCCCCCGCCCGGGGCGTGGACAACTGGCGCGCCTTCCTGCTGCGCGTCGCCAGCAGCCTGCTGGTCGATCGCTTCCGCCGCAACGCCGCCCGCCACCAGGACGCTCACGACGGCCTGGACCAGGTGGCGGAGCTGGCGGACGACGGCGCCGCCACGCCCGAGCATACCGTCATGGTCCGGCAGGAGCTGGCCAGCCTGGAGGCGGCGCTGCGCGATGTCGATCCTCTGGCGCGGCACGCCTTCCTGCTAGTCCGCGTTGATGGGCTGAGCCACCGGGAAGTGGCCGGCCGCCTGGGCCTTGAGGTCAAAGTGGTGTCTCGTCAAATCGAACGCGTCCTGGCCCACCTGGCCCGGACGATGGTGGAGCCCGCGCGTTGACCTCCACCGATCACGATCAAGTCTTGCTAGAAACGGCTGCCGCTTGGCTGCGGCGCATACAGGCGGGGGAACTGGGGCCGGAGGGCCAGCGGACCTTCCGCGCCTGGCTGGCGGCCGACCCCCGACACGCCGCCGCCATGGACCTGGTGACCCGCGCCTGGACGGCCAGCGGCGGCATCGACGACAAGGGCCCCCTGCGGCCTGACCTGACCCGCGCCCGTGGCCTGCGCCTGGCGGATGGGCAGACGCGGCCCCACCGCTCCTGGCGCCCCGTCGCCTGGATGCCCCCCGTGGGCGGCCTTGCCGCCGTCCTGGCCCTGGCGCTGGTCTGGCTGTGGAACGGCGCGGTCAGCGAAGCCGACTATGTCACCGCCGCCCATGACCATCCCCAGGTAACGCTGTCCGACGGCACGGTCATGCGCCTGGGCGGCTCAACGCACCTGCATGTGCGCATCGACCCGCTGGGCCGCCGCGTGGACCTGGCCCAGGGTGAGGCGGAGTTCCAGGTGACGCATGAGAGGCTGCGCCCCTTCCATGTGATGGCCGGGGCGCTGGAGGTGCGCGACCTGGGCACGCGTTTCACCGTTTCATCCCACGGCGGGCAAGTGCGCGCCGTGCTGCTGGAGGGGGCGGCCGAGGTTCGCGACCGCGACAGCGGCCGGGTGTTGGTCAGTCTGGCGCCCGGCCAGCAGGTGGACCAGGAGGGCCGCGGCCCCCTGCGCCTGGGCAAGGCCAATGTGGACCAGGTCAAGGCCCGCCAGGACGGGCGCATGCTGTTCGATGACATGCCCCTGGCCCAGGTGGTGCCGGAGGTGGCGGCACGAACCGGCATCGTGCTGCACCTGGACGACCCCGCCCTGGGCGCCATCCGTGTCAGCGGCAGCTACCGCGCCGACGATGTCGCCGGCTTCCTCGCCGCCCTGGCCCGCCTGCATCCCATCACCTGGCGGCAGGACGCCAATGGGGATTACCGGATTGCGCGCCGGCGGTAGACCCCAGCGCCGGCCAGGACGCCGCCGGCTGGCGGCGTCCTGCGCCGTGCTGCCGTTGCTGGTAGCGGCGCCCGCGCCGGCGGGAACGCCATTCACCATCGCGGAACAACCGCTGGGCAGCGCGCTGTTGGACCTGGCGCGCCAGTCCGGCCGCGACGTGTTGTTCCGGCCGGAACTGGTGCGCGGCTGCCGCGCCGGACCGCTGGCCGGCGTGACGGATTTCGAGGCAGCGCTGGGCCGCCTGATATCGGGCTGCCACCTGCGCTATCGTCTGGGTGACGGTGGCGCCATCGAGTTGGAGCGGGCATCGTCCATCCCGGCCACGCCGGCGGTGGCACCGGCCAGCGGCGGTCAGCTGCCCGAGGTGCTGATCGTCAAGGCGCCCTACCACGGCACGCCCCCGGCGGAAATCACCGCTACCGCCGTGACCGACAGCCTGACCACGGCGGACCTGCACGACCGGGCCGACCGCACCCTGGCGGAAAGCCTGGGCCGGCTGGCCGGGGTCAACGTGCTGGTAACGTCCCTTCAGGGCGACCTGGGTGGCATCGACCGGGCGGCGCGGGGAGAAGGCCAGTTCGCTGCCGTGCGCGGGCTGGACAGCGCCTACGCCGTCACCCGCCTGGACGGGGTATCGGTGGCGCAAAGCATGCCCTACAGCCGCGCCGTGCAACTGAGCCTGCTGCCGCCGCTCGCCATGGAAGGGGTGGAACTGACCAAGACGCCGGACGCCCATGACGACGGCGATGCCACCGCGGGCCAGTTCGACCTGCGCCTGGCGTCCGCCCTGGAGGGCGGGGAGCATACGCGCCTGCTGGTCCAGGGCAATTTGGACGAACGCTCCGCCAACCTGGGCCGGCCCTCGGGCGGGGGCCTCGCCACCGTGGACGTCGCCCGCCAATTCGGCCGCGACCACAGCCTAGGCCTGGCCGTCACCGGCTATTACGGACGCAACCGCTTCGCCAGTGTGGAACAGTCCTACCAGTCCACCCAGTTCGAATACCGCCTGGTCGACGCCAGCGGCCAGACGCCGGCCGGCCTGGATCCGGCGCGCGACCTGCTGGCCACCTCGCTGAACGTGCAATATTCGGAAGGGGAGACGCGGCGCTGGGGGGGCAGCCTGGCGGGCGACTGGCAGCCCAACGACACCTTCCGCGCCTTCGCCCATGTCACCGTGGCCACGGCCGACACCGACCAGGAAGTCTACCAGACGGGCTTCCAGGGTGGGCGCGACCCCAGCTTCATCACCCGCGTCGCCCTGGGCAACGGCCTTTATGAAAACCGCAGCGTCAAGACCCAGCTGCATTACTGGTTCGAGACAAACCCCGATACCGCCACCCTGGGCACGGCCCAGCTGGGCGCCGACTGGCACACGGGCGCCCTGACCCTGTCGCCCCGCCTGTTCTACACCTGGGGGGAGAACGGCCGGCCCCAGCATATCGAGCTGTCGTTCTGGAACCCGACCGGCACCACGGTGAACCAGGGCCTGAGCCTGGGGCACAAGGACGGCTATCCCGTGGTCGCTGGACCGTCCGGCGCCTTGGCAATGGCCGACGGAGTGGAGAACTTGCCGGTTTCCAACCGCGGCCAGATCACCAGCCTGTTCAGCCGTCAGGATAGGCTGGGCGGCGCCCTGGACGGCAAGCTGGCCGTGACCTCCGACGCCACGCTGGAAGCCGGGGTAAAGATCACCGACAGCCAGCGCGACAGCTACCGCCGCGACCAGGAAGGGCAACTGGTAGGCGGGCTGGGGGCGGTGGACGCCGGCACCAGCGTGGCCGACTTGGCGGCCGCGGGCCTGCGCGCCGGCACGCTGACGGCACCGCTCAGCGGCATCTACAATTTCACCTTCCCCCTGATCGATGCCGGCCGGCTGGCGCAGCTGTACCGCCAGCGTGACGGCACCGCGACCTGGACCGCCGATGCCTGGAACGGCAACACGCTGAGCGGTGGGGAGCGCACGGTGGCCGCCTATGCCCAGGCGCGGCTGACCTTGGATGACCTCACCCTGCTGCCGGGGTTACGGGCGGAATTCTCTGACCTGACCAACCGCTATTGGCTGTCGGGCAACAACGGCGCGCCCGCAGGCGGCGTCAATTACGGCTGGAATGAAAGTGGCAGCCGGTTCACCGCCCTGCTGCCCCGCGTGCTCGCCCGCTGGCAGCCGGATGAGCGCTCGACCTACCGCGCCGCCGTCTGGACCAGCCGGACCGCGCCGTCGCCCTATCAACTGGCGGGCAACGCCACCGCCACACAGGACAGTGATGGCGTGGTCACCATCACCCGGGGCAACCCTGACCTGAAGGCGGTCGACGGCCTGAATTTCGACCTGTCCGGCGCCTGGACCTGGGGCAACATCGCCGGGGAGGATGGCCGGCTGGAACTGGCGCTGTTCCACAAGCGCTTGAAGAACTACCTCTACGACGCCGGCGGCGGCCTGGCGGTGGGGTCCCCCACCAGCGACGCGCAACTCCGCCTCAGCATCCCCACCAACGGCGGCACCGCCCGGCTGACCGGGGCGGAGCTGTCGGTGGATCAGGGACTGGCGCCCGTGGCCGAGATCCTGCGTGATCTCCATCTGGCCGGCACCCTCAGCTGGGAGACCACGGCGGTGCGCCTCAACAGCCCGGATTTGAACACGATCGAACGGGTGCAGTATGCGCCCCGCTGGCTGGCCGGGGTGCAACTGCGTTACGACCGAGACGCCCTGCATCTGGCCGTGGATTACCGCTGGGCCGACGATTACGTGCAATCCTACGGCACCGCGTTTGTTTCCGGGGGCGGAACGACCCTGGCGGGCAGCGCGCTGGATACCTGGGTGCATCCCACGCGCCGGCTGGACCTCAGCGCCGGCTATGATGCCGGCGGGGGCTTGAGCGCGCGGCTGACGGTGCGCAATCTCGGTGACGCCTTGGCCTACCGCACCAGCGTTGGCCGTCACGGCGACGCCGTGGTGCAGACCATTAGCGCCGGCCGCAGCTATGAACTCAGCCTGCAACAGGAGTTTTGATGACGACGCTCCTCCGCCTGGCCTCCGCCTTGGCTGTGCTACTGCTGCTGGCCCGGCCCGCGCTGGCGGCCGATGCCGCCACCCTCGCCGGCGCCTCGCCCCTGACGCGCGATGCCCTGGCCCGCTTGCGCGCCGATGTGAGCACGATACACGACCCGGTCATCAAGGCCGCGACCGAGGACGCCCTGTTCAACCCCGCCACCTGCGTGGCCCATCGCGCCAACCTGGGCCAAGCGGACAAGCGAGACATCATCAACCGGCTGGTGGCCGAGGGCCTGGCCGACCCCGGCGACGGCCTGGTGGATGGGCTGTTCCCGGCCTTGCCCGGCGAGGGCGGCCCCTGCCCCCATCTGCCCCAACCCTTCGCCGCCGCCCCCGGCGGCAATGCCGGCAGCCATCATTCCTGGCCTGGCGGCCTGCCCGTGCACGAAGCCTTCAACGCCCAAAGCGCCAAGGATTTCGCCGCCGCCTACCGGGCCATCGACGGTGTCGTCCTGGATGGGCAGGACGATCTGATCGCCGCCGCACCGCTGTGGCATGACTGGGCCAAGGCCCTGCTGTTCATCTGGCGCCCGGATGGCGGGTTGCCGCCCGAGGTATCCCTGGGCGGACATGGACCCGATGGCGACTATCGCACCGGCGCCCATCACATCCTGGGCCTGGCGGAGGCGATGGCCCGCCGCATGCCGGCCGACCTGATCATCGTCCAGGCCTGCGCCCACCAGGCGCCGGAACGGGGCAAGCCCGATCGGCTGGTGCACTGGCTGCGCGCCGCCGCCATCATCGCCCGGGTGGATCCGGTGGCAGCGGGTTACTTGGCGCCGGCACAGGCGGGTGGCCTGACCTTGCCCGGTATGACCGAAACCGGCACCGTGCCGCGCTGGTGGTCCGCCTGCCTGATCCACGCCCAGTCCGACCACAACTGGGTCTATGCCGAACCCGCCGTGGAGGATGCCGACGCCCTGCTGCGCCAATTGGCCCCCCGCTTCGGCGTGGATGCCGGCGACCCCGCCCGCTACACCTGGGGCTATCGCCACGCGGTGCTGAGTCACCTGGGGGCCGCCCGTGTACAGTCGCTGGCAGCCCAGGGCGGACTGGACGCCCTTACCCAAGCCTTGACCCAACTGCGCGCCCAAGGCGTGTTTTGACCCCTGCTGCTGGAAAGATGCCCGTGACCCGCCTTCTTCTCCTTCTCCTGGCCGGCCTGATGCTGGCGACCGCCCCGGCTCAAGCGGCACCCGACGCCACCGTGGCCCCCCGCGCCGCGAACGGCCAGCCCCTGACGCTGGAGCGGGTGGTCATGCTGGTGCGCCACGGTGTGCGGGCCCCCCTGGATACCGAAGCGGCCCCCGGGCTGGCACAGGGCCCGTGGCCGTCCTGGCCGGTGGCGCCCAGCCACCTCACGCCCCATGGCGCCGCCGCCGCGACGCTGATGGGCGCCTATCAACGCCAGTGGCTGGCCGCCAACGGCCTGCTGCCGGCCCAGGGCTGCCCCGCCGCAAGCCAGGTGGCGATCTGGACCAATTCGGCGGAGCGCACCATCCGCACGGGCGAAGCCATGGCCCAAGGCCTGGCGCCGAACTGCCCCCTGCCTGTGGGGCACAGGCCGCCGGGCACGCTGGACCCGCTGTTCGATCCGTTCGAGGCCGGTGCCGCCACCGTGGATGCCGCCGCCGCCGTGAAGGCCATGGAGCCGGAGATGGACAACGTGCGCAACGCCTCCACCTACTTGGTGCCCGCCATCGCGCTCACCATCCGCGGCCTGGACTGTGACAAGACCCTGCCGGCCTGCGACCTGGTGCAGGAGCGCACGGTCATCAGCCCCAGCGCCGACAACCGCGGCGTGGATCTGCGCGGGCCCGTGGCCCAGACCGCCGGCGCGGCGCAGATCTTCATCCTGGAATATCTGGAGGGCATGGCGCCGGATCAGGTGGCCTGGGGCCGCCTGGGCGCCGGTCCCGGCCTAAGCGACGCGCTGGCGCAGATTTCCCGCCTGCACGGCCTGCAGTTCGACGTCTTCGCCCGCAACGCCTACATGGCGCCGCGCAAGGCCGTGGCCCTGGCCCCGCGTATGGCGGAGGCGCTGACCGGCGCCGGCCAGCCACCCGTCACCCTGTTGGTGGGCCATGACGACAACATCGCCGCCATCGCGGGATTGCTGGGCGTGCACTTCCAGGTCCAGGGCTATGGCGAGGATGATCCGCCCGTGGGCGGCGGCCTGCGGCTGGAACTGTGGCGCGACGCTGCCGGCCAAGCCCTGGTCCGCGTCGCCTATGTCGCCCAGACGCCGGACCAGGTGCGCAATCTGGCCCCCCTCAGCCTGGCCAGCCCGCCCTGGAGCGCCGTGCTGCCCCTGCCCGGCTGCGGCACGCTGTGCCCCGTGAAGACCGTGGCCGACAAGCTGTCGGTCGCCCCCTGATCTCCCGCCCCGGAAAGACCGCCCATCATGATGGATCGCCGTTCGCTTCTTCGCCATGCGCTGGGCGGTGCCGCCCTGGCCGGCTTGCCCCCCGCCCTGGCCCGCGCCGCCGCCATCCCTGCTGATGTGCGCACCGGCACCATCGAGGATGTGGCCCACATCGTCGTGCTCATGCAGGAAAACCGGGGCTTCGATCATTACTTCGGCACCCTCTCGGGTGTCTGCGGCTTCGGCGACCGCTTCCCCATCCCGGTGCCGCCGGGCCCGGATGGGCAGCCCCTAACCGTATGGGACCAGCGCGACCGTACCGACCCGCACCCGCGCCTGGTCAATCCCTTCCACCTGTCGACCAAGGCGCATTTCGATCTGATGCGCATGTTGGGAACGCCGCACCAGTGGGCCAATGCCCAGGCGGCCTGGGACAACGGCCGCATGGCCCATTGGCCGGAGGCCAAGACCCAGCGCGCCATGGGCTATTACACGCGGGAGGACATTCCCTTCCAGTTTGCCATGGCGGAGGCGTTCACGATCTGCGACGCCTACCACTGCGCCATGCACACCGGCACCAACACCAACCGCCTGTTCCTGTGGACCGGCACCAACGACCCGCACGGCAAGGGCGGTGGCCCGGCCATCGACAACCCCGACGACGACCTGACGAAGCCGGATGCGGCCAGCACCCCGCGCTTCTCCTGGACGACCTATCCGGAGCGGCTAGAGGCGGCGGGCATCAGCTGGGGCCATTACCAGGACATGGCCGACAATTTCGGCGACAACCCGCTGGCCAATTTCCTGCAATACCGCGCCGCCTACCGTGGCGATCCGGGCTCACGCGCCGTGCTGCGGGAAAAGGGCCTGTCCACCCGGGCGCTGGACAAGCTGCGCGAGGATGTGCTGGCCGACCGACTGCCCCAGATCTCCTGGGTCGTGGGCACGGAGGAAGGGTCGGAGCATCCCGGCCCCTCCAGCCCGGCGCAGGGGGCGGCCTACACCGCCCAGGTCATCGACGCGCTGACCGCCAACCCCAAGGTGTGGGCGCGCACCGTGCTGTTCATCACCTTCGATGAGAATGACGGCTTCTTCGACCATGTTCCGCCACCGGCCCCGCCCTCTCCCGACCCGGACGCCCCCGGTGGTTTCGCCGGCGCCAGCACGGCGGCGACGGACGACGACTATCACCGCCTGAAAGCCCCCGGCGCCGATGGCGACGATTTGAACCTGCGCGGCCGGCCCTACGGCCTGGGGCCGCGCGTGCCCTGCTATATCCTATCCCCCTGGTCGCGCGGCGGCTGGGTGCATTCGGAGGTGGCGGACCACACCTCCATCATCCGCTTCATGGAGCGGCGCTTCGGCGTGATGGAACCCAACATCTCCGCCTGGCGGCGGGCGGTGTGCGGCGACCTGCTGACCGCCTTCGACTTCAAGACGCCCAACGCCAAGCTGGCGCCTCTGCCCGACACGGTGCCCACCCGCGACCGCGCCCGCGCCATCGTCGGCCAGACGGTGCCGGAAACGCCGGTAGCCCCGCCCCGTCCGGTGCAGGAGGCCGGGATCCGGCCGTCGCGCCGGCTGCGCTACGCGCTGGAGGTCGCCGGCCACGTTGATGCGACCACCGGCACCCTGCGGTTGGACTTCTCCGCCGGGGCGGGCCAGGGCGCCGTGTTCCATGTCTATGACCGGCTGCGGCTGGACGCCATCCCGCGCCGCTACACCGTAGAGGCCGGCCGCACGCTATCGGGGGACTGGCACCTGACCGGGCCCGAGGGCGCCTATGACCTGTGGGTGCGCGGCCCCAACGGCTTTCACCGCGCCTTCACCGGTACCCGCGCGGGCACCGCCGGCGTCAGCTGGGCGGTGGAGGGCGACGCCCTGCGCGTTACCGTGGCCCCCGGCACGGACGTGAGCATCCAGCCCGGCGCCTATCTGGATCACCACCGGCCCTGGACGCCGGGGCCGGAGGGCGGCGTCATGCGCTGGCCCCTGCGCCCCACGGGCGGCTGGTACGATTTGGTCATCACTGGCGACCATGTCCAACGCCGCCTGGCCGGTCGCGCCGACGGCGATTGGCCAGCCAGCACCGACCCGGCCATCGGATCTACACGTCCGGCGTGAACATGGCGCGGGCGGCCCTCACCGCCTCGACAATGAAGTCGGAGGTGATGCGCACCCGCGCCAGCGCGCGCAGGTCGGAATGGACGATCAGCCAGAAGGAACGTGTCAGGGATACCGTCTCGGGCAAAACCCGGCGCAGTCGCGGCTCCTGCCCCGCCATGAAGCAGGGCAGGACGCACAGCCCCTGCCCCGCCAGGGTCATCTGGTATTGGGCCAATAGGTTTGAACTGGTGATGCTGGGCGCCAGATCCTTTTCGATCAGGGGCACGTAGTCCAGTTCCGGCGCGTAGATCAGCTCGCCGATATAGCCGATCAGGCGATGGTCGCGCAGATCGGTCCGCCGCTGCGGCGCCCCCCGCCGGTCGAGATAATCCTGCGCCGCGTACAGGCCCAGCTGATAGTCCGTCAGCTTGCGGGCGTGCAACCGGCCCTCGCGCGGGGGCGCCAGGCCGATGGCGATGTCGGCCTCGCGCTTGGTCAGACTGAACAGCCGGGGCGTGGTCACCAGTTCCACCAGCAAATCCGGATGGGCCGCCCCCAGGTCGCCCAGGCGCGGCGCCAGGAACACGGTGCCGAAGCCGTCGGGTGCGCCGATGCGCACGCTGCCTGCCACCTTGAGGCTGGAGCCCGCCACCTCCCCCAGGATGCCCAGTGCCACGGACTCCATGGCCTGGGCCGAGGCCAGCAGCTTCTCCCCCTGGGGCGTCAGGGCATAGCCCTGGACGCTGCGGGTGAACAGCTGGGTCTGCAGGGTGCGTTCCAGGTCGGCGATGCGGCGGCTGAGGGTGGAATGGTCCACGCCCAAGCGGCGGGCCGCCGCCGTCAGCTTGCCCGCCCGCACCACCGCCAGGAAGGACTGCAGGGCGTCCCAGTCAAATGAGCTTTCCATATGGGAATTCCCGCACAGCCGAGGGCGAAATCAGCGCCCTGTACGTGCAGGAATATGAATGCTTAACTGGTGCAAAACAACCATAGCAGGAGGAACGCGCATGACCCGGGAACTGACCCATTTCGTCAACGGCCGTCCTGTGCCGGGCACGTCCGGCCGCTTCGGCGACGTCTACGACCCCAACACCGGCGAGGTGCAGGCCAAGGTGCCGCTGGCCTCGAAAAGCGAGGTGGAGGCCGCCATCGCCGCCGCCGAGGCGGCCCAGCCGGCCTGGGCAGCCACCAACCCGCAGCGCCGCGCCCGCGTGCTGATGAAGTTCGTGGACTTGGTGAACCGCGACATGAACAGCCTGGCGCGGCTGCTGTCCTCCGAACATGGCAAGACCATTGCCGACGCCAAGGGCGACATCCAGCGCGGGCTGGAGGTGGCGGAGTTCGCCATCGGCATCCCCCACCTGCTGAAGGGGGAGTACACCGACAGCGCCGGCCCCGGCATCGACGTCTACTCCATGCGCCAGCCCCTGGGCGTGGTCGCGGGTATCACGCCCTTCAATTTCCCGGCCATGATCCCGCTGTGGAAAGCCGCCCCAGCCATCGCTTGCGGCAACGCCTTCGTGCTGAAGCCGTCGGAGCGCGATCCGTCGGTGCCGCTGCGCCTGGCGGAACTGTTCCTGGAGGCGGGCCTGCCCGAGGGCGTCTTCAACGTGGTGAACGGCGACAAGGAAGCGGTGGACACGCTGCTGACCGACCCGCGCATACAGGCCGTTGGCTTCGTCGGCAGCAGCGCCATCGCCAACTACATCTACGCCACGGCGGCGGAACACGGGAAACGGGCCCAGTGCTTCGGCGGCGCCAAGAACCACATGATCATCATGCCCGATGCCGACCTGGACCAGGCGGTGGACGCACTGATCGGCGCCGGCTACGGCTCGGCGGGTGAGCGCTGCATGGCCATTTCCGTGGCCGTGCCGGTGGGTCGGGCCACCGCCGAGGCCCTGGTGGAACGGCTGGTGCCGCGCGTGGAATCCCTGCGCGTCGGCCTGTCCACCGATGAGGGCGCCGACTACGGCCCCCTGGTGACCCGCGACGCGCTGGAGCGGGTGCGCGGCTACATCGATACCGGCGTCAAGGAAGGGGCCAAGCTGTTGGTCGACGGGCGCGGTTTCAAGATGCAGGGGCACGAAAACGGCTATTTCATCGGCGGCAGCCTGTTCGACCACGTCACCACGGACATGAGGATTTACCAGGACGAGATTTTCGGCCCGGTGCTGTCCGTGGCGCGGGCCGACAGCTATGAGCAGGCGCTGCGCCTGCCCAACGAGCATGCCTACGGCAACGGTGTCGCCATCTTCACCCGCGACGGCGACACCGCCCGCGACTTCACCAACCGGGTGAACGTGGGCATGGTGGGCGTGAACGTGCCCATCCCCGTGCCGCTGGCCTACCACACCTTCGGCGGCTGGAAGCGCTCGGGCTTCGGTGACCTGAACCAGCACGGTCCGGACAGCGTCCGCTTCTACACCAAGACCAAGACGGTCACCTCGCGCTGGCCCTCCGGCACCAAGGAAGGCGCCAGCTTCGTGATCCCGACGATGAACTGAGGCTTGTGGAGGATGGGGGCCCGCCTCAGGTCGGCTGGCCCCCGCCGACCGCCAGCTCCATGAAAGTCAGGTCCAGCCAGCGGCCAAACTTGGTGCCCGCCTCGGAGAAGACCCCGGCGGTGCGGAAGCCGACCTTGGCGTGCAAGGCGATGGAGATGGCGTTCTCGCTGGCGATGGCCGCGATCATGCGGTGGATGCCGCGTTCCCGCGCGCACGCCACCAGGGCGCGCAGCAGCGCCTCCCCCACCCCGCGTCCCTGGGCCTGGGGCGCCACATAGACGGAATTCTCCACCGAGTGGCGGAAACCGTCGAAGGGGCGCCAATCGCCATAGGCGGCGTAGCCCACCACCTGCCCCTGCCCCTGCCCCTCCCCCTCTGCCACCGCGACCAGCACCGGGAAATTCCGGGCCATGCGCGCCTCGAACCACTGGCGGCGGTTCTCCAGATCCACCTGCACGTCGTTCCAGATGGCCGTCGTATGCACGACCGCGTGGTTGTAGATGACGCGGATGCCTTCCAGATCGTCCACGGTGGCCGGGCGGATGGTAACGGTCTGGGTCATGCGAGAAGTCCGTTCACTATAGTTTCATGACGTCCACTATGTGATACGATACCGATGTCGGCAAGTGGGGTTCGATAACACATGACGGGAAACGGCGATGAACTGGACGCGCGGCTGGGCGCCCGCATCCGGGTGGAGCGTGAGGCGCGCGGCTGGTCGCTGACCGACCTGTCGGACCGCGCCGGCGTGTCGCGTGCCATGATCAACAAGATCGAGCGGGCGGAAAGCAGCCCCACCGCCTCACTTCTCGGCCGGCTATCGGGCGCCTTCGGCCTGACTCTGTCGGCCCTGCTGGCCCGGGCGGAGGATGACGGACGCCGCCGCCTGCTGCGCGCGGGCGAGCAGCGCAGTTGGCGCGACCCCGCCACCGGCTATGTCCGCCGCCTGGTGGCGCCGCCCCCGGGGTCCGACATGCCGCTGGAACTGGTGCATATCGACCTTCCGGCCGGCGCGCGCGTGCCCTTCCCCGCCTCGGCCTACGCCTTCACCCGCCACATCATCCACGTGCTGACCAACGAACTGACCTTTACCGAGGGCGACACCGAGCACCGGCTGGCGGCCGGCGACAGCCTGGAACTGGGCCCGCCGGCCGACTGCGTGTTCGAGAACCGGGGCGAGCGGCCCTGCACCTACCTGGTGCTGATCCTTCAGCCCTAGGGCCGCCGGTCGGCCGCCTAGATCGTCCGCCGCCATGGCTCAGTCCAAGGTTCGATGGTCATGCGGTGACGCGGCCCCTAGGTTTCTGGTCCCACCGCCTCCCCCGGCCAGGACCGCCATGACCGAAGCCTCCCCCCGCCGCCGCTTCCATCCCGTCTCGCTGGACGCGATCAATTTCCTGCTGGCCGACGTGCGCGGCGCCCTGGGTCCCTTCCTCAACGTCTTCCTGGTGACCCAGCAGGGCTGGAGCCAGTCGGCCGTTGGCGTCATGACCATGGTCAGCGGCCTGGTCGGTCTCGTGGCGCAGACGCCGGCGGGGGCGGCCATCGACGCCACCACGGCCAAGCGCGCCGTGATGGTGGCGGCTCTGGTCGTCCTGGCGGCCGGCACCGGCGTCATCTACGCCTGGCCGGACTTCTGGCCCGTGCTGGTGGCCAACAGCGTCCTGGCCGCCGTCGGTGACGTGCTGGGCCCCGCCGTCGCGGCGCTGACCCTCGGCCTGTTCGCGCAGCAGCAATTGGCGGCCCGCATGGGTCGCAACGCCGCCTGGGACCATGCCGGCAACGTCTTCATCGCCCTGGTTGCCGGGGCGGTCGGCCGGCTGTTCGGCCAGCGGTCCGTTTTCCTTTTGGGGCCGGTGTTCGCCGTCCTGGCCATTGTCGCGGTCCTGTCCATTCCCGGACGCGCCATTGACCATCAGCGCGCCACAGGGGCCGATGGGAATGAGGCCGGGGGCGGCCCACCCGCCTGGCGCGCCGTGGTGGGATGTCGGCCGCTCATGGTGTTCAGCTTCTGCGCCCTGTTGTTCCACTTCGCCAACGCCCCGTTGCTGCCGCTGGTGGGGCAGAAGCTGGCCGCCGCCAACCCAACCTGGGCCACCGCCCTGATGTCTGCCTGTATCATCGCGGCGCAGTTGGTCATGCTGCCGGTGGCGCTCGTCAGCGGCTGGCGGGCGGACCGCTGGGGACGCAAGCCCCTGCTGCTGGTGGGCTTCGCCATCCTGCCCATCCGCGCCGTGCTCTATACCCTGTCGGACAACAGCGCCTGGCTGGTGGCGGTGCAGTTGCTGGACGGCGTGGGCGCGGGCATTCATGGCGCCCTGACGCCCCTGGTGGCAGCGGACCTGATGCGCGGCACCGGCCGCTACAACCTGGCGCTGGGCGTCATCGCCACTGTGCAGGGCATGGGTGCGGCCGTCAGCGGCCTGGCCGCCGGCATGCTAGTCGACCATTTCGGCTACCGCCTCACGTTCCTGGCGCTGGGCGCCGCCGCCGCCGTGGCGCTGACCACCCTGGCGGCGACCTTTCCCGAAACGGCGTCGGGCCCCGAGACGGCGTCCGACAAGGATGGCTGCGCCGCCTAATCGAAATCCGTCGACCGCGTCAGGTCCTCCCACGCGGTGATCTCGGCCTCCAGCGCCGTCAGCTTGTCGCGCACCAGGGCCAGGGCGTCGGTGCCCAGCAACAGATGTGTCGGCGGAGCCTCGGCCTCCACGAGGGTGAGCAGCGCCTGCGCCGCCTTGGCGGGGTCGCCGGCCTGGCGGCCGCTCTTCTCCTCCCGCGCCTGGCGCACCGGGTCGAACAGGCTGTCGTAGTCCGCGATGGCGCGGGCTGAACGGACCATGGAGCGGCCGGCCCAATCGGTGCGGAAGGAACCCGGCGCCACCGCCGTCACCCGGATGCCCAGATCGCGCACCTCCTTCGCCAGCGCCTCGCTGACGCCTTCCAGCGCGAACTTGCTGCCGCAATAGTAGGCCAGGCCGGGCATGGTGATGAAGCCGCCCATGGAAGTGATGTTCACGATGTGCCCGGCCCGCCGCCGGCGCATGAACGGCAGCACCGCCTGGATCATGGCCACGGCGCCAAAGACGTTGACGTCGAACTGCCGGCGCATTTCCGCCAGCGGTGATTCCTCCAGGATGCCTTCGTGGCCATAGCCGGCGTTGTTGACCAGAACGGCGATGGGGCCAACATCCCGCTCCACCCCCGCCACGGCCGGCGCGATGGCGTCGGTATCGGTGATGTCCAGAGGGATGGCGCGGGCGCGGGTATCGTGCAGCGCGGTGAAGGCCTGGGCGTCCGCCGCGCGCCGAACGGTACCCACGACAGTATTGCCGGCCGCCAGCACCGCTTCCGCGAAGGCGCGGCCGAAGCCGCTGCTGACGCCGGTGATCAAGAAAATCTTCGATTGGACCATGGGGACACCCCAGCGCTGGTTTGAGAATGCGCGGGAGTGGGCCACAGCCGCCGGATCTGCGGTATGCTACATAAACTCGATGCGCCTGTTAGCTGGAGAGATAGAATGCGCGGCAGTGAATTCGCCGACCTGCGGGCCTTCGCCATGATCGCCGAACAGGGGAACTTCTCCCGCGCCGCGGCCCAATTGCGGGTCACCCCGTCGGCCCTCAGCCAGACCATCCGCGGGCTGGAGGAACGGCTGGGCGTCGCCCTGTTCAACCGCACCACGCGCAGCACCGCCCTGACGGAGGCGGGCGCGCGGCTGCTGGCGGGGTTCAAGCCGGCCCTGGAACAGATGGAGGCGGCGGTGGCGGACGTCGGCAATATGCGCGGCACGGCCACCGGCACGGTGCGCCTGCATATGCCCCGGCTGGCGGCCGCCACGCTAGTGGAACCGGTGCTGGGGCGCTTCCACGAGACATATCCCGACATCGTGCTGGAGCTGGCCATCGATGACGCGGTGGTGGACATCGTGGAAGCCGGGTTCGACGTGGGCATCACCCTGGGCGAATTGCTGGCCAAGGACATGGTGGCGGCGAAGCTGGGACCTGACCTGCATCAGGTGGCGGTGGCCTCCCCCGACTATATCGCCCGCCACGGCCGGCCCAGCACACCCGCCGACCTGCACACGCATCGGTGCATCAATTGGCGCAAGCCCGGCAGCGGCAAGCTGTACAATTGGGAATTCCAGGCCGACGGCCGCTGGTTCGCCGTGGCGGTGGAGGGGCCGCTGGTGGTGTCCCATCGCGACACGGCCTTGGCCGCCGCCGCGCAAGGGGTAGGGATCGCCTTCGCCTATTGGTCGGACCGGTGGATGAAGCCGCTGATCGACCGGGGCGCCCTGGTGCCGCTGTTGCAGGAATACTCACCCCCCTTTCCCGGCTGGTACCTGTACTACCCTAAACAGCGCCACACCCCACCGGCGGTGCGGGCGCTGGTGGATTTCCTGCGGCGAACGGCGCAAGAGCCGGCAGCTTAATCATTTCAAACAGCAATTACTGAAATATTCATTCATGTGATTATGTGATCATCCAGGCACCGCTATCCTCCCAAATATCGCCACCACGGGCCAAATATCGCCACCACGGGCCAAATATCGCCACCACGGGAGTGACAACCGATGCTGATCGCGCACTACAGCCACCGCCTGACGGCCGACTACGACCTGGACATCCTGCGCAAGCGGGCCGAGACCAACGCCGCCCGCTGGGCCGCCATGCCCGAACTGTACTTCAAGGGTTTCCTGCTGCGGGAGGCAGGCAGGCACGGCGCCATCGCCAACGCCTATTCCTCCCTGTACCTGTGGCGGCAGGACGCAGCCTTCCGCGATTTCCTGGTACATAACCACTATAAGGCCGTCACCGATACCTTCGGCCGGGCGGACATCGATGTGCGCGTCGCGCTGGACGCGCGCAAGGGCCGCGCCCGCGACGCCCGTTACGCCGTGGTGGACAACGCGCCCATCTCGATGGACACCGCCCTGGGCGGGCTGTGGGCCGATGAAATCGCGCTGAACCGTGAGGTGGCGGAGGGGGAGGACATCGTGGCCTCCGCCGTGGGGGTGGACACCCGCGCCTGGACCCTGACCCGGGTTCGCCTGGCCGCGGAGGCGCCCTCGAACCCGCCGGCCACGGCCGTGACCTATCAGGTGCTGCAGTTGGCCCGGCCGCTCCTGGAAACGCTGCCCTCAAGCCGGCAGGAGTGAGGGCGCCAGCTGGAAGCGTTGGAACCGGCCCAGCGCTTCCTCGATGGCGGCCTTCAGATCCGGCCGTTCCGGCACCATCCAGGTCCAGCGTTGCACCAACAGGCGGCCGGCCTGGCGGTCGGTCTTCAGGTCCAGGGCCGCCACGATCTCATCCCCCACCAGCACCGGCAGAGCGAAATAGCCCAGCACCCGTTTGGCCGCCGGCACATAGGCCTCGAACCGATGGACATAGCCGAAGATGGCCTCCAGCCGCTTGCGCTGGATGACCAGCGGGTCGAAGGGCGACAGGATGTGAACCAGGCCGGCGGGGACCGGCGGTTGCCCGCCTTCCAGCGCCGCGGCCTCGGCCCAGTGGGGCACCTTCTCCGCGCCGGTAATGCTCACCTGGGCCAGGCGGCCGGCACGTACCGCCTTCTCGATCAAGGGCAAGACCTGGGCCTTCAGGCCCAAATTGCCGTAGCAGATGGAATCCAGGCTGACGACCCCTTGGCTGCGCAGCGCGCGGCTCAACAGATAGTCGGCCACCTGCCCCGGCGTCGCCGGGCGGGGCCGCCGCTCCCAGCCGAAATGACGGTCGGTCAGCTCATAGGCCTTCAGCATGCCGTCGCGGCGGGAGATGGTGAGGTCCCCGTTGTAGAAGCCGAAGTTCAGCAGGCGCTTGGACGGCTTGCGGCTGGCCCACAGATGCTCTTTCTCCACCAGCACCTCATCGTCGATGTCGCGGATGCTGAGCGCGCCCTCCTCCCCAATGCGGCGCAGCAGGGCGTTGTAATCGCGCCGGTTGATGGCGGCGTAGTTGGCCGGCGGGTTGTCGCGCATCTGGCGCATGTCCGGCGCGAAATAGCGATAGTCGGCCGTGGGGATGTAGGCCAGGGCGTGCGCCCAGTATTCGAAGACCGACTTGTCCACCGACTGCGCCGCCGCCAGGTCCGCCCGGGCGTAGTCAGGGATGCGCGTCTGCAGGATGTGGTGGTGGCTGCGCTCGATGACGTTGATGGTGTCGATCTGGACATAACCCAGGTGCTCGGTCGCCAATTTCACGGCCTGGGGGCCCGCGCCGAAGGGGGTCGGTTCCAGCAGACGCTGGGCCGCCAGCCAGAGATGACGGGCGCGGGACGCGGAAATCTCGACAGGCATGCTGGGCATCAGGCCGAATCCTCGGGGGCGTGGAAGCCGTCTTATAACTGCCGGCGACCGCCGCGCCTGTGATGAATATACGGCGTATCCCCTTGACGCCCGCCGCACGGCCGAGCCCATAGTCGCACCGCGTTCAAGCCTTGAGGAAGTCCCCGGTGAGCGAAGCGTCCCCGACCGTCCCCGCCCCTGCCCACACTCTTCACATCTGCGTCACCTGCCGGCCCAAGGGCGCCCTGCCGGAGGCCGTGCGCGACGGCCGCCTGCTGTACGAGGCCGTGGCCGCCCTGCACGCCGACTGGCCGGGCCGCGACCAGGTGGCCCTGAACGGGGTGGAGTGCATGAGCGGCTGCGACCGCGCCTGCACCGTGGCCCTGTCCGGCCCGGGCAAGCCCAGCTACCTGTTCTGCGACAAGGCGCCGACGCCCGAGACCGCCGCCGCCGCCTTGGACCTGGCGGCACAGTATGCCGCCAGCGAGACCGGCGTGCTGATGCGCGGCGACCGCCCCGGTCCCTTCCGCTCCGGCATCCTGGCCAAGATCCCGCCTGGCTTGTAAGCCGTCACCTCGCGAACAGCGCCAGGTCCGTACCCTCCGCCATCAGGCGATAGCCGGTATCGCCCGGATGCAGATGGTCGCCGCCATCGGCCTCCGGCAAGAGATGGCCGGGATTCTTGGGATCCTGGAGCGTGCGGTCCAGGTCGATGACGGCGTCGAAGGCGCCGCTGCCGCGCATCCAGGCGTTGACCTTCTGACGGTTGGGCTCCATGGCCGGGTCGCAATAGCCGATGCCCTGGCAGGGCAGGATGGTGGCGCCATAGACCAGCAGGCCGCGCGCATGGGCGCGGGCGATGATCTGGCGGTAGGCGTCGATGATGGCCTCCGGTGTCGCCCCCACCTCTTTGCGTTCCGCCGCCTTAAGGGCCGTCGCCAGGTCGTTGATGCCCTCCAGCACGATGACCCAGCGCACCGCCGTCTGGTCCAGCACGTCGCGATCCAGCCGGTCCAGCGCGCGGGGGCCGATGCCGTCCAGCAGCAGGCGGTTGCCGCCGATGCCGGCATTCAGCACGCCCACCGGGCTCTTGCCCTGCAGCAGGCGTCGGGCCAGGGCGTCCGTCCAGCGGCCGTTGCCGTCGGTGGTGCTGTCGCGCCCGTCGGTGATGCTGTCGCCCAGCACGACCACGGCATTGGCCGTGGCCGGCGCCTGCACGTCCACGCCGGTGAGGATATACCAGTGCGTGACCGTCGCGGCGTTTGGCAGATCGGCAGCGTCCAACGCGTCACCGGTGGCGATGTAGCTGGTGGCGCGGGACCCCGGATGCCCAGTGACCGTGGCTGGCACGTCCTTCAGGCGCAGGCTGACGGCCAGGTCCACCATGTCGGGCACAGCCATGTCCACTGGGTCGGACCAGACCATGCCGCCGGCCGGAATGGTGACGGACGTCTGGCCGTTGAAGGTCAGGGCGTGGTCGCTGCCGGCGCGAATGGCGGCGCTGGGCGTCTTTCCCTCCTTCGCCGACAGGGCGACATGGGCGCCGGGGATGGTCAGCGGCGCCGTGCCGAAGGCGTTGGACAGGCGGAAGCGCACGCGGGCGCCGCCTAAGGTCAGGTGCACCACCTGGCGCAGGGTGGCGTCGGTGAAACCCGGCGCGGGCGGCGTGGAATCGGCGCCGCCCGCCTGGGCGGACGCCATCCAGCTGCCCACCCACCGGGTGGTGAACTGGTCAACATTCTGGGGGGCGGCATGAACCGTGGTGGAAGCCAGCAGGGCACCAGCCAGGAGTAGGGAACGGAGGCGCATGGGGGTATTTCCTGAATCTAGGGGTGTCAGCGGCACAGGCCATCCAGCCAGGTGGACGGGTCGGCGCTGTGCGCCGGCTGCGGCAGGTTGCGGGCCGTCATTTCCCGGTCCAGCAGGCTGCCGGTGCCATTGGATGGCGTGTCGGGGTTGGTGGCGTAGACGGGGTCCGCCTCCGCCTCGGCCAGCGGCACGAAGGCCACGCCCTTGGCCTTCATCAGCGACAGCAGTTCCGGCAGCATCACCGTCTCAAACCCGCCGATATGCAGCAGCATGACGTGGGGCACATCGCGGCCGTACAAGGCCTGGGCCTGCTGCCGCCCGATGGCCAGCGATTCCGCCGCCCGGTCCAGATAGCTCTTGCGCAGTTGCGCCACCGCCGCCTGGTCGCCCTTGGCCATGCAGCGGGCATAGGGCGCGTTGTAGATGTAGTCGTTGAAGCTGAGCGTCACTTCGGCCACGCGATAGCCGTGGTCCTTGAGGAAGGCCGCGACCTCCCGCCGCTTTTCCGGCGTCTCGCCGATGTGCAGATAGGGGAAGCGCAGCCAGTGCCAATCGGTGTTCTTTCCACTTCCTGGGCCCATGTACTGCGTGAGCGCCGCCTCATCCGCCGTCACCGCGGCGGTGAAGGCGGCCACGTCGTGACCATGCAGGTCGTCATGGGCATAGACGTGGTTGCCCAGCGGATAGCCGGCCTGGCGCCACAGGGCCAGCACCTGGGCGGCATCGTCGCCCTCGTCCGCCAGGCCCTTGGCGTTGACGAAGCCGTAGACCTCCGCCACGCCGGCGCCCTTGAAGGCCGCAAGCACGCGGGTCGCCACCTCCGCCCGGGTCAGGCCGGGCGGCAGGGGGCCGTGCACCGGTAGGTCGTCCATGGTCAGGGCCACTTGCATTTGGGCGGCCTGCGGGGGCGCCTGCTGCGCCAGCACAGGGGCTGCGGTCAGCATCAGGCCGGCGGCCAGGGGCAACAGTCGTTTCAGGCGCATGACGTTTCCTTCCCCACCCTTTCCTTTTGGCGCGGCCACTTCTTATCGCGCGGCCTGGCGGGCGCTTTCCGGCGGGCCCAGGTAGCTGGGCTTCACCCCGCCCAGATCGACCACCAGCTTGGTCAGCACCACCGCCGGATCCACCATCCAGATGTGAAGGGTGTGATAGCCGGCACTGGCCACGGTGTGGTGGCTGGTGGGCTTGCGCGCGTTATCCTCAACCGACTTGGACCAGTCGGCGACCCCGTTCAATGCCAGGATGTCCACCACCTGCGGCGCCTCGTCATCGATGGCGACGGCATAGCGCAGGCCGCGCCCGGGCACGAAGTTCAGGGTGGGGCCGACGATGGCCTGCACCGTCAGCGGGCCTGCCGCCGGCAGGTACACGCGGTAGTCCAGGCGCGGCCCCTGCCCGGCCGCGAAGCTGGCCGAGGTCACCGGGAAGGGCGCCAGGCCCGACAGGGTGCGGCCATAGTCCGGAATCTTCTGCCAAGCGGCCCCGCCGGCATCGGCCTTGGCGGTATAGTGCTCCGCCTCCATCGACACATAGCCGTCGGCGGCGATGAAGGCCGGCTGGCCATCCTGCGGCACCGGCGTGTTCAGCGCGCGCAGGTGGACGGTGACGCTGCCCCCGGCCCCCGTGATGGTGACGCTGCCTGGGCTGGTCCCGGCCGGCGCCTTGGCCCAGTCCACCGCCACCTGCAGGCGGGTCTCCTGCGTCACCGTGCCCTTGGCCTGGCTCAGGATGATCCAGGGCGCGCTGGCCTTGGCGGTGTAGGCGAAGGGCTTCGATCCCCGGTTGAAGACATCGATGTAACGGCTTGGTTTATTGGCTACATCCAGATCCGGCAGCACGGCGGCGTCCTTCATCGGCTGGCCATCCAGGGCGGGCCAAGCCTGGATCTTGCCCTCCACCGCCACGCCCAGCTTCGCCTCCGCCGGCAGGGTCAGTTCCCGCACCTCCGGCATGATGTCGACAAGGGGTTCCCGCCAAGAGGTGTAGCCGATGTGAGTCTGGTCCATCATATGGTCCCACTTGCCGCCGTTCAGCGCGTGATACTGCCTCGTCAGGTCGGCATCGGCCTGGAACAAGGCCTTGGCCTTCGCGGCCTCCGCATTGGCGGACGCGCGGCCCTGGTCGGCATACAGGCGGTTGCGGCCGACGGCGACGTACAGCTCCGTCACCTGGGCCGCCGCCTTGGCCGGGTGCAACACCAGCTGGAAGAAGGCGTCTCGGGCGTCGGCCGGCAGGGCCTGATAGATGGCTTCCGCCTTCGCCACCAGGTCCTGGTAGTCGGCCACCACCCGCTCCGCCTCGCGGTAGTCGGTCAGGCTGAAGGTGTTGGCGTCCAGCAACTCGGGCTTGCGGCGGCTGATCAGCATGCCGTAGCGGGTGACCAGGGTCGCGATCTCGGCGGCGTGCTCAGGCCCGAATTCGCGTTCGGCCCAGGCGGCCGTGAACTCCGGCAGCTTCTCCTTGGGCCAGCGCTTGGGGTCCCTGGCGTAATCCAGGAAGAACTCGATGGGCAATTCCATGGGCTTCAGGTCGCCCACGTTCACGATCCACACCCGGTCCGCGCCATATTCCAAGGTCAGGTTCATCTGTTCCCAGACCTTAGGAATGGAGTTGGTATTGATCCACTTGTAGTTCCGGGGATCACCGACATAGTCGAAATGGTAGTACATGCCGGCCCCGCCGGGACGCTTGCGCTCCTCCGCCGTGGGCAGGCGGCGGACGTCACCCCAATTGTCGTCGCACCACAGCAGGGTCACGTCGTCGGGCACGCGCATGCCCTTTTCGTAATACTCCTGCACTTCCTTGTAGAGCGCCCAGATTTGCGGGATCTGGGTGACGTCGGGGTTGACCTCCTTGGCCAGGATTTGGCGCTGGTCGGCCACGATCTTTTCCAGCAGCGCCGTGTTGGCTGCCGCCGCGTCGCCGGTCATGGGCATGTCGCCATCACCGCGCATGCCGATGGTGACGATGCTCTCGAAGTCCTTGTTGCGGCGTACCCCGTCCGACCAGAACTGGCGCAGCACCTCGCCATTCTGGGCATAGTCCCAGGGGCCGGTGCCGTGGCGCTTCCATTCCTGCTGGGACCGCAGCATGGGTTCGTGATGGGAATTGCCCATGACCACGCCATACTCGTCGGCGATCTTGGGGTTCAGCGGGTCATCCTCGTTGAAGGCGTTGCCCCACATGGCGGGCCACAGGTAGTTGCCCTTCAGCCGCAGGATCAACTCGAAGACATGTTCGTAAAACTGGTGGTTCAGGCCGCCGAACTTCTCCCTGGCCCAGCCGGTCAGGGCCGGCGCCTCGTCATTCAGGAAGATGCCGCGATACTTGACCGGTGCCGGATCCTCGCCATAGGTGCCAGCCTTCACATAAAGGCTGTCGCGGTGGCGCACCGGCACATCCGCCCACCATGCCCAGGGCGACACGCCGATCTGTTCCGAGACGTCGTACAGGCCGTAGATGGTGCCGCGCTTGTCGCTGCCGGCGATGACCAGGGCGCTGGCGATGCCGGGTGCCGGGTTGGCCACAACCTGGATGCGGAAGGCCTCCCACTTGCCCTTGAGGACGCCAGCGTCGATCTTGCCCTCCGCCGCCAGCCTGTCGATGGTCGGGCTGTGACCCAGGGTGCCCACCAGGATGGGCAGGGCGCCTAGATCCGTGTCCTGGCTTATCGCGGGCGTGACGCCCGTGACCTTGCCGATGTCGGCCGCCAGGTCCCGCGCGGCGCGCTGCACGCCGGCATAGTCCTGGGCGTCGACATGCAGGCGGGCGGCGACACCGCCCTGCACGATGGCGAAGCCGCCAGGCGTGGCCTGTGCCTCGACATACCGGGGTTGGCCCAGGGCCCAGGCCTGGGGGGCCAGCGCGACCGTGGCGGTAGCCAGCAGAAGGGATCGGATGAAACGCTTCATGGTTCTCACTCCGTGACCGTCAGGACAGCGGTCTTGAGGTCGACGGAATTGTCGCCGACCATGATGTCGAAGGCGCCGGGCTCCACCACCCGCTTCATGTCCTGGTTCCATAGGGCCAGCGCCTGGCCGTCGACGGTGAAGGTGACCGTGCGGCTCTCGCCCGGGGCCAGCGTGACGCGCTGGAAGCCCTTCAACTCCTTCACCGGCCGGGTAACGGAGGCGACCTGCTGGTGCAGGTACAACTGCACCACCTCATCCCCCGCCCGCTTGCCGGTGTTCTTCACGTCCACCGACACCGTGACGGCGCCATCCCTGGCGATCGTGGGCGTGGACAGACGCGGGAAGCCCACGTCGAAGGTCGTGTAGCTAAGCCCATAGCCGAAGGGGAACAGCGGGTCGGTGGTGTCGAACAGATAGCCGCGCCGCGCGCTGGGCTTCTTGTTGTAGAACATGGGCAATTGCCCAACGGAGCGCGGGACGGTCACCGGCAGCTTGCCGCCCGGGTTCACGTCCCCGAACAGCACGTCGGCCATGGCGGTGCCCCCCTCCTGCCCCAGGTACCAGCCCTCGATCAGGGCGTTGGCCTTGGCGGCCACGTCCACCACCGACAGCGGGCGGCCGTTCTGCAGCACCACGACCACGGGCTTGCCCAAGGCGAACAGGGCCTTGGCCAAATCGTTCTGCTGGCCCACCAGGTCCAGGCTGTCGCGATCGCCCAAATGGTTGTTGGCCCAGCCCTCCCGGCTGGTCTGTTCATTGTCGCCGATGACCAGCACGATGTGGTCGGCGGTCTTGGCCACGGCAACGGCCTGCTGGATCAGATGGGCGTTTTCCGCCGGATCGGCCAGTTCGACGGTGTCGCCATACCAATCGTCATCCTTGGTGATGCGCACGCCCTCGGCATAGGTCACCTTCACCTGGGCGCCCACCTTGGCCTTGATGCCGTCCAGGATGCTGACGGTCTGCTTGGGCTCACCGGAGTAGCCGCCCAGGTGGGCCTTGGCGGCATTGGGGCCGATGACGGCCAGGGTCTTGACCTTGGCCATGTCCAGCGGCAGCACGCCGTCGTTCTTCAGCAGCACCACCGACTTTTGCGCCGCCTTCAGGGCCACAGCCCGCGCCTCGCCGTTCGCCGTCAGGGCCTCGGCCTTGTCCGCGTCGGCATAGGGGTGATCAAACAGGCCGGCCTGGAACTTCAGTTCCAGGATGCGGCGAACGGCGCGGTCGATCACCTCTTCCTTGATCCTTCCGGCCCGCACGGCTTGGGCCAGGCTGGCATAGGACTCGCCATCCGGCAGGTCGGCATCCACCCCGGCCGTGATGGCGCGGATGGCGGCCGACGGCAGATCCGGCACCACGTGATGGACGCTGACCAGCTGGTCGATGGCGGAATAGTCGCTGATGATGGAACCCTTATAGCCCCATTCCCCGCGAAGGATGTCGTGCAGCAGCCACGTGTTCACATGGCTGGGCACGCCGTCGATCTCATTATAGGAGGCCATGACCGCGCGCACGTTGGTGCGGTGGATGACCTGCTCGAACGGGGGGAAGAACATCTCCCGCAGCGTGCGCTCCCCGACCGAGGCCGGGCCGACGTTGGTGCCGCTTTCGGGCTGGCCGTGGCCGGTCAGGTGCTTCAGCGTGGCGAAGACCTTGCCGTCGGCCAGGGGCAGGCTGTCGCCCTGCAGTCCCTGGACGGCGGCCACGCCCATCTCCCCCGCCAGGTAGGGATCCTCGCCAAAGGTCTCCTCGATGCGTCCCCAGCGCGGGTCGCGCGCCACGTCCACCACCGGCGACAGCACCAGGCTGACGCCGCGCACGCGGATCTCGCGGGCCACGACGCTGTCGACCTCGCGGATCAGGTCCGGGTCCCAGCTGCTGGCTTGGGCGATGGCCTGGGGGAAACTGGTGGGGCCGATGGCAGGGTAACCGTGCAGGCCCTCCTCATGGAACAGCACGGGGATGCCCAGCCGCGTCTTCTCCACCGCCCAATGCTGGACGGCGTTCACCATGGCGACCGTGCCCTTTGTGTCCCGCCAATGCTGGGTCCGCAGGGAACCGGAGCCCTTTTCGTCATTGGGGCGCGTGAACTGGCCCAGGCCGTTGGGGTATACGCCGCTGGCCTTGGCCGGATCGAAGTTCATGCCCGCGTCGAAGATGGCGGGCTTGTGATCCCACACGGCGATCAGCTGGGCCACCTTCTCATCCAGCGTCATGCGCGCCAGCAGATCGTCGACCCGGGCGGCCACCGGCGCGCCCGCGTCCTTGTAGACCGCAGGCTTGTCGGCCGCATAGGCGGCGGCACTGATGGCCACGGCGGCGACGCCGGCCAGGATCAGGCGGCGGCCGATCCGATGGCTGATCCGATGATGGATGGAGTCATGGCGTATACGCACGCTGGCTTCTCCCTATCGTTATTCTTTCAAGGCCTCCGGCCCCCGGACACCCGCCCCGTCAGGGCCGCCATGGTACCGTTACCATGGCCACAAAACCTTAAGCCGGCCGGGACCGGTCCTACCAAACAGCCAAATCGTTATAAGGGCGCGTCGTCGGCGAACAGGTCCGGGAACCGGGTGGCCAACCGGGGAAGAGAGGTCAGGATTTCCTGCAGGTGTTGGCGCATCGCCGCCTCAGCCCTGTCCGCGTCGCGGTCGGCGATGGCATCGACGATGGCATGGTGCTGCGTGATCAGCAGGGAAAACGGCGTCGCCTCCGGCATGCTGAGATAGCGCACGCGGTCCATCTGCGCCTTGGTTTCTTCAACCACCCGCCAGGCATATTCGCAGCCCACATGCAGCGCGATGTCACGGTGGAAGCGCTCGTCCAGGTCCAGGAAGCCCGCATGGTCGCGGTCCTCTGCGGCGTTGGCCTGGGCGCGCAGGTTGTCACGCAGCAGGTCGATATCGCGCGCCTTCATCTCCGCCACCGCGCGGCGCACCACTGCCAGTTCCACCGCCTCGCGCACGAAACGGGCGTCGAACACCTGGCGTACGGAAATCTTGACGATGAAGGAACCACGCTGCGGACGGATGGACAACAGCCCCGCCTCGCTCAACTTGATGAAGGCCTCACGCACCGGCTGGCGGCTGACGCCCAGCTGGTCGGCGATATCCTGTTCGGAGATGGCTTGGCCGGGGCGGAACTTCATGGCGACGATGGCGCCCCGCAGTTCCCGGAACACGCGGCGGGCCACGGGCTCCGCACTGTCCGCCTGGATACGGTTCAGGACGACACGGTCATTTTCCGCCAACACCAGACGCACCCCATTAGAGTCGCACGGGCCCGGGGCCGAAACGGTCCCGGCACGGGAGTACCCTCGCGGCACACCGCCCATCCCCGTTTCCACCCTGCGACATTCGGCCGGCGTCTTCCAGAGGACATCGCCCGAAGGAAACGCATTTTTGTCGAACGCCGTTGCTCTTACAATTCATACATACTACCATACTAGGCGACAAACAAGGCCGCGATGTCGGTCGGAGAATGGGAGCAGCGCAATTTCACGCAGCAGCGGCTGCCCCCTTCAGACGCACCCCATACTGTCCTGTTGACCCAACTGGTATGGTAGTATACATGAATGGTAACTGACGAACGGCATGAGCCGTTTCGCACTGGGAGAGAACACAGCCCCGTGGCCACCCCGGGGGCTTTATCGAAGACCATTGCCGGACCCGCCGCCCTTTTCATGGCCGGCCCGCGCCCACCTGGACCCGCCTTCGGAGCTGAAAGTATGAAGATCACGGACGCCTACGTCATCGTCACCTGCCCGGCGCGGAACTTCGTCACCCTGAAGATCCGCACGGATGAAGGTGTCTATGGCATCGGCGACGCCACCCTGAACGGGCGTGAACTGGCGGTCGCGTCCTACCTGACCGACCATGTCATTCCCTGCCTGATCGGCCGTGATCCCCACGATATCGAGGATATTTGGCAGTACCTGTACAAGGGCGCCTATTGGCGCCGCGGTCCCGTCACCATGTCGGCCATCGCCGCGGTGGACACCGCCCTATGGGACATCAAGGCCAAGGTGGCCGGCCTGCCGCTGTACCAGTTGCTGGGTGGCAAGAGCCGCAATGGCGTCATGGTCTACGCCCATGCCAACGGCCAAACCGTCGACGACGCCATGGACCAGGTGCAGCACTATGTCGATCAGGGCTACAAGGCCATCCGCATCCAGGCGGGCGTGCCCGGCCTGAAGGGTGTGTACGGCGTGGCCAAAGGCATCAATTACGAGCCGGCGACACGCGGCCTGCCAGCGGAATCGGCCTGGTCCACGGAAGCCTACCTGGATTTCGCCCACACCCTGTTCGCCGCCGCCCGCGACCGTTTCGGCTGGGACCTGCATCTGCTGCACGACGTGCACCACCGCCTGACCCCCATCGAGGCGGCACGCTTGGGCAAAAGCCTGGAACCCTACCGCCTGTTCTGGATGGAAGACCCCACCCCGGCGGAAAACCAGGAGTCCTTCCGCCTGATCCGGCAGCACACCACGACGCCCCTGGCGGTGGGTGAGGTGTTCAACACCATCTGGGATTGTAAGGACCTGATCCAGAACCAGTTGATCGACTACATCCGCACCACGGTGGTGCACGCGGGCGGCATCACCCACCTGCGCCGCATCGCCAACCTGGCGGAGTTGTACCAGATCCGCACCGGTAGCCATGGGGCCACCGACCTGTCGCCGGTGTGCATGGGCGCCGCCCTGCACTTCGACCTGTGGGTGCCCAACTTCGGCATTCAGGAACGCATGGTGCACGAGGCCGTGACCGAGAGCGTCTTCCCCCACGCCTACAGCTTCGATCAGGGCTACATGCACCCAGGCGAAGCGCCCGGCCACGGCGTCGATATCGATGAGGCGGAAGCCGCCAAGTACCCCTACCAGCCCGCCTACCTCCCGGTGGCCCGCTTGACGGACGGCACGCTCTGGAACTGGTGAGCTGGCTTGGGGCCGGGCGCGGCCTTGAACGCGCCCTTGCATAAGAACAGCGCCGCGCGGGCGTCAAAGCCGCCGGTGACGAATGGGAGAGAGACGTTCATGGCGTGGCCTGCGGAAGCCACAGGTGCACCGATCCCACCGCCGGCCAGGCTAGGCCGGCGGCGCTGGATCGTCGTGGCCCTGCTGTTCGCCGCCACCGTCATCAACTACGTCGACCGCCAGATGCTGGGCTTGCTGAAGCCGCTGCTGTCGCAGGAATTCCGCTGGTCCGATACCGACTACGCCGACATCATCTTCTGGTTCCAAGCCTCGTACGCGGTCGCCTACCTGGTGTTCGGCCGTGTCATCGACCGGGTGGGTGCTCGCTGGGGCTACGCCCTGACCTTCGTCATCTGGAACCTGGCCCACATGGCCCACGGCCTGGCCGGCGGGCTGGTCCAGTTCACCCTGGCGCGCGTGGCCTTGGGCGCGGGCGAGGCCGGCAATTTCCCCGCAGGCCTGAAAAGCGTGGCGGAATGGTTCCCCCGTCGCGAGCGCGCCCTGGCCGTGGGCATCTTCAACGCCGGTTCCAACGTCGGCGCGGTCGTCACCCCCTTGGTGGTGCCCGTCATCGTCGCCGTGGCCGATTGGCGCACCGCTTTCGTGGTAACCGGTGTCATCAGCTTCGGATGGCTGGCCGCCTGGCTTCTCTTCTACCGCCGGCCGGAAGAGGACCGGAATCTGACTGGGGCGGAGTTGGCCCACATCCGCTCTGACGCCATTTCCCCCATCATTGCCATCCAGGGGCCGCGCCTGCGCTGGGTGTTGCGCCAGCGGCAGACCTGGGCCTATGTGCTGGCCAAGTTCCTCACCGATCCCATCTGGTGGGTGTTCCTGTTCTGGCTGCCGGATTTCCTGGGCCGCCGCTTCGGCTTGGACCTGTCCAGCTTCGGCCCGCCCCTGGTGGCGATCTACCTCATGTCCGACGTCGGCAGCGTGGCCGGTGGTTGGCTGTCGTCACGCCTGATGCGACGGGGTCTGGGCGCCAACCGGTCGCGCAAGGTCGCCATGCTGGCGTGTGCCGTCTGCGTCGTCCCCGTGCTGGCGGCGCCCTGGGTCGGCGGGCTGGTGGCGGCGGTCCTGATCATCGGCTTGGCGACCGCCGGTCATCAGGGTTTTTCCGCCAACCTCATGACCCTGCCGTCGGACCTGTTCCCTCCCTCCGCCGTCGCCACCGTAGTGGGCCTGGGCGGCACGGCGGGGGCCGTGGGCGGCATGGTGATGTCCAAGTTCACGGGATGGATTTTGCAGACCACAGGCGGCTATGGCCCCATCTTCCTGACGGCGGCGTTGGCCTATCCCCTGGCGCTGCTGGCCCTCCAGACACTGAGCCCCCAGCTGCGCCCCGCCATACCGGACAGCGGAGGCGCCGCATCCTGAGAAAAAAAGAAATCTTTAAGTAATTTCTCTGGAAACGATCACCTTTCTTTGGAAGGTGGCATTGTATTTGCCTGCATTTTAAAATAATTACCGGAATTATACCAATATTGTTTAAAAAATATATTGACAATATTGCTGTTTCCTGGAAATGGTAACGCTACCATTTAAAAGCGCCTCGAACGCGCTGGTTGAGGGAGGGGAGCGGAATGGGACGCCTGCATTCGGCCACCGGCCGGCAAACAAACACCTGGCGCTTGATGCTGGCCGCCAGCCTGGTCGCGCTGTCCACCGGGACGTCCTCCCCCACGGCCGCCCTGGCCGCCGTCCCCATCCTGGACCACCAAGGCACCGCCACCCGCCTCATGGTGGACGGCAGGCCGCTGTTGGTGCTGGGCGGTGAATTGGGCAATTCCAGCGCCTCCAGCCGGTCCTACATGGCCAAGTACTGGCCCAAACTGAAGGCCATGAACCTGAACACGGTTCTGTCGCCGGTTTATTGGGAACTGATCGAGGACAAGGAAGGGACGTTCGACTTTTCCACGGTTGACGGGCTGCTGGCCGACGCCCGCGCCCAGGACATGCATCTGGTGCTGCTGTGGTTTGGCGCCTGGAAGAACAGCATGTCCACCTACGTCCCCGGTTGGGTGAAGCGTGACCAGGCGCGCTTCCCGCGCGCCCGCGCCGCCAATGGTGCCAGCGTGGAAATCCTTTCCGCCTTCTCCCCGGCGCTCCGCGACGCCGACGCCAAGGCCTTCGCGGCCCTGATGGCGCATCTGAAGGCCGTTGATGCCAAAGGCACCGTGCTGATGGTGCAGGTGGAAAATGAGATCGGCATGCTGCCGGTGGCGCGCGAATGGGGCGATGCCGCCCAGGCCGCCTGGGCGCAGCCGGTGCCGGAGGCGCTGCTGCGCACCGTGCGCGAGGGCAAAACGGTGGAACCGGAGCTGCGCGCCCTGTGGCAGGCCCACGGCGCCAAGACCGCTGGCACATGGGGCCAGGTGTTCGGCGACGCCGACGTGGGGCAGGAGGTGTTCACCGCCTGGCATTACGCCCAGTACGCCGACGCCGTCACCCGTGCGGGCAAGGCTGCCTACCCCCTCCCCATGTACGTCAACGTGGCATTGAACCGGGCCGGCAAGACGCCGGGCGAATATCCCAGCGGCGGGCCCCTGCCCCATCTGATCGACGTGTGGAAGACCGGCGCGCCCAGCCTGGACCTGATCGGACCAGACATCTACTTCCACAATTTCAGTGACCTGGCCGGGCGGTACAAACGCGCCGACAATCCGCTGTTCATTCCCGAGGCCAACAACGTGACGGCGCCCGAGGTGCCGGCCAACGCCTTCTACGCAATCGGCAATCTGGACGCCTTCGGCTTCAGCCCCTTCTCCATCGAGAACGCGGACACCAAGAGCCAGGCGGCCATCACCGACGCCTACGGCCTGCTACGCCAGCTGACCCCCGCCATCCTTAAGGCGCAGGGGCTGGGTCGCATGGCGGGCTTCAAGCCCCGGGTGCTCGAGGATGGCACGGTGCTGGACGCCCCGGTCACGCGCACCCTGGGCGACTACCGCTTCACCGTCGGCTTCATCGACAGCTGGACGCCCAAGGCGGAGCAGGACACCGCCAGCCACGGCGGCCTAATCATCCAGACGGGGCCGGAGGAATACCTGATCGCCGGCCGCGGCCTGATCGTCACGGTCGCCGGTGAACCGGGCCCCAAGGGCGATGGCCCGGCGCTGGCCGGCATCGACAAGGCCGTCGAGGGCACGTTCGACGCGCAGGGCCGCTGGGTGCCGGGACGCTATCTGAACGGCGACCAGACCCACCAGGGTCGGCATATCCGCCTGCCCCCCGATCAGTTTCAGATCCAGCGGGTGACGTTCTACCGCTACCGCTGACCCGTATCCGCGCGGGATTGCCGCGCAAAACCAGAACCTTAACAACAGACCGCCCAATCCGGAGAGGGAGCCGCGGGCGATCAGGGAGGAAAAGAAATGGCATATTCAAAGAACTGGAAAGCATTACTGACGACCACCGCCCTGGCCGGCTCCGCGCTGCTGGGCATGATGTCGATGCAGGCCTACGCCCAGACGGCCTCGGCGGGCGATGATGCCGCGCTGGAGGAAATCACCGTCACCGGCATCCGGCGCAGCCTGTTGGACGCCACCGAGCAGAAGCGCAATTCCGTCGCCTTTGGCGACAGCATCTTCGCCGAGGATATCGGCAAGCTGCCGGCCACCAACCTGGCCGAGACCCTGAACCGCATCCCCGGCGTGAACCTGAACCGCGACATCGACGGCGAAGGCGTGCAGGTCTCCATCCGCGGCTTGGGCCCCAGCTTCTCCAAGGTGCTGCTGAACAACACCCAGATCGCGGTGGCGTCGGACGGCGGCACCAACGGCGGCAACGCCAACCGCGAAGTCGACTTGGATCTGTTCCCGTCCGAGCTGTTCACCCGCCTGGACGTGGAGAAGACGCCGGTCTCCTCCACCCTGGAAGGCGGCATTGCCGGCACGGTGAACCTGCACAGCGCCCGCCCCTTCGATAACGAGGGCACCCACGTCACCCTGATCGGCCAGGGCCAGTACACCAACGCCGACGGCGAGGTCAGCCCGCGCGGCGCCATGGTGGCCAGCCATACCTGGGGCCCCTTCGGCATCCTGGTCGGCGTGTCCGGCGTGAAGACCACGACCCGCATCGACGGCTTCGAGACCATCGGCTGGACCGACGGCAACCTGCCCGCCGGCAGCGGCGACGTCGGCACCGGCAACGGTTTCGTCTATGCCAGCACAGCCCCCCGCAACGTGGCGGGCCTCACCGCTGGCCAGCCGGTGAACCTGGCGCAGACGTCGGGCCTGACCCTGCCGCAGCTGGGCAGCGCGCAGATCCCGCGCCTGGGCCGCAACAGCTACACCTTCGGCGACCGTTCGCGCGTGTCCAGCCTGCTGTCCCTGGAATACCGCCCCAGCGACGAGTGGCACTTCGCCATCGACGGCCTGTGGGCCCAGTCCGACCGCGACTATCAGCGCCTGAACATGAACTGGTACGTCCGCAACTCCGGCCCCGGCACCAGCCCCACGTCCACCGGCGGCATGGTCCCCTTCAACCTGACCGTCGACAGCAACAACGTCGTGACCCAGGGCACCTTCGCCAATTCCAGCTTCTTCCTGGAAAACGACATCTTCAACCAGCATACCGAGTTCTACAACATCAACCCCACCCTGACCTGGAAGCCGTCCAAGGACTTCAAGGTCGATGCCCAGGTTAACTACGGCCACAGCACCTTCTTCCGTGAACAGCCGCAGTTCGACGTGCAGACGCCGGCGCAGTCCGGCCTGGTGGTCAGCTATCAGGCCAATGGCGCCAACGGCGAACCCATCATCGTGCCCAACCGCAACCTGAACGACCCGAACCTGGGTTGGAAGTGGTACCGCGTGAACGTGCAGAACGTGTACCGCGAGACCACGACCCGTGGCGCCCACATCGACACCCAGTACGGCGACGACAACGTCAACCTGAAGGTGGGCGGCGCCTATGACATGGCCAGCCGCATCATCCGCGCCTACGACAACAGCACGGCCTTCCAGACCTCCGTCTGCGGCGCCACCTGCGACGGGCTGTCGGGTTCGGTGCCCAATTCCCAGATCGGCCAGTACCTGCAGCCCATGAACATCAGCGACTTCGGTCACCTGGCCGGTGGCAACGTCGGCTACACCCAGTGGATCATGACCAACCTGTCGGCGCTGGAGAAGGCCACCAACTACGAATACTATAAGGAAACGGCGCCGCAGACGCGCAGCGCCGTGACCGGCGGTTCCGTCGGCAACATCTCGGAAAAGACCTTCGGCGGCTATGCCGAGGGTAACGCCAAGGATACCCTGCTGGGCCATGACGTGGCCATCAACATGGGCCTGCGTTACTTCCACACCGACCAGACCGTGACCAGCCCGCTGGTGACCGCGTCCGGCGCCCTGGTCGACCAGACGCTGAGCACCGGGTACAGTGACGTGCTGCCCTCGGCCAACGTGGTCTACAGCCTGACGGATGACATCAAGCTGCGCGCTTCGGCCTCGCGCAGCATCACCCGCGCCGACGCCAGCCAACTGCTGCCCGGCACCACCTTCTCCGACATCTCGGCGCAGGTGGCCAGCGCCGGCAACCCGAACCTGAAGCCCTACACCTCCAACAACATCGACATCGGTGGCGAGTGGTACACGGGCGGCCTGGGCTATATCGGCGCCGCCCTGTTCCGCAAGGACATCGACGGCTTCACCGTCACCACGCAGAAGACTGTGCCCTTCACCGCCCTGGGCATCAATTTCAGCGACCTGCAAACCAGCCAGCAGCAGGCCCTGCTGTTGCGCGGCGGCCCGAACGTGGCGACCGTCACGCTGACCCAGCCGGTCAACCTCAGCAAGCTGCTGCTGCAGGGCATCGAGCTGACCTGGGTGCAGCCGCTGGACTTCATCGTCGAGGGTCTGGGCTTCTCGGCCAACGGCACGCATATCGAGCAGAGCTCGGACAGCGGGCTGTTCGCCACCGGCATCGCCCCCTACAGCTACAATCTGCAGGCCTATTATGAAGGCCACGGCGTGTCGCTCAGCGTGAACTACGTCTGGAACGACCAGTCTACGGCCGCCAACGCCCCACAGAACAACATCAACGAGGCGTTGATCGCCGAGGCGCATGGCCAGTTGGACCTGTCCATGGGTTATCAACTGCCCTTCTTCAACGACAGCCTGCGCTTGACCGTGGATGCCCTGAACGTCACCAACGAGCCGCTGGTGACGCTGTTCGGCCACTCCAACTCGCCCTACAGCATCTATTACCCCGGCGTGCAGGTGATCTTCGGCGCCCGCGCCAAGTTCTGAGATCCAGTTCAGTCCCCCCTACGGTCCCAGGGGCCTCCCTTCCCTAGGGCCGTCCAAACTCGAGTTTTGGCAGTTAAAAACAAAAATCCCCGGGGGCGCCCGTCCCCCGGGGATTTCCTTTTGCGGCTTTACCGGTCTTAATCCGGCCGCGCCTCACCCCAGCCGGCGGTAACCGCCGTCGGCGTAGAGCAGCGGGTTGACCTCGGGCCGGCTGCGGGTCCACAGCACCTCCCCCACGATGACGCGGTGACTGCCGTGGGGCAGCTCGGCGGCGCGGCGACAGATCAGGGTGGATTGGGCGCCGATCAAGCAGGGGGCGCCCATGATGTCTTCCCACGCGTCGGGCCTGAAGCAGTCGGCCGTCCGGTTGGGGGCGCCGAAGGTCTTTGAGACCTCTTCCTGGTCGGCATAGAGGATGTTGATGGCGTAGGTGTCCACCGCCAGGATGCGGTCGTGCATGCTGCCGGACTGGTTCAGCGCGATCAGGACCGAGGGTGGCTCGAAGCTCAGGGAACACAGGGCGCTGACCGTGGCGCCCGCCGCCCCGTTCGTATCCCGCAGCGTCACCACGGAGACCGAGGCCGCCAAGCGGCGCATGGCCTGGCGCAGGCCATCCATGATGCTGGCGGCGTCATCGAGCGGTGGAAGGGCGGAGGACGTGGACATGAGGCCTCAACAGACAGCGCGATAGAGGGCACACCTTACCTGCCGGTGATGGTGTTGCCAGCCCAATGTTTCGGCACAAGACCCGAGCGGTGGGAATAGGACACCGCTTCATTCGGGATGACAAGGCGGATCGACGCTTAGTCAAAGGACTGTGCGCTGCGGTACCACACTGGCCCGCAGCGCCGTAATTGAATAGTTTTCAACAGCCATTTGCCTGCGCCCAATCATCATCCACGGGGCCTGTCCATGTCGAAACGGGTGTTGGGCGTGATGGCGGCATAGGCCGAGGGGCCGCCACCGCGCAGGATGATACCGGCGCCGAAGGTGTCGAAGACGCCATCGACGATCAGGTTGCGGGCGATATGGATGGCGACGGCCTCGCCCATCACCAGCCAGGAATCCACGGCCGTGCCGTCATGGCGGCGCAGGCGGTGGATGTCCGTCACCCGGCATTCGAAATGGACAGGGCTTTCGGCCACGCGCGGCACGTCGATGTGCACCGCCGGCAGCTGGGTCAGGCCGGCGGCCTCGAATTCGTTGGTCCCGTACGGCACGGGAGCGCTGGTGGCGTTCATCTGTTCCGCCAGGTCGCGTGTGGCGAGGTTCCAGACGAAGACGCCCGTTTCCTGGGCGTTGCGCAGGCTGTCCTTGGCGCTGGTGCTGCAGAAGCCCACGATGGGCGGGCGGTAGTTGAACAGGTTGAAGAAGCTGTAGGGCGCCAGGTTGACGCTGCCGTCCCGCCCCCTGCTGGAGATCCAGCCGATGGGGCGGGGTCCTACCATCGAGTTCAACGGGTCGTGCGGCAACCCATGGCCCTTGGCCGGCTCATAGGAATAGAGGTCATGGTGCTGGCGCATAAGATCCTGTCCCGGCGGTGGGGCGGCCGCCGCCGGCGTCTACCGGCGGTGGGGCGGCCGCCCAAATTGCTAACCGTCTGAACATAATGGCCCCGGCGCGCGCTTTGAACGCGGCGTCGACGCACAGGTCTGTTGCGCGACCGGCATCTGTTGCGTGACAGGCGAGGGCGCGGGCTGTCAGGCGACTTGTTTGGGCGCCGCGGCGGCACCGCCCCCGACGTCATCCCCCTTTGCCCCGTCGCCCTTGCCAATGGGCCCGTCCTCCAACGCGCCGATGCTGACTTGCAGCAGGCGGCTGATGCCCTCGGCGTAATCCTGGCTGGCCTTGAGGGCGAAGCGCTGGCCGCATTCCTGCAGTTCCTGCGGCGTGCGACAGGCCAACAATTCGGCGCAGGCCTCCCTGTCCTCGTGCATGCGCAGCTCCCAGAAACGGCTCATTTCCTGAAAGAAGGCCATGCCCCCATGGGCCATGCGGCCATAGGCGTGCTGGATGTCACCCAGCCAGGCGGCGTTGTCGGCCAGCATGGTGCCGAAGAGGGCTTGGTTGGTCCGGTCGTTCGGTGGAAACGGTGCTTTGACGGCGTCAGGCATGGCGTCCTCCCCTCTGTTGCGATCCCCGGCACGGATGGCACGGGCAAGGCCCCGATGCCGTGGGCGAGACGAACGAAACGAGCGGCGGGCCCGCACTGCTCTCCCCTGAGACGGGCTCAGGGGAGACGGTACCGGGTCGCCCGCTGGATGGAGTGGCGGGGCCAGCATAGCACAAGCCACCCGGCAGCCCCATCCCCCGTCAGCCCCTGCGGCGAATTGTTTTCGGCGCCGTTCCGGGAACGGAAAGGCCGCCCCGGCTCTTGAACCCATGAACAGCCATCCTCGACGGAGCGCCCGCCATGGCCCACTATTCCATCGACCACGGCACCACCATTGCCCGGGCCCTGGGCAGCCCAGCCGCCCCCACCCCGGCCACCGCCATCGACGTGCCTGCCACCGATGCGCCCGCCATCGACATCGTGGAGGCGGAGGAGGCGTTGTACATCATCACCGAACTGCCGGAAGACGTGCTGTCCGGCCCGTTCGCCGTGACACTGAAGGATCGGGCCCTGGTCCTGTGGGGACCGGAGGTGCCCCGGCGGCGGGTGCCACTGCCGTTCCGCCCCGATCCGCGGCTGGTGCGGACCGAGTTCCGTCGCGGCGTGATGACTGTAACCGTGCCCAAGGGCGGGACTTTCCTTGGCTGAGCGAGGGATCATGGACCAGGCGCCCCGCCCTGTTCCGGCCATGGACCGCCTGCCCGCCTTCGATCTGGAAAGCGGCCTGGTCAACACGGTTCTGGAAACGCCCAAGGGCTGCCCCGGAAAGCTGAAGTATGAGCCTGGGCTGGGCCTGTTCACGCTCAGTTACCTGCTGCCCCTGGGCCAGGTCTTCCCCCATAATTTCGGCTTCATCCCAGGAACGGAAGGACAGGACGGGGATCCCCTGGATCTGCTGTTGATACTGGACACGCCCCTGCCCACCGGCTTGCTGGTCCAGACGCGCCTGTTGGGCGTGATCATGGCGGAGCAGACGGACCAGAACGGCAAGACGGTGCGCAACGATCGCCTGCTGGGCGTGCCCGACCGGGCGCGGGAGCCTATCGCAGACGATCCCGTGCCTGTCCTGTCCCGCCAGTTGCTGGAGGACATCGAGGCCTTCTTCATCGATTACAACCGCCGGCGCGGCCGCCATTTCCGCCCCCTGGGCGTGGGCAACGCCGATGACGCCCGCGCCATCCTGGAGGCCGGCCTGATCAAGTCCTGACGCCGCGCATGGCCAGGCGGTACAGGCAGGGCATGACCAGCAGCACCAGTGGCAGCTGCACCGCCAGCCCGGACAGGATGGCGATGGCCAGCGGCTGCTGCATGCCCGCCCCTTCGCCCAGGCCGAAGGCCAGCGGCAGCAGGGTCAGCATGGCGGCCAGTGTCGTCATGGCGATGGGGCGGAAGCGGTTGCGCCCCGCCTGGGACAGCCGTTCCACCAGCGGCATGTCCGCCGGCAGGCTCTCAAACTCCGAGAAGAAGAAGATCGCCACCTCGGTCACGATGCCGATGACCATAGTCATGCCCATCATGGCGGTGATGTTCAGCTCCGTCCGTGTCAGCCACAGCCCCACGAACACCGCCCCCGCCGCCAGCAAGGGCATGACCAGGATGACCAGGGCGGTGATGAAGCTTTCGTACAGGAACAGCAGCAGGACGAAGACGGCCGCCACGGCGGCGGAGAATACGGTCAGCAGGCCGTGGAAGGCGATGCGCTGCTGCTGATAAAGCCCGCCGAGTTCATAGCGCAATGGCGCCTTCACCAGGTGCTGGCTGTCCAGCAGGGCGGTGACGTCAGCGGCGACGGAGCCCATGTCGCGCCCCTCTATGCGGGCGGTGACGGCCACCATGCCCTGCAGGTTCTCCTGCCCGATCTCCGGCTCCCCGCTCACCGGCACCACCGCTGCCACCCGCTTCAAGGGAAACATATGGCCGTCGGGCGCGCGCAGGCGCAGGTTGGCCACGTCGGTGTCGGTGGTGCGCATCGCCGCCGGCACCCAGACGCGCACCCCCACCTGCTTGGTGGCCAGCGCCGTCTGCAGCGGCAGCTGCGTCGCCACGGCCCCCTGCAGGTAATCAGCCACCGCCGCGGTGACGCCGGCCACGTCCATGCCCTCCACCGCCGCCCGGGCGGCGTCCACGCGGATGTCCAGGGCATCGCCTGCCGGGTTGACGCCGTCCTTGATGTCGACCACCCCGTCCACCTTGGCCAGGGCCGCCGCCACGGCGCGGGCCGTGGGCAGTACGGTCGCGGGATCGTCGCCGAAGATCTTGACCTCGATGGGCTGCGGCACGGCCGTCAGGTCGCCGATCAGATCCTCCATTTGCTGGGCGATCTCCACCTCAAGGCCCGGCACCTCGTGGGCGAGGCGGGCCCGCACCTCGGCGATGATCTCATCGATATCGCGGCGGCCGGTCGGTTTCAGGCGCACGAAATAATCGCCCCGGTTGGGCTCGTTCAGCTCCCCACCCAGACCAGCGCCAATGCGCCAGGACCAGGTCGCGACATCGGGGGTGCCGGCCAGGATGGCATCAACCTGGTGCAGCAGGCGGGCCGTCTCCGTGATGGCCGTGCCGGGGGCGCTGCGGTAGTCCAGGACAAAGCCGCCCTCATCCATGTCGGGCATGAAGCCGGAACCCACGGCGCGATAAGCCAGGCCACCCAGGACGATCAGGGGAACCAGGCCGGCCAGCGCCAGCCACGGCCGGGCCAGGAGGCGCGCCGACAGCCGTCCGTAGCGGTCGTCCACCCAGGCCTGCACCCTGCCCGCGCCGTGCGGCCTGTGGATGTCCACCAGCCGTTCCACCGCCAGCGGCACCGCCAGCCAGGTGATGATGAAGGAAAAGGCCAGGCCGGAGGCCATGGTCAGCGACAGCGCCTGGAAAAAGGCGCCGGTGACGCCGTTCAGGAAAGCCAGGGGAACGAAGATGACCAGGGTGGCGGCGCTGGATCCGGCCAGGGGCCGCGTGAATTCCCGCGCGGCGGCCAACACGCCGCCGCCGCCGTCACCATGTCCTTCGCGCAGGCGGCGCACGATGTGTTCCACCATGACGATGGCATCGTCGATGATCAGGCCCACCGCCGCCGCCATGCCCCCCAGGGTCATGATGTTGAAGCTGAGGTGCAGGATGCTCAGCAGCGCCACCGTGGCCGCCAGCGCCGCCGGTACCACCAGGGCGGCGATCAAGGTGATGCGCACGTCGCGCAGGAACAGCCACAGCACCAAGGCCGCCAGCACGATGCCGATCAGCACGGCGTCGCGCACACTGGCCGCGGAGGCAAGCACCAGCTGGCTCTGGTCGTACCAGTTGCTGACCGTGACGCCCTTGGGCAGGCTGGCCGCCGCCAAGCGGTCGCGCACAGCCGCCGCGATGCGCACGCTGTTGCCGTCGCGCTGCTGATAGACGTTCAGCAGCACGGCATTGCGGCCACCGGCCGTCACCCGCGTCCATTGCGGCACGGTGCCGTCCACCACCTGGGCCACGTCGCCCACCGTCACGACACCGCCAGCACCGCTGGACAGCACGACGTGGCGCACGGCATCGAGGCCGCCCAGGCTGTTGTCCGATACCACCAGGAACAGCTTGTAATGATCTTCGATGCGGCCAACGGCCTGCACCAGGCTGGCGTTGCCCACCGCCTTGACCACGTCCTCGAAGGCCAGGCCGTGGGCCAGCAGGCGGTCGGGATCGGCGATGACCTGGAATTCCTGCTCCGCCCCGCCGGTGACACCCACCTCGGCAACACCCTCGATGCCGGCCAGCAGGGGGCGCAGTTGGTACTGGGCCAAGTCCCGCAGCCGCGTGGGCGACAGGGTATCGGAGGTCAGGCTGTAGGCGATGATGGGGAAGACGGTAGGTTCCATGCGGCGCACGGTGGCGGTGGAGCCCGCCGGCAGGGTAGGCAGCACCTGCCCCACCGCCGCGTTCACCTGCAGCTCCGCCGTGGTCATATCGGTGCCCCAGGCGAAGGTGATGGACAGTTCCGCACTGCCCCGGCTGGTGGTGGAGCGCACGTCCGTGACCCCGGGCACCCGGTGCACCGCCTGTTCCAGCGGCCTTGTGGCCAGCAGCAGCATCTGCGGCGCCGGCCGGTCGCCGGCATCCAGCGAGACCCGCACCCGGGGGAAGGTCACGGTGGGAAACAGGGTGACGGGCAGACGAGCCGCCATGATCAGGCCCGCCAGTACCGGCAGGGCCAGCAGGCACAAGAGCGAGCGGCGATGGGCGGCCACCCACGCGGTGAAACTGGTCATCGGGCGGCCTCGACCTTGACGGCCCCGCCGTCCTCCAGACCGTAATTGCCCAGGATGATGACCGGCAGCTTGGGGTCCAGCTTGTCGCCGCTGACCTCCGTGCCGGCGGGGCCCTCCACGCCGGTCTCGACACTCACGCGCCGGGCCTTGGCCCCCGCTAGCTGGAACAGGTAGGCGCCGTCCTCATCCGTCAGCACCGCCTGCCGGGGCACGACATAGCCGTCGTGCCGGTCGGTGATGATGGCGATGCGGGCCGGGGTGCCGGGCAGCGCACCGCCACCCGCCTGCAGGATGACGGTCACGTCCACCCAGCGGGTGGCGGGGTTCAGCATGCCGGCGATGCCGGCCACCGTGCCGGTAAGGGCAGTGCCGGCCCCCACCAGCGGCGTCACCGTCACAGGTTGGCCCACCTTCACCGTGGCGACCTCGGCCGGGTCCACGCCCGCCACCACGCGCACGCCCGCGCCCCGGCCCAGCCGCACCACGGGCGCGCCCGGCTGGATGCGATCACCCAAGGCCACGGGGATGCTGTCGACATAGCCATCGAAGGGGGCGGCCAGGGTTTCGGTGGTGTGATCGGTGCCCAGGTGCTGCTCCGCCTCCAGGGCGCTGCGCGCGTCCCGTTCGGCCTGCTCCGCCGCCGCCACCTGGGAATTGGTCGCCAGGTGCTGGTCGCGCAGGGCGCGCGCCCGCTCCAGCTCCCCCGTGGCGAAGGTCAGGGCCGAGCGCGCCTTGGCATAGCCGGCGGCGGCCGTGGGGTCTGTCGCCAGATCCACCAGGGGGGCACCTTTGGCCACCGGCTGGCCAGGCCGCACCAGCACGCGGGCCACCTGCCCCGCCCGCTGGAAACTCACGTTGACCAGGGCGTCGCTGTCCGGCGTCAGGGTGCCGTAACCGCCGACGGTGACGCTGACCGCCTGGCGGGCCAGGGGCGCGGCGCGCACGGTGGCGACGGGCGCCGGCTCCTCGGCGGCATGGGCGCCACCGGCCAGCAGGGTCGCGGCCAGCAGCGTGGCGCGCAGGGCGGACTTGGTCATGGGGTCGCTTTCTCGATCGCGTCTGGGGCCGTGCCCAGGTTTTCCGGCACATCGCCACCGATCAGGGTCATGAGGTCGACGCGCTGTTCCTGCACCGTCTGGTCCAGCTTCAACGCCTCCAGCCGGCGGGACAGCAGGGCACCCTGCAGGTCGGCGAAGGTGCGCTCATCGAGGCTGCCGGCGCGGAAAGCGGCGTCGGCGTCGGCCGCCGCCCGTTCCAGGGTGGCGATGCTGTCGGCCGTCGCCCGCGCCTGGGCCTCCAGCTGGTCCAGGGCCAGCAGGCCCTGGCCGACGCCGGCCACCGCGGCGTCCAGGCGCGCCTGATAGTCCTGGCGCAGCTGCTCCCGTGTCGCGCGCTGCACGGCGATGGCGCCCTGGTTGCCATCGAACAGCGGCAGGCTGATGGACAGCGCCAGACTCTGCGTCTTGACGTTGGAGGTGTCGCGGGCGCGGTTGCTGCCGATGCTAAGGGCCGGGAACTGGCCCAGCACCGCCTGCCACACCGCCTGCTCCTGCGCCCGGTAGCCGGCCCTCAGCGCCAGCAGGTCGGGCCGGCGGCCGGCCAATTGGGGCAGATCGGCCCGGATGCGGTCGGCCGGCGGCAGGGGCAGGTCGCCGGCCGTCAGGGGCGCAAGGGCCAGGGTGGCAGCGGGCGTCAGGCCCAGCAGGGCGTTTAGGTCCATGCGGTTGCGCAAGGCCTGCTGCTCCAGGTCATGCAGCTGGGTTTCCACGCCGTTCAGCGCCGCCAGGTCGCTGACGACGTTGGGCAGGGTTTCGTCCCCCCGGCCCATGGCGGTGCTGGTGCGGCGATAGCGGTCGGCGAACAGGGCGCGATTGGCCTCCAGCACGGCGCGCTGGCGCTCGAAGGCATGGGCCCGCACCACCAGCAGCCGCGCCTGGGACACCACCTGCCATTCCTGCCACAGCAGGTCCAGCTCCGCCCCCCGCAGGGTGGCCGCCGCGGCGTCCTTGCGGGAGGATCGGGTGAGGAAAGGCATGACGTCCTGCATCAGGCCGAGGGTGAAGGCGTCCATCACCGCGGGGCCCGAGGTGAGGAAGCCGTAGTCGACCGACAGCTGCGGGTTGGGCAGCAGCCCCGCCGTGAACGCCTCCGCCACCGCCACGCCATGCTGGGCGCGGGCGGCCTTCAGCTCGGGATTGCGGGCCACGGCCACCATGGCCACCGCATCGACGTCCAGCGGACGGGCCGGATCGACGGCGTGGCGGCGCAGGGCCGGCAGGGGCATGGCCGCCGGGTCTACGGTGATGCCCGCCAGGCCCTGCGCCAGGTCGGGCGCATCAGCCAGGGGGGCCGGGCTGTAGCTGGCGCAGCCGGCCAAGCTGGACAGGGCCAGAAGGCCGCCCAAGCCCCTTGATTTCCATATGCGTGGGATCATGCGGCAGGTTCTGGAGGAAGAGGTCGCGAAATCATGGATGCACGACGCCAGAAGACGGGTCTACCCTCCATTGACTTTTCAGTTAGTCTTCGACACTCACGCATTTGTCATGAATGGCGACGCCTTCATTGGGCCGGTTCCAGCACCATCACATGGAAGCTGCCCGGCACCATGGACGGACGCCCCCCGGCCTTGGCAGCCTCGAAGGTTGCCGTCGGCAGATAGACACGGCCGGTCACAGGGTCCAAGGCGCCAGTGCGAGCGCCTTTCTCCGTCGGCACCATGGCGGTGACGGCGGGCACGCCCCGGGCATCCTGGCTCAACACCGTCAGCACGCCGTCATGGCCGCAAGGAATCAGGAAACGGTGGTTCCTGGCATCCAGGATGACCGCGTCGGCCCCCTGGCCTATGGACAGGCTGGCCAGGACATGGCCGTCGGCAGCATTCATGGCCACGGCCCGGCCGCTGGAACAGGCGGTGACCAGGATGCCCGTGGCCGGGTCCAAGGCAAGCCCGGTGGGACCGTCGCAATCCGCCAGCGGCCGTCGCGCCAGCACGGCATGGCCGGGCAGGTCGACCACCACCAGTTCGTTCCTGTCCTCCACGTTGACGTAGAGATGGCCCTGCGCGTCTACCGCGGCGAATTCCAGCGCACCACCCACGGCGATGTGGCCGACGACGGTGCGGGCGGCCGGATCGATCAGGGTGATGTCGCCCTGCTTGCCGTCCATCACCGCGACCAGCTTGCCGGCCCGGACCACGGCGTCCGGCTTGGTCCCGGTGGGCAGGCTGGCCAGGACGGCGCCGTCGGCCGTGTTGAACAGGGTGGCGGTGTTGCTGTCGCCGTTGGTGCTGACCGCCATGCCGCCGCCCAGCGGCAACACGCCGTGCACCCGCTGGCCCGGCACCAGGGTGGGCGTCAACCGACCACTGTCCAGGTCCAGCGCCAGCACGCCGTCGCCACGGGCCACGTACAGCCGGCGGGCGTCGGCGTCCACGCTGGCGTAGTCCCACGGCCCATCGGGTGCGGCGATGCTGGCGCCCTTGCGGTAAGGCGCGTCGGCGGCACCGGCCGGCCCCACGGTGGCGAGGCCGGCGGACAGGAAGGCGATGGCGGCGAGGGAAAGGCGGCAGGGCATGATCGGGACGTCCAAGCGATGAAACCCCTGCTCAATAACCGCATCCTGGCCGGGGAAACGCTAACTTTTGCGTTAGGGCCGCGTCTGCCCTGGTGCCCCACCGCGGCAAGGCCGCTATCGTGCGCCGAGATGCCCTGAGAATGCCCTGCCAGAGTTGCCCACCCATGCCCAGGATATTGGTGATCGAGGATGAGGAGCGGACGGCGCGCGAGATCGTCGATGCGCTGAAAGCCGAAGGCTATGCCGTCGACCTTCGCGCCGACGGCCCCGCCGGCCTGGCGGCGGCGCGCAGCGGCCATTACGACGCCATCACCCTGGATCGCCTGCTGCCGGGCCTGGACGGGCTGACCTTGCTGGCCGACCTGCGGCGGGAGGGGGTGACCACGCCCGTGCTGGTGGTCAGCGCCTTGGATGGCGTGGACGACAAGGTGCGGGGACTGCGCGCCGGCGGCGACGACTATCTCACCAAGCCCTTCGCCCTGGCCGAGCTGGTGGCGCGGGTCATGGCCCTGGCCCGCCGCCGGGCGGACAAGCCGGCCGGCACCCTGCTGCAGGCGGGCCCCCTGGTCATGGACCTGATGAACCGGCGGGCCACGCGCGGGGCGCGGGACCTGGACCTGACACCGCGCGAGTTCCGCTTGCTGGAATATTTCGTCCGCAACGCGGAACAGACCTTGACCCGCAGCATGCTGTACCAGGCGGTGTGGGAATACAGCTTCGATCCCGGCACCAACGTCATCGACGTGCATATCGGCCGCCTGCGCCGCAAGGTGGATTGGGATAACGAGGACCCGATGATCCGCACCGTGCGCGGCGGGGGCTGGCGCCTGCATGCCCCGGATTGAACGGTTCCGCCTGGCGGACCTGCCCCGCACCACCGCCTTCCGCATGACCCTGCTGTTCGGCGTGCTGATGATCACCGCCGTGCTGCTGGTGCTGGGCTTCGTCTACTGGCGCACGGGCGTGTTCCTGACCCGCCGGCTGGACGACACCCTAGTGCGCGAGACGGAGGAGTTCCTGCGCACCTCGGTGCCGGAGCAATCCGCCCATATCGACAGCCTGGTGGACAGCGACGGCCGGGGGTATTGGAAGGCCCTGCTGCTGGCGCCCGACGGTCACGTCCTGGCCGGCAACCTGCCGGCGTTGCCGCCGGAATTGAAGGACGCCGACGGCAAGGTCCACGCCCTGCCCCACGGCGCCGGCCCGATGCCGGAGCACCATCACAAGGCACGCGGACTGGCACACCGCCTGCCGGACGGGGGCGTCCTGGTGCTGGCCCTGCGCACCGATGAGGTGCACGAGGTGCGCGAATTGATCCTGCGCGCCATGGCGGCCGGCCTGGTAGGCAGCGTCGGCCTGGCCCTGGCGGGCGGCTTGGCACTGAGCTTCGGCACCCTGCGCCGCATCGAGGCCATCCATCGCGCCAGCGCCACCATCATGGCAGGCGACCTGTCGCAGCGCCTGCCCACGCGCGGTTCCAGCGACGACTTCGACAAGCTGGCCGCCATCGTCAACGCCATGCTGGGCAAGATCGAGGGGCTGATCGGCGACGTGAAGGCGGCGGGCGACAACATCGCCCACGATCTGCGCACCCCCCTTACCCGCCTGCGCACCCGGCTGGAGGGTGCCCTGCGCCGGGGCGGCGATGTCGAGACCCATCGCGCCGCCATGGAAGACGCCATCAGCGACGCCGACCAGATCCTGGCGACCTTCCGCGCCCTGCTGCGCATCGCGGAGGTGGAGGACGGCCGCCGCCGCGCGGCCTTCGCCCCCGTCGACCCCGCGGCGCTGGCCACCGCCGCCGCCGAGCTGTATGAACCGCTAGCCACCGCCCAGGGCCTGGCCTTCGCCGCCGACATCCACCCGGTCGGATCCGTCACCGGCGACGCCGACCTGCTGTTCGAGGCGCTGGGCAACCTGCTGGACAACGCCATCAAGTTCACAGCCATCAAGTATGGCGGGGCGGGCGGCGCCGTCAGCCTGACCCTGCGGCAAGAGGCGGGACAGGTGCCGGAACTCATGGTCCGCGACACCGGGCCCGGCATCACGCCCGAACAGCGGAACATGATGTTCCGCCGCTTCACCCGCGGCGACGACGCCCGCCATACGCCAGGCAACGGCCTGGGTCTCAGCCTGGTGGCCGCCGTGGTGCAACTGCACGGCTTCCACCTGGACGTCGAGGACGGCCAGCCGGGCTGCGTCATGCGGGTCAGGCTGGGCTAATCGGCGGCCAACAGCTGCCGCGTCAGGCCGTCGCAATCCACATCGTCGGCGCCGCCGAAGTCGGGCAGCGGGATGGGGATCAAGCGGCCGATGGTGATGCGGGGGGAGCGGATCTTGCCCCTGACCACCACGGGGGCGTGCAGGTCCAGAAGGTCGAACTTCTTGGTGTCGGCCGTGACCTCGGTATCCACCTCCTGGGTCTTCAACCGAACCTCGCCGTTGACGTGGACAACCGATTTGCGGGTGTCCATCAGGGTGCGGTCGAAAGCCACCTGGCCATGGTTGAAATTCAGGCGGCCCAGGGCGCAGCGAATGGGGATCTGGTCGTCGCCGGTGATGTACAGCACCAGGGCATCGGCGATCTGCAAGCCGGCCAGGCTGACCATCAGGGAACTGATGGTACCACCGGACATGGTGACGACGACGTTGCCTGTGGCCGAACCCATGACCTCTGCCAAGGAATGGCCATTCCCCACCAGTTGCACGCGCCCCCTCAGCTTGCCCGTGGTGGTGTCGAAATAGTCCGACCCGCGGAAGAAGGTCTTCAGGTCCACGTCCTGGTAGGTCAGATTGGCGCGGGCCTGCGGGTTGTCGGTGCGGGCGTCCAGCGCCAGGGTGCCGGCCAGGGTGCCGCCGGCCACGCTCATGCGCAACGGGTCCACCATCGCCTGCCCGTCCCGGACGCGCACACGGAAGTTCAGCGTCTGCACCGGCAGGTAGTCCGGCGCCACCACGTGGCGGGCGTCCAGGCTGACATCCATGTTCATGGCGCGCAGCCGTTCCATTTTCAGCGGTAGGTTGGGGAACAGGTCCCCCGTCGCCTCCAGCTGGGCCTGGGTCTTCTTCTGCTCCGCCGAGAGGTTGCCCTTGGCGCCGGGCGTGGCGCCCACCAGGGGGGCCAGGTCGGCGAAGGCCAGGTGGTCGGATGTGAGATGCGCCGTGAGGAAAGAGGGCTTGGCATGGTGGTCGATGGCGATGTCCCCGGCCAGGTCGCTGTCGCCCGCATGCCAGGCCATGTCCACCACCCGCCAGACGCCGGGCTCATGCGTCAGCTTGCCAGTGATGCGGTACGGCGGCGTGGGCGGGCCCGGAATGCCCAGCAGGGGAAAGATGTCCGAGAGGTTGGGGCCGGACAGCGCCACCTGCACATTGGATCCTGTGAATTGGAAGGGATCCTCCAAAGTGCCGTTCACCGTCAGCTTGGTGGCCCCGTAATCAACCTTCAGGTCCACGGGATAAGGCTGGTCCGTGTCGCGCAGCATGAGGACGCTGCCGCCGACGAAGTGCACGGTCAGGGGCTGGTTCTCGATGCTGCCCTTCAGATCCAGTTCGGCCTTGGGTTCAGCTGGGGCCTGGCCGGTGGCCGTCTGCACCGTGCCGTCCAGGTTCAGCTTGCGCTTGGCGTCGCGATAGCTGACGCGGCCGTCGTCGATCTCCAGCCGGCCGATCAACGGCACCTCATCCCGGCTCTCGGGCTTCAGCTGATTCACGGTGCCACTGGCCACCGGACTTTCCGCCGGGCTCCAGTTCCATTGTTCCTGGTCGTTCTTTTCCAGCGCCACCACCGGCTGGCGCAGGATCAACTGGGGGAACACCAGGTCGCGGTGCAGCAGCAGGGGTTTGAGCTCGATATCCAGTTCGATCTGCTTGGCCGTGAACAGGTGCGGCGCCTGGCCCCAGTCGGTGTTGGAGACCTGCACGTCGTCCAGCAGGATGTGGGTGACCCAGCCCCAATGGACGGAGATCTTGCCGATCTTGGTCTTGCGCCCGGAAAAGGCGTCGGCCCGGTTTTCCAATTGGGCGCGCACATAGTCGGACGTGACGAAGAAATAGACTCCCGTTCCGGCCAGCAGCACCAGTACCACCAGCACACCCAGGGACCAGCCGATTATCTTGAATGCCCGTCGCATGGCGCAAATCCGTAAAGCAGGTTCCGTCCGGCAAGCCCCCTCCAGCACGCCCGGCGTTCATCCCCCATCCCCTGCCAACCGCCAAGGTGGTGCCCCGGTTCCCCGGGGCGCTTTTGGGATGCCTTTGCCGGTGGTCCACCCTATGGTGGCGGCCAATAAGGCTTTGAGGAACGAACCCATGCTGTTGCACCTGTCCACCTGGTCGGAGACCGAGCGCCACCTGGAACGCTCCAAGACCATTGTCATTCCCATCGGCTCCAACGAGCAGCACGGCCCCACTGGCCTGCTGGGCACGGACTGGCTATGCCCCGAGATCATCGCGCATGAGGCGCACAAGGGCGGCGCCGACATCCTGGTGGGGCCCACCTTCAACATCGGCATGGCCCAGCACCATCTAGGCTTCCCCGGCACCATCAGCCTGCGCCCCTCCACCTTCATGGCGGCGATCGGCGACTGGGTGCGATCCCTGGCCGTGCACGGTTTCGAGCGGATCTATTTCCTGAACGGCCATGGCGGCAACGTCGCCACCATCGAGGCCGCCTTCTCCGAATTGTATGCCGAGGCCAGCTTCGCCAAGCGCCGCGCCGGCTTCGCCCTAAAGCTGCGCAACTGGTGGGATCTGCCGGGCGTCAACGCCCTGGCGCATCAGCTGTTTCCCGCCGGCCACGGCAGCCACGCCACCTCGTCGGAAATCGCGGTGACGCAATGGGCGTATCCGGACGCCATCAAGACGGCCGAGTACACGCCCAAGATCGCCGGCTCCGGCCCCATCCGGGAGGCGCTGGACTTCCGCGCCCGGCATCCGGACGGCCGCATGGGCTCCGATCCCGCGCTGGCCACGCCGGAAAAGGGTGGCCAACTGGTGCGACTGGCGGTGACTGGCCTGGTGGCCGAGGTCGCAGCCTTCGGCAACGAGCCCGCCGTCTAAACGTCAAGAGGGCCTTGCGACGTCGCAAGGCCCCGCCCCGACCCGGCTTAGCCAACACTCGGAAGGAGATTCAAGAAGATGCGCCTGTCCGTCCTGCTGCCCGCCCTGGTCCTGCCGGCCGCCACGCCCGCTTTGGCCGAAACCGGCATTGTCCGCACGCAAGGCCCCAACGCCGACAGCCCCATCGCCGCCGCCGTCACAGTGCCCGCCGGGGCGGAGACGGTGTACCTCAGCGGCACGCTGGCCTCCGTCATCGATCCCAATGCCCCCAAGGGGAGCGTCCAGGCCTATGGCGACACCCAGGCGCAGGCGCTGAGCGTGCTGGGCAAGCTGAAGGCCACGCTGGAAGGCCTGGGCTATGGCATGGGCGACGTGGTGCAGGCGCACGTCTTCCTGGCGGGCGACCCCAATAAGGGCGGCGACATCGACTTCGCCGGCCTGCAGGCCGCCTGGACGCAGTACTTCGGCACGGTGGCCCAGCCCAACAAGCCGGCACGCAGCACGGTGAAGGTGGCGGCCCTGGTGCTGCCCGGCGCCCTGGTGGAAATCGAGGTGACCGCCGCCAAGGTGAAGCACTGACCCAGCCTTATTATGGTGCCGTGTCGTCCACCCAACAGGCCCGGGGTGGACGGGGCGCTTTCCTCAGGTCATTTCCGGCAGATGGTCCAGGATCTTGTCCAGGGTGATGGGATAGTCGCGCACGCGCACGCCGGTGGCGTTGTAGACGGCGTTGGCCACCGCCGCCCCCACGCCGCAGATCCCCAGCTCGCCCACCCCCTTGGCCTTCATGGGGGAGGAGATGGGATCGACCTCGTCCAGGAAGACCACCTCCTGGTGCGGGATGTCGGCGTGCACCGGTACCTCGTATCCCGCCAGGTCATGGTTGACGAAGAAGCCCCGGCGCTTGTCCACCGCCAGTTCCTCCATCAGGGCCGCCCCCGCCCCCATGGTCATGGCACCGATGACCTGGCTGCGGGCCGACTTGGGGTTCAGAATGCGTCCGGCGGCACAGACCGCCAGCATGCGGCGCAGCCGGATCTCACCCGTGGCGCCGTCCACTGCCACCTCCACGAAATGGCCGGCGAAGGTGGATTGCTGGTACTTCTTGTCCAGGTCGCCGTATTCGATCAGGTCTTCCACCACCAGTTCCCCATCCTTGGCCGCCTGGGCCAGCGGCACGGTGTGCCCGCCGGATGAGACATGGCCGTCGGCGAATTGTGGCTCGGCGGCGTTGAAGCCCAGCTTGCGCGCCACGGCCTGGCGCAGCTTCATACAGGCGGCATAGACGCCCGCCGTCGAGTTGTTGGCGCCCCACTGCCCGCCGGAGCCACAGGAGACGGGGAAGCTGCTGTCGCCTAAGCGCACCGCTACCCTGTCCAGCGGCACGCCCATGGTTTCCGCCGCCGTCTGGGCGATGATGGTGTAGGTGCCGGTGCCGATGTCGGTCATGTCCGTTTCCACCGTCACCATGCCCTGGCCATCCAGCCGCACGCGGGCGGCGGATTTGGTCACCAGGTTGTTGCGGAAGCCCGCCGCCACGCCCACGCCCACCAGCCAGCGGCCCTCGCGCACGCTGGCGGGCTTTGGGCTGCGCTTGGCCCAGCCGAAGCGCTCCGCCCCCTGGCGCAGGCATTCCGCCAGCTGGCGTTGCGAGTAGGGGCGGCCTGGCTTTTCCGGATCCTCTTGCGTGTCGTTCAGGATGCGGAACTGGATGGGATCCATACCCAGCTTTTCCGCCATTTCATCCATGGCGATCTCCAGGGCCATCAAGCCCGGAGCCTCCCCCGGGGCCCGCATGGCGTTGCCCTCCGGAAGGTCCAGCACGGCCAGACGCATGGCGGTCAGGCGGTTGGCCCCGGCGTAAAGCAGGCGGGTCTGCTGCACCGCCGTCTCCGGCTTGCCACCGGGCAGATCGCCGGACCAGCTTTCATGGCCGATGGCGGTGATCCTGCCCTCACGCGTGGTGCCGATGCGGATACGCTGGATGGTGGCCGGACGATGGGTGGTGTTGTTGAACATCAGGGGCCGGGTCAGCGCCACCTTCACCGGCCGGCCCGCCGCCTTCGCGCCCAGGGCCGCCATCAGCGCGTCACTGCGCACGAACAGCTTGCCACCGAAGCCGCCACCGATGTAGGGCGAGATCAGGCGGATATTTTCCTCCGGCATGTTAAGGGTTTGCGAGACGTCCTTGACGCCCCAGTTGATCATCTGATTGGCGGTCCACAGGGTCAGCTTGTCGCCATTCCAGGCAGCGATGGTGGCGTGCGGCTCCATCATCGCGTGGCCTTGATCGGGCGTCGTGTACGTGGCGTCCAGCTGCACCGGCGCCGCGGCGTAGGCGCCGTTGAAATCGCCCACCGTGCTGTCCGGTTCGCCCTTGGCCACCGTCGCGCCACTCCGGGCGGCCGCCAGGTCATAGGCCCCGGCCTCCGCCTGATAGTCCACCTTGATCAGGCTGGCGGCGTCGCGCGCCTGCTCGAACGTCTCGGCCACCACCAGGGCCACCGCCTGGTGGTAGTGCTGGATTTCCGGCCCGCCCAGGAGGGCGGCGGTATTCCACTTGCCCTTGCCCAGCGCGCCCGCGTTTTCCGCCGTCACGACGGCAATGACGCCGGGGGCGGCCTTGGCAGCGGCGACGTCCATGCGGCTGATGCGGCCCTTGGCGATGGCGGATCCCAGGATGAACCCGTAGGCCTGGTTGGCCACCACGTCATGCCGCTCATAGGCATAGGGGGCCGTGCCGGTTGTCTTCAGCGGCCCGTCGATGCGGTCGGTGGCCTTCCCCACCACCTTCAGCTGGTCGATGGGGTTGGTGGCGGCGGGTGTGTCGAACTTCATGGCCTCACCCCCTCGCCTCGGTCAGGACGGCGGCTAACGTGCGCTCGGCCAACTTGATCTTGAACCGGTTGTCGGCCGTCGGACGCGCATCGGCCAGCAGGCCGGCAGTGACCGCCTTGGCGCCTTGCTTCATGTGCGCCTCCGCCGCCTCCACCCGCCAGGGCTTGGGCGCCACGCCGCCCAGCGCCACCCGGCCCCATGCGATCCCGTTGGTGTCACCGGGCTGCATGATGGCGGCGACGGAAACCAGCGCGAAGGCGTAGGAGGCGCGGTCGCGCACCTTGTGATACAGCTGCACGCCGCCCACCGGCTTGGGCAAGGTCACGGCCGTGATCAGTTCCCCTTGCTCCAGCGTCGTTTCCACATGCGGCGTATCGCCGGGCAAGCGGTGCAAGTCCGCAATGGGGATTGCGCGGAAAGCACCGCCGGGCCGCACAGTTTCCACGGTCGCGTCCAGCACCCGCATGGCCACGGCCATGTCGCTGGGGTGGGTGGCGATGCAAGCCTCGCTGGTGCCGACGATCCCCAGTTGGCGGCTGACACCGCCGATGGCGGAACAGCCGCTGCCGGGCTGGCGCTTGTTGCAGGGCTGGTTGGGGTCATAGAAGTAGGGGCAGCGGGTCCGTTGCAGCAGGTTGCCGGCGGTGGTGGCGACGTTGCGCAATTGGCCCGAGGCGCCGGCCACCAGGGCCCGGCTTAGCACGCCATAGTGCCGGCGCACCCGCATGTCGGCAGCCAGGTCGGTGTTGCGCACCAGGGCCCCGATGCGCAGGCCGCCGTCCGGCGTATCCTCGATCTTGTCCAGGCCCAGGCCGTTCAAGTCGATCAGATGGGCCGGCGTCTCGATCTGCAGCTTCATCAGGTCCAGAAGATTGGTGCCGCCGGCGATGAAGCGGGCGCCCGGTATGCTGGCCGCCTTGGCCGCGGCATCGGCCGGGGACGTGGCGCGCTCATAGGTGAAGGGCTTCATGCCGGATCCCTCCCGTTCTGTTGGCCCGCCGTCCTTTGGCCCGCCACGTCGGTCATGGCGTCCAGAATGTTGGAATAGGCGCCGCAACGGCAGATGTTGCCGCTCATGCGTTCCCGCATCTCGGCATGGGTGGGCTGGGGGGCGTCCGTCAGGCTGGCGGTGACGTGACTTGGAATGCCGGCCTTGATCTCATCCAGCACGGCGACGGCGGAGCAGATTTGGCCCGGCGTGCAGTAACCGCACTGATACCCGTCATGCTTCACGAAAGCGGCCTGCATGGGGTGCAGCCTGGCCGGCGTGCCCAGCCCTTCCACCGTCGTGACGCTGCCGCCCTCATGCATGATGGCCAGGGTCAGGCAGGAATTGATGCGCCGGCCATCGACGATGACGGTACAAGCGCCGCATTGGCCATGGTCGCACCCTTTCTTGGTGCCGGTCAGGTGCAGATGCTCCCGTAGCGCGTCGAGCAGGGTGGTGCGGGTGTCCACCTCCAGCGTCTGCGCCGTGCCGTTCACGGTAAGGGACACGCGATTCATTACAGGATTCATGACGGGCGCCGGACCGGGATGGGGGGCCGGCGGCGCATCGCCGTCAGCCGGCATAGCCTGGCCGTGCCGCGGCGTCGCCGTCAAGGCGGCGGACGCCGCCGCCCCCAGCAGCAATCCACGCCGGCTGACGTCGGCGTTTCCATGATGTCGCATATCGTCCCCTCCGCCACCGCCCAACCGCAAACACGTCACTGCTCCACAGCTCACCGCAAAGGTGTCGCCTCACGTGCCACCCTTCCCGCAGGTAGTTGTCCACGAAGGTGACAAAGGCCCTTGCCTTGCCGCTGGGCATACGCCCCGGGGGATAAACCGCAGACACGATGATGGACGGCAAGGCCCAGTCATCCAGGGCTGAAACCACCGCCGCGGATTTCAGTTCCGCCGTGAATGCAAATTCGAAAGCGCTGGCCGGCCCCCATGACGGTGATCACGGCCGGTCGTGTGGCCGACATCGAACCAGACCACCGGCGCCGGCTGGCGCCGGAGCATCTGCTTACGTCGGGCGGCAGATCGACCCAGCCGCTTCCGATGTCGCTACGTCCCCAGGGATATCAGGCTGGTCAGGCGTTGGCCCTTGAGGGGGCCCTTGAGGGGGCCCTTGGGGGCGCGACGCGATTGGGGGGCGCTCTCTGAATCGGCCCGCGCGCTCACGGCGTTCACGCCGCCAAGCCGCCGGACTCTGTCCTGTCGCTCCGCGAAAGCGGTTGGTGAAGTGAGACTGGTCGGAAAATCCGCAAGCAACGGCGATCTCGCTGAGCGGCGCATCGCTGGTCAACATCATCCGCTGGGCCAGCGCCAAGCGCCGCCGTGTAATGAAGCTATACGGCGTCTCGCCCATCGTACGCTTGAATGCCCTGCAGAAGTGCGACGCACTTCTGCGAGCGACCTCACCGAGCTTCTTGACGGAGATATGTTCCGACAGATGCTCCTCCATGTAAGCGGTGACCCGGCGGACCTGCCAAGGCGCAAGCCCGCCGCCATCCATGCCATGCATGACGGAGGTTCTTTCCAGTTCAACTTTTAGAATATCAGACGCCCTGTTAATCGCGCGCTTGGCGGATTCCGGGTCCCAATCCACGTCGCCTTCGGCACGCTCCAACAGCTCAAGCAAGCTATGAACAAGGGCCTCTTCCCCGAGCCCGTTCAGTGGCGTAGCGGGAACAACGGCGGCGGTCAGCTGAGTCATCTTTCCAGTCCCGTCGGAATTACGTCGGGATGATGCATTGTTCGCTCTCGCAAACGCTTGTTTGGCGTTGCGAGAAATTATTGCGAATTTGTAAGTCCGATTAAGCAAAGTGGTGCAAATTGACGCACTGAGTTTCAAGAAGAGAGATTTTCCAGGACTTAGACTCGCCGCGACGTCATAGTCCGGGAATCAATCATGCCTCTCGCTTCAGACGTCTTCCGATCCTACGGGGGTAAAGGACGTTGGAACCGACTGACAGCCTTTTCCGCCCATGTCTCGATCGGCGGCCCATTATTGGGGCCCGGCTCTGCGTCCCCCTCCGGTGGCCGTCCGTTGTCGCGGGAATTCGCCATTGAAGGAGACCCCCGCAGTCCAAGCCTGAAATTATTCGGCTCTACCGACGCGGACCGCTATTTCCTATACCGCCCCAACCGGCTCGAGATCCGGAGCAGGAGGGACGCTTTGATCACTGGCGTGGACTACCCGGACGCCACTCTGGCAGGAAGTGCCAACGGTCGCCCCCTCGACGAGATCGAGAGGTTGTTCCTTATTGGAAACGTTTTATGGAACGCCATCGCCGGCCCTTTCGCCGGGCTTCTCCCTGGCGCGAGAACCGTCGCCACCGGCGTGGGGCAATTGGATATTCACTTGCCTCATCGCGCCGATCCATTGTGCCCCCATCGACGGCTGCTGATCGCCGACGATGGAATTGCCCACCGCTGCGACTATCAGATGCGGCATGTCCACCCCGGTGTTCTGGCGGACATTCTATCGGCCCATGCCTCTTTCAATGGAATTCTCATTGCCACCCTTCGGCGGGCCCGCGCCATCGAAGCGGATGGACGCCTTGGCACGAATTCCCTGTTAGACGTTGAGATTTTTGACGTGCGCTTTCAATGAAAGCGCACGTCGATCACCCAAAAATCAGAGAAAGTTCTCCTGGATCATCTCAATGACGTCCTGGCTCTGCCCATCCAGAATGGCCCGGGCGGAATAGAGCGCCATGCCATATGCCGGACCGAACTCGATGACCGGCGGCATCACCAACGTCATGCTTTCCACCTTGACGTTGAGCAATGCGGGTCCGGGATGGGCGAGCCATGAACCGACCGCCTCCTCCAGCTCATCGGCGCGGGAAACGGTTCGTCCCCACAATCCCATCGCCTCGGCCACCTTCCCGAAATCCGGGTTGTGCAGGTGGGTATAAAGCGGCAGCAGGCCTTCCGACTTCTGCTCAATGTCAATGAAGCCTAGCTTGCCGTTATCGTAGACGGCGATCTTGATTGGCAGTTTTTCCTGGACCGCCGTCAGCAAATCGCCGAACAGCATGGCGATCCCGCCATCTCCGGACAGGGCTATGACCTGCCGGTCGGGCGCCGCCTTCTGCAAGCCCAGGGCGGTGGGCATCGCCGATGCCATCGTGCCGTGCAGCAGACTTCCAAAGAAGCGGCGCTGTGCCGTTGCGGTAAAATAGCGGTGCATCCAGACGGTCGGCGTGCCGTCGTCACCGGTTACGAGCGCGTCTTCGGCCGCCATGCGGTCGATGACTTCCGTGAGATGAATGCCCGAAATACTGTCACGCCGCTTAGGCGCCGCCTTGGCCACGTGTGACGCGATCACCTCATGGTAACGCTTCACCAGGCGATCGAGGAAATGCGTGTCCGTCTTCTCCTGGACCCTGGGAATTAGCGCCTCGACGGTTGCCTTGATGTCGCCGGTCAAGCCGAGGGCAATAGGATGACGGCGGCCGAGATGCGTCGGATCAAGGTCGATTTGAACGATGCGCGCATGCTTGGGGTAAAATTGGCGCCAGGCGAAATCCGCCCCCAGCAGCAGTAGCGTGTCGCAGTCATGAAGAGCCTGATAGCCCGCTTCAGTCCCAATGATTCCCGTCATGCCGACGTTGTAGGGATTGTCGTAAGCCAGCGCGTCCTTGCCCCGCGACGTATGAGCGATCGGCGCCTTGAGAATTCCGGCGAGGCGGACGATCGCATCATGCGCATCACGGCAACCCGACCCACCGTAGATCGCCACCTTCCGCCCGGCATTGAGGAAGGCGGCGGCACGATCAAGATCGGCGTCGATCGGGCGGACCAGCGGATCGCTGGTATGGACGGCATAGGGCACATCGTCATGCGCATCGGAATGCGAGATATCGACCGGCACGATCAAGACTGCGACGCCCCGCTTGGCCAAGGCGGCCTGACAGGCCATGACGGTCTTGCGCCTGGCCTGGTTGGGCGTGAGAATCATGTCACAATATACGCTGCAACTGCCGTAAATGGCCTTGAAGTCGACTTCCTGAGGAAAGTCGAACCCCAACTCGTCGCGGACGACCTGGGTGGCGATGACGATGAGCGGGGCCCGGTTGCGGTTGGCCTCCACCACCCCGTTGATAAAGTGGAGGCTGCCGGGGCCGCAGCTGCCAGCGATGGCGGTGAGCCTGCCGGTCACCAGCGCTTCGCCCTGCGCCGCGAAGGCACCGGCCTCCTCATGGCGCATGTGAATCCAACTGATCGAGCTGGTGGAGATATTGTGCGCGATCAGATTGAGAGTATCGCCGACGACACCATAGCAATTCTTGACGCCAGCCTGCTCCAGGGTTTCGACGATGATCTGGGCTACTTTTTTGCTCATTCCGGGAATACTCCTCTGCAAAAGAAGTCACTTGCGCCACAGTGCGGCGCTGGCGCTGTAGACCGCACCGCGGGCACGATTAAGATTTCCAAGCGGCCGGAATCCTTCGGGCGCGTTCCAAGGATTAAAGGCCAGGCCGTCCACCCTGGCGGCCGCCTCCGCATCAATGCTTGGGCGTCCGGGAATCACGAGGGTGGCAATGTCGACGGACGGAGTGACGGCTTCACGCCATTCGACGGCGCCGTCTTCTATTGGGGTGCGTTCTTCATCGACGAAGGATTGCAGCGCCAATTTAAAGGTCACTGGGCCCTGGGTCAGGCGCGCCGAGAAATCGGCATTGAGATCGTCGGGCCCCTCTTCACCGGGCGCGGCTGTGGCGTCGGACCAGGGCCGCAGGTTGAAGCGAACCGGGCCCGCCTCCCCCCAAAGATAGGCGCCGCGGCTCCAGAACCGTTCGCGGGCGAGCCCCGGTGATTTGCGGGCGCCTTGCTGGATGTTTTCCAGCATTCGCCTCGTTTCAGCAGCCCCGAAATGCTCGACCAGACGCGCCGGCAAAGTCGCCCTGTCGCCGCTTGAGGCGATCATGGCGAACTCGACGAACTGGCGCGCGTTACGGGCATGCGACACGGGGAAGCTCGTCATGAGCAGATCGTGGAAGCCGCCGCCAGGGATCGCGACACGAAGCGCCACCCCCCTGAGATCCGGCGCTGCGTCAGGCAGGTGTGCCGCGCTGGCGTTGGAGAAGCGAACGGTCGCCCCGAATTCTCTGCCCGCCTGGACATAGCCCTGGCAGAAACGGGCGGGCGCGTCGTCATCGATCAGCAGGCGGGCGTCCTCGATCCCGGCGGTTTGCTTCGCATGGAGCGTCCTTTGGGGATGGCTCCATCCGGCCTTTCGCCGGGTCGCCTCCTGGATTGATTGGAAGACTTCAGCGAAGCGCTGAAAGCTTTCCTGTTCCGCCTCAATCGACCCGCCGTCGAAAACCTCACGCCAGCGTTCTGTATCGGTCATCGCAAATCCCCTGATGGTGCGCCGGCCGCATGCTGGCGGCATCGTGCCCAAATGGATTGCAGCCCAATGCCATGCTTTGAGAGTTATTGTTGCTGGCGTCGGCGCATGCCCTTGGCACACGCAAGCAAGGATTTCCAAGTCGGCGCAACGGGATGCAATCCCGGGGAAATCACACCGAATAGCTTTTAGACCGGATATTCACCTCGCCTCCGGTTCCCACGATGCCCCATTCCCGTACCGCCCCGGACCGCTGGCTCGTTCCCGCCGGCGCCTTGCTCCTGACGGGTTGCCTGTCCAGTTGCAACACTGCCCCAACCCAAAGCATTCTGGGCTCGTTCTTCCCGTCCTGGATGATTTGCTTCCTGATCGGGGCCGTCGCCTCCGTGGCCATCCGGCTCATTCTTTCCGCGGTCGGGATGGCGCGCGCAGTGCCAGCCGCCCTGCTCGTCCATCTGATCCTGGCGGTAGCCGTCTCCTTCGCGGTGTGGCTGCTATGGCAGGACTAGAAGCCGAAATGCCGGCACCCAGCGCCATCAAACGGCTGTTGGGAAAGGTCTTCGCGGCAGTCGTGGTGCTGCTGGCCATTGGATTGGGGGCGACCGTCCTGGTGCGCATCGACAGCCGGCCACGCACCCACGACGCGTTCCTGTACGCCGACAGCGCGGGGCTGGCCCCTGAAGTCAGCGGACGTATCATCAACCTTAAGGTGCGCGATAACCAACGCGTTACGAAGGGACAGGCTCTCGTGGTGATCGACCCGGAGCCGTTCGAGCTGAGGCTCCGCCAGGCGCGTGCGCAGGTGGCGGCGCTCAAGGCGCAGATCGCGCTCACGGGGCGGCAGGTGGCAGGCCAGTCATCCGGCGCCGATGCCGCCGCCACCCAGGTGGGCCGCGCCCGAACCCAATACAAATTGGCGCAGGACACGCTTGACCGGCTTTCCCCGCTGCTCGGCAAGGGCTATGTCACCGCGCAGCAAGTGGATGAGGCCCGCACCAATGTGCAGACGGCCGCGGCAGCGCTGACCGCCGCCACCCAGCAGGCCCAGCAGGCTCGTCAGATGGTGGGCGATACCGACAGTCTCGAAGCACAACTCGCCGGCGCTGAGGCCAGTGTAGCCCTGGCGGAACGCGACCTGAGGCTGTCGACGGTGGTGGCCCCGTTCGACGGGGTGGTGGTGGGGCTGGATATTGCCGATGGCGCCTACGCGGTCGCCGGCCATCCGCTGTTCACCCTGGTCAAGGCGGATGAATGGTATGCAGTAGCCAATTTCCGCGAGACCGAGCTATCCGCCGTCGCTGCCGGCGACGACGCCACGATCTGGATGATGATGGACAATGGCCATCCCCTGCAAGGCAAGGTGGACAGCATCGGCTGGGGCGTCCGGCCCGAAGACGGCGGTGGCCCATCCCTGCCGACGGTGGGTCGAACCCTCAGCTGGGTGGTGGTGGCGCAGCGTTTCCCTGTTCGCATTCGCCTGACCGAACCGCCGGAATCGTTCATGCGCATCGGGGGGACGGCGACCGTCATGGTGCGGCATGCCCGCCGCTGATGAACCATCCCTGCTGGCCTTCCTCCGGGCCGAGCTGGCACCGCGGCCAGGAAGGTTAGGCCAGGTCTGCCGTATCGCCGTCACCTGTACGGTCGTCGTGATCATCGGCCAGATCTTCCAGGTGCCGCTGACGCCCTACATGGCTTACGCGGTGTTCCTGGTCAGTGGTGGTGAGGCGGCAAGCACGGTGATGGTCGGCTTGGTGGCGGCGCTCGCGTTCACCATCGCCGTCGGGCTGTCGCTGCTGTTTTATGTCTTCGACGCGTCGGAGCCGGCACTTCGCATTCCGCTGATGGCGTTGAGCACCTTTGTAGGCATGTATCTGGCGCGGGTCATGACGCTGGGTCCGGTGATGTTCCTGGCGAGCTTCGTGCTCGTCCTGTCCCAGACCCTGATCGACGAAATCCCTAACCTCGAAGCATTGACCCATACGGTGCTCTGGTTGTGGGTCGTGGTGATGATCCCGGTCGTGGCGACCATCCTGGTCAATCTGCTGATCGGGGTGGATCCTGCGCGCCTGGCGCGGCGTTCCGCCCACGACTTGCTCACGGCCTTGGCGGACGCGCTCCGATGCGGAGATTTCTCGGGCTTGGCACAACGACGGGAGGAAGCGGTCACTCTGATGGAAGTGCGCCACAAGGCCAGCTTTTTGAACCCCGGCCTGCATGGACGCGACGCACTGGACAGCATGCTGATCGAGACTGTGGCGGAACTGCTCGCCCTTTGTCCCTTGCTGCCCCGGCAGACACCCGCCGCGATCCGACTGCCCTTGGCGGCAGTGGCGGAAGACTGTGCGACATTCCTATCCGGAGGGGCGCCGCCGGCCCCCTTCCCCCTCGCCCTGGCAATACCCACGCTGGAGTTGACGCCTGAAGCGACCGCGGTCGTGATCGCGTTCCGCACGGCGATGATGCGGCTGCGGGACGGCCTGTCTCAGCGCGGCTCAATAAATGCGGCCGCACCGAGGCAACGGAAGCCCCTTTTTGTAGGCGATGCCTTCACCAACCCGTCGCATGGGCGCTTTGCCCTTAAGACCACCCTGGCCGCCATGGTCTGCTACGTCGCTTATAATTTGGTGGATTGGCCCGGCATCGATACGGCGATCACCACCTGCTTTTTCGTGGCCCTCGGAAGCCTGGGCGAAACCATGCACAAGCTGACACTGCGCCTCAGCGGAGCAATTCTGGGTGGGCTGCTGGGTGGGATGTGCGTGGTGTTCATCCTGCCTCATATGACCGACATCGGTCAGCTGTCGCTGCTCATTCTGGGTGGCTCCGCGCTGGGGGCCTGGATCTCAACCAGCAGCGACAGGCTTTCCTACGCCGGCATGCAGCTGGCCTTCGCCTTTTTCCTCACCGTGCTGCAGGGCTATGCCCCGTCAACCGATCTCACGATTCCGCGCGATCGCATCGCCGGCATTCTGCTTGGCAACGTGGTGATGTCCCTCGTTTTCAGCCTGTTGTGGCCGGTCAGTGCCACGGACCGGGTCCGAAGCTCTATAGCCGAGGCCTTGCGCGCCTTGGCCCGACTGTTGAGTTCCGGTACGCCAGGTACCCGGCTGGCCGCGCTGCGGGCGCTGGGGGCCGCCCACCGCTTCACCGGCCTTGCCTTGTTTGAACTGAAGGCGCTTCCGGAGCGTGCGCTCCAGAAGCATGAAGTGTTGACCCTCGGCTCGCTCGACCGGATCGCCGCGGCGACCTTCACCATTGCCGATCAGGCCGCAAGTCCCGCTGCCGCACCAGCCGATGCCGCCGCCGCGGATTGGCTAATCGCCAGCGCCGACCGGGTTGCGGGTGGCGCCTCTGTCCAGCCACCGCCACACCAGGCAGCTGCGGATCTCGACGGCTTGCTCGCGGTGACCCCAGCGGATGATCGCATCGCCCTACAAGCCCGCAAATTGCTCCTGCAGCAAATCGCCCTCGCAACCGACGCCAGGAGTTGACAGCCGTGCTGTACCTCCGCACTGCCCTTCTACTCTGTCCCATTCTTGCTTCCGCCTGTGCCACGGACAGGCTGGACCTGGCTCCGTCCAGTCCGGATCGCCCCATTCTGCTACCGACGGATTATTCGGCCCAGCCGCCGGCACAAGGGCCAACCGTGCGCCATGAGGCTGCGGATGTCGTTCTGTCACCGGTGATAGTCGACCCCTCCCGGCGCTACGACCTGCCGGCCCTGATCGATCTTTCCCAGCGGAACAATCCCGATACGCGTATCGCCTGGGAAAGGGCCCGCCAAGCGGCGTTGGGGGTTGGCCTTGCCGAAGCCGCCTACCTGCCGCAGATTTCGGCGGAGGCGATCGGCGGCTTCCAGCACACACCGCTGCCGGCCCCCACGTCTTTGATCCCGAAAGGGTATTTCACCAGCAACAGCCGAGAGCTGGTTCCGGCGCTGACCGCCAAATGGCTGTTGTTCGATTTCGGCCAGCGTGCCGGCGCCGTTGACGAGGCCAAAGCCAATTCGTTCGTTTCCAATGTCGCCTTCAACGGCGTCCACCAGCGGCTGATCTATGAAGTGAGCCGCGACTATTTCGCCCTCGGCGCCACCCGTGGCCGGCTCAAAGTGGCGCAGAAGGCTTTGGATAACGCGCTGGTGGTGCAGGAAGCGACCCAAGGGAAGCAGAGCAACGGCCTGGCCACCGTGGTGGCCTTGCATCAGGCGGAACGGGAAACGGCCCAGACACGGTTCAATCTCGAACGTGCGCGTGGCGCGGAGCGCGCCGCCTACACGGCACTGATGGTCAGCCTGGGCCTGCCGCCGTCAGAGCCGCTGCAGACCACCGACAGTTCAGAGCTGCCGTTGCCGGCGCTGCCCTCGGGGGATGTCGAGCAGATGATCCATGAGGCATTGAATGCCCGTCCCGACATGCTGGCCGCCTTGGGAAAGGTTCGGGCTGCCGAGGGGCGCATTCGGTCAGCGAAGGCCACCTACTATCCGACCGTGGGGATCGATACCAAGGTCTATGAAAACATCGGCCAGCTGAGTTCGCAGGGCCGTCCCTACAGCAACGTCAATCTTCCCGGTTCCTCCATTCTGCTGCGGATCAGTCTGCCGCTTTATGACGGCGGCGTGCGGGACGCCAAGGTGGCGCAAGCCAATTCCGAATTGGCCACCGCCCATTGGGAACTCGACCGAACCCGCGACGCCGCGTCCAAACAGGTGATCGATGCCTATGACGCGCTGACGACCAGCTTCGCCGAATACCAGGCCGCCGTGGTCCTCACCAAGGCGGCCCAGACGGCCTATGATTCCGCCCTGGAAGCTTATCGTCATGGTGTTGGGACTTACACCGAACTGGTCACATCGGAAACGTCCCTTGCCCGTGCCCAGTCGGACAAGGAAGATGCCCATGCCAACGTTTTCACCGCGGCCGCGGCACTAGCCTTCGCGACTGGCTCAATGCCATGAACGGAATGCAGAGGGCGCTGACGCGGCGCATTACGGTCGTTTCCATCACAATAAAATCAGTTAGTTGGAGTTGACCGGCAGAAAACGTCGCCCATTCTCCCGCGCATACGCCGCCGGCGTGCAGCCGACATGATGGCGGAAGCGGCGCGTGAAATGGCTCTGGTCGGAAAAGCCCACCGCGTAGGCGATATCCGCAAGCGGCAGCTCAGCGGCGCGGATCAGCTCCTTCGCCCGCTCGATTCTCAACCGTTCCAAGTATCTCATTGGGGACATGCCCACTTCTTTTTTAAAGATCTTGACCAGATGGAACCGGTTCACACCTGCCGCTTCCGCGAGTTCAGCGAGAGAAATCTTCTCCATCCCCCGATCTTCGACATAGGCGAAGGCGCGTCTCATGGCGGCCGAGGATAGCATCGCTGCAGGCGGGGCGCTTTCATGTACGTCGGCGCTGTAGCCGCGAACCAGGTGGACTGACAGCGCCACGGACAGCGACTCAATCAGGAGGTCTTGTGCTGGATGCGGAGCCCGCCCCAACTCCAGCGACAGCATTTCGCCCATGTGAACGAGCCACGGATCCCGCACCCGAAAATTGCTGAGGAAGCGAGGCTTGGATGCTGTCCCGATACGCCTGCAGGCATCAGCTGCTTCTATCAACTGCTCCGGCATCAGGCCAATTCTGATATGCCGAGGTAACAGGCCACGGAAACGGGTTTCATATCCGGCGGGCATCATCGTGGCTTCGCCGAAGAGGCTTGGACTTTCAAAGGTCTTACCGAGCCGTTCTTGCAGAACGTCTGACGAGCGGCCGAGCGAGACGGTAACAATATGATGGTCGCGTGGCGGCATGAACTGGCTGCCATCCATATAATAGTCGGCATACTCATCCAAAGAAATACCTTCCCATAACCGGCCGGCGCTGGTGGCACGCAAGGGGCGATCGCTGAGCTGCTGTCGCGCCTGCTCGAAATTGACCGCCTGCTGATATTGTTTAGCCGACATTAACGGGGTCCTTACCGCGAACCTGCCCGCATGGCAGGGCGGAATCAGTTGAAGTTTAGCGAGCGGATTTAAAATTAATCTTACTGCTGCGCTTCCAAACAGGCGTTTGGGAATGCACAGGATCCAACGCCGCGGTACGCCAATCTGCGTTTCTTCGACGACTTTTGCTTTTTCCGGAGAAGTCTGCAACCGCGTTCTACTGGGACGCCGACCGCCCTAATGGATATGCACTTCGAGGTATCCCGTTTTACCAGCCAGTCCACGAGCGGGAAGACATAGCCAGTTTTATCGCGGCCGCCTTCGTTGCCGCGTCCACGTGCGCCTTGAGCTAACGGCCGCGCCCACCGCAATTTGAGACCAAGCGGCCAATAAGCTTCAATCTTTCTGATAAACCAAGCTGATAGGCTTGCCCATCTGATTGACACCCCATTCAAATTCCGGATGCCCGATCCACAAGGCCCATGTAGCGCATGCTATGTGTCAGCTTTATTTCCGCGAATGCTACCTCAAGCTGCAAGAGGACAATATGATGGCGTTCGCATCTCCACTTGCAGTTGCCAGCCCTGAAGATCAGGGCACCAGTGACGACTTGCATTTCGGCCCTTTCCGCCTGTCGCGCGCCGAGAGGCGCCTGGAGCGGGATGGCAAGCTCGTTCCGCTGGGTGGGCGGGCACTCGACGTTCTTTTTGCGTTGGCCGCACGCTGCGGCCAAGTGGTCAGCAAGGCCGAACTCACCCGTGTCGTTTGGCCGGGCGTGATCGTCGAAGAAGGGAACCTGCGGTTCCATATCGTCGCGCTGCGCAAAGCACTCGGCGACAGCGCCCAGGATGGCAGGTACCTTACGACTGTGGCGGGGCGCGGCTATTGTTTCACGGCCACGGCGACACCGTCTCCCAATGCCCCCCTGGGCGCAACAGCCGTACAGGTGCCCCAGCTCCCGCTTAGAACGCGCCGCGTCATCGGCATCGACGCAACGGTCGTGGACGCCGGCAGCGAACTGCTGGCTCGCCGCTTCCTGACGCTGGTCGGGCCGCCCGGCATCGGGAAAACGACGCTGGCGGTCAAATTGGGCCACGACCTTCTGGAATATTTTCCTGACGGTGTCGCATTTGTCGAACTCGGCGCCCTCAACGGCGACGCTTTGGTCCCTGCCGCCATTGCTGCGGCCGCCGGACATTCCTTGCCGGTTGATTATCGGTTGGAACACCTTCTCGCGATTTTCCGCGATCGCAGAATGTTGTTAATTCTTGATAGCTGTGAACACGTCATAGATTTCGTTGCCGACCTCGCGGAAAAGCTATTCAGCTGCCTTCCCGAACTGAGCATCTTGGCGACAAGCCGGGAATCGTTGAGGGCGGAAGGGGAACATGTCTTCCGGCTATTTCCGCTGGCGTGCCCGCCCCCGACCCTCCCTTCATCAAGTGAAGCCGCATTATGCTACTCGGCGGTGGAGTTTTTCATTGATCGTGTCCAGGCCAATCAACTGGGCTTTCAGCTGTCGGACGAAGACACGCCGTTGGTCGGCGAAATATGTCGCAAGCTCGATGGCATCCCCCTAGCCCTGGAACTGGCGGCGGGTCGTGTTCCTGCCTATGGCATCAGGCAAACGGCGGCCCTTCTGAATGGGCATTTTCGCCTGCTGTGGGAAGGCCGGCGGACGGCGCCGCTCCGGCTCCAGACCTTGAGCGCCGCCCTCGACTGGAGTTACGAACTACTGAATGAACCGGAACGGGCCGTGCTCCGTCGAATTTCCATTTTCGTGGGTTACTTCACCCTGGATGCCGCGATCGCCGTCGCCTGCCTTGATAATTCTGACAGGGATAATTCTGACAGGCATTCGGTGGTGAGAATCCTAGCCAACCTGGTTTCAAAATCGCTGGTGGCACTGCACGAAACACCACACGGCGCCCGCTATCGATTACTCGATACCACCCGCGTTTATGGATTGTCCAAGATGGAGTCGCCGGACGAAGCGCGAGCCGTCGCCTACAACCATGCGCGCTTCTGTTACTCTTATCCTTCCGGGAGTGAACTGATATACTGAGAGGTGCCGGTGTAATCGGCACGCGGCTTGGACGCCGGTCGGCATAGCATGTGCTTCCACATCAGCAGGCGCGCCATCAGCCAGACCTCCTGCCCCCTGCGCGGCCAACCGCCGCCCCAGCTGATGCGCCCCGCAGCACGCCTCCATCGCCAACATGCACCCAGGTCATTGCCGAGCCAATCCGGCGAGCCTCCCGCTCAGCCGGCGGCGACGCACAACCTGGCCGGCTGTGATGCCGCCCATAGCGCATATGCGGCGCCGCTGCGATGGATGCGGGGATTTACCCCCGGCAAATTCATCACTAGAACTAGGCCGGGCGCCATGGGTAAAAGGCGTTGGGGACTTTGAGGTTAAGGAAATGGCACAGAAACTCGCCTGGGGTCGCGCTTGGCATGGGCGCAGTTACGATCTCGGCCGCATGACCCTGGCGGATCTCTGGCGGGCGTATCTCACCTATCCGGCGATCCAGATCTACGGCCTGCTGGCCGTGGCCGCCGCAGCCTACACCATCGTCACGGCGCGGAATTGGCAGGGGCCGGCGCTGGCCGTCCTGGCGGTTTTCTTCGTCTATCCCATGGCCTGGTTCCTGATCCATCGCTACATCCTGCACGGCCGCTGGCTGTACCGGATGAAATGGTCGGCCAGCCTGTGGAAGCGCATCCATTTCGACCACCACCAGGATCCTCACCTGCTGGAGGTCCTGTTCGGCTCACCCGCCAACACGCTGCCGACTATCGCCCTGGTGTCCATGCCGGTCGGCTATGTCGTCGGCGGCTGGCCGGCCGCTGGCGCCGCCTTGGCGACTGGCCTGGCCACCACCTGCGTCTATGAATTCATCCACTGCATCCAGCACCTGAACTACAAGCCCAAGAGCCGCTTCATCCAGAAGCTGAAGCGCGATCACCTGATCCATCATTTCCATAATGAGGACACCAACCTGGGTATCGTCAGCTTCACGCCCGACCGGCTGTTCGGCACCTATTTCGCCTCGGCCCGCGACTGCCCGAAAAGCGCCACGGTCTTCAACCTCGGCTATGACCTTGACGAGGCCCGCCGTTATCCCTGGGTGATGGAGGTAACCGGCTCGCCGCCGCGTGATCGTCCGCCAACCGCGTTCGCAACTTCTGAAACAGGTGGTGCGGCCTCGTGACCGCGATCGACATTGTCCCCGTGACGGGGCCCGCCCTTCTCGACCGTTTCATCCGCCTGCCCGAAAGGCTGCACAAGGACGATCCGCACTACATCGCGCCGCTGCATCTGGAGCGTAAGGAGGCGCTGACGGCCAAGAACCCCTTCTTCGGCCACGCCGACGTGCAGTTCTGGCTGGCCCGGAAGGACGGCCGGGACGTGGGTCGGATCAGCGCCCAGATCGACCATCACGCCTTGGAGTTGCGGCCGGACGGGACCGGGCAGTTCGGCCTGATCGCCGCGGAGGACGATCCGGCAATCATCAAGGCCCTGCTGGACGTGGCCGCCGACTGGCTACGGGCCCGCGACATGACGCGCATGCAGGGCCCGCTGAACCTCAACATCAATGAGGAGATCGGCCTGCTGGTCGACGGCTTCGGCACGCCGCCCATGCTGCTCATGGGGCACGACAAGCCCTACCTGGGCCCCCGCCTGGAAGAGCAGGGCCTGCGCAAGGAAAAGGACGTCTACGCCTATCTTTACGACATCACCAAGGATCTGCCCGCCGGCGCCCGCCGCCTGATCGACCGGCCGTTGCCCAAGGGCGTCACGGTACGGCGCATGGACTTCAAGCGCTACGATGACGAGATCAAGGCCGTCACCTCCATCTTCAACGACGCTTGGCGGGACAATTGGGGCTTCGTCCCCCTGACGGAGGTGGAGACCGACTATCTGGCCAAGTCGCTGAAGCCCTTGTTGAACCCGCGCCTGGTGCGGTTCGTGGAGCAGGATGGCGAGGCGGTCGGCTTCATCGTCTGCCTGCCCAACCTGAACGAGGCCATCCGCGACCTGAACGGCAAGCTGCTGCCCCTGGGCTGGGCCAAGCTGCTGTGGCGGCTGAAGGTCGCCGGCCTCAAGACCGCGCGCGTGCCGCTGATGGGCATCCGCAAGGCCGCGTCCCAGGGCATGATCGGCAGCCTGCTGCCCTTCCTGCTGATCGACGCCGTGCGCACCGACGCGGCGGCCATGGGCTTCCAGCACATCGAGCTGTCGTGGATTCTGGAGAACAACATGCCCATGCGCCGCATCAACGAAAGCCTGGGCGGCGTGGCCTACAAAACCTACCGCATCTATGAGAAGGCGCTCTGAAACGGCTTACGGCAGCCAGCCGGCAGACCTGTACCAGCCGACGGTGTCGCGGAACCCTTGCGCCAGGCTTACGGCGGGCTGGTATACCGCTGCGGGCAGCAACTCGTCGGGCGTGACCGTCCAGTCGGGGTGCAGGATCTCCCGCGCCTTGCCCGTGGTGAATATGGGGGCGGCGCCGCGCACCCTTCCCCACCAGGATGAGGCCTGTCCGGCCGCCAGCAGCAGGCGGCTGGGCACCCGCAGGAATCGGGGCCGCGCGTCGCCGCGCACGGCCAGGGCGGCCTGCCGCATCATCTCGGCCATGGCATACCCGGCCGGCTCGGTGTCGGCCAAGGCGTAGGTGCCGCCACAGGGGGCCCCGGTGCCGGTCGCGATAGCGCTCAAGGCCCCGGCCGCGTCGCTGACGTGGACCGCTGCCAGGCGCCCGTCGCTCACCAGCGGGATGATCGGCCGTGACGCCGTTCTGAAAATCGTCAGCGTCTCCCGGTCCCAGGGACCGTAGATCATGGGCGGGCGCAGGACGGCCAGTTGCCCCGGCGCATCCGCATAAGCCTGGTGTGCCGCCTCCTCACCCGCCCGCTTGCTGGCCGCGTAGTCCGACAGCTGCGGCTCACGCGCAGCCAGGGAGGAGACGACGATGAGGTGGGCCTGGGGCGCCAGGCGGCGCAATGTCGATGCCATCCGGGCGGTGCCGTCCCGGTTGGTTGCCATGAAGGCGTTCCGGTCCGGCGCTTTGATCAGGCCGGCGGCGTGGATCAGCACCTGCGCCCCCTCGGCCAGCCGCGCCAAAGCATCGGGGTCCTCCAGCCCGCCCCGGACGGTCTCGAAGGTCAGGCCAGCCCAGAACGGGTGGTCCGGCGGCCGGCGGGCCAATATCCGCAACCGTGCGCCCGACCGCGCCAGGGTGGCGACCAGATGCAGCCCGAGAAAGCCCGTCGCGCCCGTGACAGCGACGATGGGCCGCCCGTTCATGCCGGGACGGGCTCCACCGGCGCGGAGACGCCCAGGATGGGCATGTCGCCCGCCTGATACAGAGCCTTCGCCCGGCTGCGGCTGAGCTTGCCCGACGTGGTCTGCGGCAGGCTGTGCGGCGGCACCAGGACAACGCGGACCAGCACACCATAGCGGCTGCGGAAGACCTGGCTGATTTCGCCGGCCAAGGCGTCCCGTGCGGCCTGGTCCTGGCTGCGGCACTGCACCAGCGCCACTACCTCTTCCTCGTCACCGCTGTCGACGGAGAAGACCGCGACGTCGCCGCTGCGCAGGGCGGTGATTTCCGCCTCCGCCGTCCACTCCAGATCCTGCGGCCACAGATTGCGGCCGTTGACGATGATCAGGTCCTTGGCCCGCCCGGTCAGGACGATCTGGTCATCCAGCAGGTAGCCCAGGTCGCCGGTATCCAGCCAGCCGTCCTCGTCCAGGACCCGGGCGGTTTCCTCCGGTGCGTCGAAATAGCCGCTCATCAGGCTGGGACCGCGGACGAAGATACGCCCGACGTGGCGCGGCGGCTGCGGCTGGCCGGCGCCGTCGCGCACCTCGATGGTGTGGTCGGGCAGGATGTGGCCGCAGAGCACGAAAGTGCGGCTGCGTTCGGCGCCGGGCGCGGCCGGCACAGCGCGGTGTTCCCTCTCCAGCAGGATGCTGTCGACCACGTCGTGGCGCACGCCCTGGCCCTTGGGCGTGAAGTTCAGGGCTAGCGTCGCCTCGGCCATGCCGTAGCTGGGCACGAAGGCGCGGGCGTCGAAGCCGTTGGCGGCGAAGCGCGACGCGAAGTTGGCCAGCACATGCGGACGAATCATGTCGCCGCCGATGCCGGCGCTGCGCCAGCTGGAAAGGTCGATCCCCTCGGTCGACAACGTCTCCGCCCGGCGGGCGCACAACTCATACCCGAAGGATGGGCTGTAGGAGATGGTGCCGCGGTTGCGGCTGATGAGATCCAGCCACATCAGGGGGCGGCGGGCGAATTCCCGGGTGGGCAGCGTGTCCACCGACACCTGGCACGCCATGGGGATCAGCAGGAATCCGACCAGGCCCATGTCATGGTAAAAGGGTAGCCAGGAAATGCAGCGGTCGCCGTCGTCGATGGCCAGGCCGGTGCGGCCCACGTGGGCGGCATTGCTGAGGAAGGCGCGCTGCGTCACGGCGACGCCCATGGGGAAGCGTGTGCTGCCCGATGAGAATTGCAGGTAGCTGATGCTGTCGGCGGACTGTGCCGGCAGGTCGCCGGCGTACGGCGCCACGTCGTCCAGCAGGGCCAAGGTGCCGGAAATCTTGAGGTCCAGGCCCTCCACCGACTGGGCCAGCCAGTCGTTGAGCATGGCCGGCCCGAAGGCGGCGATGGCACCGCAGCTTTCCAGCATGCGCCGGATATGGGCGATGTAGGTATCCTTGCCGCCGAACGCCGAGGGCAGTGGCATGGGCGCCGGTACCAGCCGGGCGTATTGGCACGCGAAGAAGGCGCGGACGAAATCACCATCACTTTCCGCGATCAGGCCGACGCGGTCGCCGGGTTCCAGGCCTATGCCCAACAGGCGGCGGGCCAGATCGATCGCCTGCTCCCGCAGCGTGGCGTAGGGCAAGGCCTCGCTGAGGACACCCTTGCCGGAATAGAAATTGTAACCCGTAGGGCCCTGGGCGGCGTAATCCAGCGCGTCGGCCACGGACAGGAAATCCGCATGGCGAGTCGGGAGCCCGGGATGGTGGGAGGGCGTCGGAGACGTCATTTTTACGTGTAACCCTAACTCTCTATGGCTTTACGCCGAGGGGATTTGAAAACAGGTATGCAAATTGATGACAGAAAGGCAAATGTGCCGTCGTTGAGGCTGATGCGCCGAACGCGGCGCTTGTGGCCGGCCCGGCGCCCCGGTAGATGGGCAAGTGGCTTTGCAGGTTAATGTCAATGCTGTTTCCGATCTATGTCATGCGCTATCGTTACCTGTACATGCCAAGCTCCTTAGCGCGGACACGATGGCACGGTCTGTGACCGAGGTCCGGCGGGGTGCCGAAGTTTTTTTGCAACTAGC
>NZ_JARPAF010000001.1:794286-870690 GCF_029594735.1 Nitrospirillum amazonense
ACCCCCGTGCCGTGACCATTGATCCTCATCACGGGGCGCCCAAGCGATCGAGTGCCCTCATAACGTTCCCCCCATAACGTTTCCGATGCCAAGATATGCAGAACTCAGCAGAGCAGATCCGGTCGCTTGTCTTCGACGCCCTCCGTGCCGCGCTGGATAGACCCGTCGAATTGTCCGATGATACGAACATCACCGAAGGCCTCGGTCTGGATTCGGTCGCGGTCATGGATTTCGTGATGGAGATCGAGGATGCACTCGACATCTCCATCCCGCTGGATCGGATCGCCGAGGTGAAGACCGTCGGTGATCTCGTCGCCGCGGCGCAAGACCTTAAGGGCGGCCGCTGATCCATGGCTCTTTTCGACAAGTACGCGCCGCTGATGGGGCAGTTCGAGAGCCTGGAATCCACCGGTCACAACCCCTTCAACGTCAGCTTCGACCGGGTGCTTTCCCCGACCGAGGGGATGATCGCCGGCCGGCGCATCCTGCTGCTGGGCACCAACAACTACCTGGGGCTGACCTACGACCCCCACGTCATCGATGCCGCCGTCGCCGCGACCCGCAGCCTGGGCGCCGGCACCACCGGCTCGCGCGTCGCCAACGGCAGCTACGGCGGCCACCGGCAGCTGGAACGCCACCTGGCCGACTTCTACGGCCGGCGGCACTGCATGGTGTTCTCCACCGGCTACCAGGCCAACCTGGGCATCCTCTCCGCCCTGGCCGGCAAGGACGACCACCTGATCCTGGACGCCGACAGCCACGCCAGCATCTATGACGGCTCCCGCCTGGGCCATGCCCAGGTCACCCGCTTCCGCCACAACGACCCCGACGACCTCGACAACCGCCTGCGCCGCCTGGCCGACACCCCCGGCGACAAGGTCATCGTCGTCGAGGGCATCTATTCCATGCTGGGCGATACCGCCCCCCTGCGCGAGTTCGTCGAGGTCAAGCGCAAGTGGGGCGCCTACCTGGTGGTGGACGAGGCCCATTCCCTGGGCGTCCTGGGGCGCACCGGACGCGGCCTGGCCGAGGCGGCCGGCGTCGAGGACGAAGTCGACTTCGTCGTCGGCACCTTCTCCAAGAGCCTGGGTGGCATCGGCGGCTTCTGCGTCAGCGACATGGACGGCTTCGACATCCTGCGCGTCGCCAGCCGCCCCTACATGTTCACCGCCTCCCTGCCCCCGGCCGTGGTGGCGGCGGTGACGGAGGCGCTGAACCAGCTGCGCCACCGCCCGGCCCTGCGCCAGCAGCTGATGGACAACGCCCGCCGCTTCCATGCCGGCCTCGCCGACCTGGGCTTCCATGTCGGGCCGGAGGCCAGCCCCGTCGTCTCCGCCATCATGCCCGACCCCAAGACGGCCTTCGCCTTCTGGACACGCTTGCTGGAGGCCGGCCTCTACACCAACGTCAGCCTGCCCCCCGCCACCCCCAAGGGCCTCGCCCTGCTCCGCTCCAGCGTCAGCGCCGCGCACAGCCGCAGCCAGATCGACCACGCCCTCTCCCTCTTCGCCACCACGGGACGCGAACTGGGCCTCATCCCGGCAGAGCCGGCGATTCCCGCCTGGGTCAAACATCCCACGGCGAACCTCGCCCACGAGCCGCAGGACGCCCTGGCCATCGGTTTCCGTAACCAACTGCTGGCGCGGCTGGCCGCCCCCAGCAAGGTGATGGCAAAGTACTATTCCGCCTTCCGCCGCCAGTCCCCCCGCCGCGCCCGCATCGTGGGCGACAAATAGGGTTCGCCTGAAATTGTGGCGGGCCGGACCTATCCCGGCCTTATCCCTCGAGCACGGCGGTTAAACGCCGTCCGAGGCTCGGTTCACATCTGGCTCTCGTCACCGGTGCTTCCCGCGGGATCGGGGCGCCCAGGTACTGGTGCACTATGGCAGCGCCGTGGATGGGGCGACCTGGTTCCCACCGACGACGCGGAACCATGACGGCGCTGGCGGGTTTGCTGCCCCATCGTCCCCACGTGAGAGAGAGGAGGCTCCGATGCAGGCGGTGCGTATCCACAGCTTTGGCGGGACCGAGGTTCTGACGCTGGAAGATGTGCCCAAACCCGAGCCCGGTGATTATGAGGTGCTGGTACGGGTCCAGGCGGCCAGCGTGAACCCCGTCGACTACAAGATCCGCAGTGGCAAGTACCTCCCGGCCGACCAGCTGCCGCTGACCCTGGGCCGCGACATGTGCGGCACGATTGAGAAATGCGGCCGCGCCGTCACCGGCTATACGGAAGGGGACGCGGTCTTCGCCATGCTGCCCACCGACCGGGGCGGCCATGCCGAGTACGTGGTGGCCAACGTTGCCCATTGCGCGCCCAAGCCGGAGAGGCTGGATCCCATCCACGCCGCTGCGGTGCCGTTGGCGGCCCTGACGGCCTGGCAGGGCCTGTTCGACCATGGCCGCCTAAAGGGCGGGCAGCGGGTGCTGGTTCACGGTGCCGCCGGTGGCGTGGGCCACTTCGCCGTGCAGTTCGCCAAGGCCTACGGCGCCACCGTCTACGCCACCTGTTCCGAAGGGGACCTGGAGTGGGTGCGGTCCCTGGGCGTGGACAAGGCCATCGACTACAAGAACCAGCGCTTCGAGGATGAGGTGCCGGAGGTTGACCTGGTCTACGACCTGGTGGCGGGGGAAACCCAGGACCGGTCATGGTCAGTCCTGAAACAGGGTGGCGTCCTGGTCTCCACCCTAACCGAGCCGTCGGCCGACAAGGCCAGGGAGCATGGCGCCGAGGGCACGCGCTATACCGCCCACGCCGACGGCCGCCAGCTGGTGGAGATCGGGCGCCTCATCGACGCCGGCCGTGTGCGGGTGCAGGTCGACAAGGTCTTCGCCCTGGAAGAGGCGGCGGAGGCGGAGCACGTGCTGGAGGACGAGCATGTGCGAGGAAAAGTGGTGCTCAAGGTCGCTTGAGTCCCCGGGGTGGCGGGCCTCACGGCCCGCCGTGCCCCCCCGTGGCGCCGAAAACCTGGCCGGTGGAGAAGGTGTCCTCGTTGCTGGCCAGCAGCACGTAGAGCGCCGCCAGCTCCGCCGGCTGCCCCGGCCGGCCCAGGGGTGTATCCGATCCGAAGGTCACCAGCTTTTCCGGCGGCTGGCCGCCGCTGGGCTGCAGGGGCGTCCACACTGGACCCGGCGCCACGGCGTTCACGCGTATGCCCTTCTTGGCCAACTGCTTGGCCAGGCCCTTGGTGAAAATCATGATGGCGCCCTTGGTCGCCGAATAATCCAGGATATTGGGTGAGGGGTCGTAGGCGTTGACCGAGGCGGTGTTGATGATGGCCGCCCCTTTGCCCAGGTGCGCCATGGCCGCCTTGGTGATCCAGAACATGGCGTAGACGTTGGTCTTGAAGGTGTCGTCGAACTGCTCGCTGCTGATGTCGGTGAGGCTGTCCACCGAATGCTGCCGGGCGGCATTGTTGACCAGGATGTCCAGCCCCCCCAGTTCGCGCGCCGCGTCGGCCACCAGCTTCTGGCAGAAAGCCTCGTTGCGGATGTCGCCCGGCAGGGGCACGGCCTTGCGTCCGGCATCCTGGATCAGCGTCACCACCTCCTTCGCATCCGGTTCCTCCACCGGCAGGTAGCCGAACGCCACGTCCGCCCCCTCGCGGGCGAAGGCGATGGCGGCGGCGCGGCCGATGCCGCTGTCGCCCCCCGTGATCAGGGCCTTGCGCCCCGCCAGTCGGCCGGACCCTTTGTAGCTTTCCTCGCCATGGTCCGGCCGGGGGTTCATACGGCTGGCCAGACCCGGCGGCTCTTGCTGTTCCTGCTTGGGAAAGGGCGGGCTGGGATATTCAGGCGTCGCGCGCCTGCCTCCGGCGGTCGCGGGCGCCGCCTGGGCGGGAACCGCCGTGAAACCCGCCATCGCCGTGCCCGCCGCCAAGCCGCCGATGACCGTGCGGCGTGAGGTGCCGTTGCCTGCTTCGCTCATGATCCTGTCTCCGCAAGGGGTATGCGGCGTCAACAGACACGGGCGCGACGGGTTCCGTTTCGGATGGGCGGGAACGAAGCCGGATAATTGGCGCTTGAGGCGGTGTTTCCTTCTGGAGGTGACACATGACCAAGCCGCTTCGATCCCCGGGCGATCCTCTGGGCATCCCGGTCCCGCTCCGCGCTTATATTCGCCGGCCCGCGCCGGCGACGATGCAGAACGCGCCGGGCCGCAAAATGTCCTGGATCTTGACGTATGAGGCCAAGCCCACCCATGAAACCGATCCGCTGATGGGCTGGAAGGGCGGCGGCGATCCGCAAATGGACGTCTTCCTCGCCTTCGACAAGCTGCAGGAGGCGGTGGAGTATGCGGAGCGCCACAACCTGCCCTATGAGATCAGCGATCCGGAGGAGCGGCCGCGCCCCCTGCCCCGGCCACAGACCCACCAGATGCGGCAGGTGTTGAGCGGCCCCACCATGGCGCCGGCCCGTACCGAGGATCCGAGCATCCGGGGCCATCAGACCGTGGTCACGACGCCGGGCCCCGTGGTGCCGCAGGCCATGGCCGATGGGCAGAAGGCGTTGATCGACAAGGCCAACGCCCCACCGCCCTATGTGCCGGATCGCGACGCGGTGGAGGACGCCAGCGAGGACTCCTTCCCCGCCAGCGACCCGCCATCCTGGACACCGGTGACGGGGGAGGCCAAGAAGACGGTCTAACGCCCAGCCACTAGTCCAATACTTTATTCAAAACTCACTTTTTCGAGGCGGCAGGGGAATATCCCGCCGGTCCCACCCGTCTGAGGGGACAGGGACTGAGGGAGCCGCTGTATGACGCCGAAGCAAAACCTGTTTTCCGCCGCGCTGGTGGTGGCCTTGGCCGTGGGGGGTGCCGGCACGGCCCACGCCGCGGGCGACGCCGCCAACGGCGCCACCGTCTTCAAGAAATGCGCCGCCTGCCATTCGGCGGAGCAGGGCGTGAACAAGGTGGGGCCCAGCCTGTTCGGCGTGGTCGGTCGCCCGGCCGGCAGCATCGGCGGCTACAGCTATTCCCCCGCCGTACAGCAAGCGGCGGCCAAGGGCCTGGTGTGGAGCGAGGACAATATCGTCGCCTACCTGGCCAACCCGCACAAATACCTGGGCGATTTCGTCGGCGACCCATCCGTCTCGAACAAGATGCCCTTCAGTCTGGCGGATGAGCAACAGCGCCGGGACGTGGTCGCCTACCTCAAATCCCTGGCGCCGCAATGAGGCGCGGCGTCGTTCTGGCCCTGCTGCTGGCCTGCGGCCTGGCGGGCCTGGCCCGCGCGGAAACGCCTATGCTGCCGCCTGATCAGGCTGCCCTGCGGGATGAGATGGCGCGCATCCATGCGGGCCATGTCGACGCCGACGCCCTGCACCGTATCGACAGCGACATCGCCGCCATGCCCGCAGGCCCAGCGCATATGGGCATGGCAACGGACGGCATGGCGGCGCAAGCCCCCTACCCCAGCCTGAAGGCCACCCAGTTCACCCCGGCGCCCGCCCCGCGGCCTGCGGCGTCGAAATGGACGCGCCTGGCCAGCTATGCCTCAGACGCACCTAAGGGCGACGCACCCAAGCCCGACGCGCCAAAGGCGGAGGCGAAAGCACAGCGCACCTATGTCGGGCGCGAGACGTGCGAGAGCTGCCATCAGCAGGAGGCGACTAACTGGGCCCACACCATCCATGCCAAGGTGTTCCAGCAGAACCCGCGCACGGAGTTGCAGGCGCAGAATTGCGAGGCCTGCCATGGCCCCGGTTCCGCCCATATCGAGGATCCCTCGGACCTCACCACCATCATCAGCTTTTCCAAGAAAAGCAAAACGCCGGTGGCGGAGCAGAACGGCCAGTGCCTGACCTGCCATGCCGGCGGCCAGCGCATCTTCTGGCATGACAGCATTCATGACAGCAACCAGCTGGGTTGCGCCGACTGCCACAACCCCATGACCACCTTCGGCGCGCGCGGCCTGACCGCCCGGGAAAGCATCAACGAGACCTGCTTCCAGTGTCACAAGGCCCAGCACGCGGAATTCGCCCGGCGGTCGCACATGCCCCTGCTGGAGGGCAAGCTCAGCTGTACCGACTGCCACAACCCGCACGGCTCGACCACGGCGCCGCTGCTGAAGGCCGACAGCGTGAACGAGGTCTGCTTCACCTGTCATGCCGACAAGCGCGGGCCTTTCCTGTTCGAGCATGCGCCGGTGCGCGAAAGCTGCCTGAACTGCCATTCGCCGCACGGGTCCAACTTCGAGAACCTGCTGAACGCGCCGCGCCCGGTGCTGTGCCAGCAGTGCCACTCGCAAGACGGCCATCCCGGCAGCCTGCTGACGGCGGGCAACATGGCACGCGGGCCCATGCCCGACCCGCGCCTGATCGCCACCAGCTGCCAGACCTGCCACGTGAACATCCACGGGTCCAACAGTCCCTCCGGCGCACGGTTCGAACGATGAGACCTCGTCTGAAAACCTCCACCCGCTGGCTGCTTGCGGCCACCGCCCCCTTGGCGGCCCCCTTGGCGGCAACGGCGGCCCAGGCCGACAGCGGCACCACCGGCTATGGCGGGCCGGGCAACGTCCTGAACCCCACAGCCCAGGTGATGAACCGGGCGCGGGACAACGACGGCCTGTCCATCATCGACGACGTGACGCGCACGCCCACGGGCCTGATGTATCCCGTGCCCTTCCGCACGCCGGACATGACGCAGAGCAAGAGCGCCCCCGACTGGTGGACCCAGGGCTGGTTCGAGGCCGGCATCATGGGCACCTTCGGCCAGGACAGCCGTTCGGCCGCGTTGAACGAATACGGCGACTGGAAGAACGGCTTCACCGTCACCGGCCTGGGCTTCTCGGCAGAGAACCGGAAGACCGCCCTGCACGCCTCCGCCTACGGCCAGAACCTGGGCCGCACCGACCAGTATTACCAGGTGGACGTCGGCCGCTATGGCGTGTTCGACCTGCAGGCCTATTTCGACAGCATCCCGCACACCTTCTCCACCACCGCCAAGTCGCTGTGGGACGGGGTGGGCACCGGCAACCTCACCCTGCGCGGCGGCCTGACGCCCGGCGCCTCCACCTCGGCGCAGGTCAACGCCGTGGCGGCGGCGGTGGGGCCCAGCACCCTGCGCATCCTGCGGGAAAAGGCCGGCAGCTCCCTGACCTACACGGCGGATGAGCATACCGAGCTGTTCCTGAAGATTTCCGATGAGCAGCGCAACGGCACCCAGCCCATCAGCGCCACCTTCGGCTATCCATTCCAGAACGGCGCCACCCAGCTGATCCAGCCCATCCACTACCAGACCGTCGATGTCACCGGCGGCGTGCGCTACAAGGAACAGAACTTCCAGGCCAACTTGGCCTATGCCGGGTCCTTTTTCCGCAACGACATCCTGGATCTCACCTGGCAAAACCCGGGCCTGACCTCCAACACCACCGCTGGCGCCTATATCCCGCAGACCGGCCGGCTGAGCCTGGCGCCCAACAACGACTATCACACGGTGAAGGGTGATCTGGCGGTGCAGCTGTCGCCAGCCTCGCGCTTCACCGCCAGCCTGTCTTACAGCCTGATGCGCCAGGATGATGAGTTGCAGGCGCCCAGCACGGGCGGCGGCCTGATCACCAGCGGCGGCAACACCATCAACCTCGGCCAATGGAACAGCGCCTCGGCGCTGAGCCAGCCCACCGCCAACGCCGCCATCAACATCCTGAACGCGGTGGCGCAGTACCATTACACCGTCAGTCCCGACCTGGGCCTGACGGTGGAAGTGCGCGACCGGGATGAGGCCAACCGCACCAACTACGTCGCCTACAATCCGCAAACCGGGCAGTACGGCTACATCGCCATCGACGGCGGGCTGGCGCCCTTCATCCCGTCCTTGAGCGGCATCTACCGGGCCAACACGCCGGGCAGCTTGGTCCAGATCCGCAACATGCCCTTCGCGAACAATGCGTTGCAGGCGACGGTCAAGGCGGCCTACCGCCTGGACACGCATTGGAAGCTGGACCTCAGTTACGAGAACGACACCATCGACCACACGGTACGGGAGATCGCGGACGCCCACGACAACATCGCCCGGCTGCAGGTCAGCACCGCGGGGTATGAGTGGGGCACCGCCCGCCTGTCCTATGAGTTCGCGCGGCGCATCGGCAGCGACTACCAGTCCAACCCCTATACGCCCTACTATTCCTCGGCCCTGCCCGGCTATATCCCCGCGACGCCGGCGGGCGATCCGGCCTTCGCCCTGGCCGACCTGCGCAAGTTTGACGTCGCCAACCGCAGTGAGCATGTGCTGCGTGGCCAGGCCAACTACATCCTGTCCCCGCGCAGCGACCTGCAGCTGACCGGCAGCTTGAAGGTGGACGAGTACGACGCCGCCTACGGCCTGCAGGCCACCCACGCCTATGATATCACCGCCGCCTACACCTACCAGATGTCGGCGGCGACCACGCTGACGGGCTATGTCACCTATCAGAACCAGGACCGGGGTGTCGCCAACATCAACGCCACCGGCAGCGGCACCAGCGGCAGTGCCGGCAGCCCAGGCTATCCCCTGGCCAACGGCTGGACGGAAACGGTGGGGTCGGACAACTATACCCTGGGGCTGAACGCCCATCACAGCTGGGGCGTCATCTCGCTGAACGCGGACTACACCTTCACCCGCGCCAGAACGGCAATCGACTACGCCTTCGCCAGCACCGGCGCCTTCTTCAACAGCCTGACGCCGGCGCAGGCCGGCAACAGCTTCCCGGAGATCACCTACGACAGCCACGCCCTGCAAACCGATGTGCGCTGGCAAATGTCGGAAGAGCTGTCCTACCGCCTGTATTATCGCTTCAATTATGAGCGGGTGGTGGATTTCCATTACACCGGCCTGACGGCAGGCGTGATCAACAACAACACCTACCTGGGCGTCATTCCCGAGAACTACACGGTCCAGACCATCGGCCTGCTGGTCCAGTATGTCTTCTAGCTCAACGCTTGACGAAGACGACGTCGGTGTAGCGTTCACCCGGCATCAGGCGGTTGTCCGGTCCGAATATGACATCGGGCGCCAACTGGTCGGGGGAGATGGTCAGGGCCACGTCGAAACCGGCGGCCACGTCGGTATCGCGAAAGCGGAAGTTGGTGGTGACCAGGCACAGCAGGCCACCCGGCTTCAGGCAGCGGGCGAAGTCCGTGACCATGGCCTGGAAGGTCGCGAAGTGCAGCACGGGATCGCAACGCTGCGCGCCGCTGGTGGTCAAGGTACCATTGCACAGTACCGCCAGGCAGAAGATGGCATCAAAGCTGCCGCCCACCTCCCCCGCCGTGCTGTCGCCCACGGCGAACTCCACGCCCGTCAGCCTCAGGGCGCGGGCGTCGGCGATGTTGCGCGGGTCAATGTCGATGCCCTTCAGCCGAGCCTCTGGGAAAAGGCGGCGCAGGCTGGCCACCTCCTGCCCCACCGAACAGCCGAAGGACAGCAGGCGGCGGTCCGGCCCATCACCCAGCCGCTCGCGCACGAAGGTGAACAGCCAGGGGTATCGGTCCGGCTTGGTGTAGCTGAAGGGCTGGAAGCGCCGGGGCGAGCGGCGCCACGGCCCCAGGCCGCGCAGCAGGCGCATCGGCGTCCTCATCACATCCGTCATCGTCATGGCCGGCACCCCTTCGACATGAGGCGGAAGCGTAGGACTATACGGTGTAAATTCAAACACTTGATGGGCGGTACGCCAGGATGACACCGCTGGAATTCTTCACCGTCTCCAAGATCGGCTGGTACCTGGTGGCGCCCAGCCACGTGCTGGTATGGAGCGCCCTCGCCGCCGCCGTGCTGGCGGCCCGGCGCCATCCGGCGGCCGTGGTGCCGGCAACGGCCTGCGCCTTGACACTGCTGGTCCTGCTGACCCTGCCCGTGGGCAATTGGGCCCTGCGGCCCATCGAAGGGCTCCATCCACGGCCGATGGAGCCCCCAACCATCGACGGCATCCTGGTGCTGGGCGAAGGCCTGAATGGCGAGGTGCTGCGCGACCGGGGGGTCCCGGGCGTGGGCCCGGACGGCGGCACCCTGCTGGCAGCCGCCGCGCTGGCCCGCCGTCATCCAGAGGCGCGCGTGATCTTCAGCGGCGGATCGGGTGAGCTGGGCACGGCCGGCATGCCGGAGGCCGAGGTGGCACGCCACGTGCTGGCTAACCTGGGCCTGGACGACACGCGGGTGAGCTATGAAGCGCGGTCGCGCACCACCCTTGAAAATCTGGTGCTGGCCAAGCGGATGGCGCAGCCGGCGCCGGGGCAGACCTGGTTGCTGGTCGCCTCCGCCTACCACATGCCGCGCGCCATGCTCTCGGCCTCGCGCGTAGGCTGGAAGGTTATCCCCTGGCCATCGAACTACCTGACCACGGCCCTGGGACCGGAAACCCATCTGTCCCTGCCCGCCAACCTGGCGCATCTGGATTTGGCGGCGCATGAGGCGCTGGGCCTGCTGGCCTATCGCCTGTCCCATGCCGGGCCGGAGACACCGTGATGCCGCCGCACTGGATGGGCCCCACCGCGCCCCCGGCCAGCCTGGCGGATCTGGTGGGGACCTACGGCCGGCGGCTGGACGATTGCATCGCCTTTCCAGGACTGATCAATTCCCACGACCACCTGGCCTTCAACTGCTATCCGCCCACCGGTTCCCCGCCCTACGACGACTTCCTGGGCTGGAGCCACGACGTGCAGGCGAACCGCGCGCTGGTCACCCGCATCGAAGCCATCCCCGCCCCCCTGCGCGTCCAGGTCGGTCTGCTGAAGAACCTGCTGTGGGGAGTGACCGCCGTGGCCGACCATGGCGGCACACCGGTCGAGGGCCCCATCCGCGTGCTGGCGCCCTACCAGGACCTGCATTCGCCGGAACTGGCCAGCCCCTGGCGCTGGATGGCCGGGCTGGGACCGGCGGTGACGCATCTGGCGGAGGGGGTGACCGCCGACAGCCGCCGCCGTGCCCTGGCCTTCCTGAAGGAAAACCTGTTCCGCCGCGCCGTCGCCGGCGTGCACGGCGTGAGCCTGGAGGGTGAGGATTTTCAGCGCCTGGCCGCGCTGGTGTGGTGCCCCGCCAGCAACCTGTTCCTGTTCGGCCGCACGGCGGACGCGGCCACCGCCCTGCGCTATACCCAATTGCTGTTCGGCACCGACGCGACCATCTCCGCCCCCGGCACCCTATGGGATCATTTGCGCCAGGCCCGTGGCCGCGTGGCGGATGCGGAGCTGTTCGCCAGCCTGACCTTCCGCGCCGCCCGCTTCTGGCGGCACACCGCGCCCGATGACCTGGTGATCGCCCGGCGGACCGCCGACGACCCGTGGGATGCCTTCTTCGCCCTGACGCCCGCCGACATCCTGCTGGTGGTCTGCGCCGAGCAGCCGGTGCTGGTGGACGACCGCCTGAGCGCCCCGTCGGGCTTCGGCCGCCTGACGGTAGGCGGCGAGGCCAAGCACGTGCGCATGAGCGTGGCGGAAATGCTGGCGGCGCTTAGGCCTCAGTTGGATACGGCGGCGCTGCTGTCGCGGTTTGGCGTCGTCGCGGAATAGATCGCCAGCGTCTCGACCCCGAAGTGCTGCCACAGCACCCGTTCCACCACCAGTCCCGCCTGGGCCAGACCGTTCAGCATGCCAGCGCAGTCACCGTGGCTGGTCAGCACGAAATAGGCCCGGCCGCCGGGGTTCAGCATGGCGGGCAGTTCGGCGGCCAGGCGGTCGATGACGTCAGGGCTGCGCCAGGACTGTTCGAACGTCGTGGTGGGCGTGCCCCGGAACTTCGGCAGGGAGAACAATACGACGTCGAAGGTGCGGCCGGCCACGGGGGCGAACAGGTCGCCCTGGTGCAGTTCCACCGCCACCCGGTTCAGGATGGCGTTGGCCCGGGCACAGGACACCGCCTCGGGCACCACGTCGACCGCCGCCACCTGGTATCCCCGCAAGGCCGCGAAGATGCCCAGCACGCCGCAGCCGGTGCCCATGTCCAGCGCAGTCGCCCCCTCCGCCGGTTCCAGCAGCGGGCTGGTGGCGATGAATTCCGCCAGGAAGCGGCCGGTACGGAAGACCACAGGGTTGAACACCCCCGGCCAGACGACGAAGGAGCGGCCCCGGATCTTCTCGAACACCGCCCGGCCCAGGCGGCGGCGCAGCACCGCCCGCTTGGCCGCCGTCCAGGGCGTCCACAACAAGCGGGTGGCGGTGGAAACGGGCGGGGGCGGCGGGGCCGCCTGGGGAGTGGCCATGGCGGTACTCATAGCTTGAGGCTGCAGACACAGCGCCGACAGACGGGATCGCTGTCCACGTCCAACGCGGCGCGGAAGGAGCGGGCCACCGGGCCATTCAGGATTTCCGGCAGGGTGCCGTCGCGCAGGCTGCCGATGGGTTCGTGGAAGAAGCAGGGCCGCACCGTGCCGTCGGCTTCCACCACCGTGGAGACCCAGGGCGCGTTGCAGCGCACGGGCGGAGGCAGCGCCATGCCATGGGCCGCGCGGTACCGAGTGCTGATGCGGCGCAGGCGAGCCGGGCTTTCCTGGATGTAACGACCGGCGAAGTCGCCGCCATGGCTGGCCGCCAACTGATCAATGGCGGCATCCAGGGCGTCGCATTCGGCCGGTGCCAGGCCCACCTCCTCCACCCGGCCCTCCGCCCAGGCCTGCGGCCGGTTGAAGGCGGTGGAGGTGAGGTCGGCGCCCAGGAAGGAAATGCTGTCCAGGCCGATGGCTTTGGCGGCATCGACGATGGCAGGCAGCTCATGGAAATTACCGCGCTGGATGACGCAGCGCGCCGCCACCGGGTAGCCTGACCGCCGGCGCCGCAGCGCGTCCACGCCGGCGGCCAGGGAGGCGTAGGCGTCCTTGATGCCGCGGATGCGGTTGTGCGTGGCCTCGGGCCCGTCCAAGGAAACGATGACCTCGTCACACCAGTCCACGATGTCGGCGGCGTGCCGTTCCAGCAGCAGGCCGCTGCTGAGCAGGGTGATCTTCAGCGGCAGGGCCTTCAGCACCGCGCACAGGCCCCACAGGTTGGGGTGCATCAGCGCCTCCCCACCCGAGAGCACCACCCAGCGCACGCCTAGGGTGCGGAAGTCGTCCACCAGCCGGTCCACCGCCGCCTGTTCCAGGCTGGTGCCGTTGCGGTTGGCCTTCCAGATGTCGCACATGACGCAGCGGCAGTTGCAGCGGCTGTGCGGCATCAGGGTGACCACCGGCACCCCGGCCAGGCGCCGGCCCCGCCAGACGCGCGCTAGGGGAAAGGCGCCCATCCTAGAACCCTTGGATTTCGGGGCGCTGGTAAGGGAACACCTTGTCCAGCAGCCGCAGTTCGATGGGGAAGTCGTAGAACTGCGTCTTGTACCGCCAGGCGGCCATAGTGCGCAGGGCGAAGCGGCCGGTACGGGTCAGGCGGGTGTCGGTCATGGTGGGGTAGCGGGCGTGCAGCACCCGCTGGAAATTGCCGATCTTGCGCCGAATGTCGTCGTTCATCCACGGCAGGTTGGACGACAGATGCTGGGCGAACTTCTCCCACTTCGCCTCGGTCCACGTCGCCACGTCCTTCGGGTATTCGAATCCCGCCGCCTGCGCCTCCTGCAGCATGGCGCCCTCCACCGGCACGGGGCTGTAGATGTAGAACACGATCTCCGTCGCTGGATTAACTTTCTTCAGCATCCGTATGAACTGGATGGTGTTCTCGGCATCCTTCGCCGGGTCCGGCGGGTTACCGATGATGAAGGACATCTCCGGCACCACGTCATGGCGACGCATCTTTTCCGCCACCGCCAGGATGGCGTTGCCGTCCTGCTTGCCGCCCTTGTTCATGCGCTTCAGGGTTTCCAGGTCGCCGGATTCCGCCCCCATGAACACCATCTTCAGGCCGCTCTTGCGCATCTTGGCCCAGGTCGCGTCGCTGAACTTCAGCATGGTGTCGGCGCGGCCGAATCCCCACCAGCCGATGTCCAGGTGAGTGATGCGCTCCGCGAACTCGGCGCAGCGGGCCTCATGGACGAAGAAGTTGCTGTCGTAGAACTCCACCGCCGTGGCGCCGTGCTCGCGCACCAGCTTTTCCACCACGGCGGCCGTCCGCTCCGCCGTCTGGGCGGAATAGCGGCCGTTCACCTTGTGCACCACCGCGCAGAAATTGCACTGGAAGGGGCAGCCGTAGCTGGCGTGGTGGGCGATGGTGCGCGACCCCAGGAAGGAGGAGCGGACGTAGGCGTCCATGTCCACCCGATGGTAGGGAAAGTCCGGCAACGCATTGATGTCGGGCACCGGCGGCTTCTGGTTCAGGTGCACCTTGCCCTCGGCATCGCGCCAGCCCAGGCCCGGCAGGCCGGTCACATCCTCCCCCGCCCGCACCTTGGCGACGAACTCGCCGAAGGCCAGCTCGCAATGGCCGCGGAAGACATAATCGACGTAAGCTTCCTGCATCACGATCTGGCCATGCAGGGTGGGGAAATAGCCGCCCCAGAGGATGGTGACGTGAGGAAACTCCGCCTTCAGCGCCCGGCAGATGGGGGAGGCGTTGGACAGCTGCGGCCCCGGCATCACCGTCACGCACAGGATGTCGGCCTTGGTCTCGACCAGCGCCTGGCGCAGCGCCGTCAACCCGTCCGGCACCAGGTTGCCGTCGATGATGCGATACTCCTCCACCCCCTCCAGCATGGCGCCGATGGCCAGCAACGACATGGGCAGGACCGGCTTCTTGGAGGCGGAGCTGACGGGGTTGTAGAACAGGATCATGGCGCGGTCGCTTCCTTAAACATGCCGCAGCAAGGTCAGATGATGGTCGGCCAGCCGGGCCAGCCAAGGATGGCCGGCCACCCGGGTCTCCCAGCGCATCAGGCGGGTCAGGTGGCGGGGATGGCGCTCCAGCCCGGCGAACAGGTCGGATGGTGGCAGGAACACCCCCACCGGATGGACGGAGACCGGCTGGAACGCCGGCGCGAAGGCGCGGGCGATGTCGCCTGGGGTCCAATAGCGGACGGGAATGGCGGCGCCGCCAATGTCGGCAGTGGAACGGCCGGACCAGCGGCGCACAGCGGTACGGCGCAAGCGCGCCCCATACCACAGGGTTTCCCAGGCGCAAAAGCGCCCCATGACCACCAGGGCCACCATCCCGCCCGGTGCCACCGCCCGGCGGAGGGCGGCGGCCAAGGGCGCCAGATCCATGGCGCAGTTCAAGGCGCCGAAGTTGGACAGCACCATGTCATAGGGACCGCCCAGATCATCAATGGCATTGAGGTCGACCAGGCGCGTGACAACCCTGTCGGCCATGCCCAGGCGCGCCGCCTTGTCGGCCGTCACCCGCAGCATGGCGGGGGAGCCGTCGGCCGCCGTCACCTGGGCGCCGGCATGGGCCAGCCACAGCGCGTCCTCCCCCGTGCCGCAGCCCAGGTCCAAGGCGCGCATGCCCGGCCAGAGATGGGCGCCCACCTGCCGCCACACGGCGTGGCGCAGCCAGCGGCCGGGGATGCTGTGGGCGAAGCCGGCGTCGTAATCATCGGCGAAGCGGTCGAAGGCCGCCGGCTGCAACAGGGCCTCAGCCATGTTCCACCTCATGACGGGTGGCGTACATGGCAAGGCGGCTGAGCGCCGAGGAGGCGCGCGCCTTGGCATGCCGCAGCAGGTCGCGCCGAGGGGCGGCCTCCAGGCGCCCCAACCGGCTTTCCGCCGCCAGCCAATGCTGGGCATGGCGGTAGAAACGGCGTGACTTGCGCCCCACCACGGTCAGGGCGCGGTCGCTGCTCTCCTGCCAGGCGCCGCCGCCGGCGATGCGGTCCGCCACCTTGTCGTAATAAGGCGTCCCCTTGATGGGATAACTGATGGTGGTCAGGACATCGTCGGGTGCCGACAGGCGCAGGTGGCGCGCCGTCTCGTCAATGTCCTCCCAGGTCTCGCCGTCATAGCCCAGCATGATGAAGGTGCCGGCGCGGATGCCCCGATCCTGCACCAGGGCGATCATCTCGCGCATGCGCACCGCGTTGGTCCGCCGCTGCATGGCGTCCAGGATGCGCTGTGACCCGCTTTCGGCGCCGATCCAGATGCGATAGCAGCCCAGTTCCGCCAGCAGGTCGGCCACCCGCTCGTTCAGCCTGTCCTCGCGTGTGATGGTCTCAAACGGGTAGCGCAGGCCCCGGCGCTTCATTTCGGCCGCGAACTGTTCCAGCCATTTCTGGTTGATGGTGAAGACGTCGTCGGCGAACCACAGCTGGTCCGGGGCGTAGGTGTCGCGGATGAACTCGATCTCATCCGCCACGTTCTGGGCGGACCGGCGGCGGTGGCTGTGGCCGAAGACGGAATGGCTGCACCAGTTGCAGGTGTAGGGGCAGCCCCGCGCCACGATGAGAGAGACGGAGCGCACGCCGTGGTGCGTCTTCCAGGTCTGCAGATAACGCTCCAGATCGATGGCGCCCCGGTCTGGAAAGGGCTGAGCGTCCAGGTCGGCGATCTGCTTGCGCGCCGGGGTGCGGCGCACGCCGCCCTCCTCATCGCGATAGGCGATGCCGTGAACCTGATCCAGTTCGGTCAGCCCATGCCGGGCCAGATGGGGGATCACCTCCGCCAGGGTCAGCTCCCCCTCCCCCGACACGACGATATCGCCACCCCGGCTGAGGTATTCCTCGGCGTAGTTCGCCGGCTCCGGCCCGCCGAAAATAACGGTGGCGCCCGCCGCCTTGGCCGCCGCCGCCAGGCGCAGTGCGTTGCCACGGGTCATGAGGTTGACGTAGATGCCCACCACCGGCGGCCGCTTCGCCGCCAAGGTGGCCTGGGCAGCGGCCATATCCATGAAGGTGGTGTCCATCACCTCCACCCCGAAGCCCTGGGCCTTGAGGTGGGAAGAGATGTAGAGCAGGCCCAGCGGCGGATAGGGCTTCATCACCGCCCGCTCCGCCGGATCCGCCATCAGGAAATAGCCGTGGGTCAGCAGGATGTCGGTCACGGCGCCGCCCTGCCCGCAGTCATCGTCCGGGGGGCAGCCGGATGGGGCATCAGGCGCAGCAATTGCAGCCGCGCCCAGGACAGCGGAATGGCCACGCCGCAATAGGCTACGAAGGCCAGCGCCCGCAGATGATCGCCACCCCCGGCCCGGCCCCTCACGGCGTCACGCAACTGCGCCACCGCCCGGCGCACACGGAAGTCGCGATGCACGTAAGTGTGCAGGTGGCGATAAAAGGCGGTGGTGTAGGGGCCCCGGTACAGCATGGCCATGTCGGACGACACGTCCCAGTGCCGCTTGTCCCGCAGCTGGCTTTGCACCCGCTCGTAAAACACCGTCCCCGGCAGGGGATAGGAGACGGAAATGCCCATCTCATCCGGCCGGGTGGTGCGCAGCATGGCCAGCGTCTGGCCGATCTCGGCCATGCCCTCGCCGGGATAGCCGAATTGCAGGAAGTGGCCGACGCGGATGCCCGCGGCCTTCAGTTTCGCCGTGGCATTCGCGATCTCCCCGGTCGAGAGGTCCTTGTCCATGGCGTCCAGGATCTTCTGGCTGCCGGACTCCGCCCCCAGCCAGACGATGTCGCAGCCGGCGCGCTTCAGGTCGTCGACCGCCCCCTCGCGCAGCACCAGGTCGGCGCGGCTGAGGCATTTGAACGGCACCTTGACGCCCAAGTCGTCGATGGCGGCGGCGAACTCCCCCCACCAGCGGGGCTTCAGCCCCATGATGTCGTCCATGAACCAGATGTAGTCGGGCGCCGCCAGGCAGACCAGGCGCGCCAGCTCCTCCGCCACCGCCCGGGCACTACGCACGGCGTAGCCTTGTCCCCAGATGGGTTTCGCGCACCAATTGCAGGAATAGGGACAGCCGCGCGAGGTGACGAGGTTGAGGGCGAAGAAGCCGTGGTGCCGGCGCCAGACCTGGCGGTAGGCGTCCATGTCCACCAGTTCCCAGGCCGGCGGCGGCAGGGCGTCCAGGTCGCGCAGTACCTCACGCTTGAGGTTGCGCACGGTCTCAACACCCTTGCGCCAGGCCAGGCCCTTGATGGCGGACAGGTCATCGGCACCATCGCGCCAGGCGGCCGTCAGCTCCGCCAGGGTCAATTCGCCCTCACCGACGATGACAGCACCGGCACCGGCGTCAAGGTAGAGGTCGGGATGGTCGGCGGCGTCAGCACTGCAGATGGCGACCTTGGCCCCCGCGGCCGTAGCGGCGGCAATCATCTCCAGCGCCGCCAGCCGCATGGCCGACAGGCACATCTTGGACAGGTAGTTGAAATTGTCGTCATAGAGCACGGCGACGTCCGGCCGCACTTCCGCCACCCGCGCCGACCAATCGACCACGGCCTGGGCGGTCATGGCGTCGAAGAAATGCACCTCATGCCCAGACGCCTGCAGCGTGCCGGCGGCATAGAGGGTGCCCAGCGGCGGGAACGGCTGATGCTCCGCCCACCGCGCCGGATCCAGGCGCAGGAAATAGACACTGCCGACTAGTATGCGAGGCATCCGCCATCCCATCGCGGAGGAAGAATGGAACGGGCCCCCGGCCCGCCCCTAACCCAAGGACGGAAACCGGGGGCCCTTTATTCCCCGTGGGCCTACTTTGAGATCACGGCCAGCGAGGCGCCGGTGATGGCCAGCTGGCTGGTGACCTGGATGATGTCCATCAGGATGCTGTCCCAGGTGAAGTGGCGCAGCTTGCGCGGCACGACGATGACCGAGCCGGGCGCCAGCTTTGGCGGGCTGGAGAGCCAGCCGCCGCCGTCCACCTGGATGGCGGAACCGTCTGGCTGGACCACGAAGACATGGTCGTCGTCGGCGATCTCCGTCATGCCGCCGGCCATGGCGATGTAGTCGTCCACGCTGCGGTCGCCGCGGAACTGGATGCCGCCCGGGGCCATGACCTCACCCGAGACCACCACGGCGCTGGGCTGGCGCGGCACCACCAGCTGGTCGCCCGGCTCCATCACCAGATCCAGTTCCGGATGGGCCGCGATCTCCCTCGGGTCCACATGCACCGCCACCCGCCCGCTGGCGGGGCCGATGCCCTGGCGCAGGCGGGCGATCATCTGGGTGACGTAGGCGATCTCCCCGTCCGTCACCTGCACCTTGCCGCTGACATTGCCGACGATGGAGATGATTTGGCGCTCCAGCGCGTCCGCCTCCTTCTGCAGGGTGTCGCGCTGCGATTCCGCCACCGACTGCCGCAGGAAGACCACGCCGGCCGGATAGGCGGCATCCGTGAAGCCGCCGGCCCGCGCCAGCACGGACGACAGATGCTCACCCCGCAGGATCTCATACCCACCGGGGAACTTGACCTCGCCCGACAGGGTGACGTCGCCCGTGTCGCGGTCGGAGAAGACGGGGTTGAAGCGCACGCGATCGAAGGGTTTCAGCGCCACCTGCGCGAACTGCGCCACCGGCAGGCCATAGCTGTGGCGCACGGTGCGCGACAGGCCGGAAGCGTTGTCGATGTCGGCGGAGGTGACCTCGAAGGCGTGCAAATCCACCTTCGGCGTCAGGCCGCCCGCCGCCTGCACCAGCTTGTCCAGCGTGGCGCCGGGCATGACCAGGAAGTCGCCGGGGCTGTTGACCTCGCCCACCACAGTGACGTGGTAGTTGGTCAGGGTGCCGACCAGCAGGCGGCGGGTGTCATCGTCCAGGCCGACGAACAGGCGCAGGGGCGGCCGACGGGAATGCTGGGCCTGGCTGACACCCAGTTGGTTGGCGCCCAAGGGGCCGACACCAAGAGGCCCGGCACCGGCTGGCAGGGCCATCGTCTGATCCTGGTCGTCATCCGCCCGGGCGGAGCTGCCGTCCTGGGCAGTAATGATGTCCGGTGGCGCCACGATGCCGGGGTTCAGCCGCTCTTCCTCTGGCTTGGGCGGGCCCTGGTCCTGAAGCGCCGGATTCTGCTGGCCCAGCTGGTTGGCGGCGTAGGCGGCATAGGCCGGGTTGGCGGCCAGCAGGGCGGCACCCTGCCCGGCCCCGCCCGGCTGGCCGGCCGGCAGCTGGATGCCTTGCAGGGCCGCCAGCTGCGCCACGCGCGGGTCCGCCGCCAGGCCGGGTGGCAAGGCCGCCGCCTGGGCCTGCAGGGCGGCGTTGGCATCAGGCGCCGGCGGCGGCGCCACCGGGTCGGGATGGTCGTTCACCTTGCGGGTCGGGTTGCGCTGCAGGTCCCCCGCCTTGTGGGCGATGTAGCGCATCTCCGCCACGTTGGTGATGTAGACGATGTCGTTGGACTGCAGGGCCACGTCGGCCTTGCCCTCCAGCACGTCGGACACAGCGAAGGGGATGACGGTGCGCTGCAGGGTGGCTGGATCCAGGCGGATGACGGCGTCGGCCAGCAGATAGGGCAAAGGTCGCCCCACCGCGGGCGCGAACATGTCGCTGGAGGCCAGCAGGCCGCGCAGGGACCGCACCGTTTCCAGAGGATAGCTGCCGTTCAGGGTGGTGGCGCCGCGCAACTCCACCTTGGCCAGCGAGATGTCGGCCGTGGGCGCCACGAACACCACGTCGCCGTCATGGACCGTGGCGCCGCCGCCGGCACCCACCTGCACCATCTCGCGCTTGCCATCGTCGCGGGTACGCAGGATGGAGTAGCGGTAGCTGCCGCGTACCTCCGTGCCCCCCGCCATGGCCATCAGGGCCGACAGCGGCGTGGCCTGCTGCCCGGCCGGTAGTTCATAGATGGCGGGGCGCTTCACCTGGCCGACAACGGCCACGGCGCTGGTCTGCAAGGGCACGACGATGCGGTCACCTTCCGCCAGCGGAATGTCGCGGCCGGCGGCGTCCCCCATCAGCAGGGTGTACAGATCCAGGCGGAAGCTGCGGCCGCCCCGCACCACCTGCACGTCGCGCAGGGAGCCCGTGTTCTTGACACCGCCCGCCAGGGACAGGGCATCCATCGCGGTGGCCAGGCCGGACAGGTTGAACAGGCCGGGGGCGTTGACCTCCCCCGTCACGCGCACGGCGATCTGGCGCACCGCGCCCACGGACACCAGCACCTCCGTCCCCGTCAGGGCGCGCCCGGCCGCGTCCTCCAGATCCTCGCGGAAGCCGCCGAAGGACCGGCCGGCCGCCGCGACGGGCGGCAGGCCGGGGAACACCACCCGCCCGTCGCGGTCCACCCGGGTGCGATAGCTGGCGTTCTGCTGCCCGCGCAGGGTCAGCACGATCTCATCCCCCTCGCCCAGAATGTAGCCGTCCTGCAGGGCGCCGCTCTGCCGCACCACCACCGGGGCGCCCCGGCCGAAGACCTCATAGCCGTATTGGCGGATGGGCTGGCCGGCGCGGGCGCTCATCAGCCGCTCGATGGCCGAGGGCGGGCCGTAGACCTGGGGGCCCTGCTGAACCGCGGGGTTCTGAACCTGCACGTCGGGCTGCAGGGAGGGAATGGTGGACTGGCCGGTCAGCCGCTGCTGCACCGTGCGCAGCAGGTCGCCCGTCAGGTCGTTGCCATTGCCGCCGCCCAGCAGTTGGGACAGCCCCTGCGCCTGCGCCAACCCCGGCGTCACGCTGGAGGCCAGCGCCGCCACCAGCATGGCATGGCGGGCCCATTTCCGGCCCGCGCTCATCGTCGCCCCAATTCTTTTCGTCATCGTTTCAGGCCTTCACCAGCCAGGGTGTCTTGTGGAACGCCTGCCGGCACAGCAGGCGGAATAACCAGATCCAGGAGGGGGCGGCCGGCACCAGGGCGCCGGACCAGGCCCAGGCGGCCCTGAGGTCGCCCCGGGTCAGCCAGACGCCGCGCAGCAGCAGGCTGGCCCGGATCTTGGGATAATCGGGCGCCACGCAGGCGGCCAGGCAGGCCCATTCCATGACCCGCACATCGCTGGCCAGCCGCCCTTGGGGTTCCATGCCGCTGTGGAAGCGGCCGGGCCGGGCCCGCCAGCGGGAAATGGGCTGGTCCAGATAGACCACGCCGCCCCCAGCCACGCGGGTGAAGACGGCGGTGGCCAACTGGTCGGTGTGGCTTTCGTCCGACGGGTCGAAGCGCAGATGCGCGCCGCCACCCAGCCAATAGAGGTTGGCGCCCAGGGGACCGTAGAGCATGGCGCCCCTGGCCAGCGACTGGACCAGGAAGGCCTGCGCCGACAGGCCCATGGCGCCCCGCCACAGGATGCGGCGTGCCACCCGCTGGGGCCGCAAGGCCTCATCCACGATCTCGTAGCTGGCGATCCCCAGGCAGGCCCCGGCGGCCACCATGCGGTCGCGCAGCTTGGTGAGGCCCGCCCCATGCACCAGGTCGCCCACCATCAGGAACAGGGCGAAGCCGAAGCCCATTTCCTCCGCCACCTCGACGGCGCGGTTCCAATTGGCGACACGTCCCAGATTCCGGGCGTTGCGGCGCACGGTGATGGCCGCCCCTTGCGCGTCCCGGGCCGGCAGGGCGTCGGCGCTGCCGTCGGTGGAGGCGTTGTCGCAGACCACGATCTCATAGCTGTCCGGCGGCAGGCCGGCCCCGGCGGCGGACGCCACCGTTTCGGCCAGCAGGGTGCCGCCGTTGTAGCTGGGGACCAGGATGGCGATCTTGGACGCGCGCATTTGTCAGCGGCGCCCCGACGCCCGGCCGCGCAGATGCGCAGCACCGGCGGCAAGCAGGACGCCCAGAATGACGCCCAGGGCCAGGAACAGGGGCCGGTTGGGCCACACCCGCTCGCGCACGTCGGGTACGGTGGGCGGATCGATGATGCGGAAGGCGAATTCCGTCTGCCCCGTCGCGTACATGTAGTTCTGCAGCGTGCGTTCGTAGGCGCTGACCAGGGCGGCGTTCAGGGCGTTGCTGTTGCCTTCCTTCTGGGCGTTGGCCATGGCGGTGCGCAGATAGGCCAGGTTGCGGTTGGCGTCGGCCAGGGCGCGGTCCCGCAGTTGCGCATTGGTCAGCGCGATCAGGTCGCGCGCCCAGCGCACCGCCAGGTCGCGGTCCTTCCAGGTGATTGCCAGCGTGACGATGCCGCTGCGCCGGTCCAGCGTGATGTCACGGATGCTGCGGTTGAACAGCTTGAAGCCCCGCCGCAGGGTGGGCACCTCGTCAGCCGGCACCGTCCATCGCTTGGCCGCCGCGTCCCACTTGCTGGCGAACAGGATGGGCAGCAGGTCCTGTTGGGTGGCGTAGGTGTCGAACAGCTCACGAGAGCCGAGCACGGCCATGGCCTCATCCTCGTTGGAGGAGGACGATTTACCCAGCAGGCCGGCGACGCCGCCCAACCCACCCAGACCGCCCAACAAGCCGGACGCGCTGCCCAGGTCCAGGTTGCCGAAGCCGGCGCCGCTCTTGGATACCGGCATCACCAGCACCTCCACCCGCCAGTAGGAGGGCAGCAGGAAGGCCGCCGCGACGGAGGCGCCGACGCTGGCCAGGAACAGGATGGCGGCCAATAACCAATGGCGGCGCAGGCGGCCCAGGAACAGGCCCAGGCTGTCGCTCCCCTGGCCGTCGCCCCCTTGGCCGCCCCCTTGGCGGCGCGGCACCCAGGCGCCGTCGGACGCGCCATCGGGGACGGTGCGGCCGGCCCATGCCAAATCTGGAGTATCCACACCCACCGTCATCGCCCCCGATCGCCTGAAACCTGGCAGAACGACGGATGGCGGCCGGCCGATATTCCCCAATTCCGGAAAAATATAGTGCTTCCCCGCGAAGCGCTGCCGGACCACTCTGCCCCCACTTCGAAGGTCTTCACCGCATCGGGTGCATCAGTGAAAAGGACGGGGCTGGGACTTGCCGGCGGGCTGGCCGATCAGGCCATCGTCAGCTTCGGCAATTTCGCGCTGAACGTGACGCTGGCCCGCAGCCTGCCGGCGGCGGAGTACGGGGCCTATTCCGTGGTGCTATCCTTCATCCTGGTGCTGAACACCCTGCATCAGGCGCTGGTGACCTACCCCCTGTCGGTGCGGCCGGCTCCCGGCGGCCGGCCCCTGGCGGTGGCCCTGCTGCTGACACCGCTCTGCGCCCTGGCCTTCCTGCCCCTGCTGGGCATCGCCACGGCCAGTGTCGGCCACCTGGGCCTGCTGCCGGTTGCCGGGGCTGCCCTGGTCTGCTGGCAACTGCAGGAGGTGGTGCGGCGCGCCCTGCTGGCGGAGAGCCGGCACATACCCCTGATCGCCCTAGACGCCCTGCGCTACCTGGGGCCGCTGGTGGCGGTGTGGGCCCTGCGCGCCAATCTCGCCATCGGCGGCGTGTTCCTGCTGGTCGCCGCCACCTCGGCCCTGGCGGCGTTGCCCGCGGCCCGGCATCTGGGACGGAATGGGCAAGCCGCCGTCAGCGGATTGCGGACGGAAATGGCGGACCACTGGCGCCTGGGCGCGCCGGTGCTGGGCGCCAACCTGCTGGCGGCCCTGTCCACGCAATGGTTCCTGTGGCTGCTGGCCTGGCACGACGATGCGCCCGGAGCCGCCGCCCTGGTGGCGCTGGCCAACGTCGTGGCCGTGGCCAGCCCCGTCATCTTCGGCATGGAGAATGTCCTGGTGCCGGAGGTGGCGCGCGCCCGCGACACCATGAGCTTCCCGGACCTGCTGCGCCTGGTGGGCCGGCGCGGATTGGTGGCGGCCGGCCTGGTCGGGCCGCTGTTCCTGGTGATCCTGGCCGCGCCCACCTGGGCCGCCCGGATGTTCTATGGCCGCGACAGCGCCTACGCCGCGCATTCAGGGGAACTGCGCCTGCTGGCGCTGGCCTATGCCTGCTATTTGGCGGCAACGCTGTTCAGCGCCGCCTTGCGCGGCTATCGCGCCAGCGGTGCCGTCTTCCGCATGCAGCTCTATCCCGCCCTGTTCGGCCTGACGGTGGGCAGCTGGCTCACCTGGCGCTTGGGCCTCAGCGGCGCCTGCATCGCCTCGGTGGCCGCCGGCGCCCTCAGGGCCGCCGTGGGTCTCGTGTATCTGTTGCGCCTGCGGCCCCTGACCGTGGCGCGGCCCGCCCTGGCGCCATCATGACGGCCGATCCGCTACAGCCCATCGAACGGCGCCTATGGCAGGCGCTGCTGTTGTGCGTGCCGGTATCGGCCACGCCGCTGCTGCCCTTCGGCAACGGCACGTTGGCCCGACCCTTGGCCATCGTGCCGGCGGCATTGCTGCTGATCCTGGCCGCCTACCGCCTGCTGGTGCTGGGTCAGCGGCCCCGGCTGGCGGGCGACGGCTTCGCGGCGCTGAGCCTGTTCACCCTCTACATCGTCGTCAGCGGCCTGGGGGTCGTGATGCTCCAGCCGCCGGACGCCTTCAAGGGCCAGACGCCGCTGGACAGCCTGGTGCGCGCCCTGCTGACCTGGGGCGTGGGCCTGGCCTTCTATGTCGTGGCCCGGCTGCAGATCCGCAACGCCGCCGACATCCGCATGACCCTGCGCTTCCTGTTCATCGGCATGGGCGTCTCCATCGCCTTCGCAGGGGTGCAGGTGGTGGCCATGGCCCAGCATGGGGAGCTGCTGCGCGTCGTCCAGGCCATCACCGACCTGATCGCCGTGCGCTACGACGGCCTGGTCAACCGTGCCCAAGGCATGACGTTCGAGCCGTCGTGGCTGGCTACCCAGATCATCGTGCTGCTGATCCCCGCCCTGATTGCCCGCGCCATGGCGCGGCAGGAGGGGGTGGGGCTGCCGGCCCTGCCCGGCCACGCCCTGCGCCTGGCCGGCGGCTTCGCCGTCGCCATCGGCGGCCTGCTGTTCTCCGGCTCCCGCTTCGGTCTGGCCTGCATCGTCGCCATGCTGGGGCTCAGCGTCTTCCTCGCCGCCCTGCGAGGCCGCATCCTGGCGGCGGCCACCTTTCTGGGCGTGCTGGTGGCCGGTGGCGGCGCGGTGGTGGCCATGAGCGGCCTGGGGGCGGGCGCCGGCGCCACCTATGTCATGGGGCCGGTCGCCTATCTGACGGAATCCGCCGACCTCAACAGCTTGGCCGGCGGGGATGTCGCCACCGGCGTCACCGACGCCCTGGCCCTGGCCGGCCGCTTCGCCGCGGCCGAGGCCGCCGGCTTGACCTGGCTGGATCATCCCGTCTTCGGCGTGTCCCTGGGCAACAACTACCGCTATTTCGGCGAATACGCCCCCGACTGGGCCTTCACCACCCAGCTGTTCACCCAGGGGGCGAAGGAAGGCATCGGCTGGCTGGACCCCAATTCACCGGAAAAGGGCAATGCCAAGAACCTGTTCCTGCGCCTGCTGTCGGAAACCGGGGTGGTGGGCTTCGCCCTGTTCATCATCTTCTTCTGGCGCCAGCTGTTCCGTGGCCGGCCGCATGACGCCTTCCACCGCTATTTCCGCCTGGCCAGCGCCGCGGCGCTGGGCTTCAGCTTCCTGAACCAGGACACCTTCGTCGACGCCGGCCTGTGGATCCCGCTGGCCCTCTGCTGCGCCATGAATCACTTGCCCACCAAGATTAAAGCGCCCGCCGGGGAATAGACCGGCACCGCCATCCGTCCTGGGGATAGGCGCACATGGGATGCGCCCGCCTCAGGTAGACCCATGGACAGCCATTCCAGACCCGCCTTGCGGATCGCCTTCGTGACGACCCGCGACCTGGCCCAGCGCAACGGCCGCACCCCCATCATGGGCCACATCCTGGTGGCCCTACGCCGCCAGCATACGGTGGAGGTGATCACCCTGCATTCTGTGCTGCAGGGCGGCAGGGCCGACCGCCTGGGCGCCGCCGCCGTCTGGCTGGCGGGTCTGGCGAGCGGGCGCCCGCCGCCCCTGCAATGCCTGCTGTACGCCGGCCCCCGGGAGGCGGAACGGGTGGCGGCGCGCATCGCCGCGGGGGCGTTCGATGCCGTCTACCTCGACACCGTGCGCTGCCAGACCCTGCTGCGCACCCTGCGGCGCGCCCTGCCCAACCTGCACATCGTCACCGACTTCGACGACCTGATGTCGCGGCGCATGACCTACCTGCGCCATCACCGCCTGCCCTTGCTGACCGGCCACGTCGGCCCGCACTTCCCCCGCTGGGCCCGCCGCCTGGCGGAAGGGCCGTTCGCCCGGCTGGTGACGGCCTATGAGGCCCGCACCCTGCCGGCGGCGGAGCGGGAGGTGATGCTGGCTTCCAGCGCTACGGTGCTGCTGTCGCCGGTGGAACGGCAGATGCTGTGCCGGAGCGCGCCCCCGGACGCCTTGTTCAAGGACGGGCCGCCGGTGGTGCGCGCCATCCCGCCCGGCGTGCCCCTGCGGGCGGAACCGTGGGGGCACGGCCATGCGCCATTACGCTTCGTCTTCATCGGCAGCGACCGGCAGCTGCAGAACCGCACGGCCATCGATTTCCTGCTGGATCAGTGGCGGCGCCTGAAGCCGGCCACGCCGCTGCACATCCACGGCCGCCAGACCCGCCCCCTGGCCAATGTGCCTGGCGTGCGCTGGCACGGCTATGCCGACGACCTGGCCCAGGTCTACCGGCCCGGCAGCATCGCCCTGGTGCCGGCGCTGGTGGCCGGCGGCATCAAGACCAAGGTGGCGGAGGCCTGGGCCTGGGGCTGCCCCGTGCTGGGCAACCGCACGGCCATGGAGGGCCTGCGCGCGCCGGGATATCCCCTGACGCTGTCCGAGGACCAGTGGGCCCCCTACCTGACGCAGCCCGAGGCCTATGCCGACCTGTGGGCCGACGCCGCGCGCAAAGGGGCCGCCTTCGTGCGCCGCGCCTTGTCACCGGCGGGGTTCGAGCGCGCCTGGGAAATGGCCCTGCGGCCCAAGTCCGCCGCGCAGGACGCGCCGGCCGGTGCACCGCTGATCGACGCGGAACAGGCCTCAGGATAGGGAGGGTTCGGGGCGCAGATGCTGGACCAAGAACTTCTCCACCGGGGCGGCGTAGACGTCGTGGTCGATGCGCCAGCGCGCCACCCGGCGCAGCAGACGGCCGGCACCCTGACCCGTGACTGCGGTGCCTGCGGCATACTTGTTGTAGAACTTGAAGCGCTCGATGCGGCGGTAGAGATGCGGCGGCACCCAGGTGCCGGCCGGCCCCGCCACATAGTCGAACCGCGCCCAGTCGTCCAGGGTGCGCGGCGTCTGGTCCGCCACGGCGGCGGCCAGGGCCGAGCCGGGATAGGGCTTGTAGTAGAACAGCGGCGTTTCGAACTTTGGGCTCATGGCCCGCAGGGTCTTGATCAGGCCCAGCGTCGCCTCGACCTGGTCCTCCGTCTCCTCCGGGAAGCCCACGATGAAGGAGAAGATGACGGCGACGTCGTGCTGCCGGCACTTGGCCGCCGTCTCCAGGATGGCATCGATGGTGGTGTCCTTCTTGATGCGCTTCATCATCTCGTGCGACCCGGTCTCCACCCCCACCAGCACGCGGCGCAGGCCGGACTGGACGCACAGGCGCCAGATCTCGTCCGGCAGGCGCACGCCCTGGTCGGCGCGCATGGTGCCGGCCCAGGTGAAGTCCAGCCCCCGGCGCAAGAACTCCTCACAGATGTCGGCCACGCGGTGGCGGTGGGTGAAGTAGGTCTCGTCCTGGAAATTCAGGTCGGTGAAGCGATAACGGCGCCACAGCGCTTCGATCTCCACCCCCATGCGGCTGGCCGAGGTCGCCTTCCAGTCGCGGCCATAGACGAAGGGGTCGGCGCAGAAGGCGCAGCGGAAGTTGCAGCCGATGGAGCCGATATAGTCCAGCTGCCGCCGGCCCTTGAGCTCGAAGTACCGCTCCACCGGGATCAGGTCGAAGTTGGGCGGAGCGAAGGCGTCCAGGCTTTCCAGATGCCGCGCCTTGGTGCGCACCACGCGGTCGCCGTCGCGGTAGGCGACACCGGCGATGCCCTCAACATCATCGTCCTCGGCCAGACGGTCCATGAGCTCCGCGAAGGTGCGCTCACCCTGCCCCGCCACGGTGATGTCGATGCTGGGTTCGTCCAGCGTCTCCACCGGGAACAGGGAGGGATGCCAGCCGCCGGCCACGGTGGTGAGGTCGGGCCGCGCCCGCTTCACCGCCCGCAGCATGGCCAGCGCGTCGCCCAGCGGCCGGCCGGTCAGCATGGTGACGCCGAAGCACAACGCGCCGTCGATGGCCCGCAGCACCGCGTCCAAGGGGTCCGCCTCGATCCGCGCGTCGATGATGCGCACATCGAAGCGCGCGGGATCAAGATTGGAACCGATGGCCAGCAGGCCCAGCGGCATGGTGTGAAACACAGCCGCAGGATTGTAAAGAACGACCTTGTGTCGGATGGCCATGATCCACCAAAAACCAAACATCGATGGCGCAGCATATCCAGCATATACAAAATAAACAATGCGCCTTTTAAAATAAATAATCGAAATGTTTGGACACCGATATTGATCGGCCGACAGGTGATTTCATGACCATCGTCCTTACGATGAATAAACTTGAAACGGCGATTTACTCAACAATCGCCTACCGGGATATTTTCCATTTCCCGGTGTCCGTTCCTGAAATCCACCGCTACCTGCATGGCATCCGTTGCACGCTGGGCGACGTGCAGCACGCGCTGGGCGGCCCGGCCCTGGCCCGCCACCTGGAAACGGACGGCACCTATCATGCCCTGCGCGGCCGGACCGACCTGTTCGCCATCCGCCGTACCCGGCGGGAGCTGTCGCGCCGGCAATGGCCGACCGCGCGACGCTATGCCCGCTTCCTGGCCAGCCTGCCCAATGTGCGCATGGTGGCGATGACGGGTTCGCTGGCCGCCGGCAACTTCCCCCCCGACGGCGACATCGACTTCCTGCTGGTCACCGACGCCGGCACCATGTGGCGCACGCGCGCCTTCTGCCGCCTGCTGGCCCTGATGGACGCCAAGCTGGCGAACGGCCTGTTCTGCCCCAACACCTTCCTGTCGCTGGCGGCCCTGCCCCTGGCGCGCCGCAGCCTATATGACGCACAGGAGCTGTGCCAGATGATCCCGCTGTATGGCCCGGACGTGTACGAGACGGTGCGGGATGCCAACGCCTGGACAGCCGACTGGCTGCCTAACGCCGTGGGGGCGCCGTTAGGCAGCCTGAACTGCGTCCCCTACACCACGGCCCTGAAGCGCGCCGGGGAGTGGCTGCTGGCCAGCCCCCTGGGCCGCGCACTGGAGGGGCTGGAGGCGCGGCGCAAGATCCACCGCTTCAATGAAACCGACCGGCTGAAAGGCGCCTGGACCCGCTCCACCCGGGACTCTCACAGCATGTGGGATGAGATGCGCCTGAAGATCGAAGCGGCGTGGCAGGCGCGCATGGATGAGCTGGCGGCCCGGTAGGCGGCCATGGCGACGCCCTTTCATGCCCAGTACCTGGCCCTGGTGGCGGAGATCGAGGCACGCTTCGCCGTCAGCCGCTGGACCAGCGGCGACGCCCATCTGTGGCCGCCGGCGCGCATGGACCTGTACCTGGACCTCTACCGTCAGCATGTGGCCGACCCTGAGGCCGGCCGGCCATCCCGGGTCGCGCGCGGCTTGCGCACCCTGGCCCACCCGCTGGCGACACTGGGACGCCGGGACAACGTCATCCTTCGGCCCCACCGGGCCGACATCCTGTTCCTGGGCGATGGCGTGTCGGTGGAGCGCATCGACGGCGCCTGGGAGGATCGCTATGGCGAACCCCTCATGGCGGTGCTTGAGGACGACGGGGCGCGCTGCCTGCACCTGCAACCCGGCCGGCGCACGCCCTGGCGCCGGCCCACCCTGGCGGTCGACCTGATCACAAGCGCCGCTCAGGCGCTGGCCCCGCTGGTCCGCGCGCCGCTGGACCTGCCGGCCCATGCTGAGGTGGTGGACTTCCTGGCCCGCCAGGGGGTGCCGGCGCCATCCTTGCGGCCGGAACGCCTGGCGCGGCGGGCCGTGGGGCTGCGCGCCCGGGCCCAGGCCTTGGGCCTGGTGCTGGACATTGCCCAGCCGCGCCTGGCTTTCACCACCACCTGGTATGCCGGCTTGGGATCCGCCCTGGCGCTCGCCTGCCGGCGGCGCGGCATCCTGTCGGTGGATGTGCAGCATTGCCCCCAGGGCGGGCGGCACAAGGCCTGTGGCTGGGCGGGCGCGGGCGCCCAAGGCTACACCACCTTGCCCGCGCTGTTCTGGACCTGGGACCCGGCCGATGCCGCCCATATCAGCGCCTGGGCGGATGGGCATTGGCATCAGGCCCTGGCCGGCGGCCATCCCCGCCTGGGCCCCTTTCTCGACGATGCCAATCCGCGTACCCGGGCCTGGGACGAACGGTTCCGCCAGGCCGCCGGCGGCGACGCCCAGCGCGATATCCTGGTGGCCCTGCAGACCACCGGTCCGTCCGCGACTTGGGATGCCGTGGCCGACCGCATCGCGGCGGGCCCACCGGATTGGCGCTGGTGGATCCGCCGCCACCCCGCCGCCGGGCCGGGGCACGACCGGCGCCATGCCCGCTTGCTGGCGCTGCGCGGCCCGAACATCCGCATCAATCCCGCCTCGGCCCTGCCGCTGCCGGCGCTGCTGCGCCATATGGACGCCGTGGTGTCACTGGCCTCCGGCGTGGCGGCGGAGGCGGTACCCTTCGGCGTGCCGGCCCTGTTCCTCAGCGCCGACGCCACCGGCCCTTTCGGCCACTTGGCGGAGGCGGGACATGCCCGGGTGGTGGCCGACATGGAGGCCCTGATCCCCACGTTGGCGGCCCTGCCCAAGGCATCGCGCCGCGCCACCCAGATCCCGAACCTGGCCGCCGGCCTGCGGCGGGTGGAGGCGATTGCCGCCAGCTACCGCGCCCTGTGGGCCGACGCCTGAGCGGCGGGCGCACCCATTTGGCGGTCGGCGATGACACGACCTTCGGCGAATTCCAGGACGCGATCGCACAGCATCAGGCTTTCCCACCGGTGGGCGATCAGCACGATGGTGGGCCGCCACGGCAGCGTCGCCAGGCCGGCCAGCAGGGCGCGCTCCCCCGCGATATCGATGGCGCCGGTGCTTTCATCCAGCGCCAGCAAAGGCGGCTCACGCATCAGCGCGCGAGCCAGGGCCAGGCGCTGGCGCTCCCCGCCCGATAGCAGGCCGCCCTGGGCGCCCACCACCGTGTCCAGACCCTGCGGCAGACGGTCCACCAGGGCGCCGGCGCCCACCAGGCCAAGGGCGGCGCGCATGTCCGCCTCGCTGGCCGAGGGGTTGGCCCAGGCCAGGTTGGCGCGGATGCTGTCATGGAACAGGAAGGTGTCCTGCGGCGCATAGGCGATGGCGGCCGCCCATTGCCGCCGCGCGGCACCGGCCAAGGTCCGGTCGCCCACGGTGATGGTGCCGGTATCGGGCGCCGTCAGGCCGACCAACAGATCGGCGAAGGTGGTCTTGCCGGCACCGGAGGCGCCCGTCACACCAACGAAGCTGCCGGCCTCAAGGGCCAAGTCCAGGCCGAACACGCCCCGGTCGCCGCCGGGGTGGCGGTAACTGACCTGGTGGAAGCGGATGGGCTGCGGGCCGGCGAAGGCGCCGCCATCCGCGATCTCGGCCGCCACCGGCGGCGCGGCGTCAGCCAACTCCGCCTCCAGCGCCCGGATCTTCTCGTACGACGGCAGGAAGTTGGCGAACTGCTGGGCGCCCTGCTGCAACTGGGCAGCCGGGGCGCTCATCCGCGCCAGCACCAGCACGAAGACGATAAGCACCGCCGGCGGCACGTCCAGCGCCCAGACCCCCACCACGATGGCGGCGGCCCCCGCCAGGGATGCCAGCGTGGTGAAGGCCAACTGCGCCTTGGTCTGTTCCCGAGTCAGGGCGACCTGGCGGCCCATCAGCCGGCCCAGGGTGCCGTTGAACTCATCGGCGAAGCGCTGCTGCATGTTCTGGCTGAGCGCCAGCTTGAGCCCCCCCAGGAATTGGGCGCCGCTGGTGGCCAGGTGCAGATTGGCATCGGCCACTTCGCGCCCCAGGCGGCGCGACCGCGCCAGTTGCGGCAGCAGGGCCAGGGTGGCCACCGCCAACAGTGCACCGGTGACGGCCGCCAGGGGGACAGAGAACAGGCAGGCCAGCCCCCACTGCACCAGCAGGAGAAACAGGGAGGTGGCGCCCTGAAGCATGAAATGGGCGCAGGCGCCGGTCAGGATGATGTCGCTGCTGAGCAGATGGTTGACCCGGGCATGCGGCAAGGTCGACAGCCGCGTCCAGGGTGCCGTGACCAGCCGAGCCACCAGCCGCGTGCGCTGCGCCTCGACAAAGCCGATGCGCAGGGTGGCCAGTAACACGTCGCGGTGCCACAGCACAACCGCCCTCAAGCCCACCAGCAGGGCGAAGCAGGCCAGCAGCGGCAGCAGCCGGGCCAGGGGATCGCCGCCGGCGGACCGCCACGGCAAGCGCCCCGCCAGCGCCGCTGCCCACCCCCCACGGTCGCCCCCCACCACCAGATCCAGCAGGGGGACCAGCAGCACCAGGCCGACACCCTCCAGTCCCGCGCCCAGCATGATCAGGATGGCGGCCTTCAGCCCATCGCCGCCGGCGTGGGTTCGGAAATCCCGGAAGAAACCCCAGGCCGACCGGGCCAGCTCACGCCCTGCGCCACGCTTGTCCATGATGGTGAGGAATCCCTGATTACGCGCTGATTTCTTGGCACAAATCGGGGTTGGGCACCGCAACTATATATTTCGCCATGTGGGGAATAACCGGGCCCCGCCATCCGTCTTAAGGGGTGATGCCTTCCGCGATCCCCATCCCGCTCCTGAGGGTCCTGGTCATCGGCGCCGGTCCGATGGCGACCCAGGTGCACCTGCCCGTGCTGGCCGCCCTGCGCGACCGGGGGCTGGTGGACCTCGCCCTGGTCTGCGACCTGGACAGAGCGCGGGCGGACACGGCGGCGGCCACCTTCGGCTTCGGCGCCAGCACGGGGGATGCCGGTGCGGCCCTGGCCCGCGACGACATCGACGCCGTCCACATCTACGCCAGCGCCCAGCTTCATTACGAATACGGAATGAGGGCCTTGAGCCAGGGCAAGCATCTGTTCGTGGAAAAGCCGGTGGCACCCGGCGCCGCCCAGGCCCAGGCCATGGCCGACCTGGCCCGCAGCCGGGGACTGGTGGCGGTGGGTGGGCACAACCGCCGCTTCTACCCCTCGCTGCGCGCGGCCCGGGCTCGCGCCGGCCTGGCCGGGTGGCGCCAGGCGGAGGCGGTATTCCACAAGCCCCTGGCGGGCCAGCCGCCGGGCTTCGGTGCCGCCAGTTGGCTGGGCGCCAACGGCATTCATGCCCTGGACGCCCTGCTGTGGATGATGGGGGGCCCGCCGGACCACTTGGCAGCCCACACCTCGGGGGAGACCTTCAGCGCCCTGATGCGCTGGCCGGGCGGTGCCCAGGCCGCCTTCCTGTGCGACAACGCGGCCGGGTGCCGGCGCGAGGACTACGCCTTCCATGCCGCCGGCGAAAGCTGTGCTGTCACCGAGACGACGTTAACCGTGCAGAGGGATGGCCGGTGCCTCACCACCGCCTTCCCCGGCGGCATGACCAGCTTCGCCCTGGAGCACGACGCTTTCCTGGACGCCATCCGCACCGGGCGGGAGCCACCACACAGCCTGGCCGCCCTGGTCCCGTCCCTGCACCTCTGTGAACTGATCGAGCACGGCCATGTCGGCCCTGTCCCCCCGATCCTGGCGGCGGCCTCCGCCGCGCCAGCGCGACCCGAGCGCACCATTCTGGTCGCGGGCCACTGGGGCGCGGCGCTGTCGCCCCTGCTGGCCGGCTATCGCCTGGCCACCCCGGACGACGTGACCGAAACGCGGCCGGACGTGGTGGCCGCCTTGCTGGGCCGGGGCGCCCCGCCACTGGCGCCGGATCTGCTGGACCGCCTGCCCAATCTGGCCGTGGTGGGCGTCGCAGGCCTGTCGGTGGCGCGTTTCGGCGCCGACGACCTGCTGGCCCGGGGCGTCGCCCTGGTCAACGCCAGCGACGCCCACGCCGACAGCGTGGCGGAATTCGCCCTGGGCCTGGCCATCCTGGGCCGCCGCCGTGCCTTCCAGGGTGATGCGGTCATGCGTGCCGGCGGCTGGGGAGTGGTGCAGCCCCCCCGGGGACTGCGCGGCTTGGCGAGACGATCGAAACCGGCCCTGCAACACCTGGGCCTGCTGCCCCTGGCGCAGCGGGTGAAGACACGCCTGGGCGGCGACGGGCGCGGCCGGCCGCCGCAAGCCCGCGACCTGATCGGCGCCACGGTGGGCCTGGTCGGCTGGGGCTCCAACGCTTACGCTTTCGCTCGGCGCCTAACCGCCTGCGGCGCCCGAGTGCTGGTGTGGTCCGAGAACGCCGCCGAAGCGGACATCCGCCAGGCAGGTGCCAGCCCAGCCGCCTTGGACCAGGTGCTGGCGGCCGATATCGTCAGCCTGCACCGGGGCCTGACGCCCGCCACCCGGCATACCCTGGGGGCGGCCGAACTGACCCGCCTGCGCCCCGGTGCCATCTTGATCAACGTGGCGCGGGGGGGCCTGATCGAGCCCACGGCCCTGCTGGACCGCCTGCGCCGCGGCGACGTCTTCGCCTGCCTGGACACCTTTGAGGAAGAGCCGCTGCCGCCCCGCCACCCCTTGCGGCGGCTGCCCAATGTCTTCCTGACGCCACACATCGCCGGCGGCAGCGCCGACATGCAGGCCCAGGCGGCGGATGAGGTGGTGGCCAAGGTGGCGCGCCTGCTGGCCGGTGACGCGGCCGACACCCTGACGCCCGCGCGCCTGCGTTCCATGACCTAGAATGTCCGCTCCAGACCCAGGGCCACGAAGTCGCGATCCGCCAGCAGCTGCTGACTGGGCGCGCCGATGTAATGGGTCAGGGTCAGGTTGGCCTTCCACACGCTGCGGTAGGTCGCCGTCACCCCCACCGTCAGGTCGCCGGCACCGGCGTTCTGGGCGTAGTAGCTGAGGCTGTGGCCGGTGATGTTGTAGCCCAGGCCCAACGGTACCGTCAGGTCCAGGTTGGGCAGGACCTGGAAGTAGTGCGGCTCGAACAGCACGCGGGCCTTGGTGGCGACCTGGTGCCACTGGTTGCCGTCATCGTCGCGCACGACGCCCACCACGTCGTCCACCGCCGCCTCGGCATTCACGTCGGCGCTGTCCCACAGGCTGGACCGGCCCAGGGCCGTGGTCAGCGACAGCTGGCCGTGCACCATGTCACCCCGGACGTACGCGGCATAGCGGTCCGTCACCGGCCCGTTCACGAAGGGCGGCGGCAGGACCAGCGGCATGTTATGGCGGGCGGAGACCTCGCCCGTCACGGTGTTGTCGCCCACGGACGCGCTGAAACTGGCGCCATAGAGGCGGACGCCGCCGGGATAAACCAAGCGATAGTAGCCGGCCGCGCCAGGGGCCGAGGCGTCGCCGTCGGGGCCGACGACATACTGCGGGTCCATTGAATTGTAGCGCAGGGCGTAAAGACCGTAGTCCACCCCGTCCACGGTAGCGTGCAGCGACACGCCGAATTGGCCATCGGCATCGGGCGTGCGGTCGGCTTGGCGGGCGAGGTAGCGCCCGGGCCCGACATAGAGGCGGTCGGCGCCGGCGCCCAGATAGTCCAGGTAACTGAAATAACTGCCGCTGCCGGCCTGGCGCGTGGGCCGCCACTCGAACTGGTCATAGAAGGACAGGGCGACCTCGGGCCAGGGCTGGACCGTCACCGCCGCCTGGCCCACCGGCCGGTAGATGTCGCTGGTATAGGCGCTGGGCCCCCCAACGGCGCGGCTATAGTCCGCCGGCGCCATGGCGGCGGCGATGGAATTGGTGTCGTAGAACAGGCTTTCACCCCACACCAGGGCCTGCCGGCCCACGCGCACCGACACCGGCATCCCGGCCAGGGTTAAGGCCCCATGGGCGAAGGCCTCCCGCATTTCGGCGTGCTGGCCCTGCAGGTCGCGCACCGCCGGGGCGAAGTGGCCGGGCGTGGCGGTGGAGGCGTTGATGGCCTGCGGGTCCGCGTCATCCGTCCGGCCCTGATAGGCGGTGTCGTACCAGGCGGCGGCACTGGCGTGCACGCCCCAGTCGCCCCAGCCCAGGTCCAGGGCCGACAGCAGATCCAGCCGGTTGGAGACCAGGCCGGGGCCGAAATTGCGGTCGCCGTCATCCCAGTTGGTGTTGGTCAGCAAAGCCCCCTTACGAGGGCCGATGCGATCCGCCATCGTGTAGCGCACCGTGTTGTCCCAGCGCAGATCCAGTCCGTCGCCGGAATAGAGATCCGCCGCGCGGACAGGAGCGGCCAGGCACAGGACGGGGAAGACCAATAGGCCGAGAACGCGGGACGCCATTGCGCTTTGGCTCAATCCATCAAAGGCTTGCCGCATCGACACTACCATACCCCGCGACAGGATGCGCCAGCGCCACATCCCGCTTGTGTCGCCAAGGGCCGCACGCCATGATCCCCGGCACCCATCGCCGGCGCCGGCCGAAACACGGGAAATCCCGGCACGCCGGCGCGCAGCCCCTCACACCACCAGGCGCCGTACGCGAGCCCATGCGATCCACTGCCGTCCCGTCCCCCATATCGCTGGCCGCCGTGCTGCTGGCCACGCTGGCGCTGGCCTGCCAGCCCACCAGCACCCGCGCCCAGGTGGCGGAGCAGGAGGCAGCGCAGCTGAAGTCCCGACTGACCCCGGTGGGCGCGGAGCGGGCGGGCAACGCGGACGGCAGCATTCCGGCCTGGACGGGCGGGTTGAGCGCGCCGGGCCCTGCGCCCGCCGGCCCGCGCCCGGACCCGTTCGCGGCGGAAAAACCGCTGTTCTCCATCACCGCCAAGAACTTCCGCGATTATGCCGACCGGCTGCCGGAGGGGGCCAAGCGCCTGTTCGAGCGCGACGCCGACTATCGCATGGACATCTATCCCAGCCACCGCACGGCCGCGGCACCCGACTGGGTCTATGAGAACATCCGCCTGAACGCCACGCGCGCCCGGCCGGCGCCGGAAGGCATCGCCTATGGGGTGGAGGGGGCCGTGGGCGGCATCCCCTTCCCCATCCCGAAGGACGGGTTCCAAGCCATGTGGAACCACCTGCTGGCCTACTGGGGCCCCGCGCGCGAGGTGACGGTCAGCACCTATGTCGTGCCGGCGGACGGGGTGGTGGAAAAGGCCAGCGGCTATAAGGAGATCGCTGACTTCCCCTATTACTACCGCGACGCCACGCCCGACAGCTACGGCGGCTATTACTTCAAGACGCTGCACCTGGCCGTGGCCCCGGCCTCCCGCGTGGGCGAAGGCTACCTCAACTGGCAGCCCATCAACATCAAGCGCCACGACTTCGCCGCCTGGCGCCTGTTGCCGGGGGAACACCGCGTGCGCAAGGCGCCGGCCATCTCCTACGACGTGCCGGACACCGACGCCGCCGGCTATATGAGCGAGGATGAGTACTACATCTTCTTCGGCGGCCTGGACCACTATGACTTCAAGCTGATGGGCAAGGCCGAGATGTTCGTGCCCTACAACAACAACCGCCTGTACGCCAAGCCGGTGAGCGAGGTGCTGGGTCGCACCCATCCCAATCCCGACACGCTGCGCTATGAGCTGCACCGCGTCTGGGTGGTGGACGGCACCCTGGCCGCCGGCGCGCATGACGTTGTCCCGCATCGGCGGCTCTACCTCGACGAAGATACCTGGATGGCGGTTTACGGGGATTCCTGGGACGAGCAAGGCAAGCTGTGGAAGTTCGGACAGGCCACCATGTACCTCATGCCGGACGTGCCGGCGGTGGTGATCGGCAGCCAGTTCATCCACGACTTCGAACTGGGCGGCTACGCCTACACCTTCGCCTTCAATGGCGAGGCGACGCCCTACATGGTCACCGCCCCGCACCCCGCCACCTTGTTCAGCCCGGACAGCCTGTCGGCAAGATCGGTCCGCTGATGGCCATTGACCGTCATTGATCAGCGGCCCTTCAGACGCTGGGCGGCGGATGCAGTCGCATCCTGCAGCGGCATGCGGACCATGCCGCTGGTGCACCTCACGCCGTCAGGCCGACATAGGCCATGCTGGCCAGCTTCTGCATCACGGCGGCCGACATCTCCCCGGCCATGACCATGCTCAGCTGGTCGTCCTGCCAGATGCAGACGCGCAACTTGTCGCGCTTGAACTGGTCGAAGCGCACCGTGCCGTCGGAATGGCGCAGGTAGATGGTGAACAGCCGGTCGTCGGCGTCGCGGTAGGCCACCGTGGCCGCCTGCCCCTCCACCTTCACGCCGGCCAGGCGATAGCCGGCGCGGGTCAGGTCCGGCACCTTGATGTTCAGGGCCACGACGCGGCTGAGCGCCGCGTTGTAGGGGGCCAAATCGCTGGGTACAGCCGCCGGCACATCGCGCGCCGCCAGCGCCATCTGCACGACATCGCCGGCCGGCCCGCCCGCCGGGCGGCCCGCCAGGTAGGCGCCACCGCCCACCAGCAGCAGCACGACGGCGGCCACGGCGCCCAGGCGGCGCCAGTCGGCCCAGGGCCGGGCGGCGTGCCCATTGGCGGCAGATTGCGCCAGGTCGATCAGGTGCTGCGGCACCGGCCGGTCGATCAGCGGGCTGTATAGCCGCTTCATCATGGCCTTGTCGGCCTCGTACCCGGCCAGACGCTCCGCCAGGGCGGGGTCCGCCAGCAGGGCGGCCTCGACAACGCGGGCGCGGTCTTCCGGCAGCTCGCCATCCAGGAAGGCATGCAGGTCGACCTCCGCGATGGAGGGATGGTTGGGGGTCTGGTCGCTCACTTTCGGTCTTTCGATACTGGGTGCTGTTGGCCCAGGGGCAGCGGGATGATCTCCGCGCCCTCGCCTTGCATCACGCTACGCAACCGCTCACGGGCCCGCGCCAAGCGCGACATCACGGTACCCACCGGAATGTCCAACTCCTCCGCGATCTCGCGATAGTTCAGTTCCTCGACACTGGACAGCAGCAGGATTTCCCGATGCTCCGGCGTCAGCCGGCTGACCGCCTTCACGAAGTCCCGCGCGGCCCCGACGTCGGTCGGCGGCGCGCTCAGTTCCACATGGTCGGCCAACTCGGTGATGTCCTGCTCCTCCCCCCGGCTGTTGCCGCGGCGGATCTCGTCGGTGTACAGGTTCCGCAAGATACGCCGCAGCCAGCCGGAGATGCGGGGCAACTCCCGCAATTGCGCTGATTGGCGCAGCGCGCGTTCCACACAATCCTGGACCAGATCATCCGCCAGCGCGGCATTGCCCACCAGCGCCAAGGCGTATCGCCTCAGCGCCGGCAGCTGCATGACCAGGGCGTTCGCGAATTGTTGGGACACGGCTTAGGGCTCTCCGACACGGGACATGTCGAACCAATGGAACACCTCGCGCCCGTGCCTAAGCCGCATCAGCTTACGTCCATCTTCACCGGCATCCCAGGGGCCAATTCCCCGGTGGATCACGGTCCTCTCATCCCTAAGACGGATGGCCTTCCGCGTTTATTCCCCGGGGCAACCGCTATGCGTTCGAAATAGTGCCGGCGAAATAGTGCCGGGCGTCGTCAGCACGCCTTGCGCCGGCTCAGCACCACCAGGGGCGTGCGGGCCAGGATCTTGAGGTCCAGGGCCAGGCTCGCGTTATCCACGTACCAGGCGTCCAGGTCCACCCGCGCCTGCATGTCCGCCACCTGGGGCGTCGCCCCGCGCGCGCCGTTTACCTGGGCCCAGCCGGTGATGCCGGGCCGCACGTTCTGGCGGTAGAGATAATTGGGGATACAGGCGCGGTAATAGTCGTCGTGGGCGGCGGCATGGGGCCGTGGCCCCACCAGGGACATGTCCCCCGACAGCACGTTCAGCAGTTGCGGCAGCTCATCCAGGCTGGTCACCCGCAGGACGCCGCCCACCCGGGTGACGCGGGGGTCGCCCTCGATGGCCTGCACCACGTCGGCGCCATCCTCCAGCACGTGCATGGTGCGGAACTTCACGATGTGGAAGGGCTGGCCCGCCAGGCCGATGCGCTGCTGGCGGAACAGGATGGGCCCCCGGCTATCCAGGCGGATCAGCAGGGCGATCAGACCCAGCAGCGGCAGGCAGGCCAGCAACAGCGCCAGGCTGAGCGTCATGTCCAGCACGCGCTTGGGCGTCAGGTGCCGCCGGGCGCGGGGCGGCAGCACCTCGACCGCGTCGGCCCGCGGCGCCGGCTCCGGCATCCGCAACGGCTGGGGCGCCGTCATGGTCACGCGGCGGTCCCGGCAGGTGTGGCTCCGGCAGGTTCGATAACGGCAGGGCCGGCCCAGGCGGTAACCAGCGCCCAGGCGGCCTGGTACAGGGCGCCGGTCAGGTCCGCCTGCGGCAGCTGGCCGCCCAGGTGCAGGACGGCAACGCCATGCAGGGTGGACCACAGCAGGCGGCCCAGGATGACCGGATCGGCGCACGTCGGCCCCACCGCCGCGAAGCCGGCAACGTGGGCGGCGAAGGCATCCTCCACCCGGCGTTCCTGGCGCCGCACTTCCGCCACCCCGGGCACCCGGGCCGGCGCCAGGGTGAACATTAGGCGATAGCGCGCGGGCTCGGCGGTCGCGAAGGCGCCGTAGGCCGTGACCAGGCGGGCCACCCGCTCCTCCAGCGTGCCGCCGTCCCGCGCCTGGTCCAGCGCGTCGGCCAGGCAGGCGAAGCCGTGGGCGCGGACGCAGGCCAAGATGGCCTCCTTATTCTCGAAATAGCGGTAGGGCGTCATGACGCTGACGCCCAGGCGCTGCGCCAGGTCCCGCATCTTGAACCCATCCAGCCCCCGGTCGGCGAACAGGCCGGCGGCGACATCGCGGACACGATCGCGCGGGGTGGTGGTCTTGGCGCAGGCGACGATGGACGGCATGGATCCTCCGGCAGGCAACGTGGGGATGGCTCCCCTCATTCCCATGACGGATACGGACCGCGGGTTTATTCCCATGAGCCCGCGCTATTTTCACAACGCGATGCGCCTCCCCCTATAACGCGATGCGCAGCGCCGCCTCCACCGCCGGCAGGAAGCCATGGTCCGGCCGCGCCTGGTCGTCCTGGACGCTGCCGCGCAGATCCAGGGTGAAGTGGCGGAACGGCAGGCTGAGGCGCCCTTCCAGGATGTTCACCTTGATGGGGACGGGGCTGACGATGTTGGCCCCGGCCGACTGCGCCGTGCCGATGACGGCGTGATGCAGGGTCATCTCATAAGTCCAGCCGTCGGCATCGCTCCAACTGCCCTGCAGGGACAAGAGGCGGGAATCATCGTCCAGGCTGAAGCCGATGGTGCGGCCGCGATAGCGCATGCCATCGGGGTAGCCGCCGTTGGTGTAGGAGAAGCCGTAGATACGGCTGGCGAAGCTGAAGATGTCGGTGGTGGAGATGCTGTCGGCATACTCCGCCGTCAGCCGCAGGGGGCGGCCCGCCAGGGGTACGAAGGCGGTGGCGCCGAACAAATGGCTGGTGCCGGAATGGGTGATGGGGGAGCTGTCCTCGTTCATCAGCTGCATATAGGCCTGGACCGGCACGCCCCACAGGTCGTGGCTATACTTGATGTCCACCACGCCCTCGTCATTGGTCCTGTTGACGTCGGTGGGGGAGTTGTTCAGCTGGAAATACTCCGCCGGATCACATGGGTGCCCCTGGCCGCAGATCTCACCCGTGCGCGCCAGGCCGATCTCCAAACCCGGGGCCGGGTTGACGGTGACGCGCAGGGCGTCGAACACCGTGTTCTTCTGCAGGCGCGGGCCGTCGAGAAGGCCCAGGAAGAATTCCGCCTGCCATGGCCCCAGCCACTCCAGCACCGGCCAGGTCGAGGGGGAGGTGTCCAGGCGCTGGATACCCACCTGGGGCATGGGCCGGGCGTTGTTGGACAGGGTCAGGGCCGAGATCCAGCCCGGTCCCCACCAGTGGGTCAGCCAGCCGCCGTAGACCAGGGCGTCGCCCGCCTTCACCGCCAGATAGCTGTCATCCAGCGCCAGCTTGGTGGCGCCCGTCTTGAAGTCCTGGGTGTAGCTGCCCACGGCCAGCCGGGCGGCCACGGTGTTGGAGCTGTAGGACAGCGCCACCTGGGTCTGCCCCTCCCCCCGGCCCAGACTGTCGAAGCCGTGCACCAAGGCCGGCGCGTTGGTCAGGTCCAGGCTGGCGCTGGTGCTGAAGCCCGGCCGGTTCTCGCGCATCGCGCGGCCCAGCACGCGCAGGGCCGCCACCTGCACCGCATCCGGCTGGGCGTCCAGGTCGGCCGCCTTCAGCGCGGGCACGATGGCCGTCCAGGGCAAGGGCCATTGCGTGGTGACCCCATCGATCAGGCCGGCCGCCGCCAGCATTTCGATATCACCGCGCAATTGGTTGTCGCCCACCTCGCCCCAAGGCGAGGCGCCGGCCAAACCCGTCGTGCCCAGCAAAAGAAACAGCGCGCCGGCCAGCCGCCGGCCCATCGCCCCGGTCCGCATCCTCAGGGTCCCACATGGCCGAACCCGACCCCGCCACCGGGGCCGCGCGCCACCTTAAAACCAAGGGAAAACGGCGGGATAGGACGTAACTTCGTATACGGACTCAGCCCTGGTGTGGGCTGCATCTCCTGAACAAAGCCTGACCCCACCGATGCGAAAGCCGGCCGTCCTGACGCTGTAGTTTGAGAAAGCCGCTTCTGTCCGCTTCGCGCCCTCACTCCGGCCATTTGGGAGGGCTAGGCAGCATCCCTAAAAGCGGACATCCGCATATTCTTAATCAGCAATGACACCAGTGTAGCCAAGCCGAAACGAGCTAGGTATTCTCAAGCGACCTGCATCGTTGCGAATAGCAAGCTCTTCCAAATCTACGCGAATCCGGGTGTTCGCGCATTGTCCAGATCCACAGCTCGACAGGAAGGCGCTGTTACTCGACAGCCCGATTCCGCGCATATCGCTTCCGCGGCGCAAGTGCCGCCGCCTTAATCTAGGCTCAGAAGAAGCGTTATCAGGGCGCGCTCAGCGGCACACCGGATTGGAAAATCCGATATTCAAAACGCACTTGATAGGCAGATGCGCTGCGGCTGTCGTCGGAAATCGCCAGGACCCTTCCAACCAACACTTCACCCGTCTTGTTCAACGCGGCAAAGGCTTCGCCTAGGCCAATCGTGTAAATGTGTGAGCTGCCGTCGAACTCCTCCATGTCGAGGAGAACATCCCGGACAACGCCCTTCAACCGCATAATCGCGATTAGCGTGGGCGTGCGATACAGGTGCACCTTTGTATCGCTTGCCTTGGAAAAGCGCAGATCGATGGTGCCCAAGGGCGACGGCACACTAATCTGCCCGCCGTCACGCGAATAATCGAAGTCGATCTCACCTGATGCCGACTCCAGACCGGATGAGCCCGACCGCCGAGCTTTTGAGGCCGCGGAAGCTTGCATCCGTACCGCAGAGTTCGCCGACGCTTCAGCTAATCGAACCTCCTCCACGATCTCGTCCGCCGTGCCGAACTGCCGCAGCAGCTCGGCGAGACTGGAGAGATGCAGATTGTTTCCGCCTGATGCCCTACGATACTCGATCAGCAGTTCGGGGCGGGTGAAGACGGGCTCGCCGCCCGAGCGCACGAACCAGTCCGCCTTCTCCTCGCCGGTGACGAACACCAGGTCTTTCTGCTTTTCGCTGCCGATGCGCAGCAGCGCTTTCCAGATAAGAAAGTCGCCAATGCCGGTGTCCGACTTGCCCCCGTCTTTGTAGCCCGGAGGTATTTTGTTCGCTAACCGGTCCGCCCATTCTGCCTGAAGCGCTTCTCGTTCTTCTTCGTGTTCGATGACGTTGCCCGCGGCAAATATCTCCGCGTAGAGCGTAGTGACAGGGTCGTTACCACGCCACGCAGTCACGCCGGTGCGAATACGGCCAAGCGCCTTCAAATAGGCTCTGCGTCCATCGGCCAGATCCTGTCCAGCCTTTTTAAGCTCGTCGTACCCGTCCAGACCTTCCAGAATCGGAGAGACGACCCCTTCGACCGAAATTCTGGAAGAGAGATCCGCTATCGTCTTCAGAAGCTCGGCGATCTTGCGATCCCTGTGCTTGATAAACTCGCGGGCAGATCGGGCGGCTAGAAACAGTCGCCCCTCTTCGGCGAGCTTTTTATAAGTGGCCGTAAGCGCGCCGAGGTCGTCCTTTCCGATGGCGTAAGGCAGCAACAGCGCATTTGTATCGATCGCGACCAGAACGTCCGAATCGGCAACGTCAGCGACCAAGCTGGAGCGCAGGAGATCGACCGGGTCCGGGAATATGTCTTCGAGCAGGAATGGGTTCGCCGCCACCGCCCGGTCATCGCGCTTAGACGGCGCGGCCGGCTGGTATTTTTCGCCTTCCGGCACCGCCCCCGCTTTGGGTGCCGCTTCCTGCTTGGCTTTGCTCATTTTGTGCGTTGCTCCAACGCGAGTCAGTCCGCCTATCCGTAACTTTAAAAAAATTGTCGCCCGGCGGCGACTCCGTACTGATTGTGCTCGACCCGAAGCCGATAGATGCTGCAATTGAAGCGATTTGTCGCTAGGCATAGCGGATGATGTGCGAATCCCCTTCAAGACCCTCCATGTGCCTCGACGAGTGGCCCGGTAGCACGATTGCTTATCAGGCCCTGCTCGCAATGCCATTCAACATCGGCGTGGGGGAAGCGCGACATCTCGTTTTCGGGGGGATCGCTTGTCACGGCTGACGGAGCTACTGGGCCAGGTTAAAGCAAGTGATGCGCAGCTCGGTCAGGAGCTCGAGCGCGAGTTTCGCGCGCTTGCATCGCGTCGCGCGTTCGGACTGAATTTCGAGCGCCATCGGCCGGAAGCTGTGGAGCTTCCAGGGCGCCCCGTGCGCAAAGGCGATAAGGTTCGAATCTGCGCCCCGCGAGGTTCCCCTGGGCCGGGTGCGCGCGATCTCTGGATTGTCGGCGATATCGATCGCGCCAATGGAACCGCCGACGTCGAGCGATTGAGCCCTGGCGCGGAGGAGGCAGCCAAGCGGACTGTCGACCTCGGTGATCTCGTCGTGATGGCTGAGTTTCGCGACATCATCTATCCGGGGCTTGTCAGCACCGGCGAGGTCAAACGCTCTGACACCCGCCCGACGCATGTCGTCATCAATGGTGAAAATTTTCACGCGCTTCAGGCGCTGACATTCAGCAATCGCGGGCGGATCGATGCGATTTACATCGACCCCCCCTACAATTCGGGCGCACGGGACTGGAAATACAACAACGATTACGTCGAGGCTGAGGACCAGTATCGCCATAGTAAGTGGCTTGCCATGATGGAGCGGCGGCTCCGCATCGCGCGTGAGCTGATGCGCCCAGAACGTAGCGTGATCTTGGTCAGCATCGACGAAAAGGAGGTCCACCGCCTCGCACTGCTTCTCGAGCAGGTCTTTCCGGAAGCAGATATCCAGATGGTGACAAGCGTCATCAGCGCGAAGGGCGCGGTTAGGGTCGGCAAATTTTCACGGGTTGAAGAACATATCTTTGTCGTAACGCTGGGCGAGGCAAAACTCATCCCTTGGGTGCGCAACATGCTTGATCCCATCAAGGGCGACGCCAGCGACCAGCAAGCGCTCGAATGGTTAGGTTTGCGCCGGCGCGAACCAAGCAGCACGCGGGGAGCTCGGCCTAACCAATTCTATCCAATCTTCGTCGACGAGGCGACTGGACGCCTCCACGCGGTCGGCGACCCGGTCGCGGACGGTATCGACCGTGAAACTATTGCCGTTCCTCCAGGCACCGTCGCGCTGTGGCCGCTCAAGCCGGACGGCACTGAAATGCTCTGGGGCCTGACGCCTGAGATTCTTAAACGCAATTGGGCGAACGGATACGTTCGCGTGAATCGCTGGAACCGCACAACGCGTAGCGGGACCGTTCAATATCTTGCCGGCGGCACGATCTCAGCGATCACGGCAGGAGCGATCCGGATCACCGGCAAGGCTCGCGATGGCTCGGTTATCGGCACCGTGGCGACCGATGATGATGCCCCGCCGCCCAAGCGCGTTTGGAACCTCGCGTCACATAATGCGGAGACTGGAGGAACGAATGTCTTGAGTAGCCTCCTGGTCGGGCGGCGCTTTCCCTACCCCAAGTCACTCTACGCGGTTGAAGATATCCTTCGTTTTTTCATAGCTGATATTCCTGATGCAGTGATTCTGGACTTCTTCGCCGGGTCAGGAACGACCGCACATGCAGTCATGCGCCTCAACCGCCAAGATGGCGGCTCGAGACGCGCAATCTGCATTACCAACAACGAGGTGAGCGCCGAGGAGCAAACAGCATTGCGGCGTAGCGGCTTGCGACCGGGCGATGAAGAGTGGGAGCGGCTCGGGATATGCGACTACATCACCAAGCCGCGTATTGCTGCCGCGATTACCGGGGAACGTGCTGATGGCACGGCCGTCCCTGGTGACTATCGGTTCAATGATGAATTCCCGATGGCCGAAGGCTTCGCCGAGAATGCGGAATTTTTCACCCTCACTTATGAAACGCCGATCGCAGTCAGCTACAACCTCGCGTTTCAACGTGTCGCCCCGTTGCTCTGGCTTCGCGCCGGCGCCGTCGGCGACCGTATTAATGAGGTCCCGGCCAACGGCTGGACGATCGTTCAGGCGTACGGTCTACTTGTCGATCTCGACAGATCATCGGAGTTTTGCGCGGCGATGAAGGAAGCCGAAGAAGCCACCCATGCTTTTGTCGTGACCAATGACGACAGGCGCTACCAATCGGTGTCGCGCCAGCTTCCGGATGGGATCGAGGTTGTCCGCCTTTACGAATCCTACCTCTCCAATTTCCGGTTCGTCAGCGGGGGCACCGAATGAAGTTCACGCTGAAGGATTATCAGGAAGACGCCGTCTCCGAAGTTCTGGAGCGGCTTCGCCGAGCTCGGCGCCGGTGGCGCGAGGACAATGAGGTTCAGGCCTTTTCGCTGACGGCACCTACGGGCGCGGGCAAGACCATCATGGCCGCTGCGGTCTTTGAAGCTCTCTTTCACGGTGACGATACATTTGAGTTCGATGCTGATCCGGGCGCCGTGGTCATCTGGTTCAGCGACGATCCTTCGTTGAACGAACAGACGCGCTTCCGGTTGGGTGAGGCGTCGGATCGTCTCAACTGGACCGACCTGCACGTGGTCGAAAACAGCTTCAACCGCGAGAAGCTCGCGCCAGGGAAGGTATATTTCCTCAATACCCACAAGCTGTCGCGCAACAGCTTGCTTGTCCGTGGTCACGAACCGGAGGATGAAGCGGAGCCGAGCCTGCCCTACATGCGGCCGGACGCGCGCTCCTATACGATCTGGGACACGATCCGGAACACGATCGAGGACCCGGCGCTGACGCTTTATCTGGTGCTCGACGAGGCGCACCGCGGGATGGGCGAAGGCCGCACGCTGCAGGATCGGTCGACTATCGTTCGCCGGCTAATCAACGGCGCCGGCTCGATGCCGCCTATGCCGATCGTGTGGGGCATCTCGGCTACGGTCGAGCGGTTCAACGTCGCGATGCGGGAAGCGCGGGGGCGGAGCATTTTGCCCGGCGTCGCGGTCGATCCTGCAAAGGTTCAGGAATCTGGCCTACTGAAAGACACGATCGTTCTCGATATTCCGGACGAGGCTGGGCATTTCGAGACGGTGCTGGTGCGGCGGGCAACGGACAAGATCGTCGAATCGAGTCAGGCTTGGGCTGACTATGCGGCGCAACAGCCTAGCACACCGATCGTCCAGCCTTTGCTCGTCCTTCAGGTCAGGAACACACCTGACCCTGACGAGATCGGCCGAGCTCTGGACATGATCTATGAGCGCTGGCCTGCCTTGTCTCAGGATGCGATCGCTCATGTGTTCGGTGAGCACGTGACGCAGACATTCGGGCGTCACGTGGTGCCGTATATCTCGCCAGAGAGGGTTCAGGAGTCCGCTTGGGTTCGCGTGCTGATCGCCAAAGACGCGATCAGCACCGGCTGGGATTGTCCACGTGCGGAGGTGATGGTGTCATTCCGCGCAGCGCAGGATCCAACGCATATTACCCAACTCCTCGGTCGCATGGTACGCACTCCGCTCGCGCGGCGCATCCCGGGTAATGACAAGCTCAATTCCGTTGACTGCCTGCTTCCGTTCTTCGACAGGGCCGCGGTGAAGGCGGTTGCCAATGCCCTGATGGCGGGTGGAGGCGACGGGGAGCAGCCGCTTTCGGGTCGCCGTGTCTTGATCAATCCTGCCGAGATGATGCCCAACCCATCGGTTGCCGCCGATGCTTGGGCTCGATTCCTGTCGCTGCCATCGCAGTCGCTTCCCCACCGCGCGCCGCGGCCGGTTAAACGCCTCACCGCATTAGCGCACGAATTGGCAACAGATGGAATCCTTGCCGATGCCGGCAAGAAAGCTCACCGTGAAATGCATGCGGCGCTCGACGCGGCGCGCGTGCGCTACGCTAGTCAGTTGGAAGCAGCCAGGCAGTCGGTCCTGACGGTCGAGGGCGTCGCACTCACGGCAGACCTCGGCGAGCGAGTCACGCGGTTCAATGCCTTCGTCGAAACCGCCGATATGACGGTGATCGACGATGCTTACAGGCGCGCCGCGCGGGTGTTCAGCCCTGATCTTGCTCGCACATACGCTGAGCATGTTGCGCGCAACATGCCCGGAAGTGACCCGGAAGAGGCGTTGATTGCAGCACATGTCGAAATTGCGGCCCTCGCCTTAGTGGAAGGGGTGCGCGAGTATCTCGAAGTCGAAGCCGAGCGACTTACGCGGCGATGGTTGGATCACTACCGGGTCGCGATAAAGTCGCTCGGGGACGAGCGTCAAGAGGAGTATCGCCAAATCCGCGCAATGAGCGCGGAACCCGAGGCACACGATCTCGGTCATCCGCGCAAGTGGCTCGTCGCGTCAATGGCGCGCGAGCAAAATGGGGAAGAGATTTCACTGCCGAGATATCGCGGTCATCTGATGTGCGACGCCGAAGGCCTGTTCCCAGTTGAGCTGAATGGCTGGGAGCAAGCCGTACTTGATCGTGAGAGTGCCCGCGTGGGTTTCGAAGCTTGGTATCGCAACCCAGCGAGAGCAACGCCGGAAGCTCTTGGCATCGCCTATGAGTCGAGCGGCGGCTATAAGATCCTCCGCCCCGACTTCTTGTTTCTGTCGAGACTAGCCGATGGAACGGTGGTAGCCGATCTCGTCGACCCGCATGGCATCCAACTTAGCGATGCATTACCCAAGATTCGGGGCTTAGCCCAGTATGCGGAAACGCATGCTGGCGCGTTTCGGCGGATCGAAACCGTCGCGAAGATCGATGACGAATTAAAGGTTCTCGATCTCACCGACAGTATCGTCCGCAACGCCATCGCAACAGCTGAGAGCGCGGCTGAGCTTTACCAGAGCACGCTGGCACGCGCCTACTAAGGGGCCCGCCAAATGACATCGCAGAGGTGCCCTATTGGCAGCCAGTGCAGGCTGTCCAGCCTTCATTCGGTTCTAAGGGACGGCGGCATTGGGGGTGTGAGACCGCCAGAAAAGAAGCGCTGGAGACGACCCTGACGTAAGACCGGAGTAAGACCGGAGTAAGACCGGATGTTTGTCCGAGGTGAGGTGGCTCGTCCCCGCAATCACAAGGCGGCTTTCGCCGATACCGAACCAGGAGCAGACAGTCAGCAACCGGCCCCATAGCCGCCATTCCCGGAACCACTCAGACCCAAGATGAGCTGGCCCATAAGGTGAGCCCCCGATTCTCATGCTATGGGCCAAACCTTCTTATTTTATGGATAAGCTCAGCCCTGGTCCAAGCTGCGGAGATAGGCGCAGAACATGTCGGCCATGGCGTCGGCATAGGTCGATATCTCCGCATCCGTGCGCGGGGTTTCGGAATAGCCCTTGCCCACTTGGCTCACGGTCGTCTTGATCAGGTCACCCGCCATGGCGCGCACGGCATCGGTGGCGTTGGGCAACGCCTCGCGCATGAAGGCCGCGACGACATCGTCGGTCGATCCCCGCGCCTCCTTGGCCTCCGGCGCGTCGCGGTAGAGGGGTGCCGCATCGGCCAGGGCCCCCCGCATCTCCGCCTCTTCACACTCCGACTTCAGGAAAGCGTGGACCAGGGTGCGCAGCCGATCCAGCGGCGGCCGGGCGCGACCCTCCAGGATGGCGCGCAGCATATCGGCCGTCTGCCGCCATTCATCGCTTTGCAGCCGGAACAGGATGGCGGCCTTGTTGGGAAAATACTGGTACAGCGACCCGACGCTGACACCCGCCTTTTCCGCAACCCGCGCGGTGGTGAAGCGGGCCGCCCCCTCCTTCGCCAAAACCTGAACAGCCGCCTCCAGGATGGTGGCGACCAGCCCGGCGGAGCGGGCCTGCTGCGGCTGCTTTCGTGAGGAAATGCGGGGGCTGGCGCGGTCGGGCATGGCGGGGCGGGGCAATGCGAATAGGGAACATGACGAATTAGTCGTATTTTGAGGGCGGCGCAAGACCGCGCCGCGTCAACCCGGATTTATCCCCATGAGCACCCTGACCACCGCCCCCGTGGCCCCCTTGCTGGACCGCCTGTTCGCGGAGGCCGCCCGGATCACGCCCTCCTCCATTCCCGGCGTGGCCGACATGATGGCGCGCGGCGACCATACCCACCTGATGCGCAGCAAGACCGAGTACCGCAGGTTCTACAGCGCCCTGAAGGACATGCCCCTGGCGGTGTCGCGTGAGGCGGGAACGCTGCTGTACATGCTGGCGCGCGGCTCGAACGCACGCACGGTCGTGGAGTTCGGCACCTCCTTCGGCCTGTCCACCCTGCATCTGGCGGCGGCCCTGCGCGACAATGGCGGCGGCCGGCTGATCACCACGGAGTTCGAGCCGTCCAAGGTTGCCCGCGCCCGGGCTAACCTGACGGAAGGCGGCCTGATCGACCTTGTGGAAATCCGCGAGGGCGACGCCCTGCATACCTTGGCCGCCGACCTGCCGCAGACCATAGACCTGCTGCTGCTGGACGGCGCCAAGGCCCTCTATCCTGAGATCCTGGACCTGGTGGAGAGCCGCCTGCGGCCGGGCGCCTTTATCCTCGCCGACAACGCCGATCACAGCCCGGACTATCTGACCCGGGTGCGCGATCCCGCCAACGGCTATCTTTCCCTGCCCTTCGGCGAGGATGTGGAACTGTCGATCAAACTGGGCTGAAGGCGCCAAAGATCTCGTTGAGTTGCTTGCCGGAGGCGCCGGCGGCCAGCCCGTCGAACGATCCGCCCCGCAGCGTCTCCGCCGCGCGCAGGAAACCGCCCCAGGCGGCGCGCGCCAGTCCACCGCCAACGCTGACCCGGCGCACGCCCCAGTCGGCGATTTCCGCCAGGCTGGGGCCCGGGCGCATGACCAGCAGGTTCACCGGCTTGGGCGCCACCGCGCGGACCAGGGCCACGACGTCGGCCTTGTCGACCAGGCCGGGGGCGTAGAGGCAATCGGCGCCCGCCTCGGCCAAGGCCACCATCTTGTCGATGGCCTCGGTCACGCGGGACGGGTCGCTCAACAGGATCTCGGTGCGGGCGACCAGCAGGGCGTGTGCATCGACCTGGTCTATGGCGGCCCGCGCCGCGCGAATGCGCTCCACCGCCGTGGCGGTGTCGTAATGGCCGGGCTGGCCGTCGGCGCGGATGTCCTCGATCGACAAGCCCGCGACACCAGCCTCAACCGCCATGCGAATATTGGCCGCCAGATCACTGATTTCATGAGCAAAGCCAGACTCATAATCCGCGTTGACCGGCAGGTCGGTCGCCGGCACCAAGGCGCGCAGGTGCTCCAGCACCTCGTCCCGCGTCACGCCATAATCCGGCCGGCCTTGCGTCCAGGCATAGCCTGAACTGGTCGTCGCCAGGGCCTTGAAATCCATGTGCTGGAGCATCCGGGCGCTGCCCACGTCCCAGGGGTTGGGCAGCATGAAACAACCGTCCTGATGCAGGGCGCGGAAGGCCGCGCGCTTTTCCGTGATGGTGCGTGTCATGGTCCGTTTCCCTCCCGTTGGTGACGGACAGTCCATCCACCGTCACCTGTCGGCAAGGATGACGATCACACCCTCTGACGCCGCGCCAAATCAGCAAGACACCGCCTGGGGCAAGAGGTGGTCAGGATGGCGGCGAAGTCCCTGATGGTCCGCGACTAACCATAAACATCGTTGCACAGCGGGCAACACTTCGCAGGCAAAAATGGTGGGGAATGAAAATTTATCTTATAATACAATAGCATATGAGAGCCCGCCACCATTGCTACGTCCCGTCGATGGTCCCACCCCCGCCCGCGGTATGATTCCGGAACCGCACCGTTCTGCGCGAAGCTCTGTGACACGCGCCTTCGTTGCCGGCGCCGCTCCGCAGACGGTGCCGGCAACGGATGGGCAAGGGCCGCCAGCACGGGAAAAAATCCATGGTCAAGCTTTCGATCAACGGCACCGTCCACGATGTGGATGTGGAGCAGGACACGCCGCTGCTCTGGGTGTTGCGTGATGTCCTGGGAATGACGGGCACCAAGTTCGGATGCGGCGTCGCCCAATGCGGCGCTTGTACCGTCCATCTGGATGGAACCCCCGTTCGCTCCTGCCAGACGGCCGTCGGGGACGTGGGCGATATGGCCATCGTCACCATCGAAGGCATCGGCGCCACCCCGGCCGGCGCCAAGGTGCAGAAGGCCTGGATGGACCTGCAGGTGGCGCAGTGCGGCTACTGCCAGTCGGGCCAGATCATGTCGGCCGCGGCGCTGCTGGCGCAGACGCCAGCGCCCAATGACGCCGACATCGACGCCGCCATGGCGGGCAACATCTGCCGCTGCGGCACCTATGTCCGCATCCGCGAGGGCGTCAAGCACGCCGCCTCTCTGACGTGAGGTGCACGATGGACAAGCATCTTTCCACGCCCGGCACCTCCCGCCGTGACGTGCTGCGCGGCCTGGCCTACGGCGGCCTGCTGCTGGCCGTCGATCTGCCGCTGGGCCGCCTGGCGGTGGCGGGCGAGAACGCCCCCGCCGTGTTCGCGCCCGACGCCTTCATCCGCATCGCCGGTGATGGCACCGCGACCCTGATCATGCCGCAGGTGGAAATGGGCCAGGGCATCTACACGGCCATGACCATGCTCATCGCGGAGGAGCTGGATTTGCCATTGGCCGCCGTCCGGCTGGAGGCGGCACCCGCCAGCGACGCGCTTTATGGCAACCCCATCTTCAAGATCCAGGCGACCGGCGGCTCCACCTCCGTCCGCGCCTACTGGACGCCCATGCGCAAGGCTGGCGCCGCCGCGCGCGTCATGCTGGTGGAGGCCGCGGCCAAGCGCTGGCAGGTGGCACCGGCCAGCTGCGAGACCCGGGACGGCACCGTTCTCCATACCGCCAGCGGCCGTTCCCTACCCTATGGTGATCTGGCCGCCGCCGCCGCGCGCCTGACCCCGCCCGCCGACCCGCCGCTGAAGGATCCGAAGACCTTCCGTCTGCTGGGCAAGACCCAGACCCGGCTGGACATCGAGGCCAAGGGCAACGGTTCCGCCAAATACGGCATCGACGCCATGCCGCCCGGCGTGAAGTTCGCCACCCTGGCCAGCTGCCCTGTACCCGGCGGCAAGGTCAAGAGCGTGGACGACGCCCAGGCCCGCGCCGTGCCGGGAGTGCGGCAGGTGGTGGTGCTGGACGATTTGGTGGCCGTGGTCGGCGATCACATGTGGGCGGCCAAGAAGGGGTTGGACAAGCTGGCCATCGTCTGGGACGAGGGGCCCAACGCCACGCTGTCCACCGACAGCCTGCGCGCGGCCATGCATGAGGCCGCGAAGCAACCGGGCGTGGTGGTGAAGAGCGAAGGGGCCGACGCGCAGCCGGGTGCACCCGGCGTGATCAGCGCGAGCTATGAGCTGCCCTTCCTGGCACACGCGCCCATGGAGCCCATGAACTGCACGGTCCACCTGCGGCCGGGCGCCTGCGATGTCTGGACCGGCACCCAGGTGATGACCAAGGCCCAGGCCATGGCGGCGCAGGCCGCCGGCCTGAAGCCCGAGCAGGTGACCGTCCACAACCATTTGCTGGGCGGTGGCTTCGGCCGCCGGCTGGAGGTGGACATGATCGACAAGGCGGTGCGCGTCGCCGCCCACGTCGATGGTCCGGTGAAGGTGGTCTGGACGCGGGAGGAGGACATCCAGAAGGCGATGTACCGTTCCACCTATGGCAGCTGGCTGTCCGCCAAGCTGGAGAACGGCAAGCCGGTGGCCTGGCGCCACACGGTGGTGGGCCCCTCGGTCATCGCCCGATGGCTGCCGCCGGCCTTCACCGGCGGCATCGACATCGACGCCATCGACGGCGCCAGCGACCAGCCTTATGCCGTCGGCGGCTTCCATGTCGAGTACGTCCGCCACGAGCCCCAGGGGGTGCCCACCTGCTTCTGGCGCGGCGTGGGCCCCAACAACACCGTTTTCTCCGTCGAAAGCTTCATCGATCGGCTGGCCTGGGAAACCAAGAGCGACCCGCTGGAATACCGCCGCGCGCTGCTGGCCGCCAACCCCCGGGCGCTACAGGTGCTGAACACGGCGGCGGAGCGTGCCGGCTGGGCCACGCCCCTGCCGCCCGCGGCGGGCGGGCGCGTAGGCCGGGGCATATGCCTGCAGACGGTCTTCGGCAGCTATCTCGCCACCATCGCCGAGGTGGCCGTGCGGGATGACGGCGAGGTGCAGGTGCGCCGCCTGGTCACCGCCGTCGATTGCGGCATGGTGGTGAACCCGGACGGCGTGGTCTCGCAAATCCAGGGCGGGCTGGTCTTCGGCCTGTCCGCCGCCCTGCATGGCCAGATCACCTTTGAGAAGGGGCGCGTGCAGCAGAGCAATTTCCATGATTACCGCGTCGTCCGCATCGATGAGATGCCGGCTGTGGAGGTGCACCTGGTGCCGTCCACCGAGGCGCCCGGCGGCATTGGCGAGCCCGGCACCACCACGGTGCAGCCCGCCGTGGCCAACGCCATCTATGCCGCCACGGGCGTGCAACTGACACGCATGCCCATAGACCGGACACTGCTGGCCAAGGGGGGGCGGACCTGATGCGCGGAAGCACAAAAAGGGCGGCCCTGCTGGCTGCCGGGATCATCGTCGTGGCGGGCGCCGCCGTGCTTGGCCGAATGATGTTCCTGCCCGGCCCACTGGATTTCGCCGGCGGCCACCAGGTCAGCCTGGCGGATTTCAAGGGCCCCTCGCCCACCGGCGTGCCCAAGGAACTGGCCAACGCCGCCCTGCTGGAACGGGGCGCCTACCTGACCGCGGCGGCCGACTGCCAGGCCTGCCATACCGCCGAGGGCGGCACGCCCTACGCCGGCGGCCGGCCGTTCAAGCTGCCCTTCGGCACCCTCTATACCCCCAACATCACCCCCGACGCGGAAACGGGCATCGGCCGCTGGAGCGATGCGGACTTCCTGAAGGCGGTGCACAAGGGCGTGGCGCCAGGGGGGCGGCATCTCTACCCCGCCTTTCCCTACGCGTCGTACACATTGATGACGGACGAGGACGTGCTGGCCATCAAGGCTTATCTGTTCTCGCTGGCGCCGGTGCGGCGGCAGAACCTGCCCGACACCTTCGCCTTTCCCTATAACCAGCGCTGGCTGATGATCTTCTGGGGCATGCTGTTCAACCCTGACCATCGCTTCCAGCCGGTGGCTGAGCGCGGTCCGGAATGGAACCGCGGCGCCTATCTGGTGGAAGGGGCGGCGCACTGCGGTGAATGCCATACGCCGCGCACCCCGTTCCAGGCCATGGACACCCGGCGCAAGTTCGCCGGCGGCCAGGCGGAGGGCTGGAACGCCTACAACATCACCCCTGACGCGACGTCGGGCATCGGCGGCTGGTCGCCGGAACAGATCGAGGCCTACCTGGCCCACGGCCACGCCAAGGGCAAGAGCGTCGCCTCCGGCCCGATGCGCGAGGCGGTGGAGTTGAGCTTCTCGAAGCTCAGCCCGTCGGACATCGCGGCGATGCGCAGCTATCTGCAAACCGTGCCGGCGGTGCACACCAGCCTTCCCGCCCCGGCCGGCCCCGCCCCGCGGGAGCATGGCGCCACCGTGGCCGACAACCTGGACGGCAAGCGCATGTTCGAAGGCGCCTGCGCCAGCTGCCACGCCTGGAGCGGCGCCGGCGTCAATTCGGCAGAGGCTCAGCTGACAGCGAAGCGGGCGGTGAACGACCCCAGCGCGGCCAACGTCGCCCTGATGATCTTGAAGGGCTCCGGCCCCCAGGTCGCCGGCCGACCCTATATGCCAGGCTTCTCCGGCGCCTATTCGGATGAGGAGATCGCGGCGGTGGCCAATTACGTGACCGCGCGCTTCGGCGCGGCCCCGTCGAAGATCACGCCCGGCGATGTCGCCAAGCTGCGCCTGGAGTAGCGTTCCCGGTTCCCCCGCCGGCCAGCCGGCGGGGGGCGGGAATGCCACCTCCACGGGTGCCATATGGGATTCCCCACCGGGAAGCCGCCACTTGGTGCGCGGCGGCGGTGCAGCTGCGTTAACCACGTATGCCTTACGGGTGTATGCTACTAAACGCATCAATGACTTGAGGATCATCGGCAGCATAACTGCCGTACACTTTCGACAATTTCTATAAATTGCGCGCATCGGTTGCGTTATGGTCCCGATGCTAGTCGCCAGCCGAACGGTTGCGTGACTGGCGGCGTATTCGCGAACCGGGGCGGGACCGGTGACGCGGTGTCGACGGCCGGGGCAGGACCGTCGCCCGCATGGCGCCCCCCATGTGTCCGGTACGCCACAGGTTTCAGGCCACAGGTTCCAGGGGCGGACAGCATGGGTTCTCGGGTTGGGACGGGGATGCGGGGGAATGCCCCGCAAGGCGGTGTGGCGTGCGCTGAAGGCCATGTGATCATCTCACCAGAGACTTCGCGGCTCGGTTGCCGGGCGGCCTTGCTGGCCGGCACGGCCATGGCCCTGCTGGCCGTCACCACCGCCGGACCGGCCCACGCCGGCAGCGGCCCCACCCTGCCCACGGGCGGCGCCTTCCAGGCCGGATCGGGCAGCATCAGCGGCGGACCGGGCAGCCTGACCGTCAACCAGGGCAGCCAGCGCGCCATCATCGACTGGAAAAGCTTTTCCATCGGCCAGGGCGGCACCGTCAGCTTCAACAACGGCAATGGGGCCACGCTGAACCGCGTCACCGGCGGCAACCTGTCCACCATCCTGGGGACGCTAAAGGCCACGGGCACGCTGTACGTCATCAACCCGGCGGGCGTGGTCGTGGGGTCCAGCGGCGTGGTGGTCACGGGCGGCAGCTTCACCGCCAGCACGCTGGACATCGCCAACGACGCCTTCATGGCCGGCGGCACCCTGCTGTTCAAGGGCGACACGGATGCCGAGGTCAGGAACCTGGGCAAGATCTCCTCCACCGGCGGCGATGTCCTGCTGATCGCGCGCAACGTCACCAACGATGGGACCATCACCGCCCCCAACGGCACCGTTGGCCTGGCCGCCGGCCAGCAGGTGCTGCTTAAGGACGGTGACGCGGCTGAACGCGTCTATGTCCAGGTGGGAGGCGGCGACGTCACCAACACCGGCGCCATCGCGGCGGCGCAGGCGGAACTGAAGGCCGCCGGCGGCAACATCTATGCCCTGGCCGGCAACGGCGGCGGGACTATTCGCGCCACCGGCACCACGGTCAAGGATGGGCACATCTGGTTGTCGGCCAGCGGGTCGATGGAAACGGCCACGGACCAGGGCGGCGCCGTCACCGTCGCCGGCGCTTTGGCGGCGACCAACGCCGATGGCAGCGGCGGTACCGTCATCGCGACGGGCAAGTCGGTCGCGATGACGGCGGGCGCGGTGATCGACGCCAGCGGCACCACCGGGGCCGGCGGTACCATCCTGCTGGGCGGCGACCGCCAGGGCGGCGGCGATGCGGCCAGCAAGCTGGTGAAGCAAGCCGTGGCCACCGCCGCCCAAACCACCGTCGCGGCCGGTGCCACCCTGAAGGCCGACGCGGGCGCCAAGGGCAACGGTGGCAACGTCATCGTCTGGTCGGACCAGTACACCGGATTCGCCGGCGCGCTCAGTGCCAAGGGCGGTCCCCGTAGCGGCAACGGCGGCTTTGCCGAAGTGTCCAGCCACAAGCTGCTGGACTTCACCGGCGCGGTGGACCTGACCGCCCCGCTGGGCGCCGTCGGCCAGCTGCTGCTGGACCCGGAAAACGTCACCATCTCCACCGGCAGCAATTCCAACAGCAGCCTGTCCGGCGGCACGTTCACCCCGACAGGCAACAGCTCCGTCATCAACACGACCACGCTGCAGAACACCCTGGCCACGGCCGACGTCACCATCACCACCGGCAATACGGGCAGCCAGACGGGCGACATCACCGTCGCCAACAACGTCACCTGGTCCGCCAGCCACAGCCTGACGCTGTCGGCCTATCACAGCATCATCTTCAACGGCGGCACGCTGAGTCACACGGCGGGGTCCGGCGACGTCACCCTGCACGCAGACAACACCGGCACGGGCAGCGGCACCGTCACCTTCACCAGCGGCGGCGTGGCCATGACCGGCAGCAGCGGGTCGGTGAATCTTTATTACAACCCCACCAGCTACGCCTCACCCACCAGCTACGCCGGCAACGTCACCCTGGGGTCCGGCGCCCTCACGACCTACATGCTGGTGAATACCGCCCAGAATTTGCAGGATTTGTCCACCAACCTGTCTGACACCTATGCCCTGGGCCGGGACATCGACGCCAGCGGTACCGCCGCCTGGAACGGCGGCGCTGGCTTCGCCCCCATCAACAGCTTCTCCGGCACCCTGGACGGCCAGGGCCACACCGTCACCGGCCTGACCATCAACCGCCCCACCACCGTCGCAGTGGGCCTGTTCGGCGACACGCCCACAGGCAACGGTCCCAAAGTCAGCAACTTGGGCCTGGAGGATGTGAACATCACCGGCTCCAACCGTGTGGGCGGTGTGGTTGGGCGCGCCAACAACGGCGGCTCCGTCACCAACGTCCACGTCACCGGTTCCATCACCGGCTATGGCGACTTCATCGGTGGCCTGGTCGGCCAGGACGACCAGCAGTCGATCAGCAACAGCTGGACCGACGTCACCATCACCGTCCCAAAAGGCTATAGCGGCACCGGCATCGGCGGCCTGGTCGGTTGGCAGCGCGCCGGCGCGCTGACCAACGTCTATGCTCTGGGCACCGTCTACGCACCCAGCGCGAGCCGGGTCGGTGGCCTGGTGGGAACGAACGGCTTCATCGGTTCCGGCCAGGGGGCCGCCATCACCAACGCCTACGCCACCGGCAATGTCACAGGCAACGACGCCGTCGGCGGCCTGGTCGGCATTTCAGAAGGTGGCAGCATCACCACCAGCTACGCGACCGGCACCGTCGTCGGCGTGACCAGCGTGGGCGGCCTGGTCGGCATCAACGCCAACCCGATCACCACCAGTTGGGCCAGCGGCAGCGTCACGCTCAGCAGCGGCAGCGCCGGCAGCGTCGGCGGCCTGGTGGGCACCAACGGCGACAGCGTCAGCTCGGGCAGCATCACCAGCAGCTATTGGGACACCTACAGCACCGGCCGCGCGGCGGCGGTGGGCGCCGTCGTGGGAGGCAGCACGAGCAGCGCCGCGGCCGTGACCAGCGACCCGGCGCAGTCGGCGGCCAGCACCTACGCCTACAAGGCCAGCGCCTACGGCGCTTTCAACTTCACCACCGATTGGTGGTTGAGCGACGGCGGCACCCGGCCCCTGGGCCTCTGGGAATATTCACTGACCATCAGCAATGCCCACCAGTTGCAGCTGGTCGCCCACGACCTGACGGCCAGCTACACCCAGAGCAACGACATCCGCATGCCGGCGCCGACCGCCGGCGGCATCTGGAAGTCCACCGCCGGCAGCGTCCCCGCCGGCTTCATCCCCCTGGGCACCCCTTCGACACCCTTCAGCGGCACCTATGACGGGCAGGGGCACGCCATCGATGGGTTGACCATCAACTACGGTGGCGGCAGCAACACCTACATCGGCTTGTTTGGCGGCAACACCGGCACCCTCAACAACATCAGCCTGACCAACGTCGCCATCACCGTCACCAACGCCGACAGCCATGTTGGCGCCCTGGTCGGCGCCAACGGCGGCGGTCATATCGTGAACGCCTATGTCACCGGCACGTTGAATTTCCAGGGCGGTGGCGGCTACGGCGTCGGCGGTATCGTGGGGATACAGTACAACGGCGGAACCATTACCGGTTCCACCTCGATGGCTGACGTCAATCTCAGCTTCGTCAATGGCGGGCAGGGTTATGCCGGCGGCGTTCTGGGCGTTACCGCCGACCTGAGCGCCACGGCCATCAACACATCCTACGCCGGCGGCACCATCACCGTCACCGGTGGCAGCGGGGTCGGTGGCCAAGCCCTGGCGGGTGGCCTGGCGGGGATATCCACCAACATCTCCAACAGCTATTCCACCGCCACCGTCACGGAAACCTCTGGCAGAAGCGTGGATGAAATAGGCGGCCTGGTGGGCCAGAGCGCCACCGGCACCATCAGCAACAGCTACGCCAGCGGCGCCATCAACGCGCCAGGCACGAAGATCGGCGGCCTGATCGGCTTCAACGTCAGCGCCACCGTCAACAATTCCTATTGGGATCAGCAGACCACCGGCCTGTCCAGCGGCGTCGGAAGCGGCAGCGCCACAGGCATCACTGGCCGCACCACCGCCGAGATGGCGGTTCAATCCAACTTCAGCGGCTGGGATTTCAGCAACACCTGGTACTTGCCCGCCGGCCTATCCCGCCCAGTCCTGCGCGCGGAGGCCAGCACCACCATCCGCAACGCCCATGAACTGCAACTGGTGGCCCTGAACCCCACCGCCCGCTACACCATTGCCAATGACATCAGCCTGGCCACCCCCCTCGCCAACACCGCTGACATATGGGGCGGCGGGTTCATGCCCATCGCCAGCTTCTCCGGCGAATTGTCCGGTCAGGGTCACACCATCAGCGGCCTGACCATTACCGGCAGCGCCACCAATAGGGGCCTGTTCGCCTCCACCACCGCCTCGGCCAAATTGGCCAACCTGGCGCTGACCAGCGTCTCCGTCTCCGGCGGCAACAACGTGGGCGCGCTGGTAGGCTCGGCCACCGGCACCACCATCAGCAACATCACCGTTTCCGGCACGGTCAGCGGTGCCAGCCAGGTGGGCGGCGTCGTGGGCAGCGCCACCGGCCCCATCAGCTACGCCGGCATGTCGGGCACGGTCAGCGCCACCGCCGACAGTGTCGGCGGCGTGGTGGGTTTCACCAATGGCACCATCGCGGACAGCTGGTCCACCGCCGCCGTCAGCAGTTCGGGCACCAGCAGCCACGGTCTGTACGTGGGCGGCCTGGTGGGACAAAGCACCGGCACCATCAATCGGTCCTGGGCATCCGGCGCCGTCAGCGGCTGGACCGACGTCGGCGGCTTGGTCGGCCTCGCCTCTGGCAACATCGCCACCTCCGGCGCCAGCGGCAACGTCACCGGCGGGGGCAGCGTGGTCGGCGGGCTGGTGGGAAACCTGTATGGCGCCAGCCTGACCAACACCTACGCCACCGGCGACGTCACCGGCTTTCAGGAAGAGGGCGGGCTGGTCGGCATCATCCAGGTGGCGGGCGCCAGCATCAACAACAGCTACGCCAGCGGCCGGGTCAGCAGCACCATTGGCAGCATCTACACCAGCGGCCTCGTGGGCCTGTCCAGTGTGACATTCACCGCCAGCAATTCATTCTGGGACGTCACCACCACGGGCCGGAGCTACGGCGCCGCCTCCGGTGGCAGCGGCCTGACGGTGACCGGCTTCACCGGCCTGACCGGCACCCAGGGCTTCACCAGCACCACCTTCTCCAACGCCGGCTGGGACATGTCCGGCACCTGGTACATGGTGGACGGCGGCACGCGGCCGATGCTGGTGGCGGAGGCGTCGGCCACCGTGCGCTCGGCCCATCAGCTGCAGCTGATGAACTTGAATCCCGGCTTCGGCTACACCCTGGCCAACGATATCAACCTGGGCGGCGCCCTGTCGGCGACCGGCGGGGTGTGGGGCAGCGGCGGCTTCTCCCCCATCGACAGCTTTACCGGCACATTCGATGGCGGCGGCCATAGCATCAGCGGCCTGACCGTCAATCTGCCCAGCAACACCGACGTCGGCCTGTTCGCAACGACCAGCGGCATCGGCTACCTTCACGACCTGTCACTCAGCACCGTCTCGGTCACCGGCGGCAGCGCCGTCGGGGCCCTGGTGGGCAACGCCGGCGGCGGTGTCATCAGCCATGTCACCGTGACGGGCAGCATCGCGGGCGGCAGCACCGTCGGCGGCCTGATCGGCAGCATCACCGGTGGCGCCCTGCTGCAGGATGCCAAGGCCGACATCCTGATCACCGCCAGCGGCACCGATGTCGGCGGGCTGGTCGGCAACAGCAATGGAACCATCCAGGACAGCTACGCCCTGGGGGGTATCCGCATGACCGCCGCCGGCAGCGCCCAGTCCGTGGGCGGCCTGGTGGGCAACAACAGCGTCGACCTGGTCAACAGCCTGATCGGCACCATCACCGACGATTATGCGCAGGTGGCGCTGCTGGGCGCGGTGAAGAGCGGGTCCGCCGCCGGCGGCCTGGTGGGCACCAACAGCGGCACGGTGGCCCGGACCTACAGCATCGGCGCCCTGGCCCTGACCGGCACCACCACCTTGGGCGGCCTGATCGGCAACAACGCCGGCACCACCAGCAACAGTTTCTATGACACCGAAACCTCCGGCCTGTCGGTCGGCATTGGCGGCGGCACCACCTCCGGCGTCACAGGGAAGACGACGGCCCAGATGCAGACGCGCAGCGCCTTCACCGGTGCCGGATGGGATTACACCACGCCCGTCTGGGGCATGGTCGACGGCGTGACCCTGCCCTACTTCACCTGGGAGCATTCGGGCGGCGTCCAGATCGTCACCGGCACCGCCTACAGCGACGCCGCCGGCAGCACCTTCGCCGTCGCCAACCGCGTGAGCGCGCTGACCAACGGCACCAGCCTGGGCAGCGGCTTCACCGGGGCCAACGGCTATTACTATATCCTGGCAGACGGCAGCCCCATCACCGGCGGCAATCTGGTGGCCTACCTGAACCCGGCGCTGGGCAACACCACGCTGGGCAATGCCGTGCACCTGACCACCAGCGGCGGCACCACCACCGGCCTGACCGTGCTGGGCAACACGGTGCAGATGACCAGCGACGGCCCAGCGGTCAGCACCAGCGCCCTGGCCGGCGCCCGGCCCACGGGCATCGATTCCGCCTTGCTCTACACGGTGTCGGGCAGCACCGTTACGCTGTCCGCCAACGCCAGCCTGGACATCGAGGCCGGCAGCCACGCCATCACCATCGATGATTCCCTGACCGTCAGCGGCACCGGCACCCTGACGCTGAACAGCACCGGAACCAGCACCCAGTCGGCCGCCATCACCACTCCCAGCCTGCTGCTGCTGGGCAGCGGCGGGACTTGGCAGTTGGGCAGCCTGTCCGGCGGCAACAGCATCAACAGCATCGGCACGCTGGCCGCCAACACCGGCAGTGTGCTGATCGGCTCCAACACCGCCCTGGCGGTGGGAAGCGTGGGCACCACCGACGGCATCACCCTGACCGGCGGCCTGGGTTTCACCGGCGCGAGCACCAGCGTCACCCAGACCCAGGCGATCAGCGCCGGCGGCCTGGCGCTGGAGGGCGGCAGCTACACCCTGACCAACACGGGCAATGCGGTCACGCATTTCACCGCCAACAGCGCCACGTTCAGCGTCGTCACCGCCGGCGCGGTTACGGTGGACAGCGTGACCGCGGGCGGCAGCAGCTACAACGGCCTGACGCTGAGCGGCACGGGCAGCAACAGCCTGACCGCCGGCGGCAACCTGACGGTGGCGACCCCCACCAACACCGCCACCCTCGCGGCGGGCGGCACCCTGACCCTGACGGCCGGCGGCGACCTGACCGTCACCGACACCAGCTTTGCGGTCGGTACCGGCAGCGGCACCAGCACCCTGACGCTGGTGGCCAGCAACAATGTCACCGTGCAGGGCACCTCCAGCGCCATTACCGTCAACGGCATCGTCGGCGCCGGGCTGGACCTGTCCCTGTACGCCGACAGCGACAGCAGCGGCACCGGCGGCATCACCCTCAGCCGCGTCAATATCCTGACCAAGGGCGGCACCTTGGCCCTGGTGGGGGGCACCGTCGTCAGCGACCCCACGACGGCCGGCAACGCCCACAGCACGGGGACCAGCGCCACCGACGACGCCGCCATCAGCATCACCAACAGCGCCATCAGCCTGGAGGGGGGCAGCGCCATTCTGAAGGGTGACGGGCAGGCCAGCGTCACCGGCACCTCCTCCGGCATCGCGCTGAACAGCAGCAGCCTCACCACCAGCGGCGGCGGCACGCTGACCCTGACCGGCAGCGCCACCACCAGCACGGCCGCCGGCGCGCACCTGGGCCTGCAACTGGTGTCCAGCACCTTGCAGGCGGCGACCGGCACCATCACCCTGACCGGCACGGCGGCGGCTGGCCCCAGCGGCAACACCGGCCTGCTGATCAACGGCGGCGGCGTGACCGCCACCACGGGCGCCATCACCCTGACCGGCACGGGTACGGGCGGCACTGGCCTGAGGCTCTACGGCGAAACGGTCAGCACCACCACCGGCGCCATCACCCTGACGGGCAGCGGCACCACCGGTGCCGGCCTGGTGCTGGGCGACGGCGGCAGCACAGCCGCCAGCCTCGGCAGCGGCACGCAGGCCGGCGCCATCACGCTGACCAGCGACGACTTCGCCCTGTCCAGCGGCGCGGCCCCCACCGTCACCACCACGGGCACGGTGACCCTGCGCCAGCAGTCCACCGACCGCGCCCTGGCCGTGGGCGGCAGCGTGACCGGCGCCGACGTGCTGAGCGCCGCCGGCATCAACGGCATCACCGCCGGCACCCTGGTCATCGGCCGCACGGATATCAGCGAAACCGCCGGCTACACCATCGCGGGCGCCATTGCGCCCACCCATGTCACCACCCTGTCCCTGGCCACGGGCGGCACCATCACCCAATCGAGCGGCGCCACCATCACCGCCACCAACCTGGCCGTGCGCGCCGCCGGCGACATCAGCTTGGCCACCGCCGCCAACAGCGTCGGCACCCTTGCGGCCACCACCAGTTCCGGCAGCGTCAGCTTCAAGGACTCAGGCACCTTGACCGTGGGCACGGTCGACGGCCTGAGCGGGGTCACCGCCATCACCACGGTGCAACTGACGGCCGGGGCCGACAGCCTGCTGACCGTGTCCCAGGCCATCTCCGGTACCGGTGTCACCCTGACCACCGACCGTCTGAATCTGGCCAGCGCCGTGACCGCCACGGGCGGCGGCACCGTCACCCTGGCCCCGGTCACCAGCGGCTGGACCGTCGACCTGGGCAGCGCCAGCGATGCCACCACCGGCACGCTGGAACTGTCGGCGGCGGAACTGGACCGCATCACCGCCGGCACCCTGGTGGTGGATCCGCCCGTGTCCGGCGACATCATCCTCAGCGCCGCCATCGCCCCGGCCCATGCCAGCACCCTGGTGCTGGAGGCCGGCGGCACCATCACCCAAGCCAGCGGCGCCACCATCACCGTGGGCAGCCTGGGCCTGGACGCCGGCGGCGCCATCACCCTGACCCAGGCCAACAGCGTCGGCACCCTGGCGGCCACCGCCGGAGGGGCTATGGCCTTCACCAACGCCGGCGCCCTGACCATTGGCACCGCCGGCGGTATCAGCGGCATCACCGCCACCGGTGGCGTCACCATCACCACCAGCGGAACGCTGACCTTGGCCAACGCGGTCACCAGCCAGGCCACCGGCGATGCCGTCACCCTGTCGACCACCAGCGCCTTCATCAACACCGCCGGCTCCAGCGCCATCACCGCCGCCAGCGGCCGCTGGCTGGTCTATTCCGCCACCTCCGCCGGCGACACCTTCGGTAACCTGGACAGCGGCAACACCGCCCTGTGGAACCGCACCCTGGCGTCCGGCACGGTGGCGGTCGGCGGCAACCGCTATGTCTTCGCGGAACAGCCCACCTTGGTGATCACGGCCAGCGACGTGACCAAGACCTACGGCCAGGATGTCAGCGGCACGCTGGCCTACACGCTGTCCGGCGGCGCGACCGGCGTGGCCCACGCCTATCTGGGCGGCACCAGCCTCAGCACCGCGCCCACGCTCACCTCCACCGGGGCCGGCAGTGGCGCCAACGTCGGCGGCTACACCATCACGGCCAGCGGGGCCGCCACGACGGACGGCTCGGCCATCAGCTACGTCGCCGGAACCCTGACGGTGAACAAGGCGGCCCTGACCGTCACCGCCAACACCACCACCGTCACCTATGGCCAGACGCCCACCCTGGGCGCCAGCTACAGCGGCTTCGTCAATGGCGAGACGGCGTCGGCCTTGGGCGGCACCCTGACGGTCAGCGGTGCCGGCACCAACGCCGGCAGCTACACCCTCACCCCCGGCGGCCTCACCAGCGCCAACTACGACATCAGCTACATCGCCGGCACCCTGACGGTGAACAAGGCGGCCCTGGCCGTCACCGCCAACACCACCACCGTCACCTATGGCCAGACGCCCACCCTGGGCGCCAGCTACAGCGGCTTCGTCAACGGCGAGACGGCGTCGGTCTTGGGCGGCACCCTGACGGTCAGCGGCGCCGGCACCAACGCCGGCAGCTACACCCTCACCCCCGGCGGCCTCACCAGCGCCAATTACGACATCAGCTATGTCGCCGGCACCCTCACGGTGAACCGCGCGCCGCTGACCGTCACCGCCAACGACGTCACCGTCGCCTTCGGCGACACCCCAGCCTACAGCGCCAGGTACAACGGCTTCGTGAATGGCGAAACGGCCGCCGTCCTGGGCGGCAGTCTGGTCTACAACGGTGGCGGGACGGCGGCCGGCACCTACACGATCACGCCGGTCGGCCTCACGTCCGGCAATTACCTCATCAGCTACGTCGCCGGCACCCTGACGGTGCAGGCGGACACCTCGCCGCCCGTGGTGGTGCCCGAGGTGCCGTCCTCCACCCACTTCGTGGACCAGCCCTCCGGCAAGGTGCCCTTCACCCCCACCCAGCCGCTGGTGGGATCAGACTACTCGCAGGGCAACTATCGCGTCATCTACCTGACGCCACCCGCCACGGCCACCGGCGCCATCACCAACACCTCGACCTTCTCCGCCGCCCACCAGGATGGGACGGATGAGACGGAGTTCGACATCGCCAAGCGGTGGCGCTGAAGCGCGCCATGATCGTCCCCTCCGCCCCCACGCCCGCCATCCCTTCTCCCACGACCGCCTCCATGCCCAGGAATTCCATGTCCGTCCCTCCGGCACGCGTTCTCACCGCCCTGCTCTTGGCCGGCCTGTCGCTGACGTCCCTGCGGGCGCAGGCGCAGAGCTATGAGCGCATCGCGCCCAAGGAGCCGCCCGCAAAGGCGCCGGTGGACCAGCCGCCACAGCCGCCCATGCCGGCCGCCCCCGCGCCCGAGTCAGACCGGGTGATCCTGTCCCAGCTGAAGGGCCTGGCCTTCGTGCCCTCGCCGGCCGCCGTGAAGCCGCGCGGCAGCACCGTCACCGGCGTGGACACTGGCGGCATCGACATCCTGGACCGCCCCGGCTTCCGCCCCATCGCCGAGGCCTACATCGGCAAGCCCCTGCGCCTGGCGGACCTGAATGAGCTGGCCCGCCGCATCGTCGCCTTCTACCGCGACAACGACCATCCGCTGGTCGACGTGCTGGTGCCGGAACAGGATATCGACAACGGCACCGTGCAGGTGGTGGTGCGCGAATTCAAGGTGGGCCAGGTGGCGGCCGAGGGCAACGAGTGGTTCGACAGCGCTTTACTGACCCGCCATATCAGCATCCACCCCGGCGACCGGGTGGAGGGTGAGCGCTTGCTGCGCGAGGTCAACGGCCTGAATGAGAACCCCTTCCGCCAGGTGGATCTGGTCTACCGCCCAGGTGCCACGCCGGGTACCACCGATCTGGTGCTGTCCACCCGCGACCGATTCCCCCTGCGCGTCTACGCCGGCTATGACAACAGCGGCGCGCCCAGCACGGGCCGCGACCGCTGGAACCTGGGTTTCAACTGGGGCAATGCCTTCTGGCAGGATGAGCAGCTGTCCTATCAGCTGACCACCAGCAACGATTTCTGGCATGACCGGCCGGGCGGGCGGAACGCCTCCTTTGTCGGCCATTCCCTCAGCTGGCTGGCGCCCCTGCCCTGGCAGGACCGCCTGATGATCTTCGGCAGCTATGAGGAAAGCGTGCCCAATGTGGGCAACGATTTCGGCCTGGTGGGCAAGAGCGGCCAAGCCAGCCTGCGCTATCAAATCCCGTTGGCGCGGACGCCGGATTTCTCCCACCAGCTGGAATTCGGCTACGACTTCAAGACCACCAACAACAATCTGGCCTTCGGTGGCGTCCAGATTTCGCGCACGGCGACGGAGATCAACCAGTTCTCCGCCAACTACAACGCCACCCTGGGTGACGCCTGGGGCAGCACGGGGTGGAGCAACACCCTGGTGTGGAGCCCCGGCGGCCTGACCGGGGACAACACCAACGCCGCTTTCCAGCCGGGCGACAACCAGTCCGGCCGCCTGGGCGCCAAGGCCAACTATCTTTATGTCCGTAGCGAGCTGAACCGCCTGGTGAAGCTGCCGGAAGAGGCGGTCTGGGCCACCCGCGTGGTGGGGCAGCTGAGCAACCGCGCCCTGCTCGACACGGAACAGCTGGGCGCCGGCGGCGCCGACATCCTGCGCGGCTATGACGAGCGCGCGGTGAACGGCGACCAGGGCGTGCTGATCAGCACCGAGCTGCGCAGCCGCGCCTTCAAGCTGGTGCAACGCGGCCCCGATGACGCCCTGCAGCTGCTGGCCTTCTTCGATTACGGCAGCCTGTGGAACCGCAACATCCCGGCCGGGGAGAGTGACAACGTCAACCTGGCCAGCACCGGTGTGGGCCTGGGCTACACCTATGGCACCTATCTGACGGTGAAGTTCGCCTACGGCTGGCAGCTGCGCAAGCTGCCAGGGGCGGCGGAAAAGGGCCAACTCAGCCACGTTTCCGTGACGCTCAGCTATTGACGCGGACCAGCCGCCGGGCAGTCCCGGCGGCTGTCCCGACAAAATCTCAGCCCAGTTTATAGAAGCGGACGGCGTTGTTGTAGAAGATGTCCCGCCTCTGGTCCTCCGTCAGGAAAGGGGCCGACTTGATGCGGTCGACGGCTAGGCCGATGGCGTCCGGCCAATACATCTGGTCCGTCCCGAACATGATGCGCTTGCCGAAGCCGGCATCGACCAGGGCCTTCAGGTAGTCGTTGAAGGCCGGTCGCGGCAGCAGCCAGTCGATGGCGCCCGTATCCGCATAGACATTGGGATACAGCATCAGCATGGCCATGGTGTCTTCCAGGTAGGGCCAGCCGCAATGCATGAGGTTCAGGCGCAGCTTGGGATGCTTGTTCAGCGCCTCCTCGACATATTCGGGATTGCCGAAGCGGGCCCGGGCGGTGCGACAGCAGGGGTCAAAGGTGGTGCCCTCGGGCATGGTGCCGGTGTGCAAGGCCACCGGAATGTCCAGTTCTTCCGCCAGGGACAGGTAGGGGTCGTATTGCGGGTCGCTCAACGGCAGGCCGGCATACTGGGACGTCAGTTCCCCCAGCACCTGCAGCTTGCCCTGCGCGTGCAGCTTGCGCAGGTCCTCTAGTGGTGGCAGAGGCGTATCCGCCGATCCGCGGATGCCGGCGCCCACCAGGATGCGACCGGCGTCCCGGTCGTGCCAGTCCACGGCAGCTTGTAGCCGGTCACCGTCGCCGCCGCTGACCACGCCCCTGACCACGTTCAGGCGTTTCATCTCCGCCAGGCAGGCCGTGAGGTGGTCGGCCCCGGTCTTGATAGGGCTCTTGGCGCCGGTGATGGGATTGACGATGGGGTTTTCGAAGCGCATCGACGCTGGATAGGCGTGCAGATGGACATCGATGATGGGCGGATTGGTCGCCGTCGCGGCCATCAGGGGGTGCGGCAAGGCCAGCATGGCCAAGGTGCCGCCGCCGAGCTTCAGGAAGCCTCTACGGCCACTCTGCATATCATTCCTCCCAGGGGATTATTGTCGTTGAGAACTGCAAGGCGTGCCAGCCGCCACTGCAGGATGTGACGGGTGCCACCTGGACGAAAGGGCCAGTTAGGGCCGCCCGCCCGGTGACAGCGTGTCTTGGAACAGGCGGATCGCCTCCGCCAGGGCGGTCGCATGGGCGCGCTCCGCCTCTGGCGCCCACGCGCAAAGTTTGAGTACCGTCCGGCCATGGGGCGTGCAGATGCCCACGAAGCTGTAGTGGGCCGCCCCCGGCACCATCACCAATCGCGCGTCCTTGACCAAGCGCGCGGCTACCCCCGCCTCGGTGGCGGCGGGTACCAGCGGATCGCTGTCCCCCACCACCAGGGTGGTCTGGGCGGTGACGCGCCCCAGGCTTTCCGGCGACAGCATCTGCACGGGCGGCGCGATGGCCAGGATGGCGCGCAAGCCTGGAAAGGCGGCTCCGTCCGATGCCCGGGCGGCCGCCTGGTCCAGCCCCAGCAAATGGATGCCATAGCGCTGGGTGACACGCGGGGCATCCGGTGTTTCCGGGGCCGTGTCGCAAACCTTGTCCGCCGGACGGGTGGCGCAGAAATCATCGAAATGTCCGGGATCGATGACGGCGCCGCCCAGGGCCAGCGCCGTCATGCCACCCATGGAAAAACCCGCCGCGCCGACATGCCCCAGGTCGAGGTGCGGGCCCACCGCCGGATCGGTGGCCATGGCGCGCACGGCGGCGATCAGGTCGCGGGGCCGCTCCCACCACGCGGTTCCACCCACCGGGGTGCGATCCAGCGCGTTGTTGCCGGGGTGGCTGACCCCGACGACGACAAAGCCGCGCGCCGCCAATCCACCACCCAGCCAGAACAAGTCCTCGGCACTGCCACCGAAGCCGGGGGACAGCAGGACGATCGGGTGGGCCCCGGCCGCCGGAACGGCATTGATGGCGGCCGGCCCGCCCACCAGCAACGCCTGGCCCGGCGGACCGACATCCACCTCCTCCTGCGCCGTTCCCTCCACCGCCGGATACCAGATCGTGACATCCAGCAATGGCCGATGATCGCTGCGCCGCGCCGCCGCGCTGGCAAGCGGTACCTCGCGATAGGTCAGCCCTACGGGGGCGGCCTCCGCGGCGGGCACAGCGGCCCACAGGAAGGTGGCCCACAGGAAGATGGCCGGGCACATGCGTTTCAGGATCAATTTTGCCATAACCGTCGCAAGGTTAGTAATTGAGTGAATCACTGATACTCTCATGATGTCGCCTGGACAAGGCCTTTGGCACGGTCCTCCTGCCGTTCGGCTGCTTTCCACTGACGTCATAGAGGCTTGGCAATGTTCATGAAGGACGCCCAAGGAACCGTCGGCTATTCTCCCCCGCCGCCGACATAATCCGCTCCTGCTCGCCGGGGGCGGGCATGGGTTGGCTCGGGGACGGAGGGTGAGAGATGCGCAGATCGAGCCGGCTGGGACTACGCCCGCTCCGTGAGATCGCTGAGGCGGGGTTGCAGTGCTTCACCCAGCGCGGCTTTCGCCTGACCCAGATGTCGGATATCGGGGCGGAACTGCGCATGTCGCCCTCCGCCGCCTACCGCTATGTCGAGAGCAAGGAAGCCCTGTTCCATATCGCAGCACTGCATGCCGCCGGCATATCGTTGGACGATCTGCCAATGCCGGTGGCGGTGGGCGATCTCGCGGAAACGGTCCTGTCGATCGAGGCCATCGTCCATTCCTGGCCGCGCTGGCCGGCGCTGCGGGCTGCCCTGGATCATCCCTCGCCTATGTCCTTGCTCGAGGACGAGACGGCGGGGATCGCGACCGAACTATACGATTTCCTGGCCGCCACCTGGCGCCTGATCGTTCTCCTAGACCGTACCGCCAACGACATCCCCAGCCTGAAAACGGCCTTCACCCAGCAGTATCGCGCGCCCTATCTCACCGATATTGTTACCTGGTTCGCCCGCCGATATGCGGGTGACGGACCGACGGAAGCCTTGGCTCGTTCCGGTATCGAAGCGATCAGCTGGCTGGCCATGCGGCGGAGAACGGACCCGGCAGCGGCCGCCATCACCGAGGAAGAGGCGCGACGCGGCGCCACGCACTGCCTGTACGCGCTGCTGCAGGCTTCTCAGCGGCCGCCGCAGACGTGACGGTCGGATAGGCGGCCCTGTCCCCGCTCAGCTTATAGATGGCGTTGAAAGAGTTGAGTTCAAGAATTGCCTGATCGCCCTGCCGGTTCATAAAGTCCCGCCCTCTGAAACAAGGAGACCGGGCAGATGGATAGGGGCACGCGACAGGATCATGCAGTGGTCATCGCCGGTGGCGGCCCCACGGGGCTCATGCTGGCCGCCGAGCTGGCCCTGGCGGGCATCGACGCGATCGTCGTCGAGCGCCGCCCCAACCAGGACCTGGCGGGAATGCGGGCCGGGGGCCTGCACATCCGCACCATCGAGGTGCTGGACCAGCGCGGCATCGCCGATCGCTTCCTGGCGCTGGGGCAAACCCATCCGGTGGGCCATTTCCACGGCCCCACCCTGGATTTCAGCGACTTCCCCACCCGGCACAGATATTTCCTGGCCCTGTCGCAGAACCACATCGAGCGCTTGCTGGCCGACTGGGCCGGCGAACTCGGCGTGACCATCCTGCGGGGGTGTGAGGTCGCGGGCTTCACCCAAGACGAGGAAGGCGTCGACATCGCGTTGTCCAACGGCAGGCGGCTGCGCGCGGGGTATCTCGTCGGCTGCGACGGTGGGCGTAGCCTCGTCCGCAAAGGGGCGGGTATCGACTTCCCGGGCTGGGACGCGACCAAAAGCTGGCTGATCGCAGAGGCCGAATGGACGGAGGAGCCCGAATGGGGCTTTCGCGCCGACGCCACCGGCACCCATGGCATGGGCAAGATGGAAGACGCCGGCCGTGTTCGCATCGTGCTGACCGAGCGGGAGCTCAAGTCCGGCGGGCTCCCCACCCTCGACGAGGTGCGGCAAGCGCTGATCGCCATCTATGGCACCGATTACGGCATCCACAGCCCAACCTGGATTTCCCGGTTCACCGACATGGCGCGGCAGGCCGCCGCCTACCGCGACCGGCGGGTGCTGCTGGCCGGCGACGCGGCGCACGTCCATCCCCCAATGGGCGGGCAAGGCCTGAATATCGGGGTGCAGGACGCCGTGAACCTGGGCTGGAAACTGGCCCAGGTGATCAAGGGGACAGCGCCGGCCGCCCTGCTGGACACGTATCACCATGAACGGCACCCGGTGGCGGCACGGGTACTGCTCATTACCATGGCCACCGTGGCGCTGCAGCGCCAGGACGACCGCTCCAAGGCCTTGGGCCAACTCATCTCCGAATTCATGGCCATGGACGCCCCGCGCCAGCACGTCGCCACGCAAATATCGGGCTTGGCCGTTCGTTATGACCTGGGCGAGGGCCATCCGCTGCTGGGGCACCGCATGCCCGACCTTGACCTGATCACGGCCGATGGCCCGCGCCGGCTTTATACCTACCTGCACCAGGCGCGGCCCGTGTTCCTCACCCTCGGGCCAGACGCTGGTATCGACCTCACTCCCTGGGGTGGGCGGTTCCAGAGGGTCGATGCCAGCTATGATGGGCCGTGGGAACTGCCCGCGCTTGGCCCCGTCCCCGCTCCGGCCAGCGTGCTGATTCGTCCCGATGGCTACGTGGCCTGGGCAGGGCAGCCGGATGACCACGATCTGAAGGCAGCGCTGGCCGCCTGGTTCGGACCGCCCGGGTCTTGAACCCCGCCCCGACGGCACGGAAGCCATGGCGAGAAAGCCCTCGCCGGCTAGGGGGGCGGCGCGATATCAAAGCGCCATGGATGAGCGTGACGACTTTGGTATCTACGTGGTGACCACACCCGGCCTGGAATCCGCACTGTGCGCGGAGATGACGGCGGCCGGCTTCACCGACCCGCAACCCGGCAAGGGCGGTGTCAGCACCCGGGGCGGCTGGGCGGAGGTCTGGCGCGCCAACCTGGACCTGCGCGGCGCCACCCGCGTATTGGTGCGCATCGGCTCCTTCCGCGCCTTACATCTGGCGCAGTTGGACAAGCGCGCCCGCCGCTTCCCCTGGGCGGCCTTCCTGCGGCCCGACGTGCCGGTGAAGGTGGAGGCCAGCTGCACCAAGTCCCGCATCTACCACGCCGGCGCCGCAGCAGAGCGCATCACCCGCGCCCTGTCGGAAGAGTTGGGCGCCCCCGTCGCGGACGATGCCGAGATCGTCATCAAGGCCCGCATCGATGACGACCTCTGCACCTTCAGCATCGACACATCGGGCGAGTCATTGCACAAGCGCGGCCATAAGGAGGCGGTGAACAAGGCCCCGATGCGGGAAACCATGGCCGCCCTGTTCCTGCGCCAGTGCGGCTACGACGGCCATGAGCCCGTGGTCGATCCTATGTGCGGCTCGGGGACCTTCGTGATCGAGGCGGCGGAGATCGCCGCCGGCCTCAAGCCTGGCCGGTCCCGATCCTTCGCCTTCGAGAGGCTTGCCGGCTTCGACGCCGCCGCCTGGGATGCGCTGAAAGCCTCCGCAACCCTTACCGCACCAACCATGCGCTTCCATGGCAGCGACCGTGACGCCGGCGCCGTGAAGATGAGCCAGGACAACGCATCGCGGGCGGGTGTGGCGGACTGGACCGACTTCCGGCGCCAAGCCATCAGCGACCTGACCCCGCCCGACGGCCCGGCCGGCCTGGTCATCGTCAACCCGCCCTATGGCGGGCGCATCGGCGACACCAAGCAGCTCTATGCCCTATATGGCAGCTTGGGCAAGGTGCTGCGCGAGCGCTTCCACGGCTGGCGCGTCGGCATCATCACCAATGAACCGGCCCTGGCCAAAGTGACCGACCTCTCCTTCCTGCCCACCGGCGCGCCGGTGCTGCATGGCGGCATCAAGGTAATCCTGTACCGGACGGCGCCCCTGGCCTGAGCGCCGCCGGCCGGCTTCCTGTCCCGATCCGATCGCCAAGGCCATAAAAAGCAAAACACCCGCCTGCGCAATGCGGGCGGGGGTTTTGGGATTTGGTTTCAGGAGCCCCTATATATGCTCGCGCACACGCGTGGATAAGGCCCCAGACCCACTTTTTTGCCCTTCCATGACAGCCCTCCCCGAACAGCCTCCCCCACCACCCAGCCCCACACATCGGCTACTCCCCACAAGGCCCCAACAAACCCCTTGACCTCCCATCGCCGCTCGCGTACATCACCGCCCTCACACGGCCTCGTCCCCTTCGTCTAGAGGCCTAGGACACCGCCCTCTCACGGCGGTAACAGGGGTTCGAATCCCCTAGGGGACGCCATACTTCCGGCGCTTTAGCTGAACTTTGCGGGACAGTTACGGGACAGTCGACCTCGCGGAACACTGCGAGGAGCCCGCCCGCCATGGCCACCATCATCCCTAGAGAGAATCGCGAAGGCCAGGTCATCGGCTACCAGGCCGAGGTCCGTCGCGTCGGTCACAAGCCCGTCTCCAAGACCTTCGAGAAGAAGAAGGACGCCGAGCGCTGGGCCAAGTCCGTCGAGACCGACATGGACCGCCGCGTCTTCCTCGACCACAGCCAGGCCGACAGCACCACCCTGGGAGCCCTCCTCCGCCGCTACCGCGAAGAGGTCACGCCGGCCAAGCGCGGTGCCGTGCAGGAGGCCGGCCATCTCATCGTCGTCGAGGATGACGAAATCTGTC
>NZ_JARPAF010000001.1:870790-904861 GCF_029594735.1 Nitrospirillum amazonense
TGCCGGTGCCGCCGGTGATGTTCAGGCTGGCGCTGCCGGCGTTGGTGATGTTGCCGGATATCGTACCGCTGTTGCCCAGCGTGCCCAGCGTGCCCGCGCTGGCGATATACAGCGCCGTAGCGCCGCCGGCAGTATTCGTCAGGCTGCCGGTGACGGCCAAGCTAGCTAGAGTGCCACCGATATAATCGTTGGCGGCAACGGCCAGCAGGCTGGTGCCGTTGGTGGATGCTGAGGCCGACAGGCCGGTCAGACCACTGGTCACCGTGGCCCCGGCGTAGCTGGACCCGGCACCGCCCTGGATCAGGGTAGTACCGTCGCCCACCAGGTAATTGCCCGCGCTGTTGAGGCCGGCGTCGACCACGCCGCCGCTGACAGTCGCGGCCCCGCTGACGCTCAACAGGTGGCCGTCCACGGCCAAGGTGCCGGCCGTCTGGCTGAAGTTGCCAGTCACGGAGATATCGCCGGCCAGTGCGATGCTCGCACCACTGTTGGCCACCGTGTGCCCGGTGACATCGATGGCATCGCCCAGGCTGACATTCCCCGACGCGAAGCCGAGGTTGCTCAGGCTGTTACGGATGGTACCGCCGCTGAAGCCGCCCACCGCCGTGCCGCTGCCACCCGCGACCAGCAGATCGTGGCTGCTGGTGTTGAGCAGGTCGCCGATCAGGGCGCCGCTGTTGGCCAGTGTGCCCAGGCTGCCGCTGGCCGCGATGTAGACGACCGTGGCGGCGGTGAGGGTGCCGGTGTTGGCCAACGTACCCAGGGTACCGCCGACATAGTCGTTGCCGACCACCGCCAGCAGGTTGGTGCCCACCACACCCTGGCTCATCAACAGCCCGGTCAGGGAGCCCTGCACCGCCACGCCGCTATAGCTGGACCCGGCACCGCCAGCGACCAGCGTCGTGACACTGCCGGCCAGGAAGTTGCCTGTGGACGCGAAATCCGCAAGCACGGTGCCGCCGCTCAGGCTGGCGGCCCCGCTGACGGCCAGGGCCCCGCCGCTGGCGATGTCCAGGGTCAGGGTGCCGGCCGTCTGGCTGTAAGCACCGGTGACACTGACCAGGCTGTCCAGAACCAGCGAAGCGCCGCTGTTGATCAGGGTATGGCCGGTCACGTTCACGGCGTCGTTCAGCACCAGGTTGCCGGAGGCGAGAACCACGTCGCCGAAGGTGTTGGTGATGGTCCCCTGGCTGCCGGCGATGTAGCCGGTCAGGGTGCCCACCACCGCCCCGCTGCCGCCGGTGATGCTGAGGGTGTTGGCCGACAGGTTCAGGATGTTGCCGGTGACGGTGCCGCTGTTGGCCAGCACGCCCAGGCTGGCGCCGGTGTCGAGATAGAGGGCGGTCGGTGCGGTGATCAGGCCGCTATTGGCCAAGGTCCCAATGGTGCCGGCATTGTAGACGCCGTAGGTGGCGCCCAGGATGGTGCCGCCGTTCAGCACCGTGGCGATGTTGCCCGTGTTGTACAGGCCGGCGGCCGTGGGGGCGCCGGCATCGATCAGCGATCCGGTGTTGACGAAGACATCGATGGTGCCGGCGTTGTAAAGGGCCATCTGGCCGGCGACGGTGCCGCTGTTGCTGAGCATGCCGATGCTGGCGCCCGCCTGGTTGCCCAGGCCCGTGACGCTGCCGATCACCGTGCCTTGGTTGCGCAGGGTGCCGATGGTGCCGGTGTTGCTGATGCCGGCGACGCTGCCCAGGACGGTGCCGTCGTTGCCGAAGCTGCCGACCTGGCCCTGGTTCAGCACGGCGATGGTGCCGATCAGGGTGCCGGTGTTGGATAGGCTGCCAACGGTGCCACCGGCAGCGACGTGGACGGCCGTCGGGGCGTTGATCACGCCACCGTTGCCCAGGCTGCCCAGCGTATCGCCGACATAGTTGTTGGCGATCATGGCCAACAGGTCGACGCCGCCGCCGATGGTGATGGTGCTGAGCGTCACGGCCACGCCGGCCACATTCATCAGGGCCGTCAGCCCGGTATAACTGGAACCGGCGCCACCCACGACCAGGGTGCCCAGCACCGCCCCCACCAACTGGTTGCTGGCTGCCGAAACCGAGGCCGCCACCGTGCCGCCGCTGAGTGCTGCGACACCGGTGACCACCAACTGATCGGCGTCCAGCGCCAGGCTGCCCGCCGTCTGGCGGTAGTCGCCGGTAATGGTCAGGGTGCTGGCCAGGTGAAGCGTGGCGCCTGTGTTGGACACCGTGTGGCCCGCCGCGGCGATCATGTCGTTCAGCAACAGGGTACCACCGGCAAAAACCACGTCGCCGCCCGAGCTGGTCAGCGTACCGATGCCGGGCCCCGGCCCCGACAACTGCCCCGTCAGCGTGCCGACCAGGGTGCCGACGCCACCCGTGATCACCAGCGCGCTGGCGCCATCGTTCAGAATATCGCCGGCGATGGTGCCACTGTTGGCGACGGTGCCCAGGCTGCCCAGGTTGACCAAGGCATGGGCCGTGCCGGTCAACAGGCCGCTATTGACCAAGGTGGCAAGGGTGCCGCTGCCGGCCACATAGACGGCCGTGGCCGCCGACAGGGTGCCGCTGTTGGTGACACTGCCCAGCGAGCCGCCGACATAGTCGTTACCGACCGTGAGGGTCAACCCATTGCTGACGGTGCCCTGCGCGGCGGACAGGCCGGTGATGCCGCTGACCTGCAGTTGCGCCGTCACGGTGGCGCCGCCGGCCGCCTGCAGCAGGGTGCTGGTCCCCACCAGATAGTTGGCGGTGGAGGACAGGTTGGCCAGCACGGTACCGCCGACGGTGGCGGTGCCGCTGACCACAAGTTCAGCCGCCTGGGTGTCGTTCCGCGTCAGCACCAGGCTGCCGCCGGTCTGGCTGTAATCGCCGCTGACCGTCACGGCATTGGCCAGCGCCAGGGTCGCGCCGCTGTTCACCACGGCGCGGCCGGTGGCGACGAAGTCATCGTCCAGCAGCAGGGCGCCGGCCGTGAAGACCACATTGCCCCGAGTATTGGTGATCGTGCCCCTGCCCAACAAGCCCGTCAGCGTGCCCAGGCCGCTGCCGGCACCGGTGAACACCAGGTCCTGCGCCGCGTCGTTCACGATGGCGCCCCGGATCATGCCGCTGTTGGCGATGGTGCCCAGGGTACCGTCGTTGTACAGCGCCGTGACGCCCGCCAAGGTGCCGCCGGCGGCGTTCATCAGGACCGCCAGCGTGCCGCTGTTATAGAGGCCGACGGTGCCGGTGATGGTGCCGCTGTTGGAAACGGTGGCGATGCCGCCGCTGTTGTACAGGCCGGCACGGGACACGGCGCTGATCAGGCCCGTGTTGCTGACCAGGATGGCCGTACCGATGTTGTGGAAACCGTCACGGCCGCCGGTGATGGTGCCGATGTTGGCCAGGGTGCCCAAGGTGCCGATGTTGGCAGCCGCACTGCTGGCCCCCATGACGGTGCCGTCGTTCACCAGGGTACCGACGACCCCGTTGTTGGCGACGCCGATCGCACCGCCCGACAACAGGCCGGTGTTCGACAGGGTGCCGACGCTGCCGGAGGCGGCGACGTAGCCGGCGGTGCGCACGCCGGTGATGGTGCCGCTGTTCGAGGCGTTGCCGATGGTGCCGCCGATATAGTCGTTGGCGAACTGCAGCAGCAAGGCGCTGGTGCCCGCCGCTGTCACGATGGTGGTGTTGCCGGCGAAGCCGGCCAGGGCGGTGATGAGGTTGGCGCCGCTGAGGTCGATACCACCGCCAGCCTGCATCAGGGTATAGCCGTTGCCATAGAGATAGGTGCCGCCGGCGCTGAGCGTGGCCTGCACCACGCCACCGCTGACGACGATGGCCTGGCTGGCGACCAGGCGGCCGGTGCCGGGGTCGATGCTGAGGGTGCCGCCGGTCTGGGCATAGGCGCCGGTAATACCAACCTGGCTGGACAGCCGCAGGGTGGCGGATTGGTTCACCACCGTGTGGCCAGTGGCATCGATGGCATCGGCCAGCAACAGGTCGCCGGACGCGAACACCACGTTGGACAGGCTATTGACGATGGTGCCGCCGGTGAAGGTGCCCACCGTGCCGCCGGCCCCGCCGCTGATGGAGAGATCCACGGCCGACAGGTTGCGGATGTTGCCGGTCAGCGTGCCGGTATTGGCCAGCTGGCCCAAGCTGCCGCCCGCCGCGATATAGACGGCCGTGGCGGCCGACAGGCTGCCGCTGTTTGCCAGGGTGGCGTAGGCGCCGCCGATATAGTCGTTCTCCGCCACCAGCAGCAAGGAGTCGCCGCTGACGGCACCGGTGCCGGTCAGGCCGGTGAGGACTGAGCTGACAGTGGCGCCGCTGTAGTTTGACCCGATGCCGCCGGCCACCAGGGTGCCCAGCGTACCCGCCAGGTAGTTGCCGGTGGCGGCCAAGGTGGCCAGGACGGTGCCGCCGGTGATGCTGGCCGCACCGCTGGCTGTCAGCCCATTGTTCACCGTGGCTCCCAGGGTGCCGGCCGTCTGACTGTAGGCGCCGGTGACGCTGACGGCACCCGCCAGCTGCAGGTTGGCGCCGGCATTGGCCAGAGTATGGCCCGTGGCCTGGATGCCGTCGTTCAGCCAGATGTTGCCACTGGCCAGGACCACATCGCCGCCGACGGCGATGGTGCCCTGGCTGCCCAGGGTGCTGCCGGTGAAGGTGCCCTGGATGGCGCCGCTGCCGCCGACAATGGTCAAAGTGCCGGCGGCCACCCGGATGTCGCCGGCGATGGTGCCGCTGTTGCCCAGGGTGTCGAGGCGCCCGCCCCCGGTCACCAGGATGCCGCCGCTGAGCTGGCCCTGGTTGTCGAGGGAAAGCAGCGTGCCGGTGCCGCCGATGGAAACGGTGGCGATGCCGCCGACGTTTAGGGCGGAGGTGACAACGCCGCCGTCGACGGCCAGGCCGGCCGTCTGCCCTGTCAGGGTGCCGATATTGTCGAGGAAAGTGACCAAGCCGCCGCTGTTGCGCAAGCCATAGGTGCCACCGCCAATGGAGTCGTCATTCACCAGCGCGCCGACGGTGCCGGCATTGCGCAGGCCGGCGTTCTGGCCGACCAGCGTGGTGCTGTTGGTCAGGGTGCCCAGCGACCCTGTGGTGGCCACATACAGAGCCGTGCTGGCGTTGTTGACCGCGCCGGTGATGGACAGCGTGGCGAGCGTGCCGCCAATATAGTCGTTCAGCGCCACAGCCTGCAGGGCGTTGTTCGCCACCGTGCCGCCCAGACCGAAGCCGGTCACCAGATTGGTGATGCTGAGGCCCGTATAGTCGGACCCCGCCCCGCCCTGCACAAGCGGCCCCAGGATGCTGCCGGCCATATAGTTGGCGGTGCCCAAGGCGCTGGTGACGGTGGCGGCGCCACCTGTGAACCGTGCCGCTCCGGTGACGGACAGCATATCGCTGCCGATGCCCAACCGCAGACTGCCGCCCGTCTGGCTGTAATCGCCGATAACGGCCACGGTGCCGCCCAGGATCAGGGCAGCGCCGTTGTTCACCAGGGTGTGGCCGGTCACGTCGACGGCATCGGCCAAGCGCACGTTGCCAGATGCGAACACCACGTTGGACAAGTTGTTGACGATGGTGCCGCCGCTGAAGGTACCCACAGTGCCCCCTGTCCCACCGGTGATGGACAGGTCAAAGGACGAGAGGTTGCGGATGTTGCCGGCCAACGTGCCGGTGTTGGCCAGCTGCCCCAAGCTGCCGCCGGCCGCGATGTAGACCGCCGTCGCGGCCGACAGGCTGCCGCTGTTGGTCAGCGTGGCGGAGGCGCCGCCGATGTAGTCGTTGCTGCCCACGAACAGCAGGCTGTCGCCGCTGGCCGCACCGCTGCCGATCAGCCCGGTCAGGGCGGAGGCCACCACAGCGCCGCTGTAGCTGGAGCCGGCAGCGCCGGCCACCAGGGTGCCCAGCGTACCCGCCAGATAGTTGCCGCCGGCATCAAGGGTGGCCAGGACGGTGCCGCCGGTGATGCTGGCGACGCCGCTGACCGTCAGGCCGTGGCCCACGGTGACACCTAGGGTGCCGGCCGTCTGGCTGTAGGCGCCGGTGACGCTGACGCCGCCGGCCAGCACCAGGAAGGATCCGGTGTTGACCACGGTCGCCGCCTGCACGCTGTCGTTCAGCAGGACATTGCCGCCGGCCAGCACCAGCTTGCCTGCGCCGACGTTGATCAGGCCCTGGCTGCCCAGGGTGGCGCCGGTGAAGATGCCCGTCACCGTGCCGCTGCCGCCGGTGATGGTCAGGTCGCCCGAGGTGGCCACGTCACCGGCGATGATGCCGGCATTGGCCAGCAGGCCGATGGTGCCCGCGGAAATGCCGATGCTGCCGCCGGCGATGGTGCCCTGATTGATGAGGGTGCCCAGGGTGCCGGCCTCCACCCCCACCACGCCGCCGCCGATCACGCCCAGACTGGTGATGGACAGCAGGCCGATGGCGCCGGCGCCGCCGATGCCGGCATTGGTGGTGCCGAGGATGGTGCCGCTGTTGACCAGGGTACCGAGGGAACCGGTATTCTCGACGCCGCTGGCGGCACCGCCGATCACGCCGCCGACGGTGTTGACGAGGATGCCGATACCGCCCGTCTGCTCCACATAAATCCGGGTGCCGATGCTGCCGCTGTTGGACAGCAGGCCCAGCGTGCCCCTTATATCGAACGCGCCGCCGATGGTGCCGCTGTTGACGGCCGTGTCGATGACGCCGTCCGCGAACAAGCCGCCCAGGGTGCCGGCGTTGGTCAGCATATGGATGAGGCCGGTGTTATGGAGGCCGACCCCGGCGCCGGTGATGGTGCCGCTGTTCGACAGCGTGCCGATGGTGCCCAGGTTGGCGATGGCGGTGCTGCCGACACTGCTGATCACGCCGCCGGTGTTGGCCAAGGTCCCCAGGGTGCCGGTCTGGGCCACGTAAAGGGCGGCGCCGTTCTGGACGCCGAGCGTCCCGGTGTTTTCCAGGCTGGCATAGGTGCCGCCGACATAGTCGTTCCGCGCCACCCCCACCAGGGCGGTGCCGGCGATGGCGCCACTCAGGGTCAGGCCGGTGGCGTCATCGGTCACCACCACGCCGGCGTAGTCGGAGCCGGCGCCGCCGGCCACCAGGGGCCCGACCGTGCCGCCCTGCAGGTAATTGCCGGTGGCGGCGCCGATCAACTGCACCTGCCCGTTGGTCAGGCTGGCGCTGCCGCTGGCTGCCAGCTGGCCGGCGCCGGTCACCAAGACCAGGGTGCCGCCCGTCTGGGCATAGTTGCCGGTGATGCTGACGGCGCCGGTCAGGGTCAAGTCGGCGCCGATGTTCCGGACCGTGTTGCCGCCCACATTGACGCTATCGTTCAGCAGCACGTCACCGGATGCGAAGATGACATTGCCCAGGGTGTTGGTGATGATGCCCTGGTTGGTCAGGGCGACACCGGTGAAGGTGCCGGTCCCGATGGTGGTATTGCCCAGCGTGCCGCCCATGATGGTCAGGTTGGGCGTGGCCGTGGCGTTGTTGATGATGTTGCCGGCGATGGTGCCGCCGTTGGCCAGCGCGAAGAACTGGCCTTGGGCGCCGATGCTCAGCGCGGTGGCGCCGCTGATCAGGCCGCCGTTGAAGTTGAGGATGGAGCCCAGTGTGCCACCGTCCTGCACCTGGACGCCGCCACTGATCCGCCCGATATTGCCCAGCGCGAACATCGAACCGCCGCCGCTGACGGCGACGGTGGCGATGCTGCCGTCGTTCAGGGCGAACATCACGCTGCCGCCGTCCACCGCCAGGCCGGCCGTCTGGCCCGCCAGGGTGCCGTGGTTGCCGAGGAAGGTGATGGCGCCGCTGCTGTTGCGCAGGCCATAGGCGCCGCCGGCGATCCTCCCGTCGTTCATCAGCGCGCTGATGGTGCCGAAATTGCGCAGACCAGCGTTCTGACCCACCAGCGAAGTGCTGTTGGTCAGCGTGCCCGATACCGACCCCGTGGCCGCCACGTACAACGCCGTGCTTGCGGTGCTGACGGCACCTGTGATGGACAGTGCGGCCAATGTGCCGCCGACATAGTCGTTCAGCGCCACGGCCTGCAGGGCGTTGTTCGCCACCGTGCCGCCCAGGCCGAAGCCGGTCACCAGGTTGGTGATGCTGAGGCCCGTATAGTCGGACCCCGCGCCGCCCTGCACCAGGGTGCCAAAGATGCTACCGGCCATGTAGTTGGCGGTGGCCGAGAACCCGGTGACGGTGGCGGTGCCGCCCGCGAACCGGGCCGCCCCGGTAACGGACAGCAGGTCGGCGCCGATACCCAGCCGCAGGCCGCCCCCCGTCTGGCTGTAGTCGCCGGTGACGGCCACGGTGCCGCCCAGGGTCGCAGCGGCGCCGCTGTTCACCAGGGTGTGGCCGGTCACGTCGACGGCATCGGCCAGGCGCATATTGCCGGACGCGAGCACCACGTTGGACAGGGTGTTGATAAGGGTGCCACCGGTGAAGGTGCCAACCGTGCCCGTGGTCCCGCCGGCGATGGAAAGGTCGACGGCCGACAGGTTGCGGACGTTGCCCACCAGCGTGCCGGTGTTGGAAAGATTGCCCAGGCTGCCGGTGGCCGCGATGTAGACCGCCGTCGCGGCCGACAGGCTGCCGCTGTTGCTGAGCGTGGCATAGGCACCGCCGATATAGTCGTTGCCGCCCACGAACAGCAGCGTGCCGCCGCTGGACGCGCCGCTGCCCACCAGGCCGGTCAAGGCAGAGACCACGCTGGCGCCATAGCTGGACCCGTTGGCCGCCACCACCAGGGTGCCCAGGGTACCCGCCAGATAGTTACCGGTGGCAGCCAGGGAGGCCAGGACCGTGCCGCCGGTGATGTTGGCGACGCCGCTGGCCGCCAAGCCGTTGTTCACCGTGATGCCCAGGGTGCCGACCGTCTGGCTGTAGCCGCCGGTGACGCTGACCGCGCCGGCCAACTGAAGGTTGGCGCCGTTGTTGATCAGCGTATGACCGCTGACGACGACGTTGTCGTTCAGCAGGAGGTTACCACCCGCCAGCACCACATTGCCGCTGGTGGCGGTGATGGTGCCCCGGTTGGTCACGGTGGCGCCACTGAAGGTGCCCGCCACCGTGCCGGTGCCGCCGGTGATGGTCAGGGTGCCGGACGTGGCCTGGATGTCGCCCAGGATGGTGCCGCCGTTGTTCAGCAGGTCCGGCTGGCTGGTGAGGGACAGGGCGTTGGCGCCACTGATCAGGCCGCTGTTCAGGATGGTGCCGAAGGCGCCGGACAGGGCCGTGCCGCCGGCATCGGTGGCCCGGATGGTGCCGCCGTTGATCACCGTGCCCGTGGCGTTGGAGGAAAAGACGCCGTACTGGGCACCGCTGATCAGGCCTCGGTTGACCAAGGTGCCTAGGAAACCGGCATTCCCAATGCCGCTGGCGGCACCGCTGATCACGCCACCGATGGTGTTGACGAGAGTGCCGATTCCCCCGGTCTGCTGCACATGAACCTGGGTGCCGATGCTGCCGCTGTTGGCCAACAACCCCAGCGTGCCGCTGATGTTGAAGGCGTTACCGATGGCGCCGCCATTGACCAGCGTGTCGATGACGCCGTCCGCGAACAGGCCGCCCAGGGCGCCGTCATTGGTCAGCGTATGGATGAGGCCCGCGTTATGGAGGCCGACCCCGCCGCCGGTGATGGTGCCGCTGTTCGACAGCGTGCCGATGGTGCCCAGGTTGGCAATGGCGGTGCTGCCGACGCTGCTGATCAGGCCGCCGGCGTTGGCCAGGGTGCCCAGAGTGCCGGTCTGGGCCACGTAAACGGCCGCGCCGTTTTGGACGCTGAGCGTCCCGGTGTTGCCCAGGCTGGCGTAGGTGCCGCCGATGTAGTCGTTCCGCACGACGGCGATCAGGTTGTTGCCGATGGTGACGCTGGCCAGGCTGAGCCCGGCGCCATCGCCGCTGAGCGTCACGCCGGCGTAGTCCGACCCGGCGCCGCCGGTCACCAGGGTGCCCACCGTGTCGCCCTGGAAATAATTGTTGGTGGCGGCCCCCACCAGTTGCACCTGCCCGTTGGTCAGGCTGGCGCTGCCGCTGACCGCCAGCATGCCACCGCCGACCGCCACGCCCAGGCTGCCCCCCGTCTGGGTGTAGTCGCCGGTGATGTTGACGGTGTTGGCGACCGTGATGCCGGCGCCAATGTTGCGCACGGCAAAGCCGTTGGTGGTGATGCTGTCATTCAACAGCAGGTCGCCGCCGGCGAAGACCACGTCAGCGTACCGGGTGGTGATGCGGCCCTGGTTGGTCAGGTTGGCGCCGGTCAGGGTGCCGATGGTGCCGCCGGCGCCCCCAGCGATGGTGAGGGCGGCCGCCAGCGTGCCCGGTCCGGCGTTGTTCGGGTCGAAGTTGTTGTCGATGTTGCCGGCGATGGTGCCGCTGTTGACCAGCAGGTCCACCTGGCTGCCCACGAAGATGTCCAGGGCTGTGCCGCCCTTGATCAGTCCGGCGTTGGCGAGGGTGCCGATCTTGCCGCCGTTGAAGAGGCCGATGCCGAAACCAGGGGCGGTGATGGTGCCGCTGTTGGCTAGGCGGACGATGGTGCCGGGGCTGACCAGGGCGAAGGACGCGCCGCTGCTGATCGTGCCACCGTTGTCCAGAAGGCCGACGGTGCGGTCGTTATAAAAGCCCACCCCGCTGGTGGCCATCAGGGTTCCGCTGTTGGTCAGGGTGTTGATGGTGCCGTAGTTGCGCAGGGCGATGTTGGTCCCGCCACCGATCAACCCGCTGTTGGTCAACGTGTCGATGGTGCCGCTGTTGGTCATGTCCGACCGGACGGCACCGATACTCCCGCTGTTGTCGAAGGTGCCGATGCTGCCGCTGTTATTGACGGCGAGCCCGGAGGTCACGGTCGCGGCGATGGTCCCGCTGTTGGTCAGCCGGGTGATGTTGCCGCCGTTATAGATCGCGTAGGACCGCCCCAGGATCGTCCCGCTGTTGTTGATCGAGCCGATGGGACTGACGATGCCATTAAGGTATAGGGCCGTCTTACCGGTGATCAGGCCCGTGGTCTGGTTGTCGATGGCGCCGATGGTGTTGAAATTGGAACCGATGATGGCGGTCCGGGCGGAAATGGTACCGCTGTTGAGCAAGGTGCCGATGCTACCGATACCGATGCCGATGGTGTCGCTGTCGATCACACCGCTGTTGTCCAGCAGGCCGATACCCCGGTTGTTGGGGGACGAGATACCACTGGCTGTGCCGGTCAGCGTGCCGCTGTTGGCCAAGGTGCCCAGCGTGCCGTTCAGATAAAAGGCGGTGCGGCCCGTGGCGGTGCCGGTATTGCCGATGCTGCCGATATTGCTGTTGATGTAATAGTTGCCGGCCACGGCCACCAGGTTGGCGCCGGACGTCCCGATGCTGGCCGTAACGCCACCCAGCGTCCCGACAAGGGTGCCGGTCAGGCTGGAATAGGTGCCGCTGGTGGCGGAAACCAGGGTGGTGAGGACATCGCCCAGCAGATAGGTGTTGGCGTAGCTAAAGGCCACCGTGCCGGTCACCGCGGCCCCGGTAATGCCGGCGGTACCGCTGACGGCCAAGCCACCGCCGGCCCCCAGCAGCAGCGTGCCGCCGGTCTGCGCGTAATCGCCAGTCACGCCGATGTTGCCGGGCAGGGTCAGCGTGGCGCCTGCATTGACCAGGGTGTGGCCGCTGACGTTCACGCCTTCACCCAGGCGCAGGTTGCCGGCCAGCACCAGGTTGGCAAGGGTGTTGATGATGGTGCCGCCGGTGAGGGTGCCGACCGTGGCGGCCGTCCCGCCCAGGATGGACAGGTCGTGGGCCGACAGGTTCAGGATGGTGCCCGACAGGGCGCCAGTGTTGACCAGTTGGCCCAGACTGCCGGTGGCGGCGATGTAGAGGGCCGTAGGGGCCGACACGGCCCCGCTGTTGGTCAGGGTGGCCAGGGTGTCGCCAACATAGTCGCTTTGCGCCATCAGCAGCAGATTGGTGCCGTCATTCCCACCGGTGAGGGTGATGCCCGTCTGAGGCGCCACCGTCACGGACGCGCCGGTGTAGTCGGAACCGGCCCCGCCCACCACCACCGTGGTGGGGGCGCCCACCACGTAGTTGGCCTGGGTGGGCAGACTGCTCACGCTGACCCGGGCGCCGGTCAGGCTGGCGGCACCGCTGACCACCAGCTGGGCGCCGTTAGACAGGTTCAGGCTGCCGCCCGTCTGGGCATAGTCGCCGGTGATGCTGACGGTGTTGACCAGCGTGATGCCGGCGCCGGTGTTCAGCACCCTATGGCCGGCGGCATCGATGGCATCGTTCAGCAGCAGGGCGCCGCTGGTGAAGACCACGTTGCTGAAGGTGTTGCTGATGGTGCCCTGGCTGTTGGCGGCATAGCCGGTGAAGGTGCCGACGGTGCCGCCGCTGCCGCCCGCGATGGTCAGGCCGCCATAGGAGAAGCTGTCGTTCAGGGTGCCGTTAACGATGTTGCCGGCGACCAGGCCCGCGTTCACCAGGGTGCCGATGCTGCCGCCGAAGACCAGTGCCACGGCCTCGGGCGCCAGGATGGTACCGGTGTTGGACACCGTGCCGATGGTCAGCAGCGACTGCAGGAGGCCGTACTGGTTGCCCGTGCCGCCGCTGACGGTGATGAGCCCGCCGTTCAGCACCGCGGCGATGGACCCGACGTTGTAGATGCCGACGCCGCCGGCGGTGGCCGCGATGGTGCCGCTGTTGCTGACCGTGGCCACTGTGGCGTTGTTGACGATGCCGAAGCCGCTGGCGCCCACGGCGATCCGGCCGCTGTTGGACAGGACGCTGGCCACGGTGCTTTGGCTGAGGATGCCGACGTGGGCCAGGATGGTGCCGGTGTTGGACACCGTGCCGATGGCGGCGGCGGTGCCGACGCGGATGCCGAACTGGGTGGTGCTGGCGCTGACGTGCCCGTCGATCAGCCCGTTGTTAATCAGGGTACCGATGGTGGCCGACGCCACGTCAATCCCCGCCCCCACCGTGCCGGCGGTGAGGTGGCCAGCGTTGAGCAGCGTGCCGATGGACGCGCCATCGGCGACATAGGCCGCGATGCTGCCGGTATCCACGGTACCGGTCAGCGTCAGGCTGGCGGCATTGGCGCCGATGTAGTCGCTGGTGGCCACCGCCAGCAGGTTGGCGCTGTCGGTATCCAGGGCGGCCGTCAGCGGGCCGAGGCCGCTGGCGACGGTGCCGCTGAGACCCGTGTAGGCGCCGCTGGCCGCGGACACCAGGGTCGACAGCGCGTCGCCCACCAGGTATGTGGCACCCGCCGATGGGGTGGATAGCGTGGCGATGACGCTGCCGCCCGTCATGGTGGCGACCCCGCTGACCGCCAGCCCGGCACCCGGCTGCAGGACCAGGGTGCCGGCCGTCTGCGCATAGTTGCCGGTGACGCCGACCACGCTGGCCAGCGTGACGGAGGCGCCGCTGTTGGCCAGGGTGTGGCCGCTGACGTTGACCGCATCGTCCAGCAGAAGGCTGCCGCCGCTGAGCACCAGGTCGCTGAGGCTGTTGGTGAGGGTGCCGCCCGTCAGCGTGCCCACCACGCCGCCGGTGCCGCCGCTGATGGACAGGGTATTGGCCGAGAGGTTCCGGATGTCGCCGGTCAGCGTGCCGGTGTTGACCAGCTGGCCCAGGCTGCCGGTGGCGGCGATGTAGACCACGGTGGCGCCCGACAGGCTGCCGCTGTTGGTCAGCGTGGCCAGCGTACCGCCGACATAGTCGTTACTGGCCACCACCAGCACGCCGTTGCCGGCCACGCTGCCGGTCAGGCTGGCACCGGTCAGCGCACCGAGGGAAACGGATAGGCCGGTGAAATCGGATCCGCCGCCGCCGGCCACCACGGTGACGGGGCTGCCGGCGATGTAGTTGCCGGCGGCGTTGGGGGCGATGCTGACGGTCGCGTTGGTCAGGCTGGCGCTGCCGCTGACCGTCAGCGCGCCGCTGTTGGTCAGGACCAGGCTGCCGCCCGTCTGGGCGTAGGCGCCGGTGACGTTGATGGGGTTGACCAGCGTGAGGGCGGCGCCGGTGTTCAGCACCGTATGCCCTGTGGCGTTGATACGGTCGTTGAGCAGCAGGTTGCCGCCGGCGAAATACAAATCACTGTTGGCGTTGGTGAACACACCCACGACGCTGGTGCCGCCGGGATTGAGCGTGCCGGAGAAGCCGGTCAGGGTGCCGACCGTGCCGGCGGTGCCGCCCAGGACGGTCACGTTGGGCACGCTGGCGGTGAGGGTGCTGGTGCTGATGTTGCCGGCGATGGTGCCGGAATTCACGATGGTCAGGAACGCGCCGCTGGGGCCGCTGGCAATGGTTTGCACAACCAGGGCGTCAGGCGCCGAAATCAGGCCGCTGTTGACCAGCGTGCCGATCGTGGCCGTCCGTTGCACGATGCCGTAGTTGTAGGTGCTGTTGGCGCCAAGAAGAATGGCGCCGCTGTTGACCAGCGTGCCGAGGGTCGCGCTGCTGAGGACACCGGCGGATCCGGCGCGCATGTCGATGGTGCCGCTGTTGACCAGCGTCTGGATGGTGCTGACCGTGGTGTAGATGCCGATGCCGTTGGTCGTGCCCGTGATCGTGCCGCTGTTCGACAGCAGGCCGACGGTGGCGTTGAAGGCCGTAATGCCGTAGCGGATCTGCTGGATCGTGCCGCTGTTCGACAGGGTGCCCACGACGGCGTTCCGCGCGACGGCAATGCCGGTCTGCGGCATACCGTTGAGGGACACATGCAGGTCGATCAGACCGGCGTTGATCAGGGTGCCGATAGTGGCGCCGGTGCCGATGCTCAACCCGATGGTGTCGCCGGTCAGGTGCCCGGTATTGACCAGGGTACCGATGCTGACGCCGGGCGCCACATAGGCGGCGACGGGCGTGGTGCCGTTGGTGTCCACCGTACCGGTCAGCGTTAGACTGGGCGTGCCGGCGCCGATATAGTCGTTCAGAGCCTGCGCCACCAAGTTGCCGCCGGCCGTGCCGAGGGTGGCGGCCAGGCGAGCCAGACTGCTGGTGATGCTGCCGGTCAGGCCGGTATAGGTGCCGCTGCCGGCGGCCACCAGGGTGGCCAGGGCATCCCCTGCCAGGTAGGTGGCGCCGGCCGACAGGGTGGACAGGGTGGCGGTCACTTGACCGCCCGTCAGGCTGGCGCTGCCGGTGACCATCAACTCGCCCGAGGCGCCCAGTGCCAGGGTGCCTGACGCCTGGGTATAGTCGCCGGTGACGGTGACGATGCTGGTCAACGTGACGGCGGCGCCGCTGTTGATCAGCGTATGCCCGCTGACGTTGACGGCATCGTTCAGCAGGAAACCGCCAGTGAGGATCAGGTTGCTGAGCGTGTTGGTGATGGTGCCCTGGCCGCTCATGCCGGTGTAAGTGCCCACCGCCGTGCCGCCGCCCAAGGTTAGGTCGGTGCTGCCGTTGTTGATGACGGCGCCCAGGATGGTGCCGCTGTTGCGCAACACGCCCAGGGTGCTGTTGCTGGAAATGGAAATGGCGTAGCTGGTACCGCCGATCAGGCCATTGTTGACGATGGTGGAGATCGACGATCCGTTGATCAGGCCAATGCCGCCCAGCCCCGTCACGAGGGTGCCACCGGCATTGATCAGCAACGGATTGACCCGGGCGTTATTGAACAGGGCGCCGATGGTGCCGGCGCCGATCACCGTGTTGCCGTTCAGGGTCACGCCGCTGGATGAAAAGTTGCCGCTGTACGTGGTGTAGGCAGTCTGGGCGTGGACGGGCCGGGGCGTGGCCACCATGCCGACGGCCACCACCGCCAGGGAGGAGCCGGCCAGAAGAACCCTCCGGGCGCGGGCGAGCCGCCGCCGGTGGTCGTGTTGTATCTCTTGCGGACAGGTGTCAGCCCCGCCAGCCCCTCGCAGCCCCATCCCCGCCCCCACACCTTTTTGATAGCCCCGCAGAAAATTGCCGCCTTAGATCGTCGGCCCAGATCCGCTAACAGGCTGGATCAGCCTAAACATTTAGATGAACTTTTCCTGGACATACTGCAGACGCGACGTATTATACTTACGTAATATACATTAGCACTATAAGTGAAATTCTTAATTTTAACCAATAACACCTTCCGCATACGCATTCAGACCAATCGTTAAAAGGGCTGGGTGGAAGATCCAGCCCTCATGGACCAGCACACCATGGACCAGCACACCATGGCCCGGCACGCGGGACGGCAGCGTGCCGAACACACCCCAGCCCAGCACCGCGCCCAGGGCCCTTCCGCGCGCGGGGGGGTGATATTGACCAATTGGTTGAGCTGCTCGGGTGAAGACACCCCGTCAGGATGCAGGCTGTGTTGAACGCCTCCCGGGCGATGATGGCCCGGTCCCCCGCCGGCAGGCCGGCGGCCTCCCGTTCCCTTCACCTAATCCAGTCCACCTTCCTCGACGCAGGCAGTAAGGGACAAGTGGAAGCGCATGCGGCGTCAGAGACAGAGTTCGCAGTACCAGCACCAGCCGCCGGAAGCGCCATCCAATTCTTCGTCCGACAAGTCGGTCGGACGGGCGGGAAGCACCAGGGTGTAGCTCGCCTCGGTGTTCTCCACGATCGACAGGCGGATCCCCGCCGGAACGTCGACCCCTTCCGCCGCCAGCACCGCTGACGGATCGGCCAGCAGCCGCGCCTTGAAACCCTCATCCGCCCAGGCCTTGGCAATAATCCGGCCGGCAACCTTGGCATTTTCTTCGTTCAGCATTTGCCCATTCCCCTTTTGGTTCAAACACTCTGGCAGCAATACCCCCGCATCTCCCATCCCCGGAGAAATCCAGGCCTCATCGGACAGGTCTGTCAGGCGGACAGCGCCAGGGCCCGAACGGCAGCGGGATCGGCCAGCAACCACGCCCTGAACCCTTCACCGGCCCAAACCTTGGCGGCGATCCGGCCCGCCGCCTTCGCACTCTTTTCGTTCGTCATGTCCAACCACCTCGAGATTGGTCAAAATGATTGCAAACATGCCGGAAGAAATCCGGAACCTGCTGTCAGGCATACGGTGGTTAATGTTCGACTTATCGCGTGTGCTGTTTGCCGATCTCGCGTGAGAGTAATTACAGGCCGAGAACCTGTCTGTAGAACAAACGCGCCACAGCGGTAAACGCCCCTTCCTGATGCCCTCCTCCCATAACCATCAATCCGAATACTGGTCAGAACGATGGAGTACCGCCCGTAGCCACAAGGCCATGACCAAGGCATCCAGATTCGGAAACGCATCCCGACGCATAATGGAGGGGCGCATCCTCTAGGCCTGCTTCAGTGCCGATCCGCAGCAGACGGCATCATCCTGGATGTCCGGCCATGAAGTTCAGGATCAGGCGCGCGATCTCATCCGTCTGTTCGTCGAGCGCGAAATGCCCGGCATCCAGCAGGTGCACCTCCGCGTCGGGAAGGTCTTTCTTGAACGCAGTGGCACCCGGCGCGATGAACGACGGATCGTTGGCACCCCACGCGACGAGGGTCGGCGGCTTATGCTCGCGAAGCCATGCCTGCCACTTAGGGTAGGCCGCGACGTTGGTACGGTAGTCGTAGAGGAGTGCCGATTGGATTTCGCGCTGGCCAGGCTTTGAGAGGTGCGTGAACTCGTCCGTCCAGGTATCCGGATTGTAGCGCTCCGGATGGGTGCTCCCCGCCGTGTGACGCTGCTCCGTCGCCTCGAACGACAGGAAGGCGTCAACCACCTCCGGATGGCCTTCAGGGTCGGCCCAATATTGGGCAATCTTGGACCATTTCGTGCCCAGCCCTTCCTGATAGGCATTGCCGTTCTGGGTAATGAGCGCCTGCAGCCGCTCCGGATGCGCCACCATCATCCGGAAACCCACCGGCGCGCCATAGTCGTGGATGTAGAGGCTGTAGCGGTCGATCTTCAGGCTTGTCAGAAGGTCATTCATCACCCCCGCGAGATGGTCGAACGTGTAGGCGTAAGCCGACGCCGCTGGCGCATCGCTTTGCCCGAAGCCCGGAAAATCAGGCGCGATCACGTGATAACGGGGGGCCAGCAGAGGGATCAGCGTGTCGAACTCGCGAGACGACGACGGAAAGCCGTGCAGCAGCACGATCGTCGGCGCGTTCCTCGGCCCGGCTTCGCGATAAAAGATTCCGATGCCGTCGACCTTCACACGGTGATAGCTGGTGGTCGACGCCGTCGATTCCAGCGGTGCCGCGGACGCCGCCGCGGCCACGGCCAGCGTCGTTGCGACGGCAACGGCCGCCGCCCTCAACAGGCGAGCTTTGATGTGGGCCACTAGTTTTTTGGTCATTGTAAATCTCCATGCGAACGCATGTTTGCGTCATCGTCGGCGCTCTGGAATCTGAGCGGCCGACCCAGCGCCGTGCCGCTTCCGCGGTTTCAGACGACTTTCGTCTCGCCACCATCGACCCGCAGCGCCGTCCCGGTCATCCAACGGCTTTCCGGGGCGAACAGGAAGGCGATGGCGTTGGCGATATCGTCGGGCTCGCCGTAGCGCGCGATGCCCATTTCGGCGGCGAATTTATCAGTCGCCGCCTCAAGCGGCAGCCCATGCCTGTCGGCGTAACCTTGCAACATGGTCCGCCGGCGGCCGGTCATCACCGAACCCGGCAGGATCGAGTTCACCTGGACGCCATCCTTGATCCCGCTGTCGGCAAAAGCCTTGGCGAGTGCCACGATCGCCGCGTTGATGGTGCCGACCGCCGCAAGCGATGCCTTCGGGGTATAGGCCGATGTGCCCGAGGTGATCGCCACCGAACCCCGCGACGCTTTCAGCGCATCCCACGCCGCGAGGGTCAGGCGACGGGCGGAGTGGAACTTCAGCGCAAGGCCGTCGTCCCAGTGTTCGTCGGTCAGAGCGAAGAGGTCCGCCTGGGCAACCGCCCCGGCGATGCAGGCCAACGCATCGATGCGACCGAAGCGGTCAAGCGTGGCCCGGATGACCGACGCACAAGCCTCCGGTGTCCGCAGATCCCGTGGGAGCGCCAGGGGCTCGGCACCCGCCGAGCGAACGATGTCGGCGGTCTCGGCCAAAGTATCGGCCGACCGCGCGACGATGACGACCGCCTCGAAATCCCGCGCGAGACGGATGGCCGTGGCGCGACCGATGCCCCGGCTCGCGCCCGTGATGATGGCAACGCGGCTCATGATCGAGCCCCTTCCACCGCAAGCGTGTCGATATACTGACGAAACCGGACGATCAGCCCGTCCCGGACAGTCCACACGTGGGCGTAGCGGGCCTGCACTTCCTTGCCGGTCGTTCCATGGACGCCGGTGAAGTCGCCGAGCGAGACGACGGTGTCACCATCGACGATGAACTCAGTCGAAACCAGGGAATGCCGCGGCCATTCGGCCACGAGCGGCTTGATGATGCCGTCAACAACACCGACCACGCCGGGGCCCGTGACCTTATAGTGCCACATGGTGATCCACTCGATGGTCGGAGCAATCAGGTCGATAACACCGGCGACATCGCCGGCGCCGAGCTTTTCGTAGAAGCCGCGGATGGTTTCATCTGGGTTTTTCATGTCGGTCTCCTGGTGTCGGCCTTGGTGTTGCCGGCTGTTGAGCAAGCCCCGGGCGTCACCGCAGCGACGCCCGGGGTGTGGTCGCGGCCTCAGCCGACGTGTTTGACGAGGAATTCGCGCATTGCCGCGCCGATTTCGGCGGCGTGGGTCTCCAGGGCAAAGTGTCCGCTATCGACGAACCGGACATCGGCCGAGGGGACGTCGCGCTTGAAGGCCTCGGCGCCGGGCGGAATGAAGAACGGGTCGTTCTTGCCCCAGACCGCGAGGACTGGCGGTTGATGCGTGCGCAGATAGGCCTGGATGGTGTCGTACAGCGCGACGTTCCCCTGGTAATCGAGGAGCAGGTCGAGCTGGATCTCGTCGTTGCCCAGGCGCGCCAGGTAGAAGTCGTCGAGGTTACGGCCATCCGGCGAGACCAGGCTCGGGTCGGCGACACCGTGCGTATACTGGAACAGGGTCGTTTGCGGCGCGAGGAAGCCACGCAGGGCATCGCGATTGGCTGGGGTCGGATCTTTCCAGTAGGCCTGGATCGGCGCGAAGGCTTCCGACACGCCTTCCAGATACGTGTTGCCGTTCTGCGTGATGATCGCGGTGATGCGCTCGGGGTGCTTGACCGCCAGCCGGAAACCCACCGGCGCGCCATAGTCGAAAACGTAGATCGCGAACTTGGTGAGGCCGATCACCTCGGTGAAACGGCCGATGACCTTGGCGAGGTTCTGGAAGGTGTAGTCGAATTTGTCGCGTGACGGCTGCTCCGTCTGCCCGAAACCCGGCAGATCCGGCGCAACGACATGGTATTGGCCGGCAAGCTCCGGGATCAGATCCCTGAACATGTGGCTGGCGCTGGGGAAGCCATGCAGAAGCAGAACCGTCGGCCGGGTCGCATCGCCGGCTTCCCGGTAAAAGACCTTGAGGCCGTCCACGTCGGTGGTCTTGAATTGAACAGTCATCGCACTTCTCCTTGTTCGAGGGCGTGAGCCAGGGTTCGCCGACGCGTGTCAGCGCCGGCGGTGTTGAATTCCAAATGATTGAGCGGTCAGGTCGGCCGGCGGGTGCCGACCTTGGGGAAGTCGATTTCCGTCTTCAGGGCTTCATTGATGAAGTTGGTGAAGACGTTGAGAGCGACATGCGCAACGATTTCGACGATCTCCGCATCCGAGTATCCCGCCCGCTTGACGTCATCGACATCGCGCTCGGTGACGTGCCCGCGCTCGCGCGCCAGCTTCTTTGCAAAGCGCAGAGCCGCATCCACCGTGATGTCGTTCGACGCGCCGTTCCTGTTCGCCGTGATCTCGGCATCATCCAGAACTCCAGCCTTGCGGGTCCGGTAGGTTTGCGCCGAAAGGCAATAGTCACAGCCATTCACCTCAGCCACCGTGATGGCGATACGCTCGGTGATCAGGCCATCCAGTGCACCGCCCTGAAGCGTGGCCTGGAAGCCCAGCACTGCCTCAAGCGCCGCCGGGCTGTTGGAAACCACCCGGTAGAAATTCGGTATCGCCCCAAGACGCTGATCCACCTCGGCGAGCAGTGGCCGCGACCGCGCCGGCGCTTCCTCCAAGCTGGGGGTCGGTATCCGCGCCATGGGCTCTGCCTCCTGATCAACTCGGCCGTGATCGGCCTCTGGCAGCAGAATTACCGCCTTCCACATTCCTCCAGCAGACAGTAGGTTTGGAACCCAGGCTTCCGTTATGTGAGAGGATTGATGGACCGGTTCGAGGCAATGCGTACCCTGGTGGCCGCCGTGGATGGCGGAAGTCTATCGGCCGCGTCGCGGACCCTGAACCTTCCCCTGCCCACTGTCAGCCGGCGGGTCTCGGACCTGGAGACCATGCTCGGATCGCAACTGGTGGTGCGCACAAGCCGAAAGCTGCTTCTAACCGAAGCCGGATCAGCCTATGTCGCCTCGGCCCGGCGCGTTCTGGAAGAACTGGCCGAGGCCGAACGTGCCGCTTCGGGCGAATACCGGGCGCCACGGGGCGAACTGCTGGTCACCGCCCCGATCATGTTCGGCAAGATGCACGTCGCGCCGATCATTCACGACTTCCTCAGCGCCTATCCGGAGGTGACCGTCAGGCTGGCGCTGACGGACGGCGTCGTCGATCTGATCGAGTCACACGTCGACGTCGCCGTGCGGCTGGGCAACCTTCCCGACAGCACGCTGGTGGCCAAACGCGTGGGCGAAGTCCGCTGGATAACCTGCGCCAGCCCGGACTACATCGCCCGCTGTGGCGCCCCCTCGTCTCCGGAAGAGCTGAGCACTCACGCATGCATCGCCTATGAGGGGCTGAAACTTTGGCGAGACTGGACCTTCGCGGGCCCGCGCGGCGAGCAGACCACGATCATCCGCCCGCGCTACTCGGTGAACACGGCAGACGCCATCATCGCGGGAGCGGCCGCCGGCATCGGCATCGCCTACATCATCTCCTACCAAGCGGCTGACAGCGTTCGCGACGGTGTTCTCGTACCGGTTCTCTCCGAATGGGCGCCGCCACCCTTTCCCGTGCAGATCGTGTATGCGCCGCGTCCGCATCAGCCGCTGAAGCTCAAGGCGTTCCTCGACTTCGTCGCACCACGCCTGCAGCAGCGGCTACGAACCGTCGGACAGGTATTCGAAGCGGAACAGGCGCCGGTCGAGGTTCCGGTTTAAGCATCGGACAACAATCCCGAAGCCCGCCCAGCGAAGGGCAAGCGACCCGTCTTCGGACAGGCGGCCGAGCGCTGGTGTGCGCTCGGCCAGACGGCGCATCAGGCTGCCTTGGTTCGCAGCGGCGGGAACGCCGCGTCGATCTCGGTCTTGAAGGTGTTGTTGAAGATGTTGGTGATGAAGCTGAAGGCGGTCTCGGCGACGATATCGACGATCTCGGCTTCGCTGAAGCCGGCGGCACGAACCGCCTCGACATCGGCGTCCTCGATGTGGCCACGACCCTTGGCGACCTTATAGGCGAACTGCAGCGCGGCGTCGGCCTTCGGATCGGTCGAATGACCGTCGCGGTTCAGTTCCATGTCTTCCGCGCTCAGGCCCTGCAGCTTGGCGCCGAGATAGGTGTGCGCCGACAGGCAGTAGTTGCAGCCATTGACCTCGGCGGTCATGACGTGGATGCGTTCGCGGGTCTTGTGACCGAGGCTCTTGCCGAGCGCCGCATGCATATCGGCGATCGCCTTGAGGGCGTCCGGGGACTGCGAGATCATGGCGAAGAAGTTCGGAACCAGGCCGAGTACCTTCACATAGTTCTGAAGGATCGGTTGAGACTTCGCGGGGGCTTCTTCAAGGGCGGGGACAGCAATACGGGCCATTTCTTTTCTCCTCTATTTCCGAGCCGCTGTGGCGTCGGTGAGGAGAATATGCGACATTGCATTAAACAGAATAATTCCCTGAATTCGAGAGCATGACTTCCATCCAGCGCAAGGTTGGACCGCCAAACCCCACCGACGCCACCGGCCGCCTCACTTCAGCTTCGACAGGACCGACCGCAACCGGCTGGCTGCGAAATCCAGGAATACCCGCATTTTCAGCGGCAGAAGCCCGTGGGCGGCATGGACGAGATGAACCGGAACGGGGTCTACATCAAAGTCCTGCAGCACCTGCACCAGCGTGCCGGCGCGGAGCGCGTCGGCGCAGTGATAGCGGAACACGCGGGTCAGGCCGGTGCGGCGCAGCGCTGCCTGGATCGCTGCCTCGGCCCCCGTCACGGACAGCCGAGGGGCGATGTTGACTTCGAACCTCCGCTTCGTTTCCGGCTCCTGAAACGACCAGGTGGTTGTCGAAGGACCGGCAAACACGACGCAGGGAAGCGTTTCGAGGTCCTTTGGATGCTTTGGAAGACCGTGGGCCGCGAGGAGATCGGGCGATGCGCAGACGAGCGTGTCCATGGAACCGACCCGGGTCGCGATCATGCCGCTGTCCGGAAGCGCGCCGAGCCGAACCGCCATATCGACGTGGTCGTCGTAGAGGTGGAGGTTGTGGTCCGACAGCAGCAGCCGGACATTGATTTCCGGATATGCGGCCAGGAAGTCGGTCACGATCGGAAGGATGTACATCTGCCCGAACAGCATCGGCGCCGTAAGGACAAGCTCTCCGCGGGGCGTTGTATACTCGCCCGATGCGGCACGCTCGACCTCGTCTATGTCCTCCATGATACGCCTGATGCCGTTGACATAGCTCTCGCCCGCGTCGGTGAGCGTCAGCTTTCGGGTGGAGCGCTGCAGCAGCTTCGTCCCGAGATAGGTTTCCAGCTCGCTGATTTTTCGGCTCACGGTCGGCAGCGGCATGTTCAGCGCCTTCGCGGCCGCCGTCAGGCTGCCTTTCTCGACCGTGAGCAAGACGATCGTCATCGCCTCCAATCTGTCCATCGCTTCTTCCGCCCACTGAAAACCGATAGCCCTTGAGGCGCAACTTATGCCTTTGAGCGTAACGTCGCAATTAACGGGCGGGCACATTCCTTCCGGCTTTCGGCGGAAGATGCCCACAATCTTGCGTCCCTTCTTTCACTTCGCGGAAGTGAGACTGTCGAAATCATCACCTTATGCTTCGCATTCCAATGGGGAATTCTGACCGGAACAACGCAATTGCGACCCGGATGAAGCAAAAGATCGTGTCCCACGAAACCCACTATCGCACCTCCGCCAATGAAAATATGAAGCTGGAAAACCATCTGTGCTTCGCCCTCTATGCGGCACTTCATTCCTACAATAATATATACAAGCTTCATCTGGACCCTTTGGAGCTGACCTATCCGCAGTACCTGGTGATGCTGGTGCTCTGGGAGCGTGACGATCTGACCGTCAAGGAGTTGGGGCGCCGACTGCGGCTCGATTCCGGCACCCTGACCCCGCTGCTCAAAAGGCTCGAAGCGGCGGGACGTCTCCGGCGCACACGCGATCCGAAAAATGAACGCCAGGTGCGCATCACATTGACTGGCGAAGGACACGCCCTGAAGGGCTCCACAGCGGCCGTCCCAACGGAGATCAATCTCGCCACCGGGCTCGAGGAGCGGCGCCTCGAAGATCTGCGGGTCGATCTGAACAATCTCCGGTTCAGCCTCGAGGCAAGACATCGCCGGAAAGCAACCTCAAAACCTGATTAATGTGAACCGGCGCCCAAAGCGAGCCCCGAGCTTCCTCGCGCTCAACAGCCTGACAAATCAGCTGAATGAAGCGCGCCGGGATTGTCGGAGGCGTTTTGGTTTGAGTCAGGCAGCCATGGCCGAAGTGTCCGTCATGGCGTGGAAGCGAGCCTCAGCTTCGGCGGGCGGGATGTTGCCGATGGGTCCCAGGATCCGCCGGTGGCTGAACCAATCGACCCATTCCAGGGTGGCGTAGCGTATTCGACGGCTTCAAAGGATCGCCATGGACCACGCCGGTGGATCACCTCGGCCTTGTAGAGGCCATTGATGGTTTCCGCCAGGGCGTTGTAGCTGCGCTGGCCCTGCGGGCTCATAACTGTCGCCGACACTGCCGACCGAGGGCTCGATCCCGGCGTCCACCAGGCGCTCGGTGTATTTGATGCTGACGTATTGAACGCCCCTGTCTGAATGGTGAACCAGGCCGCCGTGCTTGGCCGGTCGCCTTTCATGCAGGGCCTGCTCCAGGGCGTCGAGCACGAAGGCGGCATGGGCCGTCCGCGACACCCGCCAGCCGACGATGCGCCGGGCGTAGGCGTCGATGACGAAGGCCACGTAGACGAAGCCCTACCAGGTGGCGACGTAGGTGAAATCCGACAGCCACAGCATGTTCGGCCGGAGCGCATGGAATTGCCGATTGACGTGGTCGAGCGGACAGAGCGCCGCCTTGTCGCTCACCGTCGTCTTCACCGGCTTGCCCCGGATCACCCCTCGCAAACCTATGCCCCGCATCAGTCGGGCGACCGTGCAACGCGCGACGGCGTGGCGCGACGGGTGATCCTTCTCATGATCCAGCACCAGCCGCACCGCACGGGCCCGAACTTCGGGGAAACTTGTTCGTCGTCTTGCTCATCGTGGCTTCAGTCTCTCAGGAGTGAAAGCCTCCGACAATCCCGGCGCGCTTCAGGGCTGGACACAGGCTGAGTTGGCATATCGTTGTAGGTTGTCCACCACCAGCCTAAACAGCATTGAGCGCGGCCTGACCACGCCCTAGGACGTCACGGCCAACGCCATCCGAAGAGCGTTTGGAGAGGAAGGCCTGGCGTTCATCCCCGCCAGCGGCACCTTGGGACTAGGCGTATTATGCTTCTCCAGGTCCACGTCCTTCCAGTCGAGCGAGCACTGTTCGCCCTGCCGCGCGGCGGTCTCGATGGCTAGTCGGGCCAACGGCACCGTCAGGGCCGCGCGACGGCCCGCCGCAAGCGCCTTGAAAAGGGTTTCCTCCTCTGCGGGACACTCCTCCCGTCCCGCGACGACGCGGGCGGGCTGCAGCCGGCGCTCCCGCTTCCGATCAGCCCCCTTTGGGCGCGCCGTCAGCTTGGCCGACGCCATATCGTCGACCACATGGACACCTCATTCGGACCGAGCGTGGTTGATGACGGTCGCGATCAGGTTCAGCCTGCGGACGATGGTCGCCGGAGCGTAGGCGGCGGCGGCCATCCGATCACGGAAGGCGCCCACGTCCTTCGACGCCAGCATGGTCATCCGCATGAGGCTGATCTGGTCGTCCAGGATCACGGCCAAGTGACCCTTCTCCTTGTCGCCACCGAGCTTGGTGGGTGTGATCTCCGCCTGATAGCGGCGAATCAGGTCGCCCAGGGTGTTGCGCTCCGCCTCGGTGCGATCGACGAAGACGCCACAGGAGATTTCCGATTCCATCTCGGCGGCCCAACGCTTCGCGTCGGTCTTGGCCCCGAAGGTTTTGGATTGGGTGGGGAAGCCGGTGCGCCGGATCTTCACCTGGTAGCCAATGACCTGGCCGTCCCGGTTTTTCCGGGGGGCAATGGTAGCCATGGGAATGCTGTCTCCGCTGGGTGTCCCGCAGATCCATTTGTCCCCAGATTGTCCCGCAAAATCCAGCCGAAACGCTGGAAGCGTGGCGTCCCCTACGGGAGGTTTCGCCACCTTGGGCACAAGATATTGATTTTATTGCCCCGGAAGGCACAAAATCTTGTGTAGCCGTATGTGTCACAAACGTATGCCACGTTCGACCGAATTGCGCAAGGCTTCAGATGTCTCCTTGGGACCACCGTAAATGCACGAGCGTGGGTGCCACATGACCCGAACGCTGACTTGCACAGCAACCGTAGTGGCTGGTTTGCCCAGTTTCCCAGCCGGTTCATTCGGTTGTGAGTGATGGTGATCGCTGGATCAATTCACCCAGCACCAAGCAGGCATCCGCTTCCAGCGCCTGAGCCACTTCAATGAATTCCACAACGTCCAGCCTCCGCTCGCCCCCCTCGTATTTCGCGACGAAAGACTGAGGGCGGCGCAGTCGGGTCGCCACCTCGGTCTGCGTTAGGCCCTTCGCCTTGCGCAATTCGATGAGCAGGCTTTGAGTTGCTGTTGCTGGGGCGATCGAAGGGACTTGGGCATGAAAACCGGCGGATTGCTGAAGCCGATTTTGTCGATAATCCCAATTGCGGATTATCCCATTATAGGATAATATGATTTTGTAAGCCCGACAGAGACCTAACCATAGGCCCACCATGACAGCCCTTCACACTCGCTACGCCTGTCTCGATATAAAATATTAGCTGTTGACGGGCAGCGCCCTCCGTCGGAAGCATACTCAGGCTTGTTTGCCCGGCCCTGCGGCCAACAATTCAACGATGGCGGCAGCAGTCGCCAACATCTTGTTGTCCAACTGCCGTGCAGCGTCGTTCAGACGAGCCATAGCTTCAGCCCGGCGGGGATCGTCCCCTTTTTCATCGACGAAGAATTCAGCCAAGGGTACGCCGAGCCCCTGCGCCAGCAGATCCAGCGTATCGTAGCCAGGCAGCGAGACTCCCCGCTCCAGGTTCGAAATGGCATCGGGCGATCGGTCAATAAGAGCCGCCAGGGCTTCTTGACTGAGTCCCCTTCGGTTGCGGATGGCCTTGATCCGCATTGCTACGCGAGTTCGAACGTCCATTTCCGCATGATGAGCGGAAAAAGATATTGCCGGAACGGACTAGCGTACGGTATATTCATTGATATCCGCACGTAACTTCGGTTTTAGAATTTTCCGAAACTCGCGGTTCGTGCAAACCCTTGCACGCCTCTCCCACACACGCGGATTGCCTCCACCATGCGCTCCCTGCTCCGCACCACCACCCGTCTCACTGTGATCGCCAGCGTCAGCCTGCTGCTGACCGCCTGTGGCGACAACAACCCGGTGCTGGGGAAATGGGAGATGTCCAAGGCGGCCACGAAAGAGCAGCAGGAGGCGGCCATCTTCGGTGAGACAGTCGAGTTCACCGCGGGCGCCATGGTCCCCAGCAACGGCTTTCCTGCCGTCCCGGTGAGCTACAAGCACGATGGCGACACCTGGTTCATCGTCACAGCCGATGGTCACAGCATCACCGCCCACCGCACCAAAAACGACCTGACGCTCGAGGTCCCGATGCTCGGTTCCGTCCCCTTCGTCAAAGCCAAAGGCTAGGCAGTCGCCAAGGCGGCTGCCGTATTCCCCGCCCCCGGCCCCAGCCGGCGGCCCACCTGGATTTGTGGCTTGAAAGCCCTTCCGGTTCGGCCGCCGTGCGCCCCGACAGACGTAGGTGCATCATGAGATCAGTGACTGGAAGACTCAGCCTTCTTGGCAATGGCATCGTTGCAGGAAAGTTCAGCAAGTATTCCGTGGTGAAGATCGGCGACATCGTCCTGAACAACATTCATATCGCGGAATCGCTGGATAGCTTCCTCAACGTCCACGCCCAAGGCGATACGACCATTTATTGGAACGGAAACTGGCTGAGTGGCCGACAGATCCGGGCGATCAGGACACCCTCCGGCGACCTGTACTACCTCAAGAGGTCCATTCTCTTCGTCACGTTCTTCGTTGTTTTCGGCATCCTGACTATCCCCATCCTGGGGTTTGGCCTTCTGCTACTGCCGGCCCTCCTCGCCGACTTCAACTATTGCCTCGCCGCTACCGAGTTCAAGGCTCAGGGCGGTATCCCGATCCCACTCTGACCGCCGGATAAAGGAAAATCATCATGACCATGCGCGCCAAAACCAAACGTCCGCCGGTGGCCATAGCCACGGCTTAAGCGCGCCTGGGCTCCAACTGGCCTGGGCACTGCCCCAGGCCAGTTCCGGAGCCCATCATGGTCCGTGTTGCCCTTTTTTCTGACCTTCACCTCGATTCCGCCCTCTGGACACCACCCACCGACCTGCAGGCCGATATCGTCGTCCTGGCTGGTGATCTGAACGTCAAGGCCCGCGGCCTGCCCTGGCCCGACGCCAGGGCTGTGTTCGGGTGCGACCATGTCCTGGCCGTCGCCGGCAACCACGACATCTTCGGCAGCAGCATCGATGACGGCATGGATAGGCTGCGGACCAGGCTGGCCAGCCAGGGCGTGAGCCTGCTGGAACGCGACGAGGCCATCGTTCACGGCGTCCGGTTCCTGGGTTGTACCCTCTGGACCGACGTCCGGCTGTTCGCCGGTGCTGACGACCGTCTGGTCAGGGCCGATGCCGCGATGCTGGTCGGGGACGCCTACAGCCCTCACATGCGGGACTATCGGCAGATCCGGGTGGCCGGGGGTGGCTACCGCCGCCTGCGCCCCCTGGACACGGCCACCCTCCACTGCCAGTCGGTGGAATGGTTGGAGGGGCGCTTGGCCGCCCCGCACAACGGTCCCACCGTCGTGGTCACTCACCACGCTCCGTCCGCCCGGTGCCTGCCGGCGTGGGCGCAGCAGGACCGGTGGTCCTGCGCCTACGCCAGTCACTTGGACTGGCTGGTGGAGCGATACCAGCCGCATGCCTGGTGCTACGGCCACATCCACGACCCGCCACCCAACCTCGCCATCGGCCGGACGCCCCTGTGGGCTAACCCCCGCGGCCATGGCGACAGCATTCACGACCACAACCCCTCTTTCGATCCCTACGGCTTGCAACAGGAGTTCTGAAACATGGACAATCTTGACTGCCTCACCATCGCCGATGTGGAGCGTTTGCTCGACGCGGCCCCTGCCCACCCCGTCCTGCCCATCGACGTGGAGTTCGCCCGTCAGATGATTCTGAACACGATCCAGGGTACGGACATGGACCTGCAATTGGGGGGCACCCAAAGCAGTGACCACCAGGTCATCCCCGATGCCCAGACCGCCGCGTTGCTGCTGGTACCGAGTGTTGATTGGCTCCGGCCGGTTCGGGCGGCCCTCCGCCACCTGCTGAACAACCGGACGGCCAACGACACTGCCGACCACACCGACGACCCGTGGATGGTGCCGGAAAGCCCCGGCCCCCTTTCGTGGGATACCGCAGGTGCAGCGGTGACGGACGCCTGGCATCGGGGACGAAGCGTGGTCGGGGTGGCTTTCTCAGCCGACGACCTGCCCCTCGAGTTCTGGTGCTTGCCGAGGCGCGGGCAGGCCCGGCTGCCGGGGCCGACGAACCTGCAGGTCATGCAATTTATTGACGACCGGACGGGACAGTGGCCCAGTTTTTCCTGGGAACTGCTACCGGACCCGGTCGCTGACCAAGTGGTCCCCGGCGACTTGGCACTGGGGTGGTACGACGGGATCACAGCCGACGATTGGCTGGCCGCGGTCCGCAAGTCCCTTGCCACGCGGACGAGTTTTCAACGGCGGATGCAGGCGGCCACCGAAGCGCCGCCGGCACCTGAGGTTCAAGGACCTCCGGCGGGGCCGACGCTGGATCAGCTGGCGGGAATGGATGAAGCGGTGGCCTGGGGGCGTCAGTTGGCCGAGGACTTGGCCGACTACGGCGCGGGCCGGATCGGGTGGGACGCGGTTGAACACGGCGTCGTTTTGGCCGGGCCGCCGGGTACGGGAAAGACCACGTTCGCGGCGGCCCTGGCGCGCAGCTGCGGTGTGCCCTTGATCCTCGGCTCCCACGCCAGCTGGCAAGCGGCGGGACACCAGGGTGAGATGCTGAGGGCCATGAACGCCACCTTCGCCGAGGCCGCCGAGGCCAGTCCCTGCATCCTGTTCATTGATGAGATCGACGGCTTCACCAGCCGCACGGCCAGCTCTCACGGGTACAACAGCACCTATCAGCGCCAGATCGTCAACGCCTTGCTGGAGCACTTGGACGGCGTGGCCGGTCGGCCGGGAGTGGTCGTCGTCGGGGCCACCAACATGCCCGAGGTGGTGGAACCGGCCCTGCTGCGGCCCGGCCGCCTGGAACGGGTGATTGCCATCCCGGTACCGGACACGGCGGCGCTGATCGGCATCTTCCGGCACCACCTGGGGACGGACCTGCCCGGTTCCGACCTGTTCCAGGTGGCGGCCATCGCCGCCGCCGCCGGCGCCACCGGTGCCCACGTGACACAATGGGTGCGGGGGGCGAGGCGGGCCGCCAGGAAGGCGCGGCGGTGCATGCGCCCGGGTGACCTGATGCAGCAGTTGGCATCGTTGGATCCAGCGGCTGATGGAAACGCCATCGCGGTCCTTGTCCCCGTCGGCGGAATGCAGTGAGGCACCTCAACCACGCGCCAGGACCGCCTGCGGATGCCTGAAAGGGCACGGCAGGCGCTCGACCCCTCCACATCAAATGGCTATTTAGCCGAGGCACCATGGGTGACATTGGTCGTCTTCGCTCAATCATCGAAAGGCGGCGGTCTCATTCGCGGTGCCTCGAAGAGCCCGGCCTCCACGACCCTCGCCTCCAAAGCAAGCTTGGTCGGAGGAACGATTTCAAAGAGCTGGGAATCAGCAAGAGCCTTACCTTGGCCCCAGCATCGGATATGGTACCGCTTCCCATGCGGGTCGCGCCCAGTGCAACCTTCTCCAAACGGTTCCTAATAATTCTGGCAAGAACGGGATACTTCAATCGACAGGAGGTAATCAGACAAATGAGCGATAAAGAACAACCGGCTGATGCCCTAACCGCAGCCGAATTGGCAGAAATTGAACGCCGACTGGGTGACAAGGTCGCCGCCTATACGACGATTATCACGAAAATCGAGCCTAATGATGAACGGAATCCGCCAGGAGATCTGCACGGAAGTGGATCTTATATTGAGTTTGACGGCCAAAAATACCTGATTACGTGTGATCATGTCGCAGAATCATGTAGAAACGCTGAGCTTTGTGCGCATTTCCACGGTTCCGATGTGGCATATAACCTCCCCAACCCTTTCACGGGATTCAAATATCCTCAGGATTTCTCGATCACCGCGATTACGGAAAACACGTGGAAGTTGGTCAACCACCAGGCCGAGGCAATTTCTATCGACCTACTCTCTGAGCGGCACTCGCCTGCTAAAGCGGAGCTGATGTATGTAGCTGGATTTCCATGGGCCATGTCGCGGGTGTGGCCGGGAGATCCAGCAGACGCTGACGGTAAGGCGACGGAGAGTGGAGTACAATTCTACACTACAATTGCTATTATGTGTGAAATACGGGAGGAATTCGACCCGGCTCTAGACGAAGAGGTCCCCAGACCAACACCCGAAGAGCATTTCTTGCTACCCTATACGCCCGAGCATGCCGTTTATATGAGTGGGCCGGAGTCCAGCGTTCTGCCCAGGGCGCCAGGGATGAGCGGATCACTCGTCTGGAATACCCGTTATTGGGAAATAACGCGCGCGGGCGGCCTCTGGCAACCCGAGGACGCCCGAGTAACTGGTATCATATGGGGAAATTCAACAAAGGCAGGCGTTTTAGTAGCCACGCCGGTGGAGGACATTTGGGTCTTGATCGGTCGAGTGAGAAAGAATCTGGAAGAGGGACGGAATTATTGGGACTGACCGGAGTGGAAGATCTAATGGGATGCGGATAATGCCCAGAAACTGGGTGCGCGGAAAAAGGCATTACATTCCAGATATATAGTAATGGCTACTTGCCTTGGATATTGATGGGATAGTTGAAATGGGCGAGACGATGACTGATAAAATATCCGCTTCAAGACTTCATCAATGAACCGTTGGCAGACAGTGGTGATCTCGGCCTTTTCTGTGACTGGCAACGTTGGAGATCTCATTTCACCGCTTCCCTTACAGCGATCAGAACCGGCGAACAACCAGGACTTCCCCCCAGGGCGATACCGCACAGGGAGCGTTCGGCGGGGTTCGGGATTGGGTAGTGAGCTCTCACCGTGTTTGTCGCGCGGCAGGCTCCAACTCAAAATGGCAAAGGGACATTGTCATCATTCACTGGGAGACTCTTTTCTGAAAGAACGCCGAGAAAGTACTGATCTGATCCATCGTTGCAACCAACACCTTCAGAACCGGCGGCTGCGGGAAGAGTGACCATATCTCGGCAATCACGAATCGCTTGCTGGTCTCGGCTCCACGAATAGCTGAGCCCCCTCCTGAATAAGTTATGGACGCTATACCCTCTGCCCAGTGCACCTCCTCGCAGGACCACCCCATCAAGTTCGAAGGAAAGGCCAGATAAATCAGTGCTCTGAGGCGCCATTTTGGGGCGCACCACAACACCGGACCTTCGCATAGAGGCTACGAATTCAGTGAAAGTGGTTGTTCCTTTGGCCAGTGCTCTGTTGATGGCGGCGGCTATCTCAACCCGAGGGACCCGCTTCCCCGCAAGGGCCTGCTGGATATCAGCCCGAGTGAGAAGCATCGATTCAGTCATGACGTTTTCAGGCGCAAGCAGATGGGAGCGCGCCACTTGGCAAAGTTCCAGTTCTTTTTCGATGTCTCTCACAAGTAATTCGCCGCGTCGGAAGTCCCAGCTGTCGGGCACAACTGCGCCATCGGCGTTTACACGGCTCGCAGCGATATGAATATGATCGCCATCAGGCTGATCGTGGCGCACAATCGTATAGGCCTGATAGCCCATCGCCTGCGCCCATTTCTTACCAATACTGGCCCACTCCTGATCAGTCAGCCACCGGTCACCAGGCGCGGAGCGGAGGCTACAGTGCATTACTGACCGCATCAGGTTGGGGCGGAGACGCCGGAGAGCATTATATTGCAAGGTCATGGTGAGGATATTGCCGCTCGACACCGTGCCTCCGACGACGGCCACCCGGTCACGTTTGCGGCCTGCATGATCCAGCTCGCCCAAAAGATATTCCAGCAGCCTCCGCATGTCTGCGCCACGTCCGATTTTTTCAAGCATCTGGATCGCCTCCGCCGATCAGCGTGGCGCCCAGCCTCTCAATCTGCATCTGGATTTCAATGATTTGGCCCATTAGCCCCGCTTCGTCCAGGTCGCGCCATTCGCGCGCATACAACAGGATTTCGCGCAAATTGATGGAAAGGTTAGATAACTCTTCCCATCCCGCCAAATTGATGATGGAGGGTGCAGCCGTGAGGCGCCGGCCCAAGGCGGCCCGTCGGACGTAATCGCCGAAGGGCTGACGGGCGGCTTCTGCACGTTGCCCAATTTCTCGCCGCTCCTCATCGGATAGCCAGATTGTGGTTTGTCGGCGCCGGTCGCCAACGTCTTTTTTCGGGCGCGCCATCGTAGCCTCCACCTTATTCACAGGCTGCGGAGCAACCTGAAATGTGCCGTGGCTGGAACGGCAAGTGGCCGCCAGCCAGAGATCCAGGGCGCCCGCAGAAGCGGATTTCCCCTGGCGACAGCAAG
>NZ_JARPAF010000001.1:904961-1294522 GCF_029594735.1 Nitrospirillum amazonense
TGCGACGGCTCAGCGCCCTCTCCCCTCAGGATATCGCCAGCTACCGCGATCGTATGCTGGCCTGCGACTACGCCCCCGCCACCATGGTGCGGCGGATCAACCTGATCGCCACGGCCATCGCCCATGGCCGGCGCGAGTGGGGCATACACCTGCCAGCCAATCCCGCCGAAGCCAAGCTGACCGCCCGCCCCAAGGGCGCTGACCGCAAGCGCGAGCGGCGCCTGCAGCCCGCTAGGGTCGAGGTGACGCGTCAGCGCCATCCGGATACCGGTGCCGAGGCTGAACTATGCCACCACATCCCCGCCGAAGAGGAACGCCTGATGACAGGGCTGGCCGCCAGCAAGCACGGAGCCTGGCTGGTGCCCATGGCCAAGTTGGCGCTGGAAACGGCCGCGCGACAGAGGGAGATCTGTGCACTGGACTGGAGCGACGTGGATCTGGCGAAACGCGTCATGACCATCCGCGGCCTGTCAGGCGACGGCTCAAAGAACGGTGAAATCCGCAAGGTGCCGCTGTCCACCGCAGCGGTGGACGCCCTCCGCTCCTTCCCCTCTTACGGAAACAAGAATGGGCCTGTGGTAGGAGAGGACCAGAGGTTGCTGAAAGTGACCTTTGGCCGCGTAGTCGACCGCGCCGGCATCGCGGACCTGACCTTCCACGACCTGCGGCACGAGGCCACCAGCCGGCTGGCCAAGATCTACACCACCCCGCTGGAGCTGATGCGCATCACTGGCCACAAGACGCTGTCCATGCTGGCCAGATACTACCACGCGGACGCCGAGGAACTGGCGCAGCGGCTCGCTTGAGGCAAGCGCGCATGGCAGCGTGGTGCCGCCTGGGAGGCAGTGAACCGGCGTTCGACGGCCGTGAACGGCTGTTCAAGGGATGTGAAACACCGTTCATCATCAGAATCGTCGGGATCACGCCCCGGCACATGGTGTAGGGACGCATCCGCCGGGTCGGGCCAAGCAAGTCGTGAAAGAACCTTTGCTTCCCGGCCGGCACTGGCGGCGGCGACCCGCCGCTGGCACTTTGTCTCCGCGCTGTATCGGACGGGCTTCGGCAGGCTGGCCTTGGCCATGCTGACTCCGGTCCGCTCATGGACGCGGTCGACCTGGAACGAACCGCAAATCCTCTGCTTCTTATCAAAAGGAAAGTCCCAGCCACGGTCGCATTAACAGAATGTGAACACGAGGGAAGTATTAACTCCTAAGTATAGCCTATCCTGTAGCATTAATTTTGCGACCAAACAGACCGCAGGCCCATTTTTCGACCACTCCACTTTTCTCATTTCAATCACTTCTGCTCATACCTGCGTAATCACGGCCAGTCGAGACAAGTCGATTTCGAGAATTGGCAAAAAAATCGTGATCATTCGAAACGGCCACATTGTGGTATACTTACGTAGCCACCCCATAAATCTTCTTTCCGAAACAATGCTATAGGGGGCAGGCGGCGCCCCAGGCCGGGGGCCGTCCCATATCCACTCCTGTGCAGCTTGCCGGCAGTCTCGGCCCATGGAGTGCGGCGTTTTAACGCGCAACACCGACGTCTGGATTGTGGCGCCGGGTACAATCACGCGGACACAACTTTTAATTTTGCAGCTACATCACCTTTTGAATAGGGTCAAGTATTTGCCGATATCCGGCAAATACCAATACAATCCAAAAAATGGCATTTAACACTTTTTTAAGTTACACATAATCAGGATGCGCCATCGAATCAAATGGTGAAAACCATGAGCAGAACCGCATCAGTATCCATGAATTTTGGCGGCGTTAAGATTCCACATAACGCCTATATAATGACATCAAGCATCACGATTAATATCCTGTCCTTGGCGATGCCGATTGCCTTGCTACAGGTATATGATCGTATTTTGCCGAACCATACCATTGATACGATGTTCATGTTGGCGGGCGGAATTGTTACCGCGTTGCTGATGGAGCTGTTCCTACGAATTGCACGGCAGCGGATTTTCAGTACGCGTAGTGCCCAGTATGAAATATCCGAAAGTCGCCGCGCCATTTTTCATCTGCTGGACAGCGATATACAGGCGTTTCAGACGCACACCTCCGGCGCGCACATGGAAAGGTTGAATTCCATCGCGTCTTTACGGGATTTCGCGTCAGGCCAGATCATGGTCAGCCTGTACGACATTCCCTTCGTCGTCATCTACCTGGGCATCATCCTATACATCGGCGGCATCCTGACCCTGGTGCCGCTGGTCAGCATACTGGCCATCGTGCTGCTGGCCCTGCCGGCCATCCGCATGGCGCGCACCTCGCTGCTGCGCGTGGCGGAGGCGGAGGACAAGCGCCTCAGCTTCATCATCAGCCTGTTGAGCGGCATCCAGTCGGTGAAGGCCATGGCGCTGGAGCATCCGCTGCTGCGCCGATACGAGAAGCTGCAGGAGCGTCGCCTGGGCGAGAACCGCAGCGCCGAGCTGTCGGCCCAGCACCTGGGTGAGATCGGGCAATGCGTGGTGCAGGTCGCGGGCCTGCTGACCGTGGGCTTCGGCAGCCTGCTGGTGCTGCGCGGCCAGCTCAGCGTCGGCGGCCTGTCGGCCTGCGTGCTGCTGGTCGGCCGCGCCCTGTCGCCCATGCAGAACATCCTGCAGCTGTGGTCGCGCCTGCAGCAGGCCGCCATCGCCCGCGAACAGATGGACGCCCTGTACGCCATGCCGCGCGAACGCCACGCCATGGGCACGGCCGACGCCAACCAGACGCAGCCGCGCATGGTCCTGTCTGGCCTGTCCTTCGGCTTCAAGCCGGAACAGGAGGTGCTGAGCGGAATCGACCTGGAACTGAGCAAGGGCGAGATCATCGCCCTGGTGGGCCCCAACGGCAGCGGCAAGACCACCCTGCTGTCCCTCATGGGCGGCTTCTACCAGCCCAGCCGCGGCCGCATCACCCTGGACGGCCTGGATCTGGACCAGTACGACCCGGAATCGGTGCGCGAGGCCATCGCCTTCCTGCCGCAGCAAGAGATCCTGTTCCGCGGCACCATCACCGAGAACATCACCCTGTTCCGGCCCGAGTATGACGAGCTGGCCCTGGTGGCGGCGGAGCGGGCGGGCATCTCCGACCTCATCCACGCCCTGCCCCACGGCTTCGCCACCTTCGTGGGCGACGGCGCCACCGAGCCCCTGCCCCGGGGCCTAGCCCAGCGCATCGCCGTGGCCCGCGCCCTGATCCACAAGCCGCGCATCATCCTGTTCGACGATGCCAACTCCGCCGTCGACGACGAAGGCGACCGCCACCTGTTCGGCCTGATGAACGAGCTGCGCACCGAATGCGCGCTGGTCCTGGTCAGCCACCGGCCTGCCGTCCTGAAGCTGGCCGACCGCATCTACCGCCTGGCCGACGGCCAATTGGATCGCACCCTGGAGTTCGCATTATGACGCTTCTCCTCGACAGCGGGGCGTCCCAGCGGGACCCCATGCTCCGGCCCCCGGCCCTGCCGGTGCCCGCCGCCACGGTCAGCGTGAACTGGACCGAATTCCTGGACCCGCTGGCGCAGTTGCTGAACCGCCATGGCTGGTCCGGCTCCCGCCGTCAGATCCTGGAGGCGCTGCCGTCCGAGGCGCGGGCCAACCCCATGGCCGACCTACGCGACATCCTGGGCCGCCTGGGCTACGTCAGCGCCCTGCACACCGCCGATGGGTTCTCCCTGGATGATCTGCGCCGCATCGCCGGACCGGCAGACAAGGCCGTGGGCGTCATGCTGCACATTCCCCTGGGTGCGGCCCCCACGCTGGTTGAGGTGCTGGAGAACCGCTTCGTCGTGACGCGGCCGCAGGCCGAGGCCACGCCAGCGACCGCCGGGGGCGACGACGCCCTGCCCGCCGGCACGCTGGTGACCGTGCGCCCCGGCACCCTGCCCCACAGCGGGACGGAACGTCAGGGCTGGCTGCGCAGCCGCATCGGCGAGAGCACGCCGCTGATCTTCGCCAGCATGGCCCTGACCCTGATGGCCAACCTGCTGGCCCTGGCCAACCCGCTGTTCGTGATGACCGTCTATGACAAGGTCATCGCCGCCAACACCCCCTGGCTGCTGGTACCGCTAGGCATCGGCGCCATCGGCGCCTCCCTCTTCGAACTGACCATGCGCCGGCTGCGCAGCCACACCATGGCCCATGCCGGCGCCCGCCTGGGCTATGTCGTCGGCAACGCCGTGTTCGGCCGCCTTCTGAGCCTGCCCAGCGCCCTGACCGAGCGGGTCAGCATTGCCGCCCAGGTGGCCCGCGTGCGCGACATCGACCGGGTGCGCGACCTGCTGACCGGCCCGCTGGCCCAGGCGACGCTGGACCTGCCCTTCATGTTCCTGTTCATCGCCGCCATCTTCGTGCTGGGCGGCTGGCTGGGCCTGGTGCCGCTGGTGGCGGTCGGCGTCTATGGCCTGCTGGCTTTCGTGGCCAACGCCGTCACCCGCTATCGCGTCACCCAGGCCGCCGTGGCCAATTCCCGTCGCCAGGAACTGACGCTGGAGATTATCGAGCGCATGCGGTCCATCCGCACGCTGGGCCTGGTGGACATCTGGCGCGACCGCTACGACACCGTGGCCCGAAACGCGGCGGAAGCCAATCTGCGCTACGGCCAAGCCTCGGCCACCACCAGCACCATCAGCCAGATCCTGGGCACCATGACCGCCCTGGTCACCCTGGTGTTCGGCGTGCATCGCGTGCTGGCCGGCGACCTGACCACCGGCGGCCTGATCGCCAGCATGATGCTGATCTGGCGCATGCTGGGGCCCCTGCAGGCTGCCTTCATGGCCAGCGCCCGGGTGGGTCAGATCCGCTCCTCCATCCGCCAGATCGAGACCCTGATGGCCACGCCGCCGGAACGGTCGGAAACGGTGCGACCGGACCGCGTGGCCGAGATCCAGGGCCGCGTCTCCTTTACCCGCGTCACCTTCCGCTATCACCGTGAGCCGGAGCCCATCCTGGCCAACGTCGGTTTCGAGGTGGCGCCGCGCGAGGTGGTGGCCATCGTCGGCCGCTGCGGCGGCGGCAAGTCCACCGTACTGAAGCTGATCAGCGGCCTATACACGGCCCAGGGCGGCTCCGTCCGCATCGATGGCCGCGACATCCGCCAGTTCGACCCCATCCAGCTGCGCCGCTCCATCGCCTTCGTCACGCAGGTGCCGCAGTTCTTCCAGGGCTCTCTGGCCGACAATTTGCGCCTGGCCGCTCCCCTTGCCAGCGACGCCGAGTTGATCGACGCCCTGGACCAGGCCGGGGCGCTGGACACGGTGAAGGGCCTGAAGGACGGGCTGGACACCTGCTTCGACATGCACTCCGCCCCCCTGCCCACCGGCGTGCTGGCCCGCCTGTCGCTGGCCCGCGCCTACCTGCGCAACACCCCGCTGGTCCTGCTGGACGAGCCCATCAGCGGCTTCGACTTCGAGGGCGAGTTCGCCTTCATGTCGGCCATCGAGATGCTGCGCCAGCGGTCCACCGTCTTCTTCGCCACCCACCGCCGAGGCCACCTCGGCATCGCCGACAAGGTCCTGATCCTGGAGAACGGGACCACCCGTTACTTCGGGACCGCCGAAAAGGTTCGCGACCGTATTCCGAGAGGCATGATCTGATGCGCGCCGTAGCCCTGCCCAACTGGTTCCGCCTGCCTGAGTTCGCCTCCGACGAACTGGTCACCGACCCCGGCATCTCGCCCCTGACGCGCAGCACCATCCTGGTGGCCGGCCTCTGCCTGACGGCCGCCATCGCCTGGGCGGTGCTGACCCCGGTGCACGAGGTCGCCACGTCGTTCGGTGAGATCGTCCCCTCCCGCTCGGTCCAGGTGGCCCAGCACCTGGAGGGCGGCACCGTCGCCGAGATCCTGGTGAAACAGGGCCAGCTGGTGGAGGCCGGCCAGCCCCTGGTGCGGTTCGAGGGGGCCACCACCCGCTCCAGCCGCGATCAGTACACCGCCCGGCGCATCGCCCTGCAGGCGCAGATGGAACGGCTGCAGGCCTTCGCCGAGGACCGGCCGGCCGACTTCGCGCCTTATGCCAGCCAGCCCGACGTGGTGGACAACAACCGCCAGCTGCTGGCCGCCCAGATCGAAGCCAAGAGGAACCAGCGCGCCGTGCTGGCGAACCAGGGCCAGCAGGCGGCCGCCTTGCTGACCGCCAGCAAGCTGCAGCTGGCCTCGGTCATGACCGACCTGGACATCGCCGAGCATAAGGTTCAACTGCGTAAGGATCTGGTGGAAAAGGGGCTGAACTCCAAGCTGAACCTGCTGGAGGCGCAGCGCGACCTGGCCAGCGCCCAGTCGGAGAAAGCCCGCCTTGAGGGAGTCATCGCCAGCACCCAGCACAGCCTGGGTGAGAACAGGTCCCGCCTGTCGGAGTTGGACGGCCGCCTGCGGCAAGAGGCCCTGGACAAGCTGGAGACCACCGGCGCCCAGCTGGCGGAACTGAACAAGCTGATCGAGGGGCAGGAGGACCGGGTGGACCACCTGGTCACCGTGGCGCCCGTGCGCGGTATCGTCATGGAACTGCCGGTCAAGACCATCGGCGGCGTGGTCGCCCCCGGCGGGATCGTCGCCCGCCTGGTACCCGTGGATGACGAGCTGATGGCCGAGGTGCGCGTCTCCACCCGCGACATCGGTTTCGTCCGTCCCGGCCAGCCGGTGAAGGTGAAGGTACAGGCCTTCGACTACGCCCGCTACGGCCGCATCGACGGCACGCTGGACACCGTTTCGCCCACCACCTTCATGGACGAGCAGAAGAACCCCTACTACCTGGCCCGGGTGAAGCTGGCTGCCTCCTACGTCGGACATGACAGGGAACGCTACCAGGTGGTGCCCGGCATGACGGTTCAGGCCGACATCACCACGGGCGAGAAGACGGTATTCCAATACCTGCTGAAACCCATCTACACGACAGTGGACAGCGCCTTCCATGAGCGCTGAGCCCGCCGCCTGACAGCGGATCCGGGAGCGGCCTCGACACCGCCGCCCCCGCGACCGCCCCGCTTTCTCCGCCTCAACGACCGCGAGCGGGTGCCCGGCACCCGTCTCATTCCGGCCCCCCTTATGACGGGAACACCGCCATGGCTCAGCAGAGCGACAAGTCGTCGTCGAACGCCAAGACCCAAGCCCTTCGCGACCAAGCCGCCACGCAGCAGAACAGCCGGCCATTGAAGGCGCTGGAACGGCCGGGCGCCGACACGGCGCGGGACCCACGCTCTGAAAGCGGTTACCTCAGTTCCGTCCATAACGGCAGCCAGCTGGAAGGCGGCGCCAGCACCGTCCAGGCGCCGGCCACCGGCGCCTACGCCAACAACGTCACGGAGACGGCGGCCCTGTCCAGCACGGCGCCGTCGCTGCAAGAGAACACCACCGACCTGATCTCCAGCGGCGGCACCAGCAGCGGTGGCGGCACGTCCTTCCTCGGCGGCGGCGATACCCGCGGCGACCCGGTGGGCAGCGGCGGCACGGCGCCGGCCCTGACCTCCTCCACGGCAGCCCCGGCCCAGGCCCGCGCCACCGTCCTGCCCTCGACTGCCACCCCGGTCCACGCCGAATCCGCCCCCGCCGTGGCCGCCCCGTCCAGCCAGACCAATACCCAGCAGACCGCGCTGGACAGCACCAACACGAACACCAGCACCACGGCGACCAACACGGGCACGAATACCGGTGTCGGCACCGGGACTGGCACGGCGACCACGACCACCCCGTCCACGGGCGGCACGTCCCCTGGAACGTCGTCGGGCTCGTCCTCCACCGGCGGCACCGCCTCATCCGGCACCGACGCCGGCACAACCAGCGGGGGCACGACCACCGGCGGCACCAGCACCGGCGGCACGGATCATACCGGCACCGCCAGCGACGCCTCGACTGGCAACACCACCACACCGTCCACCGGCACGAACACGGGCACGGGCACCCAGGCCGGAACCGGCAGTACCGGAACCGGCGGCACCCAAGCTGGCGGCGGCAACACGGGCACCGGCTCGACAGACCCCACCACCGGCAGCGGTGGCACGGGCACCACCCCCACCGATCCCTCAACCGGGACTGGATCGGGCGGCACCGACCACAGCACTGATCCGACCACAGGCACGGGCTCCAGCGGTGTCGAGGCTGGCGGCGGCAACACCGGCTCCGGCTCGACCAACCCCACCACTGGCAGCGGCAACGGAACCTCCCCCACCGATCCCTCAACCGGGACCGGAACCGGCGGCACCGACCACGGCGCCGATCCGACCACCGGCACGGGTTCCGGCGGCGTTGAGGCCGGCGGTGGCAACACGGGCACCGGCTCAACCGACCCCACCACCGGTGGCGGTGGCACGGGCGCCACGCCCACCGATCCCTCCACCGGGACCGGTTCTGGTGGCACCGATCACGGCACCGACCCGACCACAGGCACCGGCTCCGGCGGCACCCAGGCTGGCGGTGGCAACACCGGCACCGGCTCGACCAACCCCACCACCGGCAGCGGTGGCACGGGAACCTCGCCCACCGATCCCTCAACCGGAACCGGCACGGGCGGCGCCGACCACGGCACTGACCCGACCACCGGCACAGGCTCCGGCGGCACCCAGGCTGGCGGTGGCAACACCGGCACCGGCTCGACCAACCCCACCACCGGCAGCGGTGGCACGGGAACCTCGCCCACCGGTCCCTCAACCGGAACCGGCACGGGCGGCGCCGACCACGGCACTGACCCGACCACCGGCACAGGCTCTGGCGGCACCCAGGCTGGCGGTGGCAACACCGGCACCGGAACGACCAACCCCACCACCGGCAGCGGTGGCACGGGAACCTCGCCCACCGATCCCTCAACCGGGACCGGCTCGGGCGGCGCCGACCACGGCACTGACCCGACCACCGGCACGGGCTCCGGTGGCACCCAGGCTGGCGGCGGCAACACCGGTACCGGCTCGACCAACCCCACCACCGGCAGCGGTGGCACGGGAACCTCGCCCACCGATCCCTCGACCGGGACCGGAACCGGCGGCACCGACCACGGCACCGATCCAACCACCGGCACGGGCTCCGGCGGTGTCGAGGCTGGCGGCGGCAACACCGGTACCGGCTCAACCGACCCCACCACCGGCAGCGGTGGCACCGGCACCACGCCCACAGATCCCTCAACCGGGACTGGCGCCACCGACCACGGTACTGACCCGACCACCGGCACAGGTTCCGGCGGTGTCGAGGCCGGCGGTGGCAACACCGGCTCCGGTTCGACCAGCCCCACCACCGGCGGCGGCACGGGCACCACCCCCACCGATCCGTCCACCGGAACCGGAACCGGCGGCACCGACCACGGCACTGATCCGACCACCGGCATAGGCTCCGGCGGCGTCGAGGTTGGCGGTGGCAACACCGGCACCGGCTCGACCAGCCCCACCACCGGCGGCGGTGGCACCGGCACCACGCCCACCGATCCCTCAACCGGGACCGGAACCGGCGGCACCGACCACGGCACTGGCCCGACCACCGGCATAGGTTCCGGCAGGGTCGAGGCCGGCGGCGGCAACACCGGCTCCGGCACGACAGACCCCACCACCGGCAGCGGTGGCACGGGCGCCACGCCCACCGATCCGTCAACCGGGACCGGAACCGGCGGCACCGGCCACGGCACTGACCCGACCACCAGCACAGGCTCCGGCGGGGTCGAGGCCGGCGGTGGCAACACCGGCACCGGTACGACAGACCCCACCACCGGCAGCGGCGGCACGGACACCTCCCCCACCGATCCCTCGACCGGAACCGGCGGCACCGACCACGGCACTGACCCGACCACCGGCACGGGCTCCGGCGGGGTCGAGGCGGGCGGTGGCAACACCGGCTCCGGCGCGACTGACCCCACCACCGGCAGCGGTGGCACCGGCACCACGCCCACAGATCCCTCAACCGGGACTGGCGGCACCGGCCACGGCACTGACCCGACCACCGGCACGGGCTCCGGCGGGGTCGAGGCCGGCGGCGGCAACCCCGGTACCGGCTCAACCGACCCCACCACCGGCAGCGGTGGCACGGGCGCCACGCCCACCGATCCCTCAACCGGGACCGGCGGTACCGACCACGGCACTGATCCGACCACTGGAACGGGCTCCGGCGGCGTCGAGGCTGGCGGTGGCAACACCGGCTCCGGCGCGACCGACCCCACCACCGTCGGCGGTGGCACGGGCTCCGGTTCCACCCCCACCGATCCCTCAACCGGAACCGGCGGCACTGATCCCGGCACCGGCACGGGTTCCGGTGGGACGACCGATCCTGGCACCGGTGGACACACCGATCCAGGTACAGGTGCCTCCATCAGCCTGACGCTGTCACCTGCACTTGGCCTGGAAGATCACTCCATCGGCGTTTCCATCTCCGTCGGCTTGCCCGCCTCAGGTGCTTCCGGAACCGTTAGCGTCACCATCGATGGTGTTCCGGCCGGCGCCACCCTGTCCGCCGGCATTGATAACCATGACGGCACCTGGACGCTGACCGGCGATCAATTGGTGGGCCTGACCCTCACCCCCCCGACTGACTACAGCGGCACCCTGAATTTGGGTGTGACAGCTCATGCCACGCTGGACGGCACGGATATCAGTGCCGCCGGCAGTCTGGCCGTCACCGTCGCCCCCGTGGCCGACGCCCCCACCCTGACGATCCTGCCCGCCGTTGGCCTGGAGGATCAGCCCATCGCCCTGACCATCGCCGCCGGGCTGCATGCCCCGGCGGATGGCGAGACCCTGTCCGTCACCATCGCCGGTGTCCCCGCCGGCGCCACCCTGTCTGCCGGCACTGACAACGGCGACGGCACCTGGACCCTGACCGGCGCCCAGCTCACCGGCCTCACCATCACTCCGCCGGCCGACTACAGCGGCACGCTGAACCTGTCCGTCACCGCCCATGCCGAAGTGGGCGGCACCAGCGCCGACACCACCGGCAGCCTGGCCGTCACCGTCGCCCCGGTGGCCGATGCCCCCACCCTGGCGATCCTGCCCGCCGTGGGCCTGGAGGATCAGCCCATCGCCCTTACCATCGCTGCCGGCTTGCACGCTCCGGCCGATGGCGAGACTTTGTCCGTCACCATCGCCGGTGTCCCCGCCGGCGCCACCCTGTCCGCCGGCACCGACAACGGCGACGGCACCTGGACCCTGACCGGCGCCCAGCTCACCGGCCTCACCATCACTCCGCCGGCCGACTACAGCGGCACCTTGACGCTGTCCGTCACGGCGGAGGCTGCGGTCAATGGCACCACTGCCGACACCACGGGCACCCTGTCCATCACGGTGGCGCCCGTGGCGGATGCGCCGGTGTTGAGCCTGCAGGCGTCGGTGGGGCATGAGGACCAACCCATCGCGTTGAGCATCTCCGCCAGCCTGGTCGATCCGGCACAGGGTGAGACACTGTCGGTGACAGTGGCCGGTGTACCGGCGGGCGCCCACCTGTCGGCGGGCGTGGACAACCACGACGGCACCTGGACACTGAGCGCCGGCCAGCTGACGGGCCTGACCCTGACGCCGCCGGCCGATTACAGCGGCACGCTGACCCTGTCCGTCACAGCCCATGCCGAGGTGGGTGGCACCAGCGCCGATACCACCGGCACCCTGGCGGTGACGGTCGACCCCGACACCGTGCATGTCGGCGTGGGCATCGACGCCCCGGGCCTGACCCTGCTGCCGGCCATCGGCCTGGAAGACCAGCCCATCGCCCTCACCATCGCCACCAACCTGCCCAACCCGCTGGCGGGGGAGACGTTGAGCGTCACCATCAGCGGCCTGCCGGCCGGCGCCACCCTGTCCGCCGGCACCGACAACGGTGACGGCACCTGGACCCTGACGGCCGTGCAGCTCACGGGCCTGACCATCACCCCACCCGCCGACTACAGCGGCACCCTGACCCTGGGCGTCACCGCGCATGCCGAGCTGGCGGGGGTGGAGGCCACCACCAGCGCCAACCTGGCCGTCACCGTCACCCCCGTGGCCGACGCCCCCACCCTGGCGGTCCTGCCCGCCATCGGGCTGGAGGACCAGCCCATCGCCCTCACCATCGGTGCCGGCCTGGTGGCCCCCGCCGCCGGTGAGACGCTGAGCGTCACCATTGCCGGCGTTCCTGTGGGCGCCATCTTGTCCGCCGGCACCGACAACCACGACGGCACCTGGACACTGACCGGCGTCCAGCTCACCGGCCTGACCCTGACACCACCGGCCGATTTCAATGGCACCCTGGCCCTGAGCGTCACCGCCCATGCCGAGGTGGCGGGGGTGGAGACCACGACCAGCGGCAGCCTGACGGTCACCGTCCTGCCGGTGGCCGACGCCCCCACCCTGGCGGTCCTGCCCGCCATCGGGCTGGAGGACCAGCCCATCGCCCTCACCATCGCCGCCGGCTTGGTGGCGCCAGCCGATGGCGAGACGCTGAGCGTAACCATCGCCGGCGTTCCCGTGGGCGCCACCCTGTCCGCTGGTACCGACAACCACGACGGCACCTGGACCCTGACCGGCGTCCAGCTGACCGGCCTGACCATCACCCCGCCCGCCGATTACAGCGGCACGCTGACCCTGTCCGTCACCGCCCACGCCGAGGTGGGCGGCCTGGAGGCCACCACCAGTGCCAGCCTGGCGGTCACCGTGGCGCCCGTGGATGTCTCCATCGGTGCCGGTGCCAGCATCGAGGCGCCCAGCCTGGTGGTCCTGCCCGCCGTGGGCCTGGAGGACCAGCCCATCGCCCTGACGCTGGCGGCCGGCCTGACCGCCCCGGTGGCCGGGGAGACGCTGCACGTCACCATCAGCGGCCTGCCGGCCGGCGCCACCCTGTCCGCCGGCACCGACAACCATGACGGCACTTGGACACTGACCGCGGCACAGCTGACGGGCCTGACCTTGACGCCGCCCGCCGACTACAACGGCACCCTGGCCCTGAACGTCACCGCCCATGCCGACGTGGGCGGCCTGGAAGCCACCACCAGTGCCAGCCTGGCCGTTACCGTCACGCCCGTGGCCGATATGCCCAGCCTGGCCGTCCTGCCTGCCGTCGGGCTGGAAGATCAGCCCATCGCCCTGAGCATCGCCGCCGGCTTGGCGGCCCCCGCGGCGGGTGAGACCCTGTCCGTCACCATCGCCGGTGTGCCGGTCGGCGCCACCCTGTCCGCCGGTACCGACAACCACGACGGCACCTGGACCCTGACCACCGCCCAGTTGACCGGCCTGACCCTGACGCCGCCGGCCGATTACAACGGCACCGTCACCCTGACCGTCACCGCCCATGCCGAGGTCAACGGCACCAGCGCCGACGCCAGCGGCAGCCTGTCGGTCACCGTCCTGCCGGTGGCCGACGCCCCCAGCCTGGTGACGCTGCCGGCGGTGGGCCTGGAGGACCAGCCCATCGCCCTGACCATCGCCGCCGGGCTGCATACCCCGGCCGATGGCGAGACCCTGTCCATCACCATCGCGGGCGTGCCCGCCGGCGCCACCCTATCCGCCGGCACCGACAACCACGACGGCACCTGGACCTTGACCACCGCCCAGCTGACGGGCCTGACCCTGACGCCGCCGGCGGACTACAACGGGACCGTCACCCTGACCGTGACGGCGCATGCCGACGCCAACGGCACCACCGCCGACACGACGGGCAGTGTGTCGGTCAGCGTGCTGCCGGTGGCCGACGTGCCCAACCTGGTGGTGCTGCCCACCGTGGGGCTGGAGGACCAGCCCATCGCCCTGACCATCGCCGCCGGCCTGGCGTCTCCGGCGGCGGGGGAAACCCTGTCCGTTGTCATCAGCGGCGTGCCCGTGGGCGCCACCCTATCCGCCGGTACGGACAATCATGACGGTACCTGGACCCTGACCGGCGTCCAGCTGACCGGCCTGACCATCACCCCACCCGCCGATTACAGCGGCGCGCTGAACCTGACCGTCACCGCCCACGCCGACGTCAACGGCACGGAGGCCACGGCCAGCGCCACCGTGGCCATCACCGTCCTGCCCGTGGCCGACGTGCCGAACCTCGTGGTCCTGCCGGCGGTGGGCCTGGAAGACCAACCCATCGCCCTCACCATCGGCGCGGGCCTGGCGACGCCGGCGACGGGGGAGACCCTGTCCGTCGTGGTGAGCGGCGTACCTGTGGGCGCCACCCTGTCGGCCGGCACCGACAACCATGACGGCACCTGGACACTGACCGGGGCACAGCTGTCCGGCCTGACACTCACCCCGCCCGCCGATTACAGCGGCACCCTGAACCTGACCGTCACCGCCCATGCCGACGTGAACGGCACCGAGGCAACGGTCAGCGGTGGTCTGGCGGTCACCGTCCTGCCTGTGGCGGATGTCCCTAACGTGGTGGCCCTGCCGGCCGTGGGGCTGGAGGACCAGCCCATCGCCCTGACCATCGCCGCCGGGCTGACGACGCCGGCTGCGGGGGAAACCCTGTCGGTGGTGGTGGGCGGCGTGCCGGTGGGCGCCACCCTGTCCGCCGGCACCGACAACCACGACGGCACCTGGACCCTGACCGGTGTCCAGCTGACCGGCCTGACTATCACCCCGCCCGCCGACTATAGCGGCACCCTGAACCTGACCGTCACCGCCCATGCCGACGTGAACGGGACGGAGGCCACGGCCAATGCCGCCGTCGCCGTCACCGTCCTGCCGGTGGCGGACATCCCCAACCTGGTGGTGTTGCCGGCGGTCGGACTGGAAGACCAGCCCATCGCCCTGAACATTGGCGCCGGCCTCACCACGCCCGCGGCGGGGGAAACCCTGTCGGTGGTGGTCAGCGGCGTGCCCACCGGCGCCGTCCTGTCGGCCGGCACCGACAACCATGATGGCACCTGGACCCTGACCGGTGTCCAGCTCACCGGCCTGACCCTCACCCCACCGGCCGATTATAACGGCACCCTGAACCTGACCGTCACCGCCCATGCCGACGTGAACGGCACCGAGGCAACGGTCAGCGGCAGCCTGTCGGTTACCGTCCTGCCTGTGGCGGATATCCCCAACCTGGTGGCCCTGCCGGCCGTGGGGCTGGAGGACCAGCCCATCGCCCTGAGCATCGGCGCCAGCCTGGCGACCCCCGTGGCGGGCGAAACCCTGTCGGTGGTGGTGGGTGGCGTGCCGGTGGGCGCCAGCCTGTCGGCCGGCACCGACAACCATGATGGAACCTGGACCCTGACAGCCGCGCAGCTGACGGGCCTGACCATTACCCCGCCCGCCGACTACAGCGGCACCCTGAACCTGACCGTCACCGCCCACGCCGACGTCAATGGGACGGAGGCCACGGCCAACGCCGCCATCGCCGTCACCGTGCTGCCCGTCGCCGACGTGCCCAACCTGGTGGCCTTGCCCGTGGTGGGCCTGGAAGACCAGCCCATCGCGCTCAACATCAGTGCCGGCCTGGCCGCGCCGGTGGCGGGCGAAGCCCTGTCGGTGGTGGTCAGCGGCGTGCCCACCGGCGCCGTCCTCTCGGCCGGCACCGATAACCATGACGGCACCTGGACCCTGACCGGCGTGCAGCTGACCGGCCTGACCATCACCCCGCCCGCCGACTACAATGGCACCATCACCCTGGGCGTCACGGCGCATGCCGACGTGAACGGCACCGCGGCCTCGGTGAGCACCGGCCTGACCGTCACCGTCCTGCCGGTGGCTGACATCCCCAACCTGGTGGTCCTGCCGGCCGTCGGCCTGGAAGACCAGCCCATCGCCCTGACCATCGGCGCCAGCCTGGCGACCCCTGCGGCGGGTGAGACGCTGACCGTCACGGTGAGCGGCCTGCCGGCCGGCGCCGTCCTGTCCGCCGGTACCGACAACCACGACGGCACCTGGACCCTGACGGGTGCCCAACTGACGGGCCTAACCCTGACTCCGCCTGCCGACTATCACGGCACCCTGACCCTGGGCGTCACGGCGCATGCCGACGTGAACGGCACGGACGCCGCCATCAGCGCCACTGTCGCCGTCACCGTGTTGCCGGTGGCCGATATCCCCAACCTGGCGGTCCTGCCCGTGGTGGGGCTGGAAGACCATCCCATCGCCCTGACCATCACCGCCGGCCTGGCGGCCCCGGTGTCGGCGGGGGAGACGCTGAGCGTCACCGTCGCCGGCCTGCCCGCCGGTGCCAGCCTGTCCGCCGGCACCGACAATCACGACGGCACCTGGACGCTCACCAGCGCCCAGCTGACCGGTGTCACCCTGACACCACCCGCCGATTACCATGGCAGCCTGAACCTGACCGTCACCGCCCATGCCGACCTGAACGGGACGGACGCCACGGCCAGCGCCAATTTGGCGGTCACGGTGCTGCCCGTGGCCGACATCCCCAACCTGGTGGTGCTGCCCACGGTGGGGCTGGAGGACCAGCCCATCGCCCTGAACATCGCCGCCAGCCTGACGGCGCCGGTGTCGGTGGGTGAAAGCCTGACGGTCACCGTGGCCGGCCTGCCCGCCGGCGCCATCCTGTCGGCCGGCACGGACAACCATGACGGCACCTGGACCCTGACCGGGGTGCAGTTGAGCGGCCTGACCGTCACCCCGCCCGCCGACTACAACGGCACCCTGAACCTGACCGTCACCGCCCACGCCGACGTCAACGGCACGGAGGCGACCGCCAGCGCCAACCTGGCGGTGACCGTGCTGCCTGTCGCGGATATTCCGAACTTGGTGACCTTGCCCGTGGTGGGCCTGGAGGATCAGCCCATCGCCCTGAACATCACCGCCGGATTGGCAAGTCCGGCGGCGGGCGAGACCCTGTCTGTGGTGGTCAGCGGCGTGCCGGCGGGCGCGACCCTGTCCGCCGGCACAGATAACCACGACGGCACCTGGACGTTGACCGGGGCTCAGCTGACTGGGCTGACCCTGACCCCGCCGGCCGACTACAGCGGCACCCTGAACCTGGCCGTGACAGCCCACGCCGACGTCAACGGCACGGAAGCCTCGGCCAATATCGGGCTGGCTGTCACGGTGCTGCCGGTGGCGGATATCCCCAACCTGGTGGCCCTGCCCGTGGTGGGCCTGGAAGACCAGCCCATCGCCCTGACCATTGCCGCCGGCCTGACCGCCCCGGTGGCGGGGGAAACGTTGAGTGTCACCATCAGCGGCCTGCCGGCCGGCGCCACGCTGTCGGCCGGTACCGATAATCATGACGGCACCTGGACCCTGACCACGGCCCAGTTGACCGGCCTGACCCTCACCCCGCCCGCCGATTACCATGGCACGCTGAACCTGTCCGTCACCGCCCACGCCGACGTGAACGGCACCGAGGCGACCGCCAGCGCCACCGTCGCCGTCACCGTCCTGCCCGTGGCAGACATCCCCAACCTGGCGGTCCTGCCCGTGGTGGGTCTGGAAGACCAGCCCGTCGCCCTCACCATCGCCGCCGGCCTGGTGGCCCCAGTGGCGGGGGAAACGCTGAGCGTCACCATTGCCGGCATGCCGGCGGGCGCCACGCTGTCCGCCGGCACAGACAATCATGACGGCACCTGGACCCTGACCACGGCCCAGTTGACCGGCCTGACCCTCACACCGCCCGCCGATTACCACGGCACCCTGAGCCTGGCCGTCACCGCCCACGCCGATGTCAACGGCACGGAAGCGACGGCCAGCGCCACCGTGGCCGTCACCGTCCTGCCCGTGGCCGACGTGCCCAACCTGGTGGTCCTGCCGGTGGTGGGGCTGGAAGACCAGCCCATCGCCCTGACCATCACCGCCGGCATCGCCACACCGGCGGTGGGAGAGACCCTGTCCGTGGTGGTTGGCGGCCTGCCGGCCGGCGCCACGCTGTCGGCCGGCACCGACAACCATGACGGCACCTGGACACTGACCGGGGCACAGCTGACCGGCCTGACCCTGACACCGCCGCACGACTATCACGGCACCCTGAACCTGACCGTCACCGCCCATGCCGACCTGAACGGGACGGAGGCGTCGGTGGGCGCCAGCCTGGCCGTCACCGTCGTGCCCGTGGCCGACGTGCCCAACCTGGCCGTCCTGCCCGTGGTAGGGCTGGAGCATCAGCCCATCGCCCTGAACATCGCCGCCGGCATCGCGGCCCCGGCGCCAGGTGAGACGCTGACCGTCACCGTCAGCGGCGTGCCGGTGGGCGCCACCCTGTCCGCCGGTACCGACAACCACGACGGCACCTGGACCCTGACCGGCGCCCAGCTGTCCGGCATCACCCTGACCCCGCCCGCCGACTATCACGGCACGCTCAGCCTGGGCATCACCGCCCATGCCACCCTGGCCGGTGTCGAGGCCACCACCAACGCCAGCCTGTCGGTGACGGTGCTGCCGGTGGCCGACATTCCCAACCTGGCGGTCCTGCCGGTGGTGGGGCTGGAGGATCACCCCATCGCCCTGACCATCACCGCCGGCATCGCCACGCCGGCGGTAGGGGAAACCCTATCGGTCGTCGTCACCGGCGTGCCCGTGGGCGCCACCCTGTCCGCCGGCACCCATAACGCCGACGGCACCTGGACGCTGACCGGCGCCCAACTGACCGGCCTGACCCTGACCCCACCCGCCGACTACCACGGCACCATCACCCTGGGCGTCACCGCCCATGCCGACCTGGCGGGGGCCCAGGCCTCGGTCAGCGCCAACCTGGCGGTGACGGTGCTGCCGGTGGCCGAGGTGCCCAACCTGGTGGCCCTGCCGGTGGTCGGCCTGGAAGACCAGCCCATCGCCCTCACCATCGCCGCCGGCCTGCCCACCCCGCTGGCGGGGGAAACCCTGTCCGTGGTGGTGGGCGGCCTGCCCGCCGGCGCCACCCTGTCCGCCGGCACGCATAACGGCGACGGCACCTGGACCCTGACCAGCGCCCAGTTGACGGGCCTGACCGTCACTCCGCCGCATGACTACAACGGCACCCTGAACCTGACCGTGACCGCCCACGCCGACCTGAACGGCACGGAAGCGACGGCGAGCGCAAACCTGACCGTCACGGTGCTACCCGTGGCCGACATCCCCACCCTGGCGGTGCTGCCCACGGTGGGGCTGGAGAACCAGCCCATCGCCCTGACCATCGGCGCCGGCTTGGTGGCCCCGGCCCTGGGCGAAACCCTGTCCGTCGTCGTCAGCGGCGTGCCGGTTGGCGCCACCCTGTCCGCCGGTACCCACAACAGCGACGGCACCTGGACCCTGACCGGGGGCCAGCTGACCGGCCTGACCCTCACCCCGCCCGCCGACTACACCGGCAGCCTGACCCTGGGCATCACCGCCCACGCCGACATCAACGGCACGGACGCGGCGATCAGCGCCAACCTGGCCGTCACCGTGCTGCCGGTGGCGACCATACCCACCCTGGTGGTCCTGCCCGTGGCGGGCCTTGAAAGCCAGCCGGTGTCGCTCAACATTTCCGCCGGGTTGGTTAGCCCCGTGGTGGGAGAGACGCTGTCGGTGGTGGTCAGCGGCGTGCCCGCCGGCGCCACCCTGTCGGCCGGCACCAACAACCATGACGGCACCTGGACGGTGACCGGGGCCCAGCTGACCGGCCTGACCCTGACCCCGCCAGCCAACTACCACGGCACCCTGGACCTGACCGTCACCGCCCACGCCGGCCTGAACGGTACGGACGCCGTGGCCAGCGCCCACCTGTCGGTCAATGTGCTGCAGGTGGCGGACATCCCGACCGTGGCCGTCCTGCCGGCCGTCGGGCTGGAAAACCAGCCTGTGGCGCTGAACCTCACCGCCGGCCTTGCCGCCCCGGTGGCGGGCGAGAGCCTGTCCGTGGTCGTCAGCGGCCTGCCCCTGGGCGCCACCCTATCCGCCGGCACCCACAACGCCGACGGCACCTGGACCCTGACCGGGGCCCAGCTGACCGGCCTGACCCTGACCCCGCCGCACGACTACAGCGGCAGCCTGAACCTGACCGTCACGGCCCACGCCGGCCTGAACGGCACGGACGCCACGGCCAGCGCCAACCTGGCCGTCACCGTCCTGCCCGTGGCCGACGTCCCCAACCTGGTGACCCTGCCCGTGGTGGGCCTGGAGAACCAGCCGGTGGCCCTCAATATCACCGCCGGCCTCGCCACCCCAGTGGTGGGAGAGGCCCTGTCGGTGGTGATCAGCGGCGTGCCCGTGGGCGCCACGCTGTCCGCCGGCACGCACAACAGCGACGGCACCTGGACCCTTACGGCCGCCCAACTGACGGGCCTCAGCATCACCCCGCCGCACGACTATCACGGCACCTTGAACCTGACCGTCGCCGCCCATGCCAGCCTGAACGGCACCGACGCGGTGGCCAGCGCCAACGTGGCCGTCAACATCCTGCAGATCGCCGACGTTCCCACCCTGGCGGTGCTGCCGGCCGTGGGGCTGGAGAACCAGCCTGTGGCCCTCAGCCTGACCGCCGGCCTGGCCGCGCCCGTGGCGGGGGAGACGCTGTCCGTGGTCGTCACCGGCGTGCCCGTGGGCGCGACGCTGTCCGCCGGCACCCATAACGCCGATGGCAGCTGGACCCTGACCGGCGCCCAGTTGACCGGCCTGACCCTGACGCCACCGGCCAACTACCACGGCACCCTGGACCTGACCGTCACCGCCCACGCCGGCCTGAACGGCACCGACGCCGCGGCCAGCGCGCACCTGTCGGTCAACGTCCTGCAGGTGGCGGATATCCCGACCCTGGTCACCTTGCCGGCCGTGGGCCTGGAGAACCAGCCGGTGGCCCTCAGCCTGACCGCCGGCCTCGCCACCCCCGTGGTGGGCGAGACGCTGTCCGTGGTCGTCACCGGCGTGCCGGTGGGCGCCACCCTGTCCGCCGGTACCCACAACGCCGACGGCACCTGGACCTTGACCGGCGCCCAACTGACGGGCCTCAGCATCACGCCGCCGGCCAATTATCACGGCACCCTGAACCTGGGCGTCACGGCGCATGCCGGCCTCAACGGCACCGACGCCACAGCCAGCGCCACCGTAGCCGTCACCGTGCTGCAGGTGGCGGACATCCCGACCCTGGTCACCCTGCCGGCCGTGGGCCTGGAGAACCAGCCCGTGGCCCTGAGCCTGACCGCCGGCCTGGCCGCCCCCGTGGTGGGCGAGACGCTATCCGTGGTCGTCACCGGCGTGCCCGTCGGCGCTACCCTGTCGGCCGGCACCCACAACGCCGATGGCAGCTGGACCCTGACCAGCGCCCAACTATCCGGCCTGACCCTGACCCCGCCCGCCAACTACCACGGCACCCTGAACCTGACTGTCACCGCCCATGCCGGCCTGAACGGCACCGACGCCACGGCCAGCGCCAACCTGGCGGTGAATGTCCTGCAGGTGGCCGACATTCCGACCGTGACCGTCCTTCCCGCCCTGGGCCTGGAGAACCACGCCATCGCCCTGACCCTGGGGGCCGGCCTGCTGGCCCCCGTGGTGGGCGAGACGCTGTCCGTGGTCGTCACCGGCGTGCCCGCCGGCGCCACCCTGTCGGCCGGCACCCACAACGCCGATGGCAGCTGGACCCTGACCGGCGCGCAACTGTCCGGCCTGACCCTGACCCCGCCCGCCAACTACCACGGCACCTTGAACCTGGCCGTCACCGCCCACGCCGGTCTGAACGGCACCGACGCAGCGGCCAGCGCCAGCATGGGCGTCACCGTCCTGCCGGTGGCCGATGTGCCCAATCTGAACCTGGGCACGTCGCTGGGCCTGGAGAACCAGCCCATCAGCCTGAACCTGGCCACCAGCCTGCCGGAGGCGATCACGGGCGAGACCCTGGCAGTGACCATCAGCGGCCTGCCCCTGGGCGCCACGCTTAACCACGGCGTCCTGCAACTGGACGGCAGCTACCTGCTGACCCCGGCGCAGCTGGCGGGGCTGACCATCACTCCGCCCGCCAACTACACCGGTACCCTGACCCTGTCGGTCGACGCCCACACTTCAGTCAATGGCACCAGTGCCGATGCCACCGGCAGCCTGTCGGTCACCGTGCTGGCCACGACCCAGGCGCCCACCCTGGCGGTCGCCGCCGCCGTGGGACTGGAGGATCGTCCCGTCGCCCTGACCATCGCCACCTCCCTGGTGGCGTCGGTGGCGGGTGAGACGCTGTCCGTCACCCTGACCGGCGTGCCGGCGGGCGCCACCCTTTCCGCCGGCATCCACAACGCCGATGGCAGCTGGACCCTGACCGGCGCCCAGCTGTCCGGCCTGACCTTGACCCCGCCAACCAACTACAGCGGCACGCTCAGCCTGGGCGTCACCGCTCACGCGGCCCTGGGCTCGGTGGAGAGCACCACCAGCGCCGTCCTGCCGGTGACAGTCACAGCCGTGGCCGACACGCCCCACCTGGCCGTCCTGCCCGCCAACGGACTGGAGGACCGCGCCGTCCCGCTGACCATCATGGGTAGCCTGACCGACACCGACGGGTCAGAGGTCATGAGCATCGTCGTCAGCGGCCTGCCGCTGGGCGCCACGCTGAACCACGGCATACTGCAACTGGACGGCAGCTACCTCCTCACCCCGGCCCAGCTGTCCGGCCTGACGGTGACGCCGCCTACCAACTACAGCGGCACCTTCAACCTCACGGTCACGGCGCACGGGACCGAGACCAGCAACCTGAACGACGCCGCCACCAGCCTGATCCTGCCGGTGACGGTGGCCGGCGTGGCCGATACACCCACCCTGGTAATGACCCCGGCCCTGGGCGTAGCCAACGCCACCATTCCCCTGGTAGTGGCCCCGGTCCTGGGCGACACCGACGGGTCGGAGCAGCTGTCGGTCACCGTATCGGGCGTCCCGGCCGGCGGCACGCTGAACCACGGCCAATTAACGGCCGTCCTAGCCAACGGCACAACGGTATGGTCGCTGTCACCCAGCGACCTGTCTGGTCTGACGCTGACTCCGCCGCACAACTACAGCGGCATGCTGAACCTGACCGTCAACGCCATCGCCACGGAGACCGGTAGCGGCAGCACGGCCAGCGTCAGCGGCACCCTGGGCGTCACCGTTCTTGGGTCCTTGGGCGTGCCCAACCTGCTGCACAGCGACGTCTCGGTCAGCTTGGGTGCGGCCGTGGGGGTGCAGGGGACGGCCACGGCGCTGGACCTCACCACGGGGCTGTCCGCCGCCGCGTCGGTGAGCGACCTCAACTCCGTCGTTGTCAGCGGCCTGCCCGCCGGCGCCTCACTGAATCACGGCATCCTGCAGCTGGACGGCAGTTATCTGCTGACGCCTTCTCAGCTGACGGGGCTGACCATCACCACGCCCTCCAGCTACAGCGGCAGTTTCAACCTCAACGTCTCCTACGGTGTCGGCGTCGGCGCACAGGCGGAAACGGTGGGCGGCACCCTGGGCGTGCAGGTCGCGGCCGTGGCCAATGTCGGCTCGGTCGTCACCTCGGCCGTCAGTGGGCTGTACCACACCGCGCTGGGCCTCAACGTCGTGGGCTCGCTGCTGGACACGGTGGGGACGCAGCAGCAGTCCTACATCATCGGCGGCGTTCCCAACGGCGCCCACCTGTCCGCCGGCATCAACAACGGCGACGGCACCTGGACGGTGCTGCCCAGCCAGATCACCGGTCTGACCGTCACCCCGCCCATCAGCTACAGCGGCACCATGAACCTGACGGTGACGGAAGTGGCGCGCGACGCGAACGGTTCCGTCGCCGTCTCCGCCACCCAGCCGCTGGCGGTCACGGTGGCCTCTGAAGTGGTGGGGGCGCTGACCGGCCTGCTGCTGACCCCCGTACACGGGTTGGAGGACACGGCCATCACCCTGGGCACCAGCCTGGTCAGCCTGAACCTGCTGGGGGCGGCCAGCGTCACCATCGCTGGCGTACCTGCCGGCGCCACCCTGTCGGGCGGCACGAAGAACAGCGACGGTACCTGGACGGTGGCCAGCGGCCTGCTGAGCACCTTGAAGATCACCCCGCCCACCAATGATGCCAGCGACTTCCAGCTGGGCCTTTCGGTCAAGGTGCTGGGCATCACCACCCAGATCGGCCTGCTGAACGTGCGGGTCGACGCCGTGGCCGACGCCCCCACCCTCACCGTTACCGGCTCCGCCAGCGTGACGGAGAACCATAGCATCCCGCTGACCATTACCGGGGCGCTGACGGACACCGACGGGTCGGAAACCCTGTCCTATGCCATCAAGGGCTTGCCGGCCGGCGCCACCCTCAGCGCAGGTCACTATAACGCCCTGACCGGCGACTGGGACCTGAAGGCGTCGGAAGTGGCCAACCTGACCCTCACCCCGCCCACCAACTACAGCGGCACGCTGAACCTGCAGGTGGTGGCCATCTCCTCGGAGTTGGAGGGCAACTACACCAGCACGTCGAAGAGCCTGTCGGTGACCGTCACCCCGGTTACGCAGCAGCCCATACTGACCATCACGCCGTCGACGGGAGCGGAGCATACGCCGATCGCCCTGCATGTCGGCGCGGCCCTGGGCGATACCGACGGGTCGGAACACTTCACCACCATCCTGGTATCGGGCCTGCCCGCCGGCGCCACCCTGAACCATGGCACCAGCCTGGGCGGCGGGGTCTATTCCCTGACCACTGCTGACCTCACCGGCCTGACGGTGACGCCGCCCACCGGCTACAGCGGCACGCTGAACCTGACGGTCAGCGCCACGGCGCAGGACGGCACGGCGGCCACGGCTACCACCACCGGCACCCTGGCCCTGACGGTCACGGCGGTGGCCGACGCCCCCACCCTGACCCTGCCCACCACGCCGGTGGCGGTGACGGCCGGGGCGGCCACGGCCCTGAACATCGCCGGGGCGTTGGTCGACACCGACGGGTCGGAGCGCCTGTCCGTCACCATCGGCAACGTGCCCACGGGTGCGGTGCTGTCGGCGGGCCTGAACAACGGCGATGGCACTTGGATCCTGACGGCGGCACAGCTGGCCGGCCTGAAGGTCACCCTGCCCAGCACCGTGACCAGTGACGTGAACCTGACGGTCACGGCCCACGCGCTGGAAACCAGCACGGGCAGCGCGGCGGACACCACCAGCACCGTCACCCTGCATGTGACCCCGGCCGCCGCCGGCGTCCATCTGGCGGCCCTGGATACGGCGACGACGGAGGATACGGCGGTGGCCCTGACCCTGGGCGTATCGACCGACAACCTGGACGCCAACGGCCATGTGTCGGTGACGGTCACCGGCCTGGCCAGCGACGCCGTGCTGAACCACGGCACCCACAACGCCGACGGCAGCTGGACGCTGACCACCGACGACCTGGCGGGCCTGACCCTGACCCCGGGTCACAATGACGCCAGCGCCATCACGGCGCACGTCGCGGCCACCGCCACCACCGGGGCCGGCGTCATCTCCACCACCAGCGGCGACGTCCACATCGCCGTCATGGCGGTGGCCGACGCCCCTACCCTGCAGACGACGGACACCAGCGGCAGCAACAACGGCCCCATCGCCCTGAACATCCAGTCTGCCCTGGTGGATACGGACGGGTCGGAAAACCTGCATGTCACCGTGGGCGGCCTGCCCGTGGGCGCCATGCTGACGGCGGGGACGGACAACCATGACGGCACCTGGACGCTGCAGTCGTCCGACCTGGCGCATGTGTCGCTGGTGCCCTCGGGCACCGAGACGGGCACGCTGGCCCTGACCGTGACGGCCACGGCGCAGGAGGCCAACGGCAACACGGCCAGCACCACCAGCCTGCTGCACGTGGCGGTGGCTGATAGCCATAACCTGGCGACCGACGGGCTGCTCGCCTCCGGCCTCAGCCTGTCGGCGGTCAGCGGCCAGACGGTCTCGCACGCCATCGTGTCACTGGACCCGCTGGCCTTCCACACGGGCGACAGCCTGTCGCTGGCCGGCCTGCAACTGGACACGACGGCGGACGGCCGCACCATGATCGCCAGTACCAATATCGAGGTGGTTGGCGGCGGCTTCGACAGCGTGCACCATAGCCTGACGCTCGCCGGCGACGCCGATGCCAGCACCTACCAGTCCGTCCTTCAGGCCTTGAACCTGAACGCCGGCGCCGACAACGGCACGCGGGCCATCAGCATCGACCTGTACGACCAGGGCGGCGCGCACATGGCGTTGGGTCACTTCGACCTCAGCCACACGGTGGGCACGGTGGGAGACACGTTGACGGCACTCAGTACAACCTTGAGCACGGGCCTGGACACCACCTTTGACAGCTCTACCTCGTCTTCGGGGCTGGACAGCGCCGTGGCCGATCCCTTCAGCGGGTCATCGACGGTGGACACCACCGTCCACCACGACACGACCATCCACACCGGGTTCTGACCACATCGGACTGAGAGATGCCAGAAACACCACGCGTGCTTATCGTCGACGACGATCCGGTCATGCGGGACCTGGTCAGCGTCATCACCATGGCCCAGGGCTTCGAGGTTCTGCAGGCCAGCGACGGGGCGGAAGGGTTGTCCATCATCCGCAACGCCCCGCGCATCGACCTGGTGATCAGCGACTGGGAGATGCCGTTCATGGACGGCGTCGAGTTCTGCCGCCAGATCCGGGCGCTGCATATGCCCAAATACATCCACGTCCTGCTGCTGACCGCGCGTCAGCGGCAGGCGGACTTCCTGGCGGCGATGGAGGCAGGGGCGGACGATTTCCTCAGCAAGCCCTTCAACCCGGCCATGCTGTCAGCCCGGCTGGGGGTGACCAAGCGCCTGCTGGCCCTGCAAAGCCGCCTGATGCAGAACAATGAGCTGCTGACGCGGACTAATGAACGGCTGACGGAAACCTACACCAAGCTGCAGGAGGATATGGACGCCGCCGCCCGCGCCCAGCGCCGCCTGCTGCCGGAACCGCTGAAGACCATGGGGCGGGCGCATTTCGCCTCCTGCCTGGTGCCATCGGCCGACATCTCCGGCGACATGTACAATTTCTTCGAGCTGCCGGACGGCTCCATCGGCTTTTACATGGTGGACGTCGCGGGCCACGGCGCCCGCGCCGCCCTGATGTCGGTGACGCTGAACCGCCTGCTGAACGCCGACGCCTTCGTCAACGGTGACGGGCGCCAGCACCACGGCCGGCCGCACGCGCCCCACTCCGTCGTGTCGGAACTCAACCGCCGCTTCGTGCCCGACAGCGAGATCGTGGACCACTTCACCATGATCTGCGGCGTGCTGGACCAGGACACCGGTCAGCTGCGTTTCTGCCAGGCCGGCCACCCCCACCCGGTGGTGGTGCCGCGGAACGGGGCACCCCACGCCGTGGGCTCCGGCGGATTCCCCGTGGGGCTGCTGGACGGCATGGACTACGATGACACCATCGTGTCGCTGGCACCCGGCACTCGAGTGGTGCTGCATTCCGACGGCGTGACGGAATGCGCCTCCCCTGACGGGGAGTTCTACGGCGAGGCGCGCCTGCATAAATTGCTGGATGAAGTACGGGAGCTGCCCATCGACCAGGTCAGCGACGCAGTGCGTGAGGCCCTTTACGCCTGGCGTGGCGGTACTGGTTTCGACGATGATGTAAGCGTACTGGCATTTGAAATTCATAGTTGAGGTCGGAGCAGCATGCTTACCATCACGCAAGCAAACGGTACCAACGTCCTGACCATCGACGCCGGCCGCCTGGACGCCGCAATCGCCGTTCGGTTCAAGGATACCTTCCTGGCGCAGGAACTGTCGCCGGGGCCGGTGCTGATCGACATGACGGGCGTGTCGTTCATCGACTCCAGCGGCCTGGGTGCCCTCATTTCCATCGTCAAGCACCTGAAACTGCCGGGCCGCCCGGGCATCTGCGGCCTGCAGCCATCGGTCAAGACCATGTTCTCGCTGACTCGTATGGATCGCGTCTTCGCCATATACCCCGACGTCGCCACCGCTCTCGCCACCCCTGCCCAGTGAGCCAGCCTCCATGGACGCCGGATCGATCCTGCACGTCTCGATCCGGAGTCGCCTGGAGGATGTCGGCTTCCTCACCCAATTGCTGGTCGATGCGGCCGGCCAGGCCATCCAGGCGGACTGGATCCTGCTGGAAATCGGCCTCGCGGAGGTGGTGAACAACGCCATCAAATACGCCGCCGGCGGCCTGCCCGACGGGCACGTCACCCTGAAGGCGGACATTCGGGAAGGCCAGCTGGTGGTGGAGGTCGAAGACAACGGCCTGCCCATGCCGTCCGACACCCAGTCGGCGTTCGAGCGGGCGGGCGACATGAGCGACGTCATGGCCCTGTCCGGCCGCGGCTTTTCCCTGGTGCGCCACTGCTTCAGCGACGCCCGCTTCCGCAACGAGGACGGCGTGAACCGCGTGACCCTGTACTACCCCCTGGCGCAAGAGACCGCCCCGCTGTGACGCGCTATTCCTTGCGGTGGCGCAGTAGCCAGATGATGGTGGAAATCTGGCAGAGGGCGGTCGCCAGGGTGAAGACGGTCACCAGGACGCTGCCACCACCACCGCCGGGCTGGGTGAACGGCAGGCCCAAGGCCACGATTGTAGCCACCACCTCGACCGCGAAGATGGCGCTGAGCAACAGGCGAACCAAGCCCTGGGTCTGGCTGGGCACGCGGCCCCAGAAGATCAGCGCCCAGTTGAGCACGAACCCACCAGCCCCGCCCCATCCAGCGCTTCCACCGGCTCAAGCTGCGCCCGCAGCTTGAGCGAACAGTCCAGGCCGATGCCCAGGAAAGTGATGCCCACCACCGCGAGCGCAGAATGGAAAGGGTGGCCGGGGAATGGACGTGAAGCGCACCTGGATTTTTGGAGATGGTTTGGCTTGAGGCGAGTTGCCAGCGCCCGGAGCCCTCGGCCCGGCGGTGCAGCGCTTGCGATGGGTGCCTGATGTGGCATACAGTCGTGACACACGCCGATCCACAAAATCTGGCGCCCTAATAACCAAGGCGATCAATCCCTTGGGCCTCGGTCGGCGAAACCTCCCCTAGGGGACGCCATAACTCCAGCGCTTTAGCTGAACTTTGCGGGACAGTTACGGGACAGTTCACCTCGCGGAACACTGCGAGGCCCCCGCCCGCTATGATCACCCTCACCCCCCGAGAGAATCGCGAAGGCCAAGTCCTAGGCTACCAGGCCAAGGTCCGTCGCATCGGCCACAAGCCCGTCTCCAAGACCTTCGAGAAGAAGAAGGACGCCGAGCGCTGGGCATCAAGGTCGAGGTGTGCTGCCGCCACCCCCGACAACTCCCCGCCGTTTGGCTATAGGCACCCGCAACGCTGGGGTCGCGGGCCAGCGCCAGATTGGCGCCCCCTATTTCCGGTTCTTTTTGACGATGGCCGCCGTGGTCGTCTCGACGTTGCGAGGCTTGGGCGTCGGCATCTGCTGGATGCGGCGGACGTTGCGGCCGTGGCCCTTGGCCTCCGTCACCAAGGCGCCATCCCGCATGACGAAGCGACCGCGAACCAAGGTGTGCACCGGCGCCCCTTTGGCCGCGTGGCCGTGGAAGGGCGTGCTCGAGCCCTTGGACTTCAGCTTGGCTGAATCCACCTGGGTTTCCCGCTCCATGTCGATGATCACCAAGTCGGCATCCGATCCCGGCAGCAGGGCGCCCTTGCGCGGATAGAGGCCAAAGGCCTTGGCCGGGGCGAGCGAGGTCATGCGCACATAGTCGGTCAGCGACAGGCGGCCGGCGCCCACTTGCGTCAGCATCAGCGGCATCTGCGTCTGCACGCCGGTGAAACCACAATCCGTCGTCCAGATGTCGTCGCGGTGCTTTTCCTCGTGCGAGTGCGGGGCGTGGTCGGTGGCAATCATGTCGATGGTGCCGTCCTGCACCGCGCGCCACAGCTGGTCCTGATGCGTCTTCTCGCGCACCGGCGGGTTCACGCGGATCAGCGACTTCTTTTCGGTGTAGGCGCGCTCATCCAGCAGCAGGTAATGCGGGCAGGTCTCCGCCGTGATGTCCACGCCACGCGCCTTGGCCTCCCGCAGGGGGCGCAACTCGTCACCCGAGGAAACATGCAGGATGTGGATGCGGGCGCCGGTCCACTCCGCCAGGATGGCGGCGCGGGACACGGCCTCCGTCGCCACCACCGGCGGCCGGGCGTCCAGGTGGGCCAGCGGGTCGCAGCGGCCGGCCTCCCGCAGCTTCTTGGACCGGCGCGCCATGATGGAGGCGTTCTCGGCGTGCAGGGCGATGCGGTAGCCGTGCTTGGCCACGATCTCGAAGCCCTCCAGGATGGCGCCGGTGGGCGGCGACGGCAGGTTGCCGAAGGTGTTGCCCATGAAGCACTTGAACCCGGCCACGCCGCCCTCGATCAAGGCCTCAAGTTCCGTCAGGTTCTCCTCCCCCAGCAGGCCATAAATGCCAAAGTCGACATAGGCTTGCTCGGCGGACTTCAATTTCAGGTTCAATGCCTCCACCGTGCCGGTGGGCGGGTTGGTGTTGGGCATCTCGAACACCGTGGTGACGCCGCCCATGGCGGCGCTGGCCGTCCCCGTTTCCCACGTTTCCTTGTGGGTGTAGCCGGGGTCGCGGAAATGCACATGGGCGTCGATGGCACCGGGCAGGACGTACTTGCCCTGAGCGTCCACCACCTCCGCCGCCTCGGGCATGGATTCAGCGGCGCCGATGGACAGGATGGCGCCGTCCTTGATGGCGATGGAGGCCTGGAACTGGGCGCTGTCCGTGACCAGCGTGGCGCCGTTGATGACGATGTCTGCCTTCATGATGCTTTTCCCGCGAGGATGCCTAAATCGGATGCCGAAATCGTATGGAGGGGTCAGAGGACGGCCCAGCCGCCATCGACCGGCAGGTCGATACCGGTGATCTGCTTGGAAACGTCGGACGCCAGGAACAGGCAGGCGGCGGCCACGTCGCGGGCGGTGCTGATGCGGCGCAGCGCGTACTCGGCCGCGTGTTCGGCGATCACCTCCTCCTCCGTCAGGCCGCGGGCCTTGGCCACGGCGGGCATCACCTTGGTGCGGAAGCGCGGGCCGTCCACCATGCCGGGGGCGACGATGTTGACGTTGATGTTGTGCGGCCCCGCCTCGATGGCGGTGGACTTGGTGATGCCGCGCAGTCCCCACTTGGAAGCCGAATACGCCATGCGGCCGGCGCGGCCGCGCAAGCCGAAGGTGCCGCCGACATTGACGATCTTGCCATAGCGGCGCGCGATCATGCCTGGCAGCACGGCGCGCATGGTGTTGAAGCAGCCGGTCATGTTCAGACGCACGATCTCGTCAAAGGCCTCCGGCGTGGTGTCCCACGCGGTGGTTCCCACCGGGCCGGTACCGCCCGCCACATTGACCAGCACGTCCACCTGGCCGAATGCTTCGACCGTTGCCGAAACGGCGGCATCGCACTGCGCGGCGTCCAGCACATCGCACGACAACACCAGCGCGCGCACGCCCAGCCCTTCTATTTTTGCCGCCAGATCATTCAGCGGCGCCATATCGCGCCCTAATATCGCAATATCCGCTCCTTCCTCCGCAAAAGAAAGACAGATTTCCGGCCCCATGCCCTTGCCAGCACCTGTGACAAGAATCTTCTTTCCTGCAAGGAACAGATCCATTTCATTCCTCTATATTGCTTCAGGCAACTATGGATATTTGGTCAGATTTAGATCAATCTGGAATGTAAGGTCGGATGGTCAGCACCCACCCCGTTGACATTAAAGATAAGCCGTTGCCACAGTTGTGCTAAAGCTGGGGTGGGGCGTAGCCAAAAACGAACAGGGATCCGTCATGGCTCTGCGTAATCAGCGAATTTGGATCTACATAAACGAGGTCGCCCGCATCGGATCGGTCCGCCAGGCGGCGGAACGGCTGAACGTCACCCCCTCCGCCTTGCTGCGGCGCATCCAGGATGTGGAGCACGACCTGGGCGCCCCCATCTTCGAACGTCATTCCTCCGGCGTCCGCCTGACGGCGGCCGGTGAGGTGCTGATCCGCTGGATCCGCTCGCAGTCGGCGGACCTGCGGCGCGTCTATTCGGAGATCGAGGAACTGTCCGGCCTGCAGCGCGGCGAGATCAGGCTGGCTTGCAGCCAGGCGGTGGCGCGCGGCTTCGTGCTGCGCCAGGTCGCCGCCTTCCGCAAGAAACACCCCAACGTGCGCTTCAAGATCACGGTCACCGACCATTCGACGGCCATGCGCCAGCTGACCGCATTCGATATCGACCTGGTGCTGATTTTCCGCCCGCTACGTCATCCCGAGCTGCACCCGATCATGTCGATCGGCCAGGGTCTGGTCGCCATCATGAGCGCCGACCATCCGCTGGCGGCCAAGGACATCCTGCGACTGCGCGAGTGCGCGGAGTATGAGACCGCCATGCCGGAGTCATCGTTCGGCGGGCGTGAGATCATCGAGAACCGCCTGGCGGCCAGTTCGGCCAAGCTGTCCATCGGCGTGGAGTCCAACAGCTTCGACCTGCTGGGCGACCTGGTGGCGGTGTCCAACCTGATCGCCTTCCAGATCGACATCGGCGCCGACCTGTGGCGCAACGACCCGCGCTATGCCGTGCGCCGCATCAGCGACCTGGACCGTACCTATGGGCCGCTGGTCCTGGGCCAGTTGAAGGGGCGCCCCCTGCCCCTGGCCGCCGCCAAGTTCGCCGAGCAGATGGCCCGGGAACTCAACGACTGCCGGTCGCTGCCCACGCTGGGCGACTATTACCCTGAGGAGGAGCAGATGCCCTTCGAGGGTCAGCCGACGCCGCTTCCGTAAAGGCGGGCGGCCGCTTCGGCGGAGACGAAGCCCTCCTCCACATCGCGCGCCACCAGGTCCGCGGCGCGCGATGTGGCCGCCCCCAGGCCGGCGCCGCCGGGAATGTCCAGAATCAGCCGATCACCTGCCGGAATTTGCTGAAGGCCCTTGGCCCGCATCGCCTTGCCTGACGCCAGACGCACCGACCCTTGCGAACCGTCACCGCCGCCGTCCCGGCCCTGGGCGGGATGGTCCACACGCTCGAACATGGCCAGCACCTCGAAGGCGCTGCCGTCGCGCATCGCCACCTCCACCCGCTGGCCCAGGCCGCCGCGCCGTTCGCCGATGCCGCCGCTGTCCGTCAGCAATTCCTTGCGCCAGATAACGATGGGGGCGCTGTTCTCGGTGATCTCCACCGGCATGGCGCGCACGCCGCTGGGGAAGGCGGTGCCGGACAGGCCGTCCTGGTGGGGACGCGCGCCCGAACCGCCGCTGTTGAAGAAGATGGCGTCGAAGCTGTCACCGGCCTGGGGCTCCCCCGCCGGCTGGCGGCCGCGTAGCTGCACGCTCCACAGACAGGAGCTGCCCTCCGCCGGCACCCGGTCCGGGATGGCCTGAGACAGGCAGCCGAACACGAGGTCGGGCAGCATCTGGCCGATGACATGGCGGGCGGCCACCGGCCAGGGCCGCTGGACATTGACGATGCTACCCTCCGGCGCCACCACCTCGAACGGCAGCAGGGCGCCGTAATTGTTCGGCACCTCCGGCGAGATGACGCAGCGCAGGCCGAAGATGGTGTAGGCACGGCAGTAATTGAGCACCACGTTGATGCCGCGCGGCACGCAGGCGTCGGTGCCATCATAATCCACCAGGATGCGCTCACCCTCGATGGTCAGGCGGGCGCGCAGGGTGATGGGATGGTCATAGCCGTCGATGGTCAGGCTGCTGGTCCAACTGCCCTGGGGCAGCTTGGCGATCTCCGCCCGCGTGGCGGCCAGCGAGCGGTCGACGATATAGTCGGCGACACCGGCCAGATCCTCCAGCCGGAATTCCGCCAGCATGGCGCTGAGCCGCCGTGCCGCTGATTCGTTGCTGGAGATATAGGACAGCACGTCGCCCCGCACCTGCAGCGGCGTGCGCACGTTCAGGCACAGGATGTCCAGCAGGTCCTGGTTCAGCACGCCCCGGCTGGCCAGCTTCATCAGCGGGATCTGCAGGCCTTCCTCGAAGACCGACCGGCCGTCCGGCCCCTGGCCCAGGCCACCGATGTCCACCTGGTGGCAGCAGACGCCGAACAGCCCGACGATGCGACCCTGATGGAAGGCGGGCGACAGCACGGTGACGTCATGCAGATGGCCGGCCGTCAGCCAGGGGTCGTTGGTGATGAAGTGATCCCCCTCCGCCATCGTCGGCACGGGGAACTTGGCCAGGAAATGCCGCACGCCGGCCGCCATGGAGTTCACATGGCCGGGGGTGCCGGTCACGGCCTCCGCGATCAACCGGCCCTGCAGGTCGAACAGGGCGGCCGACAGGTCGCCGGCATCGCGCACCGTGGTGGAAAAGGCCGTGCGCATCAGGGTCTGGGCCTGTTCCTCCACGATGGAGATCAGGCGGGTCCAGATCACCTGGGTGCGCAGTTCATTCAACGCTGCCGTCATGGCGGTTAACCTTCCTCACGCCGGGTCAGGATGAGATAGCCATTGGCGTCCATCCAGGCATCGAAACGGGGCGAAACCACCGTGGTGGTCTCACGCTCGGTGATCAGGGCCGGCCCCTGGATCCGGTCGCCCGGCCGCATGGCCTCGCGCCGCACCAGGGCGAAGGACAGCGCGACGCCGCTGTCGGGGTCAATCACCGGCCGCCGCTCCGTGACCTCCACGTCGCGGGTGGCCGTCACCATCGCCATATCTTTAGGCTTCCAGGCCGGCGATCCTACGGTCACCCGCCAGGTCAGCGCCTCGATGGGCAGGTCCAGGGTCACGCCGCCGTACTGGGTGCGGTAGGCCGTCTCAAACGCCGAACGCAGCAGGTCCACATCCTCGGGCACCAGCGTGCGGGCCGGGATCTCGAACGGGATCTCATAGCCCTGGTCCTTGTAGCGAGCCAGGCAGGTGCGCCGTTCCACCTGGGCCGCACCCGGGGCACCCGCCTCCACCAGGGCCCGCGCCTCGGCCGTCATGCCGTCCAGCAGGCTGTTGAGCCGGTCGAGGTCCAGCTGGTCCAGCCGCAGGGTCAGGCTGCGCGCCATCTCATAGGACACCGGCGCCCGCAGGAAGCCGATGGCGGAGCCGACACCGGCACCCGACGGGATGATGACCTCACGGATGCCCAGCTTCTCGGCGAAGCGCGCGGCATGCACGGGAGCCGCACCCCCGAAGGCGATCAGGCTGCGGTCATCCAGGGTCATGCCCTGTTCCACGGCGTGGACACGGGCCGCACTGGCCATGGTTTCGTCCACGATCTCGCTGACGCCGATGGCCAGCGTCTCGGCCTTGCCGTCCCAGATGCCCAAGGCCGCCAGGGCGTCGTGGGAGGCGCCGGCGTTCAGCGTGACCTTGCCGCCGGCGAAGCGCGAGGGGTCGATGCGGCCCAGGGTGATGTCGGCGTCCGTCACGGTGGGGCGGGTGCCGCCCCGGCCATAGGCGGCCGGTCCGGGCTCGGAACCGGCGCTGTGCGGGCCCACCGCCAGGCGGCCGGCGTTGTCGACCGAGGCGATGGAGCCGCCGCCAGCGCCGATCTCCACCATCTCCACCACCGGGATGCGCAGCGGCAGGCCGCTGCCCTTGCGGAAACGGTGGGCGCGGCCGACCTCGAACACCTGCGAGGTTTGGGGCGTGCCGTCGTTGATCAGGCAGATCTTGGCGGTGGTGCCGCCGACGTCCAGGGCCACCACCTGCCCCACGCCCCGCTCCGCCGCCACCGACGCCGCGAAGATGGCGCCGCCCGCGGGGCCGCTTTCCACCAGCCGCACGGGATAGCGGGCGGCAGCGTCCACGGTGGTGAGGCCGCCGGATGACAGCATCAGGTACAGCGGGCAGCTGAAGCCCATGGCCTTCAGCTTGTCATCCAGGCGATGCAGGTAGGCGTCGACCAGCGGCTGGACGTAGGCGTTGGCGACGGTGGTGGAAAAGCGCTCATACTCCCGCATCTCGGGCGAGACCTCCGACGACAGCGACAGGCTGACGCCCGGCATCTCCGCCGCCAGGATCTCCGCCGCCCGACGCTCATGGCTATCGTTGGCGTAGCTGTGCAGGAAGGCGATGGCCACGCTGCGGATGCCCTGCTCCCGCCACTGGGCCGCCGCGGCGCGCACCGCATCGCCGTCCAGCGGCACCAGCACCTGGCCGCGCGCGTCCATACGCTCCGCCACGCCGACGCGCAGCCGGCGCGGCACCAGGGGCTGGGGCTTTTCCATGCCGATGTCGTACTGGTCGAAGCGGCTTTCGCTGCCCAGGGCCAGGACGTCGCGGAAACCCTCGGTGGTCAGCAGGGCGGTGGGCACGCCCCGCCGTTCGATCAGGGCGTTGGTCGCCAGCGTGGTGCCGTGCACCACCAGCGACACCTCGGCCGGCGCCACGCCCGCCTCGTCCAGCAGCAGGCGCACGCCGTCCAGCAAGGCCCGCTCCGGCGCGTCGTAGGTGGTCAGCAGCTTGGTGGAATGCCGGCGGTCGCCCACCTCCAGCACGATGTCGGTGAAGGTGCCGCCGATGTCGGCGCCGATACGCGCGCCCCTGGGCGTGGACGGGCCGCGGTCAGTTGTAGATGTCATGGGGATTCTTGGACAGCGTGGAATAGAAGCGGGCCAGATGGTCGGCGACGCGTACGGGCTTGTACTTCGGCTCGGCACCCGCCAGCAGCTCGGGCAGCGGGGCCACGACGACATCGCGGTCGGGGTTGGCGAAGTAGGGCACGGAGAAGCGGCGGGCGCCGTCGCGGTTGCGCACGCGGTGATAGTTGGACAGGAAGCGGCCGTTGGACCACCACATCATCATGTCGCCGACATTGATGGTGAAGGCGCCGCGCACGGGCGGCGCCTGGATCCACACGCCGTCGCGGCGCTTCACCTCCAGCCCGCCGATGTCCTGCTGCGCCAGGACGGTGAACGGCCCTTCGTCCGTGTGGGCCACCATGTTGGACACCTCATCCTGGGCATCCACGGGCAGCGGGGGGTAATAGTTCATGCTCAGCTGCGAGGCCGGCTGGTGGAAGCAATCGTCGAAACGGTCCTCCGCCACGCCCAGGCCCAGGGCGAAGGCGCGCAGCAGCTCGCGGGAAAAGGTCAGCATGGCGGCCAGGTAGTCCTCGCTGGCCTGCTTGAAGGCCGGCATGTCGTCGGGCCAGCGGTTGGGCTTGTCGAAGATATCGGCGTGCCGCATGTCGCGCGGGTTGGCCGGCCATTCGTGCTGCAGGCGATATTGCTCGAACATGCGGGTGTTGCGCGACAGCGGCTGGGCCTCCGGCGCGGGAATCCAGCCGCGATACCAGTCCGGCGTCGCCATGGCTGTCCGGCGGTCCGCCTTGTCGCGGGAGAAGAAGGCGTCAGCCTGGCCAAAGATGCCGTCCACCGTCGCCTGCGGCACCCCGTGACCCGCCAGGTAGAAGAAGCCGATCTCCTCACAGGCGTGCGCGATCTCGGCGGCCACCCGGCAGCGCGCGGCCGCATCACCCGACAGGAACGGCGCGAAATCGATTAAAGGTAATTCAGCCAGGGAAATGGCGCTCGCGGCGGCAATATCGTCCGCGCTGCGTTCGCTTCTGCTCATTTCAACCTCCGAGACTATTCTTTGAGCCCACCCCGTCAGGCGGCCCAGTGCTTAGGACGGACGGCCCGTTGCGATGATGATTACGGCAACGCGGCAAGGCAATGCGGTGCTTTTTCCTGACGGCGCCGTGGCCGAATGATCACTGTTGCAGTATCCCGCAGGCGCAATAGTTGGCTTGGCCCGCGAAATACCAGTCAATCCTCCGGTGGAATCTCCACCCGCAGACCGTCGTGGTCCGGCGTCAGCGTGATCTGGCAGGACAGCCGCGACGTGTCGCGGCGATGCGCGGACAGGGCCAGCAACTCGTCCTCCTCTTCCGTCGCCGTCGATGCCGGCTCGACATAGACGTGACAGGTGGCGCAGGAACAGCAGCCGCCGCACATGGCCAGCACCTCATCGAAGCCGTGGTCGCGCAAGCCCTCCATCAAGGTCGTGCCCGTGTCCATCTCGACGGCGCGGCCGGTGCCGTCCCGGCTGACAACGGTGATGATCGGCATGGGTGTCCCTATCCCCCAGGAAAATGAAGCCAGGCAAGACCAGGCAAGAAACGAAACCGGTCACGCGGCGGCGGCCAGGTCCTTCAGCGGAACGCTAACGTCGGCCACGGCGGCCGGGTCACAGCGGGCACCACCCTCCACCAGGGCGCGGCCCTGGGTGTAGTCGCGGATGGCGTTGACGCAATCCAGCGCCACCACCCGGCCGGCGCGGAAATAGACGATGGAAAAGCTGCGCGCCGCCGGGTCGCCCCGCAGGACCGCTGCGTCATGGCCGGCCGACAGGCCCACGGTCTGCAGCTTCAGGTCATATTGGTTGGACCAGAACCACGGCACCGCGTGATAGGGCTCCGCCGCCCCGGTCAGTGCCTTGGCCACGGTGATCGCCATGTCGTTGGCGTTCTGCACCGATTCCAGGCGGATGCGCCGGCCGGCGGCATAGGCGTTGGCGTGCAGGGCGCAATCGCCGATGGCGCGGATATCGGGCAGCGAGGTACGGCAGAACGCGTCGACCACGACACCGTCGCCGCCTTCGGCCCCCGCCGCCAGCAAAGGCTCCACCGCCGGCGTGATGCCGATGCCCACCACCACCATCTGCGCCGGGATCAGGGCGCCATCCGCCAGCCGCACGCCGGTTACCCGCCGCCCGTCCCCGACGATATCCTGCACCTGGGCGCCCAGGCGCAGGTCCACGCCCTGCGCGCGGTGTTCATCCTCATAGAAGCGGGACAGTGCTTCCCCTGCCACGCGGCCCAGCACGCGGTCCGCCTGTTCCAGCAGGACGACGGGCTTGCCAGCCGCGCGCAGCACCGCCGCCGCCTCCAGCCCGACATAGCCGCCGCCGATCACCACCACCCGCTCCACTGCCGGCAGTTCCGCCCGCAGGGCATCAGCGTCGGCGCGGGTACGCACGGTGTGCACGCCGGCCAGATCGCCACCCGAGCAAGCCAGGCGCCGGGCTCGGCCGCCGGCCGCCCAGACCAACTGGCCATAGCCGAAGACCTCGCCCCCGGCCGTGGTCACGGTATGGGCCGCCGCGTCCACCGCCACCACCCGACGCCCCGGCAGCAGGGTGACGCCGCGCGCCTGCCAAAAGGCAGCGGGGCGGATCAGGATGCGCTCGAACGGCTTGGCGCCGGACAGGTAGTCCTTGGTCAAGGGCGGGCGTTCGTAGGGCAGCTCCGGCTCATCCCCGATCAGGGCGATGCCGCCGGTGTAACCCCGCTGGCGCAGCGTGACGGCCACCTGGGCACCGCCGTGCCCCGCGCCGACGATCAGAACGTCGTGCTGCATGTTACCCTACCCGCCAAACGGCCTTGTGACGCCGCCGGCCGGGTCTGGCGGGCGGTCCTGTTGATGATTACGGCAACGCAACAGGCCGGGGCGGTGCTTTTTTCTACAGACGCCGTGGCCAAATGATCACTTTTTCCCGACCCGGCCGGCGCATTAGTGATTCTATGGAACAAAGGGATGTTGGGTCGAACCATGGAACGGGCACTGACGGGCGCACTGGCGGGCAAAGCGGCACTGGTGACGGGGGGAACGCGAGGGCTGGGCCTGATGCTGGCGCGCACCCTGGCGGATGCCGGCTGCGCCGTCGCCGTAATCGGCCGGGACCCGCAAGCGGGAGCCAGTGCCTTCGATCACCTGCAGGCCCGCGGCGGCCCGGTGTGCGCGCTCAGCGCCGACGTCACCGACGAACAGGCGATGAAGGCCGCCGCCGCCGAGGCCGAAGCGCGCTTGGGCCCGCTGGACATCACCGTCTGTGCCGCGGGGGTCAGTTCCCCCCGCGCACCCATCTGGACCAATTCCGCCGACACCTACCGTCACTGCTTCGACACCAATGTGCTGGGCGTGTTGAACAGCCTGACGGCCACCCTGCCCGGCATGGTGGCGCGCGGCGGCGGCAAGGTCATCGTCATCGGCGGCACTTATGGCCACAAGGGGGTGGCCGGCTTCTCCGTCTACGCCGCCTCGAAATGGGCGCTGCGCGGGCTGGTGAGGTCCGCCGCGCTGGACGCGGCACCGCATGGCGTCACGATCAACATGATCTCGCCCGGCGGCGTGGACGGCGAACGGTTGCGCCGCCTGTTCCGCCAGTCGGCGGCAGCCAATGGCGAGCCCGAGGACGCGCCGTTGAAGCGCTTCACCGCCGGCACGGCGCTGGGGCGGCTGGTGGGCGAGGATGACGTCGCCGCCGCCATGCTGCATCTGCTGGGCCCGGGCGGGCGGATGATGACGGGCCAGGACATCGTGGTCGATGCCGGTATGGTCGTTTAAGTCATGGTCGTGTAGGGCATGGTGATTTAAGGAGAGCTTGAGACATGAGCGATTTGAGCGGCTTTCGGCGCGAAACACAGATCCTGCACGCGGGCCGTGACCCGAAGGCCAATCACGGCGTCGTGAATCCACCTGTCTACCATTGCTCCACCGTCCTGTTCGACAGCGTGGAAGCGCTGCTGGAAACCCGCAAGGACCGGGCGTCGGGCGCCTATGTCGGCTTCACCTACGGCCGTGAGGGGACGGAGACGACCCGCGCCTTCGAGGACGCCGTAACCCTGCTGGAGGGCGGCTACCGCGCCGTCACCACTTCCTGCGGGCTGGGGGCCATCTGCGCTTCGCTCACCGCCTTCCTGTCGGCGGGCGACCACCTGCTGATCGTGGACAGCCTGTACGGCCCCGCGCGCGCCTTTTGTGAGGATTTCCTGCGCAAATTCGGCGTGGAGATCACCTATTACCGCCCCACCATCGGCGCCGGGATCGAGGCGCTGTTCCAGCCCAACACCAAGGTCGTCTATCTGGAGTCCCCCGGCTCGCTGACCTTCGAGATGACGGACGTGCCGGCCATCACCAAGCTGTGCCGGGCGCGGGGCATCAAGACCATCATGGACAACACCTGGGCCTCGCCCGTGTGCTTCCGGCCGCTGGAACATGGCGTCGACGTCTCGGTCAACGCCGCCACCAAGTACATCTCTGGCCATTCCGACCTGATGCTGGGCATCGCCGTCTGTACGGAGGAAGCCTTCATCCCGGTGAAGAAGACGGCCTCGGGCTCCGGCTACTGCGGCGGGCCGGACGACGTCTACATGGCCCTGCGCGGCCTGCGCACCCTGGCGCTGCGCATGAAGCGGCACCAGGAATCGGCCCTGCGCGTGGCCCTGTGGCTGCAGCAGCGCCCGGAGGTGGCGCGGGTGATGTACCCAGCCCTGCCCGACGACCCCGGCCATGCCATCTGGAAGCGCGACTACGACGGCGCGTCGGGCCTGTTCGGCGTGGTGCTGAATGCCTGCACCGACGCGCAGTTCGCCGCCATGCTGGACCATATGGACCTGTTCAAGCTGGGCTACAGCTGGGGCGGGTATGAAAGCCTGGTGGTGCCGACCTACCCGTCCGACCTGCGCTCCGCCGTAACGTGGGAGGCGCCGGGCCCCTCGCTGCGCCTGCATGTCGGCCTGGAGGACCCGGAGGATCTGATCGCCGACCTGGAGCGGGGCTTTGCCCGCCTGGCCGCCGCCCGCTGACCCCAAGCCCTAGGAAAGTTCCCATGACCCTGATCGACATCACCGCCGGCGGCTTTCGCTTCACCGCCCGGTTGGAGGAAGAGCTGGCGCCCGTCACCTGCGCCCGCTTCCTGGCCATGCAGCCCTATGACGAGAAGCTGATCCACGTGCGGTGGAGCGGCGAGGGCTGCTGGATCCCCATGGGCGACACGCCCTATGACCTGCCGTGGGAGAACGCCACCCGCCATCCCGCCCCCGGGCAGTTCATCTTCTATCCCGGCGGCTACAGCGAAACCGAGATCCTGCTGGCCTACGGCGGCGTCGCCTTCGCCAGCAAGCTGGGCCCGCTGGCCGGCAACCACTTCCTGACCATCATCGAGGGCCAGCAGCAGCTGCCGGCCCTGGGCCGCAAGGTCCTGTGGGAAGGGGCGCAAGCCATCAGCTTCCGGCCCCGCGCATGAGCGCCCCCTCCCCCGCGCACCCTTTCCTGGACGGCCAGCCCAAGGCCCTGTTCATCGGCGGCCGCTGGCAGGCGACGGACGCGGTCTTCGAGACGCGCAACCCCGCCAACGGCCAGGTGCTGGCCACCGTCGCGCGCGGCACGGCGCGGGAAGTCGACGCCGCCATCACCGCCGCCCGCACGGCGTTCGAGGATGGGGCCTGGCCCCGCTTCTCCCCCGCCGACCGGCAGCGCCTGCTGCTGCGCCTGGCGGACCTGCTGGAACGGGACGCGGAAGATTTCGCCCGCATCGACACCCTGGAAATGGGATCGCCCATCCGGCACACGCGCGGTAGCGTGGCCCTGCTGGTCGATCTGCTGCGCTATTACGCCGGCATGGCGCGGGGGATCGAAGGGCTGACGGCGCAGCCGTCCGACCGGGACATGTTCGCCTGCACCCTGCGGGAGCCCGTGGGCGTCTGCGGCGCCATCATCCCATGGAACGGGCCGCTGTGGGCCTCCGTCCTCAAGCTCGGGCCCGTGCTGGCCACCGGCTGCACCCTGGTGTTGAAGCCGGCGGAGGACGCCTCGCTGGCGCCGCTGATGCTGGCGCGCCTGGTGGAGGAGGCCGGCGTGCCGCCCGGCGTCTTCAACGTCGTCACCGGCTTTGGAGCTGAGGCGGGCGCCGCCCTGGCGGCCCATCCGGGCATCGACAAACTGGCCTTCACCGGATCGGACACCACCGGGCGCGCCATCGCCGCCGCCGCGGGCGCCAACCTGACGAAGCTGTCGCTGGAGCTGGGCGGCAAGTCGCCCAACATCGTCTTCGCCGACGCCGACCTGGACGCGGCCGCCCGCGCCGCCGTCATCGCCGCCTTCGCCAATTCCGGGCAGGTGTGCAGCGCCGGCACCCGCCTGTTCGTGGAGCAGTCCGTGCATCGGGAGTTCGCCGAGCGGGTGGCGCGGATCGCCCAGACCTTGCGCATCGGCGACGGCATGAATCCGGACACTGATCTGGGCCCCCTGGTCAGCGCCCGCCAGCTGGCCCGCGTCTGCGGGCATATGGACGACGCCCGGACCGCCGGCGCCACGGCCATCAGCGGCGGGGCCCGACTGGGCGGCGCCGGCTATGACCAGGGCTTCTTCTTCCCGCCCACCGTGCTGGTGGACGCGCGCGACGACATGCGCGCGGTGCGGGAGGAGATTTTCGGCCCCATCCTGGCCACCCTGCCCTTCACCACCGAGGATGAGGTCGTCACCCGGGCCAACGCCACCCCCTTCGGCCTGGGTGCGGGGGTGTGGACGCGCGACGTGGGCCGGGCCCATCGCCTGGGCCGGCGCCTGCGCGCCGGATCGGTCTGGGTCAACTGCTACAACGCCATCGATCCAGCCATGCCCTCGGGCGGCATGAAGGCCAGCGGCTATGGCCGCGAATATGGCCGTGCCCACCTGGATGAGCATCTGGAGACCAAGAGTCTGTGGATCAGCTCCCGCTGATCCCGTCAGGCGCCGGGGTCCCGGTCGAGGCCTACAGCCACTTGGCCACGGTGGGCTTTTGGAATACCTGCAGCTGGTCGATCAGGCCATCGGCATCCGGGTCCAGGGCGATGCCGGCGCGATGCTCGGGCGGCAGGAAGCGCTGGGCGATCATGGTGTCGACAAAGGCCATGAATGCGTCGAAATAGCCGCCGACGTTCAGCAGGCCCACCGGCTTGTCGATGTCGCCCAGCTGGTTCAGGGTCCAGGCCTCCATGAACTCCTCGGTGGTGCCGATGCCGCCCGGCAGGGCGATGCAGGCATCGGCCAGGGTCAGCATCCGTTCTTTGCGCGCCCGCATGCCGTCCACGATCTCATGCAGGCTGAGCGTGGGGTGCAGATGGTCCTTTTCGAACAGGCGGCGGGTGATGACGCCGTGGACTCGTCCGCCTTCCGCCAGGGCGGCGTCGGCCAGGATGCCCATCAGGCCCTTGTGCGTGCCACCATAGACGATGCCGATGCCCCGGCGCGCCAGCGTGGCGCCCAGCTGCGCAGCGGCGTCCTTGAACGCGTCGCCCAGCCCGGTGTTAGACCCGCAGAAAATCGCAATATTCTTCAGCGCGCGCGTGGCGGCAGCAGGCGTTTCGACACTCATGTCGTGAGGCATCCCCTGGTGGAGCGAGCAGTCAAAGCATAGGTCATGGCAGGGGCCTATACAACGCGACGGCCGGTTTGTTTCGGCACCGCCCTGCCGCCGTTTAGGCAACGGGGCCGGTATGCACCCGGGTGCATACTGTGGAAAACCACGCGGGCGCACGACAGCACCCTGCGAATTACTGGCACGGGTCCCGCTTTCAACCGAACACGCAACCGGCGCGCGGGCACGAACGCGCGCGGGGCATCGCATAAGGCCGCCTGGCACCAAGGAAGAACAGGAACAACCGCATGACTCCCGAACAGAACGCGCTGATCACCCGGTCGGGCCCCGATACGTCACTGGGCAAGCTGCTGCGGCGCTATTGGCAGCCCATCGCCCTGGTGGAGGAGTTGGAGGGCGCCCGCCCCGCCAAGGCGGTCCGCGTGCTGGGCCAGGACATGGTGCTGTTCCGCGATGAGGCCGGGCGCCTGGGCCTGCTGGACCGCGACTGCCCCCACCGCAACGCCGACCTGGCCTTCGGCCGGCTGGAGGGCGGCGGCCTGCGCTGCCTGTTTCACGGCTGGCTGTTCGACGTGAACGGCAACTGCATCGAAACCCCGGGTGAACCGGCGGGCAGCAAGCTGTGCACCCGCATCCATCAGCGCGCCTATCCGGTGGTGCAGAAGAGCGGCATGGTCTTCGGCTATCTGGGCGACGGTGATGCGCCGGCCTTCCCGGACCTGGACTGCTTCATCGCGCCGGACAGCCACGTCTTCGCCTTCAAGGGCTATCTGGACTGCAACTGGCTGCAGGCGCTGGAGGTCGGCATCGACCCCGCGCACGCCAGCTTCCTGCACCGCTTCTTCGAGGATGAGGACGCGGCCGGCAGCTATGGCCGCCAGTTCCGCGCCCAGTCCGCCGACAGCGACATGACCATGACCCAGGTGCTGCGGGAGTATGAGAACCCCGACATCAGCGTGGAGAAGACGGACATCGGCCTGCGCCTGACCTCGCTGCGCGCGCTGAACACCGGCGACACCCATGTGCGCGTCACCAACCTGCTGTTCCCCCAGGCCTTCGTCATCCCCCTGTCGGAGACGATGACCATTACCCAGTGGCATGTGCCCATCGACGATGTCAGCTGCTATTGGTACGCCGCCTTCACCGGCTTCGCCGAGCCCGTGAACAAGGAAGAGATGCGCCGCCAGCGCCTGCAACTCTACACCCTGCCCGACTACAAGCCGCGCCTGGGCCGCCACAACGACTATGGCTATGACGTGGTGGAACAGCGCAGCCGCACCTACACCGGCATGGGCGAGGACATCAACGTCCACGACCAGTGGGCGGTGGAAAGCCAGGGCCGCATCCAGGACCGCACGCGCGAGCACCTGGGCACGACGGACAAGGCGATCGTCGCCTACCGCATGATGCTGATGAGCCAGATGCGCAAGTCCGACCAGGGTGAGGCGCCCCTGCTGGTGTTGGACGCGACCGCCGCGGCCGGCGTCACCGGCCCCGCCACCGTGGACGGTGTCGCCAAGGCGGGTGAGGACATCCAGGCCTATTGGCAGCGCACCGACGCCCGCCGCCGGGCGCAGGCGCCGTGGACCGCACCCGTCAAGGCCAGCGCCTGATGCCGGCCTTCATCGAACGCCACGGCCTGTGGACGGACGACCAGCGGCGCCAGGCGGATGAAGTGCTGGCCCGGCTCAAGGGCGAGGACGTACGCCAGGTGCGCCTGTCCTTCCCCGACATGCACGGCCTGCTGCGCGGCAAGACCCTGCTTCCCGGCGCCGTGCCGGGGGCCTTACGCGACGGCTGTGCCATCACCTCCACCCTGTTGCTGAAGGACACCGCCCACCGCACGGTGGTGCCGGTGTTCACCGCCGGGGCCGGCATCGGCAACGCCGACCTGCAGGGCGGCGGCGACGTGGTCATGGTGCCTGACCCCGCCACCTTCCGGCACCTGCCCTGGGCGCCGGGCACCGCCTGGATGATGTGCGACCTCTACCACGCCGATGGAAGGCCGGTGGCCCTGTCCACCCGGCGGATCGCACAAGCGGCGACGGCGCGGCTGGCCGATCTCGGCTTCGACTATGTCAGCGGGCTGGAGGTGGAATTCCATCTGACCCGGCTGGTCGATCCCAAGCTGGCGCCTGCGGATTCCGGGCAGCCGGGCATGCCGCCGGAGGTCACCCTGCTGCACCAGGGCTACGCCTATCTGACCGAGCAGCGCTTCGACCAGATCGAGCCGGTGCTGGACATCCTGCGGCGCGACTGCCTGGCCCTGGGCCTGCCGCTGCATTCGCTGGAACTGGAGTTCGGGCCCAGCCAGTGCGAGTTCGTGTTCAGCCCCGGCAGCGGCATCCAGCCGGCCGACGACATGATCCTGTTCCGCAACGCGGTGAAACAGATCGCCCGGCGCCACGGCTACCATGCCAGCTTCATGTGCCGGCCGCAGTTGCCCAACGCCATGTCCAGCGGCTGGCATCTGCACCAGTCCCTGCGCGACCGCAGGACCGGCGCCAACGCGTTCGCGGCGGCGGATGGCGCGCCCAGGCTGTCCCGCATCGGCCGGCTGTTCCTGGCCGGCCTGCTGCGGGGCGCCGCAGCGGCCACGCCCTTCAGCACCCCCACCATCAACGGGTACAAGCGCTACCGCGCCAACAGCCTGGCGCCCGACCGGGTGGCCTGGGGGGAGGACAACCGGTGTTAGGGGACACATAGAGTTGGAGTGAGGCGGGATCTGGCGGGACATACCGGGATCCTATGGGACAACCCAGGCAATCCGGGCAGTCCAGGCCCACCACGAGGTGCGCGGACGGGGCGGCGTTGAAGTTGGACGGCGCGGGCGTCCGGGGCGGTTTCGACACATGAAATTGGAGAAGGTCGGCGGTCGGCGCAAGGGCTCTTAGAGGGCTCTTAGCCGGGCCGCCGCTGCTATTCAGGTAGCCCCAATTCCAGCACAGGTTCTGGCCGCGAACGAGAACCCTTGGCAGCCGAGGCGGCGTAACCACCGCGCGCGCATTAGTATTCGATGACACCATATGGCGCGAATATTCATGTAAGAACAGGCCGAAAACCGAAAACCTATCCCTGTAGTCAGGCAACACTAACGCCATCTTAACAAATACCTCCGCACAGTCCCAGGCGGGGCGTACGCCCTGGGGGTTAGCTGCATGCGGCTATGGAGGTACTTGCACTACCTCTACGGTGGCCGGGCCGGCCGGTCCACCACCCCCGCCTTACGCCCTGGGGGGTAAGGCATATCCTTATGGGGTAAGACAGGGTTGTCAACTCTTAGGATATGTATGGCGCGTTAATGCTACCTATTGGAATACATAGGTAATCAGTTAGCCGGCCTCGCGATCTGTCATCCCCTTGACACTATTGGCCATTCTGGCCTTCTCGCCCTCCGATGCACTTCCTAGCCATTCATAGCCGCGGAGGAAAAAATCCGTCAGCTTCTCCGGCGGCATATCTAAGATGCCCGGCTGGTGCCGGATGGCATCACAGAAGCCCAGCAGGGTAGAGCGAAGACGATCCCGATCCAGTGGAGCTGGGGACGCTCCCCATTCGGCCACCGGCTGCTGCAAGGCGTTCGCTCGAGCGCGCATTTCCCCTTCGCCTGTCAGAAGCCAGTGCAGGGAAACATCGTAAACGGAAGAAATCCTAGCAAGGGTGCTGATCGACGGCTCTGTGGTGCCGCGCTCATAGGTTCCCAGTGTGTCCGGAGCCAAGTCAAGAGCCTCGGCAGCGTCAATACGCTTCATCCCACCTCGGGCGGTAATAAGGCGCTCTGCAAAGGCGCTTTTGGGCTTAAACGGCGGGGCCATTCCTGGAACTTTCCTGGAACTGCGGTTCCCTGCTGCGCTCTGAGTTCCAGAACTCGCGCAAGCCATTGAACCAGCTATAAAAACGATAAATCTTCGGCATTGCGTTCAGGGACGCGGCTTGGAACTTATTTTTCTCGCCATCGACGCTTGCAAAGACGACAAATCTTCGTCATTATCCCTCTCATAACGAACCTTTCTTCAAAGAACCCTTCTTCGACCCTACGGAGCCATGCCGGGCAATCCGTGGAAAGGAGCACTATAGCATGGGTTGGCATCCTGCCGACATCCGAGCGGCCGTCGAAAAACGCGGCAAAACGCTGAAGGACGTGGCGCTGGCCGCCGGCATCCATGCCGATGCCTGCCGCTTCGCTCTTCGCCATCGCCACGTCCAGGGCGAGCGCGCCCTGTCCGAATTCCTGAAAATCCCGCTTTGGGAGCTGTGGCCCGACCGTTGGTCCGTTCATGGCATCCGCCTCGATCACCGTACGAAGGAACTCCGTCAACGCCACAACCCTAAGGCGGTGGTTGGTGATGTGTCCTGTCAGAAAAGTAGGGCTGCCTGAACATGGTTAACGAAACGAAGTCGCCGAAGATCGGTGAGGAATTCGACGCCGACATCATTGACATCGAGGTTGGGGAGCGCCTGCGGGAGGTGGACCCGGCCCGGGCGATGCTGGTCGCATCCAGCATGCGGGATCGGGGGCAGTTGACGCCCATCCTGCTGAAGCGCCGCAAGGCCAAGACCGGGGCGCCCTGCTGCGTGTGCTGGCGCGGGGGGAGCCGGGGGCCACCCGCATCGAGAACCGCATCGGCGAGCCCGCGGCCAACCCCTACCTCTACCTGTCCTCCCAGATGCTGACCGGCCTGGCCGGCATCGAGGCCGGGGAGGAACCGCCGCCCGCCGTCGACAGCCCCTATATGGCCGAGGCCGAGGCCCTGCCCACCAGCCTGGAATCGGCCCTGGTGTTGCTGGACCGCAGCGACATCCTGCGCCGCGGCTTTGGCGACGGCTTCGTCGATCACTTCCTGATGATCAAGCGCGCCGAGGTCGCCCGCTACAACAGCACGGTGACCGACTGGGAACACCGCGAATATTTTGATTTGTACTGAAGGCGCGCCAAAGTGAAACGCCCCGGTCAGCCGATCGGGGCGTTTTCTCTGCTGGCGCCTCACTTTTCCTAGGATGCGACTGCGTCCGCCGGGGCGAGAACCGAAGGGCGGAGCGAGGAAGCCAAGGCGGCGGAGGCCGCCGCCCGGCGCCTGAGGGCGAAACTAAAGCGTCGCCCCGCCGTCGATGACCAGTTCCTGGCCGGTGATGTTCCGCCCACCGGGGCCCACCAGGTACAGGACCATCGCGACGATGTCCGACGGTTCGCTTGGACGGCCAAGCGGGATCCCCATGTTGGCGACGTAGCGGGTCAGCGCCTCATCCTCGCTGACGCCGTCCTGCTCCGCCCGAACGCGCCAGGCGGCCTTCATGCGGGGCACAGCCACGGGGCCGGGGGCGATGTAGTTCACGGTGACGCCATCGGGCCCCGCCTCCAGCGCGGCGCTGCGCGACAGGCCGCGCAGGCCCCATTTGGAGGCGCTGTAGCTGGACCGGCCGGCGCGGCCGCGCATGCCGTGGTTGCCGCCGATGTTGACGACGCGCCCACCCTTGGCCGCCCGCATGACGGGCAGCAGGCGCGACAGCACGATGAAGGGCGCGCGCAGGTTGGTGGCGATGACGTTGTCGAAATCCGCCACGCTGAATTCCCCGATGGGCGGGGACAGCGGCCCGGTGGTGCCGGCGGCGTTGACCACCACGTCCACCCGGCCAGCCGTCCATTCCAGGAAGCGGGTCAGCGCCTGGTCCAGGGCCTCGGCGTCGCGCACGTCCACCGTCAGGACCAGGGCGTCGCCCCCCTGCCCGCGCAGCCGGCCGGCCAGTTCCTCCAGCGCCGCCGTCCGGCGGCCCGTGATGGCGACGTCATAGCCGGCGGCGCCCAGCGCCAGGGCGATCTCGCTGCCGGTGCCGGCGCTGGCGCCCGTGACCAGGGCCACAGGCCGTTCACGCGTCGTCCCCTGGGGGGCCACTTACATCGCCTCCGCGAAATAGCGGCGGTTGGATTCCGCCTGGATCTTGTAGATGGAGCTGCCGGCACGCGACGGGAACGGCAGCTTCACGTAGTTCTGCTCAAACCGCACCTCGCTGGTCGGCGGGCCGGCGACGATGCGGCTGTCGTACTCCTCCCAATCCACCTTGTAGAACAGGGGAAAGGCGTCGGTGGCGGCGTATTCGTAGAACAGGATCCGGCGCGACCTGCCGGAACGGTTGACGCTGGAGCCATGCAGGGTCATGGGGTGGTGAAAGCTGACGGTGCCCGGCGGGCCGGCCAGCAGCGCGGCCTTGTCCAGCGCGATCTGGCTGACGTCCACGGCGCCGGCGAAATAGCCTTCCTCGTCATGGTGGTCCAGCAGTGGCCCCTTGTGGCTGCCGGGGATGACCTGCATGGCGCCGTTCTCGGCCGAGGCGCCATCCAGCATGATGGAAGCGACACAGGTGGACATGTTGGTGTGGGGGGCGAAGGCCCAGTCCTGATGCCATTCCAGTGCTGCGCCGCCGTTGGCCGCCTTCATGTTCATCTTGGTGTGGTTCAGGCGGATGTTGGGCCCGATCAGCCGGTTCAGCACGTCGACGATCTTGGGATGGCCGGCCAGGCGGGCATAGAAGGGATCGATGCGGTTGGGCTTCTTGATGCGCTGGATGGTGCGCTTGCCGTTGGCGTCCTGGTCGAAATCGAACCAGGCGTCGTCGGCGATGCTGTCGGCCGCGCGCGCCTCGATCCGGGCGGTCAGCTCCAGCAGTTCATCCAGCACGGGACCGGCCAGCAGGCCCGGCACGACGGCGTAGCCGTGGGCGCCGTAATGAGAGACGATTTCGTCGACGTTCATCCTCAATCTTCCTTCGGCAAAGGCAGGTCGGTGACGACCATGTGCGCCTTGTAATGCGTGATGCAGAGCGGCAGGCGGGCGGCGCGGGCGGCGATCTGGCCGGTGGCGCCGCAGGCCCAGAAAACGGGGACCTCGTCGGGGTTGAGCCGGGTCAGGCCATGGCCGCCATAGCTCCGTTCCAGATCCCGAATGCCCAGATCGCCGGGTAGCCCCAAGGACACCGGCGCGCCGTGGAAGGCGGGGTAGCGGGCCGACAGGATGGTGGCCTTGATGGCGTCGGCCGGGCGCAGGGCCCGCATGGACACCACCAGCTTGCCGGCGAAGGGTCCGACGGGTGTGGTGTCGCGGTCGGTCACATACATGGCCGAGACATTGCCCTCATCCAGGTGGCGCAGGCGCACGCCGTGACGCTGCAGCAGCGCCTCGAAGGAAAAGGAGCAGCCCAGGACGAAAGCCACCAGGTCATCGCGCCAGAAGGCACTGGCGTCGACCGGCGTGTCCACCAGTTCCCCATCGCGGAAGATCATATAGCCGCCGGTGTCACGGGCGATGTCCATGTCCTGGGCCAGGGACGGGATGGCCCGTTCCCCCGGCGCGCTGCGGCCCAGCAGGGGCAGCGCCTGGGCATTGGCGCGGCAGTAGGCCTCGAACGCGTCGGCATAGTCCGCCGGCACGGCCACCAGGTTGCCCTGCACCACGGTGCGCGCCACCAGGTTGGTGAAGCCGGTGAAACGGCGTTCCCGTATGGCCCGGCGTACCGCCACCGGGTCGGCGGGATCGAACGCACCGGCCACGCCGGACCTCGCGTCAGGATGTGACATCAAGCTCATGGCGCCGATCATATCCAGCAAGGGTGTTGCCGGGAGTTGCTATTTTTTGCCCCGGCCGTTGCCGAAGCGGCCCTGGGTTTATGCTGTGGCCAGGGTATGGGTGGTGGAAGACCATCACCATCGGGACAAGACCATGGCGCGCATCCTGATCATCGGCAGTTCGGCCGGCCTGGGGCGGACGGTGGCGCAAGGATGCCGGGCCGACGGCGGCTGGGTCGCCATGGCGGATGGCGCCACCGACGCCACCGGCCCCTGGGACCTGTACATTCCCGTAAATCCGGCGGATCCGGAAGCCCCTGCCCGCGCCATGGAAGCCATCCGGGCCGACCAGGGGGCGCTGGACGCCGTGGTGGTCGCCGCCTCGCTGGTGCAGACCGCCCCGGTGGGCCAGTGGACGGCGGCGATGTGGGATGAGGCGGCGGCCATCAACCTGCGCCTGCCCTTCCTGGCGGCGCAGGCGGCCCTGGACCTGCTGGGCGCCTCCCCCAATGCCAGCATCATCTTCATCTCCTCCACCGCCACGCTGCGCGGGCAGCCGCTCACCCATGCCTATCAGGCGACCAAGGCGGGGCTGGCCGGGCTGGTCCGCAGCCTGGCGGCAGAGCTGGGCCCCAGGGGCATCCGGGTCAATGGAACCTTGGTCGGCTGGGTGGACACGCCGCAGACCCGGGCCTTCTGGTCGAAACAAGAAGACGCCGACGCGGCGCGCCAGGCGGTGGACAGCCGCATCCCCCTGCGCCGCCATGGCGGGGCCGAGGAAGCGGCGGCCCTGGTCCGCTATCTCATCTCCCCCGCCGCGTCCTACGTCACCGGCACCATGATCCCGGTGGACGGCGGCGACACGGCGGTTTGAGTTTAAGAGGCTGAAACGGCCGGCGCCGATCGGCGCTGCGCGCCCACCACACCCGGCAACGCCACCAGGGCCACCACAAGGCCGGCCAGGGCGATGGCGACATAAACACCCCAGGCCGATGACGCGAAGTAGAGGGTGGGCGTCAGGAACGACGCCAGGGAAACGAATTGGTTGACGGTGCCGGCCATCGTGCCGCCCCCCAGCGCCTGGCCGGCGACCAGCGGCATGGCCGCCATACAGACACCCGACAGGGCGCCGAAGGTGAACAGCCAGCCCATCAGCCCCGCCACCGCCAGCACCAGCGGACTGCCCGGGAAGAACAGCAGGAACTGTGCCACCATGCCCACGCCCACCATGATGGTGAACAAGGTGCGGGGCGGGAAATCGCGGGCCAGCAGGGTGCCGGTCACGGTGCCGCCCAGCAGGACGGCCGCGATCTTCGCCACCGCGACGATGCTGGCGGACGCCGCCAGGGACACGCCGTGCACCTTGGCCAAGTAGGTGGCGGCCACCAGGCTGGTGCCATAGGAGATCATGCTGGGCAGGGCGGCGCTGACCGCCAGTTGCAGCACGTCCCGGCGTCGCAAGGCGGCGAACAGGCGGCCGACCTGTTCCCGGACGGGCACCCCATCGGCCTTGCGCGGCGGCACCTGGGGCAGGAACACGGTGCCGAGCCAACACAGCAGCATGAACGCGCCGTGCAGCGCCGGCGCCACCCGCCAGTCAGCCGCGGTGGTGAACGGCGCCGCGACCAGCAAGCCCAGGGAGAATCCGACGGGGGCGTAGGTGGACCACAGCGCCATGGCCCTGGTGCGGGTGGCACCGTCGAGCCCGCCCATCAGCATGGCGGCGCCGCCGTTCAGCACCCCGACATAGCCGACACCGGCCAGCAACACACCGACGTCCAGCAGCCAGACATCCCGCGCCAGGAAAACCACGGCGTCGGCCAGGGCCAGCACCGGAGCGGCCAGCACCAGGGTCCGACGCGGCCCGATGCGGTCGACGATGCCGCCGCCCACCATGGCCATGATGGCCGCCGGCAGGGAGAACAGGGCGATGGTCAGGCCGATGGCGGCGGCCGGGGCCTGCAGATCGGCGGTGATGCGGACCGTCAGCGGCGACAGGATGCCGACCAGCGACATGGCGCCCAGCCCGATGCCGTACACCACCAGGATGGCCAGCCATCCGCCCCGCTTTACCGCCGTCGCCATCATCGTGCCGCTTTCCCACATGGGTCCCCAGACGCCAACTGTGAGGCGCCGGCGCGTCCCAAGCAAGCCGGGTACGGGATTAGCACCGGGCCGTTCACAAAAACCGCACCACGGCCGCGTTGTCGCCCGGGCAACGGCCCATGGTAGAAACGGACACGGGGGAAATGAAGGCACGGCCCTAGGCTGTGGACCATCCATCACCACGACAAAAAGATCGGACAGCGTATGGTCAGGATTTCCAAGCGCGCGCTTCTGTACTTTTCCCTGGCGCTGCTGTCGGGAACGGCCCTGGCGCGGGCCGCGACGCATAGCGCGCCCGACATCGAGGGCGACGGCGGCGTTTCGGCCTTTTACCGCTGGGACGCAGCGATCACCCAGCCAGGCCTGCCCTTGCGGGAGGAGACGTTCCCGGCCACCCTGTCGCGGCCCAAGGTGGCCGGGACGGCGCTGCGCATCCTTTACACCGCCACCAGCGGCGTCGGGCGCGGCCTGGTGCCCGTGTCCGGCATCGTCTACCTTCCCGCCGGCGCGCCGCCCCCGGGCGGCTGGCCCATCCTGGCCTGGGCCCACGGCACCACCGGTTTCGCCGATGTCTGCGCCCCCTCCTGGCGGGGCCAGCCGGCGCGGGACGTGGCCTATCTGCAGCGCTGGATGGAGGCCGGCTTCGCCGTCGTCGCCACCGACTATGAGGGGTTGGGGACCAAGGGCGTCCACCCCTACCTGCTGTGGAAGTCCGAGGGCCGGTCCATCCTGGACGCCGTGCGCGCGGCCCTGAAGGCCAAGCCGGGCGTGCTGCGTAATCAGGTGGTCATCGCCGGACAGTCCCAGGGGTCCGGCGCCGCCCTGGGGGCCACCTACCTGGCGCCCGACTACGCACCGGACCTGCACGTCCTGGGCACCGTCGCCACCGGCCTAGTGGTCACCTTCGCTGGCCCCCAGGGCGATGGCTATGTGAAGAAGCCGGAGCAGTACACCGACCCGCGCCAGATGGATCCGGGCTTCGCCATGCTGCGCATCGCCGGCATCGACCGCGCCCTGCATCCGGAACTGGACCCGGCGGACTTCGTCACGGCCAAGGGCCGCCCCCTGCTGGACGCCGCGCGCACCTCCTGCCTGCACGACCTGTTCGCCTTGTCCAAGGAAAAGGGCCTGACGGGGGAAGAGGTCTTCGTCCCCGACCTGAAGCCGCTGGACGCGGACATGGAGCCCAACTTCGTTCTGCCGGTCGCGAAGATGACCGTGCCCATCTTCGCCGGCACCGGCCTGGCCGACGGCATGGCCGGCACCGCCGGGCAGTACAACGCCGTCAAGGCCATGTGCGACGCCGGCACCAGGGTGCAATGGCACGTCTATCCCGGTCTCAGCCACAACGGCGCCGTCAACGGTTCCCTGGCTGACAGCCTGCCCTTTGTCCAGGCCCTGCTGAAGGGTGAAACACCCAAGGGCAACTGCGCGGGCATCACCCCGCCGGGGCCCGTGCAGGCGTCGACGCCAGGCATCCCCTTCAACGATTGAAGAGTTCCCCGGCAACAAGAAGGGCGGCGGCACCATCACGATGCCGCCGCCCCAGTTTCAAGCCTACGGGAAACTTCAGGGAAACACGGGATCAAGGCAGCGGCGTGAGAACCTCCCCCACGCCGCCGCGGGAGGCCACCGCTGATCGACCATGATCAGCGGTGGCACGCATCAGTAGCGGTACTGCGCCGTCAGACCGATGGTGCGGGGGCGATAGCCCTGATCGTAGTACAGCGTGCCGCCGACGCCGTCGTGGTTGCGCGCCAGCACATCGGTGGAGTTGGTGACGTTGTCGACGAACAGCGACAGATCCAGGCCCGAGAACCGGGCGCCGGCCCGCAGGGACAGATAGTTGGTGGCCCCCAGGGCGTAGAGGCCGGCGTCATAGCCGTAGGTGCCCTGGATGTTCTGCTGGATGTTCTTGCTGGCGAAGCTGTAGTCGGCACGCAGATAGCCGACGACGTTCTCGTTGACCGGCATTTCACCCTCGCCATAGACGTGGCCAGACCACAGCGGCCCACCGATGCGCTGGCCGGCCGCCTTCAGCAGCAGGTTGTTGCCACCATAGATGTTCTCATCGTAGGTGATGTGGGTATAGCCCAGCTCCGTGCCGAAGGTCAGGCCGCGTACGGGTCGGATGGCGGCGGACAGCTCCATGCCCTTGCCGGTGGCCTCACCCAGGTTGGAGATGTAGGAGAAGCTGCAGGTCGGCAGGCGGATGGACTGCTGGATGTTCTTCCACTTCAGCAGGTAGCCGCTGGCGTCCAGGCTCACCATGCCGCCGAACAGCTTGTTCTTGCTGCCGCCCTCATAGGACCAGAGGTTGTCGGACTCATATCCGGTGGGGCTGGAGGTCAGGCCCAGGGTCTTCAGATCGCTGGCGCAGAATTCGCTCGCGACCGCCGCCTGAGCGCCGCCGGGGCGGAAGCCTTCGGTGGCGGAGGCGTAGAGCATGTGGTCCGTGTCCAGCTGGTAGGAGACGCCGACCTTGGGCGTCCAGGCGCCCTCGTTCTGACCCACCGTCTTGACGGTGCGGACGCCGCCGTTGGTGGGGCCGTCCTTGGTATCGGTGAAGTCGAACTCATCCAGGGTGTAGCGTACCGCCAGGGTGACCTTCAGGTCCTCCATCGGCTTGATGTCGATGGCGCCATAGCCTGCGTACTGGTGGTCGTTGGCCGAGACCAGGTTCACGTAGCTGTAGCGGTTGTCGTACTGCTTGTAGCCGTTGACCAGCACCCCCGGGAAACGGCCCGAGCCCGTGTAGTTGGTAAAGTACTGCCGGGTGCGGGAGTAATAGGCACCCACCGTCCAGTCCACGTACTTGTTGTCATAAGACTGCGCCCGCAGTTCCTGCGTCAGGTTGCGCTGGTTCAGCGTCAGGTAGTCGGCCGTGTTGGACAGGGTCTTGTTGGAATAGCTGCCGAAGGGGTTGCCTGACCGCAGGAAGGAGAAATAGGTGCCGTAATCCAGCGTCTGGTCCTGCTGACGCTCGAAATAGGACGTGTTGGAAATGATGTCGATGTTGTCCCACCGGTACTTCATCGCCAGGGCCGGCATGGTGAAGCGGTCGCGGGTCGGTTCCAGGTTGGCGACACCGGTCTTGTAGTCGGCATCCCCGGTGTTGCCGTAGCCTTCCCAGTAGTCATTGCGGGCGTTGGACTTTTCCAACTGATAATAGATGCTGGGCGTGATCGTCAGGTCCTCGATCGGTCGCCATGAAGCGGCCAGGCGGGCCTCCCGCGTGTCGCTGAAGTTGACGTCCTTGTCGATGACCGTGTTGGTGCCCTGCTTCACCTGGTCGATATAGCCGCCGCTATGCTGGTACCAGGCGCTGGCACGCACCGCCAGGGTATCGGAAATCGGCCCGCCGACGGCGGAGCCGGCCTCATAGCTGGCGGCGCCGTTGTAGGTGGAGGCAACCTCCGCCCGGGAATAGATCTCCAGCTTGTCGAAGCTGGGCTGGGGGGTGATGAAGCGGACAGCGCCGCCCTCCGCGCTGGCGCCGAACAAGGTGCCCTGCGGCCCGCGCAGCACCTCCACCCGCTCCAGGTCGAACACCTTGGGATAGGGGTTGCCGCCGTAGTAGCCGACGTTGCGAATCTGGATGGGCGTGTCGTCGATATAGATGGCGGTGGTGGCCGAGCCCACGTCCGAGGACAGGCCGCGGATGTAGATGTTGGTGCCGTTGTTCGCGGTGACGCCCGCCGACGGCGCGAAGCGAAGGGCGGGCGTGACCCGGGCGATATCGTCGATCTTGCGGATGCCCTCCTGGTCCATCTGGTCCTGGCTCAGGGACGCGACGGACAGCGGAACCTTGCTGATGCTTTCACCGCGACGCTGCGCGGTCACAATGATCTCCGTGAGCCCGTCCGCATCCGACGCCGGCTGAGCCTGGGCCCAGGCCGCCGTGGCGCCAACGACAAGGCCGGCCGGGGCAGCTGACAGAACAAGAAAGGCCAGGCCGGCGCGACGGACCGGCAAGCGGCGGGTACGTGGATGACGTTCAGACATAAAGAGTCCCCCTTACCTGAAACATTAGTGCCCCCTGCTGTTTGTTATGTCGCTTGTGAGCCGCGTACCTTGCGGTACGGGACCTTGGATGCGACTGCGGTTATTTCGGCATCCGTCCAGCAGGACCGTGCCACCAGGACGGTAATTTTCACCAGTTCCGCTATCGCCCGCTGGCTGGTAGTGCTGGCTGGTGGCTGGCTGCCGCATGTCCCGACAGCCCTCATCGTCCGGGGAAAATGCGGCCAAGGCCATTGCAAGAACGGAACAGTCCCGTTGCTAAATCCGTGCGACGGCATGCCGTTGTCGGGGGCGCACAGCGGCGCTGCGGAACTGGCAACCGAAGGGACCCCCGTTTCCGTTACCCTCTCTTCCCCGTCGCCCTATCATGGTGGGCTGCAGCCGGAAACCGTCGGAGCGAGCATGTCGGATCAGACCCCCCTGGTCGTGCGGGCCGGGCATCTTATCGCCTCTGCCGACCAGGCCCCCGCCGGTCCGCATGAGGTGGTCATCGCGGATGGCAAGGTCGTGAGCGTCCGTCCTGTGGACCATGACCAGCTGGCGCCCGATGAGGCCCGCCTGTTGCTGATGCCGGCCCTGGCCAACGCCCATGACCATGGCCGCGGCCTCGGTCCCCTGGCCTTTGGCGCGACGGACCAACCCCTGGAGACCTGGCTGCCCGACCTCGCCCGCCAGCCGCCCCTGGACTTCTATCAATGCGCCGCCATCGCCTTTTCCCGCATGGCGGAATCCGGTATCGGCGCCGCCAATCACTGCCACAACACGCAAAGCAGCCAGACCTTACTGGCCGAAGCCGAGGCGGTGTCGCGGGCGGCGCGGGACGTGGGCATCCGCGTGGCCTTCTGCTGGCCCTTCTTCGATGCCAATCCTGTCGTTTACGGGGACCTGGAGCCCCTGGCGGCGCACATGGGCGCGGCGGAATTCCAGGCGTTGAAGGGCCGGGAGGCCAGCATGCGCGACTGCGCCACCAACCTGGCCCTGATGGATCAGGCACGCGCCTTCGAGCATGCGCTGTTCACCCTGCAATATCATCCCGTCGGGCCGCAATGGGTTCAGCCCGCCACGCTGGCGGCGATCGCCCGCGCGTCGATGGAGGATGGCCGGCGGGTGCATATGCATTTGCTGGAAACACGCCACCAGCGGGCTTGGGCGGACCAGCGCTACCCGGACGGCATCCTCCGCCATTTCGATGCCATCGGCTTGCTCTCCCCGCGCCTGACGGTGGCGCACGGCGTCTGGCTGCGCCCGGATGAGTGCGCCCTGCTGGCTGACCGGGGGGTCACGGTGGTCGTCAACACCTCGTCCAACCTGCGCCTGCGGTCGGGCGTGCCGCCCATGGGCCTGCTGGCGCAAGCCGGTACGCCCCTCGCCTTCGGGCTTGACGGAATGAGCCTCGATGATGACGACGACATGCTGCGGGAGATGCGCCTCGCTTATCATCTGGCGGGCGCGGCGGCGGGCGACGGTGAAGCGCTATCGCCGGCGGATGTGTTGAAAGGCGCCTGGGAAACAGGGCGTCATACCATCCTCGGCAACGATGGTGGCGGCCGCCTGGCGGTGGGGGCCCCCGCGGATATCATGGGCGTCGACTATGCCACCATTGCCCACGACGCCATGACATCCAGGTCAAACGTCCTTTCCCTGTTGATAGGCCGCGCGCAAAAACGCCACGTTCGGCTACTTGTTGTCGGCGGCCGTGCTGTTTTCAGCCGGATGAACGTTTCGACGTCTGGCCAAGACCCATCTATTCTTTACCACAACAGACTATTTCCGACTGATCAGGCCCTCACCGAATCAGAGGAGAGTAAAATAAGAAAATATCAGTCGCTATTGAGGCTATATTACGACATTAAACAAACCCCAAGATGAAAGTGATATTGCGAACCACACCGGAATATTCCCTGAAGGAACTTAGTGTCAGGTAGATGATCTGGCGCTGATTGGAATTCGTTCTCCCGTCAAATTCTTCAGTGTGACATGCCTTATATGGATGCGGCCTGATCGCGCCGATCCACACTTTGATGTCGCTTATCTAAAGGGATCAAGGCGATCACCTGCTCCAGGCTCGTGTCCTCGGTGCCGGATCATCTGATCATCACCAAGCTTGCATCAGAGCCAATTGATCATTCCAATTAATTGGGCCGCTGCCGGATTGTATGATAGCGGGATAAGATATCGATCCAATCGGAAGCCCTGACTTACAATCACATCATCTGGCGCCGCGCCAAATCGCCGAAAACGCCGCCTTGGGCGATAAGGTCGGCATAGCTGCCGTTTTCCACCAGGCGTCCCTGGTCCATGACGAAGATGCGGTCGGCCTCGATGATGGTGGACAGGCGGTGGGCGATGACCACGCGGGTGGCCCGCAATTCGCGCACGCTTCGCGTCACGATGGCTTGGGTAGTGTTATCCAGGGCGCTGGTGGCCTCATCGAACAGCAGGATGCGCGGCCGGCCGGCAAGGGCCCGCGCGATCATCAGCCGCTGCTTCTGCCCGCCGGAGATCACTCCCGCCCCTTCCGCGATCACCGTGTGCATGCCCATGGGCATGGCGCGGATGTCCTGGTCCAGGCCGGCCAGGCGCGCCGCCTCCCACGCGTCGTCCACCGTCAGGCGGGTGGAGGCGCCGATGATGTTGGAGGAGAGGGGACCCGGGATCAGCTTGCCGTTCTGCAGCACCACGCCCAGTTGCCGGCGCACCGCCCCCAGATCCAGGCCCGCCAAATCCTGGCCGTCGTAATAGATGGCGCCCCCCTGAGGCCGCTCGAACCCCAGCAGAAGGCGGAACAGGGTGGATTTGCCGGACCCGGACGCGCCGACGATGGCCACGAATTCCCCCGGCCGGATGCTGATCGACACGTCGTCTAGGATCAGGGGACCGTCGGCGCTGTAGCGGAAGCTGACATGGCTGATGTCGATGGCGCCCGTGAAGGGCCGCGGGGCGGCCTGCACCCGGTTGGGTTCGGGCATCGCCTGCAGCAGGGGGCGCAGGCGTTCGTACAGGGGGGCCGCGCTCAGCGCATTGGTCAGCGCCATGGTCATGGCCAGGGTGGCGGCGAAGAACTGGCTGAAGGCGGCGTTGAAGGCGGCGAAGGCCCCGGTGCTGAGTGGCGCCGCAGCCTCCACCGCCGCGAACAGGCAGAGCGAGGCCAGGACGACGTAGCCGGCGTTGAACACCTCCAGCCTGTCGCCCAGGCGCTGCACACCGAAGCTGAGCGTCTTCTGCTGGGCGAAGCGCGTCGCCCACAGGGCGAAGGCGCGCTTCTCCGCGCCGTTGGCGCGCAGCTTGGCCATGCCGGTCAGCAATTGGAAAACGCGGGAGGCCAGGTCGCCCTGCACGGCGATCATGCGCCGCTCCAGCCGCAGGCGCAGCAGGTTGATGCCCACCGCCGCCGCCATGGCGATACCGGCCAGCAGGGCCACCAACAGGCCCAGGCGCCAATCGATGGTGAAGAGGAAGGCGAAGCTGGCCAGGCTGAAGATCCAGCTTATCAGGGCCGACTGGGCGCTTTCGCTGATGCTGTGCAGGATCTGCGTGGCGCCGAAGATGCGCTGCGTCAGATCGCCCGCGGCGTAAGTCCGGAAGAAGGGGGCCGGCAGGCGCAGCACGCGCTGCATCACCGCCGCCTGGACACCGATGGCCGCCCGCGCGTCGACCCGCAAAAGCGCGATGGCCCGTGTCAGCTCAAAGGCGCTGACGCCCAGGGTGGCGGTCAGCAACAGCAGGATGAACTGTCCCAGGCGTCCCGGCCCCCCCGCCGGGATGACGGTGTTGATCAGGGCGCCGGTGGCCACGGGCACGCCCAGGCCCAGCACGCCGCCCAACGCGCCCAGCAGCAGCAGGCGGGCGATGTCGCGGCCGCTGCCGCGTAAGGCGAAACGCGCAAGGCTCCACAGCGTGATCCGCTCATCCGGCAGGGGCCGGTAGAAGACGAAGGCCTGGGTCTCCAGCCCGGCCGCCTGCCGGGCATCCAGCCGTACCCGCGTCCCGGCGGCGGGGTCCCAAAGCCACAGCCCGTCGCCGCGCGCGGCCGGCAGCAGCGCCACGGGCGCGCCGTCCTTGCGGAAGGCCAGCAGGGGCATGGCGCCGTCCCGCCACCAGTCGCGGCCGGTCAGGGCAACGACACGCCAGGCGGCACCGGCCTGGCGGGCCAGGCTTTCCAGGCGCTGGATGGGGGCATCGGCGGCGGAGGCCGACACGGCCGGGGTGATGCCGGCGGCGCGGAAGACCTGCCGGCAGGCATCGACCAGGGCGTCGCCCGTGCCCAGCAGTACGGCGGAATCCGCCGCCTGCCCGGCCAGCACCTGGGCCAGATCACCGATGGACGAGGCGAACATGCGGCCGTCGGCTCGGGCCTTGTCCTGTAGCCGTTGATCGAGGGAGTTATCGGTCATTGGTCGGTCGCGATCAGGGTGCTGTAACGGCCGCCCAGGGCCATGAGCGCGTCATGGCTGCCCCGTTCGGCGATGCGCCCGCGATCCATGACGATGATCTCGTCACAGTCGCGGATGGTGGACAGGCGGTGGGCTACGATGAGACAGGCGCAGCCACGGCGGCGCAGATTGCCGTCGATGGCCTTCTCGGTCAGTGGATCCAGGGCGGACGTCGCCTCATCCAGTACCAGCACGCGCGGCCGCCCGGCCAGGGCGCGCGCAATCTCCAGCCGCTGGCGCTCTCCGCCGCTGAAGTTGGCCCCCGCCTCCTCCACCGGCGCGTCATAGCCGCCGGTCCGGGCCACGATGACATCGTGGATGGCCGCATCACGGGCGGCGCTGACCATTTCCTCCGGCGGCAGGGTGCCGTCCCACAGGCTGAGGTTGTCGCGGATGGTGCCGGCGAACAGGTAGACGTCCTGGTCGACGCTGCCCAAGGTGGCGTGCAGCCGGTCGCGGGCGATCTGGTCGCGTGGAATGCCGTCCAGCAGCACCTGCCCCTCCCATGGTTTCAACACGCCGGTGACCAGGCGGGCCACGGTGGACTTGCCGCTGCCCGAGCCGCCCACCAGGGCGACGCGGCGGCCGGGTTCCAGCGTCAGGCTGAAATCCTCGATCAAAGGCGCCTCCAGCCGGCTGTAGCCGAAGCGCAGGTTGCGCAGCTCCAGCCGCCCGGCCAACGCCCCCCCCTCGGACGCCCCGCCCTCCGGCACGCCGTCCCCAGACCCGTCAACGGCGGCGGGGAAGTTGAGGACATCGTCCAGGCGGGCCATATCTCCTTGCGCCTCCTGCAGCTTGCCGGCCAGGCCCATCAGGTTGGTCACCGGCTGGGTGAAGCTGGCCATCAGGCCCTGGAAGGCGACCAGCATGCCGATGGACATGCGCCCGTCGATCACCCGCAGGCCCCCCAGGCCCAGGATGGCGACGGAAACCAGCGCGTTCAGCAGGTTGGGCAGCACGGCCAGCAGGCGGGTGTTCAGCTCCAGCCGCTGCTCGCCATTGATGACCTTGGCCAGATGGCCGGACCAGCGCGCGAAGAAATCCCCCTCGCCGCCCGTGGCCTTCAGGGTCTCGATGGTCTCGACGCCCCCCATGGTGACGGCCATCAGCTTGCCCCGGTCCTGCAGCAGCCGCAGATTGTCATCCCGCCGCTTGCGCGCGATGGCCCTGAGGACCACCAGGTTCAGCGCCGTGATGGCGATGCCGGCCAGGGTCAGGCCCACGTCGTAGGTGGCCATGATGGCGGCGTAGAACAGGACGGACAGGACGTTGACGGCGTTGGTGGCGAGGTCGCCCGCCAGCAGATGGGCCACGCGGTCGTTGGCGGTCACGCGTACGCTGATGTCGCCGACATAGCGCTGGTTGAAGAATTCGATGGGCAGGCGCAGCACATGCCAGAAAAAGCTGGCGGAGGATTGCAGCGACAGCCGCATCTCCAGGCGCAATAGTTGCGACTGCTGCAGGGCGGTCAGCCCCATGCGCAGCAGCGCCGTGACCAGCATGCCCAGCAACAGCGGCGGCAACCAGCCATCCAGGCGCTTGATCAGGATCTCATCGATGAACACCTGGGTGAACACCGGCAGCGCCAGGCCCGGCAGCACCAGGGCCAGGGTGGCGATGACGACGAAGGCGAAGGCGGCACGCACGCCGTGCAAACGGCTGGCCAGCGCCCTGGCCAGGCTGGGCTCGTTGCCGCCCTTCTGGAAATCGGGCCCCGGCGCCATGGACAGGGTGACGCCGGTGTAGCCGTCGCTGAATTCCGCGTCCGTCACCGTGCGGGGGCCGGTGGCCGGGTCGTTGATGTGGACCACGCCCTTGCCGAACCCCTCCACCACCAGGAAGTGGTTGAAGTTCCAGAAGACGATGGCGGGCATGGGCGCCTGGCGCAACTGCCCGATGTCATAGCGCTTGCCGCCGGCGGTCAGGCCGTAGGCGCGGGCGGCCTTGACCACGTTGCTGGCCTTGCTGCCGTCGCGGGAGACGCCGCAGGCGGCACGCAACTCCTCCAGCGACACGTGGCGGCCGTAATGGGCCAGCAGGATGGCCAGGCTGGCGGCGCCGCACTCCACCGCCTCCATCTGCAGGATGGTGGGGGTGCGCAGCCGGCGCTTGAAGGGAAGACCGGCCATCAGTCGCGCACCCGGCTGGGCGAGGACTTGTCCAGGAAGGGGAATAGCAGGGCGATGGGTCGGCGGCTTTCCAGCACGAAGCTGCCACTGCACAGCGTGCCGCTGCTGATCTCCAGCTCGTCGCCGGCGGGGGAGGACCAGCGGTAGCCGCTTTGCGACCGCGTATCGGGCACCAGATCGACCTCCACGGCGATGGGGGGCCCCTCCGGCGCCAGTTCGTCCACCAGGGCGGGGTTGGGCAGCAGGGCCAGCATGCCGGCCTGCGTCGCCGGATATTTCGATACCGAGCGCACCCGGCCGATGAGATAGCCGTCGCGCTCCCTCAGGCTGGTGACGGGGGAGATTTCCGTGGTCATGCCCGGCCGCAGCAGCTTGGCGTTGCTGGAGGGCGGCAGGTACAGCACGGCGCGCAGCGGGGACTCCCCGTATTCCATGCTGACGATGGGGTCGCCGGGCTTCACGGCGTGGCCGTTGGTGGCCATGACCTCCACCACCTCGCCGTCATGGTCGCTGATCACCCGGTGGTCCAGCGCCGCCTCGAAGCGCAAGCGGTCCAGTTCCTGCTGCGCCTGGGCGCGGGTCTCACCAGCACCCGGCCCGGTGGCGGTGGCCAGGGTGCGCACATAGGCCTCGGCGGAGGCGATCTGCTGCGCCAACGCCGGGTCGATGATACGGCCCAGAACCTGGCCCTTGGCGATGTGCTGGCCGGGGCTGAGATGCTCCATGTCGGCCACCACACCGTCGACCACCGCCACGACGTTGAAGGTGCCGCCGTCATGGATCAGCACACCGCGCCCCATCATACGCGATGGCAGGGTGCCAAAAACGGCCCAGGCCAGGATCGCCGCCAGCAGGACGGCGGACGCCCACAGCGCGATCCAGGCGCGCGCCGGCGTCACCTGGACCAACTGGTTCAGCTGTTCCGGGGAGGACAGGCCGTCCAGGGCCGCCTTGCGGAAAATCGGATTACTCATGCCCCCAATGCCCCCATCAGCGCCCCATCACATGAAAATCGGGATGGGATTCAAGTCACTCTCGGCCAACGGCCGCTCCAGCCAGCCCAGGCGCACCGGCACGTCGTAAAGCCGCCCCGGCGCGAAACGCGCCCAGTAATGGCGCAGGCCCGGCACCACCACCTTCACCACCGGCAGGCCCACGTCGGCCCGCGTCTGGTCCAGCACCAGCATCTCGAGCCCGGCACGGTCGAGGATGGACAGGCAATGGTCGATGTCGGCCAGGAAACCACCGGTGTGCTGCACCGGAAAATCCGCCAGCCGCACGGGCGCTCGGGTCCCGTCGGCGGCCAGATAGGGCTGGTTCGCCAGCGTGGCGCCGGTCAGCCAAGCCACCGTGTCCGGCTCCTCCAGCTCGGCATCCTGGCCATCATCGGCCAGGCCCAGCAATTGGTTCATTTCGGCGAAGGCGCGCTGCAGGGCGATGCGGGCGTCCAGGTGGCAGCCCATGCCCATCAGGATGCGCTCGGCTGGTGTTCCCACCTGCCGGGACAGGGCCACGAACACGGGGATGCCCAGGTCGGTGGTCAGGTCCAGGGCCCACACTTCCCGCCCGTAGCGGTCGCGGTAATGGTCGCGCAGTTGGGTCAGGTAGGGATCACCGAAGCCGTCGACCGCCACCGCCGGGCGCGCCAGGCGGTTGTACCACCAGATGGCGGCGGCATCGCGCTCCACCAGCTCGAAAAAGCCTTGCAGGATGGCCTCTTCCCGGGTGTTGCCGGCGGCACTGCCGTTGGAACAGCCGACGGCGTAAAAGTCCGGCGCGTCGCGGCCTCGGACGTTGTAGTACAGCAGCTGCGTGGGCAAGTGGCGGTGCCGCTGCCGGGTCAGCGACCAGACGGGCGTCCAGTCGATCACCGCGTCGTCCGGCAGCGGATGAGGCGTGACGTTGAAGGCCGATCCCTTGGCGTTTTGCGCCACGCGGTCGGCGAACTGGGCGTCGCTGTAGTGCATCACGGCATTGGGGTGGATGGCCTGGCCCACATCCCAATCCCGCCAGGCCCGGGGGATGCGCACCTCCCCGCCCGACAGCTCGCCGCTGTACCGCTCAATGGCCTCGCACAGGGCACTGGCCTTGGCCTGGGCCTCCGACACCCCTTTGCCGGAGGCGTTGCTGCGCAAATTGCGTTTCAGGTCGTTCAGGCTTTCCATGGGGCGGGCGGCGTTGGTGCCCGCGGTGTAGACATGGGTCAGGCCCTCGCCCGCCGGCCCGGCCCGCTCCAACGCGCGCACCACGCCGGTGATGGGACTGACCAGGTGCGCGTAGGTGGCCAGGGTCGTCTCAGGCGCGACGCTGCGGTGCCCGCCGTCGGCGCGGAAGGCGGCCGTGCCCATGCGCAATTCCAGGGGACGGGCCACCGGCACCGGGGCCTTGCCGCAGGCGGGGCAGGCCGGATTGCGCGCCAGGACGTGGGCCTGCTGCGCGAGGGTGGTCAGGTCCAGGCTCAGCACCCGTCCCGTCAGGCCGCAGGGCGCGCCGGCCAGGATCAGGGCGGCCGCCGCCACCGCGTTCTGGCAGGTCGCGGCATGGACGGCGGGCAGCAACGCCCGAACCGGCCGTGGGGCCTCCCGCCCCTGCTGGTCGGCGGCCAGGCGGAACAGGGCGCGGTTGCGGGCCAGGCGCCGCTGCAGACAGCACCAGCATCCCGTCTGATGTGGGACGAAATGCGGGCCCAGCCATTGCTCCCGCCCGCCCGTACGCAGCAGCAGCCAGGGCCGGCCGCTGGCCAGGGCGGCGGCGTTGATGGTCGCCAATTCCGGATGCAGGTAGTCGTCGGCCGCGACGATCCACAGATCTGCCCCATCGGCCGTCCCCTCCTGCAGGCCGGCCGCCACCAGGGCGGCGCGCAGGGGGTCGGCATCCACCGGTCCCACCGCGATCACCGCCACGCGCCGGGCCGCCAGGGCATGGCGCGCGGCCGGCGCGTCCACGCCGACCGCGTGCCAATAGGCCGCCTCCGCCCCCGTCTGATCCGGGGCCGCCTCCACCAGATGCCCTGCCCGCTCCAGCAATCCCAGCACGTAGTAGACGCGGGCCGCGTCCACCCGTCCGGCCAGCGCGTCGACGATGGCGTCGGTAGTGTGCCGGCCGTCCAGCAAGGGCACGATCCCCTCGTATACGGCGCCGTGCAGCGCCCTGCCGCCGTCTTCCGACAGCAGCAGGACGCCTTCGCCCGGGAAAACCGTCGCCTGGAGATGCGCCTTGAGGAGGGGAATTCTCAACATCGGATCCGCAACGCCGCGCTGTTGGATACGCTCAGATGCACCGCCGGGTGGGATTGCCGGGGGGCTTGGGCTTCACCACGGCGGGACCGCCGCAGGAGAAGGCGAAGCGCCCGCCGGCGACGGCGTCCAGATCGGTGTCGCTGATATCCGTGGGCTTGGCCGGCAGAACCAGGGTGTAGGCAGTGTCGGTGTTTTCCACCACGCGGAATGTCACCCCGGCGGGCATCGCCACCCCCTCCGCCGCCAGCACGGCCGCCGGGTCGGCCAGCAGCCGCGCCTTATAGGTGTCGTCGCTCCAGGCCTTGGCAACGATCTTGCCGTAGGCCTTGGCATTGTCATCGGTCTGCATGCTCTTCTTCCCTTCTCTTATGTCGTGATGGTCAGGCGCAGGCCAGCGCCGGTGTCGGCTGCATAAGCTCGGCCAACAGGTCGCGCATGGCGTCATCGCCGGGATAATCGTCGCCCCCGCCCATGACGCGCGCGGTGTTGAACGCCTCCCGCGCGATGATGGCCCGGTCCCACGCATCCAGGCTGGCAATGAACTCCAGGCTTTCGTCGACATGGCCGATGTCGCTGCCCACGGCGCTGTGCACCCGCAGGCACCGGGTGGCGAAGACGCCGGCCGGCAAGGCGGCCTCCACCTCGGCGATGACCTCGGCGGTCACGTTCAGGCTAGTGCGTTCCAGGACATAGGCGTAGCCCAGCACGGCGATGGGTTCCGGGGATTCCGCCAATTCCCGGTGCCGTTCGGCCAGGGCCATCGCCGTGCGGGGGCGCAGGCGTTCCACGAAGGTCGCCGCTGGCAGGCCCAGGGCCTCCATGTCCAGCCAGGCCAGGGTGTCGTGCCCCGTCTCCTCCTCCGCCACGTGGCGACAGTGGGCGGCAACGGCGAGCTGGCCCCGCTCCTCCAGCCGGTCGGCCGCGCGGCGCATGGCGCCCGGCGTGACGCCCGTGGTGCGCCAGCCGGCGGCCAGGCCGTGGACATAGCGCAGGAACACGTCGCGCTGGGCGGAGGACGGACGCGGCCCGGTGGCGGCGGCCACGGCGGCGGAGAAGCCGGCATACATGGCACCGGACATCAATTGCCGCGTCGACCGTGCCGAGCCCTGCGCCGACAGGGCGTCGGCCGGGCCGGCCTGCCATGGCGGCAGACGGTGCAAGCGGAACCGCTCGTCGGAGGCTTCCAGATACAGGCCGCCGGGCAAAGACAGGCGTTCGGAAAAGTCGCTCATGGTCAGGGTCCCCTCACACGAAAATGGGAATGGGGTTGAGTTCGGCCTCGGTCAGCGGCCGGTCCAGCCAGCCCATGCGCACGGGCACGTCGTACAGCCGGCCCGGGGCGTAGCGCGCCCAGAAGTGGCGCAGGCCGGGGACGACCACCTTGACCACCGGCAGGCCCAGTTCCGCCCGCGTCTGGTCCAAAACCAGCATCTCCAGGCCGGCGCGATCCAGGATGGACAGGCAGTGGTTGATGTCGGCCAGGAAGTCGCCGCTGTGCTGCACGGGGAATTCCTCATACCGCACCGGCGCCTGGGCCGGGTCGGGCGCCAGATAGGGCTGGTTCGCCACCGTGGCCGTCTGCAGCCAGTGCAGCGTTTCCGGATCCTCGATCTTGCCCTCCACCTCGGCGGTGGCCAGGCCCAGCATCTGGTTCATCTCGGCATAGGCGCGCTGCAGGGCGATGCGGGCGTCCAGATGGCAGCCCAGGCCGAACAGGATGCGCTCCTGCGGGGCGTCGACCTCGCGGGACAAGGCGACGAACACCGGGATGCCCAGGTCCGACGTCAGGTCCAGCGCCCAGGTCTCCCGCCCATGCTTTTCCCGGTAATGCCGGGCGATGCGCGGCAGGTAGGGATCATTGAAGGTGTCGGTCGCGACACCCCAGCGGCGCAGGCGGTTGTACCACCACAGCGCGGTGGCATCGCGCTCCACCAGTTCGAAGAAGCCTTGCAGCAGCGCCTCCTCCCGGGTGTTGCCGGCGGCGTTGCCGTTGGAACAGCCCATGGCGTAGAAGTCCGGACCGCTGCGCCCACCGTCGACCCCGTAATAGACCAGCTGCGTGGGCAGATGCTTGAACCGCTTCTCGGTCAGCGACCACAGGGGCGTCCAGTCCACGGCGTGATCATCGGGCAGCGGAAGGGGCGTGACGTTGAAGACCGATTGCTTGGCGTTTTGCGCCTCACGGTCGGCGAACTGGACCTCGCTGTAGCCCATGACCGCGTTGGGGTGGATGGCCTCCCCCTCGGGCCAGTCGCGCCAGGCCCGGCGCACCCGCACCTCATCGCCCGCGATCTCGCCGCTGCTGCGCTCCAGCGCCTCGCACAGGGCGCTGACCTTGGCCTGCGCCTCTGACACGCCCTTGCCGGCGCTGCTGCTGCGCAGGCTGCGCTTCAGGTCGCGCAAGCTGCCGATGGGCCGGGCGGCGTTGGAACCCGCGACATAGACATGGGCCAGCGTCTCATCCGGCGGCGTCGCCGGCTGCAACATATTGACCACCCCGGTGATGGGGCTGACCAGGTGCTGGTAGGCCGCCAGCGTCGCTTGTGGCGGCACGCTGCGGTGCCCGCCGTCGGACTGGAAGGCCGCCCGCGCGGTGCCCAATTCCAGTGGCCGCGCCACCGGTTCCGCCGGCGTGCCGCAGGCGGGGCAGAGCGGGTTGGGCGTCAGGACGTGGATTTGCTGGGTATGAGTCACCCAGTCACGGCTGACCACCTGGCCCTTCAGGGTGCTGGGCAGGCCCGCCAGGATCAATGCCGCCTCCAGCGCCACGGCGTGGCAGGTGGCGGCCAGGGTGACGGGCAGGCCGACGGGCGGTACCAGCGGACCCTGCACGTCCAGCTTAGCGGCGGCGAAGCGGTGGGTGGCGCGGTTGCGCGTCAGCCGCCGCTGCAGGCATTCCCAGCAGGCCGTGGCGCCGGGTTCGAAATAGGGGCCCTGCCACTGCTCCCGCCCACCGGCGCGCGTCAGCACCCAGGGCCGTTCCGCCGCCAACGCCCGGCTATTGATGTCCCGCAACTCCGGCCGCAGATAGTCGTCGGCCAGCACGATCCACAGGTCGGCCAGCTCGGGTGTTTCTTCCGCCAGGCCCGCCGCCGCCAGCGCCGCCCGCAGGGGGGCTGCGTCCACCTCGCCGACCGTCATGAGCGCCACGCGGCGGGTGGCGTGCGCATCCTGAACCGCCCGGGCGTCGGCGCCCGCCGCCTGCCAGAAGCCGGCGACGGACGGGGCGAGATCGGGCGACGGCGCCGCCAGATGGCCCTGCTCCTCCATCCGAGCCAGGGCGAAGTAGACGCGCGCGGCATCCACCTGTCCCGCCAGGGCGTCGGCGATATCATCGGCCGAGCGACGGCCGTCGATCAGGGGCACGACCTTCTCATACGCGGCACCGTGCAACACCTTGGCGCCGTCCTCGGTCAACAGCAGGACACCTTCGCCAGGGATGACGGCGGCGCGCAGGTGCGCCTTCAGGGCGGGAGTTTTCAACATGGATAGGGTGCCGCGTTCGTCTGGGTGGGGATGGGTCAGAACATCGGGGCGCAGGCCGAGTGGGCCGCCAGGTCGAAGCCGCCGGACACCACGTCCAACTCCTCGTCGCTGAGGTCGGCCGGCCGGGCCGGCAGCACCAGCGTGCAGGCGGTGGCGGTGTTCTCCGCCACGGTGACGGCCATGCCCGCCGGAATGTCCACCCCCTCGCCCCGCAGGACGGCCACGGGGTCGGCCTTAAGGCGAGCCTTGAAGGCGTCGTCAGCCCAGGCCTTGGCGACGACACGGCCATAGGCTTTGGCTTTTTCCTCATGCGTCATGGCGCAATTCCTCTCGCGGTCAGGGGTTGAATGGCTATGCAGCCCGGTCAGATGGCGCAGTTGGCGCAACACAGGCACCAGTTGGCGCAGTAGGAGGGGTCGCCCCCGCCCACGACGCGGCCCAATTCCTCTTCGGTCAGGTCCACGGGCTTGGCCGGCAGCACCAGGGTCCGGACGGCGTCCGTATCCACCGCCACCCGGACGGTGACGCTGGCGGGCAGATCGACCCCCTCCTCCCGCAGCACCGCCTCCGGATCGGCCAGCAGGCGCGCTTTGAAGGCGTCGTCAGCCCAGGCCTTGGCGACGATCCGGCCGGTGACGGCGGCGTTCCCCTGGTTCATCCCTTCCCTCATGGCCATTGCATGAAGCTGTCGTAACAGACGGCGGACAGGGCGCCGGCCGTGCCCTCCAGCACGTCCTCGGCCAAATCCCAGGGCCGCATCGGCAACACCAGGGTCTGAACGGCGGCAGTGTCCTGCAGCACCTGGACGAGGGCGCCGACCGACAGGTCGATGCCCTCCTGCCTCAAGACCGCCGCAGGATCGGCCAGCAGCCGCGCCCGATAGGCCTCGTCCCCCCAAGCCTTGGTGATGATGTCGTCGATCGCCGCGTCGCTTTCCGCCTCCGTCATGGCGGCATCAAAAGGTCGAGCCGCAAGGGATGACGCACAGGATGGCGCCGGCGGCGGTGCTGTCCAAATCCTCGTCCGACAGGTCGGTGGGCCGGGCCGGCAGCACCAGGGTGTAGGCGGTGCCGCTGTTCTCCACCACGTTCAGGGTGACGCCGGCCGGCACCTCCACCCCCTCGGCCTTCAGCACCGCCGCCGGGTCGGCCAGCAGGCGCGCCTTGAAACCCTCGTCGGTCCAGGCCTTGGCGATGATGCGGCCGCCGACCTTGGCGTTCTCTTCGTTCAGCATTTCCTCTTCCTTTTCGGAATGTCACAGCATGGGGGGGCCCCCGTGGCGGCATGCACCGCCACCGGACGTCTCTATCGGGGCCTTAAAACATGCTCAGGCACGCAACGCAGAAAGCGCCGCCCCCCGAGGCACCGTTCAGGTCATCATCCGACATGTCCGCCGGCCGCGCCGGCAGCACCAGGGTCTGGACGGCGGCGGTATCCTCCACCACCTTGAAGGTGATGCCCGCCGGCAAGTCGGCGCCCTCGGCGGTCAACACGGCGGCGGGGTCGGCCAGCAGGCGGGCCTTGTAGCCCTCATCGGCCCACGCCTTAGCGATGATCTTGCCGGTGATTTTCAGGTTTTCTTCGTTCGTCATGTCACTGTTCCTTTCATGATCCGGCATCGGCCGGACTTTAGAGGGTGAAGCACCAGCCGAAGCCGCCGCCGACGCCGTCCAGTTGATCGTCGGACAGGTCGGTGGGCGGAGCCGGCAGGATGAGGTTGAGATGCGTGGCGGTGTTCTCCACCACGCTGACGGTCACGCCCGCCGGGAAGTCGACGCCTTCGGCCGTCAGCACGGCGGCGGGATCGGCCAGCAGCCGGGCCCTGAAACGATCGTCGGACCAGGCTTTGGCGATGATCTGGTTTAGAGTGTTCGCGCTCAGCATCGCGCCCTTTCCCCCATGCTTCTTGGGCCGGCATTCTTTCAAAGAGTGATCGGACGAAGGGCGCCCCGGGACATTTAGGAGATGCCCGAACCAAAGGGGTCAGAAGGTGTACAGCTTGGGCGGAACCCCCGGCCCGGGGACCGGCCGGCCGCCGGCCAGGTCGCCGAGATCCTCGTCCGACAATTCCGACGGCCGGGCCGGCAGCACCAGGGTCTGGACGCCGGCGCCATCCTCCACGATCTGGAAGGTGACGCCTTCCGGGAGGTCCAGGCCCTCGGCCTTCAGCACTGCGGCCGGATCGGCCAGCAGGCGGGCCTTGAAGCCGTCATCGACCCAAGCCTTCGCGATGATCTTGCCGGTGATCTTCGCCGTCTCTTCGTTCATCATGTCTTGGTTTCCTTATATCTCAAGGACCGCACAGGCACATGCAGCGGGGCCAAGGCGTTCCGCCGGCGATGCCCGCCATGTCTTCATCGGTCAGGTCCGCTGGCCGGGCCGGCAGCACCAGGGTTTGGACGGTGTCCGTATCCTCGATCACCGTCAGGCGAACGCCGGGCGGCACCACCACCCCTTCGGCCGCCAACGTGCCGGCCGGGTCGGCCAGCAGGCGCGCCTTGAAGGCGGCATCGGCCCACGCCTTGGCGACGACCCTGCCGTATGCCTTATCAGTGTTCCCCGACATCTCCCCGCCCTCCCCGCCGGATGCCTTAGAGGCAAAAGTCGCTGGACATGACGCAGCTGCACCAGCCGCCCGCGACCTCGTCCAGGTCGTCGTCGGACAAGTCCGTCGGCCGCGCCGGCAGCACCAGCGTGTACCGGGTCGGCGTGTTCTCCAGCACCGTCACGGTCAGGCCCGCCGGCACGGCCAGGCCCTCGGCCTGCAGGACCGTCACCGGATCGGCCATCAGCCGTGCCTTGAACCCATCGTCGGACCAAGCCTTGGCCACCACCCGGCCATAGGCCCGGGCGCTGTCTTCCCCCACCATCTCGTCTCTCCTCGATGTCAAACGCCTTGATGCCAAAAGGAAAGTTCGGTCCCCGTCAGAGCTAGGCCCCGAACCTCAGAGACTGAGTTCACAGATAACGCTCCAGCGGCAGGCGCCCCCGGCGGCCCGGTCCAGGTCTTCGTCGGACAGGTCCGTCGGCCGCGCCGGCAAGACCAAGGTCTGGACCGTGGCGCTGTCCTCCACCACCTTGAAGGTGACGCCGGCCGGTAGCGCCAGGCCTTCGGCCTTCAGGATCGCGGCCGGATCGGCCAACAACTTGGCCTTGAAGCCCTCATCGGCCCAGGCCTTGGCGATGACACGACCGGTGATCTTCAGGTTCTCTTCCGCGTTCATGCTCATACTCCCCCATCTTGAGTGGCGCAGCCGACTGCTTGCCCAATACCGGTCGCCTTCGTACCGTTATTGACGTGGCCATGTACTGGCTGCCGATCTCGAGTGAGAGTATTTACGGGGCCGGATCTTGTCTGTAGAACAAACGCGCGACACTGGCTGTCGCACACCCCTGTATGGCAGTGTCCCTCATGCAGCCCATGCCCACCACAGCCCAGGCACCGTCCCGTGTGGCCGTCGCGATCGTCGAGGACGACGCCGGCTTCCTGGACGCGCTGCGCCAGGCGGTCCGGACCGCGGACGATCTGCGGCTGTCGGGCGTCGCCGCCACCCGCGCCGACGGGCTGGCGTTGCTGGACGGGCCGCCGGCAGACGTGCTGCTGGTCGACCTGGGCCTGCCCGATGGCAGCGGCATCGACATCATCCGCGCCGCCGCCCAGCGCTGGCCGGAATGCGCCATCATGGTCAGTTCCAGTTTCGGTGATGAGACGCACGTCATGCGCTCGATCGAGGCCGGGGCGGCGGGCTATCTGCTGAAAGACAGCGCGCCGGTCCGCATTGTCGATGAAATCCGCAGCCTGGCCGCCGGCGGCAGCCCCATCAGCCCCATCATCGCCCGGCAGATCCTGCTGCGCTTCCGCGACCGTGGGACGGACCTGACGCCCCCGCCGATGGCCGAGACCGGCCCGGCCGGGACGGAAGCCCCGGAGGAGACCCCATCCCTGCTGTCGCCGCGCGAGAAGGAAGTGCTGTCCCTCATCACCAAGGGCTTCACCACGGTGGAGGTGGCGCGGATGCTGGACCTGTCACACTTCACCGTCCGCACCTTCGTGCGGCGCATTTATAGCAAGCTGGAGGTCACCTCCAAGGCGGAGGCCATTTATGAGGCCAGGACGCTGGGCCTGCTGAACGGTTGATCCCTTGGCCCCGCGACCGCCGCTGATGACCTTCCGTCCCGCGTCCCTGCTGGCCGCCGCCGTCCTGCTGTTCTCCGCGATGTCGCTGCTGATCGCCGGCGTCCATGACATGGTGGGTGAACCGGGGAAGGCCGTGCACCTGACGCGGGCCGAGATTCTGCTGGCCGACGGTGGCACGCCGTCCCGGCCACCCACAACGTTGGATGGCGGGTCGCCGACCGGCGCCTGGCAGGCTATCGGCCTGCCTTATGCCGAACCCATGGTTCCGGTCGATCGCACCGTGCCGGCCATGGCACCCGGCTATCCCGCCAACACCTGGATCCGGCTGTCGGCACCCGACCTGACGGCGGGGCCCGGTCCGATGGCCCTGTATGGCGCCCGCATCGACACCGACGGCCCCTACGCCATTTACGTGAACGGCAGGCTGGTGGACTGGCAGCAGCGGCAGGGCCGCCCGTGGAACGGCCTGTTCACACCCCTATGGGTGGTGCTGGACCAGGACGCCAATGGCGGGCCGCCGACCGACATCCTGATCCGCCTGGACCACGCCCCGACCACGCCGGTGGCCCTGTCCACCCTGTGGCTGGGGCCGGAACCGGCCTTGAACCTTCGCCACCGCGTGCGTCAGCTGCTGCAGCGTGAGCTGCCCATGGCGTTGAACTCCGCCTTCCTGGCGGTCGGTGTGTTCGCGCTGGTCGTCTGGTTCCGGCGCCGGCACGACACCGGCTATCTGCTGTTCTTCGGCCTGGCCGCGATCTCGTTCGCGGCCCATCTGCATTTCTACCTGGATGTGCCCATCACCAGCGACTGGTTCGCCTGGCTGACCATCAACGCCCTGTTCTGGCTGATCGTCATCCTTCACCTTTTCCTGCGCATGTTGCATGGCCGGCCGCTGACGCTGCTGACCGGCGCCGTGGTGGGCGTGACCAGTATCCTGACCTTTCTGACCCTGCCCATGGTCGGCGTCCTTCCGGTGCTGCCCAGCACGCCTGTCATCGTGCCCCGCATCTACGCCGTGGCCCTGGTGATGGCGGCCACGGTCAGCGTGGTGGGCGTGGCCTGCGCCTGGCGCCGCTTCCCCGAGGCCAGATTGCTGGCCGCCGCCCTGGCCATCTGCACCGTGCTGGGCCAGACCGATTGGATGATGCACAACCATGTGCTGAGCCCCGAGGGATGGTTCCTGGGCGCCTACACCAATGCCGTGACCTTCGCCATGTGCGGCACCGTGCTGTACCGGCGCTATATCGCCGCCATCGCGGAGGTGGAACGGGTGAACGCCAGCCTGGCGGAACGCCTGCGCGCCCGGGAAGCCGAACTGGAGGTGAGCCACCAGCGCCTGCGCGAGGCCGAACGGCGGCGGACCATAAGCGAGGAGCGCCAGCGCCTGATGCAGGACATGCACGATGGCGTGGGCGCCTCGCTGATCAGCGCCATCCGCTCCGTCGAAAAGGGAGCGGTGGACGACACCAAGGTCTCGCAAATCCTCAAGGGTTGCCTGGACGACCTGAAGTTGGCCATCGATTCCATGGAACCGGTGGATGCCGACCTGCTGCTGCTGCTGGCCTCGCTGCGCTACCGGTTGGAACCGCGGCTGGAAGGCTCCGGCATTACCCTGGTGTGGAACGTACAGGACTTGCCGACCCTGGAATGGCTGGACCCGTCCAGTGCCTTGCACATCCTGCGCATCCTGCAAGAGGGCATCGCCAACATCCTGCACCACGCCCAGGCCAGCCGCATCCGCCTGGACACCATCCCCGACACCCAGGGTGATGCGCCCGGTGTCCGCGTCACCATCGAGGACGACGGCCGGGGCTTCGACGCTGAAGCGACCGTGGCCTCCCCTTCCGGGCGCGGCCTGCGCAACCAGCAGCGCCGCGCCCAAGCCCTGGGTGGCATGGTCGCCTGGAATTCCAGCCCCTCGGGCACCCGTTTCAGCCTGTGGCTGCCACTCAACCGCGACATGCCCGTGGCTGCCGGCTGACGCCTTCGCGAGCGACGGAACTTAAGCTCCCATAGCGGCCGCGATTGATACGGCCGGCGCTCGGACACCCCAAGGGCGGCGCCAATGGGAAGTGAATCCGTCCGCTGATTCCGGACGGGGACCAACCCGTATCTGGATAATACGGCTGGACCTTAGAAAAAGATGTCTTCCAGATCGTCCGCCGTGGCGGCCGGTCCGGGCACCGCCGCTGGCGCCTGGTTCTTTCCGGGCGCGAACCGGTCCAGCACCTGGCGTTCGCGGGCCATGGTGTAGCTGCGGGCCATCTGGGCGATCAGCGGCTCGGCCCGCGCTGGGACGTTACCCAGGTGCGGGCCCGGAGCGAGGAGGGCCAGGTCGGCTGCGGCCTGCCGCAGCACCTGGCCCATTTCACCATGTGCGGCGGCCCGATCCACCGTTTCCTGCAGAAGGTCCACCACCGTCTCGCCATCCCGTTCCAGGGTCTGCAGGGCGGCAGCGAGGTTCTGGCCGGCGGTTCCCAAGCGGGCGATGGAACGCGCCATGATGTCGGCCATGGCCGCGGTATCCGCAGCACTGGTGTCGCGCGCCTGCCCCGACAGGCTGGCGGCGATGGCGGCGATTTGGTCCAGTTCGCCCATCACGCCGTTGGCCTCCACCGCGATCTCATTGGCGTAGAGGCGCAATTCCTGCGCGATGATCGACAGCGGCCGACCAACGGTGCCCAGCCGGCCACAGCGTAGGCTGGTGTTCAGGCCCATGATGCGGATGTCCGCCTCCAGGGCGCGCATGGTGCCGATCTGGCTGGCCAGCCGCGTGGTCGCTTCCGACACCGACGCTGCCACCTCGTCAGCCTGGCGCCGCGCCGCGCCATAGCCCTGCAATAGGGCATCGACCTCTGCGACCTCCCCTTCCAGTTCACCCACAAAGGTGCCCTGCTGGCTGCCGGAGGCACCGAAGGCGTCATGCCCCAGGTTCAGGATGTCGCGGGCGTCGCGTGCCAGGTCGCGCAGCGAGGTCAGTATCTGCCCGATCTCCTGCGCCAGTTCGTCCGCCGTGTCGTCCAATTGCGCCGCCTGCAGGCGGCAGCAAAACCCCGTGGTCGTCGCCACGTCATCGGGGGTGGGGGCGCCGTCAGGCTGGCGTGGACCGGCCTGGGCCGCCATCTCCGACACCAGGCCCAGGGCGTAATCGACATGTTCCATGCGCTGGCGCGTGATGTCCCCCACCTGCAGCGCCATGACCGCCAGGCCGATGCGCTTGGCGATGTCCTGGGAACGCTGGCCGACGGTGGCGGCGATGGCGCCCGCCCGCCCGCCACGATCGACCACCGTGCCGATGCTGTGGGCCAGCCGCTGGGGAACGGTGCGGATGGCGGTCGCCTGCCGCGCATCCAGGGCGGATTGGTCGGCGGCGGCGGCCTGCAAGTGCCGGCCCACACCCGCCAGTTCAGCGGCGAATTGGTCCAGGCTGGCCTGCGCCAGCCCCAGTGTGCGCCGGATTTCGGTGGCGAAGTTCATGAACTCGGCACTGGTGTCGCCGATGACCGCCGCGGCGATCTTGGCGTTGGTGGCCAGCATGCCGACGCCCTTGATCGACTTGTCCATACGCGCCAGCCTGCCGGTTATGGCCGTGACCAGCGCGGTCAGCGTGCGGAAGGACCCCGCCTCGCCGCCGGGGTTCAGGGCTGAGACGAAGCGCGCCACCTGCGACAGATCCTGCGTGGCCAGGCGCAGGCCGTCCCCCTTCATCTCGTCGGACAGCGTATCGAAGGTGCGGGTCAACGCCGTCAGGATGTCAGCCGAGGTTTCCAAGCGGCGGCCGATATCCAGGAAACGCGTGTCGGTCGATATGGACGCGGCCCTGATCGCCTTGGCCACGGTATCCAGATCCCTGCCCATGCGTATCCCCAGTCAATTTTTCGGCGTGTTGATGGCCACTTTTCATCAAACAAGTAAATTGGTGGTTAATACTGGAGTGACCATTCACCCATGTGGTGATGTGGCATCATAATGAACCCGTGAACGTTGGACCGCCCCTCGCCCGCCTAACATCCCCCAAAGAGGGGGCGGCCTGGACGCCAATTGTGATGAAGTGTGACTTCTGGGCGATGACTGTAATGGTTTCAGAATTTTTGTTAATTGCCTATTTACATTGAATTTTATTCAAAATTCTTTCCGGCCATATTGATATATATCAGTCAATATGCCGGTTGTCATTTACACTTTATCAACCAACTACCCATAAGGTGCGTCAGTCCATCCGGTTTGATTGGCATTTGCGTTGGGAAAATTCTTTTAAAGGCAAATCCTTCTCACTGATCAATAAATTCGCGACCGGCGAATACCGGCCGCAAAAGGCGAACCCATGTTCTTTTCAAAGCAACTCAAGCGGGGTGCCTATGATGCCGAAATCCTCGAATGACGATGTCGGGAAAGTCGTTTTTGAGGGCGCCCGCACACTGCGTAACGCCGAAGAGACACATGCGGCCCTCCTGAGCGCGATGAAGGCCCATGCCGTTCTGGAAATAGACTGCGGCGCGCTGGACGAGGTGGACATCAGCTTTGTCCAACTGCTGCTCGCCGCCCGGAAAAGCGCCAGGGATGCCCAGCGGGTACTCAAGCTGGCGCAGCCGGTTTCCGGGCCGCTGCGCGACACGCTGCACCGGGGCGGCTTCCTCATGACCGCAGAACTGGCGGCCGGTGTCCCCGCCCCCGCCGACCAGACCACCGATAGCGATTTCTGGCTGCACACGGAGGCACGATGATGGCCAAGACCGTCCTGAGCGTTGATGATTCCTCCAGCGTCCGCCAGATGGTGAAGCTGACGCTGTCCGGCGCCGGATACGACGTCGTGCAGGCCAGCGACGGCGCCGAAGGGCTGGCCAAGGCCAAGGACACGGTGGTGGACCTGGTGGTCACCGACCTGAACATGCCGGTGATGAACGGGCTGGACCTCATCCGCGCGCTGCGCCAGCTGCCCGCCTATCGCGGCGTGCCGATCCTGTTCCTGACCACGGAATCCGATGCCGAGATGAAGCAGGCGGCCAAGGCCGCGGGTGCCACCGGCTGGATCACCAAGCCCTTCCAGCAGGAACAGCTGGTTGCCGTCGTGCGCAAGGTTCTGGGCGCATGAGCACGCTGGACCCGGCCACCATCTTCCGCCAGGAAGCGCAGGAACTGCTGGAGCAGCTGGAGCAGGCGCTGCTCGACCTTGAGCATGCGCCGGACGACGACGACCTGATCAACAGCGCCTTCCGCGCCCTTCATACCGTGAAGGGATCGGGGGCGATGTTCGGCTTCGATGCGGTGGCGGCCTTCACCCACCATGTGGAGACGGCGTTCGACCTGGTGCGCAAGGGCAAGGTGGCACCCAGCCGCGCGCTGATCGCCGTGGGGCTGGCGGCCAAGGATCACATGCGGCTGCTGATCGAGACGCCCGACCTGGCGGAGGCCGCGGACGGCGACGCCATCCTGCAGTCGCTGAAGCAGATCGTGGGCGGCCCGTCGCCATCCATGGCGGCGGCTGAAGCCGCGCCGGAGCCGGAGGATGCACCGCAGGGAACGTCCCCGGAAGGCACGTCCACCTGGCGCATCCGCTTCCGGCTGGCCCGGGACGCCATGGCGATGGGAACCAATCCCCTGCTGCTGCTGGACGAGTTGCGCGGGTTGGGCGTGGCCACGGTGGTGGCGCGGACCGAAGGTGTGCCGGCGTTGGAGGAGATGGCGGCGACGGAGTGCCACTTGGCCTGGGACGTCGTGCTGACCACCAGCCAGCCCCGCACCGCGATCGAGGAAGTCTTCATGTTCGTGATCGACGACATGGAGTTGTCGATCGACGCCATCGGCATGGCCGGCGAAGGCCGCCGCATCGGCGAAATCCTGGTGGACCGGGGAGATGTGGCGCAGCAGGCGGTGGACGCCGCCGTGGCCGCGCAGATGCCCCTGGGCACGTTGCTGGTCAAATCGGGCGAAGTCTCCCCCGACACCCTGGCGGCGGCGCTGGCGGAGCAGCAGCATGTGCGTACCGGCCTCGGCGCCGCCGGGACCGGTCCCTCGGCTCTGCCAGGGAACCCGCAGGGCGGGGTCAAGGGCGCCGCCAAGGCGGTGGACAGCATCCGGGTGCCGGCCGAGCGGCTGGACGAGTTGATGGACAGGGTCGGCGAACTGGTGATCGTGCAGTCCCGCCTGTCGCAGGTCGCAGCGTTCAGCAACGACGCCGAAGTGAAGGCGATCGCCGAGGAGATCGAGCGCCTCGCGCACGAGCTGCGGGACACGACCATGGGGGTCCGCACGGTGCCCATCGGGTCCCTGTTCGGGCGTTTCCGCCGGCTGGTCCACGACTTGGCCAACGAGCTGGGCAAGCGCATCGAACTGGTAACGGTGGGTGAGGAAACCGAACTCGACAAGACGGTCATCGAACGCCTCAACGACCCGCTGATCCACCTGATCCGCAATGCCATCGACCATGGCCTGGAGGCGCCGGAGGGGCGCGCGGCGGCGGGCAAGCCGGCGGCGGGGCGCATCACCCTGACCGCCTGCCATGCCGGGGCCGAGGTCATGGTATCCATCAGCGACGACGGCCGGGGCCTGGACCGCGCGCGCATCCAATCCCGCGCCGAGGACCAGGGACTGATCCCGGCCGGCGCCAAGCTGTCGGACGCCGAACTGTTCCAGCTGATCTTCGAGCCCGGCTTCTCGACCGCGAAAGAGGTGACCAGCCTGTCCGGCCGCGGCGTGGGCATGGATGTGGTGAAGCGCGCCATCGAAGGGTTGCGCGGCAAGATCGATATCGCCAGCACGCCCGGCGAGGGCACCCGGCTGACCCTGCGGCTGCCGCTGACGCTGGCCATCATCGACGGCCTGCTGGTGCGCGTCGGCACCGGGCGCTACGCCTTGCCCCTGTCGGCGGTGGAGGAATGCGTGGAACTGTCGGCGGAGGAGGACGCGCGCTCACGCGGGCGCAGCTTCCTGAACATCCGGGGCGACTTGGTGCCCTTCCTGCGCCTGCGCGAGCTGTTCCAGGTGACAGAGCTTCCGGACCGCTACCAGAAGGCGGTGATCGTCTCCTTCGGCGGGCGGCGGGTTGGCCTGGTGGTGGACCAGGTGATCGGCAATCACCAGACCGTGATCAAGTCGCTGTCCAAGCTGCACGCCGATGTCGAGACCTTCGCCGGCGCCACCATCCTGGGCGACGGCGCCGTGGCCCTGATCCTGGACATCGCCAACTTGGTCAAGCTGGGCATGGCCTACGAGAACCGCTTCAAAGCCGCAAGCTGACGGCAGGGGGACATCATGACAGCATGGAAAAGCGGCGCGCCGCTGGAAGTCCTGACCCTGGGCCTGCAAGGCGAGGTTTTCGCCCTGGAGGCGGCGCACGTGCGCGAGATCCTCGACCTCATTCCCGTGACCGGCGTGCCCAACAGCCAGCCCTTCGTCGGCGGGCTGATCAATGTGCGTGGCAAGGTGGTGCCGCTGGCGGACCTGCGCCTGAAGTTCGGGATGGAGCTGCAGCCGCCGACCATCGACACCCGCATCGTCGTCACCGAGGTGATGATCGACGGGGACCCCGTGATCGTCGGCATCCGCGCCGACAAGGTGTACGAGATCACCCAGATGGCGGCCTCCGCCCTGGAAGAGACGCCGCGCATCGGTATGCGCTGGCGGCCGGAATACATCCGCTGCATCGCCAAGCGCGGTGCCGAATTCATCGTTGTCCTGGACCTGGAACGCATCTTCTCCCGCGGTGACGCGCGGGACGATGCGGCCACCCCATCCCAACGCTCCGCAGCCTGACGGGAGAACCTGATATGCGTGTTACCATCAAGCTGAAGTTGGCGTTGACCTTCGCCTTCATCATCATGCTCAGCACCGCCACGGCGGGGTTGGGCATCAGCAGCCTGGCCGCCATCAACACCACGATGCGCGACATGATCGCCGGCCCGGTGCAGAAGCTGCAATGGGCGGAAGAGGTGCTGGTCAACCTGGTCCAGATGGTGCGGGCCGAGAAGAACATGCTTCTTTCGACCAACCCCGAGCAGATCGAGAAGTACGACCAAGAGATCACGCGCTATCGCCAGGACTTCGCCGACCTGGTCGGAAAGGTCCAGGCCATCATCAGCGCGGAGGGCAAGCCGAAATGGCAGGCGCTGCAGGCGACCTGGCAGCAGTTCCTGGCCGCCGACGACAAGATGCGCGAGCTGGCCAAGCGCGGCGAACAGGCCAAGGCCCTGGAGATATCCGTGGGACCGGCGCGCCAGCTGGTGGGTGAGGCGCAGCGGCAGTTGGCCGACATCATCGAGCTCTACCGCACCCAGATGGCGCGCGCCGATGCCGACGCCGTCGCCCAATACGAAAGCGCGCGCCTGATGCTGGCCGTCGCCGTGCTGGCGTCGCTGCTGGTCGCCGTGGCGGCCGGAACCTGGATCGCGCTGGGCATCAGCCGCGGCCTGAACCGGGCGGGCGCCTTGGCCCAGGCCGTGGCGGACGGTGACCTGACCCGCACCGCCGAGGTGACGTCGCGCGACGAGGTGGGCGACCTCATGCGCCATATCAACAGCATGGTCGAGAAGCTGCGGGGGGTCGTGGGCGAGGCGACGTCGGCGTCGGAGAACGTGTCGTCGGGCAGCCAGGAGCTGTCGGCGACGGCGGAGGAGCTGTCGCAAGGGGCGACGGAGCAGGCGTCGGCGGCGGAGGAAGCGTCGGCGTCGATGGAGCAGATGGCGGCGAACATCAAGCAGAACGCGGACAACGCCAGCCAGACGGAGAAGATCGCGCGGCAGTCCGCGGCGGACGCGCAGACCAGCGGCGAGGCGGTGACGCGGGCGGTGCAGGCCATGCGGACGATCGCGGAGAAGATCACCATCGTGCAGGAGATCGCGCGCCAGACGGACCTGCTGGCCTTGAACGCGGCCGTGGAGGCGGCGCGGGCGGGCGAGCACGGCCGCGGCTTTGCCGTGGTGGCATCGGAGGTGCGCAAACTGGCGGAGCGCAGCCAGACGGCGGCGGCGGAGATCAGCACCATGTCGTCGCAGACGGTGCAGGCGGCGCAGGAGGCGGGTGAGATGCTGACGCGCCTGGTGCCGGACATCAAGAAGACGGCGGAGCTGGTGGCGGAGATCAGCGCGGCCTGCCGGGAGCAGGACATCGGCGGGGAGCAGATCAACCAGGCGATCCAGCAGCTGGACAAGGTGACGCAGCAGAACGCCAGCGCGTCGGAACAGATGTCGGCGACGTCGGAGGAGCTGGCGGCGCAGTCGGAGCAGTTGCAGGCCAGCATCGCCTACTTCCGGGTGGATGGGGCAGCGCCCGCGTCGGTCGCGGCCGCGCGCCGGCCGTCGCGGCCGGTGGCCAGCGCCGCCAAGCCGGCGCCCGCACCCGCGCGCCCGGCGAACCTGCGGGCCGTGAATGGGCACGGGCACGGACACAATGGCCGCGTGGTCCCGGCGTCGGTTCGCGTCGGGGCCGGGCGCAAGGCCGCCGCCGGCTTCGCCCTGGACCTGAGCAACGGCGCCGGCGATGCGCGCGACGCCGAGTTCGAGAAGTACTGAGGTCCCGAGGCCATCATGAACAGCCTGACCCAAACCTCGCGGGAGGCGCAGTTCGTCACGCTCGGCATCGAGCGCGAGATCTACGCTGTCCCGGTCGAAGCGGTGGTGGAAATCCTGGACATGCGGCCGGTGTTCCGCATCCCGGAAACCCCGCCCTACCTTGTCGGACTGATCGACGTCCGGGGCCGGGGTGTGCCGGTGATCGACCTGCGGCTGAAGCTGGGCCTGTCGCCCGGCATCCCCTCCGAACATACCCGCATCCTGGTCCTGCATGTCCCGATCAACGGGCGGGACATCGCCCTGGGCCTGATGGCGGACCGGGTGTTCGAGGTCCTGCCGCTGGACCTAAGCCAACTGGAGACACCGCCGGACATCGGGGTGTCGTGGCGGTCCGATTACATTCGTGGCGTGGGCCGCCGCGGCGACGGCTTCTTCATCGTCTTCGACCTGGCGACCCTGTTCACCGCCGACGAGGCGTCGGTCATCGGCCGCAAGGCTCCACCGGACCTGGCGGCCAGCACTGCCGCATAGCCGCTGCCGGTGCCCCTTAAGACAATTCGACGATCAAGGATCCTTCGCGATGCGCATGACCATCAAGCTGAAACTGGGGCTGACCTTCGCGGTCATCGTCGCCTTGTCGACCACCAGCGCCGTCTTGGGCCTACAGAAACTGGCCGCCCTGGATGAAAGCCTGCACCACATGGCCCAGGGGCCGATGCAGCAGATCAAGGTGGCCCAGGATCTCTACACCGACCTCATGACCGTGACGCGGTCGGAAAAGAGCCTGCTGCTGGCGGACAGCAAGGAGCTGGTGAGCCAGTACGAGGCGCGGATCGCCAAGGAACAGCAGGCCCTGGAGGCCGACCGCGCCAAGCTGGACTCCCTCACCAGCGGTGAAAGCAACAAGAAGGTGGCGGCCTTTACCGCCGTGTGGAAGCAATTCCTGCCCATCCAGAACCGGGTCATCGCCCTGGCGAAAAGCGAGCAGCGGGATGAGGCCGTGCGCCTGTCCCGCGTCGAGGGGCGGCAGGTGCTGGACAGCGCCGACGCGGCACTGGACGAAGTGGTGGCCCTGGCCCAGGCGAACATGACGCAGACGGAGGCCGCCGCCACCGCCCAGTATGACGCCGCGCGGACGGTGCTGATCGCCACGGTCGCCGTCTCGCTGGTGATCGCGCTGGCCGCCGCGACCTGGATCCTGGTCAGCATCAGCCGGGGCCTGCAGGGCGCCATCCGCCTGGCCAACGGCGTCGCCCGCGGCGACCTGGACCAGTCGCTGGCCGTCAGGTCCGATGACGAGATCCGGGACATGGTGACCGCGCTGAACACCATGATGGACAATTTGCGGGCGACGGCCGGCATCGCCGACACGGTGGCCAACGGCGACCTGACGGTGGAGGCCACGCCCCTGTCCGACAAGGATACGCTGGGCATCGCGCTGAAGCGCATGATCGCCAACCTGCGGGCCACGGCGCAGGTGGCCGACACGGTCGCCGACGGCGACCTGACGGTGGAGGCCAAACCCCTGTCCGACAAGGATGTCCTGGGCCTGGCGTTGAAGCGCATGGTCGAGAAGCTGCGGGACGTGGTGGGCGAGGCGACGTCGGCCTCGGACAACGTGTCGTCGGGCAGCCAGGAGCTGTCGGCGACGGCGGAGGAGCTGTCGCAAGGGGCGACGGAGCAGGCGTCGGCGGCGGAGGAAGCGTCGGCGTCGATGGAGCAGATGGCGGCGAACATCAAGCAGAACGCAGACAACGCCAGCCAGACGGAGAAGATCGCGCGGCAGTCCGCGGCGGACGCACAGACGAGCGGTGAGGCGGTGACGCGGGCGGTGCAGGCCATGCGGACGATCGCGGAGAAGATCACCATCGTGCAGGAGATCGCGCGCCAGACGGACCTGCTGGCGCTGAACGCGGCCGTGGAGGCGGCGCGGGCGGGCGAGCACGGCCGCGGCTTCGCCGTGGTGGCATCGGAGGTGCGCAAGCTGGCGGAGCGCAGCCAGACGGCGGCGGCGGAGATCAGCACCATGTCGTCGCAGACGGTGCAGGCGGCGCAGGAGGCGGGCGAGATGCTGACGCGCCTGGTGCCGGACATCAAGAAGACGGCGGAGCTGGTGGCGGAGATCAGTGCGGCCTGCCGGGAGCAGGACATCGGCGGAGAGCAGATCAACCAGGCGATCCAGCAGCTGGACAAGGTGACGCAGCAGAACGCCAGCGCGTCGGAACAGATGTCGGCGACGTCGGAGGAGCTGGCGGCGCAGTCGGAGCAGTTGCAGGCCAGCATCGCCTACTTCCGGGTGGAGGGGGCTGCAACCGCATCGGGCACGGCCGCGCGCCGGTCGTCGCGGCCGGTGGCCAGCGCCACCAAGCCGGCGCCATCCCCCGCGCGCCCGGCGAACCCGCGGGCCGCGAATGGGCACGGGGCCGGACACAATGGCCGCGCGGCACCGGCAGCCGTGCGCGTCGGGGCCGGGCGCAAGGCCGCCGCCGGCTTCGCCCTGGACCTGACCAATGGCGCCGGCGATGCCCGCGACGCCGAGTTCGAGAAGTACTGAGTGTTGGCGGATCACGGGGAGGCGGTTCCCAGGGCGGCAGCGGTGGCTGCCACCGACCGCCTCGGCGCACGCGACTTTCGTCGGCTGGCCGCCTTCATCCAGGATTACAGCGGCATCAAGATGCCCGAGAGCAAGCGGACCATGGTCGAGGGCCGCTTGCGCAAGCGGGTGGTGGCGACCGGTGCTGCCGACCTGGCGGACTATTGCGCGCGTCTTTTCGACGGCGGCGGCCTGGCAGATGAGGCCATCCATCTGATCGACGTCGTCACCACCAACAAGACAGAGTTCTTCCGCGAGCAGGAGCATTTCCGCATCCTGGCGGAGGTGGCGCTGCCGGAGCTGCTGGCCCGGCGCCGTGCCGGGCCCTACACCAGCCTGAAAGTCTGGAGCACCGCCAGCTCGATCGGGGCCGAACCTTACACGCTGGCCATGGTCCTGGCCGATGCCAGCCAGCGTCATGGCGGCTTCCGGGTCGACATCGTGGCCACCGACATCTCGACCCGCGTGCTGGAAACGGCGGCCACCGCCATCTATCCGGAGGAGATGATCGCCCCCGTGCCGCCGGAAATGCGCCAGCGCTACCTGCTGCGCTCCAAGGACCGGGCCCGGCGCCTGGTGCGCATCGTGCCCGAACTGCGCCGCATGGTCCGGTTCGGCCGGCTGAACCTGATGGACGCGACATACCCGGTCGATCGCGACCTGGACGTTATCTTCTGCCGCAACATCCTGATCTACTTTGACAAGCCGACGCAGCAGGCGGTGCTGGCCCGCCTGTGCGATCACCTGCGCCCCGGCGGCTACCTGTTCCTGGGGCATTCGGAATCCCTGGCGGGATCCGGCCTGCCGATGCGTCCGCTGGGCGCCAGCGTCTTCCGGCGGGAGTAACCCGCCATGCCCCCCAAGATCCGTGTGCTGGTCATCGACGATTCCGCATCGGTCCGCCAGGTCATGACCGACATCCTGCAATCCGATCCTGAGATCGACGTGATGGCGACGGCGTCCGACCCGTTCGTCGCCGCGCGCCGCATCCAGCAGGAGGTGCCGGACGTCATCACCCTGGATGTGGAGATGCCGCGCATGGACGGCATTACCTTCTTGCGGCGACTGATGTCACAGCGGCCGGTCCCGGTGGTCATTTGCTCCTCGCTGGCCGAGGCCGGATCGGAAACGGCCAACCAGGCCTGGGACGCGGGCGCCGTCGACATCATCCTGAAGCCCCGCGTGGGCACGGCCGAGTTCCTGCAGGACGCGAAGATCCGTATCTGCGATGCCGTGAAGGCGGCAGCCCGGGCCCGGCTGAAGCATGTGCCCGCGGCCCCGCGCGTGCGCGAGCCGGAGCGCAAGCTGACCGCCGACGTCGTCCTGCCGCCCCCGCTGGTCCGCCACCACGCCATGGCCCGGACCACGGAAACCGTGGTCTGCATCGGCGCATCGACCGGGGGCACGGAATCACTGCGGGTGGTGTTGGAAGGGCTGCCAGCCGCCAGCCCGGGCATCGTGGTGGTGCAGCACATGCCGGAGAAGTTCACCGAAGCCTTCGCCCGCCGGCTGAACGGCCTGTGCGAGATGGAGGTCAAGGAGGCGGAGGACGGGGACACGGTCATGCGCGGGCGGGTGCTGATCGCGCCCGGAAACCGCCATATGCTGCTGCAGCGCAGTGGCGCCCGCTATTACGTCTCGGTCAAGGACGGCCCCCTGGTGTCACGCCACCGGCCGTCCGTCGATGTGCTGTTCCGGTCGGCGGCCACCCATGTCGGCCCCAACGCCGTCGGCATCCTCATGACCGGCATGGGCGATGACGGCGCGCGCGGACTGCTGGAAATGAAGGGGGCCGGCGCCCATACCATCGCCCAGGACGAGGCCACCTCCGTCGTCTTCGGCATGCCGCGGGAGGCCATCGCCCTGGGCGCCGCCGGCAAGATCCTGCCCCTCGATCAGCTGGCCACGGAAATCATCCGGGCGGGCAACCGGTGATCCGGCATCCTCATCCCATGCGGGGGCGGCGCTGACCTACCGCCGCAGATGGAACTCACGGCGGGCATTGGACCAGTATATTTTGTCGATCACGGCCTTCGGCAGGCCCAGGCCCTTGACCTCGGCGTTCAGCGCGTCGATCCGCTGGCTGCCGGTGGTGGCCAGGTATAGCCAGTCCGAGCGCCAGAAATGATCGGCCTCCGCCGTGATTCCACCCTCTTCACGGGGCGGGTTCTGGGCGCGCTCCTGCGGTGAGGGCGGGTTGTCGGTCAGGTCGGTGCCGTACAGCAGCCGGTCCTGGTAGCGGATGAAGAAGGCCCGCACCTTGTCGTGATCGCGCACCGACTGGTACTGCACATTGGTCAGGCGGGCAGCCAGGTCCACCACCGCGTTGGGATGGGCGTCCAGAAACTTGGCCAACAGATCGACGTCCCATTCCAGGCTGCCCATGTGCGCCCCGTCCACCACCAGGTTGGGATGGCGTTCAATCATCCGGTCGCGCGCGGCCAGGATGGTCTCAAGGCTCGGCTGCTCCGGATGCAGGTACATGTGGTACTCAGGGTGCTCGCGGAAATAGCTGCGGTCGTTTTCCGTCGTCATCTGGTCCAGGGGCAGCCAGCAATTCTTCGGCTCGCCCTGATGCGCGATCAGCGGGATGCGCCTTTCCGCCAGATGGTTCATCACCGGGTCGAAACCGGGATCGTCGAGCATGATCAACTGGCCCTGGGCGTTCCTTTCCACCATGCCGATGTTCTTCCACACCTTGACCGCCAGCGCGCCCTGGGCGAATTCCGCGTCCAGGTGGCGGATGGTGGCGGCGGCCCATCCTTTCCCGCCGTATCCCTTCATGGAAAAGGTGGTCGCGAAGTGAAAGCGCTTTGGGTCTTCGGCCCTCAGCGCGTGCGCCACCTTGGCCTGGTCGGCCAGCGGCGGGAAATCGGGATAATCGACATTGATCGACAGCAGCTCGAACCCATCCTTCCGGGCGATGTCGAGGAACTCGGGCCCCTGCCGGTTGGCGTGGACATGGGCGTCGAATTTGGGGACCGAGGCGAAATCCGCCTCGGTGTAAAGCGCGTCGTCGGCGTTCGCCGCGAACGCGATCAGCGTCACGGCGAACGCCAGTGCAAGCTTGGACATGGGGTCGCCCTCAGAACTGATAGGCCGCGCCGGCCACGAAGGTGCGGCCATAGGCGGAATATCCGGCGCCGACGCCGCTGGTGCTCTGGCCCACGGACTGGCCAGGCGCCCAGGGCAGCAGCGGGTTGCCGTTCAGGTAGGTCCGCGCCACCGAGTTGGTCAGGTTCTTGGCCTCGACATAGACGTCGAAGCCATGCAGGAACTTGTAGTGGACGCTGGCCGTGACCCAGTCGAAAGAGTCGGCCTTGGCCGGCCAGCCGGGCACCTCGGTGCACATCGAGCAGGCGTAGGTGTAGCCCGACGCGTGGTCCCAGGTGATGTCGCCGGACAGCCCATCCTTGTCGTAGATCAGGCTCAGCGACGAGGTGATCGGTGGCACCGGGTCGATCGCGCCCAGCGATTTGCCGTTCTGGTCGTAACCCTGGCTGCTGGTGGCGGTGAACTGGGCATGGATGCCCACGCCCAGATCGGTCATGTGCTGCCAGGTCAGTTCGATGCCGGCGAAGGTGCTCTTGGCGCCGTTGGACGGGGCCGTCACCGTCCACAGGAAGGGTGTGCCAGGCACGGTGCCGGGCGGGCCGCCGACGTACTGCATGGTGCCGAGATCCACATTCGTCGTCACCCCCTCATAGATGTCGTCGCGGATCCGCTTGCCGAACAGGGCGACGGTGAAGGCGGCGTGCGGCATGTAGTACCACTCGGCCGACAGGTCCGCCTGCCAGGCCTTGATGGGGCGCAGGCCGGCGGTGCCGCCGTAGAACAGCTGGGGCTCGCCGTTGATGGCGTTGTTGGACGAGGTCGGCGCCAGCTGGTTAAGGTTTGGGCGCGACAGGGTCTGGGCCACCGCCGCGCGCAGCTGCAGTTCCTCCGGCATGGCCCAATAGGCGAAATTGGCGGACGGCAGCGGGATGATGTAGGAGCCATGCGAGTTTGAGGCCTGGCCGGTCGCGTATTGCACGTTCCAGGTCTGGGTGGCGCCGACGGCGGTCGGGGTCCATAGCGACACCGGCACGGCGGCGGCGGTGCTGGCGTCGGTTTCGGTGCGCACCACGCGCACGCCGATGTTGCCCGACCACCGCGCGCCCGACATCTCCGCCTCGACATAGAAGCTGTCGGTGCGTTCCTTGACGCTGTAGGAGTTGTAGGGGTTTTCCTGCGGCAGGGTCTGCGAGAAGTCGAACGGCGTGTAGGGTGCTGCGCAGACGGTCGGGTAATTCTGGCAATAGAAGGGGTTGGGCTTGCCGTTCAGGCTCCTTAGGAAGTTCAGCAGCGCCGCCGAATTGAGGCGCGGCAGTGTGGTCGGGAAGGACCCGCCGGCGCCCTGCATGAAATTGGGCGGGCTGACCATGGTGACCACGTCATAGCCCTGCGAGGCGAAGGAATAGGGGTTGCACTGGATGGGGCAGCCGGCCGTGTTGTATAGGGTGCCGTACTGGCCCGAGCCGTTGTCCCAGTCGTTGCTGATGTCCAGGCGGCTTTTCTCGCGCCGCGTCTCCCCCCCGCCAAAGGTGAGGCGGTCGATGAAGAAGGCGTTGACGTCATAGGTGCCGTCGAGATTGATGCCGCGCACCTGGTCCTTCACGGTGTAGCCGTTGAGACCGACATAGTGGGTCGACCAGTATTTGTTGTCGTTGAGGAAGCCGGAGTTCATCAGCGCCGTGTAGGAGCAATAGCCGGCATTGGTCGAACTGGCCGTTCCCGACGGGCAAGCGCTGAGGCCGAGCTGGCTGGGCGGGATGGCGACGTTGAGGCTGGGCAGTCCGCGCACGGTATCGGACATGTTCAGGATGTCCTCGGCATAGGGCGTGGCGGACACCAGGCCGGCGGTCATGAAGGTGTCCTTGCCGCCCTCGGGCCGGTCGGCGGCGGAGCGGTAGGCGTCCACCGCCAGGGACAGCCGTGACGTGGCCTGCCACTTGGCATTGATGCCGACCAGGCTGGTGTCGACCTTGCGGGCCACGGTGTTGTTGACCATTTCCGGCTGGAAGTCATTGACCGACACGCCGCTGATGATGCCGTTCTGGTAGATGGCGTTGTTCCAGGTCGGATTGCCGTTCTGGTCGCTGCCGTAGGGGAAGTAATAGCTCTCGTTATAGCCGACCTGGGGGTCCTGCAGCCGGGTCCACAGGCCATCAACGGCGATCTTCAGCGTGTCGGTCGGGCGCCATTCGATGCTGCCCGAGACCGCGTCGCGCTTCTTCTCGTCATAGATCGAGCCGAAGGTGATGCAGCAGGGCGTCGCCGCCAGGGCGCGCGGGTTGCCGCTGCCATCGAACGGATAGGTGTTGGGGCCGTAGATGTTCTGCTGGTAGGCGTTCAGCGAGTCCGTACGGATATTGTTGTCCGAATGCACGGCGCCGATCAGGATTCCCCAGGTGCCGGTTGAATCGGTATCGGACAGGAAGGCCGTATATTTCTGGCCGTGCAGGGTCGACATGTCGTTGTAGTCGCCCTCGGCATGGACGCCGCCATGCAGGCCGGGATTGTCGAAGGGGCTGGCGGTGCGCAAATTCACCGTGCCGCCGATGCTGCCCTCCAGCGCCGACGCCTGGGGTGATTTCAGCACGTCGGCGGCGGTGATCACCTCGGACGGCAGCACGTCGAAGGCCAGGTCGCGGCCGTCATCGTCGGTGGCCAGGACACGGTTGTTCCAGGTGACGATATTGTACTGCGCGCCCAGGCCCCGGACGCTGACCTTCTGCCCCTCGCCGCCGGTGGTGCGCGAAATGGTGATGCCGGGCAGATGCGCCAGTGAGTCGGCGACGTCCGCGTCCGGAAAGCGCCCCAGCTCGGTGGAGTTGATGGAATCAAGGACGACCGATGCGTTCCTTTTCACCTCCAGCGACTTTTCCAGGTCGGCGCGGATGCCGGTGACCACGATCTCCTCCAAGTCGCCCGTGGCGGATGGGACATTGGTGGATTGGGCCCAGGCCCCGCCCCCGCATCCCATCGCCAAGATCATCGGCAGGATCCAGGCGCTTTGCGGCGTTCTTTGAGTCGTCTTCAGACCTCTCCTCATTCCTTCCACCTCCTGTTCGGTCGCGGCATTCGAGGCCGCTTTCATTTTGATGCGAGCGTCGTCACCTGCTCGCGGCTGAAACGGATCCCGGCGGCGCGGGCGGCATAAAGGGCTGCACCGACCACGGGGGTCAGCAGCGGCGGCTGCAGGTGATAGCGATGGCCGCCGGCCTCAAGCGCCGCAGCGAAGGGGTCGAGCACCAGGGCGCCGGCGCGGAACACCCCGCCAACGTACGACAGGGCCAGTTCCTCGCCGTCCGGCACGCCCAGACCCGCGCGGACGGCGGCGGCCAGACGGGCCAGTTCGCCCCCGGCCCGGACGAAGATCGCCGTGGCCGCCGCGTCGCCGGCCTGTGCGGCGGCGGCCACGGTCTGCGATACCTGGGCGACGGCGCTGCGCGCAGCACCGCCCGGCCTGTTGACCAGGCCGCACAGGTCGATGTCGCGGGCCAGCTGGAAGCGGGCGCGGACCAGATCGAGCAGCGGACCGGGCGGCATGCGCCCGTCGCTCATCTTCGAGAACAGGGCCAAGCCCTCGCGGCCGATCCAGTGGGCCGATCCCTCGTCGCCGAAGATCTCGCCCCAGCCGCCGGCGCGGGCGCCGCGGCCCTGGTATTCGCCGTAGGCGATCGAGCCGGTGCCGGCGGTGATGACGATGCCGTCCTCGCATGCCAGCGCGCCCGCCCAGCCCCCGACCATGTCGTTGCCGCAGCTGTACCGGCCGCCGGCAACGGCGGCACCGGCGGCATCCGTCAAGACGGGATCGGTGGCCGGATCCTCACCCAGGGTGGGCAAGCCGAAGAAGGCGTGGCGGATGGCGGATGGCGTCAGACCGGCCTGGGCCAGCACCGCGCGCACGCCATCGTTCAACACCGCGCGCAACCCCTCGACCCCGACCTCGGGATGGTAGGAGGAGCCGCCCTCATGACGGGCCAGCACTGCGCCCTCGGGGTTGAGCAGCAGGAAGGCGGTCTTGGTGCCGCCGCCATCGACGCCAAGGAACATCAGGTCCTCCCCGGCTCGGGATAGATGGTCACACCCTGCACCACCCGGTTGACCGCGCCGGTGCGGCTGGGGTTGTCGGGCGTGCGGCCCAGGGCCAGCGAACGGCCGAGGGCGAAGGCCTGGGCCCAGGCCAGATAAGGGAAGCTCAGCTCGGCGTCGGATGCGGCTTCCAGCCCGGGCAGCAGGTCGGCGCTCAGGCCGTCCAGGCCGTCCCCCTGCCCCGCCAGCACCAGCAGCCTGCCGGCGATGCCGTCGCCGGCGATCTCGCGCACCACGTCCAATTCGTAGCGGCGCGCCTGCGGGTCGTTGGACAGGAACAGCACCACCAGAGTCTGGCCGTCGACGAAGGTTTTCGGGCCATGGCGGAAGCCCAGCGGCGTCTGGGCCATGGCGACGATCTCGCCATCCGTCAGTTCCAGCAGTTTCAGCGCCGCCTCGTCCGCGATGCCCGCCAAGCCACGGCTGCCGAGGTAGACCACCCGCTTGAATCCGCCGTTGGCGGCAGCCGCCAGCGAACCGCCGTGATCGGCGCAAACCTGATCCGCGGCCGCGCCTATGCGGGCGACGTCGATAGGCTGCGCCGGCAGCAGGATGCGCCGCGCCGCCAGCGCCATGGAGGTGAAGCTGGATGTCATGGCGAAGCCGCGGTCGTGGGTTGCCTCCGGCAGCAGCGCGACCAGGCTGCCCGGCCTGCCGTGATGGCGCCGATACAGGGCGCCGTCGCCATTGCAGGTGATGATCAGATGGCGGCAGTCGGCCAGGTAGGTCTCGGCGATCTCCGTGGCGGCGACGCTCTCAGGGCTGTTGCCCGAGCGGGCGAAGGACACCAGCAAGGTCGGCACGTCGCGCTGCAGAAGCTGGGCGCCACCCACCACCATATCGGTGGTGGCGATCGCCTCAACCCGGCGGTCGAGGCCGGCCAGCAAGTCCGGCACCAGCGAGCGGCCGATATAGTCGGAGCTGCCGGCGCCGGTCAGCACCACCCGCAGGTCGCTGCGCGCCATCAAGGGCGCCAGGAACGCCTCGGCGCGTGGGCGCAGCACCTGCACGAGCTGCTCGGTGGCGGCCCACATGGCAGGCTGCTGGCGTATCTCGCGCGCCGTCCACCCGCCGCCGCGCGCCTCCAGCTCGTCGGCGGCCAATCCGGTGAAAGTCATTAATGGGTGCTCCGTTGATCGCAGGCGCGGGAGTACGGGGTCAGCGTCTCCCGGATGTGGTGGATGACGAGGTCCTCGCCCTTCAGGGCCAGCGCGCCGGCGCGGATCGCCTCATAGGCGGCGGGCATGTACTGGCTGACCAAGGCCAAGGGGGGCGGGTCGGCGTCGAACGCGGCGCACAGGCGGCGAACCGCGCGGGCGACCCGTCCGGTCGGCCAGTAGTAGCGGATGCGGTCGGACAGGCTGTATTGCAGCTGCAGGTCCAGCTCAGCGCCCCGCCCCCCGTAATAGGGCTTCCAATAAGTCGGGTCGTCACGCATGGCCGCCAGCACGGTGTCGCGCAGGCTGGCGGACCGATCGTCGCCCTGCCATTCCTGGCCGATGCGGTCCAGGGCCCACAGCGCCTCCCTAAGGGCGAAGGTGACGCCGGGACCGACCTTGAGGATGGCGAAATGGTCGCGCACCAAGGCGGCCAGGGCGGCGGCGCTTTGGTAATCGGTGGAATGGGCCTCGAACACCAGATGCGGCTGGCCTTCGATCGAGGCGCTCAGCTTCCGGGCCTTGGCCGGCACGTAATCGACCACATGGTGGTTGTCGAACTCGACGCCCGGCTGGACCACCAGGCCGACCACCCTTTCCCATGCCGCCTCCAGCCCGTGCCGGACGAAGGCCTGGCGATGCGCCTCGATGGTGGCGCGCGCCGCGTCCGGGTCGGTCACCGCCAGTTCATCCAGCGCTTCCTGCGCGCCGCCGGGGACCGGCACTTCCGAGCCGATGACATAGACCGGCGGTTCGCCGCCGGCGTCCTTCCAGGCCGCCTCGGTGCGTTCGCACAAGGTGGCGGTGCGCTCGGCGATCACCGCGTCTGAAAGGCCGCGCGGATCGCCGCCGCAGGACATCGAGCAATCGAGATGGATCTTGCGGAAACCGGCCGTCACATAATCCGCCACCATCACGGCGGCGCGCTTCATCGCTTCGTCCGCGTCCATCGCCCGCCAGGCGTTGGGGCCGAGATGGTCGCCGCCCAGTAGCACCCGGTCACGCGGCAGGCCGGCCTCGTCCGCCAGGCCCATGACCAGGTCGCGGAAGCCGTCGGGGCGAAAGCCGGTATACCCCCCCTCCTGGTTCACCTGGTTGGAGGTCGCCTCGATCAACGCCTGGCCGCCCGCCTCGCGGGCGTGGCGCAGCGCCGCCTTGATCGCCAGCGGATGGGCGCAGCAGACGGAATAGATGCCGACCGGTTCGCCGGCGCGGTGCCGTTCGATCAGATCGAGTATCGCTTTCATGCCTGGTCCTCGGGTTCAATGGTCAGAAGGGCCGCCGCGGCGAAGGCCAGTCCGATGCCGACCAGCTTGGGCAGGGCGGGCACCAGCCCCAGCGCCGCCAGCGAAATCAGCGCGGTGATCAGCGGGGCGCCGGCATTGGCCAGCGGCGAGACGACGATCGCCCGGCCGTGGCGGAAGGCGTAGACCAGGGTCAGCGCCCCAATCGAATTCAGGATTTGGGTGGCGGCGGCCAGGCCCGGGCCAGACCAGCCGTAATTGATCGGCTGTGAGAAGTCGGTCATGGCCAGCGCGACGGGGGCCAGCAGCAGCCCGGTCAGCGCCATATAGGCGAAGATGGCCTCGGCGCTCATCACCGGCGCCGCGTATTTCATGAAGAAGCCCTGCACGCCCCAGGCGACCAGCACCAGCAGCGCCAGCACGAACCAGGCCAGGCCCTGCCCGGCCCCAGCGCCGCCCGGCGAGAAATCGAACAGCGGCAGCGCCACCAGGGCGCACAAGATGCCCAGGCCGCCGATCCAGGTCACCCGCTCCCGCAGGATGGCGGCCGACAGGACGATGGTGACCAGCGGCGACAGGGCGATGACCGGGAAGATCAGATAGGTCGGGCCGATCCGCACCGCGTGGAACAGGACCATCTGGCCGCCGGCGCCCAGCAACCCGACCGCCGCGCCATAGATCAGGGAGCGGCGATCCCATGGCCAGTTCCAGTCGACCCGCCACAGGGCGTACAGCGCCGGCGGGATCATGGTGAACGCCCACACGACATAGATCAGCGTTTCGGGAAAACCGTTTTCCGCCGGGGCACCGGCGAAGGCGCCCCACACCCCCCACAAACCGGTGGTCAGCAGCGCGAAGAGCAGCCAGGGACGGCGATAGGCGGGGATGGCCATACTGGACACGCGGCACTCTCTTGAGGTTTGTTTTGCTAAGTTTCGTTTTCTTGTCACTTCGCGACCTTATCGAAAGAAGATGGAAAACGCAACACGCTGAATCGTGCGCTTGGACGCGAAACCCTGGCGGGCGGTTTTTCCAATTGACGCGCCTGGGCAAGTGCCGCACTCGTAGGCGACCAAGGCCAGGAAAACGAAAGATGAGCATCAAGCGCGATACCAGCGAGCGGCGCAGCCAGATCAGCGCCATGGTGCGCCAGCACGGCAGCGTCCAGGTGGCGGACCTGGCCAAAAGGTTCCGCGTTTCGATGCAGACCATCCGCAAGGATTTGCACTTCCTGACGGAGCACGGCGTCATGGCCCGCTCTTATGGCGGCGCCATCGCCTCCGACGTGGTCGCCTCGGCGACAACGGCCGCCATCGAATCCCCAGTCGCGGCCAAGCTGGAGTTGCAGCACGCGGAGAAGGAGCGCATCGGCCGCTTCGCCGCCAGCCTGATCAATCCTGGTGAGTCCATCGTGCTGGATTCCGGCACCACCACCCTGCAAATCGCCCGCTTCCTGCCGGATATCGAAGACCTGACCGTCGTCACCAACGACCTCAACATCGTGACCGAGCTGGCCGCCAAGAGCCATATCCGCGTGGTGCTGATCGGCGGGGAGCTGCGCCGCAAGAACATGGCGTTCTACAGCGCCCAGACGGTGGCGGCGCTGAGCGAGTTGGCGGTCGACAAGCTGTTCCTGGGCGTCGACGGCATCGACATCGACCGGGGCGTCACCACCCATCACGAGGCCGAAGCCATCCTCAACCGCAAGATGGCCGACGTGGCACGCCAGACCATCGCCGTCACCGACAGTTCGAAATTCGGCCGGGTCTGCCTGCATCGCATCATCGGCGTGGGCGAGATCGACATGCTGATCACCGACGAGGCGGCACCCGATGCCATCGCCACCGCCTGCCGGTCGCTGGGCGTGGATTTGCGGCGGGTATAGCGACGCAAGTTTCGTTTTATTGCGATACCCCTATTGAATTTCGATTTCGTTCGCCATAGCCTTGGCAAACGAACGACATCGACAATCGTCTGGACTCGCCATGAAGCAGCCCTCCTCGCGCCGCGCCTTTCTCAAGATGACGACGAGCCTGGCGCTGGCCGCGCCCATGGCCACGCCGATGCGGGCGCTGGCGGCGCCGGGGAGGGTGGTGGTTTTCGCGGATGACCGGCTGCGCATCGAATTCGACAATCAGATGCGATCGCGCATCGCCCTGGTGACGGAGGGCAAGCCGCTGTGGCTGACCGGTTTCGACGCCGGGGAGACCCTGTCCCTGGTCGGCGGCCATGACGCCATATTGTTCGCGCTGCGCGACACAACCTCGCAGGCCATCAACGACCGCCATGGCCCCGGCCGGCAGGTCCGCCTGGCCGGTCTGTCTGGGCAGGGCATCGAAAAGACCCTGACCCTGCGCCAGTACGCGCGCTACCCCGGTGTGGCGTTCATGCAGGTCTCTTACCGCAACACCACCGCGAAGGCCGTGGCGGCGACCGGCTGGCGCAACGGGGCGCATCGCCTGCTGCCACCGGGGCTGCAACCGGGCGGTTCGGTCCCCGCCTTCTGGTCCTATTCCGGCGGCACCTATGCCGACCGTCGCGACTGGCTGCAGCCGGTGAAGGCCGGTTTCGCCCAGGACAACTACCTGGGCATGTCCTCCTCGGATTACGGCGGGGGCCCGCCAATCGTGGACCTGTGGCGGCGCGAGGGCGGCCTGGCCGTGGGCCATCTGGCGCCCGTGCCGGAACTGGTGTCGCTGCCGGTCAGCGAGGACAAGGGCGGCGCGCGCCTGGCCCTGACCGCCGTGCGCGATGTCGTGCTGGCGCCCGGCGGGACGTTCGACACGCTGGAAACCCTTGTGGCCGTGCATGCGGGCGATTACTTCGCGGCGCTCGATGCCTACCGCCGCATCGCTGCCGACCGCGGCGTGCGGCCACCGCAACCCTCCGCCGCCTCTTTCGAACCCATCTGGTGTGCCTGGGGCTATGAACGGTCGTGCACGCCGGAGCTGATCGAGGCCACATTACCCAAGGCCAAGGAATTGGGGCTGGACTGGGCGGTGATCGATGACGGTTGGCAGAAGGCAATCGGCGACTGGGTCGTCGACCCCGCCAAATACCCGGGCCGTGAAGCCGATTTCCTGAAACTGGTGGGCGGCATCCGCCAGGGCGGCCTCAAGCCGCGCCTGTGGTATGCGCCGCTGGCGGCGGCGCCCGGCAGCGATCTGCTGCACGACCATACAGACATGCTGCTGCTGTCCAAGGAGGGGGCGCCCCAACTGGTCACGTGGTGGAACAGCTTCTACCTGTGCCCGGCCTATGAGCCGACCCGCGCCCACACCGTGGCGCTGGTGAGGAAGTTCCTCGGCGACTGGGGATTCAAGGGGCTGAAGATCGACGGGCAGCACCTGAACGGGGTGGCACCCTGCTACAACCCGGCGCACAACCATGCCCGGCCCGAGGAGTCGGTCGAGGCCTTGCCCGGCTTCTTCCGCGCGATCTACGAAGCGGCGATGGCCATCGACAAGGACAACATCGTCGAACTCTGCCCCTGCGGCACCGCCTACAGCGTCTACGACTTCCCCTACGTCAACCAGGTGCCGGCCTCGGACCCTGAGTCCTCGTGGCAGGTGCGGTTGAAGGGCAAGACGCTGAAGGCGCTGATGGGCCCGTCGGCGCCCTTCGCCGGCGACCATGTCGAGTTGTCAGACGGTGGCGACGACTTCGCCTCCACCGTCGGAATCGGCGGGATCGTCTCGACCAAATTCACCTGGCCGATCGACCCCAAGCCCAAGGATTCCTTCCTGCTGACGCCGGAGCGCGAGGCCCACTGGAAGAAATGGATCGGGCTGTACCGCGACAAGCGCCTGGCCGAGGGCCTCTATCGCGGCGACGTCTACGACATCGGCTTCGACAAGCCGGAAGGCCACCTGGTGGAAAGCGACGGACGCTATTACTACGCCTTTTACGCACCGCACTGGAGCGGCCCCCTGACCCTGCGCGGGCTGCCGGCCGGGGGCCGCTTCCGGGTGCGCGACTATGTCGACGACCGCGATTTCGGCATCATGCCGGCGGCCCATCCGGTACTGACGGTCAGCTTCGAGAAGTCGCTGTTGCTGGAGGTGTCGCCGGCGTGAGCATAGGGCCTGCTTTCAAGGCGCGCCCTGGGCCGGAAGCCCGGGGCGCGCCTTTAAGGCAGGTTTCGGTTCAGGCCGAGGGTAGGAGCCCCCGCGCGAAGTCGCGGTAGGAATGCAGCGGGCGGCCCAGGATGCGGGTCAGCCGCTCGACATCGCCGGCTTCGGGGATCATGCCGTCGCTGACATAACGCTCGGCCATCAGGCGCATCTCGTAGGCCATCCACTTCGGCATGAAGCCGGCCATGGTGCGCTCGAAGCCGCTGGGGTCGTCACCGCCATAAGCGATCGGACGCCCCAGGATGCCCGACCAGATCGCCGCCACATCGGCACCCGTCAGCGTATCGGGGCCCACCAGGTTGATGGTTTCGACCGGCACGTCGGCCGGCCCCTGCCGGCGGCGGATCAGCTCGATGGCCGCGACCTCGGCGATATCGCGGGCGTCGACCATGGCGACCCCCTTGCCGCCAATCGGCATGGGATAGACGCCGTGATTGATGATGACGTCCTTGATCATCAGTTCATTGTCGATGAAGTAGGTGGGCCGCAGGATCGTGGCGCTGGAACCCATCTGTTCGATCATGCGCTCGGCCCCCAGCTTCACCGCGAAGTGAGGCACGTTGACGAAGCGATCGGCATGGATCACCGACAGGTAGACCAGCCGCCGCACGCCCGCCTCTCGGGCGATGTTGAGGGTGATGATCGCCTGCGTGAATTCATCGCCGGTGACGGCGTTCAGCAGGAACAGCGTGTCCACGCCGGCGAAGGCGGCGCGCAGCGCGTCGATGTCCAGCAGATCGCCCTGCGCCACGTCCACGCCGGCCGGGAAGTCGGCCTTGGACGGGTCACGGGTCAGCACCCGGACAGGGGCACCGCGCTTGACGAGCTGGTCGACGACATGGCGGCCGACGCGGCCGGTGGCGCCAGTAACAAGGATGGTCATGGGGATCACTCCAGGTTGGGGTCAGAAGACACCCCTGTAAATGACTGATCCAAATTCCACCCGATAGACGCCGATTTTGGACATGTCGTCCCGCTGATGGGACAGTCGGCCCAATCCAGCGGCGCGTCCGGTCAGCCGCAATTCCGCAGGACTCGACAAAACTCCACAATTGGTCTCCAGGCCGCGGGGTATATTGCCCTCGAAAGCGACAACGCACCCGAACCGACCAACACTTCCGTGGAGTTACGATCATGAGCATTTCTTCCATTGGCGGGTACGCCAGTTCCGTCGCCGCCCTGTATCGCCCCGCCGCCCCCACCGCGACGACCGACACCACCGCCAGCCAGGCCGCCCCGCAGCAGCCCGCCACCCTGGATCGGGATGGCGACGGCGACGTGGACACGGGCGCCGTCGACAAGGACCGGGGCAACAACATCAATATCAAGGCCTAATCGCGCCCGCGTCGCGGGCGGCGGCACGTCCCTTTCAGGGGCGCCCCTGTCGCCGCCCACGCCGCGTCCAATCCAATATTCGCCCCCACCATGGGCGACAGTCGACTTGGCTCCCCTGTTCGCCAATAATCAGGCATGGATCGAATACTGCTCGTTGACGATGATGTCGCGCTGGTGGACATGCTGCGCGAGTATCTGGAACAGGACGGGTTCGCCGTCGACGCGGCCCATGATGGCGCCGCATGCTTCGACCATGCGCCGGAGGAATTGGACCTGATCGTGCTGGACGTCATGCTGCCCAAGCTGTCGGGTTTCGATGTCCTGAAACGCCTTCGCCAACGATCCGACGTGCCCGTCATCATGCTGACGGCCCGCGATGACGACGTCGACCGCATCGTCGGTTTCGAAATCGGCGCGGATGACTACGTGCCGAAGCCCGTCAATCCCCGCGAACTGGTGAGCCGAATTCGCGCCGTCCTGCGCCGCGTCAACGGCGGGGCCAACAAGGCGCCGGCGGACCTGCAGGTGGGCAGCGTCCGGCTGAACCCGACCGCCCGCGTCGCCTGGAACGGCGAATGGCGGCTGGACCTGACCTCGGCGGAATTCAGTCTGCTGGAACACCTGCTGCGCGGCGCGGGCCGCATCATTTCGCGGGATGAGCTGTCGGCGGCGGCGTTCGGCCGGCATCACGCGGCCGGCGCCGATCGCAATGTCGACACACTGGTGAGCAAGGTCCGCCGTAAACTCGACGCCACCATCATCGATGGCGAGCAGCCTATCAAGACCATCCGCAATGTCGGCTATCTTTACGCCCTGCCCCCATCGTGACGGGGTGGGGATCTGTTCCGATGGCCACGATCTTCCGGCACCTTTCCCGTCTTGCGCAGGCCGCTTGGCTGTCCGGCGCCATCGTGGTCGCCGCCCTGGGGGCTGGTGCCGCCCGGGCGCAAGAGGCCGAGCCGGCGGACAGCTATGTGCCGGGCCAGGGGTTCAACGTCGGCCCGGTCAACCTGGCGGGCTATTCCAGCCTGGTCGCGAGCCTGCCCGACCAGGGCCGCAAGACCCTGAGCGTTGAGGATCTCAGTCTCTACGCCAGCGCGCATGTCGGCATCTTCGTCAACCCCTTCATGGAGGCCGAACTGACGGGGCTCAACCTCCTGCCTTGGGCGAAGGGGGATGACGGGGGCGATGGCGGAAAGGGTCATGGCTATGTCGTGCTGGAGCGCCTTTACGACGACGTCCAATTGCCGGACGGCCTCACCATACGGTTCGGCAAGATGCTGGCGCCGGTCGGCGACTGGAACCAAATCCACGCGGCGCCACTGGTGCTGTCAACGGTCCGGCCGGCGGCGACTTACCGCGGCTTCAGCCAGTACGCCACCGGCCTGTCGGTGTTGTATAACGATCCCGAGGCCCGTTGGCCGGACGTCCAGGTCTACTGGCAGCCCATGGACGAATTCTCCGCGCGGCCGGACAGCATCGTCGATGACCATTACCGCCTGGTCGAAGGCCTGCACGTCAGCTTTCCCCTGGGCCTGCTGGACAAGGTGGGGTTTTCGGTTCAGCGCACCATCGACCGGCTGGGGGTGGAACAGCATCTGGCGGGGGTCGACTTCCGGTATACGATGGGCCCGGTGACATTGCAGGGTGAAGGGGTGGTGTCCTCCCTTTCCCAGCCGGCTGGCGTGCAGACGCCGCGCAGCCTGGAGTGGAGCGCGTACGTGGCGCCGTCCTACGCCTTCGATGACCGGTGGTCCATCTACGGCTGGTACGAGATTTATGATGGGCGCGGCACCGCGTCCGCCAGCGCCGGGCAGGCCGGCCCTGCGAGCGACGGGACGGCCCAGGACGTCCTGGCCGGCTTCGCCTTCCGGCCGCAGCCGGCCATGGTCTTCAGGCTGGAATACCTGTTGAACGTCGGTGGGCCGCCGGTCAACCCCACCGGCCTGTTCGCCTCCTGGTCCGTGCTGTTCTGATGCGGCGGCGGCGGCCCCTGCTGGCGGTTCTGATAGGGTTGTTCCTGTCGGATATGGCGCGGGGAGAGGACATCCTGGTGGTGGCCAATCCGTCGGTAACCCTGGGCCACCCGCTGAGCACCGGCGATGTCGCCGCGATCTACTTGCTGCGCCTGACCTTATGGCCCGACGGGAACGCGATCATCCCCGTGAACCGCGAAATCTCCAGCGAGGTCCGCACCCGCTTCACCGCCGGCGTCCTGCACCAGGATAACGCCAGCCTGATCGTTTATTGGAATGAGATGCACTTCAAGGGTAAGGCACCGCCGGTGGTCCAGGAATCCGAACAGGCGCTGCTCACCTTCATTCGCCGGGTGCCGGGCTCGGTCGGGTACGTCAGCGGCGGCGGCGGGGTGCCGGAGGGTGTCGTGGTCCTGGCCAGGTTGCCCGTCGCGGCCGGCTCCGGCGGGGGCGGCCCATGAAGGCCGCCATCGGCAGTTCCATCGGACGCAAGATCGTCGGCGCGCTGTTGGCGATATACCTGCTGACCTATGGGCTGACGGCGGCGGTGGTGTACACCGGCGTGCACCGGTCATTGCTGGATTCCGCCGAAGGCGGCCTGGCCCAGGTGGCGGACCTGAAATACCAGCGTCTATGCAATCGGATGGACGAGCTGGCGACGGACCTGACCGCCTGGGCCCAGCTGGAGGTGATGAACGACCTGGTGTCCGGCGACGTTGACCGGCGGATCGGGACGACGCTGGAGGCGCTGCAGCGCCTATACGGGCTGGCGGGTGGGATTTACGCCTTCGATGCCGGTGGCGCCCTGATTGCCGACGCCGATAGCGACGACGGCGCCCCGCCGCGCGGCACCCGCCTTCCGGCGGCCTGGACCGTGACGGCCCACGGCGTCACCTTCTTCGACAAGCATCGGAACCCGCTGGGGGGCGGGGAGGTCGTCGCCCTGGCCATTCCCATCTTCGGCAGCTTCGCCCCGGATTATCGCGTGGGCACCCTGGTCATCGCCCTGCCATGGACTATGGTCGAGACGCTGTTGAGCGGGGTGGAACTCCGCACGGTGCTGGTCCGCCGGCCTCCCCATCCCGCCGTCCTGTCCAGCGCGGCCGATCCCGACATGGACAGGGAAAGCCACATCACCGGCCGTTCCGTGCAGCGGGATGGCCTGCTGCGGTCCTGGCAGGTGGTCGTTTCGCAACCGATGTCGGTCGTGACGCGGCCCTTGCGCCGGGTCGCGCTGGAACTGGCCCTGCTGGGCATCCTGCTCGCGGCGCCCATCTTCGCCTTCGTGCGCTGGATGGGCCGGCGGCTGACGGCGCCCATCATGGAACTGACCCGGGCGGTGCGGGTCATCGCCGACACGGACCAGCTGGACATCCAGGTCCCGGTCACCAGCCAGGACGAACTGGGCTTCCTGGCCCGCTCGTTCAACCGCATGACGGCCAGCCTGCGGAACGCCCGGGCGGAGCGTGACCGCAGCATGCGCGACCTGGAACACCTGAACCTGACATTGGAAGGCAAGGTGGCGGACCGCACAGCCGAGCTGGAGGCCGCCGTGACCGCCCAGCGGCGCCTGATCAGCGACATCTCCCATGAGATCAAGTCGCCGCTGGCCCGGCTCAGCATGGCCTTGGGCCTGGCCCGGCGCCAAGTGGAACCGCAGGCCCCCCGCCACTTCGACCGGATGGAACAGGAGATCGCGGCCGTCGCCGCCCTGGCCTCGGAACTGCTGACCCTGGCCCGGCTTGAAGGGGCGGCTGCGGGGTTGCAGCGGGCCCCGGTGGACCTGCCGGACCTGCTGCGCGCCATCATCGCCGATGCCGCCTATGAACGGCCCGACCGGCAGCGTGACCTGGCCCTGGTGGTGGCGCCGGACTTGCCGGACGGCGGCGTCCTTCCGGGTAACGCCGACCTGCTGCGCCGCGCCATCGAGAACGTCATCCGCAATGCGCTGTTCTATACGACGGCGGGGGTGCAGGTGACCGTGACCCTGGCGACGCCGGCGGCGAACGCCCCCACCGGCCTGAGCCTGACCGTGGCCGACAGGGGCCCGGGGGTATCCGACGACGCCATCGGGCAGCTGTTCGATCCGTTCTACCGCGCGGATCCGGCCCGGGCCCGCGACACCGGCGGCACCGGCATAGGCCTGACCATCTGCAAACGCGTGGTGGAACTGCATGGCGGAGCGGTAAGGGCGACACACAACCATCCCACCGGGCTGGTGGTCGAAATCACCCTGCCCGCCATGCCGCACACGCCGCAGAACTGAAAATAACCGGTGGGCAAGTCCACACAACTCCACGACGCGCGGCCCTAGCATGGGACCCATCGCTTCACCGCCCTGACGGCGGCCGAGGCGCGGTTCCACCAGCGAAGGCGCGGCCCCATGAATGCGAACCCCCATCCCCGCCCCGTCCCGACGGAAGACGCCTGCAGGTCCGTGTCGGCCCAGGCGAGGCTTACCGACATCGTGGTCCTGTCCGCCGGTCATCCATCCCGGCCCGCCGTTGAGCAGCTGGTCCGCGAAACCTATGCCCAGGCTTATGGCGCGCGCATAGGCCGCTTTCCCCGCCTGATGATGGCGGCGTTCGATCAGCACGGGAACCCCGCCTGTGCCGCGGGCGTGCGCACCACCGCCGATGGTTTCTTTTCCGAAGCCTATCTTGACCAGCCCATAGAGCGCGTCCTTGGCCAGAGGAGCGGGCGCCACGTGCACCGCGCGCGGGTGTTTGAGATCACCACCCTGGTCAGCCGCCGCGCCGACCTGTCCGCCGGCTTTTTCCACAGCCTGGCCTGCCGGGGGGCCCTTGATGGCTACGACTGGTGCTTTTTCACGGCCACGTCGCGCCTGCGGCAGCTGTTGGCGCGCCTTTATCCGCCCCTGCTGGTCCTGGCCCAGGCGGACCCCGGCCGCCAAGCCGATGCCGCCGCCTGGGGACGTTACTATGAAAGCGCCCCGGCCGTGTGCGCGGCGGATGACTGGCCGTTCCTGAGCCCCACGCCGACGCGAACGGCGGAAGCGGCTGCGGGGGCGGCGCATGCATGAGATCCTGCGCGCCATCCGCCGGCACGCCGCCGTCACGCCCCACCGGCCGGCGGTCACCGACGGCATCTCGTCCCTTGATTATGCGGAGTTGGCGGCCCGCGTCGCCGGCGCAGCGCAGGCGCTGACGGCGCTGGGGGGAGCCGGCCCGCGCCCTGTGGTGGGCATCCTGGGCGCCAACCGTGTCGAATGGGTCGTGGCCCAACTGGCCATTTGGCAGGCGGGCTATACCGCCGTCCCGCTGCCGCCCTTCTTCTCTGCCGCCCAGTGCCGGCACATCGCCGCCGACGCCGGCATCACCCATATCATCCACACACCCGACGCGGATCCGGGCCCAGGCGGTCCCTTGGACCTGCCCCTCCAGCCCGTCCCGGCCATGACCGCGGCCACCGCGGCCCTGGACCTCGCCGGAACGGCGCGGCAGGTCATTTACACCTCGGGCAGCACGGGCACGCCGAAGGGCGTGCTGCTGGAGGGGCGCCAGCTGTCATGGAGCACCCTGGCGCTGGCCCAGGCCATCGACGCGCGACCCGACGACCATTACCTCAGCCTTCTGCCCATGGCGCTGTTGCTGGAGACCCTCTGCGCCATCACCATGCCGCTCAGCGCCGGTGCGCGGGTGACCCTGATGCCCGGGCTCACGGACCGCATGGGTGGTCCAGCCCCCGGCCCGGCCCCCTTGCGGCTGGCCGACGCCATCACCGCCGCGGCCCCGACCTGCCTCATGCTGGTGCCCCAGCTTCTGGCCGCCTGGGTGACGGAGCTGGAGCGGACGGGCGGCACGGTCCCACCGGGGCTACGCCTGGTAGCCGTGGGCGGGGCGGCCATTCCCCCCGCCCTGGCCGAGAGGGCCTGGGCCCTGGGCATTCCCGTGCACGAAGGCTATGGCCTGTCCGAGTGCTGCTCGGTCGTGGCCTTGAACCGGCCCGGCCAGCGGCGGCCTGGCACGGTGGGCCGGCCCCTGCCCGGCCTGCGCGTGACCCTCGACGGGGGGGAGATCGTGGTCACCGGCCCGTCGGTCATGTCGGGATATCTGGGGACGACGCCAGCGAATGAGCCTGCCGGCCCGGCGACCTGGCGCACCGGCGACCTGGGGACCTTCGATGACGACGGTCACCTGACGGTCCATGGACGGCGGGACGCCCTGATCGTGACGCCCGGGGGGCGCAACATCAGCCCGGAATGGGTGGAGGCGCATTTCCTGAACGACCCCCGCCTGTCGCACTGCCTGCTCAGCGATGGCGGAATGGACGGGCTGGCGATGCTGCTGGTTCCGGCGCCGGCGGCGGAATCATGGTTCGAGGCCGCCGGGAACGACGCCATCGCTGCCTTGGCATCGACCGCCGCCGCCGGCCTGCCTGCCTATGCCCGGCCCCGCCGGCATCACGTAGCACCACTGCGCGACCTGGCAGCGCGCGGCCTGCTCACCGCCAACGGACGGCTGCGCCGCCGAGAAACCACGGCGGCCTACCACCTGCAGCTCCATCCACCGGCCATGCCGGCGATCCCGACCCCGCTGGACCATTCGACCACCAACCATTGACGGAGGCCCCCTTGCCCGACACCTCACCAACACCCTATCAGCGCCTGCTCGCGGAGACCGCCCAAGCCCGTGGCGCCTTCCTGTCCATTCCCGTGCTGAGCATGGCAATGGATGGGGCCGTGCCGCTGCCGCTTTATCGTGATTTCCTGGCGCAGGCCTACCATCATGTGCGCCATACCTGCCGGCTGCTGGCCCTGGCGGCGGCCCGGACGAACGACGAGGATTACCGGGCCGCGCTGTTCGACTACATCACCGAGGAACAGGGGCACGAGCAATGGATTCTGGACGACATCGACGCGGCGGGCGGTGATGCCGCGCGGGTGGCCGCATCCGTGCCGGGCCAGGCCTGCCGTGTCATGCTGGCCTATGTCTACGACGCCATAGAGCGCGTCAGCCCTTACGCCCTGCTGGGCATGGTCCATGTCCTGGAGGGCATGTCGACGCTGCTGGCCTCCCGCGCGGCCGATGCCCTGCAACGGGCCTACCGGAGCGACGGCACCGCCGGCTTCCGCTACCTGACCTCCCACGGGGCGCTGGATAAGGAGCATGTGGCCTTCTTCCAACAGCTGGTCGATGGTTTGCGCGCCCCGGAGGCGCTGCCGGTCATCGCCGACACGGCGAACATGGTCTATCGCCTCTATGGCGACATCTTCCGCGACCTGAGCCGGGGCTTGGACAGCGCGCAAGGAGATGCTTGCCATGCCGCATGACTCCGCCTCAAGCGGCATGACCGCGCTGATCACCGGCGCCGGCTCGGGCATAGGCCAGGCGCTGGCCGTCGAAGCGTCGCGGCGGGGGTTGGGGCTGGTTCTGGTCGGACGGCGGCGCCCGCCGCTGGATGCCACCAAGGCGCTGTTGCGACCCGGCACGCGGTGCCTTGTCCTGCCAGCCGACGTGACCCTGGCCGAGGATCGCGGGGCCCTGGTGGACGCTGTGCGGGACCATGCCGGCGGGCTGGACTTTCTGGTGAACAACGCGGGCCTGGTATGGGCGGGGGCCTTGTCGACCCTGGACGACCGCACGCTGACCGCGCTGGTGGCCACCAACCTGATGGCACCGCTGGCCCTCACGCGGGACTTCCTTCCGCTGCTGTCCGCCGCGGCCGGGCGGGTGGTCAACATCGGTTCCCTGCTGGGGGATATTCCCTATCCCCTGTTTGCCGGCTATTGCGCGTCCAAGTATGGCTTGCGCGGCCTGTCCGACGCCTTGCGGCGGGAACTGCGATGCCAGGGCGTGGGCGTGACCTATGCCGCACCGCGGGGCGCCCGCACGCCCGCGACGGAGGCTCTTGAACCGCTCCTGGCTTTGCTGGACATGCCGACGGACCCGCCGGCGGCCATCGCGAAACGGATATGGGCCGCAGCATTGGCCGGCGCCGACACCGCCTATCCCGCCGGCCCGGAACGCCTGTTCGTCCTGCTCCAGCGCCTATTCCCCCGCCTGGTCGATGCCGCGGTGCGGCGCCAATTGCGGCGCGGTCCCCTGGACGCGCTGATGGCGCCGCCGGTGCCAGCACCGCAGCCCGGCCGTCGCACCAGCCCCCGCGTCGATTGCCTGCCCCTGGTTTAAGCTTTTGTTTCGTCATGCAATTCACGCCTCGGATGAGCCCGTCCGAGGCGATTACACTCTAAAAGGAACCGCCGCCTATGGATCATACCCTCACGCCTAGGGCGCGCCGATTGGCCCTCGCCATGACGGTCGCCCTCCTCCCCCTGTCGGTACCGGCGGCAGGGCATGCGTCGCCGATGGAAAGCGAGGCCATCGCCCAGACGGTCGCGACCGATGCCACGCCATCCGGGATGCTGACCGCCCTGGCCGGCGTGGAACGGGAATGGTCCCACATCTCGTTCGAGGTGACGGATCACGACGCGCGCGTGCAAGCCATGACGGCACTGGCCGACCAGGCCGGCCAGCTGGCATCGCAATACCCCGGCCATGCCGAACCTCTGATCTGGCAAGCCCTGACCCTCGGCAGTCTGGCCGGCTTGAAGGGTGGCATGGGCGCGCTTTCCCTGGCGCGCGAAGCCCGCACGCTGCTGGAGACGGCAGGGCGCTTGGACTATCGCGCGGTGGGAGGTGCTGTGCCCACCAGCCTCGGCTCCCTCTATTACAAGGTGCCTGGCTTTCCCCTGAGCTTCGGCGACGATGACAAGGCCCGCCGTTACCTGGAGGAAGGACTGGCGATCAATCCCGATGGCTTGGACGCCAACTACTTCTATGGCGACTTCCTGTTCGAACAGGGGGATTACCGCAAGGCGGCGGAGGTGCTGGCGCACGGCCTGGCCGTGCCGCTCACCCCCGACCGGCCCGTCTGGGACGCGGGACGGCGCGTCGAAATCCGCTCGCTGCTGAAGCGTGCGCAACAGAAACTGGCGGCCGGGTGATGGACGCCTTCAATCAGCTGGCGCGGCCGCCGATCCGTTTCCGCGCGGCCTGGCACGCCCTGGGTAGCCAACTGCGCCATCCCACCGGCGTCCTGGGGCATTTGCTGGGCTTGGTCATGAACCGCCTGAACGCCCATCCCAACCGGGTGGCGGTGGAGGCTTTGGCGCCCCGCCCCGGCGACACGGTCCTGGAACTGGGCTGCGGTCCGGGCCATGCGCTGGCCCTGGCTGTGAAAGCGGTGGGGCCAGCCGGCACCGTCCACGGCATCGACCAGTCGGCGGTGATGCTGCAACAGGCGGCCAAGCTCAACCGGCAGTCCCGACAGCAGGGACAGCTCCACCTTCATCTCGGCCGTTTTGATACGCTGCCGCTTCCGGCCGGCGCGGTCGACGGGATGCTGGCGGTCAACGTGGCCTATTTCTGGCAGAACGCGGCCGATGTCCTGCGGGAAGCGCGTCGCGTGCTGCGACCGGGCGGACGGCTGGTGGTTTACGTGACGGACGCGGCCACCATGCAGCGCTGGCCGTTCGCCGGGACCGGCACCCACCGCCTGTTCACGCCCCTGGACCTGCGGGCCATGCTGCTGGCGGGCGGCTTTCCCGGTGCCGGTATCTCCATCCGATCCGTGCGGCTGGGGTATGGGATGACCGGCCTTGTCGCCATTGCCGAAAACCAGCCCTCCCGCCCGTTGCGACAGGTTGGCGCTGAATTATAGGCAATCTTTATGTGGAATCGAAAATCAAAAAACGGCGAACCAGCAACAGAGAACAGTTTATGAGAATACCGGTTTTGCACAATGGTCTTTTATTTAGACCATCACCAGCAAACAAAACATACGCAGTTTGACGTATTAGGATTTCGCTTTCCCACCCCCATCCTGCCCCTGAAGCCGACGCTGGGGACCTGAGTTCCCGGCACCGATAACGGCAATGGGACCTAAGGACGGGGGAATACATCATGTCGGGCATCATCAACACGACGCAACGCCGCCTGCGCTTGGCGCTTTTGGCCACGGCCCTCACCCTGCCCGCCCTGGCGGCGCAGGCGGGCGAGACCATTTCCGCCGGCGGCGACAAATCCATCACAGTGGGCCTGGGCGTGCGCGCCAGCTTCACCAGCGTGGAGGATGGGGCGCCGGACGGCACCTCGCGCTCCGCCGATTTCAACCTGGACAGCGTGCGCCTCTACATCAGTGGCCAGCTGACGCCCATGATCAAGGCCACCTTCAACACAGAGCGCGACAGCGCCGGCCGGGTGGAGGTGCTGGACGGTTACGCCCAGTTCGAGCCGGCGGACGGCATCAACCTGTGGGTGGGCCGCATGCTGCCGCCCAGCGACCGTGCCAACCTGGACGGCCCCTATTATCTGAACACCTGGGCCTACCCCGGCACCGTGTCGCAGTACCCGGCCAAGTTCGCCGGCCGCGACGACGGCGCCACTGTCTGGGGCAAGCTGCTGGACAAGAAGCTGGTCTATTCCGTCGGTGCGTTCGAGGGGCACAACCGCATCACCGGCGCCAGCAACCAGTCCGACAACCTGCTGTACGCGGGCCGCGTCGCCTATAACTTCCTGGATGCCGAGCCCGACCCCGGCTACTACACCAGCAGCACCTACTATGGTTCCGTTGACGTGCTGACCCTGGCCTTTGCCGCCCAGTACCAGCAGGACGGCGTGGGCACGCTGGCACGCCGGGGCGACTACACCGCCTGGAACGTGGACGGCCTGTTCGAGAAGAAGCTGGACGGCATCGGCGTGGTGACGCTGGAAGGCGCCTATTACCAGTACGACACCGGCGGCGTGGCCGACGTGCCCAGCAGCTTCGGCGGCGCCGGCCCCACCGACAATGTCGGCGGCCTGACCCAGGGCAAGGCCTATCTGGTGGGCGGCGCCTTCCTGTTCCCGGCCAAGGTGGGCTGGGGCCAGTTCCAGCCCACGGTGCGCTACCAGCATTTCGATGCCGACCTGACCGGCATCTCCACCAGCCAAACGGACCTGGGCGTCAACTACATCATCGACGGCCACAACGCCCGCATCAGCGCGGAATACGTCATCACCAGCACCACCGGCAAATCCGACGGCAACGCCGTGGTGCTGGGCGTGCAGCTGCAGTTCTGACAGCGGCAGGACGCGTCGGCGGCCAAGCGCATTTGAACCGGACCATACGTCAAACGCCCCATGGGGTTCTCCCCGCCCCCACCCCTATCCTGCCGGCGGCGGCTAGCCACGCCACCTTGCCCCTGGCCGGGGCCCTTTCTTGAGGGAACGGGACCACGGGGGCTTCCTTACAGCCCCGCGACCGGTAAAGTCGGTCGCGGGGCCGCCTCTTTGGGAAAGAAGCACGGGGAACGATGGGGGATAGCAGGGCCGCCATTAAGGCGGGGGGCATGAGCGCGCGGCAGCGGATCGTCAGGGAACGGCGCCAATACAACCAGCTGGCCGCCAGCCAGACGCTGGAGGACTACGCCCTGCGCTTCACCGCCACGCGGGCGCGGCGCTGGTCGTCGTTCCGCGTGGCCAACACCGCCTTCGGCGCCATCAGCTTCCTGGCGTGCGAGGCCATCGGCGGCAGCGCCACCCTGACCTATGGCTACAGCAACGCCAGCGCCGCCATCCTGGCCGTCGCCGTCCTGATGTTCCTGGTGGGACTGCCCATCACCTATTACGCCGCCCGCCATGGCGTGGACATCGACCTGCTGACCCGCGGGGCGGGCTTCGGCTATCTGGGGTCCACCCTCACCTCCCTGATCTACGCCAGCTTCACCTTCCTGCTGTTCTCGATCGAGGCCAGCATCATGTCGGCGGCCCTTCAGATGGCGCTGGGAATCCCGCTTTGGCTGGCCCACATCGTCAGTTCCCTGGTGGTCATCCCCATCGCCGTCTACGGCATCCGCCTGATCAGCCGCATGCAGCTGCTGACCCAGCCCATCTGGCTGCTGCTGCAATTGACGCCCCTGGCCTATCTGGCGCTGAACCACGGCGCGGACCTGGCCGCCTGGCGGGAATTCCCCGGCGCGCTGGGCCATGCCGATGGCCATATCGACCCGCTGCTGTTCAGCATGGCGGCCAGCATGCTGCTGTCCCTGCTGCCGCAGATCGGGGAGCAGGCGGACTACCTGCGCTTCCTGCCCACCCTGCGCAAGACCGGGCGCTGGGCCTGGTGGACGGCCCTGATCACCACCGGGCCGGGCTGGGTCGCCATGGGCGGGCTGAAGCTGCTGGCCGGTTCCTTCCTGGCGGTGGTGGCGTTGCGCCATGGCCTGTCGGCGGAACAGGCCACCCAGCCGACAGAGGTGTTCTACATCGCCTTTCAGGAGATGCTGTCCTCCCCCACCATGGCTTTGGTCCTGACCGGCGTCTTCGTCGTCGTCTGCCAGATCAAGATCAACGTCACCAACGCCTATGCCGGGTCCATCGCCTGGTCCAACTTCTTCTCCCGCCTGACGCACAGCCATCCCGGCCGAGTGGTTTGGCTGGTGTTCAACGTCATCCTGGCCCTGATGCTGATGGAGCTGGGCATCTTCCGCGTGATCGGCGGCATCCTGGGCCTGTATGCCAACTTCGCCGCCGGCTGGATCGGGGCGCTGACGGCCGACCTGGTGGTCAACAAGCCCCTGGGCCTGAGCCCGCCGGGCATCGAGTTCAAGCGCGCCCACCTCTATGACATCAACCCGGTGGGCGTGGGCGCCATGGCCCTGTCGGTCGTGGCCTCCACCCTCGCCTCGCTGGGCGCCCTCGAGCCGCTGCTGGGGCCCCTGCCCCAGGCCATGGCACCATTTATCGGCCTGGCCGTGGCCTTCGTCACCGCCCCCCTGATCGCCAAGGCCACCCGGGGCCGCTTTTACCTGGCGCGGCCTGACACCGACCTGCCCGCCGATGCGGCGGAGGCCCGCTGCGTCATCTGCGAGAACGTGTTCGAGCGGCGGGACATGGCCCATTGCCCCGCCTATGCCGGCGCCATCTGTTCCCTGTGCTGCACGCTGGAAAGCCGCTGCCACGATCTGTGCAAGAAGCAGAGCCGCATCACCGACCAGTTGGCCCGCCTGATGGAAACCCTGCTGCCCAGCCGCATGGCGGGCGGCGTGCGCACCCGCACCGCCCGTTTCCTGGGCGTCATGGCCGTGTTCACCCTGGTCAACGGCGGCCTCTTGTCCTTCATCGGCATGCAGTATGGCACCGCGGTACCGGAAGCGCGCGGCGTGGTCGCCACCACCCTGTGGATCGTCTTCTTCGCCCTGCTGATCGTCTCCGGCGTCGCCGCCTGGCTGCTGGTGCTGGCCCTGGAAAGCCGCCGCGTGGCGGAGGAGGAGACGGCGCGCCAGACCGGCATGCTGATGGAGGAGATCGAGGCGCACGAGCGCACCGACGCCGCCTTGCAGAAGGCCAAGGAGGTGGCGGAGGCCGCCAACGTGGCCAAGAGCCGCTACATCATCGGCATCAGCCATGAGATCCGTACGCCGCTGAACGCCATCTTCGGCTATGCCCAGTTGCTGGAACGCGACGCCAGCATCAGCAACCCGGACGGCGTGCGCGTCATCCGCCGCAGTGCGGAGCACCTGTCCAACCTGGTGGACGGCCTGCTGGACATCAGCAAGATCGAAAGCGGCCTGCTGCGCCTGACCCGCGACAAGGTACGGCTGGTGGAATTCCTGGACCAGATCGTGGACATGTTCCGCCTGCAGGCCGCCGCCAAGGGCATCCAGTTCCACTACGACCGCCCCGCCTACCTGCCGGCCTTCGTCCATACCGACCAGAAGCGCCTGCGCCAGATCCTGATCAACCTGCTGTCCAACGCCCTGAAATACACGGCCCAGGGCCACGCCACCCTGCGCGTGCGTTATCGCAGCCAGGTGGCGGAGTTCGAGGTGTCGGACACCGGCTTCGGCATCCTGCCCGAGGACAGGGAGCGCATCTTCGAACCGTTCGAGCGGGGGCGGATGGCCAACGCCCGCGCCGTGCCCGGTACCGGCCTGGGCCTGACCATCACCCGCCTGCTGACCCGCATCATGGGCGGGGAGATCGCCGTGGCCAGCGTGCCCGGCCAGGGCAGCACCTTCACCGTGCGCCTGCTGCTGTCGGAGGCGCAGTCCGGCCCGGACGACCCGCCGGCGGCTCGGACCATCCACGGCTATGCCGGCCCGCGCCTGCGCGTGCTGGTGGCCGATGACGACCCCGACCATCTGGCCCTGATCCAGAACCTGCTGCGGCCGCTGGATTTCCTGCTGTTCGCCGCCCGCGACGGGCGGGAATGCGTAGCGCTAGCGCGGGAGTGCCGGCCGGATCTCGCCCTGCTGGACATCTCCATGCCCCACATGACGGGGTGGGAGGCGGCGGCGGCCCTGCGCGATCTGGATCTGCCGCGCCTGAAGATCATGATGGTGTCGGCCAATGCCCACGACTACACCCCCGGCCGCGACGCCGCGGGCGGGCAGGATGGCGGCAGCGCCGCGCACGACGCCTTCCTCATCAAGCCGGTGGACATGGACGTGCTGCTGGAACGCATCGGCGCGCTGCTGGGCCTGGAGTGGCTGTACGCCCCCGCCGACGCGCCGCCGCCGGCCATGGCAGCCGATGTCGTGCCGGCCCTGGCCCAGCCGCATCTGGAAGCGCTGTGGCAGCTGGGCCGCATCGGCCATGTGCGCGGCATCGAGGCCAAGCTGCGCGAGCTGGAGGCGGAGGACGCGGCCACCGCCGCCTTCGCCGCCCAGCTGCGCACCCTGGTGCGCGCCTTCGACCTGAAGCGCTATATGGCGGTGCTGGAGGCGGCACGGACACAGGCGGGAGGGAGTGATGGCGGTACAGGCGATGGACAGGACCGGGTGGAGCATGGCGATGACTGATGCCGTTCAGGCCGCCCCCGCCCGCCGCGACACCGTGCTGGTGGTGGATGACACGCCGGAAACCCTGGGCTTCCTGACCGACGCCCTGGACCAGGCGGGCCTGACCGTGCTGGTGGCGACGGACGGCGAGGGCGCCCTGGCGCTGCTGGAGCAGGTGACGCCGGACCTGGTGCTGATGGACGCCGTCATGCCCGGGCTGGACGGGTTCGAGACCTGCCGCCGCCTGAAGCGCGACCAGGCCCTGGCCCACCTGCCCGTCATCTTCATGACCGGCCTCAGCGAGACGGAACACGTGGTGCAGGGCCTGCAGGCCGGCGGCGTCGACTATGTCACCAAGCCCATCGTGGTGGATGAGCTGATGGCCCGCATCCGCGTGCATCTGGCCAACGCCCGCGTCGCCTACGGCGCCCAGGTAGCGCTGGACACCACCGGCCGCTATCTGCTGGCGACCGACGCGCGCGGGCGCTTGCGCTGGTGCACGCCCCAGGCGCAGCGCCTGCTGGCGGCCTTCTTCCCCGATGATGGGTCCGGCGGGAACACCCCCGACCGCCTGCCCCCGGCGGTGGCGGAGCGCCTGGCCCAGCTGCGCCGCGACGGCGCGCCGTCCATCCTGATCGACGGCCCGGACGCGAACGATACCCGCCGGCTGGAGGTCACCTACCTCAGCCAGACGGAACCGGACGAATTCCTGTTCCGCATCAGCGAGACCGGCGCCGGCCGCGAGGAACGCGCCCTGCAACAGGCCCTGGGCCTGACGGCGCGCGAGGCTGAGGTGCTGGTGTGGATCGCCCACGGCAAATCCAACCGCGACATCAGCGACATCCTGGGCATCAGCCCCCGCACGGTGAACAAGCACCTGGAGCAGATCTTCGTGAAGCTGGGGGTTGAGAACCGGGCGTCCGCCGCCGCCGTGGCCGTAAGGGTGATGGCGGGGTAGTGTTCCACCCTGAAATGGGCGCCTCCGTACTCCCCCGATGTTGCCGCACTACGCGTCAGCGCTTAGACTTCCCATAGCGCAGATAGCCGGAGGATGCCGTGGCCAGCCTCACCATCCGAAACATGGAAGAACCATTGGAGAGCCGCCTACGGGCCCAAGCCGCCGGCCATGGACGTTCCATGGAGGAAGAGGCTCGGCACATCCTGCAAGCCGTTCTGGTCCATGATCTACCGCCGGCGCCGACTGATTTGGCAGGATCGATCCGCCGTCGCTTCGCCCCGTTCGGTGGCGTGGAGCTGGCGTTGCCCCCACGTGAGCCATTACGTAATCCGCCCAGCTTCCCGGAATGATTATTCTTGATACCAACGTGCTATCGGAGCTGATGCGCCCGGCGCCATCGGATGCGGTTTTGCGTTGGCTTGACCAACAACCCCCGTCCTTATTGTTCACCACCACCATCACCCAGGCTGAAATCCTGTCAGGCATCGCCCTGCTCCCAGAGGGACGTCGGCGGGTCGGTTTGGAGAATGCCGCGCTACAGATGTTCGTCGCCGACTTCGCCGGCCGAATATTGCCCTTCGACACTCAGGCCGCGATTTCATTTGCGGGCATTACAACAGTGAGACGCCAGGCTGGGCGCCCCATCTCCACCCTGGATGCCCAAATCGCAGCGATTGCCCACTCGCTCGCCGCCACAGTAGCCACCCGTAATACCGACGATTTCTCCGGCTGCGGCGTGTCGCTGATCAATCCTTGGACGCCATAGTCTACTCTCAAATGTTCACCAGGTGCGCCACCTCCGCCGCCGTCTCCTCCCGCGTGCTGCCGGCGCGGATGATGCGGCCGCGCTGCATGACGCGGTAGCTGTCGGCGAAGGACCAGGCGAAGTCCAGGTACTGTTCCACGATCAGGACGGTGACGCCCAGGTCGGCGCGGATGCGGCGCAGGGCGTCCTCGATCTGCTGGACCACGGAGGGCTGGATGCCTTCCGTCGGCTCGTCCAGCAGCAATAGGCTGGGCTGGCCCGCCAGGGCGCGGCCGATGGCCAGCTGCTGCTGTTCGCCGCCGCTGAGCACGCCGCCCTTGCGGTTGATGATTTGCGCCAACTTGGGGAACAGGTCGAAGATGTGGTCGGGCACGCCCGCCTTCATCGCGCCGCCGCCGCGGCCGGCCAGGGCGGACAGGCCGGTCTCCAAATTCTCCCGCACCGTCAGGTGGGGGAAGATGTGGCGGCCCTGGGGAACGTAGCCGATGCCGGCGCGGGCGCGCTGGTGGGGGCCCAGGGCGCTGACGTCGCGGCCCTGGAAGGTCATGCGGCCGGCGGTCAGGCGCTGGGCGCCGATGATGGTCTTCAGCAGGGTGGTCTTGCCCACGCCGTTGCGGCCGATCAGCGCCACGGCGCCGCCGGCCGGCACCGCCATGTCGATATCCCACAGGACCTGGCTCTGGCCATAGGATGTCGCCGCCCCGGTGAGCGTCAGCAACGGTTCAGACATGATGGGTGTTCTCCTTGGCCCGGCCCAGATAGACGGCGGCGACATCCGCGTCGGCCCGGATGGCGGCCACGCTGCCCTCCTTCAGGAACTGGCCCTGGTGCATGACGGTGACGCGGGCGTCCAACTGCTCCAGGAAGCTCATGTCATGGTCGATGACCAGCACGGTGTGCTGGCCCACCAGGCGGCGGATCAGGGTGGCCGTCTGGCTGGTTTCCGCCGGGCCCATGCCGGCCGTGGGCTCGTCCAGCAGCAGCAGGTCGGCGCGCGTCGCCACCACCATGCCGATCTCCAGCCACTGCTTCTCACCATGCGCCAGCTGGCCGGCGGGGGCGGCGGCGCGGTCGGCCAGGCCGATGGTCTCCAGGATGTCGGCCACGCGGGCCTTCTCCTCCGCCGCCACGCCGTGGCGGAAGGATGACCACCAGCGACGGTCGCGCTTGGCGGCGATCATCAGATTGTCCACCACCGACAGGCCGGGCAGCACGCCCGGCGTCTGGAACTTGCGGCAGATGCCCCGGCGCACGATCTCATGCTCCGGCAGGTGGGTGATATCCTGGTCCTTGAAGATCACCCGGCCGCTGGTGGCCCGCACCCGGCCGATGATGGTGTCGCACAGCGTGGACTTGCCCGCCCCGTTGGGACCGATCAACACCCGCAGGGTGCCCCGGTCCAGGGTCAGGCTGAAGCCGTTCAGGGCCTTGAAGCCGTCAAAGTCCACCGTCACCCCATCCACCGCCAGCAGCAGGTTGCTGGCGGGGGCGGTGGTGCCGATATGGGACGCGGTCGCCTGCGCGCTCATTTCGCCTCACCAATGATCAGGGTTTTCAGCCGCTTTCCCAAGCCGGCAGCACCAGCATCGGCCATCAGACCGGCCAGGCCGCCGGGCAGCAGGGTCACCACCAGCACGAACACCAGACCCAGGGCGTAGAGCCACAGGTCGGGGAAGGCGCTGCTGACCCCATCCTTGGCCAGGTTGACGGCCAGGGTGCCGGCGATGGCGCCGGCCAGGCTGTTCCGTCCACCCACCGCCACCCAGATGACCATCTCGATGGAGGGCACCACGCCCACCAGGGCCGGCGACACCACGCCGGCGTGCAGCGTGAACAGCGCCCCGGCCAGGCCGGCCAGCACGGCACCGATGGTGAAGGCCACCACCTTGAACGGCGTGGGGTCGTAGCCCAGGAAGCGGATGCGGTTCTCACCATCCCGGATGGCGCGCAGCAACAGGCCGTAGCGCGACGCCATCAGGGCGCGCAGGGCCACGAACACCCCCACCACCAGGGCCAGGGTCAGCCAGTACAGGCCATGCGCCGCCGCCGGCGTGCCCAGTTCCAGGCCCATCACGGTCTGGAAATCCGTCAGGCCATTGAAGCCGCCGGTGGAGGGCTGCTGGCTGATCAGCAGGGTGGCGAAGGCCAGCGCCAGCGCCTGGGTGATCAGGGCGAAGTAGACGCCCCCCACCCGCCGCCGGAACACCGCCCAGGAGAACAGGGCCGCCAGCGCGCCCGGCACCAGCACCACGCCCAGGATGGCGACCAGCGGGCTTTTGAACGGCACCCACCACCAGGGCAGCGCGTCCAGGCCGCTCCACACCATGAAGTCGGGCAGGTCACCGTCGGCCAGCGCCGCCAGCTTCATGTGCATGGCGATGGCGTAGCCGCCCAGGCCGAAGAATACCCCCTGGCCCAGGCTGAGCACCCCGCCCTGGCCCCACACCAGCACCAGGCCCATGGCCAGCAGCGCCATGGCCAGGAAGCGGGCCAGCAGGTTCAGTTCATAGGCCGACACCAGCCAGGGGGCCAGGGCGGCCAGGACCACCACCGGCAGCGTCAGGGCCATGGGCCGGCCTAGGGTGACGCCCGCCAGGCCCCCCGACAGCGGCGTCTCTTTGCGCATGCTCATATCCATGCCGTCCTCCTTCATGTGCACCTCACGCGTCCAGCGCGCGGGACCGTACGGCCACCACCCCCTGGGGACGGAACTGGATGAACCCGATGACGAACAGCAGCAGCAGCACCTGCGCCAGGCTGACATCCACCAGGATCTGCACCAAGGCCGAGAACAGCCCCACGATCAGCGAGGCGATGGCCGTGCCCTTCAGGCTGCCCAGGCCGCCCAGCACCACCACCAGGAAGGCCGGCACGACATAGCTTTGCCCGACATTGGGGGTGACGGGGCCCAGAAGGGCCAGCACCACCCCCGCCAGGCCGGCGATGCCGGTGCCCAGGCAGAACACCGACAGATCCACCGCCCGCACATTGATGCCCGCCGCCGCCGCCATGCCCCGGTCCTGGTTCACGGCGCGCACCAGCAGGCCGATGCGCGTGCGGGCCAGCAGCAGGCTGAGCGCACCCATGACGGCGAACGCCACCGCCAGAATGAACAGGCGGGTGGCGGGTATGGTCAGCCCCTCCAGCAGGCCGGACTGGACGGTATAGGCGTGGTTCAGCCACTGCGGCGCCCGCACGTCCACGCCGATGGCGCCGAAGATGTTGCGCGCCGCCTGCTGCAGGATGAGGCTGACACCCCAGGTGGCCAGCAGCGTGTCCAGCGGCCGGGCCGACAGGCGCTTGATCAGCGTCGTCTCCAGCACCGCGCCCACGGCGGCGGCACCCAGGAAGGCGACGGGCATGGCGGCCAGGATGCCCAAGGGCCCCGGCACCACCTGCAGGGTCAGGTAGGCCAGGTAACCGCCCAGCATCAGCATCTCGCCATGAGCCATGTTGATGACGCGCATGAGGCCGAAGCTGAGCGCCAGGCCCAGGGCCGCCAGCACGTACAGCGACGCGACGCTGAACCCGTTGAAGATTTGCCCAGCGATAAGGGGCCACTCACCCATTTCTTTTCTCCCTCATACGCCGGGCGTCGGCATCCGCCGGCTTGGCTGATCCTCGCTCCGGCGCCCGCGGTCGCGGGCTACTACGGCAAGAGGCCGAGCCTCTTGCCGTTGGGATTCATCAGCTCGCCGGGCACTTCTTGCCCGGGAAGACCAGCGGGTCGTAGGGGTCGGGGTCGATGGTGCCCTTGGACTGCCAGATGATCTTGAACTGGCCGGTGGGGTCCAGCTGGCCGATGTAGCCGGTCTGCACCAGGCTCTGGTTGGCGGCGAACTTCACCTTGCCCATGGCGGTGTCGAGATAGTCCAGCGCCACCGCCGCCGCCCGCACCTTCTCCGGATCGAAGCTGCCGGCCTTCTCCACCGCCGCCTTCCAGGCGTAGACATCGACATAGCCATGGACCATCGGGTCGGTGACGGCCGCACCGGCGCCGAACTTGGCCTGATAGGCGGCCACGAACTTTTTGTTGGCCGCACCGTCCAGGCTCTGGAAATAGTTCCAGGCGGCGTAGCTGCCCTCCACCAGGCTGGGGCCCATGGCCACGGCCTCCTGCTCGCCGATGCTGAAGGACATGACGGGCAGCTTGGCCGAGGGCAGGCCGGCGGCGGCCATCTGTTTGAAGAAGCTGACGTTGCTGTCGCCGTTCAGGGTGCTGAAGATGATGTCCGGCTTGGCCGCCTGCACCTTGGCGATGACGGCGCTGAAGTCGGTGCCGCCCAGCGGCACGTATTCCTCACCAGCCACCTTCAGCTTATCTGCGTCGATATGCTTCTTCAGGATCAGGTTGGCGGTGCGGGGGAAGACATAGTCGGAGCCGATGAGGAAGTAGCTCTTGTAGCCCTTCTCCACCGCCCAGGTCAGGGCCGGCAGGATTTGCTGGTTGGGCTGGGCGCCGGAATACATGATGTTGGGCGAGCACTCGTTGCCCTCGAACTGCACCGGGTACCACAACAGGCTCTTCAGCTTCTGGAACACCGGCAGCATGGCCTTGCGGCTGGCGGAGGTCCACCCGCCGAAGACGGTGACAACGCCGCCATCCTGCACCAGCTTGGTCGCCTTCTGGGCGAAGATGGCGGGGTCGGACGCGCCGTCCTCCACCACCGGCTCAATCTTCTTGCCCAGCACGCCACCGCTGGCGTTGATCTCTTCGATGGCCAGGATCTCGGCGTTCTTCACCGTGACCTCGCTGATGGCCATGGTGCCGGTCAACGACTGCAGCACGCCCACCTTCACCGTGTCGGCGGCCCAGGCCGTCGCCGGCGCCGACAGGCTGGTCGCCGCCAGCAGCAGGGCCGCGAGACCGACCGGCTTGTACATCCCCCTCATCACCATCCCCTTCCCGTTCGCTTTGGTCTTTCGCCGCCATGGACACGGCGGCCACGGGGCAAAGGCTAGGGCCGGTAGAGGGAACCGGGTATGGGGCGTTTAACGTAGCGGCCCGGAACGGAGGCCGGCACGGGGAGGCATCCCACGGCCCACTTCCCGCACGGAATTGCGCGTGCACCCGCGTGCCGCATTGCATTCCCAGCCGGCGTAGCCTACCTCTAGCGGCATGCCGCGCCGCCCACGTCCCCCTTCGCGGAAGACGCCCGCCTTCCCCGCCCACCGGCTGGGCATGGTGGCGGCATGCTTGCGCGGCCTTGTCATGGCATTCCTGCTGCTGTCCTTCCTGGGCGCCACCACGGTTCAGGCCATGCCGGTGGATTTGCCCACCGCCGGCACTACGGGCCCGGCCATGCCCGACGATTGCCCGATGGTCCATTCCGCCGGCACACCGGCCAAGGGCGGGCCCTGCCACGGCTTGAACGCGGCCTGCCTCAAGCAGATGGGCTGCCTGGGCATCTCGCTGCTGCCGGAGCGAACCGGCCAGCCCACGGCGCCGGTCGTTTTCGGCGACGCCTTCTTCTGGCACCCGTCGGCCTCCATGGCCGGCCTGTCCATCACGCCGGAACCCTTCCCTCCCATCGCCGCGTGAGCGGGGCGCCCTGAGGGTGCCCCTGTCGCCTCGGGGCATCGACGCCCGAGGCCTATTCACGCCGCCGGCATCGCTATGCCGGCCCCGATACCCTTTCGGGAAGGGAAGCCTCATGACCCGATACATCCATGCCCGCACGGCCACCGCCGTGGCGGCGTTGGCCCTTATGCTCGCGTCCGGCACGCGGGCGGATATCATGCCCACCCCTGACGCCCCGGCGCTGGGCGCCAGCCTGGACGGCCTGCTGGACGCCGCCCGGCAGCTGAACCCATCCCTGCAGGCCGCCGCGCTGGAAACCGCGGCCGCCGATGCCGGGGCTTCCGCCGCCGGCGCGCTGGAGGATCCGACCTTCCGCGTCAACTCGGACGAGGTGGACCGCACCAGCGGCCCCCGCATCAACAAGACCTACATCACGGTGGAGCAGGAGTTTCCCCTGTGGGGCAAGCGCGACCTGCGCCGCAGCGCCGCCCTGGCGGCGGTGGACGCGGCACGGGGCCGGGAACGGGCGGTGGGCCTGGAACTGGAGGAGCGCATCAAGGGCACCTTCGCCCTGTACGCCGCCGCCTCGGCCGCCCTGGCCGTTAACGGCGACGTCCTGCGCCTGGATCGCCAGATGGCCAGGAATGCCGCCGACCGTTATGGCCAGGGCCTGGGTAGCCAAGGCGACGCCCTGACGGCCGCCGCCGAAGTGGCCCGCACGGAGGTGGAGAACGCCCGGCTGACCGCCGACCGCACCGCCGCCGCCGCGCGCCTGAACGCTCTGCTGGCGCGTCCGGTGGATGCGGCCCTGGCCGCCCCCTCCGGCGGCCGTCCCCTGCCGGTGTCCACCCCACCCTTGACGGTGCTGGCCGACCGGGCCCAGGCCGACAACCCCCGCCTGGCTGCCGGATTGGCGGAGGTGCGCGGCGCCGAGGAAGAACGCCGCCTGGCCGCCAAGGCCTGGTACCCTGACCTGACCTTGGCCGTGGGCGCCATCCAGCGCGACAACGGCCCCACCGGCTATACCGCCACCGTTGGCTTCAAGATCCCCCTGCAGGCGGAGCCGAAGCGGGCGAGGGAACGCCAGGCGGTGGCCAAGGCCAACGCCAGCCGGCAGAGCTTGGCCGCGACGGCGGCGGACATCGAGGGCGACTTGGCCGAGGCGCTGGCGGCGCTGACCGCCGCCCGTCAGCAGGCCGGGGTATACCGCGCGCAACTGCTGCCAGACCTCGGCGGCGCCCATGACGCCGCCCTGGCCGCCTATGGCCGGGGGCAAGGCAGCCTGGCCGCCGTGCTGGAGGCGGAGCATCGCCTGCACCAGGCCCGCCTGGATTTGCTGCGGATCGAGGTCGAGGGTCAAAAGGCTCTGGCTGCCCTGGAACGCCTGGTGGGAGGTCCGCTATGACCCGCGCCCGCTTCCTTATTGGCCTGGCCATCGCCCTCACCGCTACCCAGGTGGCCCAGGCTGAGACGTCGCCCCAGACATCCGCCGACAAGGGCAAGGTTCTGTACTACCGCAACCCTATGGGGCTGCCCGACACCTCGCCTGTGCCCAAGAAGGACAGCATGGGCATGGACTATCTGCCGGTCTATGCCGAGGGGGCCGAGCCAGCGGGCACGGTGCGCATCGCCCCCGGCAAGCTGCAGACCCTGGGTGTGAGGACCGCCCCGGTGGAGGAAGTGCCGGCCCTGGCGGGGTCCGTGCAGGCCACCGGTACCATCGCCCTGGATGAACGGCGCCAGGTCGTGGTGACCACCCGGGCGGAGGGTTGGGTGGAGACATTGGCTGTCGCCGCCACGGGCGACACCGTGCGCCGCGGCCAGCTGATGGCCCAGCTTTACGCCCCGGACCTGCTGACGGCGGAGAAGGAGTATCTGCTGGCCCGGTCTCTGGCATCGGACGGCCATGCCGACATGGGTCATGGCAGCTCGGCCGACCTGGCGACCGCCGCCTTGTCACGCCTGAAGGCGCTGGACATCCCTGCGGAAGAGATCGCGCGGTTGCAGCGGAGCGGCGAGGCCGCCAGCCGGATACCGATCCGGGCGCCGGCGGACGGCGTGGTCATCGACAAGCCGGTGGTGGCAGGCATGCGCGCGGGCCCGGGCGAGCCGCTGTACCGCATCGCCGACCTGTCCACCGTCTGGCTGGTGGCCGAGGTGGCGGAGCGCGAGGTGGGCCTGGTGCGGCCCGGCCAGATGGCCCACGCCACCCTGACGGCCTATCCCGGGCGCCGTTTCGACGGGGTGGTGGACTTCATCTACCCCACCCTGTCGCGGGAGACGCGGACGGCCCGGGTGCGCATCGTGCTGCCCAACCGCGACCGCGCCCTGCTGGCCGACATGTACGCCAGCGTGACCATCAACACCCCGCGCGCCGGCAGCGACAGCGGGCCGCCGCTGGTGATTCCGGAATCCGCCGTCCTGGACGGGGGCACCCGCCAGACCGTGCTGCTGGATCTGGGCGACGGCCGCTTCCAGCCGCGCGCCATCCATCTGGGCGTACGGGGCGATGGCAAGGTGGAGGTGCGCGACGGCCTGCGCAAAGGTGATCGCGTGGTGGTTGGCGCCAATTTCCTGATCGACGCGGAAAGCAACCTGAAGGCGGCCTTGCAGGCATTCACCGCCAGTGCGGGGGGACAGCCATGATCGCCCGCCTCATCGACTGGTCGGCCGCCAACAAGGTGCTGGTGCTGGCGGCCACCCTGTTCATCGCCGCGCTGGGCGCCTGGTCCTTGCGGCACACGCCGCTGGACGCCCTGCCCGACCTGTCCGACACCCAGGTCATCGTCTACACCGATTATCCCGGCCAGGCGCCGCAGGTGGTGGAGGACCAGGTGACCTATCCCCTGTCCACCGCCCTGCTGGCGGTGCCCCGGTCCAAGGTGGTGCGCGGCTTTTCCAACTTCGGTGTGTCCTTCGTCTATGTGGTGTTCGAGGAGGGGACGGATCTCTACTGGGCGCGCTCCCGCGTGCTGGAATATCTGAACGTCGCGCAAAAACGGCTGCCGGCCGGCGCCACGCCCTCGCTGGGGCCGGACGCCACCGGTGTGGGCTGGGTCTACCAGTATGTGGTCCAGGGTGCGGGCCGCACGCTGGCCGAACTGCGCGGCATCCAGGACTGGCTGGTGCGCTACCAGCTGGCCAAGGCCGACGGCGTGGCCGAGGTGGCGGCCCTGGGCGGGTTCGAGCGCCAGTACCAGGTGGTGGTCGATCCCCGCAAGCTGCAGGCCTACGGCATCCCCCTGTCGGTGGTGTCGGACGCCGTTCGCGCCAGCAACCGCGATGTCGGCGGCCGCACGCTGGAAATGGCGGAGACCGAATACATGGTGCGCGGGCGGGGCTATCTGCGCGACGCCGGCGACCTGGAGCGGGTGGTGCTGAAGGCGGATGCCGGCGGGGCGGCGCCCGTGCTGCTGCGCGACGTGGCGCGGGTGGAGCTGGGGCCGGACGAGCGGCGCGGCATCGGCGAGCTGGACGGCCGGGGCGAAGCTGTCGGCGGCATCGTGGTCAAGCGCGACGGCGCCGACGCCCTGACCACCATCGCCAGCGTCAAGCAGCGCCTAGCGGAGCTGCTGCCGGCGTTGCCGGAGGGCGTGACCCTCAAGGCGGTGTACGACCGGTCCGACCTCATCGACCGGGCCATCGAGACGCTGAAACATACCTTGCTGGAGGAAAGCCTGATCGTGGCGGCGGTCTGCGTACTGTTCCTGTTCCACGTGCGCAGCGCCCTGGTCGCCATCATTACCCTGCCCATCGGCATCCTGGCGGCCTTCGCCGTCATGCGGCCGCTGGGCATCGGCGCCAACATCATGAGCCTGGGCGGCATCGCCATCGCCCTGGGCGCCATGGTGGACGCCGCCATCGTCATGATCGAGAACGCCCACAAGCATGTGGAACGGCTGGCGCCGGGCGAGCCCCGGGGCCCCGCCCTGCTGGCGGCGGCGCGGGAAGTGGGGCCGTCGCTGTTCTTCAGCCTGCTGGTCATCGTCGCGTCCTTCCTGCCGGTGTTCGCGCTGGAGGCGCAGGAGGGGCGGCTGTTCAAGCCGCTGGCCTACACCAAGACCTTCGCCATGGCCGGCGGCGCCCTGCTGTCCGTCACCCTGGTGCCGGTGCTGATGCTGTTCTTCGTGCGCGGCCGCATCGTGCCGGAGGCGCGCAACCCCCTGAACCGCGCCCTGATCGCGGCCTATCGTCCGCTGATCACGCTGGTGCTGCGCTGGCCCAAGGTGACGGTGGTCGCGGCGGTCCTGGCCCTGGCGGCCACGGCCTGGCCGGTGTCGCGCCTGGGCTCGGAATTCATGCCGGATTTGAACGAGGGCACGCTGCTGTTCATGCCCGTCACCCTGCCGGGCATCTCCGTCACCAAGGCGGCGGAGCTGTTGCAGACGCAGGATCGCATCCTGAAATCATTCCCCGAGGTGGCGTCCGTCTATGGCAAGGCTGGACGTGCCGCTACCGCCACCGACCCCGCCCCGCTGGAGATGAGCGAGACGGTGGTTACCTTGAAACCTCAAGACCAGTGGCGGCCGGGCCTGACCCTGGACGGCCTGGTGCGGGAGATGGACCAGGCCCTGCAACTCTCCGGCGTCAGCAACGCCTGGACCATGCCCATCAAGGCCCGCATCGACATGCTGTCCACCGGCATCCGCACGCCGGTTGGCGTCAAGGTGTTCGGGCCCGACCTAGCCGTGCTGGAACGGCTGACAACAGCGGTGGAGACGGCGGTACGTGGCGTGCCCGGCACCACCAGCGCCTATGCCGAGCGCCTGGGCGGCGGCCATTACCTAGAGATCACACCCGACCGCGACCGCATCGCCCGCTACGGCCTCAGCATCGACGCCGTGCAGCAGATCGTGGCCACGGCCCTGGGCGGGGAGACCGTCACCACCACGGTGGAGGGGCGGGAGCGGTATGGCGTCATCGTCCGCTATCCCCGCGACCTGCGGGACAGTCCCCAGGCCATTGCCACCCAGGTTCTGGTGCCACTGCCCAATGGGGCCATGGTGCCGCTGGGCGACCTGGCCAGCGTGGCCCTCACCCAAGGCCCGCCGTCCATCCGCACCGAGAACGCGCAGTTGGTTGGCTATGTCTATGTCGACATGCATGGTCGCGACGTGGGCGGTTATGTGGCGGAGGCGGCGCGGACCGTGGCGGCCAAGGTCAACCTGCCACCAGGCTATCGCCTCGAATGGAGCGGACAGTTCGAGTACCTGCAGCGGGCCAAGGCCAAGCTGGCTTTGGTCGTCCCCGCCACGCTGGGCGTCATCTTCATTCTGCTGTACCTGAACTTCGGACGCCTGGCGGAAACCCTGATCGTCATGCTGTCGGTGCCCTTCGCCCTGGTGGGCGGCGCTTGGTTGCTGTGGGCCCTGGGCTACAACATCAGCGTCGCGGTTGCCGTGGGGTTCATCGCCCTGGCCGGCGTGGCGGCTGAGACGGGGGTGGTGATGCTGATCTACCTGGACCACGCCTGGTCGGCCACCTTGGCCCAGCGGACGCGCGAGGGCGCCCCGGCAACACCCGCCGACCTGCGCGCCGCCATCCTGGAAGGAGCGGTGGAGCGGGTGCGGCCCAAGATGATGACCGTGGTGGCCATCATGGCCGGCCTGCTGCCCATCCTGTGGAGCACGGGCACGGGTTCCGAGGTCATGCGCCGCATCGCCGTGCCCATGGTGGGCGGCATGGTCTCCTCCACCGTCCTGACCTTGCTGGTGATCCCGGCGCTGTATGCTCTGGTGAAACGGCGCCCCGTCGGATAAGGGCGCAAGGGGCGCGGTCGTCACGGCCGCGCCCCGCCTTCCAAGGATATCCAATGCCGTCACCGCGGGGATGGCGCGCACGCCGCCCGCGCGGCGGCATCGTCGTGCATCGCCGCCGAACTGGCGCCCAGCCGCCGGGCGGCCGTCACCTCCGGCCCGCCCAGCAAACTGATCAGCCCCGCCAGCAGCGCCGCCACCGCCAGGACCAGGAACACGTACAGGGGATCGGCACTCAGCGTGCCGATGACGCCAATGACCGAGGGCCCCAGGATGCCGCCCACCCGGTTCAGGCCCACCGCCACCCCCAGACCTGTGCCGCGCACCTCGGTATGGTAGGTCATGGCCTGATAGTTGTTGAGCACGGCCTGGGCGCCGAAGATGCAGAACCCGGCCGCCGCCACCAGCGCCACCGTCGCCGGGCCGCCGCTGACCACGCCCAGCCCCGCCATGGCCAGGACGGCCAGCAAATACCCGCCGGCCATGGTCTTTACCCGGCTGCGCCAATGGTCGGCCAGCCAGCCGGCGGCCATGCCACCGAAGATGGACGCGACCATGATGAGGGTGCCGTAGGCGAAGGCCGAGGAAACCGCCGCCCCCCGTGCCACCACGATGGTCGGCAGCCAGCCCGTCAGGCCATGCACGCAAAAGAGGCTGAGGAAGCCCACCGCCCAATGCACCAGGGTGTTCCGGCGGTATATCGGCGCCAGCAGCACCCCAACCGCCGCCTTGGGCGCGCGCCGCGGGTGGACCAGCGCCGCCGTATCGTAGAGCCCCGCCCGGTCGGGCCGCAAGGCTGCGAGCAGCCGCCGCACCTGGCCGAAATCCCCCTTGAGGGCCAAGTACTGCACGGATTCCGGCAGCCATAGCGTGGCAGCGACGGCGACCAGACCTGACAAGGCGCCGGTGTAATAGAGCGCCTGCCATCCATGGACGGCGGTCAGGAAGACGCCGGCGAGGCCAGCGCAGATTCCTCCAAGCGACAGCCCCAGCTGAAACACCCAGGTGACATAGGTGTTGGCGCAGCGGGCCGGCGTCCATTCGTTCAAATAGGTCAGCACCAAGGGGGTCACCATGCCCAAGGCCAGGCCCAGCACCAGCCGGCAGACGGCGAAGGCCACCGGCCCCTGCACCACCAGGGCCAGCACCAGGTTGGCGGCCATCAGCAGCCACAGGGCCGCCACCAGGACACGCCGCCGGCCATAGCGGTCCGCCAGCAGGCCCTGCAGGACCGAGCCGATGGCTAGGCCGAAAATGCCAGCCGACAACATGATGCCGATCAGGGAGGGCGACGGCTGCCAGCTGCGGCGGACCAAGGGAATGACATAGGCGGCGTTGAACAGGTCATAGCCGTCGAAGAACATGATGAGGCCCATCAGGAGGGCGAACCGGCGATGGAAGATCCCCATCGGGGCCGTCGCCAATTCCTCCGCCGCGTTAACCGCCGTCGCCATGCCCTACCTCCCTGTCGTTCTTCTTTGATTTCATAGGCCCGGTAATCCGGGGCCCAGTAATCAGGGGCCCGGTAATCAGGCCATTTGCCGTTCCAAGGCCACCCAGTGGGCGGCCCAGTCGTCCGGGCGCGTCCCTACCCCGTAAACGTAATTGTCGGGCCTGACCAGGGCGGCGCTGCAGGCATGGGTCTTGAACCAGGCCGCCAGCACACCGTCCGCCTCCTCAAGGCCACCAGCACCAACGCGCACCAGCGCCAGTCCCGGCAGCGCGGCCACCGCCTCCGGCCCGGTCCAGTCATCCACGATGACCAGCCGCCAGCCGGTGCCGGTCAGGCTATCCAGCCGCCGGCGGCGGCCGTCCACGTCCAGGATCCAGGGTTGGGGAAACAGGGTGCCGTTGGCGGGGTGGGGCGTGACCGCCAGGAGCCCCTCCTCCAGCCGGGGCAGCACGTTCTGCCGCGGTTCATCCCGCACCGGCCCGCCGGCCTCGGCCAGCAGGCGACGGTCGCGCATCCGGGCCAGGTCGCGGTCGCGCTCGCAAATGACGGCGCCGATGGCCTTGATGCGGCCGGTGAGGTCGCGCACATGACGCGACCGTTCCACGCCATAGCTGTCCAGCAGGCCCTCGCCACCATGCCCCTCCAGGACGGCGGCCAGCTTCCAGGCCAAGTTGGCCACGTCGCGGATCCCCTGGCACATGCCCTGGCCCAGGAAGGGCGGCTGCTGATGGGCGGCGTCACCGGCCAGGAAGGCCCGCCCGCGCCGCCACTCATGGGCCACCAGGGCGTGGAAGCGATAGCTGGCCTGGCGCCACAGGGTGCCGTCCTCCGGCGTCAGCCAGCGCGACAGCAGGCGCCAGGCCCCCGCCTCCGTCGCGGCCTCGCGCGGATCCTCGCCCTCGTTCAGGGAGATTTCCCAGCGGCGGTGGTTCCCGGGCCCGATGACGTAGGTGGCCGGACGGTCAGGATCGCAGTACTGGACGCTGACGGCCGGCAACTTGGCCTGACCACGCTCGTTCACCCGGACATCGACCACCAGCCAAGGCTCATCGAAGGCTAGGTCGTCCAATTCGATCCCCAGCAAGGTGCGCACCAGGCTGGACGCGCCGTCGCAACCGATGACGTAGCGGGCGCGTATCGCCTTCGCGGCGCCCATCGCATGCCGCAGCGCCAGGGTCACGCCACCAGCATCCTGCTCCAGCCCTTCCAGGGTCACGCCCAGGTCCACCGTCACCGACGGCAGCGCCCGCGCCCGATCGCGCAGGATGGCCTCAACCGGCGGCTGAGTGAAGACAAGGGACGGCGTGTAGCCCAGGGGGAAGGGCGGCGCCACAGTGGTGAAGCGTTTGATCAACTGGCCGTCCACGCCGTAGTACTCCGACGGCGTGAAGGGTTCGACCCACGGTTCCACCGCCTCGGCCACGCCCAGATGCTGGAACACGCGCATGATCTCATGGTCCAGCGCGATGGCCCGGGGCTTGTCATAGACCTCGGTGCTGCGATCGCAGACATAGGTCCGCACCCCCGCCTGGCCCAGGAGACCCGCGGCCACGGCGCCGGACGGGCCGAAGCCGACGATGGCGACGTCGTAAACCTCCGCCATCTCAGCCGACTTCATCCTGGCCAACCTCGTCTTGAATCATGTTGGCCAGCAGGCCCACGCCTTCGATCTCCACCTCCACCCGGTCACCGGCGCGCATCCAAACCGGCGGCGTGCGGGCGAAGCCCACGCCGGCGGGGGTACCCATGACGATGACGTCGCCCGGCTCCAGCGTCAGGCATTCGGTCAGAAGGGCGATGGTTTCGGCCACGCCCCAGATCATGCTGTCGGTGTTGGCGCTCTGCATCACCTGGCCGTTCAGACGGCATTGGATGGCCAGGCCAGCCCCGCCGGCGGGTAGGGCGTCGGCCGTCACCAGTTCAGGCCCGAAGGCGCCGGTGCCGTCGAAATTCTTGCCGATGGTCCATTGCGGCGTGCGCTTCTGGTAATCCCGCACCGAGATGTCGTTGAAGCAGCTGTAGCCGAAGACATGCGCCAGCGCCCGGTCCTGCGGGATATGGCGGCCGGCCTTGCCGATGACCACGGCCAGCTCCGCCTCATAATCCAGCTTTTCCGAGACGCGCGGGCGCAGCGCCGGCGCGCCCGCGCCGATCAGCGAGGTGGCGGTGCGCATGAAGAACCAGGGATAGTCCGGCTTCTCCCGCCCGCCTTCCTTGGCGTGGTCGTAGTAGTTCAGGCCCAGGCAGATGATCTTGCCCGGCCGGGGCACCACCGGCGCCAGGGTCAGGGATGCGCGGTCCAGGCGGGGCGCGGCGGACGCCAGGGCTGCCTTGCCCGCCGCGACCAGATCCACACCGGCCAGCAAGCCGGCGGTGACGTCGGCGGGCACCTGGGGCTGGGCCTGGTTCAGGTCGATGACGGCGTTGCCATCGACGACGCCCAGGCGGGGACCGGCTTTTGAGGTGTAGGTGACGAACTTCAAGGGAGCCACTCCTGAGAAAAGGTAAGGGAGATCAGCCGGCGGGTGCGAAGAACACGGCGCGTTGCGCCTGCTTCAGCGCCAGGGACGGCGGTTGGGAAATGCCCCACTGATCGACGCGGCCGGGCGGCCAGGTCCAGTTCTCCGGCGCGCCGGTGGGATAGCTGTCGTCCACCTGCTGCACCTCGGCCGTGTATTCGATGACCACGCCGAAGGGACCGATGAAATAGTTGAAGCCGTTGTTGCCGGGCCCGTGCCGGCCGGGACCCCATTCGATGGCGTAGCCGGCGTCGCGCATGCGGCCACCACCGCGCATGACAGACTCCAGATCCGGCATGAGGAAGGCGATGTGGTTCAGGCTGTCGGTATCGGCATCGCCCAGGGCCACGCTGTGGTGGTCGGGACCGCAACGCAGGAAAGCCATGATGCGGGTGCGGTCCGAAAGCTTGAAGCCCAGGGCCTGCTCAAAAAAGGCCTGGGTGCGGGCCACGTCCCGGCTGTTCAGCACCACGTGCGTCAGGCGGATGGGACGGTCCGGCACCTCGCCCGCGTCGGCGTGTTCCGCGTCACCGTGGACGAAGCGCAGGATGCGCCCGTCCGGATCCGCCACGGTCAGCCCCATCCCGCCCCCCGGCTCCGTGACCGGGCCCACGGGCGCCAGGATGCGACCGCCCGCCTCGACCACCGTCCGCGCCAGGATGTCCAGCGCCGACAGGCTGCGCGCCTGGAAGGTGACATTGCGGATTTGCGTCACCGGCCCCGCATGCAGGGACAGCAAATGATGCGCGGCGCCGGTACCCCGCAGATAAACGGCGTCATGGGTCCGGGCAACGACGTCCAGATGCCAGACCCGGGTGTAGAAATCCTCGGCCACGGCCACGTCGGGCACCGTCAGGGCGACGCTGCGCAGGCCGGCGACGTGGGGTGAGGCGATGTAAGGGGATGGGGTCATGAGCGTCCTCATCAGGGCCAGGATGGACGGCGTCACCCGTGCACCAAACCGGCGCCGGCCACGCCGTGGATGCAGATGGCCTCATCCTCGTCGCCGGTGCCGCCGCTGGCGCCCACCGCGCCCAGGATGGTGCCGGCCATGTCCTTGATGACCACGGCCCCGGTCTGCGGGATGAAGCGCCCCTGCCCCGTGGCGGCCAGGGCGCCGAAGAAGGTGGGGTTGTCCTGGGCCCGCTGGTGCAGGGCGCGGGAGCTGGCGCCCATCGCCACGGCCGCCCAGGCCTTGCCCAGAGCGATGTCGGTGCGGAACATGCTGGCGCCATCCTCGCGCTGCAGGGCCTTCAGGTTGCCGCCCTCATCCACCACGACCACGGCCATGGGGCGATGGCCCTGGGCCCGGGCGTGGGCCAGGGCGCGGCCGAGGATGTCGTTGGCTTGGGCAAGGGTCAGGGTCATGGGGTATGCCTCCAGGGATCAGCGGGCTGATCCCATGCCTATGGGGTAGAGCGGATCCGGGCTGTCGTGGGGGATGTCGGACGCCTGCGCCGCCACCGCCGCCATGCTGCGCGGCAACTCCACCGGCAGGTGGCCTTGGGGCGCGGCCTTGCCCGTCACCACGTCCAGCAGGGCGGTGTCGCTGACGCCGAAATCAACATAGAGGCGGGCCGCCTTGTCGCGGATGTCGGTCAGGATGGCGGGGCGGTCCAGATAGACGCTGACGACGGCCGGCACCTTGGCCGCCACCGCCGCCTTCAGCACCTCATAGTCCGCGTTGCCGTCATGGAAGCCCAGGTCGCCCTCATGCTGGATCTGGCCGAAGGTGTAGTTGGGGTGCAGGGTCTGGAAGGGCGCCGACAGGCGCAGCAGCGCCACGTCGGCCTGTTTCAGGTCATCCACCACCGTCAGTCCCGCGGCCCTGGCGACCTCGGCGGAGACACCGCGCAGGTAGACCTTGCGGCCCATGAGTGGCGCAGGGCCGTTGCCCGCCTCCAGCAGCACCATGGCGCGGGCCTGGGCCGCCAAGCCCTCGGCCTTGAAGGCCGGGGCACCCACGACTTTGGCGGCGGCCGCGGCATCCACATAGGGATTCTCGAACAGGCCCTGCTGGAACTTCAGGGCCAGGACGCGGCGTACCGACTGGTCCAGCCGTGACGGCGCCACCAGGCCCTGCCTCACGGCCGCCAGCAGTGGGGCGGGATCATCCACGCCGCCGAACTGGTCCAGCCCGGCCAGCAGGCCCTTGGCGAAGCGCGCCGGGGCGGACAGGTCCTCCACGCCCCAGGCGGTGGAGAACCCATCGAAGGTGGGTTTGGTCCCCGGCGGGAAGCCGCCGCGGCAGGCCTGGTCGCAATCGTTGGCGATGGCCCAGTCGGACAGGACGATGCCCTGGAAACCATAGGTGTCGCGCAACAGGTCGGTCAGCAGCCATCGGCTGAAGCCGGCACCCACCGGTTCCGCCGGCCGGCCCTCCACCACCATGTCCTTCAGGATGGAATAGGTGGGCATGACGCCGGCCACATGGGCCGCGAAGGCGCCCTTGAAGGGCAGGACATGCAGGTCGAACTGCGCCGGCCGCACCACGGAATAGCGGCCATAGCTGTTGTGGCTGTCGAAGCCATCCTGCGCGGCGCCATAGCCCACCCAGTGTTTCACGATCGCCGAAACGCCGGTGGCGCCGGGCCCGTCGTCCCCACCCTGGAAGCCCTCGACATAGGCCTGCACCAGACGGCGATCCAGGTCTGGATCCTCGCCGAAGGTGCCGTTGATGCGGGGCCAGCGCGGCTCCGTCGCCACATCCGCCATGGGCGACAGGGTTTGGTGTATGCCCACCGCCCGGTATTCCTGGCGCGCAATGTCGCCGAAGCGGCGGACCAGCGCCGCGTCACCGATGGCGCCCAGGCCCAAGGCCTCCGGCCATTGCGAGAAGCCGGCGGACGCGATGCTGGCACCGGCGGTCATCTGGAAGTGATGGCGCGGGTCGCTGCTGAGGGTCAGCGGTATGCCCAGGCGTCCACCCTCCGCGATTTCCTGCAACTGATTGTTCTGCTCCGCCAATGCCTGGGGCTTGGCGATCTGCCGGGTCGTCATGGTGGTGACCGCCAGGTCGCGGATCAGGTGCGCGGCGGCGGCGAAATCATAGGGCCCGCGCATGGTCGCGAAGGCGAAGCCGCCCTCCGGCGGCGCCGTGCCGTGCAACAGGGTGCCGGCCTTCTCCTCGACCGTCATGCGGCCCAGCAGGTCGGCCACACGCGCGGTCACCGGCAGGCGCCAATCCTCGTAGGGGTCCAGCACGCCGTTGCCGTTCAGGTCGCGAAAGGCCAGGCCATCCACTTCCAGCAGGGGCTTCACCCGGCTGCCCAGCGCCGGCTGTGGCGGGCCGCCGGCGGCGGGAACGGCCAACAGCAGGGCCAAGGTCACGGCAGCGCTCAGGCGGATGGTGGGTCGCATGGCCCTGGGGCCCCCTGTGACATTGGGAAAAGGGGGCGTGCCGCCCGGAAGGGCAAAGGGCGGCACGCCCAGGGGAAGCGAGGCACAGCCTCGGAGGAAGGTCAGAACCCGGCCTTGACCCGGACGCCCATGTAGCGTTCCCAGTCCCGCGACAGGCCGGCGATGATGACGTGGCCGCTCCAGAACTGGCTGTCGACCAGGCTGCGGTAGTTATGCTTGTCAAAGACGTTGTTGACGAAGAACTCGGCCGACCAGTCGCTGTCGCGGCCGTGGATGCCGGTGCTGAGGTTCAGGATGCCGAAGCCGCCCTGCACCGTCAGCGGGTTGCCCAGCGGGTCGTATTGCACCCGGCTTTGGTATTTGTAGAAGGCCCCGAGGTCGGCATCGAACGGCAGGCTGGGCAGCGGCACGATGTAGTTGGCCGACAGGTTGAACTTCCACTTGGGCGAATAGGGCAGCTGGGAACCGGCCAGGTTCTTCTGCACGCTGCTGCCGCCGCTGCCGACGACACAGCCCTGGGCCACGGTCTGCCCCTTGTAGCAGGGGGCGTTGGGCAGGTCGTCGATGGTGGCGTTGATGTAGGCGACGTTGGCGCCCAGCCGCAGGTCCTTGATCGGCACCGCCGTGACGTTCAGCTCCACACCCTCGGTCTTCACCTTGCCGGCCGCCAGCGTCTTGAACACGGGTGCCGCCGTGGGGTCGTTGGGCGGCAGATAGATGGTCTGGACGGGGAAGTTGTCGTAGTCGGCATGGAACAGGTCCACATCCACCATCAGGCGGCGGTTGAACCATTCGCTCTTGGCGCCGATTTCCACATTGTTGACCACCTCGCTGGCCAGGGGCACCAGCTTCGCCCCGGTGGCGGCGGTGACGTTGTCCTCGGTATCGTAGGATTTGCCGGATTCCGCGTGGGCGTATGTCACATAGGACATGACGTTTTCCACAAAGCGGTGCTGCAGGCTGGCCTCCCCCGACAGGAAGGAATAGGAGGTGTCGCCGACGTTATCGAGGCTGACCTTGGTGTAGGTGGGCCGGAACAGCCAGTTGTAGTCCAGCTTGTCCGACTGGTACCGCAGGCCGCCGGTCAGCGAGGTGTCGGGCAGGAACTGCCAAGTGGCGCGCGCATAGCCGGCCGTGCTTTGCGTTCCCGACGTGCGGTACCAGTCGGTGGGCGCGATGGCGCGGCGGTAGTCGTACTTCACCTCCAGGTCGCTGTAGATGAAGCCCACCAGGTACTTCACCGGCCCCGTGTCGTCGGAGCTGAAGCGCACCTCCTGCACCGTGTTGTCGCTGTTGCCCCGCTGGTGGAAAAAGCGATCGGCCGGCGCCACCGGCACGTTGATGGCGACGAAGTCACCCGTGACGTTCTGGTCGCTGCTGGCGAAGGAGGTGAGGGAGCTGAGGGTGCCGAAGTCGAAGTCATAATCCAGACGCAGGGTGCCGCCGCTGTCACGCGCCGCCGCCGTGGAATAGCGCGAGGAGGCGTAGGCGTTGTTGTCCGGGCCGATGGTGACGCCCGGTTCCAGCTGGCCGATGGTCAGCTGCGATGCCGCCGGGGTGGTGTCGAACCGGGACAGCACCTTGGACGACGCGTCGGCATAGACGATGGCGCCGGACGAGGCGGCACCCGTGGTCGACTGCCCGCCAACGAAGTCCGCCTGGGTCAGCTGGTTGAAATAGCTGGCATTGACCGTCAGCTTGTCCGTCGCCTGCCACTTCACCTTCACCCGGGCGCCCCGGGTGTCCTGGCCACCCAGCTTCTTGCCCAAGGTGACGTTGTGGACGTTGCCGTCCCACTTGTCCTCGAAGGCGGACAGGCTGAAGGCCAGGTCATCCGCCAGCGGGCCGGACAGGAAGGCGCTGACCTTGGTCTGGCTGTCGTCCGTCTGCTCCGCGCTGACCGTACCGGTCCAGCGGGTCATGGACGGGCTGCGGGTGACGATATTCACCAGGCCCGCCGCCGCGTTGCGGCCCGAGAGGGTGGACTGCGGCCCGGGCAGCACCTCGATGCGCTCCACATCGCTCAGCTCGTTGGCCAGCGAGGCCCAGGTCGGCTGGGGCACGTCGTCGAGCACGATGCCCACCTGGGCGGGCAGGTTCTGGGAAATCGGCAGGGTGGAGATGCCGCGCATGGCCAGCGAGCGCTGGCCCGGGAGGTTGCCGGTGACGCCGCCCTGCAGCGACGGGGCGATGGCCGACAGGTCGGACAGCTGGCTCACACCCGCCTGGCTCAGCGCCTCCGGCGTCACCACGTTGACGGTCTTGGGAATGTCCTGGACGTTTTCCGAGCGCTTCTGCGCCGTGACGATGATTTCCTGCAGCCCGAGGTCGTCGTCGACCGTACCGCCGGCCGCCTGGCCCGCCGCCCACGCCGTCCCCGACAGCATCAGGGCACCCGCCGCCGCGGACGCCAAAAGCGCCATACCATGCCCGTGATGGCTACGCATCTCTCGATCCTCCCTGAATTTCTTTTTGCCCGCCCCGCTGGGAAGCCCGTGTCCCGGATAAGGCGGTTGATGCCGGTCGCCGGCTGGCCGGTGCCCCTTAGGGGTAGCCCGGACGCCAGTCAGCGGCTGGATGTCCGCATTACAATCGGCTGCTGAATTGTTGTCTAATAATAAGATTGGCATATCTTATAACCTGGAGTTTGAACTTACCTTCCACCTACCCCGGCCCTTCCCCCATGAAGATCGATCCCCGCCGCCTGATGGAATTCCTGGCCGTGGCCCGCCACGGTTCCTTCAACAGCGCCGCCGCCGCCTCCCGCGTGTCGCAGCCGGCGCTGTCCAAGAACATCGCGTTGCTGGAACGCGAGACGGGTGTGCGTCTGCTGGACCGGGACCGCACCGGCGCCCGCCTGAATTCCTTCGGCGAAAGCCTGGTGCACTATGCCCAGGCGCTGGAAACGCTGCTGGAGCGGGCCGCAGAGGAATTGTCGCTGAAGCAGCAGGGGATCGAGGGGCCCCTGGCCATCGGCGTCACGCCCGTGGCCGCCGCCGCCCTGGTGCCCCGCGCGCTGGAGGTGATGACCCGGCAGACGCCGCGCGTCATGGTCTCGGTGGTGGAGGGGCTGGACGATGAACTGTCCCTGCATTTGCGGCAGGGACAGCTGGACCTGATCGTCGGCCCCCTGGGCGTGGGTCCCCACTATGAGGATTTGATCGAGGAGCCGCTGTTCATGGACAGGGCGGAACTGATCATGAGGCCGGACCATCCCTTGGCGACGGCCGCCACCCTCTACCTGCGCGATCTGCAGCCGGCGTCCTGGGTGCTGCCCAGCGCGGGCAGCGTGTTCCGTCGTCAGCTGGAAACCTTGTTCGTCACCGCCGGCACCCGCTGGCCCACCGGCGGCATCACCACCAATTCCATCCTGGCCATCAAGTCCATCGTCATGACCACGGACAGCGTCGCCCTGATGTCGCCCCAGCTGACGGCCGTGGAAAGGGCGGCCGGCCGGCTGCGGAGCATTCCCCTGGCCGACGCACAGGCGGTGCGGCCCGTCGGCCTGATCCTGAACGCCAAGGCGCCTCGCAGCCCGCTGGCGGCGCGTTTTATCGCGATCATGCGCGACATCATCCTCAGGGACCTGCGTTCGGCCTGAGGTGACGGCGCTGCGGACGGGGGGCCGCCCGGGGCCTATTCGGACGCGGTGTGGTCGGCGATGTAGCGTTCCAGCGCCGTGGCCGCGTTCAGCATGTGGGCGCGCATGCGGCGGGCGGCCGTCTCGCCATCCCCCTCGGCGATGGCGGCCATCACGCTGTCGTGTTCCTGGCGGGAATGGGCCATGCGGTCGCCGTGGCGCAGCTGGGTCCGGCGGAAGGCGTTCAGCCGCTTGCGCACCGCCATCGCCTGTTCCGCCATGAAGCTGTTGTGGGTGGCCCGGTAGAGGGTTTCGTGGAATTCCCGGTTGAAGGCGTCATAGGCGTCGACGTCGCCCCGCTGCACCATCTCCAGGGAATCCCCGTGCAGCCGCATCAGGCGGCTGCGTTCCAGTGGCGTCATGCGATGCGTGGCGAGGCGCACGCACATGGCCTCGATCTCCGCCGTGGCCTCGAACATGTCCATGATGCGTTCCGGGGTCAGCCGCGTCACGACCACGCCCCGCCGGGGGCGCATCTCCACCAGGCCACTGACGGCCAGCTGGCGCAACGCCTCACGCACCGGGGTGCGCGAGGCGCCGAACCGGTCCGCCAGATCCTGCTCGTCCAATTGCATTCCGGCGGGCAGGTCGCCCCGGGCGATCTCGTCCGTCAGCGCGTCACGGATGCGGTCCGAGAGCAGCGCCCGCTCCTCGGACAGGCCTTCCGTCAGGTCGACGACCGCGCTCATGATGTCTCAGCCCCCCACGATGCCCCGGACGATAAGATAAAGGATCGATGGGGCGACAAGGCAACCTAGACCTGTATGGAACGTGGCCGTCAAGGCGCCGTAGGGCACCAGCCGCCGATCGGTCGCCGCCAGCCCGCCGGAAACGCCGCTGACCGTTCCCATCAGGCCGCCGAAGACCATGGCGCTGCGCGGATTGTCCAGGCCGATGGCCTTGGCCACGATCGGCGTGCCCACCATGACCAGCACCGCCTTGAAGACGCCGGTGGCGATGGACAAGGCTATGACCGCCGAACTGGCACCCAGGGCCGCACCGGTCACCGGGCCGACGATGTAGGTGACGGCGCCGGCGCCGATGGTGGTGATCGACACCGCGTCGGTGTACCCGAAGGCGACCGCGATCAGGGAGCCGACGATGAAGGGCAGGATGGTGCCCAGCGCCAGGGCCAGCGCGCCGACCGCGCCCGCCTTGCGCGCCTGGACCACGTCCACCTCGAAGGCCGTGGCGACGATCGCGAAGTCGCGCAGCATGGCGCCACCCATGAGGCCGATGCCGGCGAAGACCGGGATGTCCACGACCCCCTTGTCCCCACCCGTCCACAGGCCGGCGGCGAAGGCGGCCGCCAGCCCGATGACGATGGCGATGGCCGAGCCGTGGACCCGGCCGAACAGAAGATGCTTTGAAATCGCGTTCGACAGCCACATCACCAGGCCGACGATGGCGAACGCGGTCAGCAGGGCATTGGCGGACAGGGCGTGTTTCAGGATTTCCATGACCCGTCCCCCGTCAGACCGTAGGCTCGCCGGCGGACGGCGTGCGCGCCCTGGCCTTGGCTTCGATCTCATCCATGGTCTCACCCTTCTTGCCGATGCGGCTGATCAGGGCGACGGTGGCGAAGCAGACCAGCACGGCGGCCACGCCGGCGATGAGCACCAGCGGCCCGCTGCGCGCCGCCACCAGCACGTTCTGCTGGGCCGCCATGGCCACCACGATGGGAATGTAGAGGGCGCCCCAGAACTCGACCCCGAACTTGACGCCGGCGGTCATCAGCCCCCGGCGGGTGAGCCACAGCCGCGCCGCGATCAGCAACAACATGGCGATGCCGACACCGCCGACATTCGCCTTGACCCCCAGGGCGGACCCCAGCAGGTCGCCCAGGAAGCCGCCCAGAAGGGTGCAGATGGCAAGCAAGGCCACACCGGAGATGGTCATGGGAGACCTCCCCCGCGCACCGGTCGATCAAAACGCAAAGCCGCCATCGTATCCCTCCCGTGCATGCAGACTCTGCCGGTCCGCAGATTTAAAAATACACGACATTGAATTTTACGCAATTGAGGATACATTATCGGCGACAAATCCACCTTGCGCATACGAAGGTCGATCATGCGGGATTGGAACACCAAGGGCCGGGACAGGCAGGCGCGGCTGGAGGCGGGCCTGCGCTTTGCCACGGACAAGATCGTCGCCGCCCAGGACCTCGTCGCCTTCCTGGAAGCGACCCTGCGCCCCGGCGACCGGGTCTGCCTGGAAGGGGACAACCAGAAGCAGGCGGACGTGCTGGCCAAGGCGCTGGCGAAGGTGGACCCGGCCAAGGTCAACGGCCTGCACATGGTGCAGTCGGGCGTGGTCCTGCCGGAACATCTGGACATCTTCGAAACCGGAATCGCCCGGCGGCTGGACTTCTCATACTCCGGCCCGCAGTCGGCGCGGATCGCGCGCATGATGTTCGGCGGCCAGATCGAACTGGGCGCCGTCCACACCTATCTGGAGCTTTTCGCCCGCTACTTCATCGACCTGACGCCCCAGGTAGCGCTGATCGCGGCGGTCAGCGCCGACAAGGACGGCAACCTCTATACCGGCCCCAACACGGAGGACACACCCACCGTCGTGGAGGCGACCAGCTTCGGCAAGGGCCTGGTCATCGCCCAGGTGGGCGAGATCGTCGACCGGGTCCCGCGCGTCGACATTCCAGCCGACCAGGTTCATTTCGTGGTCGATGCCGGCCGTCCCTTTTATGTCGAGCCCCTGTTCACCCGCGACCCGGCGGCCATCACCGAAACCCAGATCCTGACGGCCATGCTGGCCATCAAGGGACTGTACGCCCCTTACGGTGTGCGCCGGTTGAACCACGGCATCGGCTTCAACACCGCCGCCATCGAACTGCTGTTGCCGACCTATGGCGAGCGGCTGGGCCTGAAGGGCAAGGTCTGCACCCATTGGGCGCTGAACCCCCACCCCACCCTGATCCCCGCCATTGAAAGCGGATGGGTGGAGCAGATCCATTGCTTCGGTTCCGAAGTGGGCATGGAAGACTACATGCGTGCCCGGCCGGACATCTTCTTCACCGGTCCCGACGGGTCGCTGCGGTCCAACCGGGCCTTCTGCCAGACCGCCGGCCTGTACGCCTGCGACATGTTCATCGGCTCCACCCTGCAGATCGACTTGGCGGGCAACAGCTCCACCGTCACCGGCGGCCGGGTCGCCGGATTCGGCGGCGCGCCGAACATGGGGTCGGACGCCCGCGGCCGCCGCCACCCCAGCGCCCCCTGGCTGCGCGCCGGCCAGGAGGCGGACCCGGACGGTCCGCCGCCCCTGCGGCGCGGCCGCAAGCTGGTGGTGCAGATCGGGGAAACCTTCGGCGACGGCAACGCACCCATGTTCGTGGAGCGCCTGGGCGCGCTGGACCTGGCCGACAAGCTGGACCTGGACCTGGCACCGGTCATGGTCTACGGCGACGACGTCACCCACATCGTCACCGAGGAAGGCATCGCCAACCTGCTGCTATGCCGTGACAAGGATGAACGGGAACAGGCCATCCGGGGCGTCGCGGGCTATACCGAGGTCGGGCGCGCCCGTGACCGCACGATGGTGGACCGGCTGCGCGAACGCAAAGTCATCCAGCGGCCCGAGGATCTGGGCATCGATCCCTTGGACGCCGACCGGGGCCTGCTGGTCGCCCATTCCATTAAGGACCTGATGATCGCCTCGGGCGGGCTCTACCGGCCGCCCAGCCGCTTTCGCAATTGGTGAGGCCCCGCCCCATGGAAAACCTGCGCTACGAACTCAGCACCACCAAGCCCGCCGGCGGCACCCGCGCCGTCGGCCTGGTGGGCGTCGTCGCCTCCGGCAATCTGGAAGTGCTGCTGGAACGGGGGGAGGCGCCCGACCGGTGCGTTATCGACATCGCCACCCCGGCCCATGGCTTCGCCGCCCTCTGGCAGGCGGTGACGGCTGACTTCGCCGTCCGCATGGCGGCGGGCGGATTGCGCATCACGATCAACGACGGCGGCGCGCGGCCTGACACGGTGGCGCTGCGCCTGGCCCAGGGGGTGCGCCTGATGGAGAAGCCGGAATGACCAGTCCCTCCCCCACCCGCCATAGCTGGTATGAGGAGTCGGCCCGGGGCCGCCTGGCCCACCTGCTCGACCCCGGCAGCTTCACGGAATTCCTGGGCCCCGAGCGGCGGGAGTTCAGCCCGCACCTGGGGCTGTTCAACCTGCCGCACCAGCTGGACGACGGCATCATCGTCGGCACCGGCAGGCTGGATGGGCGGCCCGTCCTGGTGGCCGCGCAGGAAGGCCGCTTCATGGGCGGCGCCATCGGCGAAGTGCACGGCGCCAAGCTGACCGGGCTGCTGCGCGCCGCCCGCCAGATGAAGCGCGACGTGGTCATCCTGTTCGACACCGGCGGCGTGCGTTTGCAGGAGGCCAACGCCGGTGAACTTGCCATCTCGGAAATCATCCGCGCCACGCTGGACGCCCGGGCCGAAGGCGTGCGGGTGGTGGGACTGCTGGGCGGCCGCGCCGGCTGTTATGGGGGCGGCAGCCTGATCGCCGGCTGCTGCTCCGCCCTGGTCATTTCCGAACAGGGCCGGCTGTCCGTCTCAGGCCCGGAGGTCATCGAGACCAACAAGGGCGTGGAGGAGTTCGATTCCCGCGACCGGGCGCTGGTCTGGCGCACCATGGGGGGCAAGCATCGCTATCTGATCGGCGGGGTCGACCTGTTCGTCGATGACGATGTCGCGGCCTTCCGCGCCGGCGCGGTGGCGGCCCTGGAACGACCAGCCACCCTCGACCAGGCGGTGCTAACGGCCGAACAGGCGCGGCTAGAGCGCCGGCTGGCGCGCTTCGGCGACGCCGCTGACGGCACGGAGGTCTGGGCCCGGCTGGGCGTTGCCCATCCCGCCGGGGTCCCGGACCTGGACACAAGCGCCTTCCTGACCATCGCGACCAGAAAACGGGAGGGCGCCGATGCGGCCCGCTAACATCCTTTCCTCGCTTTTCCCGGCCGGTCATGACGTCACGGAGGCGGGCGGTCTTCTCGGCGGCAGCGGCCGGCTTGATCCGCAGACCCCGGTGGACGTCGTCGGCATCAGCGGCAAGACCTACCCCGGCGTCGATGAGGCCCTGGCGCTGGCCGGCCGCATCCTGTCCATCGCCGATCGGCCGGACGCCGCCCCCCTGCTGTTCCTGGTCGATTCCGGCAGCCAGCGGATGAGCCGCCGCGATGAGCTGATGGGCCTCAGCGAAACCCTGGCCCACCTGGCCAAGGCGTTGTGGCGGGCGGAGCAGGCGGGCCACCGCACCATCGGGCTGCTGTACGGCGGCAGCGCCGCCGGCGCCTTCATCGCCACCGCCCTCGCCTGCGGCTCGCTGGTGGCCCTGCCCGGCGCCTGGCCCGAGGTCATGGACCTGCCGTCCATGGCGCGCGTGACCAAGCTGTCGCTCGAAGTGTTGACGGAAAAGGCGGCCGGCACCCCCGTTTTCGCGCCGGGCCTGGACAACCTGTTCGCCACCGGCGCCATCGCGGAGATATGGGACCCGGACCAACCGCTGTGCGATCAGCTGAAGGCGCTGCTGGCCACCACCCGAGATGATGACGGACGGGCGGGGTGGGGCCTGGAACGAGGCGGCCGGGTGAAGGCCGCCGCGATCGCGCGGGAAGTGCAACGGTTGGCGCTGGCCCATGGTTGACCTCGCCACCCTGCGCCGCCATGACCTGGTCCACCTGTCCCCCGAGGCGTGGCGTGGCCAGGTGACCGGCCTGGTGGAGGAGGTTGCCGACTGGGCGGATTTGGGCCGCCCCGCCATTTTCCGGCAGCGTGTCTGCGCCGACCCCGATGGCGCCGTCCCGCTGGGCCTGCCCCTGCCGCCGGGCATGGGGCGCAAGCGGCTGGCCCTGTCCTGTCCCCCCGCCGCCGTGGCCCGGGTGGCGCCGCCGCCGCTGCTGCGCGACGCCCGGTCTTCGGCACCCGCCGCCTGGCGGCCGGTGATCGAGGCTTTGTTGGGCGCGGATACGTCCTGGCGCTGTTTCGGCAGCCTGGCGTGGCAGCACCTGACCGGCCTGCCCTACCTGACCGACGCGTCCGACCTGGACCTGCTGGTCCCCTGCGCCAGCGGCGCCGACGCAGCACGGATCACGGCGGCGCTGGGCGGAATCGCCGCCTGGGCCCCCATGCGCCTGGACGCGGAACTGGTATCCTTGGATGGCGGCGCCGTGCAATGGCGGGAGTGGCTGTCGGATGCCCCCCACCTGCTGGTCAAGACCCGATCCGGGCCGGCCCTGGTCGCGCGGGAGGCGCTGTTCCCATGACGATGCCGCAGACAGCATTGGCCCAGCCACCCCTCCCCGTCCTGGCTCCTGATCACCGAACCAGCCCGGACTGGATCGGCCGGCAGGCGGTGCAGGCCCTGATCCTGGAGGTGGAAACCTGGCCCAAACCCGGCCTGGTCAGCCATATCGACACCGGCGCGCACCGGGACATGGACGCGGCCCTGTTGCGCCTCAGCGCCCGAACGCTGGAGCCATACTTCGTCGCCCTGGCCGAGGCCGGTGCCGCCGACGCCGGCATGGACCGCCTGCGCCTGATCGGGCTGGAGGCGGAGGCGGCGATGCGCCAGGCCACCGGCAACGTGAACACCCATCGCGGGGCGATTTTCGGCCTGGGCCTGCTGGCGGCGGGAGCGGGGCTGGCCGGGGCCTGCGCCTGGCGGCAGCCCTTGGGAATTCTGGTCGCCGCGCGCTGGGGCCGCGAAATCACCGCCAAACCGCAGGAAGCCGCCAGCCACGGCGGCATCGTGGCGCGCCTCTACCGCGCCGGCGGCGCCCGTGAAGAGGCCGCCGCCGGCATGCCGTCGGTCTACGATGTCGCGCGCCCGGCCCTGCGCGAGGGGCGCCGCCTGGCGGCGGGCGATGAGGAGGCAGCGCGCGTCCACGCCTGCATGGCGCTGATCGCCACCGTGGGCGACAGCAACCTGCTGTATCGCGGCGGGGTCGACGGGCTGGCCTTCGCGCAGGCGGCGGCCCTGCGCTTCCTGCGGGACGGTGGCGTCGGGTGCCGGCACTGGCGCTGGGCGGCCAAGACCATCCATGACGACTTCGTCGCCCGCAATCTCAGTCCCGGCGGCTGCGCCGACCTGCTGGCCATGGCACTGTTCACGGAGGCGCTGGAATCGTGAGTCTGGCCCTGCTCTGCTCCGGCCAAGGCCGGCAGGATCGTGGCACCTTCGCCTTGCTGCCGGATGAGCCGGCGGCGCGTCCCATCCTCGACGCCGCCACTGCTCTGCTGGGCGCGCATCCCGCCGAATTCTGCCGGACGGCGCCGGAGGAGGCCCTGCACGCCAACCGGGAGGGGCAACTGCTGTGCGTGGCCCGCGCCCTGGCCGCCGCGGCCACCCTGTTCCCGCACGGGGCTTCACCGGAAACCATCGTCGCGGGCTACAGCGTCGGCGAAATGGCCGCCTGGGGCATTGCCGGCGTGTGGCCGGCCGCCGACACCCTGGCGCTGGTCGACCGGCGGGCGAAGGCCATGGACAGGGCCGGCGGCCCGGACGACCAGCTTGCCCATGTGCGGGGATTGTCGCGCGAGGCGGTGGAGCGGCTGGCCCGGCGGTTCGACTGCGCCATCGCCATCGTGAATCCCGGCCGGCTGTTCATCGTCGGCGGGACCCGGGCGGCGACGGAGGCCTTCTGCGCCGCCGCCCTGGACGCCGGCGCCGCGCGCGCCGGCCCCATGAACGTGCACGTCGCCTCCCACACGCCGCGCCTGGCCGACGCGGTGGTGCCCTTCGCCACGGCCCTGGCGGCGGTGCCAGCCAAAAGCCCCGCCCTGCGCCTGATGACCGCCAGCGGCGCCACGCTGGTGGCGCGGCCGGACCGGGCACTGGCCGGGTTGGCCGGGCAACTGGCTGAAACCATAGACTGGGCGGCCGTGCTGGAGGCCCTGGCCGAACGTGGCGTGACAACGGTCCTGGAACTGGGGCCAGGCCGCGCCCTGGCGGACATGGCGGCGGCGGCCCTGCCCACCGCCGAGGTCCGCGCCCTGGACGATTTCCATAGCCTGGCCGGTGCGCGGGCGTGGCTGAAGGATCGTCTGGGCCGGTGTACGGCCGGTGTCGGGGAATGATATGTCTCCATGGTTCAGCGATTGATTGGAGGCTTCCCAGACATGACGACGGACGTTCCCCAGCGCACCGCCGACCATCCCATCGACCCGGACATCCTGGCGCGCTGGTCGCCCCGCGCCTTCGACGGGTCCACGCTGGACGACGCGACGCTGGCCACCCTGTTCGAGGCGGCACGCTGGGCGCCATCGGCCTTCAACGCCCAGCCCTGGCGCTTCGTTTACGCCCACCGCGGCACCCCGGAATGGGAGTCGCTGCTGTCCGCCCTGGTGCCGCGCAATGCCGCCTGGGTGCAGCACGCCTCCGTCCTGCTCTTCGTCCTGTCCGATACCCTGTTCCTGGCGCCCGGGCAGACCGAACCGGTGCCGGCCACGACCAACAGCTTCGATGCCGGCGCCGCCTGGGCCCTTCTGGCCCTGCAGGCGCAGAAGCTGGGACTGCACACCCACGCCATGGCCGGCTTTGACCGGGCGCGGGCCACCGAGGTCACCGGGGCCGGCGACCGCTTCCGCATCGAGGCGGCCGTGGCCATCGGCCGCAAGGGCGACCCAGATACATTGCCGGAGCCGCTCCGGGCCCGGGAGTTCCCCAGCCCCCGCCGCCCCCTGGCCGAAACCGTCCATCGGGGCCGCCTGCCCTGACCATCAGGGAAGCGGCCGGCACCGCCGCCGCTTCCCAACCGCGCTTCCCATTCCCCGCAAGCAAATGCCCAGGCGCCCCTGATCAAGATCAGCGGACGGCATTTGATATGCTGCACCGCAACGCATAGGCCGTGGCCACCCAGGCCGGGCCGGTAAAAATGCGACGGGCAGTTGGGTCCCGCCGGGACCCTGACGGTGCCGATGCCGGCACCCTTCATAGAGGGGAATAGCGCCATGACCGTCCTCGGCCCCGTGGCGGAGCCTGTTTCGGCCGCGCGCATGACGCCGGCCCAGGCCCGCATCCTGTTCGCCGCCACCATGGGCAATTTCATGAGCGCCACGCCGGTGCTGTACACCGTGTTCGGCATGGTGCTGATCCCCATTTCCCAGGAATTCGGCTGGCCCCGGGCACAGGTTTCGGGCGTGCTGGGCCTGGCGGCGCTCTGCGCGGCGGCAATGGCCTTCGCCACCGGGCCGCTGGTCGACCGTTATGGGCCGCGCCGCCTGATCCTGATGGGCAGCCTGTCGTTCGCGGTGGCGCTGGGCCTGTTCTCCTTGGCGCCGGCCCGGGTGCTGCCGTTCTACGGCCTGTTCCTGCTGGCCGACATCGCTGCCGCCTTCGCCTCGCCCATGACCTACAGCAAGGCGGTGTCCGGCTGGTTCGACCGGGGGCGCGGGGCGGCGCTGGGCTTCGCCGGTGGCGTGGGCAACGGCCTGGGCGCCACGGTCATCCCCATCATCGGCGGTGTGCTGTTGTCGCGTTTCGACTGGCGGGTGACCTATCAGGGCATGGCCCTGATGGTGGGGGCCATCGGCTTCCCCATCCTGCTGCGGTATTTACGCGACCCGCCGCCCGGCGGCCTGCGGGACGCGGGGCCCGCGCGGGCGGAAACGATGACGGCCACGGCCAACGACCTGACCCTGCGCCAGGCGATCGGCACCCGCGCCTTCTGGATCACGGCCCTGGCCATCGGCCTGTGTGCCGCCTGCATGACGGCGATGTTCACCAACGTCGTGCCGGTGCTGACGGAGCGGGGCTTCGCCCTGGCCGACGGGGTGACGGTGGTAACCGTCTTCGCCCTGGTGTGCGCCGTCGCGCAATGGCTGATGGGCCTGGTGCTGGACCGCATCGCCACGCCGCTGATCCTCGTGCCCTTCTATCTGCTGGGCCTGGGCGGCCTGCTGCTGCTGCAATACGGGCCCAGCATGCCCTGGCTGGTGGCGGCCGGGGTCATGATGGGCTTGGGCCTGGGCGCGGAGTACAGCGCCCTGCCCTTCCTGGTGTCGCGCTATTTCGGCTTCCGCAGCTATGGCGCCATCGCCGGCGTGCTGTACGGCGGCATCAATGTCGGCATGGGGCTGATCCCCTTCGCCATGAACGGCATCTTCGACGTCTATCGGTCCTACGATCCGGCGCTGCACCTGATCCAGGGCCTGATGCTGGCCGCCACCGCCGCCTTCCTGTTCCTGCCGTCGTACGGCAGGCCGCTCAGGGGCTGACGCGAGACTCCCGGGGCATGAAAAAGGCGGGGCGCGAACCCCGCCTTTTTCATTTCCGCCTATGCCTCAGCCGAACAGCTTGGCCGCCAGCGTGGCGACATGGGCGCCCTGGAAGCTGGCGATGCCCAGTTCCGCTTCCGACGGCTGGCGGGAGCCGTCGCTGGCCGACAGCGTGGTGGCGCCGTAGGGCGTGCCGCCCTGCACCGCGCCCAGTTCACCCAGGCGGGGCTCGGCGTAGGGCACGCCCACCACCACCATGCCGTGGTGCAACAGGCTGGTGTGGAAAGACAGCAGGGTGCTTTCCTGGCCGCCATGCTGGGTGGCGGTGGAGGCGAAGACGCTGCCGATCTTGCCGATCAGCTTGCCCTGGGCCCACAGGCCGCCCGTCTGGTCCAGGAAGTTGCGCATCTGGGCCGCCATCATGCCGAAGCGGGTGGGCGTGCCGAAAATGATGGCGTCATAATCCGCCAGCTCTTCCGGGGTGGCGATCGGCGCCTCCTGGTCCAGCTTGGCATAGGCCTTCTCCGCCACGTCACGCGGCATCAGTTCCGGCACGCGCTTCACCACCACCTCGGTGCCGGCCACGGACTTGGCGCCGTCGGCCACGGCGTAGGCCATCTTCTCGACATGGCCCCAGGTGGAATAGTAAAGGACAAGGATCTTCGCCATCGTCAGTCTCCAGGCGGGTTACGGGTGCCCGGCATATGCCATGGGCCCCACGGCCCGCCAAGGCATGGGCCGCCAGAGGCAAGTTCCCGGGCAGTTCTGGACAAGACGGGCAGGATGGCCTTCCCTACCCTCACACTCGCGACGGACCTGGTGTCGTGGATGCTGGGACATCCCCATCGGACGGTCCGCGAGACAGGAGTAGTGAGGAGAGGTTGTTGGAAACCCTCGAAGCCCTGCGCACGCGCCCCCTGAAGCCCGGTTTCGGCGCGGAAATTCTGGATGTGGATCTGAAAACGGCCTCATCGGCGGAAGTGGACTTGGTGGTGGAGGCCTTCCACCGCCACGGCGCCATCCTGCTGCGCGGCCAGGATTTGGATCCCGCCGGCCTGAAGGCCTTCCTGGGCCGCTTCGGTCCACTGGAGGGCCACACCCAGAAGCAGTTCACCCTGCCCGACCACCCCGAGGTCTACATCCTGTCCAACAAGGTGGTGGACGGTAAGCCCATCGGCGCCCACAACGACGGCGTGGGTTGGCACACCGACTATTCGTACAAGGCAGAGCCGGTGATGTGCACCATGCTGTACGCGGTGGAGGTGCCGGCCGAGGGCTCGGACACCCTGCTGGCCGACCTGTGCGCCGCCTACGACGCCCTGCCCGAGGAGCGGCGGGCCCAGCTGGACGGGCTAAAGCTGCACCACAGCTATGAATACTTCATGACCAGCCGCCAGTACCTGCGGGTGGACCAGCTGAGCCCGGAACTGAAGGCGGAGAATCCGGACGTCATCCACCCTCTGATCCGCACCCATCCCGCCGACGGGCGCAAGGCCCTGTGGGTCAGCACCGGCACGGTGAAGGAGGTGGTGGGCGTGCCCAACCCCCAGGGGCTGGAACTGCTGGATGAGCTGGTGGCGTTCGTGACCCAGGACCGCTTCGTCCATGCCCATAAATGGCAGGTGGGCGACATCCTGATCTGGGACAACCGCTGCACCCTGCACACCGGCACCCTGTACGACGACAAGAAGTACACCCGCCTGATGCACCGCATGTGGGTCAAGGGCGACCGGCCCTTTTGAATTCCCTCAGACGCCGGGCGGCCACGTCCGTGGCCTTGGCTATCCTCGTTCCGCCTTGCGGTGCTCACTCCGGGGCCGGCGGTCGCCGGCCCTGGGTTCAGTATGGTCGATCTCCGAAGACTGGCCGTGGGCAGGATCCCCACGGCCACTTTTTTACCGATGGGGCGTTTGATGACGACGACAAGACCGCGCACCTGGCTGATCACCGGCGTCAGCTCGGGCTTCGGCCGGGCGCTGGCCCAAGCGGCGCTGGACCGGGGCGATCGGGTTTGGGGCACCGTGCGGAGCGAGGCCGACGCCGACGCCTTCCGCGCCCTGGCGCCGGATCTGGCCCGCGCGCCCATCCTGGACGTGACGGACGAGGCCGCCGCCCACCGCGTGGCCGCGGCGGTGGAGGCCGATAGCGGTGGCATGGGTGGGGGCATGGGTGGGGGCGGCATCGACATCCTGGTCAACAACGCCGGCTATGGCCTGGTGGGCGGGGTGGAGGAAACCAGCCTGGCCGACGCCCGCGCCCAGTTCGAGGTCAACGTCTTCGGTGCGCTGGCGATGATGCAGGCCGTGCTGCCCTACATGCGCGGCCGCCGGGCCGGGCACATCGTCAACATCACCTCCGTCTCCGGCCTGGTCGGCTGGCCCAGCCTGGGCCTTTACTCCGGCAGCAAGTTCGCGCTGGAGGGCATCACCGAGACCCTGGCGCAGGAGGTGGCGCCCCTGGGCATCAAGGTGACCATGGTGGAACCCGGCGGCTTCCGCACCGACTTCGCCGGCCGCTCGCGCAAACGCAGCGGGGCGGACACGGACCGTCCGGACCTGGCCGCCGACTACGACGCCACCGTTGGGGAATGCAAGCGCATCCTGGCCAGCCATGCGGGTCAGGAGCGGGGCGACCCCGCCCGCGCGGCGCGGGCCATCCTGAAGGCCCTGGACGCGGAAACCCCGCCCCTGCGCCTGCTGCTGGGCGAGGACGCCGTGGGCTACGCGACCATGAAGCTGACCGGCCAGCTGGCCGATATCGAGGCCTGGCGGGCCGTGTCGGTGGACACCGATTTCCAGGCGTGACGCCCACGACGGAAGCCAAGCGCGTTCAACCGGGAACGCGCTTGGCTCCAGCGCCTTGACCAACGAACGGCGTCACGCCTCGATGCGCGCCTGGCCCCAGGCAGCCGCCACATCCGCGCTTTCCACCAGCAGGGCGCAGTTCTTGGACAGGGCGTGCAGCGCCCCCCAGTGCAGGGCCGGCTCATAGGCGGCGCAGGCGTCAGCCACGATGAAGACGTGGAAGTCGCGATGGAAAGCGTCGCGCACCGTGCAGTCGACGCAGCATTCGGTGGTGAAGCCGCAGACCACCAGGGTGTCGATGCCCCGCGCCCGCAGCCGCGCCTCGAAATCCGTGCCGGCGAAGGCGGAGAACAGCACCTTCTCCACCTCCATCTCGCCCGGTTCCGGCGCCACGCCGTAATAGTCGGCGCCAGGGGTGCCGGCGCGGCAAATGCCCACCGCCTCCGCCGGCCAGCCGCGCCGTTCGTAAAGGGCCTTCAGGGCCGCGCCGTCCGTTTCCGGCCGGGTGATGACGCGGATGAAGACGGGCGGCACGCCGGCGGCGCGGGCGGCGGCCAATAACGGGCGGATGCGGTCCAGCGTCGGATCGACCACGCCCAGATCCAGGCCCGCCTGGCCGATGGCGCCCTCGGGCGCGATGAAGTCCACCTGCGGATCGATGACCAGCAGGGCCGTGCGATCCGGCCGGATCATGGGTGCCAGCGCCGCCGCCGGCACCGGCGGGTCCAGCGTCAGGGTGACCGTTACAGGCCCGGCTGGGATGCCCTCTTTCGGGATGGTCGGCATCAGTAGGGCCTGTCCCCGGCGACGGTGACACGGAAGCCGGAGCGGACGTTGGGAAAATAATCCCACACGGCCAGATGCTGCACGGCGCGGTTGTCCCAGAAGGCCACCGAATAGGGTTCCCAGCGGAAGCGAATTTGGAAGTTCGGGTTCTTCACATGGTCGAACAGCAGGCCCAGCACGGCCTTGCTCTCCTCCTCCGGCACGCCCTCGATGCGGGTGGTGTAGGAGGAGTTCACGAACAGGCACTTGCGCCCCGTCACCGGGTGGGTGCGCACCACCGGGTGGCTGTTGCAGGGGTAGCGCTTGTCGTAATCCTTGAACAGCGCGTGATAGACGGGGTTGGCGTCATGCACCGCCGTCAGGCCGTCCAGATAGGCCTTCATGCGGTCGGACAGCGCGTCGTAGGCGGCATACATGCTGGAGAAACAGGTATCGCCCCCGACCGGCGGCAGGGTGTGGATGTAGAGGATGCTGCCCAGCGGCGGTTCCGCGTCGCAACTGAGGTCGCTGTGCCAGTTCTCCCCCGCGACGTACTTGGAATTGGCGTCCGCGTGAATGGCCACGATCTCCGGATGGCCGTCGATGCCGGGCACGGCGGAATGGATGGCAAGGCGGCCGAAGTGCCGGCCGAAGGCCTTGTGGGCGTCATGCGTCAGGGCCTGCTGGTCACGGAAGAAGATGACCTGGTAGCGGGCGAAGGCGTCCTTCACCTCTGCCACCTGCAGGTCCGTCAGCGGCTGCGACAGGTCGATGCCCAGCAGTTCCGCCCCCAGCGCCACGGCGCTGGGCTTCACGCGGAAGCTCTGATACTCGCGGATGCCGTTGTCCATGGCGCGTCACACCTTAGCGGGAAAGGCCTCACGGATGGCCGGCAGCACCTCTTGGGCGAAGCGCGGCACACCGGTGATGTAGTCGGGGAAGATCAGCATCATGCCATCCAGGTCGCAGCCGCCCAGCATGTCGATCAGCTTGGCGGCGATCGTCGCGGGCGCGCCCACCAGATGGCTGGACATGAAGCCGGACTTGGCCTTGGTGGTGAAGTCGTTCTGGCGTCCGATCTCCACGTCCAGGAAGCCGTAGGCCTTCATCATGCCGCGCCAGGCGCCCTCGTCGAAGCCCTCGACATACCGGGCGGCCAGGGCCTCGGCCTCCGCGTCCGTGTCGCCCAGCACCAGGGTCATCATGGAATAGGTCTTGATGGTGCGCCCGGCTTCTTTCGCCATGGTCTTGGCCATGCCGCTGTTCTTGGCCAATTCCTCCTTGCTGGAACCGGACAGGAAGATGGCGTCCATCTCATTGATGGTGAAGGCCATGCCCCGCTTGCTGGACCCGGCGCAGACCAGGAAGGGCCGGGAGAACGGCTTGGGATCGGACTGGCAGTCCGTCAGGGTCACGTACTTGCCCTGGTAATCGACCGTGTCCTCGGTCCACAGCCGCTTGATGGCGTGCACCCATTCCTCGGCGAAGGTGTAGCGCTCGTCATGGTCCAGCTCATCCCGCCAGGCGCCCATCTGCTCGAACTCGCCCTTGTACGAGCCGTTGACGACGTTCAGGCCGGCGCGGCCCTGGCTGATGTGGTCCAGGGTCATGATCATCTTGGCGGTCACGGCCGGATTCTGCAGCAAGGTGTGGACGGTGGCCCACACCTTGACCTCCTTCGTCACCTCCGCCAAACCCGCCATCATCATCTGGCTTTCCATGGCGTAGCGCCAATGCTCGGTCGCGCCGCCGTAGCCGCGCCACTTGGCCATGGCCATGATGAAGTCGTAGCCGGCACCGTCGGCCAGCTGGGCCACCTGGCGGTTATAGGCGTAGGAGCCGTCGATGCGCGGGGCGGAGGAGGATAGGATCCAGCCGCCGTTGGCGATGGGCAGGAAGATGCCCAGGTCCTTGCCGCCCGCATCGGAGGGCAAGGGCGCGCGCTTCAGTTCGGTCGTCTGCGTCATGATGGAACCAGGCCTCCCTTAGAACGAGTAATTGACGCTGAACAGCATCTGCCGCGGCGGAATGTACTGGTTGCTGACCACGCCGCTGCCGTAAGGGTCGGTGTAGCGCCCGGAGATACCAGCCCGGTCCAGCAGGTTGGTGACGGTGAAGGTGGCCCGCCACGGCCCGCTTTGCGGGGTGTATTCGAAGAACAGGTTCACCTGACTGTACGACGGCACGTGATCGGTCCCGGCCTCGTTGAACACCCGCGCCTGGTAGTCGCTGCGGAACAGCAGCTCGGCCCGCGACACCAGGGTACCGTATGCGCCCAGGGTTTGCTGCCAGCTGGCGTTGACGCCACCGGCGGCACCCGGCATGTCGGGCGGGGTGTTGCCCTTGACGTTGATGGACTGGGCGGCCCGGATGGCGAACCACTGAGCGCTGTAGGGATATGTCACGCCGGCGGCCACGGCCTTGGCGGCGGCGGCATCGGCCAAGCGCCGGTCCAACGCCAGGTAGGTGTCGGGGATCTCCCCGTCCATCAGGGTCAGGTTGGCGCCCAGTTCCAGCCGGTTGTCCAGCAGGCGGTACTTCGCCTCGACCTCCGCACCCCACATGTTCACCTGGGGGATGTTGCCGATGCCGCCGCTGTAGGGCACCGGATCCTCCTCGATGTACTGCATGTTGTTGTATTTGGAGTAAAAGGCCGACAGGTTGACGTTCAGGTGGTTGGCCAGGAAGCGGTTCTTGGACCCCAGCTCAAAGCTGTCCACCGTCTCCTTGTCGTAGCTGCCGGAGACGACCATGGCGCTGCTGGTGCCGGTGTTGACGCCGCCGGGCTTATAACCGCGCGACCAGCTGGCGTAGACCATGTTGTCCGGTGTCAGGTCGAAGTCGGTCTCCGCCTTGCCGGTCAGGGCGTAGACGTTGGTGGAGCGGGGCGACGGCTTGCCGTAGTAGTCAGAGCCCCAGCCGTCATACTGGTCGACATTGTAGCGCACGCCGCCCGTGAGCCGTAGGCGGTCGGTCAGGTGATAGGTCGCCTGCACGAAGGGCGCCACGCTGTCGCGGTCCACCGACGACAGGTTCTCATAGCTGAGGTTGGCCGGCAGGGCGGCAGGCGAGGTGTTGGTGGGCAGCACCGGCGTCGGGTCACTGCCGTTGGTGCCCTTGTATTCCACCACGTACTGGCTGCTGTGGGAATGCATGTAGAAGACACCGCCGATCCAGTCCAGGTCGGTTCCGGGGTTGGAACTGAGCGTCACCTCCTCCATGATCGCGCGGCTCTTGGTGTTCCAGGCCGCCACAGTGTCGTAGCCGCCGAACAGCGCCACGGTGCTGCGGTCGCTGTCGAACGACTGCTTGGCATCCATGTACTGATAGCTGCTGATGGACTTCAGGTTGGCGAACGGCAGGGAGTAGTTGACCGTCAGCGTATCGACATCCATGGCCAGCTTGAACTTGGCCGGATAGTCCTGGGACACCTGGCGCGGGTCGCTGTCGGGATCGTCCAGCGCCTTCAGGGCGGCCCCATGGTGGTCGTCGTCGAAATGCTGGCCCGTCAGGGTGATGGTCAGGTTGTCGGTCGGCTGCCACAGGCCCGACAGCTTGTAGTTCACATTGTTGGCGTCGTCCAGGTCATAGCCGCCGGGCACGCCCGTGGCGGTGGAATAGCCGTCGTGGCTGGTCTTCTGCACCACGGCGCGGATGGCGGCCGTGTCCCCCACCGGCACGTTCAACGCGGCCTTGCCCATGGCGTAGCTGTAGTTGCCGAAGGTGGCGGTCGCGTCGCCGGACAGCTTGCCCAGTTCCGGCTGTTTGCTGATGACGTTGATGGCGCCGCCGGTGGAGCTTTGCCCGAACACGGTGCCCTGCGGCCCGCGCAGCACCTCGACATGGTCCACGTCCAGGAAGCCCAGGTTCAGCGCGATGTTGTTGGGGATGTAGACATTGTCGATGTGGAAGGAGACGCCCGGCTGGGTGAAGAAGTTCTCCGGCGTCTGCGAGCCCACGCCGCGGATGGAGACGATGACCTCAGACCCGCCGCTGGGGGTGATCTGCAGGCCCGGGACATAGCCGTTCAGGCCCAGCGGCCCGGTGACGTTGCCCTTTTCCAGCGTATCGGCGGAAACGGCGGTGACCGACAGCGCGGCCTTCTGCAGATCGACCTGGCGCTTCTCCGCCGTGACGATGATGGGTTCCAGCGCGTCCAGGTCGGCATCGGCGGCACCGGCCGGCGCGTCCACGGGGGCCGGCGGGGTTTGGGCGTAGGCGGAGGCGGCCGTCATCATCGCGGCCGCCAGGAATCCATGCCAATAGCGCAGCTTCACATCTCTCAACATGCCCGACCCCCATTCTTTGGTAGATGACGATGTGCATCGTCTTGAGGTCAAGCATGCGGGCATCCCGCGAAGTATTCTTGTTATAGGACGCCCGGGAATTTGCCTGAATTCACCATTCCCCATGCCCACCATGCACCCCTGCCACAGTTCATTATTTTACTTTTACCGCCAGACGCGCGGGAACCACCCGCAGCCCTTGCCACGGATGGTGCCCACCTCGCCAAATTTAATGTTGTTATTCTTTGAGCGTGCTCAGCTTACGGGCACCTGGGCGATGGCGCCCTGGGACCCATCATCCGGCGCGGCCGCGCGCCGGGCGAAAGGGCCGGTGCCGGCCAGCACCGGCCGCCCCAGCAGCGCCAGGGGAACGATGGCCGCCACCATCAGCACGGCATAAAGGTAGAAGATGGGGGCGAAGGTGCCGATCTGGTCGGCGATGGCGCCGGCCGCCACCGGCCCTGCCGCCGCCACGGTGGTGATGGTCCACACCATGCCCAGCACCTGCGACCCGATGTCCTTGCCGAAATATTCCAGCAGCAGGACGCTGGCGGCCAGATAGGCCACACCCCAGCCGATACCGAACGCCAGGGCGAAGGCGCCGATGCCGACCAGGGTGCCGGCATGGGCGAACAAGGCGATGCCGACGACCTGCATAGCCAAGCCCAGGACCAGCAGCCGCCGGGTGGACATGATCTCGCACAGCGGCCCGGCCACCCCCTTGGCCACCGTCATGACCAGGGCCATGGCGGCCAGCGCGAAAGCCGCTGTATCGGGCGCCACGCCCAGGATGCCCAGATGGTTCAGCGCCACGCTGTTGATGGTGGTGACGCAGGCCATGGTCATGGTCATGGAGGCGGCAACGGCCAGGAACTGCGGCGTGGCGATGGCGCTGCGATAGGTCCAGCCCGTCGCGGTGATTTCGGCCGGGCCCGCAGACGCCCCCTCGGCACCCGCCGGCGGCTCGGCCTCGATGGCACGGTCGCGCAGGCACAGCAGGTTGACCAGGGTGACGGCCACGGCGACACCGGCCATCTCCATCCAGTAGACGCGCCAGTCCGCGCTGAACGCGACGATGGCGCGGGCCAGCGGCGGGCCAACCACGCCGCCGAAAGCGCCGATCATGAGGTAAAGGCCGATCATGCGGGCCGAGCGGCGCGGAAACCAGCAGGCGATGGCGTAGATGGCCGGCACGTTGCCGGTCAGCGAATAGCCCAAGCCCAGCAGCAGCATGGCCGCGTAGAAGGCCAGCAGGCCGTGGGTGTACGAGGCCAGCATGTAGGCCGCCACCAGCACGAGCCCACCCAGGGCCATGGTGTAACGGGGCCCGATGCGCTTCATCAGCGTGGTGGGGAAGACGCTGGACAGGCCGCAGGCGATGCCCAGCAGGGAGAAGCTGAAACCGGCCGCCTTGAAGGACCAGTGCAGTTCGCCAACCATGGTGTAGAGCACCACGCCCAGCGAGGCGAACGTCGCGGCGTTGAGGAAAAAGAAGCTCAACGACACCGCCGCCAAGACCAACCACTCTCGCCGCATCAGGAAACTCCCGGGCTCATGGGTGTAAGTCATCACCGAAACGCTATCAGCCGATGCGGTCGCCGCGCTTGCCAACAGGCGAACAAATTCATGCCGAAAACGTTCGCCCACTGTGATGATAGGCACACTTAACGGTTCTATCGCCTAAAAAAACAGCGATCCTAAATTTGCCCAATAATTAACCAAATCAGCGCACGGGCCAAACCGGACGCGGGGTCAGTCCGGCGCGAGCCAACAGCGCGGCCTGGGATGCGCGCGCCTGCCGCCGCAGGGCGTCCTCATCCACCGTCAGGCAGCGCCCGTCCCGCACGACAATCCGACCATCGACCACCACGTCGCGGACCGACCGGCCGTCAGTACCCCACACCAGGTGCAGGGCGGGATCGCCCGCCACCAGGAAAGGGGCGGAAAGGGAATCGTGCACCACCAGGTCGGCCCGCTTGCCCACCTCCAGCGAGCCGATACGGTCGGCCATGCCGATGGCCCGCGCCCCATCGATGGTGGCCAGGGCGAAGGCCGTATCGGCCCCGAAACAATGGGCGTCTAGGCTCATGTCCCGAGCCAGGCCGGCAGCCAAAGCAGCGGCGCGGTGGATGTCCGGCAGGTCACCGGCGTTAGGCGCGTCGCAGCCCAGCGCCACCCGCCCGCCGCGTAAGGCCATCTCCGCATGGCGCCCGGCCCGGCTGACGCCCTGGGCCAGGCGCAGGTAGGCCCAGGGGCAATAGGCCACCGCCGTGTCGCTGGCCAGCAGCGCATCCATCTCGGCATCGTCCAGCCAGACGGCATGGGACAGCAGCAGGTGCGGACCCAGCACGCCCAGGTCGGCCAGGTGCAGCAGCGGCCGCCGCCCCGACCGGCGCAGGTAGGCCGCCACGTCGGCCTCGGTCGGGGAGATGTGCATGGTCATGCCCACGCCCCGCCGGCGTGCCAGCTCTGCGGCACCGGCCAGCAGGGCGTCGCTGGCAAGGTCATGCCCCACCAGGGTCACCCACCCCTCCACCAGCCCGCCTTTCGGCAGGCCATCCAGCACGGCCGCCTGGCGGGCCAGCACCTCATCCGTCGGCGCGGCGTAGGGGGCGTCGGAAACGTCCCAGCCCCAGCAGCCCACCGCCGCCCGGATTCCGGCACGCGTCAGGCCGGCGGCCACGCGAAACGGGTGGGCCACGGTGCCGGCCTCCACCAGCGTGGTGGTGCCGTATTTCAGAGATTCCACGGCGGTGAGCGTGGCTGACAGCTCATCATCATCGGCGGTGTGCGCGCCGTGGATGGGCACCGCCCAACCGAAGATGGACTCGTCCGACGACTGCCGGTCCGGGATCAGGCTGCGCACCAGCGGGTCCCCCGTCAGGTGCTGGTGAGCATTGATCAGGCCGGGCGTGATCAGGCCGCCGCCGGCATCCAGCACCGGGGCCGCCGGCCAACGCGCCCGCAGCGCCTCGGCCTTGTCCACGGCGATGATCCCGCCGTCGGCGATGGCCACCCCGCCCTGGCGCCAGACCGTGCGGCTGGCATCCATGGTGACGACGTCGCCGCCCAGCACCAGCAGGTCCGGTGCCGGCATGCCGGCATCCCGCCTCACGGCGCCCGGCCGCACAGCGCCAGGGCCGCCATGGCGTACAGGCGCGTGCAGTCCACCAGGTCGTCGATGCTGGGCCGCCAGCGGCGCGGCCCCATGGTCACGGACGGGATGCGGTTCATGTTGAAGACATTGTGGTCGCGCCACATGCTGGAATAGACGGAATTGCTGATGGGCTGCGGCCCGCCCCGCACCCGGCCGTGGGCATGGTCCAGCGCCCTTTGCAGCGGCCGCACCGCGGCGGGGTCGGCGGTGAAGCCATGACGCACGGTGTAGGGCTGGATTTTGACGTCGCCGAAGCCGGCCTCGCGGAAGGCGCGCTTCAGGTCGCGGTCCACGGCGGCGATGGTCTGCACCGGGGTCAACGCCACCTGGACATAGACGTTGCACACCTCGCTCGCCGCCCCCATGGCCTGCGGCGTGCCGCCCCGGATGGCGCCGATCTGCACCTTGGGCACGGCGGTGCCGCCCGGCCCCTCGTACCGGTGCTTGACCTCATACTCCCGCGCCCAGCGCTGGATGATCTCGATGGCCGGCGCCACCTTGACCAGGGGACTGGGATGGTCGGCCAAGGCCTCGGGATGGGTCAGCAGGGGCGTGAACACCCCCTGGCCATAAATCGTGACGCGGAAGTCGGCATAGCCGCACGCCGTCCAGTTGACGCCGAAGTCCGTGCCCTCGGCCGAGATGACGTAGTCCGGCGCCACCCCGCCATGGGACATCAGGTAGCAGGCGCCCAGCTCCTTGCCCAGATAGTCGACCCCGCCCCGCTCCTCTGCCGGTTCGGGGCCGATCTCGCCCGGGCAGGCGGTCAGGTATAGGAGGCCGCTGAGGTCAATGCCCGCCTTCTTCAGGGCCTTGGCCGCCATCAGGAAGCAGGCCATGGGGCCGCGGTCGTTGCCCACGGCATGGCCGAAGAAAGTCTCCCCCTCCAGCCAGGCGCCCAGCCATTGCGGGTCCGCCACCGTTTCCGGGCGATAGGTGTATTGGTCCGTCTCATCATAAAACGGACTTTCGGTGTCCAGGTGGCTGGTGAACAGCAGGTTGGGTCCGTCCCCCTTGCCGCCATAGGTGCCGATGACGTTGAAGCGGTGCTCCAGCAGCCCGGCCTTGCGCGGGGCGAAGCCGTTCTCCGCCATCCAGCCGTGGACGAACTCGCCCGCCCGGCGCTCCTGGCGCATGGGCGAGGGGATGCCGCACAGGTCCAGCACCAGTTTCACCAGCTCATCCCGGTCGATGGCCCGGGTGATGGCGGCCGCCTCTTCATCGGAAACCTTCAGCGCCACGTCATGCGTCGTCATGCCCTATCCCCTGCCCCATGCATTGCCTGGATGCGTTACTGGGCCCCGCCCCTGTGCGCGGGTGCCGTCAGGGGATCATAGGCGGCCCCGTTCCCCCCGCTCTTGCCGATTAACGCATGAAAGCTTGCCCGGGCGGAACCATGGGACGGCGGCGGCGTGCTGGCGAAAGCGGCCATGCGCGTGCAGGCAAGATCGCCGCATCGGGCGGCCCTAAGGTTTTCCCCATGAGGGCGCCCCCGGCGGGGCCGCCCGGATGCTTCAACCAGGGGGACCCATGACCGTTCAATTGGATCGCGCCGCTGCGGCGGAACGGCACAAGATCCGGCCGACGCTGCACCTGCTGCCGGCCACGCCGCGCACCGTGCATTGGGGCTATTTCACCCCCGACCAGGCGCCGGCCCTGACGGTCAAGAGCGGCGACATCATCCAGGCGGAGGCCATCACCCACCATGCCGGCGACGCCCCGGACCTGATGATGGACGAGGCGGTGGCCCGCATCTTCAAGGAAATCCCGGAGGCCGACCGCAACCCCGGCGTCCACATCATGACCGGCCCCATCCATGTCGAAGGCGCCAGGCCCGGCGATATGCTGGAGGTCCACTACCTGAAGATGACGCCCCGCACCCGCTACGGTTCCAACCTGGCGGCCAACTGGGGCCATCTGTTCAAGGAGATGGGGGAGAAGGAGCGGGTGACGATCTATGAGATCGACGCCATGAGCCAGCAAGCCCACGCCCTCTACGCCTATGACTTTCCCGGCCGCTATGACGTGCCGGGCAAGATCACCAACTGCCCGGAATGCGACCGTCAGAAGGCACTGCCCGGCGTGCGCGTGCCGGTGCGCCCGCACCTGGGCACGGCCGGCGTGGCACCGAACGTGGCCGGACGGGTCAGCACCATCCCGCCCGGCCTGCACGGCGGCAATATCGACAACTGGCGCATCGGCGCCGGCGCCACGATGTACTATCCCGTCCAGGTCGACGGCGCGCTGTTCTCCATCGGCGACCCGCACGTCTCACAGGGCGATGGCGAGTTGAGCGGCACCGCCATCGAGGCATCCCTGAACGTCATGTTCCAGGTCTTCCTGCGCAAGGACTTCCGCTTCCCCTCCCCGCTGCTGGAAACGCCGGACTGCTGGATCGTGCACGGCTTCGACCCCGACCTGAACGTGGCCATGCGCAACGCCTCGGTCGACATGCTGAAGCTGCTGACCGAGGAGCAGAACCTGAGCCGCGACGACGCCTATTCACTGATGAGCATCGCGGCGGACTTCGGCGTCACCCAGGTGGTGGACGGGACCCAGGGCATCCATGTGCGCATCCCCCGCGGCGTGTTCCCGCCGCGCGAGGACTGAGGCCGCGACGATCAGACAAACAAGGGGCATGGCGTGGGGGTTCAAACGATGAAGCACTCTTTCCTGAATGACGCCTTTTTCAGCGGCCTGGACAGTTCGGCCCTGGGCGTGGAGGCGGCGGAGACCTTGCCGCCGCTGTGCTACACCGACCGCGAATTCTATGAGTTCGAGAAAGAGGCGCTGTTCAATCACGAATGGCTGTGCGTGGGACGGGAATCGTGGGTGAAGGAGACGGGCGACTACTTCACCACCAGCATCATCGATGAACCCATCGTGGTGGCGCGTGGCCGGGACGGCGTGATCCGCGCCATGTCCAGCGTCTGCCAGCACCGCGCCATGCTGGTGGCGGAGGGGCAAGGCAACACCCGCGCCTTCCTGTGCCCCTACCACCACTGGTCCTACGGGCTGGACGGCCAGCTGATCGGCGCGCCGGCCATGGAGAAGACCTGCAATTTCGACAAGAAGGACATCAAGCTTCCCCAGTTCAAGGTCGAGGTCTGGCACGGCTTCATCTTCGTCAACTTCGACCTGGATGCCCCCGCCCTGGCTCCCCGGCTGGCGGCGCTGGAGGGGGTGATGGCGCCCTATTCCATGGCGACGCTGAACGGCCCGGCCCCGGACCGGGACATCAAGTTCCCCTGGAACTGGAAGGTGATGTTCGAGAACAACAACGACGGCTATCACGCCAACCGCCTGCATGGTGGCGCCCTGCATGACTTCGTGCCCTCGCGCCTGGCCGCCTTCCCCGATGACCTGCCGGCCGACACGGCGGGCTATTACCGCACCAACGGCACCCTACACGCCGACGCCAGCTTCAACCCCACGCAGAAGGCCATCCTGCCGGTCTTCCCCGCGCTGGGGGAGGCGGAGCGCAACCGCATGCTGTTCGTCAACGTGCCGCCCACCCTGTCCCTGGTCATCACCAGCGACATGATCATCTATCTGATCCTGCGGGCGGATGGGGCGGAGACGCACCTGATGGACCAGGGCTATCTGGTGGCGCCGGGCGCGCTGGAGGACCCGCTGTTCGACGACAAGCTGGCGATGAACAAGCATTCCACCGCCGCCATCATCGCCCAGGATCTGCATGTGGATGAGATGGTGCAGGTGGGCCTGCGCTCCCGCCACGCCATCCGCGGCCGCTATTCCTGGCAGGAACAGGCGCAGCGGGAATTCAACGGCTGGCTGGTGCGGCGCTACCAGGACACCTGGGCCCGCGTGAAACCCACCGCCTGAGCCTGATAAAGCGCGGCACGAGGTCCATCTCGTGCCGCTAGGCTGCGACCGCAGCCGCCGGAACCTTTCGGGCAGCGTAGCGGACCGAAAGGTGGGGATAAGGCAAGCCGGCGGATGCCGGCGCCCGCCGCCTGAGGGACTAAAAAATGACCACTAACCGCCTACCCACCATCTTCTTCGGCCATGGCAGTCCCATGAACGCCCTGGAGGACAACGTTTGCACGCGGGAATGGACCAGGATCGGGGGGCTGCTGGGTGCGCCCAAGGCCATCCTGGTCATCTCCGCCCACTGGTACACACGGGGCACGGCGGTGACGGCCATGGAACGGCCGCCCACCATCCATGATTTCGGCGCCTTCCCCCAGGCCCTGTTCGACGTGCGGTATCCCGCACCGGGCAGCCCGGAACTGGCCAAGCGCGTGGCGGAGGTGCTGGCGCCCCTGCCCGTGATCCAGGACCAAAAGTGGGGCCTGGACCACGGCACCTGGTCGGTGCTGGTGAAGGCCTTCCCCAAGGCTGACATTCCGGTGGTGCAGCTGAGCATGGACGGGACCCAGCCGGCCGCCCACCATTTCGAGGTGGGACGGCGGCTGGCGGCCCTGCGTGACGAGGGCGTGCTGATCGTCGGCACCGGCAATGTCGTCCACAACCTGGGACGCATGAACTGGGACCCCAGCACCCCGCCCTATCCCTGGGCGGCCCGCTTCAACGACCTGGTGAAGCAGTGCATCGCCAGCGACACGCCCCAGCCCATGATCGACTTCCAGAAGGCCGGGCCGGACGCCGCCGCCAGCATCCCGTCACCGGATCATTTCCTGCCCTTCCTCTATGTGCTGGGCACCCGCCAGCCGGGCGACGCCGTGACCCTGGTCAACGACCGGGTGGAACATGGATCGCTCAGCATGCTGACCGTCGCCTTTGGCGACCTGGCCGCCTGACAGGGTATGGGACGATGAACGGCGCTGATGACTGGTTCCCCGTGCGCGTCACCGCCAAGGTGCGGGACGGGGGCGATGTCTTCCTGTTCGACCTGGCCGACCTGGCGGGCGCCCCCCTGCCCGCCTTCCAGCCCGGCGCGCACATTGATGTGGCAGTGGGTGGGGCGGTGGACGGCCCCGGCCTGACGCGCCAGTATTCCCTGTACAGCGCGCCGGCCGATACCCGCCGCTACGGCATCGCCGTGCAGCGGGAGGCCGAGGGACGCGGCGGATCGCGCACCCTGTGCGACATGGTCGCGGCGGGCGATACCGTGCGCATCCGCCGGCCCCGCGCTCTGTTTACCCTGGCGGCGGATGCAACGTCGCATGTCATGATCGCCGGCGGCATCGGCATCACGCCCCTGCTGTCCATGGCGTCGCACCTGGCGGGGGAAGGCGGCGTCACGCTGCACTACCTGGTGCGCCGGCGCGACCGCGCCGCCTTGCTGGACGCCGCCCGCCAGGCGGTGGGACCGGATAACCTGCACCTGCACGTGACGGCGGAAACGGGGCGGCCCGATCTGGCCCGGCTGATCGGATCGCCAGCGCCGGGCCGCCATCTCTACCTCTGCGGCCCCGCCCCGCTGCTGGACGCGGCGACCGCCGCCGCCGGAGGCCTGGGCTGGCCGGAAAGCCATGTCCATCTGGAACGCTTCGCCGCTGATGCCGTGGCGAACGCCGGCGCCAACCGCCCTTTCCTGCTGCGCCTGCGTTCCACCGGTGCCGTCATCCCCGTCATGGCGGACCAGACGGCGGCCGAGGCCCTGGCCGGCGCCAATGTGGAACTGCCCATTTCGTGCGCCGAGGGGGTGTGCGGCGCCTGCATCACCGGTGTGCTGGACGGCACGCCGGAGCATCGCGACTGCGTCCTGACGGAGGCGGAGCATAAGGCGAACCGCCTGTTCACCCCCTGCTGCTCCCGCGCGGTCAGCGAGATGCTGGTGGTGGACCTTTAGGGCCCCAGCCTGGACCCCAACGCCGCAAGGTCCAACGGCGCCCCGCAGGTGGGGCGCCGTCGCCGTTTATGGGCCGGCCCTATTCCGCGAACTGACGGGCGGCAGTACCCTCCGTGCCCGCGCCAGGCGGCACCTGGAAATCGCCGTTGTCGTTATCAGCCAAGCCCGCCGACTGGCGATAGGCGCGCGGGGTGGTGCCATAACGGTCGCGGAAGGCCCGGCTGAAGTGCGCCGCCTCGTTGAAACCCCAGCGGAAGCAGATTTGGGAGATCCCCAGATGGGCGAAGGTGGGATTGATCAAATCATGCCGGCAGCGTTCCAGCCGGCGGTTGCGAACATAGCCGCTGAAGGTCTGGTCGACCTCCTTGAACAGCTTTTGCAGGTAGCGGGCGGAGCCACCATATTCGTTGGCCACGTCCTCCAGCGTCAGGTCGGGATCGCTGAGCCGCGTCTCAATGATCTGGCAGATGCGCTGCAGCGCCATGGAGCGGATGCCGGCCGACCCGCGCGCCGTCTGCACCTGCGGATTGTCGGCCAGGGCCGTCATCAGGAACTCCGACAGCGCCATGTCAATGGGTCGCAGCGGACCTTCGGTCAACGTGCCGAATGTTTCTGCCAAAGCCTTGAGCATTCCCGAAAGCACGTGCCCAATTCCTGACCGCCCCGGCAAATGCAAAACACCGAAAGATAGCGGCGTTATCAATCGAGGGTTGACCGCCGACTTGGGAATGAGAGCGTAAAGGACCTGGAATTTGGTGCTGAAGGACAACGAGGCGGGGATTCCCGTCTGGCCATAGATGATATCCTGCGGCGCCAGTTCCAGTTTACCACCCGGATGAGTCAAGGTGGCGCTTCCCTCGATCAAGACAATCAGCCAGACGGCGTCCACCTTCTTCATCAGGCGGCCGGATATTTCCTGCGGCGAGGAAGTGATGCGGGCGAATTCGATACCAAGAGGTGACTTGAGGCAAAACAATTTGGCGAAGAAGTCTTCGTCTTCCGGCAAATGGTCCAGTGGAAGCTTCAGTTTCTCCAGCGCATCGCGCCATACGTCGCGACGCTGCTCAACGGGGAACTGATCGGTGATCAAGTGCCATGCGGTCATCGGAACCCTCGCGCCCCCGTGTTGTCAGGCGACAGGCCGCCCCTGATAGGCGGCCGCGACTACCGGATTAAGCGCAACATCCATACCGTTAAGAATCAAAATCATTTAGCCGACAGGCGACCGCAAGCGCCAGGCACCGGTCCGGCAAGCCGTTGGCTCACGCATCGGCGATCGGGGATGCCAACGGGTCCGGCGGTTCCAGCGAGGCGGTGTCGGCGACCGGCCATTCCGCCATCAGCCGCCGTCGCCAGACGCGCGGCGCCTCACCGCTCTGCTTGTTGAAAAAGCGGGAGAAATAGGCCGGATCCTCGAAGCCCAGCTCATAGGCCACGGCGGCGATGGTCTGGCCACTGTAAAGGATCAGGCGCTTGGCCTCGGTCATGAGCCGGTCCTGGATCAGGCCGATGGCGGGCCGCCCGGTGACTGCCAGGCAGGCCGCGCGCAGGGTGGACGAGGAGGTGCGCAGCTCCGTCAGGTAAGCGTCCAGCGGCCGGTGGCTGCGGTAGTGCCGCTCCACCAGGGCGCGGAAGGCCGCCACCAGCGCCACCTGGCCGGAACGGCCGCCGGATGCCGCGCCCGTCACCTCGGCCGGCCCCGCCACCCGCAACAGGGCGGCCAACAGCAGCAGCATATGCCCCTCCGCCGCCGCGCGGTGGCCGGCACCCTGGCCGCGCATTTCATGCAGGATGCCATCGGCGGCGGTCAGCACGCCGGCGAAGGCCTGCCCCTGCCCCGCCATATCCAGGCAGGCGGGTTCCCGCGCCAGGACGGCAAAGGCGGGATCGCGCTGGGCCAGGCCGCGCAGGATGCGGTCCGACAGGGTGACGACCCAGCCTATGGTGCCGCGGGCGAAGGCGAAGCCGTGCACCACGCCGGCCGGCACCAGGATCAGGGTAGGCCCGTCGAAGGTCCAGGTGCGCTGGTCCGCCTGCACCCGCCCCCCGCCCTCGCGGATGGCCAGGAACTGCACCAGATCCCCATGCTGGTGCGGGCGGATGCGCCAGTCCACCAGGCTGCTGCGATCCTCGATCAGCTCCACATGCAGGAAGCGGTCCTCGGCCGTGGCCGGCGCCTCGCCATACAGCGAGAAGACAGGAATGTCCGGTCGGCTCATGACCGCCGCGTCGGCGTGGTGGAAAAATGCCAAGGATAGATCGATATGGCCAATAACATGTATCGATGAATTGGATAGTCAGGTTGCGGCGATCCGTGAGGCGGCCAGACGGTTATCTTGGGCGATTGTTGCGAAAAAATCCAATTTTTGTGAACCGCTGTCCATTCCGGGAGGCCTTGCCCACCCCTATCGTTCCGGGGTCGGCCGGCCTGATCCAGGCGGTCCAGGATAAAAACCCAGGCTCGGGAGGGCCCACGCTATGGTCGCAACACCCAAGATCCGCACCCAGGTCGGCATCATCGGCGCCGGTCCCGCCGGCCTGTTCCTGTCGGAACTGCTGCACAGGCACGGCATCGCCAGCGTCATTCTGGAATCCCGCACCCGGGAAGAGATCGAGGGCACCATCCGCGCCGGCGTGCTGGAGAACTGGACCGTTGACTTGATGAACCAGCTGGGCGTGGGGGAGCGCATGATGCGCGAGGGCCATTTCCATACCGGCATCACCCTGCGCTTCAAGGGGCAAAGCCACCATCTGGACATGGTGGAGCTAACCGGCGGCAAGAAGGTGACGGTCTATCCCCAGCATGAGGTGATCAAGGACCTGGTGGTCCACCGCCTGGCCCAGGGCGCCGAAATCCATTTCGGCGTGAGGGACGTGGCGCTGCACGACATCGTCACCGACCGGCCGTTCATCACCTACGCCCAGGCCGACGGCACGCCCGCCGTGCTGACCTGCGACTTCATCGCCGGCTGCGACGGCTTCCACGGCCCCAGCCGCCAGGCCATCCCTGCAGCCCAGCGCAAGGAATTCCAGAAGATCTACCCCTATGGCTGGCTGGGGATCCTGACAGAGGCGCCGCCGTCCCACCATGAGCTGATCTACGCCCGCCATGATCGGGGCTTCGCCCTGCTGAGCATGCGGTCGCCGGAGATCCAGCGCCTGTACATCCAGTGCGATCCCAAGGACGACATCGCCCTGTGGCCCGACGCGCGCATCTGGTCGGAATTGCACCAGCGGCTGGAAACGGTGGACGGCTGGACACTGACCGAGGGGCCCATCATCCAGAAGGGCATCATCGCCATGCGCAGCTTCGTCTGCGAGACCATGCGCCACGGCCGGCTGTTCCTGGCGGGCGACGCCGCCCACATCGTGCCGCCGACCGGCGCCAAGGGCTTGAACCTGGCGGTGGCCGACGTGCTGGTGCTGTCCCGCGCGCTGGAAAAATTCTACGCCCAGGGCGATAGCGCCGGCCTGGACGCCTATGCCGCCACCTGCCTGGCGCGCATCTGGAAGGGCGAGCGCTTCTCCTGGTACATGACCACGATGCTGCACACCGATGAGGCCGCCAGCCCCTTCGAGCATCGCATCCGCGAGGCCGATCTGGATTACGTCGTCAGTTCCCGCGCCGCCGCCACCGCCCTGGCCGAGAACTATGTGGGGCTGCCCATCTGACCCCCGCGATATGACCCACCCGACGCGGCGGCCACCCGGCCGTCGCGTTGTTCTTGACTCATAGCGTTGATATCAACGTAAATGGGTCATGTCCAAGACGCTCGACATCGCCGCCACGGCCCTGGGCGCCACGATGCCCGACGCCACCGTGCCCTATGCCACCACGCTGCATGTGCGCGACCATTGCCTGTGCCTGCATCTGCAGCGCGCCGCCCGCCGGGTGGCCCGGCGGTTTGACGAGGCCCTGCGCCCGGTGGGCCTGACCAACGGCCAGTTCTCGCTGCTCATGTCGCTCAACCGGCCGATGCCCGCCCGCCTGGGCCCGGTGGCCGAGGTGCTGGCGGTGGACCGCACCACCCTGACGGCGGCGTTGAAGCCGCTGGAGCGGGACGGCCTGCTGACCGTCACCGTGGATCCGGAGGACAGGCGCGGCCGCGTGCTGGCCCTGACCCCTGCCGGGCGCGACCGGCTGGCGGCGGCCTTGCCCATCTGGCGCACGACCCATGCGGAGGTCGAGGGCTGGCTGGGCGCCGGCGATACCGGTCAACCGGGCCCCGACCGCCTGCGGGCGGACCTGGCCGCCCTTTCCTGAACGGCAAAAACCGACGGAGGAGTTCGTGACCATGGATGCCCCCACTCTGATACCGGCCGACCAGTTGGCCCGCGACAATCCTGTGCGCTTCCCCAACGAAAGCGCCGAGTACCGCGCTGCCCGCACCGCCCTGCTGGCGGAGGAGATCGAGCTGCGCCGCCATCTGGAACGGGTGGCGGCGCAGCGCCGCGCCCTGCCACCCGGCGGCCCGGTCACCGGCGATTACCGCTTCGTGGGCGAGGATGGTGCCACCACCGACTTCGCCGGCCTGTTCGGGACCAAGGACACCCTGGTGCTCTACAGCTACATGTTCGGCCCCCAACGCCAACGCCCTTGCCCCATGTGCACCAACCTGCTGGGCGGTTGGGAGGGCAACGCCGCCGACATCGGCCAACAGGTGTCGCTGGCCGTCATCGCCCGCTCACCCATCGACAAGCTGCTGGCCTGGAAGCGGGAGCGCGGCTGGCGCCACCTGCGGCTCTACAGCGACGCCGACGGCGCCTACTCCCGCGACTATTTCGGTGTGCTGCCCGACGGATCGGAGGTCCCGGCGCTGAACGTCTTCACCCGGCGCGACGGCACCATCCGCCACTTCTGGTCGGGTGAGATGACCGGTGCCACCGCGGATCCCGGCCAGGATCCGCGCGGCACGCCCGACCCGGCGCCGTTGTGGATGGTACTGGATTGCACACCCGGCGGCCGGCCGCCACACTGGTATCCCAAGCTGGATTACACGCCTCACGGGTAATTCGGCTGATACCGGAAGGACGGGTGCATTGGCGAACACACGGCGGGTTCTACTTCAACATCCTCCCGCCCCCAGCCGATGTCTGCCCCATGTCCCGTCCCCTCCGCCACGCCGCCACCGGCCTGTTGCTGGCCTTGGTGCTGACCCAATGCGCCCTGACCGCGGTAGTGCGGAACGAGCCGCCGCACCTTGCGCAGAAGGCACGATGACGACAGCCCCGCCCACGTTATCGTAAAGCCCTCCCCGTGGTTGACGAGGCTGGCCGGATGGACATCGACACCCTGGAAGACCTGCTGGCCACCGGCATGGTCCGCGACGCCCGCCTCACCGCCATGGACTGGCGCGACCTGGACGCTGCCGGCTGCCAGTTCGAGAACTGCGTGTTCGAGGACGTGCGCTTCACCGCCGTCGACTTCAGCGACGCCCGCTTCCACGATTGCCAGTTCATCCGCTGCCGCCTGTCGCACGCCAAGCTGCGCGACGCGGTGCTGGAGGAGTGCCGCTTCATCGACCCGGAGGACAAGACCGCCGGCTGCACCCTGGCCTTTAGCGACCTGCGGGCCGCCCGCCTCAGCCGCTGCGACCTGTCATTCGCCACGCTGGACCGCTGCACCCTGTTCGAGGTGGAGGCGGAGGGCTGCACCTTCCTCGGCGCGCGCTTTCACCTGGTGGACTTCCACCACGCGCTCAGTCGTACGCAGACCTTGCATCGCGCCACCTTCCGCGACTGCACCTTCGAACTGGCCGACCTGTCACGGCTATCGCTGCGCGACGCCGTGATCACCCGCTGCCGCCTGCGGGAAACCGACCTGCACGCCACCGACCTGACGGACGCGGATCTGCGCGACAGCGACCTGTTCCAGGCCATCGTCACCGACGCCAAGCTGGATGGCGCCGACCTGCGTGGGGCGGAGGTCAGCGGCCTGGATATCCGTCAGTTGGCGGGATACAGCGGCTTGAAGATCGCGGGCGACCAGCAGCACCTGCTGCTCGCCGCCGCCGGCATCGAGGTGTGCGGAGACGGTGCCTGATCTGCCTTTCCCCCTCGGCGACGCCATCCGCCGCTGGCCGGCCAGTACGAGTAGTTCCCAAATACTTCCTCTATTTAACGCATTAACCCTTTTGGGGATGTGCTAAAAGCACGCCAGGGGTAGATGCCCACACGGGGAATGGGGTGTGGGCCCAGCAGGGGAAGAAGCGGGGGGAAGAATTGCAAACGAAGAGCTTTCACTTCGGTGAGTGGCTAGTCGATGCGCAGACCTGCACATTGAGGCAAGACCGGGGGAGTCATGAGTCCGCCCTGCAGACCTTGAAGGTCGAGCCGCGGGCCATGGACGTCCTGCTGGCCCTGTGTGAGCGCTCGGGCCAGATCCTAAGCGCGGAAGACCTGTTGCACCTGTGCTGGGATGGTCTGGCGGTAGGGGAGAACCAGGTTCATAAGGCGATCACGCAGTTGCGCAAGCTGCTGGGCGATACCGCCGGTGACCCCAGGTACATCGAAAACATCCGCAAACGCGGTTACCGCACCGTGGCCACGGTCACCCCCGTCGCAGCGGATGGCAAGACAGCCGTCCTGGACATGTGGATCGACACCTCGCCCTTCGTCGGCCTGGACGCCTTCGATGAGAGGCACGCGGCCGTGTTCTTTGGCCGGGACACGGCGACCGCCCAATTGCGCGCGACCGTGGCCGCCCAGGTCGCCGGCGGGCACGACCTGGTACTGATCCTGGGGCCCAGCGGCAGCGGCAAGACATCGCTGGTGCAGGCGGGCCTGATTCCGTCCCTAAGGTCGCGGGACCGGCTTTTCCCCTTGCTCGGTACCAGCGTCCTGGATCTGGGCGATGTCCAGGACATTCCCCTGCCTCTGGCCGTCGGCGGCGCTCTGCTGGACCTGGAAGTTGACGGACGCCCCCTGCTGCAGGGGCTGAGCGCCGACGCCATCGGAACGGCCCTGACCGGGGTTGACCGCCCCCTGTTCCTGGACGAAGCGATCGGCCCCCCTCGGGACGGCCGGGCCATCCTGTTCATCGACCGCCTGGAAGCGGTGTTCCATGACGCCACCGTTGGCGAGGCGCAGCGGTTGCAGTTTTTTACCGCGCTGGGTCATTTGGCGCGCAGCGGACATATCCTGGTCATCGCCGCTTGCCGCAACGATTTCTACCCTGACGTCGCCGGCGAACCGTTGCTGATGGCCGCCAAAGCCCGAGGGGGACATTTCGACCTGGGACCGCCCACGCGGGCCGAGATTATCCACATGATCAGGTTGCCCGCCATCGTCGCCGGTCTTCGTTTCGGTACCGATCCGGAAACCGGTGAGCGGTTGGACGACATGCTGTGCGACGCGGCGGCGGACCAGCCGGATGCCCTGCCCCTGCTGCAATACACGCTGCACGAACTCTACCTGCAACGCAGTACCAGCCGCGAACTGACGATCGCCGGCTATCGCGCCCTGGGTGGCCTGGGTGGTGCCATCGGCAGGCGGGCCGACGCCACGCTGGAGGGGCTTCCCGCCACCAGCCGGGCCGCCCTAAGCCGCGTCCTGTCGCTGGTCGTCACCGTGGGCGCCAGCGACGAGGCGGCGCGTAGCCGGCGCATCCCCTGGAGCGCCCTGGCCACACCTGAGGAACGGACCCTGGTCGACACCTTCGTGCGGCAACGGCTGTTCGTCTCACAAGTCTATGACGGTGAACCGGTGTTCGGTGTCGCCCATGAGGCCATGCTGCGGCAATGGCCTCGGGCCGCCGCCTGGATCGCTGACCACCGTCGCTTCCTCAAAGCCCGCAGCCGAATGGAGGAGGCGGCGAAGCGCTGGACGGCGGAGGGGCGCCGCGTCGATCTGTTGCTGCCCCGGGGCCAGCAACTGGAAGAGGCGCGGGAATTGGCCGACTTCGCCCCCATACCCCTGGATGCCGGGGTGCGCGCCTACATCGACGCCTCGGCGGCGCGGGCACGGCAGGCCGAACGACGGCGCCTGGTGGCCATGGCCAGCTTCGCCGTCATCGCCGTCATCGCGGGCACGCTGGGCCTGATGGCCCATCAGGCGGAAAAGGCGGCAGACCAACGCAAGCGCCAGGCCGTGGACCTGATGAACTTCATGGTCGGCAACTTCGCCGACAAACTACGCCCTTTGGGCCGACTGGATCTGCTGTCGGACATCGGGGAAAAAGCCCTGAGTTATTTCAGTCAAGAAAACTTGTCATCACTCACCGCAGAAGACCGAAACCAGCAGGCGCGTGCCTTGCAAACCTTGGCCGAGGTGGCGCGATCGCGCGGCGACCCGAAAAGCGCGCAGGTGGCCTTGGCCAGGGCGAAAAGCTTACTTGATACAAATTTGGCAGAGGGCCTGGAAAGCCAGGAGCTGCTGAAGGACCTGGGCGCCGATGCCTTCTGGATGGGCCAGATCAGTCTGGACCAGCGTGACGTGGCGCAGGCCGAGACCTTCTTCCTGGACTATGAACGCTATAGCCAACGCATGGTGGCGCTGGCTCCCGACGATGTCGACGCGTGGATCGAACTGTCGTACGCCCGCACCAATTTGGGATCGACGGCCCAAGCGCGGGGCGACACCCAGGCGGCCCGGACGCTGTTCGAATCGTCCCTCGCCCTGAAACGCCGCGCCCTGGAGCGCCGCCCCGAAGACCGCAATCTGCGCAGCGGCATCGCCAACACCCTGTCATGGTTGGGATCGGCCAATGAGACGGAGGGGGAGTTGCGGGAGGCGCTCTCTTTCTTCGGCCAGGAGAAAGAGCAGTTCCAGTCCCTGCGGGCCACGGCACCGTCGGAACTGCTATGGACCTTCCGCCTGGTGACGTCGCTGTATCGCCGGGCGCGCCTGCTGTACGCGCTGGGTGATCTGGATGCGGCCGCCGAAGAGCTTGGCCAGGCGCAGTCCCTTATCCAAGACCTGACGGCCCGCGACGCCAGCAATCAACTTTGGCAACAGACGCAAATCAAGCTCCGCGTGTTCGCGGCCGAGATTCTGAATGGCCGTCAGAAGTTTGACGAGGCTTTGGTCATTCTCCGCGCGAACGCCGGCGTATTGGCGCAATTCGCCCGGAGTTCAGGGACGGCGGAATGGCAGTTGGCCGAAACCGACAACCAACTTCATGTCGCGGGAACTTTACTTCGCTTGAACCGGATAGATGAGTCGGTCCACGCCGTGGAATCCGCCTTGGGCAAACTACGCATCATGCCTGAGGACCGGCAACAGGACCTGAATTACCGCCAACAAATGGCACGCGGTTTGCTGCAAAAAGCAATGGCCCATATCGCCAGAAACGAAAACGACTTGGGGAAAAAGTCATGCGAAGAATCCTTGCCCCTTTCTCGTTATCTTATTGAGAACAATCAAAAGAGCTATTATAATATAGACACTTGGATTCGCGTTAATTTATGCATCGACAATGGGGCTTCTGTTTTAGATAACATCTCCAAGCTCGAAAAAATTGGATACCGCGATCCCAGTTACTTATATTTTCTCTCTCAGTTTAAAAAATGAGGAAACCGCGATGGCCACGACTGTCATTCCGATCACTGTCACGATTACGCCCGATGAGGCCGGTTACACCTGGACGTATGATGGCCCCGGCGTCGATCCGTCGAGCGGCAATATCACGCTTTCGGATCAGAATCCGACCCAGATCGTCTATCAGTTGGCCGATGGCCTGCAAGACACCTACAATCTCGTCTTCGCCAATTTGTCCCCGGCCCATTGCGTGACCGCTCAGGTGACCCAGATCACTTATGGTGATTCAGTGATCACGATCGATGACGCGAATGTCTGGGGTGCCACTGGTCGCCAGCCGTTTGGCTTCATCCTGGTCGCCCGGCTGAACGACGATACCGGGACGGCCATTCTCAGCCCCGATCCGGAGGTCGACAACAATCCGCCAAGCCGTCCGCCTGCGGAATGAAATAATGCGATCCCTGCCTCCGGTGTCACCGCGGGCAGGGATCGCATGAACGCGAGCTTTTCCGATGCGGCAACATTGGACAGCGAATAAACCGGGACCGACGGGGGGGACTATCGCGTCAGCACGGAATCAGTCTGGAACCCAGCGCAATACCGGTTCGGCGAACTCGATGCCGGCCATGGCATCAGCCCAGTCTGCCAGGCGCTTAAGACCAACGGTGGCCCATTCGGCCGATGTGCCGGCATCGATCACGGCACGCACCTGTCGACAGTCGTTCCGTACCACCGCCAAGGCGTCCATAGCGGACGACCGCGGGGCGGTGGTTTCGACCAGCCTGTCAATCAACAGCGCCAACTGGGCGGCCTGACGTAGCGCCGGCCCAGCGCCAGCCCACCACTCCAGCGCCAAGCCCATCGTCGCCAGGGTGTCCACCGGAATGGGCGCAGGCTTGGCGGTGGCTAGTCCGACCTGGGCGGCACCGCGCAACAATAGGCCCGCCTCTTCGCTCCCCTCGGCCCCAGCCAAGCCGATGTTGGTGATGGCGACCGCAATGGGCCCGCCCTGGGCCAGCAGGCCTTCCGTCAGGCCCTCCGAGACCGCGTCCAACTGACCATCCACCATGGTCACCATGGCCCGGAAGTGCGCGAGATCCGCCTCCGCCGCCGGACCTGATTGGCTGGCGATGCGCTGCAAAGGGCCGATATAACTGGCCCCGAACGCCAATTGGTTGACCACCCCATCGCAGAGGGCGCAGATGGTTGGCCCTGCGGCCCCCGGCCGGGTGATGAGGGCCCGGTAACTTCCCTGGTCGCTCCGCCCTTCCCGGACCAACTGCCGGCAGTTCAGCGCCAGGGCGATGATGCCGTGGCCGACCAGGCCCTGGTGAAACCCTTTCCACAAGGTGTTCTGCCAAAACCGATATTCGGTCGCCAAGCCCGGCGCCTGCCGGGCGACGACCCCCGGCAGCCGGCCGTTTCTGAGAGCACTGAGGCAGCGGGCGAGCGCGATCAGCCGGTTGCACAGGTCCAGGATGGGAAGCGCCATGCCGCTCATGAGGGCACCGCTCATAAAGGCAGGGACGGCAGCCGAACCATACCACCGTCTGGCGTCATGCGGTGAAGGTCCCCCTTGCCGTCACAGTGGTAGGCCACGTCCGTGTCACTGGCGAAGACGGCCGTCGCTTCCGAGGTCACATAGGTTCGGCACGGCGGCTGCACCCTCGTATCAATATGCCAGAGGGCCCCCGCCCCGGAGGCGATGCCCAACTGCTCACCGGTCGACAGCTGGGCGATGGCGTTAACGCAGGCCCCCACCTGCCGGGGGGTGCCACCAGCCAGCGCGTCGTAAAGGTAGGCACGGTTGTCGGCATCCACCATGCCCAGCTTGTTGCCATTGGCCCGGATCGACAGATAGGCGGCGCGCCCCACCCGCCCCCAATTCTGTCGGGCGGGATTGTAGCGGTAGAGCGTCTGGCTGTTGTTGGTGAGGGCGAAGACGACGCCGCCCGCGACGGCGATCTGGGCGGCGACATCCGGTCCCGGCAGCATGGGCAGGGCTGTCCAACTTTTGCCCATGCCGTTGTAGCGGTGCACCCGCCCGTCCCCCGCGGCCTGATTCACCGCGTAGATCGTCCCCTGCCCTACGGCGACGCACGACGCGGGGAAGGCGGAGATGGTGGTCCAGACCTGGGTGAAGCGATCATACAGCTTCACATGATAGCTGGAGGGAGCCCCGGCGTCGGATTGAACGGAGGCGACCGGCGCGCCGTCGATCGCCACCAGATCATAACCGTCGCTGACACAACTCAGGGCCGTGACCTGCATATCGGTCCAGCCGGGCGCCGACGGCGAATGATGGTACATCCGCCCCGAGGCGGCGATGCGGAAAACGTCGTCCCCTGCCACGGCGACGGTGGACGGCGCGCTGAGATGCGTGGGCGAGGGCCACAGGTACAGGGACAGCGCATCGGACAGGCCCGCATCGGCCATGGCGGCGCCCCACTCCCCCCGCGCTGCCGAGAGATCATCGTCGTCCAGCGCGGTCGACACCTCGGACGGCAAGCGCCCCAGCAGCCAGGCCAGCGCCGCCAATTCCTCCTGCGCGGCCTGCACCATGGGCGCCACGCCCATCAGCTGGACCCGCATTCCGGCCAGGAGCATCGCCGCGGCCTGCTCCTGCCGCCACCGGTCGAGCTTGACCTCGATCAGCGCCTCAAGCTTGCCAAGCTGGCCTTGGAGGAAGGGCAGGTCGATGGCGCCGTTGTGCGTACCGACAACCCCACCGGGGATCATCGACCAGCCCAAGGGATTCCAGCACATCGTCAACCCTACCACCCCCACGGCCACGGAGGAGGCGCCGCCCAGGCCGGCGTCAATGATGCGGCTGGTCTCGGCCGCGATGCAGGCCTGGGCATGGTGGACGGCCATGGTCATGGCCTTGGCCTCGCCACCGTGGGCCGCCAACAGTTGCCCAAGCACACCGGCTTGGGCGGCGTCCGCCAGGGCCGTAGCGGTGGTCGCCAGCCATTGCCCCTGCTGGGTGACCATGCCGAGCAGGGCGGAGACCGCTTCGCTCCGCCGCCGGACGGCCCTTTCGCAGGCTTTCAGGGGATGGGCGCACGGCAACCGGCCGGCACCTTGGCCGGACCGCCCCGCCAGGGCGTCGTCCAGAACGCGGGTCATGTCCGCCAGCAGACGTGGCAACGACGCCAATTGGGAAAAGACGCTGGGCAGTTCGGCGCCCCGCCGGGGCGTGATCCAGGTCCCGGCCTGCGCCTGAAACGTCGCGAACTGATCCCGGAAGGCATCATACGACGCTTGTGGTGACGGCACCCCGGATTGCGGAAAGGGGGATTGCGGTACGGGATAGGCGTCCCCGAACAGAATGGCCGGCATCGACGCCTGCGTCAGCGCGAAAAGATAGCTGCTGGTCGCCGCCAGGCTTAAGGTCGCGGCCGTGGTCCGCTCCGCCAACGTCTGGGCGATCCGGCCCAGCCTGGTCGCGGCCGGCTTGCGCGCCGGCAACCGGGCATGGACACCGGGACCCGCCAATATGCGGCGCCCCAGGGTCGCCTCGGGCGTCATGATGGCCGGCATCGTCGCGTTCATGCCCAATTCCCCTCCGCTGCAGTTCCTGCCGCTTCCCAAGGAAAGCTGACCGATGGAGGTTAAGTCGGCTGTTCGCGCGCCAGTCCTTCTGAAATTCTTCTCTGTGATAACAAATTGATTTTATTAATGATTTTTCAGGGCAGAAAATCATGCAAAAAAGGCCCGGTCGGGTGGACCGGGCCTTTCCAGCACCTCGAAGAAAAACGGTCAGCAGTCGAAGAACACCGTTTCCTTGTCGCCCTGCAAATGGACGTCGAAGCGGAAGGTGGGCACGTCCGATCCTCCCTGGCCCCCGGCCTGCCGCGTGGCGATCAGGGTCTGGCGGCGGTTCACCAGCTCGATGGACAGCAGCGCCGGATCGGCGGCGTTGGCCTCAGGACGGTCATCGAAATAGATGCGGGTGTGCAGGTGGATGTTGATGCCGCGCGCGAACAGCAGCAGGGAGCAGTGGGGCGCCTGCGGCCGGCCGTCGACCCAGGGCGTGGCGCCCGGGCGTATGGTCTCGAACCCCCAGAGGCCCGTCTGCGGATCGGCGCCGACGCGGCCCCAGCCCCGGAAGCCGGGTGCGTTGTAGGTGCCGGTGCCGTCGGCCTGCCACAGCTCCAGCATCACGTCGCGCAAGGGGTGGCCGGAGCCATCCCACACCACGCCCTCGATGCGGATCCGCTCGCCCGGCACGCCACCGCCCGCCAGGACGTGCAGCTTTTCCTGGGTGCGCAGGTTCAGGCCGGCGAAATGCGGCAGGCAGCCGATGTGGACATAGGGGCCGCCGGTCTGCGAGGGGGTTTCCTTCAGGTACTGGACAGGCATGGCTCAGTTCCCTTCCGGCCGGTTCTCAAAGAAGGTGGAGCGGCGGCCGCGCAACACGATGTCGAAGCGGTAGACCAGGCTGTCGAAGGGCACCATCTCGTTCATGTCCAGTTTGGCCACCAGCATGTCCACCGCCGCCTTGTCACGGATGGTGCCGATGATGGGGCACAGCGGGATCAGCGGGTCGCCCTCGAAATACATCTGGGTCACCAGGCGCTGGGCGAAGGCGTTGCCGAACAGCGAGAAATGGATGTGCGAAGGGCGCCAATCGCTGTTGTGGTTCATCCAGGGATAGGGCCCCGGCTTGATGGTGCGGAAGAAATAGCGCCCGTCGTCGTCGGTGACGCAGCGGCCGCAGCCGCCAAAATTGGGGTCCAACGGCGCCAGGTAGCGGTCATTGCCATGGCGGTAGCGGCCGCCGGCGTTGGCCTGCCACACCTCGACCAGGCTGCCCTTCACCGGGCGCCCCATCTCATCGACCACGCGGCCGTGGACGATGATGCGCTCACCAATGGCTTCGCCGCCGGTGGTGATGTAATTGCGGATCAGGTCGTTGTCCAAAGGGTCCAGGTCGCCGTGGCCGAACACGGGGCCGGTGCGCTCACCGATCGATTGGCGCAGGGACACCAGCGCCTTACCGGGGGAGCGCAGCACGGATGTCTTGTACGGCGGCGTGAAGGCCGGCGGATGCCAGGCACGGTCGCGCCGGGTGAATTCTCCAGTATCGCTACTCATCTCAGGTGCCGTCCTCCCGGGATTGGTTCTTGAGAGGGGGCACGATGCGGCGCCCCCATCTTTCACCCCCACCCTAGACCAATCGATAGTCCTGAAAATCCCATGCATGGGCATATAATCCATCGATACGATTCATGGATAAGCCGAGGCCAGCGTGGGCAGCTTCGATCATCTGGGCGTGGACGGCCACCTGCTGCGCCTGTTCGTGACGGTGTATGAGGAGGGGTCGGTCTCGGCCGCCGCGCGGCGGCTGGACATGGCGCAGTCGGCCGTCAGCCACGCGCTGAACCGGCTGCGCCGCCTGGTGGGCGACCCCTTGTTCGTGAAGTCCGGACGGCGCATCGTCGCCACCCAGCATGCGGAGCACCTGGTACCCCAGGCGCGACTGCTGATGGACGGGCTGAAGGCCCTGACGGCCGGCGATGGCTTTGACCCGGCGCAGGCCCGCTTGTCCTGGACGGTGGCGGCCAACGACTTCCAGCGCGACCTGCTGCTGCCCCGTTTCTACACCCGGGCGGCGGCGCAGCTGGCCGACCTCCGTCTGCAAGTCATCCCGTCCGGCCGGCCCACCAGCGAGATGCTGAGGGAGGCGCGCTGCGACCTGCTGATCTCCCCCGCCCCGCCGGAGGGGCTGGACATCATCCAGAAGCGGCTGTTCGACGACCGCTACGTCTGCGTCTTCGACGGCGCACGGCGGGTTGCCCCCACCAGCGCCGCCGCCTTCCTGGCCGGGCGCCACGTCACCGTGGTCCACCCCTCGGCCGACCCGCTGAACTTCGACAAGGCGCTGGAGGGGCTGGGCATCCACCGCGACGTGGTGGTAACGGTCGCCAACTTCTCCGGCCTGGCGCCCTTCCTGCGCGGCACCGACCTGGTCGCCTGCGTTCCCAGCCGACTGCACGGCCTGGAACTGCGGGAGTTCCAGGCCGCCCCCCTGCCCGCCGACCTGCTGGCCGCCGCCCCGCCGGGCACGGACACCCTGCGCATGTACATGGCCTGGCACCTGCGCGGCCAGCACGACCCCGCCCAAGCCTGGCTGCGCGGGCAGCTGGAGGCGGTGGCGCGGGAGATGGGGGACGATGCCTAAGCTGCCGGGGCCTCGAGAGCCGCGAATACCTCCGCCGCCTGGTGGAAAGCGGTGTTGGCGGCCGGCACGCCGCAATAGATGGCGCTCTGCAGGATCACTTCCTTGATCAGGTCCTTGGACACGCCGTGCTGCAGAGCGGCGCGGACGTGCATCTTGAACTCCTCCCCCCGGTTCAGGGCGATCATCATCGCCAGGGTCAGCAGGCGGCGGGTGGGGTGGTCGATCGCAGGCCGCGTCCAGATTTCCCCCCAGGCATAGCGGGTGATGAGGTCCTGAAACTCGGTGTTGAACTCGGTGCGGCCGGCCAGCGCGCGGTCGACATGGGCCTCCCCCAGCACGGACTTGCGGGTCGCGAGGCCCAGGTCGAAACGGTCTTGCTCATCCATGGGTCTGCTCCTCAGGCCAGGAAATCGATCAAGGCGGCGGTAAAGGCCTGCGCCTGCTCGACATTCGACAGATGCGCGGCCTCCAGCATCACCAGCGTGCTGCCCTTGATGCCGGCGTGCAGTTCCTGCGCCTTTTCCGGCGGCGTGGCGGGGTCCTGGGTACCGCCGATGACCAGGGTGGGCACGGTGATGGCAGCCAGTTGCGGCCGCTGATCCATGTCGCGGATTGCGGCGCAGCAGCCGACATAGCCCTGCGGCTTGGTGGCCAGCAGCAGGCGGCGCACCCGGTCCACGGCATCCGGCTGGGCGGCCACGAAGCCGGGGGTGAACCAGCGCTGGATCACCGCCTCGGTGACGGCCGCCATGCCCTGGGCGGCCACCAGATCCATACGACCCTGCCAGCTTTCCGCCGGGCCCATGTAGGCGGCGGTGTTGGCCAGCACCAGACGATCCAGCCGATGGCCGGCGTTGATGCCCAGCCACTGACCCACCATGCCGCCCTTGGACAAGCCGCAGAACCGGACGCGATAAATGTCCAGCTCATCCAGCAGGCCCAGCACGTCCTGGCCCAGCCGCTCCATCGTATAGGGTCCGGCCGGCGCGTCGCTGGCGCCGTGGCCCCGGCTGTCATAACGGATGACGCGGTAGTGTTGGGCCAGGGCCGCCATCTGCGGTTCCCACATCGCGATGGCGGTGCCCAACGAATTGGACAACACCAGGGGCGGCGCATCGGCGGGACCGTCGATGCGGTAGCTCAGATTGCAGCCATCATCCAAGGTGATCAGGGGCATGGCGCGGTTTCCTCATGCGTCACGGGAAAGGGTGCGGGCGGCCAAGGCCCGGCGGACGAACTGCGGCGCCATGCCCAGATAGCCGGCGGGGTCCAACGCCGCCGCCAGCTGGGCCGGCGACAGGTGGGCCGTGACCTCCGGCAGGGCGGCCAGCACGTCGCCCAGGCTGCGTTTCTCGGCCACGGCCAGGCGGCTGGCCCTTTCCACCAGGCTGTGCGCCGGGCCCCGGCCCAGGGCCTGCCCCAACGCCATGACCACCGATTCCGACATCAGCAGGCCGCGGGTGACATCCAGGTTGGCGCGCATACGGGCAGCATCCACTTCCAGCCCGGCCATGGTGTCGGCCATAACGCGGAGGCTGCCGCCCACCAGGCGGAAGATTTCCGGCAAGGTTTCCCACTCCGCATGCCAGCCGCCCAGGCCGCGCTCCTGCTCCTGCGGCAGGGCGGCGAACAGGGTGGCGACCAGGGGCGGTACGCGGGTGGCGGCGGACAGCGCAACGGCGCAGGCCACGGGATTGCGCTTGTGTGGCATGGCGGATGACCCGCCCTTGCCGGCCTCCGCCGGTTCGAACGCCTCGCCCACCTCGGTCTGCATCAGCAGCGACAGGTCGCGGGCCATCTTGCCCAGCGCGCCGGCCACCAGGCCCAGCGCCGCGCCCAGCGCCGCCAGCCGGTCGCGGTGGCCGTGCCAGGGCAAGTCGGGCAAAGTCAAATCCAGGTCAAGCGCCAGGGCTGCCGCGACATCCAGCCCCCGGTCCCCCAGGGCGGCCAGGGTGCCCGCGGCGCCACCGAACTGCAGTACCAGGCAGTCCTGCCCGGCCGTGGCCAAAGCCCGCCGGGCGCGACCGACGGCGGCCATCCAACCCGCGGCCTTCAGGCCGAAGGTGGTGGGCAGGGCCTGCTGCATCCAGGTGCGCGCGGCCAAGGGCGTCTCGGCATGGGTCGCCGCCAGACGGGCCAAATGCCCCTCCAGGATGTCCAAGTCCTTGTCCATCAGCGGCAGGGCCTGGCGGATTTGCAGCACCAGGCCGGTGTCCATGATGTCCTGGCTGGTGGCGCCCCAATGAACGAACCGGCTGGCGTCGGGATCAGCCGCCGCCACACGCGCTGTCAGCGCCTTGACCAGGGGAATGGCGGTGTTGCCGGCCTTGGACGCGGCATGGGCCAGGCCATCCAGGTCGAAACGGTCGGCCCGGCAGTGGGCGGCGATGGCGGCATCGGCACCCAGGGGAATGATGCCCAGCCCCGCCTCCGCCCGGGCCAAGGCCGCCTCAAAGTCCAGCATGCCCTGCACGGTGGCGGTATCGGTGAACACCGCGTCCACCGCCCCGCCCCGGAACAGCGGGTCCATCAATCCAGGCATCTCTCATTCCTCCCCGCCAATCTTGAAGGCGGTGGCCACGATAGCATCGGATCGGCAGGAATGAGCCATGCCACGCATCAGGAACAGCTGTGCATTTGCGAACAAATGTTCGACAGACGAACATCATAGCGATGCCGTGGCCAGCCCCGGGTTCTCGACGTTGTTTGGCCCCACCGTCTCGGGCATAAAGGAACTGACGCTTCCCTTGTTGATCAGACCTTTGGCGACCGACGCGCGCCAGCCCGACAAAGGCGAGCCGGATGTGTGGTTAGGATGTCTTTGAGTGCGTGACCTGTTTCGCCGTATCGCCCGCCAAGTCGCTTATCGCAGCCGCCTGCTGATCACACGCACGGCCGATTACGCCGAGTTGCTGCTTTTCCCCCCACCCCCCGCGGTGGGCCGCATCGAGAAAAGCTGGACCGGCCAGGTGCCGCTGGATGGCGCGGCCCGGGTGGCCGTCTTCATGCACTTCGCGCGGACCGATACCATCGCCCCCTATGTCCGCTATCATGTCCGCAAGCTGCGGGAAGCGGGCTTCGCCGTGGTCTTCGCCAGCAACACGCCCTGCCTGAGCGACCAGACGGTGGCGCCCCTGCTGCCGGACGTGGCGCTGGCCTTTTCCCGCCAGAACATCGGCTGGGATTTTGCCGCCTATCGCGAGGCCATCTCCTTGGTGCCGGCGTTGGAAGAGCGCGAGATGCTGCTGATCACCAACGACAGCGTCTTCGGCCCCCTCTATGACCTGGAACCCCTGATCGCCCGCGCGACACCGGCCGAAGCCGACATCTGGGGCAGCACCGACAGCTGGGAGCGCCATTATCACCTGCAAAGCTTTTTCCTGCTGTTCCACCAGCGGGCGTTGCGCTCCGAAGCGTTCCGGCGGTTCTGGGATGGCGTCCGCTGCTTCCGCCGCAAGCATTGGATCATCGAGAAATATGAGATTGGGTTGACGCGGATGCTGCAGGACGGCGGGCTGCGCTGCAAGGCGCTGTTCCCCTACAACACCGTCACCGAAACATTCATGCGCTCCCATACGCCGCGAACCGCACCGCCCAAAGCGGACAGGACATCGCCGGCCGCGTACGCGCAAATGCTCGCCAACCGCATCAAGGCTTCCATTCCCATCAACCAGACCCATTTTTTCTGGTACGAGCTGACGGTGGGACTGGGCTTTCCTTTCATCAAACGCGAATTGCTGCAGAAGAATCCGGCCAACATTCCCAATGTTGGTGATTGGGAACACGTTGTATCCAGGGTTTCCAACTATGATCCCGGCCTGATCCGCGAGCACCTTTCACCACGGTAACGTAGAAGTAGCGACGTTTCTTTCATGCACCGACCTGCCGGGTTTGGGGCCTGCGTGATAGTCGACAGCTTTGCTTTCAGAACGCCAGCGTATCGCCTATAATGGGTATTCAAGGCGGGGGATTTATCGGTTTCATGTCTGACACGTTCCTTAAGATGCTCAAGAAGGGTGTCCGACTGCCGATGCTGTTGGTCGATGGCGCGGATTTGGCGCGCTGCCTGGCGACTCCCGTCCTGCCCCGGCTGGCCACGGTCAAAGCCAGCCTTCCCGGCCACTTGCCGCTGGACGGGGCCCGCAAGGTTGCCGTCTTCAACCATTATGACCAACGCGGCATCGTTCACGACTATGTCGTCTATTTCGTCGCCAAGCTGGCGGAGGCCGGCTATGCCGTCATCTTCGCCAGCAACTGCCCCAAATTGTCGGCCAAGGAAACCGGCAAGGTGCTGCCGCATGTCGCCTGGGTGCTGAAACGGCGCAACGTCGGCTGGGACTTCGGCGCGTTCAAGGACGCCATCGCCCTCATCCCCGACCCCGGGGCCCTGGACCAGCTGTTGATCACCAACGACAGCATCTATGGCCCCCTGCAGGATCTGACGGAGGTGGTCCGCCAGGCGGACCCGGCCCAGGCGGGTATCTGGGGATTGACCGACAGCTGGGACCGCCACTTCCACCTACAGAGCTATTTCCTGATTTTCCATCACGCGGCGCTGAAGCATCCCAGCTTCCTGAAGTTCTGGAAGAAGGTTCGTTATTACCGGCGCAAGCGCTGGGTCATCCGCGATTATGAAATCGGCATGACGCGCTTCTTCCTGCGTGCCGGCATCCAGTGCCGCGCCCTGTTGCCCTACCGCAGCGTGGTTTCAGAAATTTCGAAGCCGCTGAACGAGGCGCTGGACCGGTCCAAGCAGCAGGACGCCGTGGTCGACAACCATGGCAACAGCCAAGGGCAGATCCTGCCCTATCTGCGCCAGCTGCAAAAGGCCATCAACCAGGGACGGCCCCTGAACCAGACCCACTATTTCTGGGATTACCTGGTGGCCCGCAAGGCCAGCCCGTTCATCAAGCGTGATCTGCTGCAGCGCAATCCCGTTGGCATCCCCTGCGTGCAGCGCTGGGAGGAGGTCATCCGCGCCTCCTCGCCCTCATACGACACCAGCCTCATCCTGCATCATCTGCAGCTGTCGATGCGCAACCGGGTGCATTAAGAGGGCGGGTGCATTGAGGGGGCAGGTGCGTCCCTGTCAGCGGACCTCACCATGGAAGGCGCGGGCCTCCAGGGCCTCCACCACCTGCGGCGCGCGGGGGTCGCCCGCCTTGGCCGCCCGGCGAGCCCACTGCAGCGCCGTTTCCACGCCCGCCGCGCCGTCATGGGCGGCGATCAGCTCGGCCAGGGTGCTCATGGCTTCACCGCTGCCGGCAGCCGTGGCCCTTTCCAACCAAGCCCTGGCCTCCGCCACGGCGGCGTCCCGTTGCGCCCCATGCGCTTGGCCCCCATGCCCCTGGGCCAGGAGCATGCGCGCCAGATTGACCTGCCCCGGCACGTGCCCCTGTTCCGCCGCCCGGCGCGTCCAGACCAGGGCGGCGGCATCGTCTTGCGGCAAGCCAGCCCCGGTGGCATAGGCGCGCCCCACCCGGAACTGGGCCGACGCGCTGCCCTTCTCCGCCGCCTGGCCGTACAGGATCATGGCCTGGGCCTCATCCTTTTCCAGGCCATAGCCGTGATAGTGCAGGACACCCAGGTTGTAGAGGGCGTCGGCATGGCCGGCGTCAGCCGCCATGCGGAAATACTGGGCGGACTTGGCATAGTCCTGGGGAACGCCCTCGCCCCCCAGGTGACAGATGCCCATACGGAACTGGGCCGGAACGAAGCCGCTATCGGCCGCCTTGGTGAACCATCGCACCGCTTCGAACACATCCTTGGGCAAGCCACGTCCGCCGGCGTAGGCCAGCCCCAACGCCATCTGTGCCCCGGCATGGTCGCGGTCGGCCGCCGCCTGGTACCACTGCGCCGCTTCGATATCGCTGGGAACACGGGCCAGCCGCCCGGCGTGCAGGTCCCCCAGCAGGGCCATGGCCTCGACATCGCCCTTCACGGCGGCGCGACGCAGCCAAGTCTCCGCCGCCGCGCCATCCTGGGCGACGTTCTGGCCGCGCATGTACATGACGCCCAGCGACCGCTGGGCCGCCGCCACCTGCAGGTCCGCCGCCTGCTTCAGGGTGACCACGCCACGGTCCAAGTCCTGGGGCGTGCCCTCGCCCAACATATAGGCCATGGCCAGATAATAGATCGCGGTGGGATTGCCGACGGCTGCCGCCTCTTCATACAGGCGTACGGCGGCGGCCGCGTCCGGCTCCCCCAGATCGCCGCTGGAGAGGATCATGGCTAGGCCCACCTTGGCCGCGTGGCTGCCGGCGTCCGCGGCGCGGCGGTACCACTCGGCGGCTTGCACCGGGTCGCCTTCCGGCCCGCTGCGCCGTGACAGCAGCCAGCCCAGCAGCACCTGGGCCTCGACATGGCCCTGGATTGCCGCCTTCTCCGACCACAGGCGCGCCTGCGTGATGTCCATTGGCAGATGGAAGGTGCTGCCGGTGTCGCCATCCGCCGGTGCGCGGCCAATGCCGTTGGCGTAGAGGGCGGCAAGGCGCGCCTGAGCATCGGCATCGCCCGCCCCCGCGGCAGCCGTGATCCAACGGACCGCCGCCGCCGGGTCCGGCAGGACGCCGCGTCCCTGCATCAGCGCATCCGCCAGCCCGCGCATCCCCTCGATTGAGCCCGCCCGGGCCGCAGCCGCCAACGCCCGCGCCGCGGCGACATCATCGCCGCGGGCGGCCAGGCGACGGGCCATGGCTAGAGACCAATCAGCGGATGACCGGCCGATCCGCCACGTCGCCACCCGGTCTATCAGCGTCGAAAAGCCGACCATGACCCGCCGCGTGCCGCAGTAGTGATCCCCCAGATGCCGTTCAAACGGATGCCGATCAAGGCTCGCGCATCCCCTCGGACGCCTGACGCAGCACTGTCTCCATCAGGTACATCAGGATAGTGCGGCGCCCTACCATGATGTCGGCGCTGAGCGGCATACCCGGCACCAGGTGCACGCCGTCCTTGCCGACATTGTGAAGCTTGACCTCAGTGATCTCGATCCGCCCCCGGAAGAATCGCCGCGTGGTCGGCTGGCCGTTATCCTGGCGGGTGAAGCTGTCGTCGCTGACGCTGCGCAGGATGCCCTTGGCCGTGCCATGCTCGATGAAGCGATAGGCGTCCAGCTTGATCTCGACCTTGTCGCCCAGCTTGACGTGGCCCTGGTCGGCACCGTCCAGGTCGACCTCCGCCTCCAGGGGCGCATTGGCCGGCACCAGGGTCACCAGCATATCGCCGGTCTTGGCGACGGAACCTACGGAAATGTCACCCACGGACAGGATGGAGCCGTCCTCTATGGCGCGCATCTCGACCAAATCGTTGCGGCGTTCCGCCTTGGACAGGTCGTCCCTGGCCTTCTGCAGGTCCGTCCGCTTGCTGGACAGATCCTGGGCCAGATCCGCCTGCCACTGATGCAAGAAGGACTCCCGCTCCGACCGCAGGGCTTCCAGGTCGTGCGACGCCGAGCGCGCCTGCTGTTCGGCGCTGGCCAGGTTGCGCATCATCTCGGTGCGGCTGTCCTGCGCCAGCAGGGTGTTCAAACGGCTGCCGTATTCCTTCTTTTCCAGCTTGGCGCGCATGTCCTCGATCTCCGAGGTCACCGCCACGCGGGATTTGAAGTACTCCATGTCCCGCTGGCTGCGCACCATGGTGGACTGGGCTGATTCGATCTTCTGGTCGTAGTTCGCGAGCTTGGCCTTGTACTCCGCCTGGCGCGACCGCCAGACGGACAGCTGCAACGCCGCCTGCGTCGTCGGCTCCGCCCCGGGGTCGTAGACCGCCTTGGCCTGCTCCGCCTCCAGGCGGGCGACCTCGGCCGCCAGCGACGCCACCTGGTCGCGCAGCTGCGAAGCGTCGGCGGACGCGAAGGTCGGGTCCAGCGTCACCAGCAGGTCGCCCTTCTTCACCTCCTGCCCCGGCCGCACCATGATGGACCGGACGACGGAGGTGTCTAGCGGCTGCACCACGATGCTGGGGGTGCGCGACACCACCTTGCCGGGGGCCGTCACCACCTCATCCAGCTTCACCACGGAAACCAGGATCAGGGCGACGGCCACCATGGCCGACAGGGTGTACAGCGTGCTGCGCACCGGCTTGGGATACGGGGCCCCCACGACCGCAGCGATTTCCGACTGGAAGTCGTTGATCGCCTGGGCGACGACGGCGTCACTCCCGCGGGGCGTCGGGACCAGAGAGCGCGCGCTCATTGGGAACTCCGGAAGATTGATGGCGATTCTGCTGGAACCAAAGGTGACGATAGATATCGCACCGCTGGAGCAATTCTTCATGGGTGCCGACGTCGTAGACCCGTCCGCGCTCCATCACCACGATCATATCGCAATCCACCAGCGAGGTCAGGCGATGGGAAATGACCACCATCGTCCGGCCTTCGGAGATGCGCTGCAGGTTGCTGTTGATGATGGCTTCGCTGTCCGGGTCCAGGGCGCTGGTCGCCTCGTCCAGGATCAGGATGGGCGGATCGACCAGCAGGGCACGGGCGATGGCGATGCGCTGGCGCTGGCCACCGGAGATATTGGTCGACCCCTCGGCCAGGAAGGTGTCGTAGCCGCGCGGCAGGCGCTCGATGAACTCCTCGGCGCCGGCCATGCGGGCGGCCTCGATGATCTCTTCGAACGAGGCGTCGGCCCGGGCAGCGCCGATGTTCTCACGCACGCTGCCGCTGAACAGGAAGTTGTCCTGCAGCACGACGCCCAGGTTGGAGCGCAGGTGGCTGATGTCCATCTGGCGCAGATCGACACCGTCGATCTTGATCAGGCCGTCGTAGTCCTGGTGCAGGCCCTGCAGCAGGCGGGTCACGGTGGTCTTGCCCGAACCGCTGCGCCCCATCACGCCGACCACACTGCCCCGCGGGATGTCGACGGTGACCCGGTCCAGCGCCTTGTTCTGGGCGCCGGGGTAGCGGAAGCTGACATCCTCGAAGCTGATGTGCCCATGGAATCGCGGGCGCAGGCCATGATCCGACCGCAGATCTTCCGGCGGGATGTTGACGATGGAAGCGACTTGGCTGATGGCGCCGCGCACCTCCTGAAGCTGCTGCAGCATGCCGGCGATCTGGACCAGCGGCTGGGTGGCGCGGCTGGCCAGCATGGTGAACGCCACCAGCGACCCGGCCAGTGCCGACTGGTCAGAAGATAGCGCCATATAGCAGCCCAGCAGCAGCGTGCCGGAATAGGTCAGCTTCTCCAGCGGCTGCAGGATGGTCTGGGGCTGGTTGGCGATCAGCGCCAGGTTGCGGTGGGCCTTCACCGCCTGGGCGCCCCGCATGTCCCACCCGCGCCGCTTGCTGCCTTCCAGCGCCAGCGACTTGATCGTCCGCATGCCATGGATGCTTTCGATCATGAAGGAGTTCTTGCGGGTCTCCGCCTCCACCACCTTGCCGTGATAACGGCCGATCACCGGCATGTACAGCAGGACGACCAGGAACATGACACACGCAATGCCCAGCACCCACAAGCTGAGGATCGCGTTCATGAAGAACATGGCGGGAATGATGACGATCAGGGTCATCGTGTCCAGCGCGGTGCCGAACAGCTGGCCTGTCAGGAAATTACGCACACGCCAGATTTCGTTCAGGCGGTGATTGATGAGGCCCGTGGACAGGCCTTCGAATACCTCGATGGGCAAGCCGAGCAGACGGTCATAGACGAAAGCGGTCAAGCGGCCGTCGATGCGGGCGGTGCCCTCCGCCACCAGGTAGCGGCGCAGCCACCCGAAGGCGGTGTCGAAAACGATCACGAACCCCACGCCGACGGCCAGGACCACCAGGGTGGACATGCGCTGGTGCACCAGGACGCGGTCGACCACGACCATGTAGACCAGCGGCGGCACCAGGGAGAAAAAGCTCATGATCAGCGCGGCCAAGCCCACGTCGCGGAAGATGCGGCGTTCCCGCAGCACCTCCCCCATCAGCCAACCCAGCCCGAACAGGCCCCGCTCCTCCGCCTCGGTGTTCTTCGGCTTCAGCAGGACGACGTCGCCGGCCCAGATCTCATCCAGCGCGATTTCGTCCAGAGGACGGGTCTGGTTGGCCTGACCTGGCTCGCGAACATAGATGATGGGCGGGGAAACGCTGGGCGACACGCCGGTCAGCACCAGGGCGGTCCCGTCCTTCAGGCACAGGATGGCGGGGACAGCCCGGCCCAGGCGCATCAGCTGCCGCCAGTTCATGCGGACGGCCCGGGCCTCGAAGCCCTTCTCATCGGCGGCATGCACCAGGACTGCGCGCTTAACCTCGCCCTCCCCCTCGGCATAGGTCCGGACCAGTTGCTCTCGCGAGAGATGGACGCCGTGGTGCTGCGCCACAAGCAGCAATGCGGTGAGCATCGTGTGATCCACGATGGCCCCGTTCATGGTCGATGAATCTGCGCTCACGTCATCCGCCGTACAGAACCCCAATGTGCCGGCCTGTTCCCCTTTCGGGCAGGGGCCGGTCCCCCTTTGCGCGCGACCTTAGCGCACTCATAAAAGAAACGGCAAATTCTACATATGCCTGCCCCGGATTTTCTGCCCGGTTAATGTGTCATTTAAATGAAACGACGAATTAAGTCCCTGCCGGCGCGGGACATCCGAACCGCGCCAGGGCTTGGCGCCAGGCGGGTACAGCCTGAGTGCGGGCGTCGAATCGCGCCCTCACCGTCTCCCTCGCCTTTTGCCGCAGGGGTGCCAGGGCCGGCCCGCGATCCAGCGCCTCTACCACCCGGCTGACCAGCATGCCCGTGTCGAAGAACGGGAACAGCAGCCCGTTCACCCCATCCCGCACCACCTCCGCGACCGGCGGCGTGTCGGAGGCGACCAGCAAGACGCCACAGGCCATGGCCTCCAGCATCGACCAGGACAACACGAAGGGATAGGTGAGATAGACGTGCGCGCTGGACAAGCGCATCAGGTCCAAAAATCGACCGTGGTCAAGCGGCCCCAGGAAATGCACGCGGCTCGATTCCAGCGCCGGCCCCACCTCCGCCATCAGGTGCTCGCGCCAAGTCCCCCCGCCCGCGGGTGGCGGACCATAGCTGACGCCATCCCCCCCGGCCACCACCACCCGTGCCCGGGGCCGCCGCCTCAGGATTTCCGGCAGCGCGCGCATGAAGACGTGGAAGCCCCGGTAAGGTTCCAGGTCCCGCGCCACGTAGGTCACCACCTCGTCCCCCTGGGTGATGACCGTGCCGTCGGGCAGGGCAAAAGCCGGCACCGGTCCGGGACAGGCCAGGTCGGTGTCTATCCCCTCATGCATGACCTGCAGACGGTCGCGGAAGGCGGCCGGATGAAGCGAGCGCTGCCATTCGGTCGGGCAGACGCCCAAGTCCGCAGCCTCCAGCCCCAGCAGGTTGACGACGTTCAGCGTGCGCACACGGGCTAGATCGTCCAGGGTAACGGGGAAAAGCGGGTCGAAACCCACGTCCGCTCCCCGACTGTGATAGTAAAACTCAAAGTAACCAACAAGTGGAACGTCCGGCCACAAGTCTTTCAGATAAAGCGTATCGCCGAAACCGCAATGGCCGATGATCAAATCGGGACGATATCCTTGCTGCGCCATCCCCACGGCATCCCGCAGCGCGCACTGCCCGCGGATGACATGGTCGGCGGCACTCACCAGATAAGGGTGGGTGCCGGCAGCCACGGCGGGCATGTCCCTGTAAAGCTGCGGGGTCAGGCCCGGCAGCCGCCACTCCTCCCGCTGTCCCAGACCGCGTACCTCGACCCGCGGATCGGCCAGCAATGACAAGGCCAGGGGGCGAAATTGGCCGGGAAAGTCCTTATGCAACAGCAAAACCCGAAACATGCCAGCGCGCTTCCCCATCATCCCGGACCGCCGGCAGCCCCCGGGCGCCGGCCCGTCGCGTATTCTCGTGGATGGTCGCCGGGCTTGTCCACGGCGATTGGGTCCACGCCTATTACGTCCACGCCTGTCCGCCGCAGACGGGCGCTGGACAAATCCGCCGGCCCTCGGGCACAACCGGACGGACAGCCCCTGCCACGCCATAAGGCGAGGGGACGCACTGCAGAACGGAAGCATTTCGCATGGACATCCGCTGGCCCTCCGCCGACGCCCCGACCATCGCGGCCCTCTGCCCGGTCTGTGGCGACGCCGGCCCCCATGCGCCAACCCTGACCGTTCCCTGGGGGGGGCCTCACGATCCGGATTGGGTGTTGCTGTCCTGCCGGCGATGCACCGTCCGCTTCTCCACGGACCGGACGGTGGGCGACTACAGTCACGACACCGGCGTCTTCATCGCCGCCACGGACCTGTACCTGGAAATGGGCGCGGGCTTGGACGTAATGCTGGAGCCCATGGGCTGGCTGAAGCCGGGTGAGGGCCGCCTGCTGGACATCGGCGCCAACATCGGTTTCATCAGCGATTATGTCGAGGTGGCGCTGGGTTGGAAAGCCAAGGGCTACGACCCATCCCGCGCGTCGGAGCTGGGCCGCCAGTGGCTGGGCCTGGACATCGTCCCGGACTATTTCACCGAAGATACCCCCCTGCCCGTCACCTATGATGTGGTGGCCGCCTTTGAATTGCTGGAGCATGTCCCGAACCCGGTCCCCCTGCTGAAAACACTCAGCCGGGGCCTGAACGACACGGGCATCCTGGTCCTGACCACGCCGGACGGCGGGGTGCTGAAGCCGGAAACGCCGGCCTCCATGATGTGGCCCATCATCAGCCCCGGCTCGCACATGACCCTGTTCACCGCGGTCTCGATGGAAACGGCGCTGCGCGCGGCGGGCTTCACCCACATCAGCGTGACGCCCGTCGCCGGCATCCTGCGCGTCCACGCCTCACGCGTGCCGCTGCCTACGGGCGTGAAGGACGGCTGTGACCGCGCCCTGTTGAGGGAATACCTGCGCCGGCGCCTGGCGCCCGAGCGCCTGCCCAAATATGACCGGCTGGAGAACGGCTTCCGCTATCGCCTATTCAAGGAACTGGTCAACTTCGGCTTCCCCGAAGAGGCCCAGGAGGTATTCAAGCAGATGGTGGCGCAGGTCCGCGCCCGCTTCGGCATCGACCTGGATGATCCGGAAAGCCTGGTGGTGCCGCCCAATCCGGTGGACCTTGAGGAATTCACCCGGCGTGAGCCCGGCAACCTGATGACCTCGCTGCATTTCAAGTCCATCCTGGTCAACAACGCCGACAATGACGCCGCCCGGTCGGCCTGTTACGCCGCCGCGGCCGTCTTGGCGGGCGTGACGCTGCGCCGGGTACTGCAGCGCCTCAGCATGGATAATGGCGAGGCCGGCACCGCCATCCCGGCCGCCCTGCGCCTGGCCCTGCAAAACCTGGCAGTGCAGGGCGCGGACATCCGGCCCCTGCTGACCCTGGTGGAAGCGACGGATTCCACCACCGGCTTCATGCTGACCCCCACGGACCGGGACGCCCTGCGCGGCGACCTGAAGGCCACCCTGGCCACCCTGGGCATGCGGCAAGCGGAGACCCTGGACCAGCCGGTCGAAGTGTTGCCGGGCGACGATTGCGTCACCCGCCTGATCAACCTGGCCCGCCCCGCCGCCTACCAGGCCGCGCGGCAGGCGGCCATCGACACCATTGGCAGCAATCGTAAACCGGCCAAAGTCCTGGCCCTGCTGGACCAGGCGGTGAGCGACCCGCTGCTGCGCGACTGGCCGGACACCGTCACCTTGTGCGCCAAGGTGGCCCTGATCCGCCTGGTGCGGCTGCGGGCCCATCGCCTGGCCGCCCGCGTCTACGAGCGCTGGGGCGACCCGTCCTGGCACGAGGACGCGCCCGTGGCTGCCGCCCTGGCCCTGATGGCGGAGTCCCGCTATCCGTTACCCATCCGGCTGTACCGCCGGCTGCGGCAGCGGCTGGCCGCCTGACGTCAGAAGGGCGGCCACAACTCCGCAGGGCGGCCAATGAACCAGCGCCGGCCGGCCAGGATAAACCCGTCAAGGATGCGGTGGGCAATGCTCCGCCGCGTGGGGACCCGGTGCATCGCCGGCCTCCTTCTGGAATAAGGGATGGTTATGGGAACCCGGCTGGCCCGAGGCGCGCCCCAGGCCAGCCCTAGAGCGGAACGCGATCAGGTGGAGTCACCTGATCGTGTAAATCCGCTCTATCATGCACAGGTTAAGAGCAAGCCGCGATGATGGCTGATCGCAGCTTGCCCTAGCCCGCTTAGAAGCCGGATAGCACCAGCTTGCCCCGGGCCGTGCCGCTTTCGACCACGGCATGGGCCCGGCGCAGGTTGGCAGCGCTGATCACCCCCAAATCCTGGGTAATTGTCGTGCGCAGCACGCCCGCATCCACCAGGCGCGAGACCTCACGCAGCAGCTCATGCTGGGCGATCATGTCCGGCGTCTGGAACATGGAGCGGGTGTACATGAACTCCCAATGCAGGGAGATGCTCTTGCGCTTCAGCAGGGTGATGTCCAGCGGCTGGGCCGGATCGTCGATCAGCGCCAGCTTGCCCTGCGGCGCCATCAGGGCGGCGATGGCGGGGAAGTGCTGCTCCGTCGCCGTCAGGCTCATGACATGGGTGGCGCCGCCGACCGCGATGGCCCGCACCTGGGGTTCCAGCGGTTGGCGATGGTCGATGACGTGATGGGCGCCCATGGCCAAGCTCCAGTCCCGCGTTTCGGGACGCGAGGCCGTGGCGATGACCGTCAGACCGGTCAGCCGCCGTGCCAATTGGGTGGCGATGGAGCCGACGCCGCCGGCACCGCCCACGATCAGCAGCACGCCGGCCGTGCCGTCATTCCCGGCGCCGGCCGGCAACCGCGCCACGCCCATCCGGTCGAACAGCATTTCCCAGGCCGTGATGCTGGTCAGCGGCAGGGCCGCAGCCTCCGCCGCCGTCAGGCTGGTGGGCTTTGGGCCTACGAGGCGTTCATCGACCAGATGGAATTCGGCGTTGGTGCCGGGGCGTTCCAGCGCGCCGGCGTAGAACACGGCGTCGCCAACCTTGAACAGCGTCGCCTCCGGCCCGATTGCGACCACCGTGCCCACGGCGTCCCAACCCAGGATGCGCGCGGCGCCGTCCACCGGGGCGGCGTTGCGTCGAACCTTGGTATCCACGGGGTTGACCGAGATGGCGTCCACCCGCACCAGCAGGTCCCGGCCGGTAGCCACGGGGATGGGAAGCTCCAGATCCACCAGACTGTCGGCCTGGTCGATGGCTTGGTTCTGATAGTAACCGACGGCTTTCATGATGAGGCACCTTGTTGACCAAGGGGTTGAGGGCGAATGCCACCATCAGCGGCGGCGTGCACTCCCCCAAAATTCCCTATTCCGTTCTGATCATCAATTGACAGGATCAAAGACACGCTATTCAATTATGAATAGCTATCGATGGGAAAAGCCGATGGATTGGGACGACCTGCGTTATTTCCTGGCCATCGCCCGGCACGGCACCCTGTCAGGCGCCGCCCGCCAATTGGGCGTCAGCCAGCCCACGGTGGGACGGCGGCTGGAGGCGTTGGAGACCCGGCTGGGCACCCGCCTGTTCCAGCGCACGCCGACCGGCTACGTCCCGACCGAAGCGGGCACAGGCCTGGTGGCCGGGGCGGAGCGCATGGAGACCGAGGCGCTGGCGGCGGAACGGGCCGCCACCGGCCTGGACGTGGGGCTGGAGGGCGCGGTGCGCGCCACGTCGCCGGAATGGGTGGGACAGTGGCTGCTGGGCCCCCATCTGGCGCGTTTCCACGGCGCCCACCCCGGCATCACTGTGGAGCTGGTGACCGACGCCCGGCTGTACAGCCTGACCCGGCGGGAGGCGGACGTCGCCTTCCGCTTCCACCGCTTCGACCAGAATGAGATCGCGCAGCGCCGGGTGGCCACGGTGGGCTTCGGTCTTTATGCGGCGCCGGCGTATCTCGCGCGGCACGGCACACCGAATTTCACCAGCGGGGCCGCCGGCCACAGCCTGATCCTGATGAACGAAAGCTTCGGCGGCTTGGGTGATCTGCCCTGGCTGTTGGCCCTGGCGCATGACGCGCGGCACGCCCTTAGGACCAACAGCCGCGACCTGCAGGCCGTAGCCTGCGCTGGCGGCGCGGGGCTGGCCGCCCTGCCCCATGTCATGGCCCAGGCACGTGGATTGGTGGCCGTGGACACGCCGACCCCGGCCCCGCCGCGCGAAATCTGGGCCGGCGTGCATCGTGATGCCCAGCGCACGCCCCGTATCCGCGCATTTCTCGATCACATGGCGCAGGCGATGTCCCGCTAGGCTTCAACCGTCCTGGCCCGCCGGGCCCAGATTGGCCGCCAAGCCGGCGCGCAGTTCATCCACCTGGGCCTTCAGCGCCTTCAGGCCGTCCAGGTTGAGCCCGGTGGCGCACAGGATGGCCTCCTGCACCGTACCCAGGTGATCCTGCAATGCGCGGCCAGCCCCGGTCAGGGTGACGCGCACCAGGCGCTCGTTCTGTGGGTCGCGCTGACGGCTGACAAGGCCCGCCGCCTCCAGCCGCTTCAGCAAGGGCGTCAAGGTGCCGGAATCCAAATCCATCTGTTCGCCGATGGCCTTCACCGTCAGCCCGTCCCCGGACCACAGCACCAGCATCACCAGGTACTGCGGATAGGTCAGGCCCAGCCGGTCCAGCAGCGGCTTATAGGTGCGGTTGAACAGATGGGCGGCGGAATAGATGCTGAAGCACAGCTGGTTGCTCAGCAAGGCGACCTTGTCCGACGGGCCCTTGCCGGCCCCGGCGGCGCCCATACCTTGGTGCGTGGTGTCCTGATGGTCTTGGGCCATGATGACGCCCTCACTTGTCCAGTGGCCCCAGGGAAATGGGGGCCAGTCCACGGCAGGCTAGCATCCCGTCACGAATTGCGCGCAATCGATTTGCGCATAGTGACTATGCCAACTAACAAATTGCGCACAATTCGTTATCGCGCAATTCTTGCCTCACCGGCGCCGATGACCCAGCCGAAGCCCGGCGGGACCGGCCCCAAAAGTTAATCCAACCAGTTGAAACCACGGAGATGATCATGCCCATCCTCTACACCACTTCCGCTACCGCCACCGGTGGCCGTGAGGGCCAGGCCAAGTCCGTTGACGGCATCCTGGACGTCAAGCTGACCACGCCTAAGGAACTGGGCGGCGCCGGCGGCAATGGCACCAATCCGGAGCAGCTGTTCGCCGCGGGTTATTCCGCCTGCTTCCTGGGTGCTCTGAAGTTCGTGGCCGGCAAGGCCAAGGTGAAGGTGCCGGAGAATGCCACCGTCAGCGCCCAGGTGGGCATCGGCCCGCGTGAGGATGGTACCGGCTTCGGCCTGGACGTCGCCCTGACCATCACGCTGCCGGGCATCGACGCCGAAACCGCCAACAGCCTGGTCCAGCAGGCCCACATCGTGTGCCCCTACTCCCACGCCACCCGCGGTAACCTGGACGTTCGCCTGAACGTCGCCTAAGAGGCTTTCAAGCGCCGGCCCCCTCCCGGCGCCTTGAAGGAAAGGCCGGCGTCGCCTGATCACGATGCCGGCCTTTCCCATTCCACTAACCGGTTGCTCGCCTATTCGTAGGCGATATCACAGGACAGACCAGGTTGGCGCGCCGCCTCGATGGCGCGATGGACCAGGGCCAAGGCCTCGAAGGCCGGCCCCGGCCCAAAGGCCAGAGGGGCCCGGGCGGCCAGAGCGTCCGCCACGTTGCGGTAAAAGTCCTGGTAGCGGCCGGCCTCAAGCGCCACCTCTTCCCGCACCACCGCGCCGGCGCGCTCGGTATGCAGCAGGGCGGGGGTGGTCACCACGGCCCAGCCCGCGTCGCCGGGCTTCACGCCGGCGGCCATTTGCGCCTCTTGGACGTCGCCCTTGGGAATGACCAGGGACCCCTTGTCGCCATGGGCCACCAGCACCGGCCCCGGCTCGCGCACATAGGTGCTGGACCGCAGGATGACCCGGTGGTCGGCATAGCGGAAGCGAACGTCGAAATAATCGGTCGCCCCCTCCGCCCGGCGTAGGGAGCGCATCTCCGCCATCACCGACAGAGGACGGCCGAACTGGCGCAGCATGCCGTCCGCGAGGTGGACGCCCAGGTCAAACCAGGTGCCGGCACCCGGCTGCTCATCCTCCTTCCAGGCCTTGTGCGTCACGTGAGCGCGGTAGCGGTCGTAGTGCCATTCCACCTCCACCAGCCGGCCCAGGTCGCCGGCGGCCAGGTGACGGCCCAGGGTCAGGTATTCGGCGTCCAGGCGCTTGTTGTGGAACACGGCCAGCAGGCGGCCCGCCGCCTTGGCCTGGGCCATCAGTTGGCGCCCCTCTTCCAGGGTGATGGTCATGGGTTTTTCCAGCACCACATGCTTGCCCGCCGCAAGCGCCGCCTGGGCCATGGGGAAATGCAGGGCGTTGGGGGTGTTAACCACCACCAGCTCAACGACCGGGTCGTCCAGGATGGCCTGGAAGTCCGCCACCACGCAGGCCCCGGCCGGCTCTGTCCCATCGGCGCCGGAGCGTCGCAGGATGGCGCGCAGCGCCAGGGCTGGCTCCGCCAGAATAAGGGGGGCATGGAACACCCGGCCGGACAGGCCGTAGGCGCACAGGGCGGTGCCAATCATCGTCTACGCTCCTCCTTAAGGGCGGAAACATTACATTAACCAGCGATTTACAGTATCCAACGCCATAAGATCAAACAAAATTGCCTATTAATGAATTAACATCGCAACCTAACCCATAATTTCCAATCAAAATTCTCAAATTTGGTGGCGCGCAAGCACGATGACCCTATATGACTTTTCCGAGAAGGCACCGCACGTATCGATACTGGACTGACGGCGATCAATTAGCGCCTTCATCGAATGCCTATTCAGAAGCCATATTTCCGAATTCCTGTTCCGAAGTCCTAATTTTGTATTCACCCAATCCCAAAGGACGCGTGATGAGCTTTGCCGGGATCCCCGCCACCGCGCCCACCCCCACCGCGCCCACCCAAGGCGACAAAGCCAGGCTGTGGTCCATCTTTGTTCATTTGCTCTATTTGGTCGGGGCGTTTCCGCTGGGCTTGGTCATGGCCTACATCAAGCGGCCGGACTTCGCGGGCACCATTTACGAAGGCCACATGACCTTCGCCATCCGCACCTTCTGGATCTGCGCGCTATTCACCCTTTGCGCCCTGGCACTACGGGTGGTTGGCATGGAATTCATCACCCTGTTTATCGGCAGCATCTGGGCCGTCGTCCGGGTGGTGGTGGCCCTGACCCGTGCCATTGACGCCAAGCCCATCCTGAACCCCCAAGGCTGGGTGATATAAACGACGAATGGCCGCCAGCCCGGCCGTGGCGACGCAGGCCGACGGGTGGCGCACAGACCGTATCCGGTCACGACCCCCGTGATCGCCGACGGCGGTAACGCTTTATATACTGTTCCCAGGCAATAACGCATTTCAAAGCATGGTGCCCCACCGGCACGATGGTATAGTCCTTAATGTTTTTCTGGCAAACCATCGGTCGCAGCCGGGTGGTTTCGCCAAGAACATGAGGCGCCGGGGGGTGGGTTTCGGCGCCTGCCGTCCGTGTCGCCACGGGGAACACTTGGCCACGCGGAATACTTGGGGGCATGTCTATGCGGGTGGTTTTCCCCGGTTTATGCTTCAGCACCGATGATCAGGGCATCGCCTTCAGCCACAACCCGTGGCTGGTGCTGCTGTCATACTTGACCGCCGTCTTCGCCTCCTTCGTCGCCCTGAACATGGCGGAACGCATGACCGGTTCGACCGGCCGTTCCCGCCTAGCTTGGCAGTTGGGCGCCGCCAGTGCGCTTGGCGGCGGCATCTGGGCCATGCATTTCATCGGCATGCTGGCCTTCCAGGTGGCCTTGCCCGTCGCGTGGGAGCCCACGCTGACCCTGGCGTCACTGCTGACCGCCATCGTTTTCGTCGCCTTGGGCCTGGAAGCGGTTCGCCACGGCCGCAACAGCGTCACCCGTTTCACGCTGGCCGGCACGGTGGTGGGTCTGGGCATCGCCGCCATGCATTACACCGGCATGGCCGCGATGGAGGTGCCGGGCCGGATCGCCTATCGCCCGGGCCTGTTCGCCCTGTCCGTCCTGGTCGCCATGGCCGCCGCCACGGTGGCCCTGATGCTTTCCGTCAGCCTGAAGCACGGCTGGCACCGCGCGCTGGCCGCCCTGATCATGGGTGTCGCCATCTGCGGCATGCACTACACCGGCATGACGGCCACGGTGCTGACCCTGGACCCTCTGGCCCCCGCCCCGGCGGACGTGGATCGCGGGCCGCTGGCCATCATTGTCGCCGGCGCCACCTATGGCCTGCTGATGCTGGCACTGGTGACCGCGTTCGCCGATCGCCGTCTGAACGCCGCCGCCGAGCGTGAGGCCCAGCGCCTGAAGGCGGCCAACCGCGCCTTGGAGGCTGAGGTGGAGGAGCGCCGGCGGGCGGAGGAGGAACTGCTGCGCGTGCGCGAGGGATTGGAGGAAGCGGTGGCGGAGCGTACACGCGACCTGGCCGCCGCCCGCAGCCGGGCCGAGGCCGCCAACCAGGCCAAGTCCGAGTTCCTGGCCAGCATGAGCCATGAACTGCGCACGCCGCTGAACGCCGTCCTCGGCTTCGCCCAACTGATGGAATACAACAAGGCGCGCGAGCCGATGACGCCCAAGCAGGAACGGGGCGTTCAGCAGATCGTTAAGAACGGCAACCACCTGCTGCGTCTGATCGATGAGGTGCTGGACCTGGCCCGCATCGAGGCCGGGCAACTGACGCTGTCGCTGGAACCGGTGGATCCCCGCCTGGTGGTGGAGGATGTACTGAACGCCTTGCAGCCGGTGGCGGAAAAGGCGCGGGTGGCCATCGCCGCCGTTTTGCCCGAAGCGGCCCCGCCCGTCCTGGCCGACCGCACCCGTCTGATCCAGGTTGTCAGCAACCTGCTGTCCAACGCCGTGAAGTATAACCGCCCCGGCGGCACCGTGCGCATCACTTTGGGCGCGGCCTCCACGCCAGGCCGGCTGTCGCTGTCGGTGCAGGACACGGGCGAGGGCATCGCGCCGGACAAGCTGGGCGACCTGTTCCAGCCCTTCAACCGCCTGGGCCAGGAATACAGCGACATTCCGGGCACGGGCATCGGCCTGACCATCACCCGCCGGCTGCTGTCGGCCATGGACGGCACGATCGAAGTGGCCAGCGTGCTGGGTGAGGGCAGCACCTTCACCGTCAGCCTGCCGGTAGCCCTGAACGTGATCCCCGAACCGCGGGCGCCCGGTGCCGAAAACAACCCGCTGGCGCAGACCCGGCCCCGCACCATGCTGTATGTCGAGGACAACCCGTCCAACATCCAGCTGATGCGCGACCTGATGGACACCGTGCCGGACACCAAGCTGCTGATCGCCGCCGACCCGGTGACGGGCCTGGATCTGGCCATGGGCCATCAGCCCGACGTTATTGTGCTGGACATCAACCTGCCGGGTATGAGCGGCTTCGACGTGTTGGCCCGGCTGCAGGACCGGGAGGAGACCCGCGACATTCCCGTCCTGGCCCTGAGCGCCAACGCCCTGCCCCGCGAAATTGAGAAAGGCCTGCGCGCCGGATTCCGCCGGTACCTGACCAAGCCTTTGAACGTGCAGGAGTTCATGGAGGCCTTGGCCGACGCGATGGAGCCGGTCGATGCCGTTTGACGCCACCGACCTGGTCAAGAACGCCCGCATCCTGGTGGTGGACGACCTCGCCGCCAATGTAGAACTGATGGAGGGCGTGCTGGCCGCGGCCGGCTATACCAACATCACGGGCACCTGCAACCCGCGTGAGGGCCTGGCGCTGTACGGTTCCCTGGCGCCGGACCTCATCCTGCTGGACTTCCGCATGCCCGGCATGGATGGTCCCGCCTTCATCCGCGCCGCCCATGCGCTGAGTCCGGGCCTGCGCCCGCCCATTTTGGTGGTGACGGCGCAAGGCGATGAGCAGACCCGCCGCACGGCGCTGGAAGCCGGCGCCCGGGACTTCATTTCCAAGCCCTTCGCCTTATGGGAGATGCTGGCCCGCGTGCAGAACCTGCTGGAACTGCAGATGCTGCTGCGGGACAAGGAAGCCCAGGCCAGCCGCCTTGAGGCGGCCGTGGCCCAGCGCACGCGCGACCTGGAGCACACCCACCTGGAGGTGGTGCGGCGCCTGTGCGCCGTGGGAGAGTTCCGCGATGACGAGACCGGCCGCCACGTCAACCGCATCGGCGCCCTCTCCGGCCGCATCGCCCGCCTGGCCGGCTGGCTTGAGCCGGACGCCGAGCTGCTGGCCAGCGCCGCCCCCCTGCACGATATCGGCAAGGTCGCCATTCCCGACGCCATCCTGCTGAAGCCCGGAAAGCTGAGTGATCCGGAATGGCAGGTGATGAAGACCCACGCCGACGCCGGCGCCGGCATCCTGAGAGGCAGCAAGATTCCCGTCCTGGATCTGGCGGCCGAAATCGCGGTCTCCCATCATGAAAAGTGGGACGGCAGCGGTTATCCTCAGGGCCTGGCGGGCGAGGCCATTCCGCTGTCCGGCCGCATCGTCGCCGTGGCCGACGTGTTCGACGCCCTGCTGTCCCGCCGTCCCTATAAAGAGCCTTGGACGGCGGGACAGGTCTCGGACCACCTGCGCGCCCAGTCCGGCCGCCACTTCGACCCGGTACTGGTCGATCTGGTCCTGTCCAACCTGGACGAGTTGCTGGCGCTGCGGGTGGAGGTCGGGGTGTGACGCCCCCGCCGGCGCGGCACCGTCCGCACCATTTGCCGGGGCCGCGCCGTTGGCGGGCCAGAGCCGGCCATGCTCAGCGATCCAGCGGCATGGCTTGATCGAGAACGTCGGAGCGTGACAGCCGGGTGGCATGGCCCGGGAAATCCACCCACGGGCCGATCAGGTCGCCCGTCATGAAGGTGCAGCCCGCTTCTTCCGCCACCTGTTCCATCTCCGGCGTGTCGATGCCGTCGACCAGGATATGGAGCCCGCGACGGCGGGCCTCCGCCCCCGCGAGATAGAGATCCTGGATCAGCCGGCCGCGCGGGATGGAGCCGCCAAGGGAGACGTTCACCCCCTTCACGCCCGCAGCGGCGAAGGTGGCTTGGGCCTGGGATGACACGTCCGCGCAAATCGTCACGCCCCGGCCCATGGGCCGCAGGGCACTGACCAGCTCCGTCAGCCGGCCCACCGGCACACCATCCGGCACGCCCATCAGCTGGTAGGTGATGAAGGGTCGCAGATGGGCAGGGACATGGCTGGCCAGATCCAGATAGGCGCGGCGGCGGCCGGTTCCCGCCAGCGTCTCGAAATGCACCGGCAGGGCCAGATAATAGCGGAAGCGGTTATCGTACAGCTCCAGATAGGCATCCACCGCCTGCCGCAGGGTCTCACGATCCAGATCCAGGATTTCCTGCAATCCGTTGGCGGTGCCGACGGAGGCGACACCGCCGGCCGGCGGTGTCAGCGTGTCATAGCCATAAACATGATGGCGCCCCCCCACCCGCTGGCGGCGGGGACTGGCGATGTAAAGGCTGAGCGCCTGGCCCCGCACGTCCCACACGGGGCGGTACACCACCTCCAGCGGGCCCAGTACCGGGCGCAAATGGGCCCAGGGGTCATCATCGCCGCCCTTGGTCGCGGCGACGGCGGCGGCGGCCACGGCCTGTCCCCGCCCAACCTCGGCCAGCGCGGCCGCGGCCTGGGCCTGCGAAAAGGGGGCCTGCGACAGGGGGGCCTGCGACAACAAAGACTGCGAAGGGGGAGATTGCGAAAGAAGGGCTTGCGACGATGGCTGAGGCGCCGGGGAGCGGCCCGAGGACGGCGGCTGTTCCGGCGTTTCGGCGGCGCCGCCGGCCGGCGCCAACGGCGCTGTTTGTTGGACGTGCGCCACCATCCTGGCCAGCAGGTCAGCCAGCCGCTCGGGCTTCAGCACCAGGTCGCCCGAGGCCTCGCGCGCGGCCGTGCGCACGACAATGCTGGCAAGGTCCGGCTCGCCCAACAGCAGGCGCTGCAGCTCCTGCATCACCTTGGCGCACACAAGGCCGGCCTGGATGGGGTTCAGCCGGGCGAAGACGACCACGTAGGTCTCGGTGCCGTAGCCGTAAAAGACGTCATCCGCCGTCAGGTTCTGACGCAACAGCTTCTCGATCATGCCGTGCACCCGGGCCTGTACCCCATTCCAGCGCGGCCCCAGCCTTTCCTTCAGGCTTTCCAGGCCGACGAACTGGACACAGCCGGCGGCGGCGGCCTTGCGCGGCCCCAGCACGGCCTTGAGACGCTGACGGAAGACAACCTCCTCCGGGCCCAAGCCGCCGGCGTCCAGATCAAGGGCGGCGTCGGGATTGGGAACCATCATGCCACGCCCGGCGCCAGGCGCCGGCTCTTCCGAAAACCAGGCGATGATGCGGCTCAACAATCCCGGCATGGCAACTGCCTCCATGCTGTCCCGATCCAATCTCGCCACCTTAGAAGGCGCGTGGTTAAGAAAAGGCTAAGACCGCCCGATGGGCATACGCATAATGGTGGGACCGCCCGTAACTTCAATCCGGGGTCGATGCCATGGCTTCACCCATAACGCCCGGGCGGCCGCCCGGGTTTGCACTGTCCAAAGAAAAAGGCCGATCCCGACGGGACCGGCCTTCTTCAAGTCGCGCACCTCGGGCCGAAACCCTTTTCCGGATTCAGGTGAATTCCTGGAAGAAGTCGTTGCCCTTGTCATCGATGACGATGAAGGCGGGGAAGTCCTCCACCTCGATGCGCCAGATGGCTTCCATGCCCAGATCTTCGAAGGCAATGCATTCCACCTTCTTGATGCAGTCCTGGGCCAGGCGCGCGGCGGCACCGCCGATGCTGCCCAGATAGAAGCCGCCGTGCTTCTTGCAGGCATCGCGCACCGCCGGGCTGCGGTTGCCCTTGGCCAGCATGACGAAGGAACCACCCGCCGCCTGGAACTGGTCAACGAAGCTATCCATGCGGCCGGCCGTGGTGGGCCCGAAGGAGCCGGAGGCATAGCCCGTCGGCGTCTTGGCCGGGCCGGCGTAATAGATGGGGTGGTTCTTGAAATAGTCGGGCAACGGCTGTCCCGCCTCCAGGCCCGCGCGCAGGCGGGCGTGGGCGCTGTCACGGGCCACGATCAGGGGGCCGGTCAGGGAGACGCGGGTGCGGATGGGGTACCGCGACAGGGTCTCACGGATTTCCGACATGGGGCGGTTGAGGTCGATCTTCACCACCTCGCCCGCCAATTGGCTGTCGTCGATCTCCGGCAGGAAGCGGGCGGGATCGTGCTCCAGCTCCTCCAGGAAGATGCCGTCGCGGGTGATCTTGGCCAGCGCCTGGCGGTCGGCCGAGCAGGAGACGCCGATGCCGATGGGCAGCGAGGCGCCGTGGCGCGGCAGGCGGATGACCCGCACGTCGTGGCAGAAGTACTTGCCGCCGAACTGCGCGCCGATGCCCATGGTCTGGCTCAGCTTGTGGACGGCGGCCTCCATCTCCAGGTCTCGGAAGGCGTGGCCGCTTTCCGAGCCCTGGGTGGGCAGGCCGTCGTAATAGCGGGCCGAGGCCAGCTTCACCGTCTTCAGGTTCATTTCGGCGCTGGTGCCGCCGATGACGATAGCCAGGTGGTAGGGCGGGCAGGCCGAGGTGCCCAGCGACTTGATCTTCTCTTCCAGGAAGGGCAGCAGCCGGTCGGGCGCCAGCACCGACGGCGTGGCCTGGAACAGGAAGGTCTTGTTGGCCGAGCCGCCGCCCTTGGCCATGAACAGGAACTTATAGGCGTCGTCACCCTCGGCGTAGATGTCCACCTGCGCCGGCAGGTTGGTGCGGGTGTTCTTTTCCTCGTACATCGACAGCGGCGCCACCTGGCTGTAGCGCAGGTTGCGCTTGGCGTAGGCGTCCAGCACGCCGCTGCCGAGCGCGGTCTCGTCACCGCCCTTGGTCCAGACGCGGCGGCCCTTCTTGCCCATGATGATGGCCGTGCCGGTGTCCTGGCACATGGGCAGGATGCCGGAGGCGGCGATGGAGGCGTTCTTCAGCAGGTCCAGCGCCACGAAGCGGTCGTTGGGCGACGCCTCGGCATCATCCAGGATGGCGCGCAGCTGGGCCAGGTGGCCGGGGCGCAGCAGGTGGTTGATGTCGATGAAGGCCTGTTCGGCCAGCAGGCGCAGGCCCTCGGGCTCGACCTTCAGGACCTCTTCCCCGTCGAAGGTCGTGGTCGACACGTAGTCGCTGGTCAGCTTGCGGTAGCTGGTGGCGTCCTTGGCCACGGGGAACAGCGTGAACTCCCGGCTTTCACCGCCGACGTCTGGCATTGGGGCTCTCCCGATAATCCGGCCCGGCCGGTGCGTTCCGGCGGGCCCTGGTCACGGGCGGCTCCCGTGGCCGGCGGGGACCTTACGCCACCCGTCCGCCCCTGTCATCTGCGCCGCGCGCAACACCTCCCCCTTATGTTGACACCCCAACCAGCGTGCGCGGCTTCGCCGCACCCGGAACCTTCCCGCCCCCCTCCGGCGTTATTGCCCCGTCCATAGAGGAGGAAGAGGCATGAGCCGCAGCGTCGCCGACATCATCGTGGAAACCCTGTTCGACGCCGGCGCCCGGCGTTGCTATGGCGTGCCGGGTGACACCCTGAACCACGTCACCGACGCCATCCGCCGCAGCGAGATGCGCTGGGTCCATGTACGCCATGAAGAGGCGGGCGCCATGGCAGCCGGGGCCGACGCCCTGCTGACGGGCGAACTGGCGTTGTGCGCGGGATCCTGCGGACCGGGCGGCCTGCACTTCATCAACGGCCTGTATGAAAGCCATCGCAACCGCGCCCCCGTGGTGCTGATCGCCAGCCAGATCACGCGGGATGAGCTGGGCTTCGACTTCCCCCAGGAGGTCGACTTCAAGGCGGTGTACAAGGCCGCCAGCGTCTTTTGCGAGGAGATCCGCACCCCCACGCAGGCGCGGCGCATGACCGCCATGGCGGCCCAGGCGGCGCTGACCAAGCGCGGGGTGGCCGTGCTGATCGTGCCTGTGGATGTCTCCAGCGCCGACGCGCCGGAGGAGCCCGCCTTCACCGCCCATCGCACACGGCCGGTCGTGCGTCCCAGCGAGGGCGAGCTGGACCGCATGGCCGAGCTTCTGAACGCCGGCGGCAAGATCGCCATCTATGGCGGAGCGGGATGCGAAAATGCCCATGACCAGGTCGTTGCGATAGCGGAACGATTGCAGGCGCCGGTGGCGCGCACCTCCCGCGCCAAGGACTTCCTGGAGCCGGCCAACCCCTATGACGTGGGCATGACCGGCATCTTCGGCACGGCCGGCGGCTATCAGGCGCTGATGGACTGCGACACGCTGCTGCTGCTGGGCTGCGACTTCGCCTGGCGGCAGTACTATCCGCAGAAGGCCACCATCATCCAGGTGGACATCGACGGCGCCCACCTGGGCCGTCGCCACCCCGTGGATCTGGGCGTGGTGGGCGATGTCGCGCCGACACTGGAGGCGCTGCTGCCTCGCCTGACCCCGCGTGAGGACCGCACCTTCCTGAACGCGGCGCTGGACCATGCCGCCAAGGCCGAGGCCAAGCTGGAGAAGCGCGCCGTGGCCGGCGAGGGCGACACCATTCACCCGCAATACCTGACGGAGACGGTGGCGCGCCACGCCGCAGCCGACGCCGTATTCACCGCCGACGGCGGGTCGCCCATGGTGTGGTGCCTACGCCATGTGCCGGCCACGGGCCAAAACCGCACCGTCGTCAGCCTCAGCCATGGCACCATGGCCAACGCCATGCCCCAGGCCCTGGGCGCCCAGGCCGCCTTCCCCGGCCGGCAGGTCATCTCCCTCTCCGGCGACGGCGGCCTGGCCATGCTGATGGGCGACCTGCTGACCACGGTGCAGGAAAACCTGCCCATCAAGGTGGTGGTCTACAACAACGGCTCGCTGGGCTTCGTGGAACTGGAACAGAAGGTGGAAGGCCTGCTGGATACCTATACCGACCTGAAGAATCCCGATTTCGCCCGGGTGGCGGAGGCCATTGGCCTTTGGGGGCGCCGCGTGGAACGGCCACAGGATCTGGACAACGCCGTGCGCGACTGGCTGTCCACCCCCGGCCCGGCCCTTCTGGATGTGAAGGTCGACCGCTATGAGCTGGTGATGCCGCCCAAGGTGGAAATGGCCCAGGTGGTGGGCACCGCCCTCTATTCCGCCAAGGGCATCCTGGCCGGTCGGGGCGGGGAGGTGCTGGAATTGCTGGAGGGGGCGGTGCGCCCCTGATCCGGGCGCGCAGCCAAAGGTTGATTGCCACCGGTTGGTCACAGGCCGGCCGGTGGCCGCGCGACTACTATCGCAGGCAGGGAGCCACGCCGTAAAAAAGGCCACCGCCACCAGCCGCGCCACCCCGCGCCCTCTTTGAAAAGCGACCCGATTTCCGACCACGCTGGCTTTGCCAGCGCGGTTGTCGCACGCGCGCCTGTCCGGCCCCACGCCCACGGCGTCCTCCCCCGCGTCAGCCCGCCGGCGGCACCAGGCGGGAGGAACCCCGAGGGATTCGCCATGAGCGACCTGCGTCTCCGCCCCGTATCCACGCGCCTGAACCGGATCGCCCGCCTGCGCCTGTTGCTGCTGGCCTCCGCCGCCCTGTGGCCGGCGGCGGGCCACGCCGACACCGCCCCCACCACCCTGCCGACCGGTGGCAGCGTGGCGGCGGGTAGCGCCAGCATCAGCCAGTCGGGCGCCGCCATGACGGTCAACCAGACCAGCCCGCGCGCCGTCATCACCTGGCAGGACTTCAGCATCGGTGGCAACGCCGGTGTCACCTTCCACCAGCCGGGCCCGGCCTCGGCGGCGCTGAACCGGGTGCTGAGCGGCATTCCCTCGGACATCCTGGGCAAGCTGACGGCCAACGGGCAGATCTTCATCGTCAACCCCGCCGGCATCACCTTCGGCCGGGGCGCCAGCGTCAACGTCGGCGGCCTGGTCGCCTCCACCCTGGATATCGCCAACCAGGACTTCATGGCGGGCACCTACACCTTCCAGCGCAACGGCAGCACCGCCACGGTCGCCAACCAGGGCGCGCTGACGGCGGCCAGCGGCGGCTATGTCGGCCTGCTGGCGCCAGAGGTGATCAACGACGGCGTCATCACCGCCAAGCTGGGCAGCGTGGTGTTGGCGGCGGGTGAGAAAGTGACGCTGACCTTTGATCCAAAGGGCGATAAAGGAAGTGTCAGCGTGGCGGTTGATCCGGCCGCCATCCGCACGCTGATCGTGAACCACCAGATGATCGCGGCGTCCGATGGGCAGGTCGTGCTGGCTGCAAAGTCGGCCGACGCCTTGCTGGGCGGCGTCATCAACAACACCGGCGTGATCGAGGCGAGCGCATTGACCAGCCACGGCGGCGTCGTGACGCTGGAGGCATCGACCGGGATCGACAGCGGCGGCACCATCGCCGCCGATGGCGCGGGCGCGGGTGACGGCGGCACCATCCGCCTGAAGTCGGATGGCGTGACCACCGTCGCCGGCACCCTGAGCGCCAAGGCGGGTGCTGCCGGCGGCGATGGCGGCACCATCGAGACCTCAGGCGCCACCCTGTCCATCACCGACATCCATGTCGACACCACCGCCCGGCGCGGCCACACCGGCACCTGGCTGCTGGACCCCGCCGACCTGATCGTGGGCCCCGGCGGCCCCGGCGCCGTCAGCAGCGGCACGGTGGAAACGGCCCTGGCCACCACCAACGTCACCCTGCAGACCGGGTCCACCGGCAGTGGAAACGGCGACATCCTGGTGGCGGGCGCCATCGCCTGGACCGGACCCAACAGCCTGACCCTGAACGCCTACCGCGACATCACCGTCAGCGCCGACATCCGCCACGGCGGCACCACGGCCGCCGGGCTGACCCTGAACCCCGCCCAGGGGGGCAGCGGCGGCCTGGACGTGAACCAGGGCGCCAAGGTCACGCTGGCCGCCCCGGGCGACGGCCTGTCCATCCAGGGCCAGGCCTACACCCTGGTCAACAATCCTGCGCAGTTGCAGGCCATGGCCGGCGACCTGGGCGGCCACTACGCCCTGAACGCCGATTTGGACATGTCCGGCTTCGCCTACACCGCCGTGGGCGATGGCGCCACGCCCTTCTCCGGCGCCTTCCAGGGCCTGGGCCACGGCATCGCCAACCTGACCGTGGGTGGCAGCGGCTTCAGCTATGTCGGCCTGTTCGGCGGCAATTCCGGCACGCTGAACGACGTGTCGCTGTCGGCGGTCATTGCCAGCGGCACCCAGAATGTGGGCGGCATCGCCGGCTGGAACGCCGGCACCATCACCAATAGCCAGGTCACGGGCACCATCGCGCTGACCAGCCTATGGTCGGAACGGGTTGGGGGGCTGGCCGGCACCAACGCGGGCACGATTGCCTCAAGCCACGCCGCCGTGGCGGTCAGCGCCGGCGACCACACCACCCGCATCGGCGGCCTGGTGGGCCAGAACGACGGTCTGATCAGCGCCAGCTATGCCCTGGGCAGCGTGACGGCGGGCACCCGCACCGGTGGCGACAACGACCTGCCGGACGACGGCACCGTCCTCAACATCACGCCGCCCCCCATGCCCGGCAGTGGCATCGGCGGCCTGGCCGGCGGCAACAGCGGCACCATCCTCGACAGCTACACCGTGAACCGGGTGACGACCGGCAGCCTGTCCGCCAACGTCGGTGGGCTGGTGGGCGACAACCAGGGCCGCATCTTCAGCAGCTTCTCACTAGGCACCGTCGCCGCGGGTCCCAGCGCCAGCCAGGTGGGCGGGCTGGTCGGCCAGAACGGTTTCATCCGGCTGTTCGATCCGCACTGGCCGCCGCCCGTCTCCCTTGCCGGCACCATCATCGACAGCTATTCGGCGGCCACCGTCACCGTGGCGGACAGCGCCTACAGCGCCGGCTGGGGCGGCCTGGTGGGGCTGAACCAGCTGGGCGCCATCACCAATTCCTACGCCGCCGGCGGCACCTTGGGCAACGGCGTGGCCGGCCTGGTGGGGGTGAACGCCGCCCTGATCACCGGCAGCCATGCCGGCGACGCCGTCACCAACGCCGCTGGCCTGGTCAACACCAACGGCACATACGGCACCATCGCCAGCAGCTACGCCACCGGCGACGTCGGCGGCACCGGCAATTTGGGCGGTCTGGTGGCCTACAACTACGGCACCATCAGCGCCAGCCACGCCACCGGCAGCGTCATTGCCCGCTTCGCCGGCACCATCGCCGGGCCGCAGACGGTGGGCGGCCTGGTCGCCTACAACAGGGGCGCGGTCACAGACAGCTACGCCACCGGCGCCGTGGAGGGCGTCAGCGGGACCGGCGGCCTGGCCGGCGTGAACTACGGCATCATCACCACCAGCCACGCCAACGGCGCCGTCACCGCCCGCGACGACAGCGGCCTGGTGGCCGGGACCGACATCGGCGGACTGGTCGGCCTCAACAGCGGCGGGACGATTGGGCAGAGCTATGCCACCGGCCGGGTGACGGCCGGTAACCGGGGCCAAGCCCTGGGCGGCCTGGTAGGCGGCAACGCCGGCACCATCACCGACGCCTATGCAACCGGCGCCGTGCAGGTCGGGAACAGCGTCAGCGGCGTCGGCGGGCTGGTAGGCCAGAACGACGGCCTGGTCAACCACAGCTTCGCCCTGGGCGCCGTGACAGTGGGCAACAGCGTCACCGGGGCCGGCGGACTGGCCGGAACCAACGGCGGCACCATCACCAGCAGCTACGCCACCGGCCTGGTCAACACCGGCACCCTGGCCCAAGGGGTGGGTGGGCTGGTTGGCGCCAACAGCGGGCTGCTGGGCGGCGACCAGGCCGGCGCCACCATCACCGTGGCCGGCGGCGCCGGCACCGGTGGTCTGATGATCGGGGGCCTGGCGGGATCGAACAGCGGCACCATCACCGACAGTTCCGCCACCAGCGCCATCATCGCGCAGACGTCCGGCACCGTCGGCGGGCTGGTCGGGTTGAACAGCGGGGAAATCCGCCGCAGTTGGGCCAGCGGCGACATCAACGCCAACTATCGCGTCGGCGGACTGGCAGGCGTCAACAGCGGCACCATCAGCGACAGCCATGCCACCGGCACCATCAGCGACACGGTGGCCGGCGTCACCACCTTCCCCGGCTATGCCGGCGTCTATGTCGGCGGCCTGGTGGGACAAAACCTGGACCTGGTCAGCAACAGCTACGCCACCGGCGCCATCAGGGACAGCGGCTACGGTAGCTATGGCCTGGGCGGCTTGGTGGGATCCAACAGCGGCACGGTCACCAACAGCTACGCCCTGGGCACCGTGCTGGGCAGCGCCCGGGGTGACGCCGTGGGTGGCCTGGTGGGTGAGAATTTGGGCTTGGTCGCCGCCAGCCACGCCGGTGGCACCGTCTCCTCCGGCGGGCGGGATGGGGAGGTCGGCGGACTGGTGGGCAGCAATGACGGCACCATCACCGACAGCTACGCCACCGGCGATGTCTTCAACGCCCCGGAAAGCGGCGCGATCGGTGGCCTGGTGGGCAGGAACAACGGCCTGATCAGCCACAGCTACGCCACCGGCAACGTCAACGCCCAGACCGACAATTCGGTCGGCGGCTTGGTGGGCATCAACGCGGGCACGGTCACCGACAGCCGCAGCAGCGGCACCGTCTCGGGCCTCAGCTTCGTCGGTGGCCTCATCGGCAACAACAGCGGCACGGTGGTGAACAGCGGCAGTGTCAGCGACATCCTGACCAGCAACCCGCCGAACTATGCCGGCCTGCTGATCGGCTACCAACACACCAGCGGCACCATCGTCAACAGCGCCGGCGCCGGCACCATCACCACCGGCACCATCGTCGGTGGCTCCACCGCCCAGATCGGGGGCACCGGGTTCTGACCCTGGCGGGCCGGCGCCTGGGCAAGGGGCGCCGACCCAGCCTTTTCCGAGAAAATAGGCCATTGCTGCTATCCCGCGTTGCGCCTAGCCTTGTGACCAGGGAACGGTTGTGGCGGATCGGGAGGCGGCTATGGGGCATGGCCAAGGGAACAGGCGGCGCAACGCGATCGCCTTCGCCCTGGTGCTTGGGCTGGCAGTGCCGCCACCCTTGGCCCTGGCCCAATCCGGTGGGGGCTCACCCCCAGCCGGGGACGCCATTGTCCCGGGGGCCGGGGTGCCGGAAAACGATGCGGACACCGCCGAGACCGTCGTGGTCACCGGTATGCGCCTGAAGACAGAAAGACTGCAGGAAATCATCGGCGATTTCGTGCGGGACCATGGGAAGCGCGCGCCGTACAGCGACCAGATCGCCCGTTGGGACAGGGCGGTATGTCCACAGGTGCAGAACGTCCCGGCGGATATCAGCGCCTTCATCACCACGCGCATCCGCGCCATTGCGCAAGCCGTCGGGGCGCCGACCTCTCGCGCATCCTGCAAAACCAACGTGGACATCTTTTTCACCGACCAGCCGCAGAGGCTCATGGACGCGGTGGCGGATAAATATCCCCGGCTGCTGGGCTATCATTTCGTGCACCAGGCCAAGGCGCTGTCCCAGGTCACCAGACCCATCCAGGCCTGGTATGTCACCTCCACCAGCAACGGCATCCTGACCGCCATCGACGATCCCTACCAGATGAGCTTGGGCGGCGGTCTGGGCAGCCGGCTTTCCACCGGCGGCCTGCGCCCGGTTCTGACCCACGTCCTGATGGTGGTGAACACCGACCGGATCCTGGGCCTGAAACTGGGCGCAGTTGCGGATTACCTGGGCGTCCTGGCGCTGGCTCAGCCCAAGGTCCTAGGCCAGTGCGGCGACCTGCCCAGCATTCTGGACCTGTTCGCGGCCAATTGCGCGGACGACCAGAAGACCGCAACCCTGAGCGCGGCGGACAAGGCCTACCTGGAGGGCCTTTACTCCATGGACCCCTGGGAAACCGGCGTCCTGCAGCGCAGCAGCATCTCCCTGCACATGCGGCAGAGCTTCGGCGCGCCTTAAAACGGTCCCGTCAGCCAAGGGGTGGTGGCGCGGTGAACTGGGCGATGTCGGCCAATCCCAGGGCTTGTTCAATGTCCGCGATTTGGTGGACCGCGTCGTCAAACCCGTCCTTGCCGAATTTCTGGTGCTCGATCTCCTCGAACTTGTCCCCCATCTCGTCCAGCTCGTGCCCGGACAGGGCTTGTTTCCATGCCGTGAAAACCACGGTGTCCTCATGGGCGGCATGGGCCCGGTACATCCGGACCAGGGTCTCCATCGCGCGGGCCATCGGTTCCCGGTCGGCGGTCCCAATCGCCCCCTTGCCGGTCACACCCAGGATGTAGTCGGTGATCTCCCGCCCGCGCTGGTGCTGCGCCGTCAGCACGTCGGGATAGGCCGCCACCGGGCCCTGGAGCTTGCGGATCGCCGGGAAGATGTGGGCCTCCTCCAACAGGCGCTCGTGGTAATCCTCGCCAAACGTGCGGAACAAGGTCGCCGCCCGCTTCAGGGCCCCGGCGTCGATGGTCCCGGAGTCGGCTGCCCCGTCGTTCGCGCGCAGGCGCGCGGCAGCCTCCGTGTAGGCGAACAGGGCCCGGCGCAGCACGCCGTGCTCACGCATCAGGTCTTCCACCGCACCGACGTCCTTTTCGCTGCCTGCCCCTTCACCGCATCCGGCCAAGGCCAAGCCTGTGGCCACGACGACGCCGGCTGAACCGGCGTGAAGGAATGAACGGCGACGCTGATCCACTGTATCCATCGGTTCCTTCCCTTCGGCAACGGCCCCTTCGGCAGCGGCCCCTTCGGCAGCGGACCAATCGGCGACCCCGCCACCCGCAGAACGCCGGTACGGCGGAGCGGTTCCGGCACACATCGCCCAACCGACTTTATCTCATTTTGATGCACCGCAACGCAGCCATGCGGATCTTCTGCGATGGATTCTGATAATCAGTCTCAGGTGGCCGTTGACATGGCGCAAATCGGCAAATAAGAGTCGCTCGCAATCTTAACAAAGGGTATAACCGCGGAGCTCGATAGCCGGGATCCGCGCGGGGAGCCAACCACATAGCGTGGCATCAAGGTGGGGACCGTCATGTCGAGCAACCGCAACATCATCATCGCAAGCCGGGCCAAGACGCCCCGCACGCTGGCCCGCACCGCCCTGGGCCTGGCGAGCGTGGGCCTGGCCGGCGGCGCCCTGCTTTCCCTGGGTGCGCAGGCCCAGACGGCGACGGCGCCCGCCACCCAGGGCGGCACGGGCCAGTTGCCCACCCTGTCGGTGCAGGACCAGGACGCCGCCCCGGCGCAGGACTATCGCACCGAGCGGTCGTCCAACGTGAAGCTGACGGAAAAGCTGCTGGACACGCCGCAATCGGTCACCGTCATCTCCGGCCAGGAGATGAAGGACCAGGGCGTCACCACCCTGCGCGATGCCCTGCGCAACGTCGCCGGCATCAGCCTGGCGGCCGGTGAAGGCGGCGCCCAGGGTGACAGCCTGACCCTGCGCGGCTTCAGCGCGCGGTCGGACATCTTCCTGGATGGCCTGCGCGACTTCGGCAGCTATTACCGCGACAGCTTCAACTACCAGTCGGCCGAGGTGCTGAAGGGCCCGGATAGCGCCATGTTCGGGCGCGGTTCCACCGGCGGCACCATCAACCAGGTGAGCAAGACACCCACGCTGGAGGCCATCACCGCCGGCACCGCCACCCTGGGCACCGACGGCATGAAGCGCCTGACGGCGGACGTGGACCGCGCCATCGACGCCACCACCGCCGTGCGCCTGAACGCCATGGGCACCAGCAGCTTCGTCGAGGGCCGCGACGGCGCCAAGAACGAGCGCTACGGCTTCGCGCCCTCCGTCGCCTTCGGCATCGGCACGCCCACCCGCGTCACCATCAGCTATCTACACCAGTCGGAAAACGACCGGCCGGACTACGGCATCCCCTTCCTGCTGGGCCAGCCGGCGCCGGTGGACTACCGCACCTACTACGGTTTCCACAGCGACTACCTGAAGACCGACGCCAATGTCGTGACCGCCGACGTGCAGCACGACCTGACGTCCGGCATCACCCTGGAAAACCAGTTCCGTTACGGCAACTACTACCGCAACGTCCGCATCACCGAGCCGCAGCTGGTGAACGCCAACGTGACGCCAGCCACCGTCGGGCCGCTGTCGGGCGTGGCCATCAAGCGCAACGCCATCACCGTGCGCAGCGTGGAAACCACCCTGGACGACCAGGCCACGGCCTCCGCCCGGTTCAACACCGGCTTCCTGGAACACCATCTGGTGACGGGCGTGGAACTGTCGCGCGAAACCTCGGACCCGACGCGCACCGCCTGGACCGGCGTTCCCACCACCACCCTGCTTAACCCCAACGAGTACCAGACCTTCGCCGGCGTGGGCACCATCTCGTCCCGTGTCAGCACCACGGTCGATACGGTGGCGGTGTTCGCCGTCGACACCATGAAGTTCAATGAGCAGTGGTCGCTGGTCGGCGGTTTCCGCTACGACCACCTGGACACGGACTACAAGCAGACCGTGGCCCCGGCCGCCGCCTTCTCCCGCACCGACAGCCTGCCGTCCGGCCGCGCCTCGCTGGTGTTCAAGCCGACGCCGGAAAGCAGCCTCTACGCCAGCTTCGGCACCTCGTTCAACCCGTCGGCCGAGCAGCTGTCGCTGTCCGCCGCCACGGCCAACCTGGATCCGGAAAGCAACAAGACCTACGAGGTCGGCGGCAAGATCGACCTGTTGCACGACGCGCTGAGCGTGCGCACCGCCCTGTTCCAGACGGAAAAGGACAACGCCCGCGTCACGGACCCCAACAACTCCGCCCTGAACGTGCTGGGCGGCGACCAGAAGGTGAAGGGTGTGGAGCTGGAGGTGACCGGCCGTATCACCGAGGATTGGCAGGTCAGCACCAGCTACGCCTACATGGACGGCCGGGTCATCAAATCCACCACCTTCAGCCAGGTGGGCCGCGGTCTGCCCAACGTGCCGCACCACACCTTCAACCTGTGGACCACCTATCAGGTGACGCACCAGCTGCAGATCGGTGGCGGCGCCAACGCGGTGTCGCAGCGCATCGGCAGCTCCAGCCCGGTGGCGGCCACCAACCTGATCAACACCGTGCCCGGCTATGTCACCTTCAACGCCATGGCCAAGTACGACATCACGGAAAAGATCAGCATCCAGGCCAACATCATCAACCTGACCGACCGCGACTACGTCGACCAGATCCATCCGGCCCACCTGGTCCCGGGCGAGGGCCGCACCGTCCAGTTCACCGCCAACTTCGCCTTCTGATCCACCCATCAACCCCAGACCATCCCAACCCTCGACCATCCAAGGCGGCACCCATGCTTCTTCACATTCCCGGCGTCCTGACCCAGGAGCAGGTCGCCTGGTGCCGCCAGCGGATGGAAACCGCCGATTGGGTGGACGGCCGCGTCACGGCCGGCCACCAGTCGGCCATGGCCAAGAACAACGCCCAGATCCCGGCCGACCATCCGGCGGCCCGGGCCATGGGCGACATGATCCTGGCGGCGCTGGAAAAGAACGCCCTGTTCCTGTCGGCGGCCCTGCCGCTGAAGGTCTTCCCGCCGCTGTTCAACCGCTACGCCGGCGGCCAGTCGTTCGGCATCCACGTGGACAACGCCATCCGCCAGATACCCGGCACGCCGCACCGCGTGCGCACCGACCTGTCCGCCACCCTGTTCCTGGCCGATCCCGACGAATATGACGGCGGGGAACTGCTGGTGGAGGACACCTACGGCGAGCATGAGGTGAAGCTGCCGGCCGGCGACATGGTGCTGTACCCGTCCACCAGCCTGCACCGCGTGGCCCCGGTGACCCGGGGCGCCCGCATCGCCTCGTTCTTCTGGATGCAAAGCATGGTGCGCGACGACGGGGAACGCACCCTGCTGTTCGATCTGGATACGACCATCCAGGATCTGAACCGCGAGGCCGCCGGCCAGCCCGCCGTGGTGCGGCTGACCGGCATCTACCATAACCTGCTGCGCCGCTGGGCGGAGGCCTGACGCCATGATGAAGACGCTGCGCTTCCTGCACCTGTGGGTGGGCCTGATCCTGGGCCTGCCCCTGCTGGCGCTGGGCCTGTCGGGCACCGCGCTGGTGATCGAGCCGGAGTTGCGCGCCGTGTTCACCCCATCAGTGCCGGCCTCGCCCGCCGATGCGGCACCGCGCAGCGTGGCCGAGGTGGTGGACGCCGCCGCCGCGGTGGCGCCTGCGGGCGCCAAGCCCGCCAGCTACGCCGCCCCGTCCGCGCCAGGCGGAATCGCCACCGTGCGCTTCCAGGCGCCGCGCCGCACGCCGCAAGGTGGAGAGCACGCCCATAGCCAGGGCGGCCCCCGTCCGCAAGGCGGCGGCATGCCCGGCATCAGCGTGCACATCGACCCGGTCACCCTGGCGGTGGTCAGCACCCCGGGCCTGGACGCCACCATCGGCTGGATCCACCGCCTGCACGGCAATCTGCTGATCCAGGATCGCAGCGGCCGCGACCTGGTGGGATACCTGGGCGTCATCATGACGGCGCTGGGCGTCACCGGCCTGGTGCTGTGGTGGCCCCGGCCCGGGCAATGGCGCCAGTCCTTCATCGTGCGCAAGGCGGCCAAGGGCGCCCGCTTCCACCGCGAGCTGCACGGAGCCGCCGGCATCTGGGGCCTGGCCGTCTTCCTGGTGGTCAGCGTCACCGGTGTGGCCATCGCCTTCCCCCAGAGCATCGCCGCCGGTGTGGGTGCGGTGCTGCCCATGGCGGCGCAGACCCAGGGCTTCGCCGTGCCCAAGGTGACGCCGCGTGACAGCGTGGACCCGGCCGGCGTGGATGAGGCCGTGGCCATCGCCCTGGCGGCCTCCCCCCGCCCCGGCCTGGCCCTGCGCGGCGCCAGCCTGCCGCAGAGCCCGGACCAGGCCATCCGCGTGGTGCTGGCGCCCCTGGGCGGCGACGCCCCCAGCGCCGTCACCCTGATGGTGGACCCCTGGGCCCGCCAGGTGGTGGAGGTGCGGGACCCCAGCACGCAGGCGGCGGGCAACAAGGTCACCGGCTGGATGCGCCCCCTGCACGAGGGCGAAGGGCTGGGCCCCGTCTACCGCGTCCTGGTGGCGCTGAGCGGCCTGCTGCCCACCCTGTTCGCCATCACCGGCACGTCCATGTGGTGGATTAAGCGCCGAAACCGCAAGGCAGGCGCCGCCCGCGCCGCCGCCATCCTGCAATCCGCCGCGGAATGACCACCGCCAACCGTTTCACGACGCGTCAGGGCAGCGACGCAATGCTTTCAAAGAGGGGCACGACCAACATGGCGACCAAGTTGCTGAAGCAGACGGCCGCCGCCAGCTTGACGGCGGCATTGGGCTTAGGGGCGACCAACGCCTGGGCGCAGGAGGGGGCGGCCCGCACCGCCGCCACCACCGTGCCGCACGACCTGTCGGCCATGGGCATGTTCCTGAACGCCGATGGGGTGGTGAAGGCCGTCATCCTGGGCCTGCTGGCGGCCTCCGTCGTCACCTGGACCATCCTGCTGGCCAAGGGGCTGGAGCTGCGCGCCGCGCGCGGCCGCCTGCAGGGCTCGCTGGACAAATTGGACGAGGCCCCCTCGCTGGACGTGGCGGCCAGCCAGCTGACCGGTGAGGGCGACGCCCTGGCCCTGGCCTTCGCCCGCGCCGCGACAGCCGAACGCGCCCAGTCCGAAGGCCTGCCGGCCGAGGGTGTGAAGGAACGCGTGGTGCTGCGGCTGGAGCGGCTGGAGGCCAAGGCCCGGCGGGCCATCGTGCGCGGCACCGGCGTGCTGGCCACCATCGGCGCCACCGCCCCCTTCGTCGGCCTGTTCGGCACCGTCTGGGGTATCATGAACAGCTTCATCGGCATCTCGAAGACGCAGACCACCAGCCTGGCCGTCGTGGCCCCCGGCATCGCCGAGGCGCTGCTGGCCACCGCCACCGGCCTGGTGGCCGCCATCCCGGCGGTGGTGGTCTACAACGTCTTCGCCCGCAAGGTGGACGGCTACCGCGTGCTGCTGGCCGACGTGTCGGCCGGCGTGTTGCGCCTGGTCAGCCGCGACCTGGACCGGGAGCAGGCGGGCATGCAAGGGGCGGGTGCCCCTCGGGCCCGCAGCCGCGCGGCGGAGTGACCCGGATGGCTGCCCGTCTTTCCCACGGCGGCGATGAGCTGGCCGAAACCCACGAGATCAACGTCACGCCCTTCATCGACGTGATGCTGGTGCTGCTGATCATCTTCATGGTGGCGGCCCCCCTGGCCACCGTGGATGTGCCCGTGGACCTGCCCTCCTCCAACGCGCCGCCCCGGCCACACCCGGAAAAGCCCGTGACCCTGACCATCCGCGCCGACCTGACCCTGGCGATCAACGGCGCCGACGTGGCGCGCGACGGCCTGGCCGCCGCCCTGGACGAGGCCGCCGGCGGCGACAAGGACCAGCGCATCACCCTCAGCGCCGACCGCGCCGTCTCCTACGGCGACCTGACGGCGGTGATGAACAGCCTGCGCACGGCGGGATACCTGAAGGTCTCGCTGGTGGGGCTGGACGGCGGCGGGGCCCCGTGACGCCATGGCGATGGCATCGATGAACAAGGACGGCGGCGATCTTCCTGGCGAGGACAGGCCTGGTGAAGACAGGCGCGCACGCCTGGTCTGGGGCGGCAGTTTGGCCCTGGTGCTGGCCGCCCATGCCCTGGCCCTGCCCTGGCTGATGGCACGCTCCACCCTGGAACCGCCGCCCCCTCCGCCGCCGCTGCAGATCGACCTGCCGCCGCCCCCGGCGCCACCGCCACCCGCACCGCCCAAGCCCGAGCCCCCGAAGCCGGAGCCGCCCAAACCCGCGCCCAAGCCGCCGCCGCCCAAGCCGGTGGCGGTGAAGCCCCTTCCCCTGCCGCCCCCCCCGCCGGTGCCGCCGCAGGCCGCCCCGATTGCGACGCCGCAACCCGAGCCGCCGCCCAGCAAGGCAGTGCAGACGTCAACCCCGGCACCGGAGGCGCCGCCCGCCCCGCCGGCACCGGCCAGCAAGGGCCCGGACAGCTATGAGGGCCGGCTGATGGCGCATCTTTACCGCTATCTGCGCTATCCCGCGCAGGCGCGGCAGCGTCACCAGGTGGGCACCGCCTTGGTGCACTTCACCCTCGACCGGACGGGCCACGTGCTGAGCGTGACGCTGGAGCGCGGCTCCGGCTTCGCCCTGCTGGATGAGGAGGCGGTGGCCACGGTGCGGCGGGCCGACCCGTTGCCCCCCGCCCCGGACGACAAGCCCCTGGATTGGACCATGCCGGTGGATTTCAGCCTGCTGCGCTGATCTCCCCGGCCCGTCATTTCCGTTGCGCCCCAAGGCGCCACTGGTCAATTATTTTGACCGCACCACCGCGCCGCCGCCGCCGAAAGCAGGCGGCCGGAGACGGTGGGGCAGAGGAAACGCTGACGGGACCCCATGAAGGACAGCATCCGGCCGGCCAAGCTGGCCGACACCATCGCCGAGCATCTGGAACAGCTGATCGTGGAAGGCAGCCTGCGCCCCGGCGAAAAGCTGGTGCCGGAGCGGGAGCTGGCCGTGCGCTTCAACGTCTCCCGCCCCTCGCTGCGCGAGGCGCTGGAGAAGCTGGAGCAACGCGGCCTGTTGCGCAGCGGCCGGGGCGGGGCCACCTTCGTCGCCCCCTTGCTGGGCCCCACCTTCACCGAGCCGCTGCACGCCGTGCTGGCCGCCCGGCCCGAGACCACCCTGGATTACCTGGAGTTCAGGACGGAGGTGGAGGGGGCTGCCGCCTACTACGCCGCCCTGCGCGCCACCGACGTGGACCGCGCCCAGATCCAGGCCCGGTTCGAGGCCATGGAGGCCGCCCACGGCCATGACGAGGCGAAAGAAGAGGCGGACGCCGATGCGGAGTTCCACCTGGCGGTCTATGAGGCCACCCATAACGTCGTGATCCTGCACATCATGCGCGCCCTGGCCGAAATGCTGCGCCAGGATGTCTTCTTCAACCGCGCCAAGCTGTACCAGCGTACCGGCGTGCGCCAGCTGCTGCTGAGCCAACACCGCGCCCTGTATGAGGCGATCATGAAGGGCGACCCGGCGGCGGCGCGCGCGGCCGCCGAGGCGCACATCAACTTCATCCGCGACGCCCTGGTGGAAATCTCCCGCGCCGACGCACGGCTGGAAGCCTCACTGCGCCGCATCGCCGGCGGGGATATCGTGGCCGCCGACAAATAGGGTGGCGAGAACGGCTCTCGATTGGCGCCAGCGCTCACTTTTTGAAGACCACCGCCATCGCTTCCGCGCGCCCCATCGCCAACCCATTGATAAACAATCATTAACCAAACTGGCACGGTGTTTGAGTAAGCGCCCCCGACAGAACAGGGGGAAAAAACTCATGTCGTACAAACGGCTCGTGATCGCCGTCATCGTGTTGGCGGCCGCCGCGGCGGCGCTGTGGTTCAGGGCGGAATGGCTGGTGGGCACGGCCCTGCGCGCCCGCTTCAGCCCCTCCGTCACACTGGCGCCCAAGCCCTCACCCACCAGCATCGCCGACGCGCGCGGCCAAGACCTGGACGATTTGCTGGTGCTGCTGGACCTGGACCGCAGCTTCACGGCGGAGGGGCGGGCCGCCTTCACCCAGGGGGTGGCGGACCTGCGCGCCCGCGTGGGCGAGATGGATGCCCCCACCTTCGTGATGGAGGTGGCGCGGCTGGTGGCCCTGGCCGGCAACGGCCACACCGCCGTGCAACTGTTCCCCAAATACGCGGAGTACGGCGTGGCGCCGGTGCGCCTGGCCTGGTTCGACGACGGCCTGTACGTCATTGGCGCCGCCGATGCCCAGGCGGGTCTCCTGGGTCGCCGGGTGGTGGCCATCGACGGCCACCCCGCTGACGACATCCCCGCCGCCGTGCGGCCCTATCTGACCGGCACTGACGAGCATGCGCGGGCCCAGGGCATCAACCTGCTGGTCTGCCCCGCCCTGCTGCGCGCCGTCTGGCCGGAGACGGACGGCCGCCACCTGGCGCTGACCCTGGCGGATGAGGCGGGCGGCACGATGCAAACGTCGCTGGAGGCCGGCCCCATGGCCAGCGCCGACAGCCTGCGCTGGCTGCCGCAGGCCGCCGCCTTCACCCATCTCTATGGCGGCAAGACGGCCAGCCTGGAGACCCGCGCGCTGGACCACCAGGGCCTGTACCTGCGCCTGAACGCCGTGATGGATGATGACAAGGGCCCCCTGACCCGGCAGCTGGAGGCCGTTGCCGCCAGCGCGCCGCCGGGCGGCTGGCGCTGGATGGTCATCGACCTGCGCTATGACGGCGGCGGCGACTACACCAAGACGGTGGACTTCACCCGCCGCCTGCCCACGCTGCTGGCCCCGGACGGGACCCTGTGGCTGCTGACCGGCAACGCCACCTTCTCCGCCGCCATCGTCACCCTGGCCCGCGCCAAGTACTACGCCGGCGCCCGCGCCCACATCATCGGCCAACGCGTGGGCGACCGCGACACCTTCTGGGGCGAGACCGGCGCGCCCCTGGTGCTGCGCAACACCAACACCACCGTGGGCTATGCCACCGGCATGCACGACTGGGTCCATGGCTGCCACGACATCACGCGGTGCTTCTGGCTGAACTACGCCTTCGGCGTCGCCGCCGGCGACCTCAGCCCCGAACAGGAAGTCGGCTGGCGCTTCCCCGACTTCGCCGCCGGGCGCGACACCGTGATGGAGGAAGTGCGCGACCTGCAGGAGGCCAAGCGCGGCGGTGGCGAGCGGGCGGCGGTGCCGTAGACGTCAAAGTCGAATCTTCTACCGCTGGTATTGTCATCCTGGGATTTTGCCCGCGTAATGGGCGAAACCAACGGGAGGGCCCCTCATGAGCAAGCTGACGCTGTACTTCATCCGCCATGCCGAAAAGCCCGAGGCCAGCTGGCCTGGGCCCGGCCTGACCCTGGACGGGACCAAGGACAAGGAGTCCCTGGTCATCCGCGGCTGGCAGCGGGCGGGGGCCTGGGCGGCGTTGTTCGGGGCGGGGCTGGAGGGCAGCACCTATGCCAAGCCGGCGGCGGTGTATGCGGCGACGCCAGGGACCACGGTGAACAAGGGGCCCAGCAAGCGGCCGTTCGAGACGGCCTCGCCCCTGGCGGCGCGCCTGGGGCTGGAAGTGCCCAACACCACCTACGGCAAAGGGCAGGAGGCGGCGCTGGTCAAGGAGCTGCTGACCCTGTCCGGCGTGGTGCTGGTGTGCTGGGAGCATCAGGCCATCGTGGAGAGCATCATCCCCCTGCTGCCCGTCCGCCGGGGCAAGCCGCCCACCGCCTGGCCGGAGGACCGCTTCGACGTCGTGCTGCGCTTCAAGCGCAAGGAGGGCGGCAAGGGCGACGGCTTCGCCTTCAAGGAGCTGTATCCCCGCCTGCTGGCCGGGGACTCCGATACGCCCCTGTGAAACGCCTCACCGTATGGCGCGCACCCATCAGAGGCGCGCGCCGGTGATGCCGGCCACGATGCCGGGCCACCAATAATCGGCGGTGAAGGAGCAGGTGGCGACGATCACGAAGGCCGCCGTCGCCAGGAGCACGGCGGCGGCGGCGTAGGCCAGCGGCCCGTTGGCCCGTGACCCGTTGGCCAGTGACCCGTTGTTGGACTGGGCGCGATCGGAGCGGATGGCCAGTTCGGCCACCGCCAGGTTGGGCACGTAGAAGAAGAACACCATCACCGCGTCGAACCAGCCGGTGAAATGGCTGGTGTGGCCCAGCCGGCCCATGGTCAGGAACCAGAAGCCGTATTCGATGCGATACAGCCAGGAACCGACCGTCAGCGCGAACAGGCGGATGGCCCAGGCGCGGTGCTGGTCATACCGGCGGGCGCGGGCATGCGTGTAGGCCAGCACCGCCGCCAGCGACATCAGCGCGCCGTAAGCGCCGAACCCCAGGTTCATCATCGTGCCGCCGAGCGTACCGGTGGTGAGGACGTAGGCCAGGCCGCCCAGCCCGGCGAAACCGGCGCACGTCACGTACAGCCGCCCCAGCCAGCGGTGCAGCCCCGGCACCGCGCGCCGGACACCGCCCATCAGCTGGATGGGGCCCAGCAACAGCAGGATGCCGCCGGCGATGAAATGCGCGCCGATGGCGGCCGTGGCCACCGGCGCGCCAGCGTCGTGCAGGGCCGGCAACGACTCATTCCACCGGGCGGCCGTGCCGTTGACCGCGGTGCCGCCGAAGAAGGCCAGGATGTAGGCGCCGAAGATGGCGCCGCTGGCCCAGGTGACCGCGACCAGCTGCCTCATGCTCCAGCGCAACGCCCGGCCCCCAAGTTCAGCGCCCGCCCCCCGGACGGCGACCGCGTCCAATGCCGCTGTCATGGTTCCCCCCAATCAATACATGCGCTCGCCCGAATACGCGCCCGCCTGAGGCGCCGAGCGAGCCGAACATTCCTCTTTTCCGTGTATGGATAGGCTGTCAAAAGTCAAGCCTGGGCCGCCATGGCGACGGCGTTGGTCCATCGCCCGATGATGTCCACCCACGGATGAAGGTTTAACGCATGAGCATGGGGATTTCCTGCCTGGCCGATGTCGAGCGTATCGAGGCGGTCCCGCTGGCCGAGCGGAACCTGCCGGCGAACAGCTATGAGATGATCGCCACCGGCGCCGCCTTGAACCCCGATGCGCCCGCCTTGTCCTTTTTCCTGCGCACCCGGGACCAGGCGCGACCCTACACCCTGACCCATCGCGCGCTGCTGGCCCGGATCACCCAGGCCGCCCACATGTTCCGCCACCTGGGGATAGGCCGGGGCGACGCGGTGGCCATCCTGCTGCCCAACCTGATCGAAACCCACCTGGCCATCTGGGGGGCGGAAACGGCGGGCATCGCCTTTCCCATAAACCCCCTGCTGGAGGCCGACCAGATCGCCGCCCTGCTGCGGGCGGCGGATGCCAGGCTGCTGGTCACCCTGGGCCCGGCGCCGGGCAGCGCCCTCTGGGAAAAGGCCTGCGCGGCCCTGGTGGAGGCGCCCTCGGTGCGCCAGATCCTGACCGTCGATCCCCTGCGCTATCTGCGCTCCCCCCTGGCGCCCATCGCCCGGCTGCTGGCGGCCCGGCGGCTGCGCGCCACCCGCCTGGATGTGCCCGTCCAGGACATGACGCGCGCACTGAAGCGCCACGAGGGCGGACGGCTGACCTTCGCCGCCCCCGCCGCCACGGACATCGCCTCCTACTTCGCCACCGGCGGCACCACCGGCCTGCCCAAGATCGCCCGTCGCACCCATCACAGCGAGGTGTTCGACAGCTGGGCCATGAACCAGGTGCTGGGCGGGACCGCGGCGCAGCCGGTATTCTTCTGCGGGCTGCCCCTGTTCCACGTCAATGGACAGCTGGTGACGGGGCTGGCGCCGCTGGGGCGCGGCGGGCATGTCGTCATCGGCACGCCCCAGGGCTATCGCGGCGAGGGCGTGCTGCGCCACTTCTGGGAGATCGTGGAGCGGCACCGCATCGCCTTCTTCTCCGGTGTGCCCACCGTCTATTCGACGCTGCTGGAACAGCCGGTGGAGGGGCATGACCTGTCCAGCCTGGAACTGGGCATGTGCGGGGCCGCGCCCATGCCGGTTGAGCTGTTCCGCCGCTTCGAACAGGCGACGGGCGTGCGCATCCTGGAAGGCTATGGCCTGACCGAGGGGGCCTGCACCTCCAGCGTCAATCCGCCGGCCGGGGAACGCCGCGTCGGCTCCATCGGCTTGCGCCTGCCCTATCAACGGATGAAGGTGGTCATCCTGGACGACCAGGGCGGTTATGTCCGCGATGCCGCCGTGGGTGAGGTTGGGATCGTCGCGCTGAACGGCCCCAATGTCTTCGAGGGCTATACCGACCCAGCCCGGGAAGGCGGCACCTGGCTGGCCATCGCCGGTGAGCGCTGGCTGAACACGGGGGATCTGGGCCGGCAGGATGCCGACGGCTATTTCTGGCTGACCGGCCGCCGCAAGGAACTGATCATCCGGGGCGGCCACAACATCGACCCCGGCGTGATCCAGGAGGCCCTGGCCGCACATCCGGCGGTGGCGATGACGGCGGCGGTGGGCCGGCCCGACGCGCACGCCGGTGAGTTGCCCGTCGCCTATGTCCAGTTGCGTGCCACCGCGACCGCCACCAGCGAGGAGCTGCTGGCCCACGCCTGCGCCCTCATTCCGGAACGGGCCGCCTGGCCCAAGGCGGTGCGCGTCCTGGACGCCCTGCCGCTGACCAGCGTCGGCAAGGTCTTCAAGCCGACCCTGGTGGGGTACGAGATCGCCGACGTCGTCCGGCAGGAGGGCAAGACCGCGGGCCTGGACCATATCGAGGTCGACGTCGTGCTGGATCCGGATCGCGGCCTGCTGGCCCGGATCAGGGCCCAGGGTGACAGGCAGGCGCTCGGCCGGCTTCTGGGCCGTTATACCTTTGCCCATGAAATCACAGACTGATTCCAGAAAGAAACCCGGCGGATCGACCGCCGGGGCTGGGAGGCTACGGGGATAATACGGACTTACTGCGGGATCATGCCGGTGAAGACATAGGCCTGCAGCAGGGTGATCACGCCCACGATGCAGACGAAGAAGAGGCTGTGCTTCAGCGTGAAGCGCAGCAGGTTGGACTCGCTGCCCACCAGGCCCACGGCGGCGCAGGCCACCGCGATGCTTTGCGGGGAGATCATCTTGCCGGTGACGCCACCGGAACTGTTAGCGGCCACCAGCAACAGGTCGGAGACGCCCAGCTGCTGCGCCGTCGTGGCCTGCAGCGCCCCGAACAGGGCGTTGCTTGATGTGTCCGACCCGGTCAGGAACACGCCCAGCCAGCCCAGGATGGGGGAGAAGAAGGGGAAGCCCCTGCCCGCCTCCGCCAAGGTCAGCGCCAGGGTGGAGGACAGGCCGGAATAGTTGGCGATGTAGGCGAAGGCCAGCACGGCGCCGATCGTGTACATGGGCCATTTCAGCTCCGCCAGCGTCTCCCCGAACGTGGCCAGCGCCTTGCCCGGGCCATAGCGCAGCACGATCATGCTGAGGATGGCGGAGATGAGGATGGCGGTGCCGGTGGCGGCCAGCAGGTCCAGCTTGTACTGCGCGGCGTAGGGCGTGGCGGCCTTGACGATGGGGGCCACCTTGGTCACGGCGTTGTGCAGGCTGGGCACGTCGAACAGGAACACCGTGTCCACCAGGGCGCCGCCCTTGGCGAACAGGGCCTTGAAGGGCTTCAGGCTCCAGATCGTCACGATGACGGTGAGGATGAGGAAGGGCGACCACGCCTTCAGGATCTGGCCGCCGGTATAGGCGTGCGCGCCGCGCTCCTCCGCCGTCTCCTGGTCCTTGAAGCGGAAGATGGTCTTGGGCTTCCAGAACTTCAGGAACACCGTCAGGCACAGCAGGCTGATGAGGGCAGAGATGATGTCCGGCAGCTCGGCCCCGATGTAGTTGGACGTGAAGTACTGGCTGATGGCGAAGCTGAACCCCGTCACCAGGATGGCGGGCCAGGTTTCCTTCACGCCCTTGGCCTCGTCCATGATGAACACCAGCCAGAAGGGCACGAACACCGACAGGGCCGGCAGCTGCCGCCCGGTCATGGCCGCCACCTTGTAGACGTCCAGGCCGGACACCTGGGCGCCGACGATGATGGGCGTGCCCATGGCGCCGAAGGCCACGGGTGCCGTGTTGGCGATGAGGCAGAGGCCGGCGGCGTAGAGCGGGTTGAAGCCCAGCCCGGCCAGGATGGCGGCGGTGATGGCCACCGGCGCGCCGAAGCCGGCCGCCCCCTCTAGAAACGCGCCGAAGGCGAAGCCCACCATCAGCATCTGCAGCCGCTGGTCCTCGGTGATCGAAATGACGCTGGCGCGGATGATGTCGAACTGCCCCGTCTTCACCGTGATCTTGTACAGGAAGACGGCCGCCACGATGATCCAGGCGATGGGCCACAGGCCGTAGAAGAAGCCGTAGACCACGGCGGCGATGGCCGAGGACGCCGGCATGCCATAGGCCGCGACGGCGATGATCAGGGCCAGCAGCACGGTCAGCGTGCCGGCGACGTAGCCCTTCAGCCGCAGCACGGCCAGCGCCACGAAAAAGAAAACGATGGGCAGCACCGCGACCAGCGCGGACACCACCATGTTCCCAAACGGGTCATAGACCTGGACCCAAGGCTGCATGGCCTTCCCCCCTATTTGTTGTCGTGTCGAAACCAGGCGGAACGCGTAAGGCGGCGCGGGTTGGGGATGCCGCCGGTGCCCGCCGGCGTTCTGTCGTCCTCCCCACGCGGCTGGTGTCGGTCAGGCGCGCATATTCAGGCGTCCCGGGTATTGCCCGGGTTGATGTCTCCTTGGTCAAATTACTGTACCATGGACATAATGATGGATAACCCGCGCGCCGGGCGGGCGCAAACGGAAAAGATGGCCCTAATCCAAGGTCTTGGTTAACCCGGTTACGTGTCGGCCGATCCGCCTAGGGGAGAAATCCGGCCGAGGCCGCCGGGATTAAGCCGCTGAATGATTTGACCTTCCCTTGCACCGGAGGGGCGACCATTGCCGATCCCTGTTTGGTAAAATGATTTGACCAAGACTACTCCTTGGTAAAATATGGCGCCGACAATTTCCCCAGGGCAAAGGCAAGCCGGCCCCGGGGCAGCATCCTGGGAGGGACGGGCCTTTGACCACCACGAACCTGGCCGCCACGAATACGGCCGCCGCCGCAAGGCCGGCGGCCCGGCCGGATACGGTCTATTTCTTCGGCACCTGCCTGGTGGACATGCTGTACCCGGAGGCCGGGCTGGCCGGCATGGACCTGCTGCGCCACGCCGGCGTGCACGTGGTGTTCCCGGAGGGGCAGAGCTGCTGCGGCCAGCCGGCGCGCAATTCCGGCTATGTGGAGGAGGCGCGCGAGGTGGCGCGGGCGCAGCTGGACGCCTTTCCCAGCGACATTCCCATCGTGGTGCCCTCCGGCTCCTGCGCCGGCATGATGAAGACCCACTACGCCCACCTGTTCGAGGGCGATCCCGACCAGCCGCGCGCCATCGCCTTCGCCGCCCGCATCCATGAGCTGACGGCCTTCCTCGTCAACGTGCTGGGCGTCAAACTGGCGGACAAGGGCGCGCCCGTCACCGTCACCTGGCACCCGTCCTGCCATTCCCTGCGCGAGATGGGCGTGAGCGAGGAACCCAAGGCCCTGCTGCGCCAGCTGGCCAACGTCACCCTGGTGGAAAACAAGCGGGAGCGGGAGTGCTGCGGCTTCGGCGGCACCTTCGCCGTGCGCCAGGCGGCCGTGTCCACCGCCATGGTGTCGGACAAGCTGGCCAGCGTGCGGGAGACCGGCGCCGGCACCCTGCTGTCGGGCGACTGCGGCTGCCTGATGAACATCGGCGGGCATGCCGAGAAGGCGGGCGATGGCATCCGCTGCCGCCACATCGCGGAATTCCTGATGGAGCGCTGTCATGGCGGCTGACGGCGGCATGCATGCCGAACACGGCCCCCGGTTCGCAGAAAGGGCGCCCGACGCGCTGAACAACCCGCAGCTGCGCCGCAACTTCCGCCGGGCCATGGACGGCCTGATGGCCAAGCGCGCCGCCCAGTTCCCCGACCCGGCCTATTGGGCGGAGCTGCGGGAACGGGGCGCCGCCGTGAAGGCCCGCGCCCTGGCCAAGCTGCCGGACCTGCTGGAGCGGCTGGAATCCCGGCTGACCGCCAACGGTGTCCAGGTGCACTGGGCGGAGACGACGGAGGAGGCCAACGCCATCGTCCTGGGCATCCTGCAACAGGCCGGCGCCCGTACCGTCATCAAGGGCAAGTCCATGGTGTCGGAGGAGATGCACCTGAACGCCCACCTGGAGCGGCACGGTATCGAGGCGGTGGAATCCGACCTGGGCGAGTACATCATCCAGCTGGCGGGGGAGACGCCGTCCCACATCGTCATGCCTTGCATCCACAAGAACAAGGATGAGATATCGGACCTGTTCGCGGAGAAGATCCCGGGCCTGGAACGCACCGGTGACGTGGATGAATTGACCGCCGCCGCCCGCCGGGTGCTGCGGGAGCGCTTCGCCAACGCCGACGCCGGCATTTCCGGCGTCAATTTCGCGGTGGCGGAGACGGGCACCCTGGTGCTGATCGAGAATGAGGGCAACGGCCGCCTGTCCACCACCCTGCCGCCGCTGCACATCGCGGTGACCGGCATCGAGAAGGTGGTGGAATACCTGGACGACATCCCGCCCCTGCTGGCCCTGTTGCCCCGTTCCGCCACCGGGCAGCCCATCACCACCTACGTCAACATGATCAGCGGCCCCCGGAAGGCCGGCGAGAAGGACGGGCCCACGGCCGTGCACCTGGTGCTGCTGGATGCAGGGCGCAGCCGTGTCTATCAGGATGTGGAGCTGGCGGACACGCTGCGCTGCATCCGCTGTGCCGCCTGCATGAACCATTGCCCGGTCTACACCCGCGTGGGCGGCCACACCTACAACGCCATCTATCCCGGCCCCATCGGCAAAATCCTCACACCGCAGCTGCAGGGCCTGGACGCCGCCGGCGACCAGCCCCACGCCTCCACCCTGTGCAACGCCTGCGCCGAGGTCTGCCCGGTCAAGATCCCCATCCCCGACCTGCTGGTGCGCCTGCGGCGGGAGGCGGTGCGGCCGACGGAGACGCCGGCCACGCACCTTCCCCCCCTCTATTCAACAGTAGTGAAGGACGGCGGGGCGGAGCGGTCGTGGACGGAAAGCCTGGTCTGGGCCGGCTGGCGCCTGGTCTATACCCGGCCATTGCTGTACCGCATGGTCACCCGCGCCCTGGCCTGGGGCGGCAATTGGGTACCGGCCGACGCCCCACTGATGCGCGACTGGACCAAGGCGCGGGCCAAGCCCCGCTTCAAGCCGCGTACCCTGCATGATCTGGCGCGCGAGCGCGGTTACCTGAACGAGGTGCCGAAATGAGCGCCGCCTCAAACACGGCAAGGGCCAATATCCTGGGCCGCCTGAAGGCCGCCCCCGGCCGGCCGGGTCCCGACCTCGCGCCCTGGACGCCGCCCACCTATACCGACAAGCTGGTCCGCTTCCGCCAGATGGCGGAGGCCAACCACGCCGAGATCCATGACGTGACGGCGGAGACCTGGCCGGCGCGGCTGGCCACCATCCTGAACAACCGGGGCGTGGGCCGCCTGATGGTCGCCCCCGGCACACCGCGCGGCGACACATTACTGCAGGCGGCGGCCCAGGGCGTGCCCCTGCCCACCCTGGTGCCCTATGACCAGCCGGTGGAGGTGTTGAAGGATGCGCTGGTGCACCGGGTGGATGCCGGCCTGACCGGCACGCGCGGCGCCATCGCCGAGACGGGCACCCTGATTCTGTGGCCAACGGCGGAGGAACCGCGCCTCTTGTCGCTGCTGCCGCCCCTGCACATCGCCGTGCTGGAGGAGGACACGCTGCACGACACGCTGGCGGCGGTGGTGCGGGACCAAGGCTGGGCGGCGGGCATGCCCACCAATGCCCTGTTGATTTCCGGCCCGTCCAAGACGTCCGATATCGAGCAGACCTTGGCCTATGGCGTCCATGGCCCCAAGGAACTGATCATCCTGCTGATTAGAAAAGGGGAGTGATGGGTCATGCCGGACAGCATCGTGAACCCCGCCGCGGACCCCGTCCTCACCCGTGATTACGACGCCCTGCGCGCCGAGCTGGCGGGCGTGGTGCCGGCGGACCGGCTGATCACCGACCCGCTGCGCCGCCTGGCCTATGGCACGGACGCCAGCTTCTACCGCCTGGTGCCGAAGCTGGTGGTGCGGGTGGACAGCGAGGCGGAGGTGAGCCAGGTGCTGGGCGCCTGCCGCCGCCACAACACGCCCGTCACCTTCCGCGCCGCCGGCACCTCCCTCTCCGGCCAGGCCATCACCGACAGCCTGCTGATGGTGCTGGGCGACGGCTGGCACCGCTCCGTCATCAATGACGACGGCAGCGTCATCAAGGTGCAGCCCGGCATCATCGGGGCGGAGGTCAACCGCCGCCTGGCGCCCTATGGCCGCAAGATCGGGCCGGACCCGGCCTCCATCGAGAGCTGCAAGATCGGCGGCATCGCCGCCAACAACTCGTCGGGCATGTGCTGCGGCACCCACGAGAACACCTACAAGACCATGCTGTCGCTGCGCTTCATGCTGGCGGACGGCACCCTGGTCGACACCGGCGACGCCGCCAGCGTGGCGGCCTTCCGCGTCAGCCATGCCGACCTCTTGGCCAAGCTGGACGAGATGGGCCGGCGGGTGCGGGAGGACGAGGCGCTGGCCAACCGCATCCGGCGCAAGTTCGCCATCAAGAACACCACCGGCTACAGCCTGAACGCCCTGGTCGACTACCAGGACCCGGTGGACATCCTGGCCCACCTGCTGATCGGGTCGGAGGGCACGCTGGGCTTCATCGCGGAGGTCACCTACCGCACCGTGCCGGAACTGGCGGACAAGGCCAGCGCCCTGCTGCTGTTCCCCGACATCGTCGAGGCCGGGCGCGCCGCCTGCCTGCTGAACGGCGGGCCGGTGGCGGCGGTGGAGCTGATGGACCGCGCCAGCCTGCGCAGCGCCAAGGGCCAGCCGGGATTGCCGCCCGAGATCGACAGCATGGGCGAGGACGTCGCCTCCCTGCTGGTGGAAACCCGGGCCGTCAGCCCGGAGGCCTTGCGCCAGAACATCGCCGCCATCGAAGGGCTGCTGGCCGGGGTCACCCTCCTGCGGCCCCCGGCCTTCACCACCGACGCGGCCGAATACACCAAGCTGTGGAAGATCCGGAAGGGCCTGATCCCCACCATCGGCGCCATGCGCCAGACCGGCACCAGCGTGATCATCGAGGACGTGGCCTTCCGCATCGAGGATCTGGCCGACGCCTGCCACGACATGCGGGCGCTGTTCGACAAGCACGGCTACCCCGACGCCATCCTCATGGGCCACGCCCTGGCCGGCAACCTACACTTCGTCTTCGCCCAGGATTTCAGCACCGAGGCGGAGATCGACCGCCACGCCCGTTTCATGGACGAGATGGTCCACATCGTGGTGGAGAAGTATGACGGATCGCTGAAGGCGGAGCACGGCACCGGCCGCAACATGGCCCCCTTCGTCGAGCTGGAATGGGGCAAGGCCGCCACGGCATTGATGTGGGAGATCAAGCGCCTGCTGGACCCGGCCAACCTGCTGAACCCCGGCGTGCTGCTGAACACCAACCCGCGCCTGCACCTGGAGAACCTGAAGCCCCTGCCGCCGGCCCACACCATCGTCGACACCTGCATGGAGTGCGGCTTCTGCGAGAAGATGTGCCCCTCGCACGGCATGACGCTGAGCCCCCGCCAGCGCATCACCGGCCTGCGGGAAATCGCACGCCTGACGGCCCTGGGGGACCCGGCGACGGAGCTGCGGGATCTCTACGACCACCACGCCATCGACACCTGTGCCGCCTGCGGCCTGTGCGCCACCGCCTGCCCCGTGGGCATCGAGACCGGGCAGCTGACCAAGGCCCTGCGCGGCAAGCGCCACGGGCCAAGGGCCCGCACCGTGGCCGGCCTGATGGCCCGCCATTACGGCACCGTGCTGGCCGCCACGCGCGGCGCCCTGAACCTGGCCGCCTTCGCCGCCCAGGCATTCGGGCCGAAGAAGGTGGCCAGCCTGGCGGCGTACGCCCGCAAGCTGTCGGGTGACCGCCTGCCCCACGCCGGCCCCAACCTGCCCGAGGGGGCCAGCATGGCCTGGCTGAAGGACCTGCCGCCCCCCACCGCGACGGGCGAGCCGGTGGTGTACCTGGCCGCCTGCGCCGGCCGCACCTTCGGGCCGGCGGTGGAGGATGGGGAGAGCGATCCCCTGCCCGCCGTCACCCTGCGGGTGCTGGAGCGCGCGGGCTTCCGCGCCATCGTGCCGGAGGGCCTGCCCAACCTGTGCTGCGGCCTGGCCTTCGAGTCCGAAGGCATGCAGGAGGCGGCGGACGCCAAGGCGGCGGAGATGGAGGCGGCGCTGAAGGCCGCCAGCGACAATGGCCGCATCCCCATCGTCATGGACGCCAGCGCCTGCACCCAGCGCATGAAGACCTACCTTTCCGGCCGCCTGCCGGTGAAAGACCTGGTGGAGTTCCTGGCGCAGGACGCCCTGCCCCGCCTGACGCCCACCCCGCAGGCGGAACCCGTGCTGCTGCACCTGAACTGTGCGGCCCGCAAGATGGGCATCGATCCGCAGGCGGCCGCCGTGGCCAAGGCCTGCGCCAGCACCGTGGTGGTGCCGGAGCGCGTGGGCTGCTGCGGGTTCGCCGGTGACAAGGGGTTCGTGGAGCCGGAACTGAACGACCACGCCCTGCGCTTCCTGGCCCCCCAGGTGCCGGCGGGCTGCGAGGCGGGATACTCCAGCAACCGGACGTGCGAGATCGGCCTGGCCGACCATGCCGGCGTGCCCTATCGCCATCTGGTCTATCTGGTCGACCGGGCCACGCGCTGACGGATCGCCGATGGGCCCGCCAATGCTCCTATGCCGGCCCCGGCACTTCCGCACCGTTGACGGCGACCCCGCCGCCCCCTACCCATATCGGGCGTCGAAAAACAGTGCGTCATAAACCCGCGATGGCCGGCCAAGGCCACGCATGAGCGAGAGAAATCAGGGGAGAGGACCATGACGGCACGGGTTACGGCCGGGCATCTTCAGGTGGCGCAGGAACTGTTCGACTTTGTCGAGAACGAGGTCCTGCCCGGCACCGGATTGTCGGTGGAGGCCTTCTGGCAGGGCGTGGATGTGCTGGCGCACGAGCTGACGCCGCTGAACCGCGACCTGCTGGCCAAGCGCGACGCCCTGCAGCAGCAGATCGACGACTGGCACCGCGGCCAGAAGGGCCGGCCCTTCGACGGCGCCGCCTACCGCGCCTTCCTGTCGGCCATCGGCTACATCCAGCCCGAGGGGCCGGACTTCAGCGTCAGCACCGCCAATGTGGATGCGGAGATCGCCACCATCGCCGGCCCGCAGCTGGTGGTGCCGGTGATGAACGCCCGCTATGCCCTGAACGCCGCCAACGCCCGCTGGGGCAGCCTGTACGACGCCCTGTACGGCACCGACGCCCTGCCCGAGGATGACGGGGCGGAGCGGGGCCGGGGCTATAACCCCATCCGCGGCGCCAAGGTCATCGCCTTCGGCCGCACCTTCCTGGACCAGTCCTTTCCCCTGGCCGAGGGCTCGCACCGCGACGCCACCGGCTATGCCATCGTGGACGGCGCGCTGGCGGTGACGCTGGAGGGCGGGGCCAAGACGGGCCTGGCCGACCCCAGCCGCCTGGGCGGCTGGCAGGGCGACGCCGCCGCCCCCACCGTGATCCTGCTGTGCCGCCACGGCCTGCATGCCGAGATCCACATCGACGCCGGTCACCGCATCGGGCGCGAGGACAAGGCCCACGTGGCCGACATCGTGCTGGAATCCGCCATCACCGCCATCATGGATTGCGAGGATTCGGTGGCAGCGGTGGATGCCGCCGACAAGGTGCTGGCCTACCGCAACTGGCTGGGCCTGATGAACGGTACCCTGACCGCCCAGTTCGAGAAGGGCGGCCAGACGGTGGACCGCCACCTGAACCCGGACCGCGTCTACACCGCCCCGGGGGGCAAGACCCTGACCCTGCCGGGCCGCAGCCTGATGCTGGTGCGCAACGTCGGCCATCTGATGACGTCCGACGCCGTGCTGCTGGCCGACGGCAGCAACATCCCCGAGGGCATCCTGGATGCCATCATGACCAGCACCATCGCCCTGCACGACCTGCGGCGCGAGGGCGTGGGCGAGACTCCGGCCGTGCGCAACAGCCGCGCCGGCAGCGTCTATATCGTGAAGCCCAAGATGCACGGGGTCGAGGAGGTGGCGTTCGCCAACCGCCTGTTCGGGGCGGTGGAACAGCTGCTGGGCCTGCCCGCCAACACCCTGAAGATGGGCATCATGGATGAGGAGCGGCGCACCACCGTCAACCTCAAGGAATGCATCCGCGCCGCCCAGCACCGGGTGGTGTTCATCAACACCGGCTTCCTGGACCGCACCGGCGACGAGATCCACACCTCGATGGAAGCCGGCCCCATGGTGCGCAAGAACGACATCAAGGGCACCGCCTGGATCAAGGCCTATGAGGACTGGAACGTCGACACGGGCCTGGCCTGCGGCCTGAAGGGCCGGGCGCAGATCGGCAAGGGCATGTGGGCCATGCCCGACCGGATGGCGGACATGCTGGCCACCAAGATCGCCCACCCCCAGGCCGGCGCCAACACCGCCTGGGTCCCCTCCCCCACCGCCGCCACGCTGCACGCCCTGCACTACCACACCGTGGACGTGGCCGCCCGCCAGGCCGTGCTGGCCGGCCACCGCCGCGCCAAGCTGGAGGACATCCTGACGCCGCCGCTGGCAAATGGCGCCAATTGGTCGGAGGAGGAAATCCAGCAGGAACTGGACAACAACGCCCAGGGCATCCTGGGCTATGTCGTCCGCTGGGTGGACCAGGGTGTCGGCTGTTCCAAGGTGCCGGACATCAACAACATCGGCCTGATGGAAGACCGCGCCACCCTGCGCATCAGCAGCCAGCACATCGCCAACTGGCTGCACCACGGCATCTGCACCAAGGAACAGGTGCGCAGCACCCTGGAGCGCATGGCCGCCGTGGTCGACAAGCAGAACGCCGGCGACCCCGCCTACACCCCCATGGCCCCCAACGTCAGCCACAGCATCGCCTTCCAGGCCGCCTGCGACCTGGTGTTCGACGGGGTGCGCCAGCCCAACGGCTACACCGAACCGGTGCTGCACCGCCGCCGGGCGGAGGCCAAGGCGCGGCAGGCAGGGGCGTAGGCGCGAGGGTTGGGTTTGCAGTGAGGGTTGAGAAGGGGCGGGGTCGAGAGGTCTCGCCTCTTTTTCTTACGCTGAGTTTAGAACTTTTCTTATGAGTAAAGAGTATTTCATGTCCCTCATCTTGATCATTTAGGTCCAGGAAGAGGCTCCAATGAGAGTGGTTCCCAACCACAGCTTCTCCGGACACAGAGCCTTCAGGATGAGACTCACATTGCGAAGCCTTGAGAATATTCGAAAAGCACGCTAAAATTGCAGCCGAATAAACGAGGATGCCGATCAATGGAACTAAAATCATTTCGCGTAAGGAATTTTCGGTCAATTAATGACAGTGGCGAAATAGATGTTTCACGAATAACAGCCCTGTTGGGACGAAATGAAAGTGGAAAATCCAATGTTCTTCGAGCCCTGCATAGTTTGAATCCGGCAGGTGGGTTTGAGGCACTTAACCCAATTAAGGACTTTCCACGTCACTGCAAGCTTTCGGATTGCAACGACAATACCCCTGTTGTTGATTCCATATGGATCCTAAGCAAGCATGAACAGCAAAAACTTGCAGAAATTTGGCCTGCTGCTGAAGGTGTATCTGAAGTCACAGTTGGCCGCTGTTATGGTAAAACACGCTATGTTGGTATGGATGCGTCACAAGAGGTGTTTGACATAGCGGCAATCAAAAGCGAAGCGCGGAAGATTGACGCAGCTGTCAAGGCAAGAGCGTCAAAATTGGTTGAAACCGCCAAGGCCGAATTAGAACAGGCTTCAAATACATTTGTCGCCGCAATCAGCACCGGGGTAACCGCAGCCACCTGGGCGGCGTCAGCGACGCCCGCCCTAGCAGCATTACGACAGGCTCTCGCAGCAGCGGACGTCGAGCTTACCGATACGCAAGATCAAAAGATCATAGTACTAGAGGAGATGGCAGAAGCCATTCCAGGAAGAGAAAAAGCTCACGAAAGCGCACGTAAATGGATTATCCAGCGACTGCCAATTTTTATATATCTTGAGGATTATCCGGAAATAAAAGGCCATCAGGATATAACGCAATTCCTTCAACGAAAAAGAGATAGTAGCTCAACCCTAGCGGATATTAATTTTGAAAAGCTGTGCAAGGTTGCAGGATTAAGTCCTGACCAACTGCAAATTCTACTTCAGAGAAACGATCAAGAAACTCGGAGCCAATTAGCCAACCGCGCGGGGGCGGTTGTAACGACCGCCATTCGCAAGCGCTGGAAGGATCGAGAACTTAAGGTACGCTTCAATCTCGATGGTAGTCATTTTGACACCCTAATCTCCGATCCGAATAGCGTTTATGACGTCGAAGTTAATCTTGACGAGAGAAGCCGCGGGTTTCAATGGTTCTTCGCCTTTTATATCGTATTCGCAGCCGATACCGAGGATGGAAACGCTGATGGCGCAGTTCTTCTTCTAGATGAGCCAGGACTATACCTTCACGCCCGATCGCAGGGCGATTTACTTCGCCATCTCGAAAGCGATTTTAAAAACCAAATAATATATACAACGCATTCTCCGTTTATGGTTCCGACACACCATTTGGACTGGGTGCGAACGGTCAACATCACTGAAGACGAAGGTACTACCGTTTCCAACGATCCCAACGGCGATGCTCGTACCCTTTTCCCGTTGCAGGCCGCACTTGGATACGACCTTGCCCAAAGCTTGTTCGTCGGGCCAAACAACTTGGTCGTCGAAGGCGTCACTGACTTCTGGATTCTGTCAGCAGTATCGGCATATCTAAAAGATCAAGCCAAAATTGGACTCGATGAACGCCTCGTCGTAACGCCATCTGGAGGCGCGCAGAAAGTTCACTACATGGTAGCACTGCTAACATCTGAAAAACTAAACGTTCTTGTCCTATTCGATGACGAAAAAGATGCCAAGGCAACGCGGGACGATTTGATAAAAGGTAAGCTGATCAGATCAGATAACGTAATTTTTGCCAGTCAAGCTTTTAAAACGCCACCGGCTGAAGCCGATATTGAAGATATATTGGATCCAAAAATTTACGAAGCACTTGTACGCGAAGCTTATGCCAAGGAATTGAGGGGCAAGAAACTCGAATTGAACGCCCACATTCCCAGAATAGCCCGCCGGGTCGAAGCGGCATTCGACGCGCTCTCGATAGGCTTCCACAAGACACGACCGGCAAGGCTGTTTCTGCAAAAGATGGTTAATGACCCAGCATCTGTATTGCCAGCAACAAGCCAAGATCAGTTCGAATGCCTATTCAAGGCCATCAACGCCGCTCTCGAGAAGCATCTGTTACGATAATTCCATGAGGCTGTAAGTCTGTGGGCTGCTGGATTGCCCTCCCCGCCCATATTCGTCCTGACCACCTTCTAGGCCTGGAGTTTGTGCCCCCCAAACCTTGTCCCCCAGACAATCCCGCCCTTGCCCTGCCCGCCCGCCGCTCGTATCGAACCAGGAACCCCTGTCTGCGGAGAGCCGCCATGGTCGAGATCGACACCCGCCCCATGACCGTCAGCCCCGTCACCCTGACGGGGGCCGTGGTGCGGCTGGAGCCGTTGAGCCAGGATCATCTGCCGGGGCTGATCACCGTGGGGCTGGACCCGGTGCTGTGGCGCTGGGTGCCGACGCAGGTGACGACGCCGGATGAGATGCGGGCCTATGTCCACACGGCGCTGGAGGAGCGGGACCGGCATGTCAGCCTGCCCTTCGCCATCGTGCACCGGGCCAGCGGGCAGGTTATCGGCAGCACGCGCTATGGCAACATCGACCGCGCCAACCGGCGGGTGGAGATCGGGTGGACCTGGGTGGCGCGGTCGCACCAGCGTACCGGCGCCAACACCGATGCCAAGCGCCTGCTGCTGACCCATGCCTTCGAGGTCTTGGGCGCCCACCGCGTGGAGTTGAAGACCGACGCGCTGAACCAGCAGTCCCGCGCCGCCATCGCCCGCATCGGCGCCACGCAGGAAGGCATCTTCCGGTCCCACGTCGTGGTGCCGGCCCGCGTGGGGCCGGAGGGCGAGGCCATCCCCGCCCGCCTGCGCGACAGCGTCTATTTCTCCATCATCGCCGCCGAGTGGCCGGCGGTGAAGGAGCGGCTGGCCGCCCTGGCGCGGCCGGACTGAGCGGGACCGACCGTCCTATCGCAGCCGCGAACGCCCCCGCCCTGCAACCGATGCCATACTTGCGCGACCCGTCCGTCCACCTTAAGGCTGTGACGGCGCTCATTGCGTGAGCAGGCGCAGCATGACAGATATGCGCTGCCTATCCTGGTAATCACCGCCCGCCGGCCATTTACGCGATTGACCGGAGCGTTATTCCCCGTGCTAACTGTCGTTAGTGTGCTATTAATATTTTGCACATCCATTGAACAGTACAATTCGGCGGCCGGCGTCACCCGGTGAACGAGCCCAGCCAAGGGCCACGCCGGGGAACGATGGGGGAGTGGCTGAGGATGAAGGGACCACGCGTGTACGCGGCCGCAGGTCGGCTGTTACGGGGCCAAACGGTATGGGGCCGGGCGCTTTCCGGTATCCTGCTGATGGGCGGCGCGCTGCTGGGCGGCGGCGCCGTGGCGCAAGAGCAGGATGCGGGGGGCATTCCGGACATCATCGTCACCGCCCAGCGGCGCGCGCAGTCGGTGCAGGACGTGGGCCTGTCCGTCTCCGTCCTGTCGGCGGGGGATCTGGCCACGCACCACGTCACCTCGGTCAACGATCTGCAGAACATGACCCCGGGGCTGGAGGTCACCAACGCCTTCGGCGGCGGGCAGCCACAGTTCCGCATCCGGGGCGTGGGCTTCAACGACTATGCCTCCAACAACACGCCCACCGTGGGCGTGTATGTCGATGAGGTCGCCTACCCCCTGCCCATCATGACCCAGGGCCTGGTCTATGACGTGGACCGGGTGGAGGTGCTGCGCGGGCCGCAGGGCGTGCTGTACGGCCGCAACACCACCGGCGGCGCCATCAACATCCTAACGGCCAACCCCACGGACAGCGCCAGCGCCGGCATCACCGCCGACTATGGCAGCTATGACGCCGCCAAGATCGAGGCCTATGTCTCCGGCCCCGTCAGCGACACGGTGAAGGTGCGCCTGTCGGCCATGACGCAGCAGGGCGGCGCCTGGCAGACCAACCGCCTGACCGGCCAGGATTTGGGCAACGCCAACCGCACCGCCGTGCGCGCCAAGATCGCCTGGACGGCCACGCCGGACACGGACGTGAGGCTGAACCTGCATTATGGCCGCGACCTGTCGGACGGCACCGGCGGCTATCTCTTCAACCCCGCCGTCCAGCCGGGCGTGGGCACCCTGCCCGCCGATACCGACCCGTCCAGGACGGGGTGGGGCCTGTCGCCCGCCTTCGCCAAGGTCATCGGCGCCGACCCCAATGCCAAGCCCTTCCGCAACAACACCAGCGGCGGCGCCGACCTGACGGTGCTGCACCGCTTCGAGGATGTGACGCTGACCAGCATCACGGCGTGGGAGGCGCTGAACCGCAAGGAGTTCAACGACTGGGACGCCACCGCCTACCGCGACGCGGATGAATATTTCAACAGCCGCGCCCAGGACGTGTCGCAGGAGGTGCGCCTGGCCTCCAGCGGGCCGGGCCGGCTGCAATGGGTGGGCGGCCTCTATTACTCGCACGAGACGCTGCGCGAGGCCTTCCTGTCCGACTTCACCGACATCTACGGCTTCATCGCCAACACCCGCTATGCCCAGACGGCGGAATCCATCAGCGGCTTCGGCCAGGCCGACTATGCCGTCACCGACCGGCTGAAGCTGATCCTGGGCCTGCGGGAGGAGCATGAGGACCGCACGCTGCGCACCTTCAGCACCATCACCATCCCCGACACCGGCATCGGCGTTTCAGCGGACAAGGTGCCCACCGGCTTCACCCAGACCACGGGCAAGGCGGGGGTGGAGTTCAAGGTGACGGATGAGGCGCTGCTGTACGCCAACCTCAGCCGGGGGGTGAAGTCCGGCGGCTTCACCGCCTACAACACCCTGGCGCTGGGCGGCCTGGCCCCGTTCCGGCCAGAGGTGCTGTGGGCCTATGAGGCGGGAGTGAAGTCCGACCTGGCCAACCACACCCTGCGCCTGAACGCCTCGGCCTATTACTACGACTACCATCACCAGCAGGTGCAGTCGGTCATCATCGACCCGAGCTTCGGCGCCATCGGCAAGATCGTGAACGCCCCCCGGTCGGAGATTTACGGCGCGGAGCTGCAGGCCGACTGGGCGCCCCGCCCCGGCCTGCTGATCACCCAGGCCCTGGGCCTGTCGCATGGCGAGTTCAAGGAATTCAACGCCGTGGACACGGCGGCCTCGCTGGCCACCTGCTATCCCTGCCGCCCCATCTATACCAACCAGGCGGGGGAGGATCTGGGCTTCCCCCGCATCACCTACAACGGTGGCGTCAGCTATGACTGGGCCCTGCCCGGCCACACGCTGAAGACGGAGGCCGACTACAGCTATCGCAGCAGCGAACGCTCGCTGCTGGGCAGCCGCTACAACGTCGCCGGCTATTGGCTGGTCAACGCCGCCGTCACCCTGACGCCGGACCAGGGGCCGTGGACCGCCACGGTCTACGGCCAGAACATCCTGGACAGGCGCTACGACCTGCTGCGCAACTTCTTCACCAACGCCGACATCGCCATCCCCGGCCGGCCGGCGACCTGGGGCATCCGCCTGGGGTACCAGTACTAAACGCCCGCAACAGCCTGGCCGAGAGCGTCATGGACGAAGACTTCCTGGGCAACCCCATCACCACGGACGGCGCGCACAGCGCCGGGCTGATCGACGATTTCGTCGGCGGGCTGCTGGCCTATGAGACGCGGGCCGTGAACCTGCTGGCGGTGGCGGATGAGGCGGTGGACCTGCCCCTGGTGCAGACCTATGCCGGCATGCTGTGGATGTTCCTGGAATCCACCGACGGCCCCGGCCGCGCCGCCCCCTATGTGGCGCGCGCGCTGACCGCCGCCCGCCACGGCACGCGCCGAGAACAGCTGAACGCCGCGATGCTGCAGGCCTGGTGGCGGGACGACATCCCCGCCGCCCTGGCCCTGGGCGACCAGATCGCGGAGGAATTCCCCCGCGACCTGGCGGCGGTGAAGGTCCACCAGTACCTGAACTTCAACCGGGGCCAGTCGCCGGACATGGTGCGCATCGCGCTGAAGGTGCTGCCCCGGGCCGGCGACGTCGCCTATCTGCACGGCATGCTGGCCTTCGGCTATGAGCAGTGTCACCTGCTGGATGAGGCGGAGGCGGCGGCCCGCCGCGCCATCACCCTGAAGCGCAAGGAGCCCTGGGCCCACCACGCCCTGGCCCATGTGATGCTGACCCGGGGCGAGATTGACCAGGGGGCGGCCTTCCTGCGCAGCGTGCACGACAGCTGGACCGAGCTCAATTCCTTCATGTCCACGCACCTGTGGTGGCACTACGCCCTGTTCCTGCTGAGCCAGGGGCGGGCGGCGGAGGCGCTGGCCACCTACGACGCCCGGGTCTGGGGCGTGGACAAGGGCTATTCCCAGGACCAGGCGGGGGCGGTGCAGTTGCTGAGCCGGCTGGAGCTGGCCGGCGTGGAGGTGGGCGACCGCTGGACCGACCTGGCCGGCCACCTGGCCGCCCGCGCCACCGACACGGCCCAGCCCTTCCTGGCGCTGCTGTACCTCATGGGCCTGGCCCGCGCCGGCAGGGCGGAGGCCGAGACCCTGCTGGACGCCATCCGCGCCCAGGCGGGCAAGGCGCCGGACCACAGCCGGGAAACGTGGGCGGATGTGGCCGTGCCGGCGGCCGAGGGGCTGGTGGCCTATCACCGGGGCGACTGGCGTACGGCGGTGCGCCGCCTGGGCCCGGTTTTGCCCCGCCTGGTGGAGATCGGCGGCAGCCACGCCCAGCGCGACCTGTTCGAACAGGTGGTGCTGGACGCCTATCTCAAGGACCGGCGCTGGGCCCCGGCGCAACAGATGCTGGAGCTGCGCCGGGCCCACGACCCCGGCGGCGTGCCCCTGAACCGCGCCCTGGCCCAGGTCTATGACGCGCTGGGCCTGCCCAGCCTGGCGCGCCAGGCGGCGGCGCGAGCCCAGGCCACGGCGGAGGCGCACCGCCATGACACCAGCCTCTTGGTGAACTGACTCAATGGCCTGGACGATCTTCCTCATGCGCCTGGTTAAATCAGCAGTGGTGCTGGCGGCGGTGGCGGCGGCGCCCGCCGCCTGGGCGCGCGACACCATCACCCTGGGCCTGCAGCTGGAGCCGCCGGGCCTGGACCCGACGGCGGAGGCCTCGGCCGCCATCCCCGCCGTGGTTTTCCCCACGGTGTTCGAGGGGCTGGTGCATCTGGGCGTGGGCGGCACGGTGCAGCCCCTGCTGGCCACCGACTGGACGGTGGCGCCGGACGGCCTGACCTACATCTTCCACCTGCGGCCGGGCGTGCGCTTCCAGGACGGAACTGATTTCGATGCCGAAACGGTCAAGTTCTCGCTTGAGCGCGCCATAGCGCCTGGCAGCACCAACCCGCAGAAGGTGGCGCTGTCGCACATCGACCATGTCGACGTCCTCGACCCGCTGACGGCGGCCATCCACCTGAAAGCGCCCTACGGCAGCCTGTTGCAGGTGCTGGGCTGGCCGGCGGCCGTCATGGTGTCCCCCGCCAGCGCCGCCGGCAACGTCACCCATCCGGTGGGGACCGGCCCCTACGCTGTGGCCGACTGGCAGCGGGGCAACGCCGTCACCCTGGCGCGCAACCCCGCCTATTGGGGCCCAGCACCGCATCTGGCCAGCGTCACCTACCGCTTCATCGCCGACCCGGCGGCGGCCACGGCGGCGCTGAAGGCCGGCGACATCCAGGGCTTCCCCGCCTTCCCCGCGCCTGAGGCCATCGCCGCCCTGAAGGCCGATCCGCGTTACACTGTCGACGTCGCCCCGTCGGAGGGGGAGACGCTGCTGGCGCTGAACAACCGGCGCCCGCCCTTCGACAATGTGCTGGTGCGCCGCGCCCTGTCGCATGCCATCGACCGCCAGGCCATCATCCAGGGCGCCATGTTCGGCTATGGCGCCCCCATCGGCAGCCATTACCCGCCGCAGAACGCGGGCTATGTCGACCTGACGGGCCTGTATCCCCACGACGTGGCCAAGGCCAAGGCCCTGCTGGCGCAAGCCGGATACCCGCAGGGCTTCACCGCCACCCTGCGCGTCCTGCCCCTGCCCTATGCCAAGCGCGCCGCCGAGATCATCGCCGCCCAGCTGGCGGAGGCGGGGGTGCATGTGGTGCTGCAGGATGTGGAATGGGCCACGTGGATTTCCCAGGTCTATGGCGGCCACGACTACGACATGACCATCGTCGCCCATGTCGAGCCCATGGATTACGACATCTATGGTCGCGACGATTACTATTTCGGCTACCGCAACCCGGCCTACAAGGCGCTGCTGGCCCGGCTGGACGCCACGGTGGACCAGGGCCAGCGCCTGGCCCTGCTGGGCGACATCCAGCGCACCCTGGCCAACGACGCCGTCAACGTCTTCCTGTTCGAATACCCCTATTTCGGCGTGTGGGATGCCGGATTGCGGGACATCTGGCTGCCCACCCCGGTGCAGCTGGTGGACCTGGCCACGGCGCGCTTTGACGAGGCGGGCGCGGATGCCGCCGCCGCTGGCGGGCTGTGCGGTGCCGGGGGGCTGGCGTGGCTGCTGGGCATGGCCGTGCTGGCCGCCGTGGCCCTGGCCGCCGCCAAGGCCGGGCCGCGCTATGTCGCCGGGCGCCTGGCCGTACTGCTGCTGACCCTGCTGGCCGCCAGCCTGGCCATCTTCCTGGTGCTGCAGGTCATCCCCGGCGACCCCGCCCGGGTGATGATGGGCCTGAGCGCCGACCCGGCCGCCCTGGCCGTCCTGCGCCACCAGATGGGCCTGGATGTGCCCGCACCCCAGCGCTACCTGGCCTGGCTGGCCGGCCTGGCGCGCGGCGATTTCGGCCTCAGCTACACCTACCGCGTCGACGTCGGCCGCCTGATGGCGGAGCGGCTGGCCGTGACCCTGCCCCTGACCCTGTACGCCGTGCTGCTGTCCACCCTGCTGGCCGTCGCCCTGGGCACGCTGGCGGCGCTGGGCGCCGTGTGTGGGCGCCAAGGTAACGTGGTCGACGCCTTCCTGAACGGCGTGGCGCAATTGCTGATCGCCATCCCCAACTTCTGGGCCGGCACCGTGCTGGCCCTGGTATTCGCCGCCGGCCTGCACTGGTTCGCCGCCGGCGGCTTCCCCGGCTGGGGCGGCGGGCTCTTGCCGGCGCTGAAAGCCCTGACCCTGCCGGCCATCGCCCTGGCCGCCCCCCAGGCCGGCATCCTGGCGCGGGTGCTGCGCGGTGAGCTGGTGGAGCAGATGGGCCAGGATTACGTCCGCACCGCGCGGGCCAAAGGCCTGAGCCTGTCCCAGGCCCTGCTGCGCCACGCCCTGCCCAACGCCTTCGTGCCGGCGCTGACCATCCTGGGCATGCAGTTCTCCTTCCTGCTGGCGGGCGGCATCATCATCGAGAACGTGTTCTTCCTGCCCGGACTGGGCCGGCTGGTGTTCCAGGCCGTGGCCCAGCGCGACCTGATCGTGGTGCAGGGTGTGACCGTCGGCCTGGTGTTCGCCGTGGTGGTCGTCACCTTCCTGGTCGATCTGGCCAACGCCGCGGTGGATCCGCGCCTGACACAGGGGCGGCGCCCATGACCGTCATGATCACGCTGGAGGCGGCGACCGACGGCGGCCGCCATTCCAGGGCCCTGGCCGCCGGCCTGCTCCTGACCGGCCTGGTGGTGGCCGCCGCCCTGCTGTCGTTGGCGTGGACGCCCTATGACCCCACCGCCATCAATGTCGCCGGCCGGCTGGCCGCACCCTCCGCCACCCACTGGTTCGGCACCGACGCCTATGGCCGCGACGTCTTTTCCCATGTGCTGGCGGGTGCGCGCAGCGCCTTGGCCGTGGCCCTGGCCGCCGTGGGCGCGGGCGCGGGAGCCGGCGTGCCCCTGGGCCTGCTGGCGGCGGGCCGGCGCGGCTGGGTGGAGGAGGGGACGATGCGCGGCAGCGACGTGGTCTTCGCCTTCCCCGCCCTGATCACCGCCGTGCTGATCGCCGCCTTGTGCGGCCCGGGTGCCGTGGACGCCATCGCCGCCATCGGCCTGTTCAACATCCCCGTCTTCGCCAAGGTGACGCGGGCGGCCGCCCTGGGCGTCTGGGCGCGGGATTACACCCTGGCCGCCCGGCTGGCCGGCAAGGGCGGCGGCCGCATCTCGCTGGAGCACGTGCTGCCCAACATCGCCGGCCTGCTGCTGGTACAGGCCACCATCCAGCTGTCGCTGGGCATCATTGCCGACGCCGGCCTGTCCTTCGTCGGCCTGGGCACCCAGGCGCCGCAACCCAGCTGGGGCCGCATGCTGGCGGACAGCCAGACCCTGGCGGGCCAGGCGCCCTGGCTGGTGCTGTTCCCCGGCCTGGCCGTGGTGGCCGCCGTGCTGGGCTTCAACCTGCTGGGCGAGGGCCTGCGTGGCCGCCTGGCCCCCAAGCGGGGGGCCTGATCCCATGGCGCTGCTCGACATCCGCGACTTCAGCCTGGCCATCGACGGCCGCACCATCCTGAGCGCCGTATCGCTGACGGTGGAACCGGGCCAGATCGTGGCCCTGGTGGGGACGTCCGGCTCCGGCAAGTCCATGACCGCCCTGTCGGTGCTGGGCCTGACCCCCGCCGGCGCCAGAACCCAGGGCAGCATCCGCCTGGACGGGCGGGAGCTGACCACCCTGACCGACAGGCAGATGAACGCCGTGCGCGGCCGCGACGTGGGCCTGGTGTTCCAGGAGCCCATGACGGCGCTGAACCCCGTCCTGTCCATCGGCGCGCAGGTGGCGGAGACGGTACGGGTGCACGGCATGGCCAGCCGGGCGGAGGCCATGCGCATCGCCGACGCCATGCTGACCCGTGTGGGCCTGCCGACCGACCGCTTCCCCCGCAGCCGGCGTCCGCATGAACTGTCGGGCGGCCAGCGCCAGCGGGTGGCCATCGCGGCGGCCCTGGCGCTGAAACCCAAGCTGCTGATCGCGGATGAGCCCACCACCGCCCTGGACGTGACCACCCAGGCCCGCATCCTGGGCCTGCTGGTCGATCTCGTCCGTCAGGACGGCCTGGGCCTGCTGCTGATCAGCCACGACCTGGCCCTGGTGTCGCGCGTGGCCGACCGCGTGGTGGTCCTGCATGACGGTGCGGTGGTGGAAGTGGGCGACCCCGCGACCGTCTTCGCCGCCCCGCAGCATCCCTATACCCGCCGCCTGCTGGCGGCCACCGAGCCGGCGCGGCAGCGGCCGGACGTCCTGCCGGCCCCCGTACGGCCGCCCCTTTTGGTCGCTGAGGGCATCGTGCGCGACTATCCCCTGCCCCGTGCCGGCTGGTGGTCCAAGCCGGCGCACCTGCGCGCCGTGGACCAGGCCAGCCTGGCCGTGCACCGGGGGGAGAGCGTGGGCATCGTGGGCGAGTCAGGATCAGGCAAGTCCACCCTGCTGCGCACCCTGCTGGCGGCGGACGCGCCGCAGGCGGGCGCGGTGCGCCTGCTGGACCAGGCCTGGTCGACAGCGTCCGAGGCCGCGCGCCGCCCCCTGCGCCGCCATGTTCAGATGGTGTTCCAGGATCCGGTGGGCAGCTTCGACCCCCGCTGGCGGGTGGAGCGCGTGGTGGCCGAGCCCTTGGCCCTGCTGGACACACCGCTGACGCCCGCCTTGCGCCGGGCGCGGGTGGAGGAACTGCTGACCCAGGTGGGCCTGGCGCCGGCGGATGCCGACCGCCATCCGCACGAATTCTCCGGCGGCCAGCGCCAGCGCATCGCCATCGCCCGCGCCCTGGCGGTGCAGCCCGACCTGATCGCCCTGGATGAGGCGACCTCGGCCCTCGACGTGCTGACCCGCGCCCAGATCCTGGACCTGCTGGCCGACCTGTCGCGACGCCTGGGCCTGGCCTATCTGGTGGTGTCGCACGACCTGGCGGTGGTGCGGGCCTTGACCGACCGGCTGTTGGTCATGCAAGGCGGCTGCATCGTGGAGGAAGGACCGACCCTGCAGGTGCTGAGCCGGCCCCAGCATCCCTACACCGCCAGCCTGCTGGCGGCCACGCCCACCCTGGCGGCTCACGTCGCCTGATGGCTGCCATCGCCGCCTTGACCGTCCCCCGCATGGAACACCGCGCGGGCGATGGCGCGGGCCAGGCAGTCGGCGGCGGCGGAACCGATACGCGCCACCTGGGCCCAACGGCCGCCGGCGGCCGCCACCAGGGCCGGTCCCCGCGCCACGGCGAACACGGTGTCGCCGTCGAACGGCGTGTGGGCCGGGCGCGCGGCGCGGGCGATGCCGTCCTGCGCCATCATCGCCACCCGCTTGCATTCCGCCGTGCTGAGGTCGGCGGAGGCGGCAACCACGGCGATGGTGGTGTTAGCGCCCGCCGTGGGCTGGCGGTGCACGCCCAGCCGCGACAGCTCCGGCACCGGGTCGCTGGCGTCCACGGGACCCTGGGGCGTTCTTCCGCCAAACTCACCATCAATCTCGAAAGGCCAGGCCCAGTAGGTGCGGCCGTCGGGCATGAAGACCGAGCCCAGGGGGTTGGCCGCCACCAGGGCGCCGACCACCAGGCCATCACCCAGGTCGATGGAGGCGGTGCCGACACCGCCGGGGATCAGCCCCGCCATGGCGCCGCGCCCGGCGCCCAGGGCGCCCTGGGGCACCTCCAGTCCGGCGGCTTCCACCGCGCGCATCCCCAGGTCGCGGTAGGGCGGCGTCAGGCCCCAGTCCTTGTCGCCGCCATTGGCCAGGTCATAGAGCACGGCGGCCGGGACCAGCGGCACGGCGGGTGTCCCGGGCCGCAGGGTCAGGCCCATCCCGCGCCGCGACAGCACGGCCGCCACCCCGTCCGCCGCCGCCAAGCCGAAGACGGAACCGCCGGTCAGGACCACGGCATGAGCCCGGCCCGCCAGGTTCTCCGCCGCCAGCATCTCGGTCTCGCGGGTGCCGGGGCCGCCGCCGCGCACATCCACGCCGCCGGCCCAGCCGGCGGCCCCCTTGGCCCCTCCGCACATCAGAACGGTGACGCCGCTACGCACTCGCTCATCCGTGGCGTGGCCCACCGTCAGGCCGGGGACGTCGGTGATGGCGTTGCGCGGTCCGGGGGCAGGCATGATACGGTTTTCCAACGGCTTGTTTCACAGTCCGGGGACGGCCGATCCACGATTCCGGCCGAGACAGCGCGGATAGTCCCCCTTCGCCCTCGTACCTTCAACGGGAAACACCATGCCCGACGTCCCTGACCTGCCGCTCGCCACCACCCGGCTGGTGGTCACGCCCGACACGGTGACGGTGCGCGACGGCCGTCCGCCCTTGAGCCTGCTGGTGCATGAGGGCGGCGCGCGCGCCGATACCACCGTCTTCTTCTGCCACGGCAGTGGCGGCAACAAGAACCAGTGGCGCCACCAATGGGCCGCCCTGGTGGAGGCGGGGGTGCGCATCGTCGCCTGGGATTTCGTCGGCCACGGCCAAAGCCCGCAGCCGCGCGACTGGGCGGCGTATCAGGGCAGCCATCTGGTGGCGGACTACCGCCAGATCCTGGAGACATATGGTCAAGGCCGCGTGATCCTGGCCGGCCATTCCTATGGCTGCCGCCTGACCTTGAGCCTGTTGCAGGGTCTGGCGGCGGAAGGGCGGCTGGACCGTGTGGCGGCGGCCCTGCTGCTGGCCCCGCCCAGCCCCGTCGCCCAGCTGGGCGCCAACCCGCTGAGCTGGCTGCCGCCCTTCATCCTGGAATGGATCCGCCCCATCATCTCCGCCAAGTTCCGTTCCCTGGCCTGGCATCCGGACACCGACGCCGCCCTGCTGGCGTTCGAGGAGCAGGCGACCAAGGGCAACAGCCTGTTCATGATGAAGGCGCTGATGAGCCAGGCGGCCCACCCCGACCCGGCAGCGCTGTCCGCCCTGACCCTGCCCATCACCGTGGTGGCCGGCGCCAACGACGGCCTGACTCCCCCGGCCGGCGCCCGCGACCTGGCCGGGCGCCTGCCCAACGCCACCTACGTGGAACTGGAACGCTGCGGCCACCAGATCATGCTGGAAAAGCCGGCCGAGACCAACGCCCTGCTGCTGGGCCTAGTGAACGGCTAAGGCGCCCTGGGGGTAGGGGTGGGAGTGGAGGAGTAGGTGATGGCCACGATGCGCCATCCGGTCGTGTCCTTCACCAGCTGCCACATCTCCAGCCCCCGGTTGGTTTCCACCCCGTCGATGAAGAAATGAAAGTCGAAGGTGACCGAGGCAACGGTGCCGTCGCTGACGATGCGGATGTTGTCGTGGCGCGGGTCCAGCGCCGATTTGGTCGTGGAGACGAAATTGGCAAAGTCGCGATGGCTGCCCTCCCGCACCTTGGGCTTGACCCCGGCGACAGGCGCGTATGCCTCCTCCGTCAGGACGTTCAGCCAGGTGCCGCCTTCTGGAATGAACAATGACGCCAGGCCGGTGCCGTCATGGCTGACCACGGCGGCGTGAAAGGCGTCCATCACTTGGCGAATGCCGGCCTCGTCCGGCCCCGCCGCCTGGGCCGCCGGGGCCAGGCACAGGCTGAGGGCGAATAGGGGAATGAGTAAGGCGCGCATGGGGCCTCCTGTCGTCGGGAATGCCCCTGCCTGGCACGGCGTCCGGCGCTTTAACGACTAAAGAAACGCTAAAGCCGCCTAAAGACGCGCTCCAGCCAGCCCTGCGGCCGCAACTGGGCGTCCAGCCCGTCCAGCCGCGCCGCCGTGACCTTGGCCAGATCGCCCGCTGGGCCAGCGGCGAAGGCGGTCCACACCACCCGCCCCGTGGCGGCATCCGTCGCCGTCAGCGACAGTTCCGGCGCGCCGTTCCACAGGATCAGACGGGGCGTCAGCGTCAAGCCATCCGCTGGCGGCGTGTCCGATGCCGTCACGGCCACAGCCGTCACTTGCGCCAGGCGGTTGGTCACCACCGTGTCCAAGGCACGCGACAGGGCATCATAGCCAGCCTCGCCGGTCTCGTTGCGCACCGGCGCCACCGCCACCGCCGGCCAGGGCGTTGATCCGGGTGCCAAGCCCCAACCCGCCAGGGCAACCAGCGCCACCGCCAAGCCCGCGACGGCCAATGGGCCCCAATGGCTATGAAACATCTGAAACGTCCCCTCCCGGGGAACGGACGACTCCTGGTTCAGCCGGTAGCCCCGTCGCGCCACGGTGACTAGGTGCACCGGCTCGCCCGCGTCCTCGTCCAGGGCGCGTCGTAGATCGCCGATGACCACGGCCACGCTGTTGGCGCTGACGGCCCTGCCCTGCCAAACGTCGGCCAGCAAGGCGTCGCGGCTGACCACCTCACCGCGTCGCACGCACAGTGCCGCCAGCGTCCGCGCGGCGCGATCCTCCAGCCGCCGCTCCGTCCCGTCGGCATGGCGCAGAGATACGCCGTCGAAAGTCCAATCACCGATGCGATGCGTAGGTGTCATATCGCTGATCCCTGCCTCGTCGGCCCAGGATAGCACGCCTCACTCGTACCGCAGCGCCGCCACCGGCGGGGCGCTGGCGACGCGGATGACGTGGACCGCCACCGTGGCCAGGGCCACGGCCAAGGCGGCGGCGCCGGCGGCCAGGAAGGTCAGGGGCGCCTGGTCCACCCGCACCGTGAATTGCAGCAGCCACTGGTGCAAAGCCCACCAGGCTACAGGCCACGCCACCAGGTTGGCCAGCAGCACCGGCCGGGTGAATTGCCAGGCCATCAGCCCCATGATGTCCGGTACCCTGGCCCCCACCACCCGGCGGACGCCAATCTCCTTGGTGCGCCGGGCCGCCGTCAGGGCGGTCAGACCGAACAAGCCCATATTGGCCAGCGCCACGGCCAAGCCACCGAAGGCGGCGAAAACGCGGGCCTGGCGCCTTTCCGATTGGTAGAGGCTTTCGATCCGCTCATCCGCGAAGGCGCGGCGCAGGTATTCGGCGTCGGGGTACAGTTTGTCGACCACGGCGTTCACGGCCGCAACCGTGGCCCGTTGGTCACCTGCGGCCAGGCGCACGGTCAGGTGCTGGCCGCTGGCCTTGATCAGGAACATCAGCGGCAGGTCGGCCCGGCGGGCGGACTGAAACCGCATGTCCGCCACCACGCCGGCGACCTCGGTGGGGTCTTCGCTGTTGATGGAGAGGCGTTCGCCCACCGCGTCCTCCGGCCTGGCGTATCCCATGCGCCGCGCCGCGGTTTCCGTCAGGATGAGGTAACGCGGCTTGTCCTCGTCCACCTCCGTCGGCTTCCAGCCGGAGGGCAGGCCCTTGCCCGCCACCAGGCGCGCACCATAGGTGGCGAAGAAATCCTGGTCCGCGGTGAAGCTGGCGATGCCCCGCGCCTGGCGCAGGGTGCTGCGGGTGTCCGCCGGGAGGTCGAAGCTGGACAGGCTTTCCGATTGGGCGGCCGGCACCAGGCTGGACAGGCTGGCGGCACGCACCCCGGGCAGGCGTGACACCTCCGCCTTCAAGGTGGCGGCCCGCGCAAGATCGGCGGGCAAGTTGCTGACCAGGTACAGGCTATCCGGCTGATAGCCCAGGCCAGCCGCCTGCACATGGGCCACCTGGCGCTGCACCGTGAAGGTCGCCACCATCAGGGCGATGGACACCGCGAACTGCGCCACCACCAGCACGGCCCGTACACGGCCGGCACCCGGCGCCTGGGCGCGGCCCTTCAGGACCTCCCCGGGCCGATAGCCCGACAACACCAGGGCGGGATAGAACCCGCCCAGTACGCCCACCAGCACGGGCGTGGCCAGCAGCAGGGGCAGCAGCCAGCCCCGCGTCAGGGGCGCCAGCGATACATCCCGGCCCACCAGTCCCTGAAACGCCGGCCGGGCCAGTTCCATGAGCGCCAGGGCGGCCACGGTGCCGAGGGTGGCCAGCAGCACCGCCTCGCCGGTGAACAGGGCGACCAGTTGCCGGCGGCGGGCGCCCACCAGCTTGCGGATGCCCACCTCGCGGGCGCGGGTGATGGCCTGGGCCGTGGCCATGTTGGTGTAGTTCGCGATGGCGATGCCCAGGATCAGCAGGGCGACGCCGCCCAGGACCTGCAAGGTGCCGACGTCCCCCTCGGCGAGGGTGCCCAGCACCTTGACCCGCAGATAGATGTCGGGGACGGGGTCAAGCCGCAGGCTGACCATGTTGTCCATCCCGCCGCCCGCCTTGTCGGGGTTGGGCGGGTTGTGCCGGTTGACGAACGCGGGCAGCGCCGCACCCACGGCCGCCGCCGACGCCCCCGGCGCCAAGCGGACATAGGTGGTGACGCCCGAGATGTCGGACCAGGCGCGCGGCTTCGCATGCGCCCAGGACTTGTCCCCCCGCGCGGCCTCGGCGGCGACCGCGGTGAAGACCAGATGGCTTTGCCGCAGCGGCGCCAGAACACCGGTGACGGTCAGGGCCGGTCCGTGCCGCACCTCGATCGTGCGGCCCATGGGGTCGGCGTCCCCGAACAGCGTGCGCGCCAGTTCCCGGGTTACCACCACGCCGTCGGGCCGGGCCAGCGCCAGGGTGGGATCGCCCCGTTCCAGTGGATAATCCAGCAGCCGCAGGAAATCCGGATCGGCCCACAGCACCCGCTGTTCGAAGTAGCGGGTGGCGGCGCCCAGCATCACCCGATCCGGCTCGATACGGGTGACGGCCTCCACCTCCGGCACCTCCTGCTTCAGGGGCTCGGCCAAGTCATCCGGAGCGAAGGCCAGCTTGATGGACTGCCCGCCTACGTTCAGCTGGCTGCCCACGCGGTACAGGCGGTCGACGTGGGTGAAACCCCGATCCACCGTCCCCTCTTCCGCGACGTAGAGGCTGACCAGCAGGAAGGCGGCGATACCGACGGCCAGACCCGCCAGGTTCAGGAGGGTGAACAGGACATGCCGGCGGAAGAAGATGGGCAGCGTGAACGTGGACATCGAGCACCTCCCCCTTATTCATACCGCAGGGCGCTGGCCGCCGGCGCCCGGGTCACGCGGATGACGTGGATGGCCACGGTGGCCAGTGCCACGGCCAGGGCGGCGGCCCCGGCGGCCAGATAGGTGCCGGGCCCCTGGTCCACCCGCACGGTGAATTGCCCCAGCCAGCGATGCAGCCCCCACCAGGCCAAGGGCCATGCCACCAAGTTGGCCAGCAGCACCGGCCGCGCGAACTGCCACACCATCAGCCAGGCGATGTCGCGCGCCCGGGCCCCCACCACCCGGCGGATGCCAATCTCCTTGGTCCGGCGCGCCGCCGCCAGCGCCGTCAGGCCGAACAGCCCCAGATTGGCCAGCACGATGGCCAGCGCGCTGAAGATGGCGAAGACCTTGGCTTGGCGCTCCTCCGTCCGGTACTGGGCTTCCAGCCGGTCGTCGGCGAAGCCGCGCGGCGCGCGGCGCGCCTCGGGATACAACCGATCCACCAGGGCGTTGATGGCGGCCAGGGCCGGACGGGGGTCGCCGGCGGCCAGGCGGACGGTCAGGAAGCCGCCGGTGGCGCCGATGGAGAACATCAGCGCCTCGTCCGCGTCGCGGGCGGTGCGGAAACGGACATTGCCCAGCACGCCCGCGACCTCGACCGCATGGTCTTCCTCATCAGTGTAGCGATCGCCCACGGCGTCTATGGGATGGCCATACCCCAGGCGCCTGGCCGCAGCCTCGGTCAGCCAGACATAGCGCCGCCCCCCGTCCATCGCAGCGTGCCAGCCGGGCGGCAGGGCAACCCCCGCCTTGAGATCCAGGCCATAGGTCGCGATAAAGTCCGGATCCGCCGAGAACTCCGGCATGAAGGCCTTGCCCGGCGTGGCGCCATGGGTGTCGCCGGGCACCGTGAGCTGGGTCATGAACTGGCTGATGTCGGCGGGGACGAGGCTGCTGAAGGCCGCGCCCTGGATGCCGGGCAGCTTCGCCAACTCCGTCTTCATGGTGGCCGCGCGCCGGGCGTCGTGGGGCAGCTGGCTGACGACGTACAGGTTTTCCGGCAGGAAGCCCAAGGCGGCGGTGCGGGCGTGCGCCACCTGGCGCAGCACCGTCACCGTGGCGATGATCAGGGTGATGGAGATGGCGAACTGCGCCACCACCAGCACGGCGCGCAGGCGGCCGGCGGCCGGCGCTGCCCCGCCCTTCAGCACCTCCGCCGGGCGGTAACCGGAGAGCACCAGGGCGGGATAAAGGCCGCCCAGCACCCCCACCACCAGGGGCGTGGCCAGGACCAGGGCAAGGAAACCGCCGTCACGCAGCAAGGAAAAGCCGAGCGGCCGGCCCACCAGCGCCTGGAAGGGGGGCAGCAGCACCTCCACCACCGCCAGGGCAGCCAGGGTGCCGGCGATGGCCAGCGCCACGGACTCACCGGTGAACAGGGCCACCAGCTGCCAGCGCCGGGCGCCGGCCAGCTTCCGGATGCCGACCTCGCGCGCCCGGTGGATGGCCTGGGCCGTGGCCAGGTTGGTGTAGTTGGCGATGGCCACGCCCAGGATCAGCAGGGCAGCAGCCGACAGGAGGCCCACGGTGCCAACGTCGCCGCCCGGCTTGGACTGGTTGAAGGTTTTGATGTGCAGATGGATGGCTGGCACCGGGTCCAGGCGCAGTGTCATGAAGCCCTGGCGCACATCATCCGGCAATTGGCTCAGGACGGCGCGGCGCCGCACGAAATCCGGCAGCCGCGCGGCCACCGCCCCGGCGGAGGCGCCCGGGCGCAGCCGGACGTAGACGGCGGTTTCCCCGATGTGGCTCCACTGCTCCGCCGCCATATGTGCCCAGTTCTTGTCGCCCCGACCACTGTCGGCAGCGATGCCGGTGAACTTCAGATGGGTTTCGGCCAGCGGCTTCAGCACGCCGGTGACGGTCAGCATCTGGCCGCCCGCCACCTGGACGGTGCGGCCCATCGGATCGGCATCCCCGAACAGGGTGCGGGCCAGATCCGGCGTCACCACCAGCCCGTCGGGCCGGGCCAGCGCCGTGGCGCTGTCGCCGCGGGCCAGGGGATAGTCCAGCACCCGCAGCAGGTTGGCGTCCGCCCACAACAGCGGCGTGGTCAGGACGCGATCCCCATCCTGAAGGTCGACATCCTCCTCCGAGGCGCGGGTGACCGCCTCCACCTCCGGGAAATCCTGCGCCAGCGGTTCGACCAGCAGGGGCGTGGTGGCGCCCAGGACGATGTCGTTGCCGCCCACGGACAACCGTGTCCCCACCCGGTACAGCCGGTCCACGCCGGTGAACCCCCGGTCCACGGTCAATTCCCCCGCCACATACAGGCTGACCATCAGGAAGCCGGCGATCCCCGCCGTGAGCCCGAACAGGTTGAGCAGGGTGATCAGCGCGTGGCGGCGAAAAATGGACGGCAAGACGATCATTCAGCGGTTTCCCCCGGCTGCGGAATGAGGCCATTGCCTTAAGCAAAAGGTGGGCCGTAGCTTAAGTTATTGTTATTGGTGATAATACCCGGACAACACTCTTGTCCGTTCCCGGACAGTGTCCGGCGGCGGACAGCGGCGGCGTCCGATCACTGCAGTTCCGCACGCAGTTCCCGCACACCACGGCCCAGCCGCCGCTTCAATAAATTACGCAAGGTTGCGGAGTCCGCGTACCCTACTTGGCCGGCGATCCGCTCCAGATCCTCACCCAGCGAAATGAGGTGCTGCACGCGTTCGATGCGCAGGTCCTGGAAGAAGGCGAGCGGGGACTTGCCCAACACCGCTTCGGCCCGGCGCTGCAGGGTGCGTGGGGTGACGGACAGGGCCTTGGCCGCCTCTTGAAGCGAGAAGCCATCGGCCAGATGGCTGCGCGCCCAACGCTCGAAACGTTCAATCAAGGGGTCGGCATGCGCCAGATAGTCCGGGACGATGTAGCGTGCCTGGGAGGGCCGCTTGTCGATCAGCATGAAGCGGGCCACGAAGGCCGCCAACTCGGGGCTTTTCTGCCGCATCAGCCACAGTGCCAGATCCAGGTGGCCCATGGCCGCCCCGGCGGTGACCACCTGGCCGCAGGCGGCAATCATACGCGTATCGTCCAGCCGGACGTCGGGGTAGCGCTGGCGAAACAATGGCGCCAGCGCCCAGGTGGTGGTCGCCTCCAAGCCGTTCAACAACCCGGCCTCGGCCAGCAGGAAGGTGCCAATGCAGGCGCCGGCGACGCCGATGCCCGCCGCATGCCAAGCGCGAAGATGGCCCACCGCCTCGATGACGTCCGTGCGTTCCAGCGCCTTCAACAGCAGGTGGGGCAGCTTGGCATTCAGCGCTGGGACGACCACCCAATCCGCCTTGCGGACGGCGTCCACCGGTTCAACGGGCGCGGCGAAGCCCAGGGCGGTGCGGACCTGCCGTCCTAGGCCCACCACACGTACGTCGAAGGGCGCGACAGGGTTCCCCTGGGCGGCCGCGAGTTCGTTCGCTGTTGAAAAGGTGTCCAGCAACACCGTCAGGCCGGTGTCGAAAACGTCATCAAGGGCCAGGATGGTCAGTCGCATGTCGCAAATTGCCCTAAGAATGTCACTTACGACCATAGCGCGACGTCGGCGTGAAATCTACAATCCAAATAAACACACCTGAGAATTCAGGTACTCTTGGGTAATTGTCATATGTTGGAGCATCATTCATGCAAATAACATCGGAAATACATTTGCTTTTATTGGTTATTCTTGCGACGATAATGATGTGGATTCCCTATACGGTGGCTAGAATCCTGACGCGCGGCCTCATACCGGCTCTGTCCTACCCTAATCCGTCCTATCCGCCCGACCCGGCCTGGGCAGAGCGGGCGCGTCGCGCCCATGCCAACGCCATTGAGAATTTGGCGCCGTTCGCCCCCCTGGTTCTCATCACGACCATGATCGGCGCCAGCACGCCGACGACGGCCCTGGCGGCCCAGGTCTATCTTGCGGCGCGGCTGGTCCACTACGTTGTCTATGCCGCCGGTATTCCAGTCATCCGGACACTAGCCTTCGTCACTGGATGGGGCGCCACACTGGTGTTGGCCCTCACCCTTCTGGGGCACGCTGGCTAATGGGGGTGGGGGGCGCCGCCAGCGCGGCCTTGTAGCCATCCAGCTGCTACCGCGACCGCCCCGTCATCCTGGTCGCCGGTGAAACGACGGCGCCCCTGCCATTCATCCCATGGCCATTGTCGGCGTTGCTCGCGTCACGCCCTGTCGATCCGCGCGGCATAGCAGCCGTATTTGGCGTAATGGGCGTGGATGTAGGCCACGTCCGTCCGGTCCAGCAGGCGATGGATGACGGGGATGGCGTCCGCACCGTCCACCAGGTCGGCCGTCACGATCATATGGCCCGCGTCGAAGCATCGTAGCGATAGGATGCGCCGTTCCAAGGCCGGCGGCAGGGCATTCACCGTCCGGCACGCTTCACCCACGCCCTCGCGCACATAGATCGCATGGGCGGAGCGATACGGGGTGAAGGCGGGTTGATGCTGATGGTTCACCAGCACCACGCGCTCCCCCGGGCGGGCATCCTCCAGGCTGACACGGCAGGGAAAGGCGCCCGGGGCGTCCACCATCTGGCGGCGGGCGCCGGCGGCCAGCAGACCGGCCTCATCCAGGGCGAACAAGGGGGCGAAGGGGGCCGGATCCAGGCCGGTGACGGTGAAGGACAGGGTCATGATGGCAACCGATTGTCAGGTGTCGATGTCCCACCCTGCCCCGCGCCGACGCGGCGGCCATCCCGTTTCCTGCGGTCGAAAATACTCAGTCGCCGTAGGCGTCCGGACCGAAAGAGGGCGGGCCGGGCTTCGCCACCTGCGTCGGTGGCATCTCATCCGCATCCGGCACCACCCGCACCAAGGTGCAAGGGTGGCCCTGGTTGTCGAGCGCCACCGGCATCGCGGGGCGTTGCATGAGCAGAAGGATGAAGGCAAGCAGGAGCAGCCCCAGCAGCGCGCGCGACAGCGCGCCGCCGGCGCCACCGGAAAGGCGGCCGGTCATGATGGTGTCCTTTATGGTTTCAAGGTGCCGCCCGCGGTGCGGAGCCCCGGGGCGGAGGAGCGTCCGTTCAGGCATTCGCTCCGTCACAGGCGAAGTATCGGTGACCGAACCCTTGGCAACAATGTGTATTGCGCGCAGTGTGCCTTCGCCGATGGCGAAGGGTGATCCGCGAAGGGGACCTGCATGCAATTCGACTTGACCGACCTGGCCCTGTTCCGCGACGTGGTGGAGGCGGGCAGCATCACCTGGGGGGCCGAACGGGCGCATTTGGCGCTGGCTGCGGCCAGCACCCGTATCCGCAACATGGAGGTGTCGCTGGGCGCCACCCTGTTGGACCGGGGACGGCACGGGGTGACCCCCACCCCCGCCGGCCGCGCCCTGCTGGCCCATGCCCGCGCCATCCTGGAACAGACGGAGCGCCTGCGCGAGGATTTGAGCGTTTACGCCGGTGGGGCGGCCGGCAACGTCCGCATCCTGTCCAACACCAACGCGCTGACGGAATTCCTGCCGGAGTTGTTGAGCAGCTTCCTGAACGCCCACCCCCTGGTGTCGGTGGATGTGGAGGAGCGGCTGAGTGACGAGATCGTGGCCGCCATCGCCGACGGCACCGGCGACATTGGCATCGTCGCCGGCACGGTGGAGACGGGCCAACTGGAAACCTACCCTTTCCGCCAGGACCGCTTCGTCCTGGTGGCCGCCCCCGCCCACCCGCTGGGCGGGCGTGACACGGTGACCTTCGCCGAGGTGATGGACCATGACCTGGTGGGGCTGGATCGCGCGGCGGCACTGCAACGCTTCCTGTCCGAGCGGGCCGCCCGGGCCGGCCGGCGCCTGCGCCTGCGTGTGCAGCTGCGCAGCTTTGACGGCATCTGCCGCCTGGTGGAGGGCAACGTCGGCATCGGCATCGTGCCGGAGACGACGGCGCGGCGCGCCGCCCAGACCATGGACATCCGCTGCATCGCCCTGACCGACAGCTGGGCGTTACGCGACCTGAAAGTCTGCACCCGCGGCCGCGCCCGCCTGCCCCGCTTCGCCAAGCTGCTGACCGATCATCTGTTGCACACGCCCCCGAAGGGGCCGCTTGAGGATGTGGCCATGGAGCCACCCGCAGCGGCCCCATAGCGCCGCTGGGCGCTTTTCCCTACACTTCCGCGTTCATGACGACGGGTCGGTATAACGGCCCCCGAGCCCCAAGGAAGAGTTCCCATGCGTCTGCGGCCCTTGATTCAGTTGACCGTCCTGGCCGGCGCCACCGTATTCAGCCTGCCCACTGTGAGCCTGCCCGCCTTGGGCGCCGAAGAGGCCAAGCCCGACCCCGTCCTGGCACAGATGGTGGCCTCACCCGCGCGGTCACCACAGTTCCAGGCGCGCGACGCCGCCCGCCATCCCCTGCAGGAGCTGGCCTTCTTCGGCCTGGCGCCGGATCAGACGGTGGTCGAGATATCGCCCAGCGGCGGCTATTGGACGGAGATCCTGGCGCCCTACCTGCATGACCGGGGCACCTACTACGCCGCCGCCAACCCCCGGGGCACGGACAGCGCCTACGCCAACCGCGAGAACGCCGCCTTCGATGCCAAGCTGGCCGCCGACCCGGCGCGGTACGGCAAGGTCAAGGTGACGGAATTCGGCCGGGGGCGCTTCGACATCGCCCCCGCCGGCAGCGCCGACCTGATCGTCACCTTCCGCAACCTGCACAATTGGATGGCCGGCGGTTACGCGGACGAGGCTATGGCTGCCTTCTACCAGGCGCTGAAGCCCGGCGGCATCCTGGGCATCGAGGATCACCGCGCCAGCGATGCGCAGCCGCAAGATCCGAAAGCAACCAGCGGTTACGTAAGACAGGATTACGCCATCGCGCTGGCCAGGAAGACCGGCTTCGAACTGGTGGCCAGCTCGGAGATCAACGCCAACCCCAAGGACAGCAAGGATTGGCCGGAAGGCGTATGGACCTTGCCCCCGACCTTGGCGCTTAAGGATAGGGACCGGGACCGCTATCTGGCCGTGGGCGAAGCCGATAATTTCGTGCTGAAATTCCGGAAACCCCTGCAATAAGCTGATTAGTTTATACAATATTCAGATAACAAACGAGTCTCGCGCCGCGCCGTCCCCGGTTGCGGCGCGTTTTCGTTTCCAGAGGCGCTGGATGCGGCGATCCGCCACGGCATAGGCCTTAGGTAATAACATTTCCATTTTTGATACCTTGGCATTTCTGCCGTTATCAAAAATGTGGCAAAATTCGCACACTTATCGGTTGATACCGACTGTTACAAATTCCGCCGTTTACTCGATCACACTTCTGCAAAAGAAATTGGTCGCAATCCTGCCCCGGTATGGGCGCGGGGCTGGCTGGGCGCCGTCGGCGCCGGCCAACGATCAAGACAGAAGAGAGATTGAGGAGAGGCATGAGGGAGATTTCCGTCGCCGCCCGCCGTAAGGTGTGGCGCCATGGCATCGCTGCGGGCGCCCTGATGGCGCTGGCCGCGACCACCGCCCAGGCCCAGCAGAAGCAGCAGGCCGCCGCCGATGATTCCCTTGAGGAAATCGTCGTCACCGGTTCGCGCATCGCGCGCCCCAACCTGACGCAGCCGACCCCCGTCCAGGTCATCAACTCCGAAGCCATCCAGGCCACCGGTCTGACCTCGACCGTCGACGTGCTGAGCCAGCTGCCGCAGACCCAGAACGACATGGGTCCGTCGACCAACGCCCGCTTCATCAACGGCGCCGGCGTGAACTTCGCCAACCTGCGCGGCCTGGGTGAATACCGCACCCTGACCCTGGTGGACGGTAAGCGCCATGTCGGTTCGCTGTCCGGCCGTAACGGTTCCGGCGGCACCTCGCTGGTCGACCTGAACAGCATCCCGCCGGCGCTGATCGAGCGCATCGAAGTGGTGACGGGCGGTACGTCGGCCGTGTACGGCGCCGACGCCGTGGCCGGCGTGGTCAACGTCATCACCAAGAAGAACTACGAAGGCGCTGAAGCCACCATCCAGTACAACTGGTCGGATGGGGACGGCTATCAGTCCACCGACATCAGCGCCATCGTCGGCCACAACTTCGACGGCGGCCGCGGCAACATCACCCTGGCAGTCGACTACAACCACGACCTGGGCCTGTACGGCCGTGATCGGCCGGAAGCGCTGTACAACTACTCCCTGGTGGCCAACCCGGCCAGCAAGCGCCCCAACGACGGCATCCCCGACCGCATCACCATCGCCCCCACCCTATCGTCGGTGTTCGCGGCCAGCGGCGCCCCGGTGATCCGTACTTTCATTCCGGGTTACGGCCAGTATGCCCTGACCTTCAAGACCGACGGTTCGGGACTGCTGCCCTTTAACCGCGGCAACATCATCAATAAGCCGACGAGCAGCACCAGCGCCGGTGATACCGTCTCCATCGGCGGCGACGGCGCCAACACGTCCAAGTACCTGACGCTGCGCACGCCCAACATCCGCGAAGTGGCGGACACGCTGGTCAACTACCGCCTGGCGCAGGACCTGGGCCCCATCGACACGGTGAACTTTTTCGCCGACCTGAAGTATTCCGACAGCCGCGGCACCAGCCGGTCCACGCCCATGACCAATGGCACGGGCAACCCGGCCACGGGTACCAACGGCCTGTCGGGCTCCGGCTCCCTGACCATTCAACGGGACAACGCCTACCTGCCGTCTGATCTGAAGGCGATCCTGGCGGCGAACCCCTCCATCCCTAACATCACCATCACCCGTCTGAATGAAGACTGGTATGGCCCGCGCGAGTACGCCTACGAGTATGAGGTGATGCGCGGCGTGTTCGGCCTGAACGGCGACCTCACCAACGGCTGGCATTACGAGGCTTATTACGACTACGGCCGCAACCGCACCAGCTTTGTGAACACCGACAAGGTCGTCAGCCTGTTCAACCAGCAGCTGGACGCCGTGAACGTGGGCGGCAAGATCGTGTGCCGCGACGCCACCGCCCAGGCCAACGGTTGCGCTCCCATCAACCCGTTCGTGGTCGGCCCGCTGACCGCCGCGCAGAAGAACTACGCCTTCACCTACACCAAGGAAATGGCGACGCTGCAGCAGCACGACGCCGCCTTCAACCTGAACGGCGATCTATTCAAGTTCCCGGCGTTGTTCAGCGGCACCATGGCCCCGGTCAGCTTCGCGGCCGGCGTCGAGTACCGCAAGGAAGAGTCGGTGGACAAGACCGACTTCCTCCAGAACCAGCCCTCCGGCACCATCTACGGCAACCAGAACGGTTCCGTGTCGGGCAGCTACGACACCACCGAAGTGTACGGTGAGTTGAGCGTCCCCGTCCTGCGCGACCTGCCGTTCGCCAAGGCCGTGGATCTGGACCTGGCCTATCGTTACTCCGACTACTCGCTGGCCGGTCCCGCCAGCACCTGGAACGTCCAGGCCGGCTGGGCCGTCAATGACGATGTGAAGCTGCGCGGCGGCATCGCCCGCGCGGTGCGCGCGCCCAACATCGACGACCTGTTCACCCCGGCTGGCGACAACTTCCTGGGCGTCAGCGATCCCTGCTCGGTCGAAAACATCAACGCCAACGCCACCCGCGCCGCCAACTGCGCCAAGGTGGTGCCGGCGGGCTACAAGTCCAGCGACTTCGGCAACCCGTCCACCCGTACGGGCGGCAACATCAACCTGAAGCCGGAAATCGGCCGCACCCTGACGGCCGGCGCCGTGTTCACGCCGACCTTCGTCCCGGGCCTGAACGTCACCGCCGACTATTGGCTGGTGAAGATCACCCAGGGCCAGGCGGCGCTGACCTCCAACTCCATCCTGACCAACTGCTATGATCTGAGCGCCGCCTCGCAGTGCGGCCTGATCACCCGCCGTGCGGACGGTTCCATCGCCACCATCTATGGCAACACCGTCAACATCGGTAAGGAAGTGGTGCGCGGTCTGGACTTCCAGGTCGACTATGCCTTCGAGCTGGATAAGGTGGGCCTGCAGAACATGGGCGGCCTGAACCTGGGCTTCACCGGTACCTGGGTTCCGGAAAGCATCATCATCCAAGACCCGGCCCACGCCGAGAACAAGCTGTACCGCGCCGGCACCGTCGGTTATCCGCACCTGAAGGGCCGCTTCACCGGCACCTGGGATTGGAACAACCTGTCGGTCACCTGGTCCAGCCGCTTCATCGGCGAGTCCGAGACCTTCCCGAACTCCACTGCTGAGATCGCTGATTTCAACAAGATCCCGACCTACTGGTACCACGACGTCTCCGCGCGGTACCGCTGGAAGAACATCACGGTGTTCGGCGGTATCAACAACCTGGCGGACAAGATGCCCCCGGCCGTGCCGTTCCTGTACCAGGGCTCGTACCAGGGCGGTTCGTATGCCACGTTCCCGGTCACCACGGGTGGCGGCGGCTCGTACGACATCGTCGGCCGTACCTTCTTCGTCGGCACGACGGTGAAGTTCTGATGAGTGCGGGGGCCGGGCGGCGACGCCGGGCCCCCATCCTGCGAGAAGTCGGGGCCGCGACCGGGAAACCGGTCCGGCCCCTTTCGCGTTCAGCCCCCGTGCGACCGTGGCCGCCGGGGTTTTGGGAGAGATGGATGAAGCACGCCCACATTGCCGCCCCCCTCGCGGCGACCCTCCTGGCCCTGGCCGCACCGGCCCAGGCGGCGACCGCCCCCAGCGCCGCCGGCGAGGTGGTGGCCTGCAAGAAGATCCCCGACCGGGACCAGCGCCTGGCCTGCTTCGACAGGAGCAGCGACGGCTTGGAAGCGGAGATGAAGAAGGCGGTGGAGGCCACCTTCGGCAGCCCGCCTGGCGTCAAGGCCGACCAGACCGAGGCCACGTTCGGCAAGCATGAGCCGCCCCCGCCCCCCGTGGCGGCGGAACTGGACAACATCCAGTCCCGCATCGTCTCCATGCGCCCCGACCCCGCCGGCCGGCCCATCTTCACCCTGGAGAATGGCCAGGTCTGGCGTTCCCAGGAAAACGCCCGCATCCGTCTGAAAGGCGGGGAGGTCGCCACCGTGTCCCGTTCCATGCTGGGCATGGGCTATCAGCTGCAGGTGGGGTACATGTCCTACAGCCTGAGCGTTGTGCGCGACCGCTGATGCCCGTTTTCATTGTTCCTCAAGCGCCGGCGTCAGCATCCGCTGACTTGGCTTCCTCGTTCCGTCCTTCGGTACTCACTCCGGGGCCGGCGGTCGCCGGCCACCAAGGGGGCTCAAGCCCCCTTGGGTCTTGTTCAGCGGTCAGTTCTGCGCCGGGCTGCCGGCGACGATGAACTTGCGGATGTCCTGGGTCAGCTTTTCGATGGCCTGGGGCTGCACGTACATCATGTGGCCGCCGGGGTAGTAGTTGAACGACACCCGGTTGGTGGGCACGCCCGCGTCGTTGAAGCTGTTCTCGGTATGGAAGAACGGCGTCGCCAGGTCGTAATAGCCCATGGCGACGAACGCCCGCATGCCCTTGTTCTGGCGCATGGCGTCGCCCACGAAGGGGCCGACGTCGGTGCCGCGGTAGGGCTCGCTGCCGCCGCCGTCCACCTGGGCGTAGTTCCAGCGGCGATAGAGGGAGCCCAGCACCTTGTACTCCCGCCCGCCCATGTCCAGGCCCAGGTCGTTGCGGAAATAGGTGTTCACCACGGCGCTGAACGCCCCGCTCATGCCATTCAGCGAGGGGTCGTTGTCCGGCCGGTCGCCTGAGCTGTCGTAGTCTTCGCCCAGGTAACGGCCGTCGATGCGGCCGATGCTCTTGCCCTGATCGCGCAGCAGTTCCTTCATGAAGCGGTGGTCCTGGATCTTCAGGTGCGACTGCTCGATGAAGGCGGGGGACAATCCTGTGAAATGGGCCAGCTTGGCCACCACCGCCTTGTGCTGTTCCGGCGGCAGCCGGTTGCCCAGGATGAGGGCGGAGGCGTACTCCGTCGCCGCGAATTGGCGGGCGTCGGCCAGGAACTTGTCGAAGCCCATGGAGGTGTCGGCCACCTTCTTGTGGTACCAGGCCGTGGCGGCATAGCTGGGCAGGAAGGACCAGTAGGGTACCAGGTTGCCCCGCGCGAAGGTCAGCGAGGTGTAGTCCATGGCCGGAGAGATCAGGATGATGCCGTTCAGGGACACGGTGGAGGTGGTGCCGCTCAGTTCCGGCAGCATGGCGCCGGTGCGGATGCCGCCATAGCTTTCGCCGCCCAGGAACTTGGGGCTGTTCCAGCGCTTGTTGTCGCCCAGCCAGACACGTACGAACTGCGCGACCGACTTCGCATCCTCCTTCACGCCCAGGAAGTCCTTCTCCTCCCCCTTACCGATGGCGTGGCTGTAGCCGGTGGCGACCGGGTCGATGAACACCAGGTCGGTCACGTCCAGGATGGAATAGGCGTTGTCCACCAGCGGGAAGGGCGGCGGGCCGGGGTTTTCGGCGTCCGCCGGGATCTGCACGCGCTTGGGGCCAAAGACGCCCATGTGCAGCCACAGGCTGGCCGAGCCGGGACCGCCGTTATAGAGGAAGGTCACCGGCCGCGTGGCGGAATTGGCGCCCTTCTTGGTGTAGGCGACGGAGAAGATGCTGGCGACGGGTTCGCCCTTCTCATCACGCAGATAGGTCTCCCCCGCCGAAACGGTGTAGTCGACGCGCTTGCCATTGAAGGTGCCGGAGCGGTCGACGGTGACGCGCTTGGGCGCGTCCGCTTTTGATGCGTCCGGGCCGGCCTTCGGCACGCCTTCCTTATGATCCTGCTTGTCGTCTTTTTTCTCCTGCGCGACGCCCATCACGGCAGGAGCCATGACCGCCGGCAGCGTCACGGCCAACACGGCCGCCACCAGCAGTGCCCAACGCCTGTTCTTCACTGGAACCCCCATTCTTTTTCAACGCTCTACGCCGGGCCGCCCCTGTCGAAACGGCCTAGCAGGCACAGCGTAACAAAAGCATTCGAAATAGGACGCCCGGATAAAAGTTTTAAGCGGGGGCATAGCTGGCGCCGTGCCAGCCTGCGGCCAGCCGGTCGAAGCGGATGGCCCGATTGCTGAGGCAAGGTCGCCGTCTGGCTGAATCGAAAAAGTCGCACCAACCAGGCACCGTGCCATCCATGAACTATCCCCATGGCACGGGAACCTTTGAAATCCTTGGGTGTTCTCACATCACACGTTTTTCTTCGGCCCCGGAAGCCTATCCTCTCCTCAGGAGGCAAAAACAAATCATGGACGTTTCCGGCCCCCCGTCCCCGCGGCGGACCATCCGTCGCCCCGCGCTGATCAGCCTGATGCTCGGCCTGGCGCTCTGCCTGTTCTGCCTGATGCCCGGCAAGGCCCAGGCGCAGACACCCTCCCCCCTCAGCGAATGGCAATATTCGGCCGGCGTGCTGCTGCGGTCGAAGTTCGAGAATCCGCTGCCCACCTGGGATGTCAGCGTCGGGGCCGCGACATCGTTGCAGCCGCGCTACGTCGGCTCGTCCGAATACCATGTGCAGCCGGGCATCAACCTGGATGTGCGCTACAAGGATATCGCCTTCTTCTCCATGGGTGAGGGCCTGGGCGTTAATCTGCTGCGCGGAGAGAACTTCCGCGCCGGCGTCGCCCTGGGCTTCGATGTCGGCCGCGACCAGGACGACAGTTCCCAACTGCACGGCCTGGGTGACATCTCTCCCGCGCCGGAGGCCAAGGTGTTCGCGGAGTACACCATCTTCCCCGTCGTGCTGCGCACCGCCGTGCGGCGCGGCTTCGGCGGCAACAACGGCTGGGTGGGGGACGTCAGCGCCTATCTGCCCGTCGCAGGGTCGGAGCGCTTCTTCGTCTTCGTCGGCCCGACCGCGACCTACGCCAACTCCTCCTACATGCGGCGCTATTTCGGCATCAACCCCAACCAATCCATCCGCAGCGGGTACCGCCAATTCACGCCGGGCAGCGGTTTCAGCAGCGCCGGCTTCGGCTCCAGCGCCGTATGGTTCTGGACGGAACACTGGTTCATGACGGCGGACGGCGCCTACCAGAGGCTGCTGGGCGACGCCGCCGACAGCCCCATCACCCGCGCCCATTCGCAGCTGACCCTGAACCTGAGCGTCGCCTACCGGTTCTGACCGCATAATATTCACGCCAATGCGGTTGGCGGCGCGCGCCCAACCACCCTAAGATGGTGGCGCCACAGGAAATACAGCCCTGGCGGAAGTTGGCGGAGGCCGGCTCCGCCAGGGCCTTTGGGGGAACCGCACCATGCCGCGCGTGATCAAGGTTTTCGATGCGTCGGCGCAGGCCCTGGCGGCTCTGCCCGGCGTCCGCCTGGTGCGGGACTATCCCGCCTTCCGCATCGTCGAGGTGGACGCGGATGACGCCGCCGCCGCGGTGCTGGCCACCGGCCTGACGGAGGAGATCAGCGACCTATACACACTGACCATGGCCAACACCGGTGCTGCCCCCATCGACACCGGCATTCCTCGCGTGGCCGCCGACGGCGGCCATGAGGCCCACCCGGCCTATGAGGACCAGGCCCCCTTGCCGCCGGGTGCCCACCATTACATCGTCCAGTTCGTCGGCCCCATCCAGGATGGGTGGCTGACCGCCGTGGCGGCAACGGGGGCGGAGGTGGTGGAGCCCTATCAGCACTTCGCCATCATCGTTCGCGCCACCGCCGACGAGGCGGGCGTGCTGAGCCAGTTGGGCATCGTCCGATGGGTGGGTCACCTGCCCTATTCCGCCCGCCTGATCCATGACATCGACGTCCTGGCGGCGCCGCCGGTGCCGGGCGCGCAGCACGGCCACGCCCTGCCGGACGCCTATACGGTAGAGTTTTTCGATGCCGCCCAGGCTCGGCATCATCAGGCCGATGTCGCCGCCGCCGGCTTCACCATCCTGGAGGAAGCGCCGGGCAGTTCCTTGCTGGTGGTGGAAACGACGGCGCCGGGCGAAGGCAGCCTGCGCGACAAGCTGCTGGCCCTGGCCCGGGTGCATGGGGTGAAGCGCATCGGCCGCCATGTGCTGCCCATGCCGTCCACCGACCAGGCCACCCGCATCATCGGCTCCGCCAACGTGCTGGCTGATGCCATGGGCCTGGGACTGACCGGTGCCGGCGAGGTGGTGGCGATGTGCGACACCGGCCTGGACTCAGGCGATCCCGCCACCATCCACCCGGACTTCGCCGGGCGTGTCCTGGCCCTGGAAAGCTATCCCATCAGCCCCAGTTACGCCTCGCGCATCAACAACCCGGGCGCCGACGACGGACCCGCCGACGTCAACCGCGGCCACGGCACCCATACCGCTGGGGCCCTGTTGGGGGACGGCACCGCCAGCGCCGAGTTGCCCAACCTGGCCGGCCCGGTGCGCGGCCTGGCCTATAAGGCGCAGGTGGTCATGCAGGCGGTGGAACAGTTCCTGGACTGGAAACCCGTCGAGGGGCAAACGCCGCCACCGCCCTATTCCCTGGCCGGTCTGCCCAGCGACCTGAAGGTGCTGTACAGCGCGGCCTACGGCAAGGGCGCCCGCATCCATTCCAATTCCTGGGGCGGCGGCACCAAGCAGGCCTACAATTCCTACTGCACGGACATCGACACCTTCATCTGGAACAATCCGGACTTCTGCATCGTCTTTTCCGCCGGCAATGACGGCGCCGACAATGACGGCGACGGCCGCATCGATCCCGGCAGCGTCACCCCGCCCGGCACGGCCAAGAACTGCGTCACCGTGGGCGCCTGCGCCAACAACCGGCAGGACATCCCCCTCACCAATGGCGCCAAATGGGGTGCCAAGGCCGCCCCGGTCGACGCCCTGGTGGCGGGCGGCCCCGACCAGATGGCCCCCTTCAGCAGCCGGGGGCCCACCCAGGACGGTCGGATAAAGCCCGACGTGGTGGCCCCCGGCACCTTCATTCTGTCGACCCGGTCGCAGCGGCTGACCAGCTACAACGGCCAGACGCCCTATTACACCCCCACCACGCCTTTCTACATGTATGAGAGCGGCACCAGCACGGCAGCACCGCTGGTTGCCGGGGCCATCGCCCTGATCCGTCAATATCTGCGCACCCAGGCGGGCCATCCGGCGCCCTCCGCCGCCCTGCTGAAGGCCGCGCTCATCGCCGGCGCGGTGCCCTTGAGCGGAACGGATGGTCCGGTGCCCGACATCAACCAGGGCTTCGGCCGCGTCCACCTGGATATTATCCTGGCGCCGGCCGCCCCCTTACGTGCCACCTTCCTGGACGGCGGCAGCGTCGCCACGGGCGACCTTTATCAGCACAGCCTGCAGGTGGTGGTGGACGGCAGCCCCTTGCGGGTGGTGATGGCCTATAGCGACTACCCCGGCGCCAGCCTGGTGAACAACCTGAACCTGGTGCTGCGCGGGCCTGACGGCTCCACCCTCACCGGCAACGCCGGCCCCGGCGGCCAGGACCCCAATGGCCAAACCCCCAACAGCCAGACGATGGACAGTGCCAACAATGTCGAGGTCATCGCCGTGGCGGCGGCGGCGGCCGGCACCTGGATCGTGCAGGTGATCGGCGCCAACGTGCCCCAAGGGCCGCAGCCCTTCGCCCTGGCCCTGCTGGCCGCCAGTTGAAAGAAAAAGGGCGGCGCCCCCAAGGCCGCCGCCCTTTCTTTTAAACCTATCCGGACAGCACCGTTCCCTACACTGGCCCGGGGTCTGATCGGCGGGCCAGCCGGTGCCGTGCGTCCGTGACCGGCGGCCTTACAGCGCGTCGGTGTCTGTCTCGCCCGTACGGATACGGACGGCTTGCGCCAGTTCCAGCACGAAGATCTTGCCGTCGCCGATCTTGCCGGTGTTGGCAGCGGCCTGGATGGCCTCCACCGCCTTGTCGGCCAGATCGTCGGGCACGGCCACTTCGATCTTCATCTTGGGCAGGAAGCTGACGGCGTACTCGGCGCCCCGGTAAATCTCGGTCTGGCCCTTTTGACGGCCATAGCCCTTGACTTCGGTGACGGTCAGGCCCTGGACCCCCAGACCGGTCAGGGCGTCGCGCACCTCATCCAGCTTGAAGGGTTTGATCACCGCGATAATGAACTTCATCAGACCACTCCCTGATTGGATATTCGTGATCGCCGGGGGCGGGTCGGCCGGGTCAGTCTAACATCACCGGCCGACTTCTGTTCCCACGGATCCGCTTGGACTTCAGTCCCTTAGGGATAGCTCGGCCATTCCCAAGGATACGCAACCAAGGCTCAGTGGATGGACTCGCCATGCAGGGCGATGTCCAGGCCGTCGCGCTCGACTTCCTCATCGACGCGCAGGCCGATCACCAGGTCGATCACCTTCAGCAGGACAAAGGTGATGACGCCGCACCACACGATGGTGAAGGCCACACCTTCCAGCTGGATGATGATCTGGGCGGCATTGCCCTCGATCAGGCCCAGCTTCGTGTCGGGCGCGTCCTTCAGCGTGGCGGCGAAGGCGCCCTCGCTGTTGGCCACGGCCATCTTGGCGAACACGCCGGTCAGGATGGCGCCGACGATGCCGCCGATGCCGTGCACGCCGAAGGCGTCCAGGCTGTCGTCATAGCCCAGGGCCTTCTTCAGCGAGGTGGCGGAGAAGAAGCAGATGATACCGACGGCGATGCCGATGGCGAAGGCGCCAACGGTGTCGACGAAACCGGCGGCCGGGGTGATGGCCACCAGACCGGCCACGGCGCCCGAGATGATGCCCAGGACCGAGGGCTTGCCCTTCACGGCCCACTCAACGAACACCCAGGCCAGCGCCGCAGCGGCTGTAGCCACCTGGGTCACGGTCATGGCCATGCCAGCGCGCGGACCGGCCGTCAGGGCCGAACCGGCGTTGAAGCCGAACCAGCCCACCCACAGCAGCGAGGCGCCGATGAGGCTCAGCACCAGGTTGTGCGGGCTGAAGTCGGCGTTGGGATAACCCTTGCGCTTGCCGATGACCAGGCAGGCCACCAGGCCGGCGATGCCGGCGTTGATGTGCACGACGGTGCCGCCGGCGAAGTCCAGCACGCCCAGCTTGGCCAGGTAGCCATTGGGATGCCACACGGTATGGGCGATGGGGGCGTAGACGACCAGCGACCACAGCGTGATGAAGATCAGCATGGCCGAGAACTTCATGCGATCGGCGAAGGCGCCGGTGATCAGCGCCGGCGTGATGATCGCGAAGGTCATCTGGTACATCATGAACACCGGCTCCGGGATCGTCGGGGCCAGGGCGTGGGTACCGGTCGGGTCCATGCCCGCCAGCAGCACGCGGCTGAAGCCACCGATGAATTCCTTGGCGTCGGCGGCATCACTGGCCGCGGAGAAGGCCAGGCTGTATTCGACCAGCGCCCACAGCACGGTCACCAGACAGGTAATGGCGAAGCTCTGCATCACCATGGCCAGCACGTTGAACTTCCGGACCATGCCGCCGTAGAACAGCGCCAGGCCGGGAATGGTCATCATCAGCACCAGCGCCGTGGACGTCAGCATCCACGCCGTGTCGCCCCCACTGATGGTGGGCGCGGCGGGCGCCGCAGCGGCGGCCGCGGCCGCGGCGGGTGCCGCGGCGTCCTGAGCGAAGGCCAGCTCCGGCGCCATGCCGGCCAGCGCCATTACCATCAATCCTAGTAAACGGTTCCCAAGCAAACGGTTCATCTGGCTCCCCATTCCCGTTCGTTTAAGCCGGTTCCGGCACCCCCAGGTCTGCCCCCGGGAACCAGTCCGGCCATCAGCCAACCGTCCACTCCTTTCAAAGTTCGTGCCGCAGTGCGAACAAGGGCCCCGGATGGCGGGAACGCTGGCCCCCATCCCCCCGCAGGCCACCCCCATTTGTTGCCGAAAGGTTAAAAAATCCGCACGCTTTTCGGGCGGACCGCCCGGCACCATGGGCCATTGCCTATATTTAAGGCGTTTCTCACTTTGCCACAGCTTGTGGTTTCAGCTTATTTTTGAAGCTGTTTCAAGCGGCTGGGCCTAATGGTTGCGACACCGGGTTTCGGGCGAAACGTAGAATTTCGTTCCACGCCTAAAAATCGTGCACATTTTTTCAAATTCCACTACCTTGGCACAACTTATGGAAACCAGTTTCACCACAGACATGGTTTCTTACAACTTCTTAGCGTAAAAACAGCCTCGCCAGGCCGAGGCTTGGCAAATCAACCTTTTGTGGCTACCTCCACCCGACTGCGGCCAAGCGCCTCAGGTGTTCGCGATTGGGACACCGCCTCATTTTCAGGCAGCCAGACGCGGTTGGCATCGATCTTGCTGCGACGCAATACGCAGTCATCGCCTACATAAAACAATCAACAAGCCTCACGGAGAATAAACAATGGCCTCAGTTCGGGAGATTGAAGTCGACTGTCCGCTCGCCACCCGCGCGCCGGCCCCGCGCGGACGCACCACCAAGACCGTCCTGCTGGCGGCCACCGCCGCCGCCGCCATCAGCCTGATGGTGGGCCTGTCCGCCATCGCCACGCCCGCGCTGGCGCAAGAGGCGGCCCCCGCCGCGGCCGCCCCCACCGAACCGCCGGGCATCAAGTGGTCCGCCTATGTCGAGGCCGGCGCTACCTTCAATAGCAACGGCCCCACCGGCGGCACCAACTATGGCCACCTGTTCACGGACAAGACCAACCAACTGGTCCTGAACCAGCTGTCGGGCACCGTCTCCAAGGACCTGGACCCCAAGGCCGAAGGCTTCGACTGGGGCTTCAAGGTGCAGGGCTTCTACGGTACCGACGCCCGCTATACCCATTTCCTGGGCATCCTGGACACCGGCATCAAGGAACGCACCCAGTTCGACCTGGTGGAAGCCAACGTCCTGCTGCACTTCCCCAGCCCCGGCGCCGGCGGCCTGGACCTGAAGGTGGGCGCGTTCTCCACGCCGCTGGGCGCGGAGGTGATCGCCGCCCCGTCCAACCTGCTGTACAGCCACAGCTACATCTTCAACTTCGGCCTGCCGCTGAAGCACACCGGCGCCCTGGCCACCCTGCACCTGACGCCGGACATCGACCTGTACGGCGGCGTCGACAGCGGCGTGAACACGACGCTGAGCGATGGCGATAACAACGGCGCCGCAGCCGGCATCTTCGGTATCGGCCTGAACAACCTGGTGGACGGCAAGCTGACGGTGCTGGCCTTGACCCACGTGGGCCCGGAAAACCCCAGCCTGAAGGCGCCGCTGGGCTATGCCGACGCCAACCACGAGAACCGCTGGATCAGCGACATCACCGCCACCTTCAAGGCGACGGACGAGTTGACGCTGATCACCGAGCTGAACTACATCAAGGACGACCTGTTCAACGTCGACGGCGGCGGCATCGCCCAGTACGTCAGTTACACCCTGTCGCCGGAACTGACGGCCACCCTGCGCGCCGAATGGTGGCGGGATGGCCACGGCTTCTTCGTGGCGGCCTTCCCCGGCAACCGCGACTTCGTCTTCCTGGAGAAGGGGGAGCCGCTGGAGAAGGGCGCCATCGGTCCCGGGGTGGGCACCAGCTATGGCGAGCTTACCCTGGGCGTCACTTGGAAGCCGGCGGACCTGGGCCTGCTGGACGGCCTGACCCTGCGGCCGGAGGTGCGCTACGACAAGGCCAACCACGCCGCCTACGACAACCTGACCAAGGACGACCAGTTCACGTTCGGTGTTGATTTGATCCTGCCTTTCGGCGGTTGATCCGCTAGTATGGGCGCGGGCGGGCGGTTCCCTGGGGCCGCCCGCCCCTTATGATTAAAAACGAATGGGGTCCGACGCTGGCAAAAGCCGGCGTCCGTATTGTTTTCGTATTTTTGATCTGGTCGCTTGTGGACCCGGATACCCTCGTGCGCTCCTGCCCCGCTTGTGCATCCCGTGGGATGCCCACGGACGCCGGATGGGGACATCAGGTCCGTGAATGTCCGTACTTGATGTCCGTATTGGACCCGATGAAGGGTCGCGCGCGGAGGCGTGTTTGCTGACAGGTTTGCCGGTATCCTTGGCTATCGAGCCCCCACCCGCCATGACGGTTCCCACCCCGGCCGCGCTGGACACGCCCGTCCTCCCCGACGCTCCCATCCAGATGGTCGCCGCGGTTCATGAGGCGCCCGCGGAGGCCGACACCGCCCATCCCGAGGACCGCTATCGCCGCCTGTTCGAGCAGGCTCCCTGGGGCCTGTTCCAGACCACGGTCGATGGCCGCTACCTGGATGCCAACCCGGCGCTGGCCCGGCTTTATGGCTATGACAGCCGCGAAGACATGCTGGGTACCTTGACCGATATCGGCGTGCAGCTTTATGTCGACGCCGGCCGGCGTGAGGCCTTCGTGGCGGAGATGCGGGCGCGGGGCGTGGTCCAAGGCTTTGAGTCCCGCATCCGCCGCCGCGACGGCACCATCATCTGGATTTCCGAGACCTGCCGCGAGGTGCGCGACGTCAACGGCCAACCCCTTTATTACGAAGGCACGGTGGAGGAAATCACCACCCGCAAGGAGGCGGAGCAGGCCCTGCGCGCCGCCAACGAGAAGGCCCAGCGCGCCAACGAGGCGAAGGAGCGTTTCCTGGGCCTGGTGACGCATGAGTTGCGCACACCGCTGCACGCCATCCTCGGCTTTGGCGACCTGATCGGCCAGCTGGACCAGGACGAGGTGGCGGAGCGCGACGACTATCTGCGTGAGATCACCAGCGCCGGCAACCGGCTGCTGCGCACCATCAACCGCTTGCTGGACTATACCCGCCTGGCATCGGGGTCCATCGCCAGCGAGCTGCAACTGATCGAGCTCGAGCCCTTTGTGACCCGTCTGGTCCGTCAGTTCGGCGGCGGACGGGACAAGCGCGTTCGCGTCCAGCATGATGCGGAAACGACGGCGCCCTGCGTGCTGGAGATTGACGGCAATCTGCTGAACCGCGCCCTGACCGAGCTGCTGACCAATGCGCTGACCTACTCGCCACCCGACCAGGCGGTGGTGGTGGAAATCGGCCAGCGGCGGGAGGGTGTGACCCTGCGGGTCATCGACCAGGGCCGCGGCATGTCGCCGGAGGAGCTGCAGGCCGCCGCCGTGCCTTTCGGCAGTGTCATCCTGCAGGCGCGCGCGCGTCAGCAGGGCCTGGGGCTGGGCCTGCCCATCGCGCAGAGCATCGCAAGCATGCTGGGCGGCCACCTGGATCTGGCCAGTTCCCTGCTGAACGGCACCGTCGCCACCCTGCACCTGCCGACACCGGCGGCGCGTTAGACTTTATGCGGCCCCCCCGGCCGCACGGTGCACAGCGTCTCCAGCTTCGCGGCCAGGCGCTCCACCACCACCGGCTTCAGGAAGAAGGCATCGGCGCCGCCCGCCAGCACCGCCTTCTCATCCGAACGCTCGCTGTAACCGGTGTAGAGCACGCAGGGCAGGTCGGGCCGGCGGGTCTTCAGCAGGGCGATGAGGGCCATGCCGGTCATGCCGGGCATGGTCTGGTCGCTGACGACCGCGTCGAAGGCCAGCGGATTCTCCTCGAACACCTCCAGCGCTTCGGCCGGGGTTTCGCAGATGGCGACCTCATGCCCCCGGCGCGACAGGCCTTCCAGCAGCATGTCGCCCATCTCCGCAGCGTCGTCCACCACCAGGATGCGCAGGCGGCGGTGCGGTGCCGCCTTCACGGCCGCGGATGCCAGCATGGGGGCCGCCACGGCGCCCGGGCCACCCACCGGCAGCAGGACTCGCAGCAGCGCCCCCTCGCCCTCTGCCGACATCACCGTCATGCCACCGCCATGGGCGCGGACGATGCCGTAGACCACGGGCATCCCCAGGCCGGTGCCCCGGCCCTTGCCCTTGGTCGTGAAGAAGGGTTCGAACAGGCGGGTCATGACCTCCATGGTCATGCCGTGGCCTTCGTCCTCCACCTCCAGCACCACGTGTGGACGGGCCTTGTCGAAGGGCAGGGCCTCATGCTCGGTCCATCTCCCTTCCCTTACCCGCGCATCCTCCGGCGCGGGGCCGGGGAACAGGCGGATACGGATGCGCCCGCCCTCACCCCGGCGGGCGTCGTGGGCGTTGATCACCAGGTTCATCAGCACCTGGACCAGCTGGGTGGGATTGGCGCGCACATTGGGCACCGAGCCCGCGATCTGGAAGCTCATCTCCGTTGTGGCCGGCACGGCGGAGCGCAAGATGCCTCGCGCATCCTCCAGCACCGCCACTGGGGATACGGCCTGCAGCTCCCCCTTGTCCGATCGGGCGAAGGTCAGGATCTGCCCCACCAGCTCCTTGGCGCGCTTGCCCACGGCGTTGATGCGGGCGACATAGCTGTGCGCCTTGTCCTGCGGGTCCAGATCGTCCAGCAGGAACTCGACATAGCCCAGCATGGCGCCCAGCAGGTTGTTGAAGTCGTGCGCCACCCCGCCGGCCAGCCGGCCGATGGCCTCCATCTTGTCCTGCTGCAGGACTTGGCGCTGCAATTCCTCGCGTTCGCGCGCCACCCGGCGGGCGTTGGAAACGTCGCGCAACACCATCACGATGTCGCCGTTGGGCCGCAGGCTCAGCGTCGTCTCGTACGCCTCCATGGTGCGGCCCCAGATACTCTCCCACGTCTCGCTCACCATGTGGGCATAGCCGGTGGACATGAGGTCGGCGCGGCGGCGCTGGTATCCCTCTTCCGACCGGGCCACCGTCTCCGGCGTCAGCAGGTTCCGCCAATATTGGCCCACCACCGCCGCCTCGTCCGGCGCGCCCAGCAGGGATATGGCCGCGGGGTTGGCGTACAGCACGGTGTAATCCCGGTCGAACAGCACGATGGCGTCCTGGGCGGCGCCCACGCCGGCCAGCATGCGCTCCAGCGCCGTCGTCCGCTCTTCCACCTGGGCGCGCAGGCGGTCACGCTCCGCCAACGTGCCGCGGAAGCGGTCCAGCGCGCGGGCGATGCCGCCGATCTCGTCGTTGCGCCCGGTGTCGGGCACGGCCACGGCCTGGCCCTTGTCCAGCAGGTCTATGGTCCGCGCCATGCGCGCCAGCGGCACGCCGATGATGGCGCGCACGGCCGCCACCAGCACCAGGCTGACCAGCAGCCCCGTCGCCAGGGCCGCGAGCATGATGGCGGTGCCGATGCCGGCAAAGGGCGCGCTCAAGCCCTGCACCGGCACGTCCAGCAGCAGCAGGCGGCGGCTGTCGCCCTCGAAGAACACCATGGGCACGGCATAGCGGCGGATGCGCAGGCCGTTCTTGTCCAGCCGCTCCACCTCATAGGGCTGGACCTTCAGCACCTTGGCCAGTTCATCCGCGCTCAACTGGAACTGCGCCCCCTCACCCACCGTGGCCTTGGTGGCCAGCAGAGCGTGGTCGGGATGGTAGGTCCAGTTGGCCTCGCGGTTGATCATGTAGATGTTGCCGCCCAGGGGCCGGCGGCTGTCCAATTCCTGCGCCCGCGCCTCCAGCGACAGGTCGGTGCCGGCCACGCCGATCAGGCGCCCATTCACGATCACGGGAATGGTGTAGGAGATCATCCAGACGGGCCGGCCCAGCACCGTGTAGAGGTAGGGCGGGATGGCCTGGCGCACGCGGGACTGGGCTGGACGGGTGTAATATTCGTCGTGATAGAAGTCGGAGCGGATCTCGCTGGCCTTCACGCCACCCTGGCCATCGGCCACGTAATAGGTGGCGAAACGCCCGCTTTCCGGCAGTCCCAGGGTGGGGTCGCCATCCTTGAACGCCTGGTCCGGGCCCATGAAGTCCGGCTCGGCCAGGAACCAGAAGCCCACCAAGTTCGGATGGGCCACCGCCGTGCGCTCGATATACTTGGCCACCAGGCGCCGGTCGCTGGTGCCGGTGGCGACCATGCTTTCCACCTGGCGGGCCAAGCCTTCGACGAAGGCGATCTTTTCCCGGGTGATGGCGGCGATCTCGCCTGCCTGCTTGTCGGCCAGGTCCTGGCCGTAATCCACCGCGAACCGTTCCACCACCGCGCGGCTGGTGCGGACGGCCACGAAGGCCGTGCCGGCCGCCGCCAGCAGGACCAGCGGCACCAGGATCAGCAGCAGGCGGGTGGTGATGCTGCCCTGCGCGAGCGGGGTCCGCTCGGAATGGGCGTCAGGCCGCAGGCTCACGCGCCTCCTTCCCTGGCTGGGCCAGGAAGTCGGCCAGCATCGTGCCGAGGTCGCCACTGCTCTTTTCGGAGACGGCGGCCCCGTAGATCAGCTGCGCCGCGCGCAGGCAGGGCGCGGTGATGGCCTCCGGCCCGTCGCTGAGGATCAGCAGGGGCATGCGGGGGTGCTGCGACCGGATCGCCCGGGCCAATTCCAATCCATCCATCTGCGGCATCAGCAGATCCGAAATGACGGCACGCACCGGTTGGGAGGCCAGCACGGACAGGCCCTCGCGGGCCGAGGCGGCCATGATGGGGGCGTATCCCAGGCGCCGAACCGCCTCGCACAGATAGTCGCGGAAATACGCGTTGTCGTCGACGATCAGGATGGCGCTCATTGGGATAGGCTTTCGGGCGATGAACAGGAATTGGGGGTCCAGGTTGTGGAGCGCATATGACCGCAACCATTCCCACCCGCACCTGCCACGAAGGCTATCGGTCCGGGGAATAGGGATAGCGGGGGATAGTGCGCCGCTATCCCACAACCCTGCATGGTCGCCATGCCCGGCGCCCGGCGCCAACCGCCCCTGCGTTTCCTTCATTCCCAAAGCCTTAAGGCCCACCCAAGAGGCCAAGATCGCGCGCCCGCGTCACCGCCTCCACCCGGTTCTTGGCGCCCAGCTTGCGCAGGATGCGGCGGGTGTGCAGCTTGATCGTCACCTCCTGCAGGTCCAGCACCCGGCCGATCTCCTTGTTGGTGGCGCCGCCGGCCAGATGCTCCAGCACCTGGCACTCCCGCTCCGTCAGCAGGCCGCCGCTGTCGGACGCGGCGCCCGAACCGGAATCGCCCAAGGGGGCCGGCAGGGCCCCCGCCATGCGCAGGGCCACGTCCGCCGGCACCACGCTGCCGCCCACCGCCACCACCTTCAGCATCTGCACCAGGGCCACGCTGGACAGCGTCTTGGGCAGGAAGGCGCAGGCGCCGCGGGTCAGCGCCTCGCGCGCGATGGCGGCGTCATCATGTCCCGTGACCACCGCCACCGGCGCGTCGATGCCGGCGGCGTCCAGGCGGTCCATCCCGGCGCCGCCCTCGCCCCCCGGCAGTTGCCAATCCATGACCACCAGGTCGAAGTCCTGCCCCTCCGGCTGCTGCGCCAGGGCGTCCAGTTCCTCCAGCGAGCCGACGGCGGTCAGGCTGGCCTGCGGCCAGTCCCGCGTCAGGTACAGTTCCAGCGCGTCGCGATACATGGGGTGGTCGTCGGCGACCAGCACCCGCATCGGCCTATTCGCGGCACGTTCCACGGCATCCCCCTCCGCCCCCACGATCCCCCAACGGTGGCGTCCGTTGCGCGGCGCCGTTCTTGCGGGCCATCATCCGCCCGCGCTCCGCCCAAAACAACAATTTCAAAACAACGCTTTGGCACAGGGTGCCAATCGCCACCGGCGGCGGCGCCAACAGGCCTCCCGTTTACATTTGTCCGTCGCATCAGATACGGTGCCGGGCAGCTTGGGTCTAAACCAGCGGCGCCGGCCTGCAATGGCGCGCCGCCTCGGGAGGTCGATATGGGAATGGTGGGGCGCGCCGGCCGCGGCGGCGCGGCGATGGGGGCTTGGCGTCACATTCTGACGGGAAAGGTTCTGGCGGGAACGGTTCTGGCGGGCGCGCTGATGACGACGCCCGTCCTGGCGGCCGATGCCCCGGCGGGGTCCGGGCCCGCCCTGACGGTGGAGCGCATGCTGGGCAGCCCGGCGCTGAACGGCCCCCGGGCGCGCGGCGTGAAATTCTCCCCCGACGGCACCCTGGTCACCTACCTGAAGGCCAAGGCCGACGACGCCAACAAGACCGATCTGTGGGCCTATGACATCAAGGCCGGCACCGACCGCCTGCTGGTCGACAGCAACCAGTTCAGCGCCAAGGAAAGCGAGGAGGAGCGCGGCCGCCGCGAGCGCCAGCGCATCCGCGACACCGGCATCGTCGATTACGGCTGGGATGATGAGGGCCGCACCCTGCTGTTCCCCATGGCGGGCGACGTCTTCGTCATGCCGCTGGGCGGCAGCCCGAAGCGCATCACCGACAGCGCCGCCACCAAGGACGCCGCCATCGACGCCCGCTTCGCCCCCGGCAGCAAGCTGGTGACCTATGTGCGCGGCAACAACCTGTATGTCTACGACTTGGCCCAGGGCCAGGAACGCGCCCTGACCCACGACGGCGCCGGCACCCTGTCCTACGGCACGGCGGAGTTCGTGGCGCAGGAGGAGCTGAAGCGCAACACCGGCTATTGGTGGTCGCCCGGCGCCCGCTACATCGCCTATACCCGGGTGGACGAGTCCGACGTGCCGCTGGTCAGCCGCTATGACTACGGCGCCGAGGGCGTGACGGTGGTGCCGCAGCGCTATCCCTTCGCCGGCGGCCCCAACGCCAAGGTGACGCTGCAGATCATGGACGCCGGCACCGGCAAGGTCGCCAGCGTCAACCTGGGCGATCCCGCCGGCTATTATCTGGCGCGCGTGGACTGGCGCCGCGACGGCTCGGAAGCGCTGGTGCAGCGCCTGAGCCGGGACCAGAAGCGCCTGGACCTCTTGGCCGTGAACCCCGCCACCGGCGCCGTGCGCACCCTGCTGACGGAAGAGAGCAAGACCTTCCTGAACCTGCACGAGGATCTGCGGGCGCTGGCCAATGGCAAGATCCTGTGGGCGTCGGAGCGCACGGGCTTCAAGCACCTCTACCTCTGCGACCATGAGGCCGCCAACTGCCGCGCCCTGACCAAGGGCGACTGGATGGTGGACGCCGTGGCCGGGGTGGATGAGACGGCCGGCCGCGTCTTCTTCACCGGCTTCCGCGAGGGGCCGCTGGACCACCACGTCTATTCCGTGGGCCTGGCCAAGGGCGACGTGAAGGCCCTGACCACCGAGGATGGCTGGCACGGCGCCGTCATGGCGGCCAAGGGCGGCAGCTGGCTGCACAGCTATTCCGGCCCGCACCAGCCGCCGCAGCTGTCGGTGGAGGACGCCAAGGGCAACCGCGTGACCTGGCTGATCGAGAACAAGCTGGACGACAGCCATCCCTTCGCGCCCTACCTGGCAGTGGAGATCCAGCCGGAATACGGCGTGCTGAAGGCCGATGACGGCAGCGACCTGCACTACATGATGCTGGTGCCGCCAGGGGCCCGAGAGGCGGCCAAAGCCAGCGGCAGGAAGTATCCCGCCATCGTCAACGCCTATGGCGGCCCGGCGGCGGCCCTGGTGACCCACGCCTGGGGCGATGCCCAGACGGGCTTCACCCAGGTGCTGGCGCGCAACGGCTACGTCGTCATGGTGCTGGACAACCGGGGCACGCCGCACCGGGGCCAGGCCTTCCTGTCGGCGACATACCACCACTTCGGCTCGGTGGAGGTGGCGGACCAGGTGAAGGGCGCCAACTACCTGAAGTCCCTGCCTTTCGTGGACGGCCAGCACCTGGGCTTCTTCGGCCACAGCCACGGCGGCTTCATGACCATCATCATGCTGACCCGCGCCCCGGGCGTTTTCGCCGCCGGTGCCGCCGGCGCCCCGGTGACCGACTGGCGCCTCTACGACACCGCCTATACCGAGCGCTACCTGGGCGACCCCAAGGACGGCACGGCCTATGAGGATTCCAGCGTCTTCAAGGATTTGAAGAACATCAAGGGCCGCCTGATGGTCATCCACGGCATGGCCGACGACAACGTCTTCTTCGACAACACCACCAAGCTGCTGCGCGCCCTGCAGCAGCAGGAGACGCAATTCGACCTGATGACCTATCCGGGCCAGCGCCACGGCTTCTACGACACCTACGCCAACATCCACCGCTACAACACCATGCTGGACTTCTTCGACCGCACCCTGCGGCCGGCCGGCAGCCCTGGTGCCGTAACGGCGGGCGGCGCCCCGCAGGCCGGCACGCCGTAAGGGCGCCCCGGCGCCCAGCCCCGGAAACGACAAAGCCACCGATCCCGCCGGGTCGGTGGCTTTTCTTTTGAGGCGCCTTTGCAGGAAAGGCAGAAGCGTGAAGCCCGCTTATTCCGCCGCGCGCAGCACGGGCTCGGAGGTGTTGGCCGGCTGACCTTCCTGGATCATCTCACGCATGGTGTCGAAGCATTTGCCGCAGCGGGGCGAGCACCCCTGGGCCTTGAACACCGCCCCCACGCTCTGCGCCCCCGCCCCGATATGGGTGCGGACGGTACGGCAGTTGATGGCGTTACAGACGCAGACGTACATGGCGCAGGCATCCACCCAGAGGCTGATCTGGGGGATAAGATAGTGAGAGGCGTTCGCAGAGGCAAGGATGATTCTGCGAGGCATTCGCGTATGGGCGGGGTGCGTTTTCGCAGTCGATGAACATATTCAATTCGGGCGGCTCTTCGGATCACATTATTTAAGCCTTTGGGAGGAGGCGCCACCACGGACACCTCTTCTACGCGTAGACACCGCCGAGAGGCGCTTAAGAAGCGCTGGATGAATAACCATTCTTTTATCAACAAGAAGAGTGGGATCTCCGCGAAATGACCACCTATTGCGCATATCGGTTCCCGTCGAGCCAGCTCGAAAAGAATTCCCGATCGCACCTATACGATAAAAATCAGATAAAATTTCTCTTACTGACCTTTTTCCGATTAGGGCCGCAAGCGCACTGGACAAACGTGCTTTTTCAAAAAATCTATTTTCAATTTGAGAAAATTCGAAAGATGCGGAGCCGCCAGAAAAAACGTCTTCCAGTAAATCGACCTCAACATCCGAATATATTGCGCTCAATTCATATCTAACCTCATCCCATAATTTGCTTGAGTACTCAATCTCGGTATCTCTGAGTACCTTATCTGAGAAAAGTATCTCATTTGGAAATAGTCTCTGAGCTATGGTTAGCCTCCATACTATATCTCTTGGCTTATAAAATGATCTGTCCAACAAGAACGCGTCAATTGATTCTCCGTTTACCTGTGGCACGAAATAGGACTGTAAAGCATCCGCACTCACCTCTACACCCGCCGCCTTTTCAGAAGCAGTAATCTTCTTAGCGATCATCTGCATCAAAGGGTGATATAATGACCTATTAGAATGATGCCAAGAAATCAAAAAGCCACGATCGTGAACAAGCCTATCGACCTCTTGACCGAGGGAACCCATCGTATCTATAACTTCTGATCGAACTGCCGCCAATATATGAAGAGGCAATTTCGATGATCGAAAAACATTATTCAAATTAGATATAGAAAATATAAGATCCCTGACCATGCGCTGATCACGCTTATGCTGCTCTTTCGTATGGTAAAAGGCCTCGAGTTCATCAAAATATATGTATATAGGTTTAACAAAATTAATCTTTGAAAGATTTTTTTCTATTTTCTTATTAAGAGAATCAAGCGAAACTTCCCCGCCGTCTCCGCTCCTCTTGAAATCAGCCCCTAATTCTGCTTCAAAAAAACCAGCATTGCCGCGCACCTTGACATGAGCGCCGTCCAATTTTGGCATAAAGCCAATTGCCTTCTTTAATATGGAATCATCATCCAAACCCAAGAGCTGAACCACTTTTGATATTGAGCCGGCGCTACCATATTCATAAATATCCGGGAAATTCTTTATGTTTTCACCTATTTTATGCAAGACGAACCAGGTCCAAGACGCCTTAAAGTCTTGAGATATTTCCATACTCTTTGCATCAATATCTGACCAAGATACGCCGACCTCTTTGGATATGTGCATTCGTTGGGATTCGGTCAGGTCTGTTTTAAACAGAACAAAATCTGTTACACACCCCTTTCTTCTCACACTTTCGGCGTGCCACCGTAGCAGTGATGTTTTTCCAGTTCCTCTAAATCCCTCAACAAAAAACACATCCCCATTATGCATACGATCTGGTTCGACGATTTCTGGAATAAGGAATGCATCAAATATTGTGCTATCCCTTTCGTTTATAGGCGTGAGGTATTCATGCTTCCCGTCCACCTTGCCGACTTGCAACTTGCGCAGAGCTAAAACCATTGCATTACCTCCTGGAATCGAAATAGCAGCGACAGGCCAACCGAGGATAACGATTCATAGTGCCACAATTTATGGAGCACATCAACATAGATTCAACCTTGGCGAGATCTTGCGATAGTGTTTTGTGCATTCTTTGATTTAAACCAAACAGAAAGAACTAGATTCTTTAAATTCGCCTGTCGGCAACTTCTTGATTATATATTTTTGAGAATTAGCCGATAAAAGCTTGTGCTAGCCCCCTTTGAACTCGAAGCCATGGAAGGTGGTCCGGAAGTCCTTAGCACTTTTTCTGAAAGGTGCATTAGGCCAAGCACGACTGGAAGCCTTCCAGGCACAGCTTCTCAAACAGCCGGCGGTCATCCCCCACGGGGAAGCCCCATTCGTGGTCGTGGTAGTGCAGGAACTCCGGCGCCGCCGCGCACCAGCCACAGCGCGGGCGGCCGTCAGGCGCGGATGTCGTGAGGCTCATCGACGTGGGGCTCCTTTCGGCAAAGACAGGGTCGGGCCGCCTCACGGCGCGGCGCAGAGGGGGATGGGCCGGGGCGGCGGCGGGGGGTGGTCGCGCCGATACTGGGCGATCAGCGGCGCCAGCGCCCCTTGGGGCCAATAGGCGGGGGAACCGATGGCGCGCAGGCAAGCGGCGTTCCAGTAGGCGCCCGCCTCGCCATGGGCGACGGCGGCGATATCGGCGGCCTCGGGATAGAGATACAGCGTGGTGGGTGCGTCCTTCACCGAAGCCACGAGGGCGGCGGCGTCGGTGGGCGACCAGCTGGTGCAGCCGTTGCTGCGGCCGCCGGTATAGTCCACCAGCGTGCCCTGGAGGACATAGCCGTCAGCGTCGGCATGGGGGCTGCGCGGGTCGCGGCGGCGGCAAAGGCCCTTCAGGGTCAGGGCGGCATGGCCGCCGATGGCGCGCAGGCGGGCGTTGGCGGCGTCGCCCTCCCCCTCGAACTGCACGAAGGACCGCACCAGAGGCAGGTCGCCACCGCCGGCCGCACGGTAATAGCCCTTGAAGCTGTCCTTGATCTCGGCCGTGACATAGGCGCCGCCGGCCGTCAGTTCCGAATCCTGAGCGTTGCCGAAGTTCCGGGCGCAGTCCCGGCCATTGGCGAAATCGGCCAAACCTTCCAGGCGCCGGCCGGCGCCGTGGCCGGCGGGGATGGCCCGGAAGGTCCGCGCGGCCTCGCAGATCACATAGAAGCGGCGGCCGGGTCCGCCATCCTCGGCGGTGTTGGGCCGCGTCGCGTCCATGGCGAAGTAGCAGGGGTTGCGCACCGCGCCCTCCGCCACCTTGCGCCGATAGAGCGCCTGCGCCCGGGCCAGGACCAGGGGCGCGATCTGGCCCTCCCCCTCCCCGACATGGGCGGCCAGCCAGGCCGGAACCTCCGGCGCCTGCTCGGCACGCGCCGGCGCCGCCAGGGCCAGGACGCCGATCAAAAGCGTCAATCCCATCCGCATCAGGCCCACCACGCCATGCCTCCACCCATCGTCCGGGTGGTGAGTATAGCGGCATCGCCCCTATAGTCGCACGCTGGTGCGCAGGCCCAGCACCAGGCCGTCGCCCACCGGGGTGGTGCGGCCGGGCACCAGGACGTTGCCGCCGGGGTGCGCGACATACTGCACATTGGGCTGCAGCGTGGCCCAGCCGGCCACCACGGCCTGGTAGCTGAGCTCCACCAGCAGCTCATGGTCCCGCACCGGATAATAGGGCCGGCCGTAGTGGCGGTAGTCCTGGTCCAGGCCGGCGGCGGCGGAGCCGATCTGGGCATAGGCCACGGCCAGGCCGGCGGTGTCGTCGGCCCGGGCGGGCAGCAGGCCTTTCCAGGTCAGCCCGCCATCGGCGTAGTAGGCGATGAGGTTGCGGTCGGCGGGCGCGCCCGCCAGCCGCAGGAAGGCAGCCAGGCCCCCGTCCGGCTTGTCGCCCGTGTGCCACAGCGGCACGTCGGCCACGCCATAGACGCCCCAGTCGTTCCGGCGGGTCGCCGGCACACCGCCGGAGCTTGGGTCGGCCAGGGTCTGGCCGCTGGCGGCGTGGTGCTCATCGCTGAAGGGACCGCCGTGGAACCAGGCGCCCAGCTTCAGGGCCGGCGCCTGGCCGCCTTCCCCCCACACGGCGCCCAGATCCGCCGGCTGGTATTGCGCCTCCACAATGGTGAAGACATCGCCGGAGAAGCTGAAGGTGGTGCCGCTGGGGTCCTGGGCCTGGGCCTCGCCGATCGCACTGCCGGCCGGGTTGCCGGAAAAGACGGCGCCCAGGACCGTCAGCTCCGGCGTGGCGGAGACCTGGACGCGGGCGCCCGGCGTCGCCAGGGGATAGGCCGGGCCGCCGCCCGGTAGGTCGGCGCCGGTGATGGCCTGCCAGCCGAAGGTGCCGTTCACGAACAGGGCGGCCCCCCGGCTGGTGACGAATTCATCATCCGCCGCCAGCTGGCCCACGCGCAGGGAGACCTGGCCGTCCCACAGGGCCTGCTGCGCCCACAGGGTGAACAGGCGGGCGCCGGGCAGCGCCTCGATATTGCTGACGGTGGCGATGTTCTGCAGGCAGCAGCGGCTGAGCCCGTGGCCGTGGATGCCGTAGGCGGTGGCGTGGAACAGCAGGCCGTGCCAGTCGAAGGCCGTCTGGGCGTCCAGCTCCACCGTCGCCTCGAACCTGCCATCACCCACCGTGTCGCGCTTCACCCCACCCTGGGTCAGGCCGAACACCTCACCCACATAGACCAGGTTCAGGGCCAGGCCGTTGTCCGCCAGCCGGCCGCGCAGGCCGCCCCAGTTACCCGTCAGGCCATCACGGTCCCAGAAGCCGGGCTGGTCCGCCGCCTGCTGCGCCCGGGCGGGCACAGAGGCCAGCGCCGTGGCCAGCGCCAGCGTGGTTCGGAAAAGGGCGTGGCCGACCATCCGCATCCCCGTCCCCCTACTGCGCTGCGGCATCGAGGATGCGCCGCGTCATGTCGCTGACGAAGGTCTGCAGATCGGCGTCCCGCCGCCCGCCCTGCACCTCCACCTGGCCGAAGACCTGGGCCTGGTAGCGGCCGCCGCGGTAAAGCCGCAGTTCCACCGAGATCAGGCGGTGGGTGCCGAACAGCCGGCCGGCGGCGGAGCGGGGCGGCCCCACGCTGCGCGAGGCGCCGGCCGCATAGGGGTTGGCGCGGAAGGTCCATTCCACCCGGTCGGACGCCGCGCCGTCCGGCGTGGCGGCACCGGCGGCGACGAACGATTGCCCGCCGCCGGGGGTGTTCTTGCCGGCGGTGTTCATCACGATGGCCAGGAAGGGCGCCACCTCCCGCGGCAGGAAGCCCGGCAGGTCGCCGACGGCCGTCACCACCAGCACACCGCCCTCGGCCAGGGCGGGGAACGCCCTGCCGGACAGTGCCACGACCGCCATGCCCAGCACCACGCCCCGGCGGGACGGCAGCGGCAGGGGAGTGAACGGCGGGCGGCGCGACATCACGGCATCTCGGCAAACATCCAGGATGGCGATTGAGATAGCAGAGGCCAGCACCCGGCGCCGCCGCAACCCATCGTTGTCACAAAACAACAACGAAGCCGGCGATTTTAGCCGATGGCTTTATTGGAACGCGCCCATAAGAAAGGCCGGCCGCATGACGCGTCCGGCCCCCCCAAGTTCCGTGCGCGACGGAGCGGCGTCTTACGACTCCGACCCCATCTGCTCCTGCTGGTAGTTCTGCAGGCCCACGCGCTGGATCAGATCCTGCTGGGTTTCCAGCCAGTCGATATGCTCTTCGGTGTCTTCCAGGATTTCCCGCAGGATCTCCTTGCTCTGGAAGTCGCGCACCGACTCGGCATAGGTCATGGCGTCCTGCAGGCAGGTGCGGTTGTGCCGCTCGATGGACAGATCGCCCTCGAACATCTCCGGCACGTCCTCGCCGATCTTCAGCTTCAGCAGGTCCTGCAGGTTGGGCAGGCCCTCCAGGAACAGGATGCGCTCGATCAGCTTGTCGGCGTGCTTCATCTCGCCGATGGATTCCTCATAGACCTTCTTGGCCAGGCGCATCAGGCCCCAGTTCTTCAGCATGCGGGCATGCAGGAAGTACTGGTTGATGGCGGTCAACTCGTTGGTGAGGATCTTGTTCAGGTGAACGATGACCTGCGGATCGCCCTTCATCACTTATTCTCCTTATAGGCGGGGCCCATCCCGAAACCGGACCACGACACCGTCTGCCGCGCGGCGCTTGCAAAAGCGTTCCAGCGGCGCGCGGCAGACGGTACCAGGGACGGATTAAACTTCGACTTGGGTCCCCAATTCCACCACGCGATTGGGCGGAATGTCGAAAAATGTCGTTGCGGACAAGGCCGTGGCCGACAGGGCGATGAAGACCTGCTCCTGCCAGCGGGTGAGGTCGGAGCGGGAGGACGGCACCAGGGTTTCGCGCCCCAGGAAGAACGAGGTCTCCGCCAAATCGATGGCCAGGCCCAGCGGTCGGCACTCGGCTAGGGCGCGCGGCACGTTGGGCTGCTCCATGAAGCCGAAATGGGCGGTGACGGAGAAGAAGCCCTTGCCCAGCTTTTCCATCGACACGCGGCGTTCCCGCGTCACCCACGGCACCTCTTCCGTCAGCACCCGCATCAGCACCACGCGCTCATGCAGCACCTTGTTGTGCTTCAGGTTGTGCAGCAGGGCGTGGGGCACCTTGTCGACGCTGCCGGTCATGAACACGGCGGTCCCGGCCACGCGCACCGGCGTGCGGTCCGCCCGTTCCAGGAACAGCGACATGGGCAGGGCGTCGCGATAGATGCGGTCGTACAGCACCTTGCGCCCCAGCCGCCAGGTGGAGACCAGCATGAACACCGCCAGTCCCACCGTCAGGGGTAGCCAGCCGCCCTGGGGGATCTTCAGGCAGTTGGCGGTCAGGAAGCTGAAGTCGATGAACAGGAAGAAGCCGAAGACCACAGCGGCGCGCGGCCGACTCCACCCCCACACGTCGCGGGCGGTGAACAGGGCCATGATGGTGGTGATGGCCATGCTGCCGGTCACCGCCAGGCCATAGGCGTCGGTCAGCTTGGCGGAGCTGCCGAAGGCAATGACCAGCGCCACCACGGCGACCATCAGGGCCCAGTTGATGCGGGGCACATAGACCTGGCCGATCTCGCTTTCCGAGGTGTGGCGGATTTCCATGCGGGGCATGTAGCCCAGCTGCACCGCCTGGCGGGTCAGCGAGAACACGCCGGAGATGACGGCCTGGCTGGCGATGACCGAGGCCGCCGTGGACAGCACCACCAGGGGCAGCAGCAGGAATTCCGGCACCAGCAGGAAGAAGGGGTTGTCGATGGCCTCGGGCTTGCTGAGCAGCAGGGCGCCCTGGCCGAAATAGTTCAGCACCAGCGAGGGGAAAACCAGGCCCACCCAGGCGTGCCGGATGGGCCGGCGGCCGAAGTGGCCCATGTCGGCGTAGAGCGCCTCACCACCGGTGAAGGACAGGACGGCGGCACCCAGGATGTAGAACACCGACCAGCCGTGGTTGAAGGCCAGGTCCAGGGCGTAGCGCGGATCCAACGCCTTCAGCACGTGGGGCACGTGGACGATGTGCACCAGGCCCATGACACCCAGGCAGAAGAACCAGAAGGTCATTACCGGGCCGAACAGTCGGCCCACGGTGTTGGTGCCACCGCTCTGGATCAGGAACAGGCCCACGACGATGATGCCGGTGATGGGCACCACCCAGTGCTGTACGTCGGGGGCGGATATCTCCAGCCCTTCCACGGCCGACAGCACGGTCACGGCGGGGGTGATCATGCCGTCGCCGTAGAACAGCGCCAGGCCCAGCATGGCCAGCACGGTCATGAGCCGGCGTTGCGAGCGCGACCGGTCCTTGCCGCTGAGCGCCAGGGTGGAGAGGGAAAGGATGCCGCCCTCGCCCTTGTTGTCGGCGCGCAGGATCAGCACGACGTACTTCAGCGTCACCACGAGGACCAGCGACCACACCACCATCGACAGGAAGCCGAAGATGTTGGCCTCGTTCAGCGGCATGCCCGTGATGGCCGGGTCGAACGCCGTGTGCATGGTGTAGAGGGGGCTGGTGCCGATGTCGCCGTAGACGACACCCAAAGCCCCGAGGGTCAGGGCCCAGTGGCGGCGACCGGCGTCGTGCTGGTCGCTAGAGTGGCTGGATTGCATCGGTGGGGATCGGCGTGGACTGCGTTAGGATGGCGTGTTCTGGGACCGGTCGGGGCACATGGCTAAAAGAGGTAGGTATCCGATAGCAACGAAACGACAGTTGAAACACGACATCGGTGGCAAAGCGGCCGGATCGACCACGCCACCACCCTGGGACGGATTAAGACCGCAGTCAACCATGACATCGCAGGTGCAGCATCGGGCGGGTCCGTCCGGCGCTTGAAAAAACGACATTTCGCGCCGCTTGGGCTATGGTGGCGCAAGCCCTGCAACCCCCGCTGAACAAACGGTTTTTCGCCCGTGCCGCCCCATCGCCGACTGGCCCGCCTACACCAACGCCGCATCACCGTCGACGGCCGCCCCTTCGCCACCCTGAAGGGGGTGCCAGCCTTGCGCTGGCAGGACCCCTACCACTTCCTGCTCAGCATCTCCTGGGGCGGATTCTTCGGCCTGGCGCTGGCCATCTACCTGATCGCCAACCTGATTTTCGCCGGCCTTTACCTGATGGAGCCGGGCGGCGTCACCAACGCCCGCATCGGGTCCTTCACCGACGCCTTCTTCTTCAGCGTGCAGACGCTGGGCACCATGGGCTATGGCGTCATGGCGCCCAACACCGTCTACGCCAACAGCGTGGCGGCGGCCGAGTCCTTCACCGGCATGCTGGGCGTGGCCCAGATCACCGGCCTGATCTTCGCCCGCTTCTCCCGTCCCAAGGCGCTGATCCTGTTCAGCCGCAACATCCTGTTCACCCAGCATGACGGGCACCCGGTGCTGATGCTGCGGGCGGGCAACACGCGCGGCAATCAGATCCTGGAGGCCGAGGCCAGCGTGTCGTTCAGCACCATGCGCATCACGGAAGAAGGCACCATGATGCGCGGGTTCGAGGAGTTGAAGCTGGTGCGGGCCAGGTCGCCCCTGTTCGCCCTGTCCTGGACCATCGTCCACCGCATCGATGAGAGCAGCCCGCTGTACGGCCAGACGGAATGGACCCTGCGGCAAAGCCACGCGACCTTCATCGTCCTGCTAAGCGGCACGGACGAAAACTATTCGCAGAAGGTCTACAGCCGCAAAACCTACGAGGCCGGCGACGTCCTGTGGGGCCAGCGCTTCGTCGACATCATCAAGGTGCACGATGATGGCCACCGCCTGCTGGATTTCGGCCGCTTCCATGATACCGAGCCGCAGCGGTTGCCCAAGCCGCGGCCGGACGCCGGGGCCGATGAACCCGGCGGGAACGCGTAAACCGGCCATTAACAACTGGCCGATATACATAGACCGGAAGGCGTAAAGGCCGGGGCGGAATCCCTTCGCCCCGGACCGCCGCAACCCTCCCCCGCTGGAGTATCCGGTGCCCCGGCAACCGATCGTGACCCTGGCCCATTTCCTCACCAGCGGCGACGACATGCGCCCGCTGCTGACGCCGGCCGGACACAGCCATGCCGTCGCCCGGGAACGCCATGGCCTGATCATCGGCCGGGTGCGCATGCTGGCGCTGCTGCTGGCGGCCCTGACCGTGGCCTGGGTGGGGGTGGATGCCATGAGTTTCCGCTGGCCCGCCTGGGGCGCCCTGGCCGCCGACCGGCTGGTCAGCGCCGGCTGCTTCCTGACCTTGGCCTGCCACCCCCGCTGGCGCCGGGGCCGCCTGGGCATCGCCCCAGCGCTGGGCCTGCTGGTGGGCGTCAGCCTGGCCTTCTACCTGACCGCGCAGCTCATGCTGGGTGTGTTGGGTGCCAGTGCCCTGGGCTTTTTAGGCGAAGGCGCCGCCAACACCGCCTACAACGACCTGCCCTACATCACGGCCGCCGGCCTGGCCCTGTTTCCCCTGACAGCGCTGGAAACCGGCCTGGCTGGCCTGGCCATCCTGGGCGCCACCGCCCTGTCCATGACGGTCTGGCCCGAGATCCTGCAGGGCGAGCCCTTGGCAAGCGCCCTGTGGCACGTGCTGGTCACCACCGGCATCGCCGGGATCGCCGGCATTTGCCAGCTGCGCCTGCTGATCACCCTGACGGACCAAGCCAGCCGCGATGGCCTGACCCAGGCACTGACCCGGCAGGCGGGGGCCGAGCTGCTGGCCGTGCGCTTCGCCAACGCCGAACGCCTGACCCAGCCGCTGACGCTGGCCTTCTTCGACCTGGACCAGTTCAAGGACGTCAACGACCGCTACGGCCACGAGGCCGGTGACACCGTCCTGCGCGAGGCGGCCCGCCGCATCCGCGCCAGTGTGCGTGACAGCGACACACTGGTGCGCTGGGGCGGGGAAGAGTTCCTGCTGATCCTGCCGGCGACCACCCTTGCCGACGCCCTGCCCATCATCGACCGCCTGGCGGACGGCGGCCTGGGCCTACGCCCCAACGGCACCCCACAGACGGCCAGCATCGGACTGGCGGAGCGGATGTCCGATGGCAGCCGCGACTGGAATGACCTGGTGGCCATGTCGGACGTGCGCATGTACGCCGCCAAGCGCGCCGGCCGCAATCGTTACACCGCCGTCGCCGGCTGCCTCATCCCCTTCATCCGTCCCGGCCTGGCCGGCGCGGCTTAGTTCGGGTTCCGTCACGCGCCGGGTGCCGCCGCTTTTACTGGGCTGCCCTCTTACTGGGCAGCAACCGGGCACGTGTCGCCGGGCCCCCCATCCAGATCGAGGCAGCGGCCATCGACATCACCGGCCGCCAGCTTGAAGCCCACCAGAGCCGCCAGGGTCGGCATGATGTCGACCGTCTCGACGGACAGCGGCTGCTCGAAGCCGGTGATGCCCTTGCGCCAGAACAGGATGGGCACGCGCCGGTCATAGTCCCAGGGGCTGCCGTGGGTGGCGATGTAGCTGGCCGGCTTGGACGGGATGGCGGTGATGCGCGGCTTCAGGAAGACGACCAGATCGCCGGACCGGCTGGGGTCGAACGAGGCCCGCGCGCGGTCCAGCAGGCTCCACGTGTCGGGCGCACCGGTGGGCGCCGGCGCGCCCGCCACCTCCGCCGCGGTATAGACGGCGGCCACCTGCGGGTCGGCCCGGTACAGGGCCAGCGTTTCGTTCAGCACCTTGGTCCGCCAGGCGCCGGCGACCGTCGGGCCCACCCAGACGTCGCCGTTGCCGCCGCCGAACAGCAGTTCCGCACCGTCCACGCCCAGGGGCGCCACCTTCTTGCCCAGGTTCTCGGACACCAGGCCGTCGTCCACGCGCGCCGCCATCGGCATGCCGCGCAGGCGCTCACGCTCGGGGATATCATTGCCGCCGTGGTCGGCCGACAGGGCCAGGACATAGTCCACCCCGGTGGCGTCCAGGGCGGCGACCAGCTTGCCCAGCGTGCGGTCCAGGTTGGCCACCTGGATGCACATCTCGGATCCTTCGGTGCCGTAGCTGTGGCCGATATAGTCGGTCGCCGAGGCGCCCACGGTCAGCACGTCCACGGACTTGCCGTGGCCCAGCTTCATGTCCTTGATCAGGCGGACGGCGAGGTCGATGATGGCGGCGTCGAACGCGGGGGATGCCCGCCACTGCGCCTCCGCCTTGGGGCCAGGCTGCCTGGCGAAGCGACCGTTGCCGACCGTCAGGACGTCATCCTTCCTCTCCACCGCCACCGGCATGTCGATGGCCTTGCACCATTCCGGCTCGGCATATTCCTTGGCGGGCTTGGCGATCTCGGCCATGGCGGCCTCGTTCACGGCGGTCACGGCCGCCGGCGCGGTGCGGCCTTCGTAGGAAATGAAGCCCTGCCCATCCTTCCAGAACCACAGCTCGTCCACGGCGTGGCCGCCCATCATGATGGCGGCGCGGTCCTTGCCGGCGACGGAAACGGTACGCACCTCCGGGTCGGCCGCCTTCATCCGCTCGCCCAGCGTCGGCACCTTCAGGTGCACGTCGGAGGGAACATAGGCCTTGTAGCTGCCCTTGCTCTCATCCTCGGCACAATAGATCTTGCCCGGCCGGGGGCCTTTGAAGCTGTACCAGTCGTTGGCGATGATACCGGTGCGGGCCGGGTGGTCGCCGGTCATCAGCGTGGAATGGCCGGGGCAGGTTTCCGTCGCCGCATGGCTTTGATAGCCGTTGGGGAACACCGCCCCCTCCGTCAGCCGGCGCAGGCCGCCGGTGAAATGGCTGCGGTATTGCTGAAACAGGTCGGTGGAGAACTGGTCGACCGAGACCAGCACGATCAGCTTGGGGGCCGGCGCCTCGGCATCCGCCGCCACGGCGGGCGTGGCCATCAGGGATGCCACGGCGCACAGCTGCGCCATCAGGGGCGCCACCATCCTGGAATACCAACGCGTCATCATACCCCCCTTCACCCCTTGCGATCGGCGGGCACCGGCGCCCGGCCCCCATGCGACCGGGCGCCGCAGGGCCCGCACCCTTGTTTTCCATCGGCCGCCGGATCGCAACAGATGTCTGGCGTTGTCGTTGAAATGTCATGTGTTTCGGCCGGCTTGCCGCCACGGGGCGCGTGACTTAAGGTGGAAATGCTGGGATGGCGTCATCTTGGGGGATGCATGACGGCGTTGGAAGTGCGGGGGCTGGCCAAGGCGTTCAGCCGGCCGGCGGTGCGGGGCCTGGATCTGACCATCGCGCCCGGCGAGTTCTACGGCCTGCTGGGCCCCAACGGCGCGGGCAAGACCACAACGCTGCGCATGATCGTGGGCCTGCTGCGGCCGGACGCCGGCAGCGTCCGCGTTTTCGGCGTCGATGCCCTGGCCGATCCCATCGCGGCGAAGCGCCAGGTGGCCTGGCTGCCGGATGAGCCGCTGATCTACGACAAGCTGACACCGCTGGAGTTCCTGGAGTTCGTGGCCGGCCTGTGGGGTGTCCCCGCGGCCGATGCCAGCGCGCGGGCGGAGGAACTGCTGCACCGCCTGGACCTGTGGGATCATAGGGCGGAGCGGTGCGAAGGTTTCTCGCGGGGCATGAAGCAAAAGGCGGCCCTGGCCGGTGCCCTGATCCACGACCCGCGCCTGCTGATCCTGGATGAGCCGCTGACCGGCTTGGACGCGGCCATCGCCCGCGAGGTGAAGGACATCCTGGTGGAACGGGTGCGGGCGGGTGCGACGATCATCCTGACCACCCACATCCTGGACGTGGCCGAGCGGCTGGTAAGCCGCATCGGCATCATCCAGGACGGCCGGCTGCTGGCCGAGGGCACGCTGGCGGAATTGCGCGGCCGGGTGGGCCGTGACGACAGCACCCTGGAGGATGTGTTCCTGGACCTGGTGGCAGCCCCGGCCAACACCGAGCGGGAACCGGCATGACCGCCGCTACACTGCGCCCGGGGACCTTGGCGTGGCTGCTGCGGCATGAGCTGCGCCTGGCCGCGCGGGCCATCAAACTGTCATCCCCCGGCGTCTGGATCACCCTGCTGGCCATGGTGATCCTGTTCCACGTCCTGGGCGCCTTCATGGCCATAGGCGCCGCACAAGGGGGAGGCGCCGACATGCAGCCGGCGATCAGCGCCATGGTGGCGGCGCTGGCCTGCTGCTTCATGATGGGCACGGCCATCTACCGCGCCATGGACACGATCTATGCCCGGGGGGACTACGACCTGCTGCTGTCATCCCCCTTGTCGCCCGCCGTCATCCTGCCGGCCCGTGCCTTGGCGGTGATGGCCGGGACCCTGCTGTTTCCCGCTGCCCTGATCCTGCCCATCGCCAACATGGGCGCCATCTTCGGCCATCCCAACTGGTTGGCCGCCTACGTGGCCCTGCCCGCCCTGGCCCTGGCCGTGACGGGCGTCGCCCTGTTGGTGGCACTGCTGCTGGTGCGCTGGGTGGGGGTGCGGCGCGCCCGCGTCGTGGGCCAGGGCATCGCCGCCTTCACCGGCATGCTCATGGGCCTGGCGGGGCAGATCCCCCGGCTGCTGGGCCCGCATATCGACTGGATGGCGCGCACCGACGGGCTGAGGCACGGGCCGCTGGCGGCCTTCGTTCTGCTGCCGGGCCACGCGCTGCTGGGCGACCCGCTATCCCTGGCCGTCCTGGTCATCGCTTGCGTCAGCATCTTCGCCGGCGTCACCGCGCGCTGGGGTGCCACCTTCATCGCCACCGCCTCCGCCGCGGCCGGCGCCACGACGGCCGCAACCAAGGCACCGACCAAGGCCCACCAGTTCCAGGACCGTCTGGGCCCCCTGCTGCGCCGCAAGGAATGGCGGCTGATGCGCCGCCACCCTCAGCTGCCCCTGCTGCTGTTCCAGCAGATGAGCGGCGCCATCATCCTAGTCATTTCCATGCAGGACCAGTGGCGGACCGACCCGTTGACCCTGGCCGCCCTGGTGGTGCCCTTGGCCGCCCTGACGGCCGGCACCCTGGCCAAGCTGGCCCTGGCCGACGGGGCCGCCGACCTGATCAACGCCGCTCCGGTTCCGGCCAAGCGCCTGCGCCAGGCCAAGGTGGAAGCCGCCGGCCTGCCGCCCCTCGCGGTGGTGGCCCTGGTAGCCGCCCTGGCCGGCGGCATCAGCCTGTGGGGCACGCTGACCATCCTCAGCTGCGGCATCGCCGCCACCTTCTGCGCCGTGGTGGCCAGCCTGTGGGTGCAACCGGTCAGCGGAAGCGCGGTGGACCAGGTGCTGAAGCCGCGCAAGGGCGCCACCGGCAAGCTGGTGGGCCGCACCCTGCTGGAAATGATGATGAGCTACGGCTGGATGGGCGCCACCGTCCTGATGCTGCACCACAACCCCTTCGCCCTGCTGGTGGCGGGCGGGCTGCTGGGCCTGGTCGCCATCCTGCGGGCGCCTTTATAAGTTGCTTCAGGCGCTGGCGGGGCATCCGCCCCTTAGCTATCCTCAGTTTCCAGTCCGCTGCGCTCCCCGGAAACTTCCGGCGGACGCGGTCGCGCCCTAAGGTCACTTTCCGCCGCAGAGCGCATTCACTCGGCCGCGGCCAGCGTCGCGGTGTTGCGGCGGCGGTTGATGAACAGCACCATGATCGCGGTCAGCACGCAGGCCAGGCCCGCGACCTGGAAGGCCGGGAAGTAGCTGCCCCATTCGGTGCGGATGATACCGGTGCCATAGGCCGCCAGGGCAGCACCCATCTGATGGCCCGCCCCCACCCAGCCGAAGATCACGGGCGCGTCGCGACGGCCGAAGCGGTCGGTGACCAGGCGTACGGTGGGTGGCACCGTGGCGATCCAGTCCAGGCCATAGAACGCGGCGAAGATAGAAAGGCCATAGAGGCTGAAGCCCGACAGGGGCAGGTAAAACAAGGAAAGGCCGCGCAGACCGTAATACCAGAACAGCAGCTTGCGGCTATCCACCCGGTCAGACAGCCAGCCGGACCCGGTGGTGCCCACCAGGTCGAACAGGCCCATGAGCGCCAGCAGGCTGGCGGCCGCCACCTCGGGGATGCCCTGGTCGAAACAGGCGGAGATGAGGTGGGTGCCGATCAGGCCGTTGGTCGAAAGGCCGCAAACGAAGAAGCTGCCGAACAACAGCCAGAAATCCACCGATTTCGACGCCCGGCCCAGCGTGGTGAAGGCGATGACGATAGGGTTGCCGCTACCTTGCGGCAATTCATCCTCCAGCGTCCCCCCCAGGGGCGCCAGGCCCACCGCGCGCGGGCTGTCGGGCAGCAGCAGGCCCACCAGGGGCGCCAGCACAAGGGCGGCGGCGCCCACCGTCAGACCCACCGCCTGCCAGCCGAAATGGGTGGCCAGGGCGGCCATGCCCGGCAGGAACACCAGTTGGCCGGTGGCCGAGCTGGCCGTCAGCAGGCCCATGACCAAGCCGCGCTGCTTGATGAACCAGCGGTTCACCACCGTGGCCGCCAGGGTCATGGAGGTGAGGCCCGTGCCCAGGCCCACCAGCAGACCCCAGGACAGCATCATCTGCCAGGGCTGGGTCATCAGGGTACTGGTGATGGTCGTCACCGCCAGCAGGCCCAGGCCTGTCAGGATCGTGCGCCGGACGCCGACAGCCTGCATCAGGGCGGCCGCGAATGGGCCCATGAAGCCATAGAGGAAGATGTTCAGCGATACCGCCGCCGCGATGGTGGCGCGGTCCCAGCCCAGCGCCTGTTCCAAGGGCACGAACAGCACGCCCGGGGCCGCCCGCACCCCCGCGCCCACCAATAGCGTGGTGAAAGCCAGGGCGGCCGCCACCCACCCGTAATGCATGCGCCCCTCCACCTGCCGGGCCAAGTGCCGGGCCAATGGGGGCGCGGAGCCAAAGGAATTTTTGGGGGCGGTCACATCGGTCATGGCGGCGCTTATCCGATCGGGGTACAGGGCGGCCTCTATAATACGGGCAATTACCCGTATTTCAAGAAGCCTTGAAACCCAGAGCCTTCCGGGTGTCATATGGCTGTCATGGCGCTGTCATAGGCGGCTGGACGAAGGCTTAACACGCCACTGCCCTTCGTCTAGCACTATCCTATTTTGTTGAAGACTTCGGCCTATGAGGGGCGTAAGCTTTTGAAACGCGGCATGACCGCATCAAGGCGCCGATTGTCGCCCGATGATGGATGCGTCAATAAAAGAAAATATACGCTGGCGCCCATCTTGTTGCGCTGGCGGTCAACGGGATGGAACTACTGCCAGAACCGGACCATCGTCTAAGACACTCAAGGCGATCTCGCCTTTATCCCTTGAACAGATAGCTGGAGGGAACTATGGCCACTGACAATTTCGTCGAAAGCCTGCGCCAGAAGCATGCCAGTCTGGAAGACCGTATCCACAGCGAGCTGGCACGCCCCTATCATGACAGCGCCCTCGTGCAGCGCATGAAATTCGAAAAGCTCAGGCTGAAAGAGAAGATCGACGAACACACGCGGCACTGATCCGCCGCGGGCCACTGGCCATGTAGGGCCGCCGTCCACCTGAACCGGGTGCCGGGGTCCTGAAAAAATCAAAGACCGGGTGGGGCGTCCCGTCCGGTCTTTTTTTATGCCGATTTCAACGCGCGACAGGGGGCTATTTCCTGTAAAGCCCCTGGTATTCCTGGCGCAGCAGGTTTTTCTGCACCTTGCCCATGGTGTTGCGCGGCAGGTCGTCCACGAACAGCACGCGCTTGGGCTGCTTGAACTTGGCCAGGCGGCCGTCCAGGGCGGCCAGCACGGCGGCCTCATCCACGGTCGCGCCCTTCTGGCGCACCACCACAGCGGTCACGCCCTCGCCGAAATCCGGATGCGGCACGCCGATGACGGCGCTTTCCACTACGCCGGGCAGGCCGTCGATCTCCGTCTCGATCTCCTTGGGGTAGACGTTGTAGCCGCCGGAGATGACCAGGTCCTTGCCCCGACCGACGATGTGGACATAGCCCCGGACGTCGATCGTGCCGAGGTCGCCGGTGATGAAGAAGCCGTCGGGGCGGAATTCGGCCGCCGTCTTCTCCGGCATCTGCCAATAGCCTTTGAAGACGTTGGGGCCGCGCACCTCGATCATGCCGATCTCCCCCTGCGGAACGGCGGCGCCCGTCTCCGGATCCACCACGCGCAGCGCCACGCCCGGCAGGGGGAAGCCCACGGTACCGGCCACCCGGTCGCCGTCATAGGGGTTGGAGGTGTTCATGTTGGTCTCGGTCATGCCGTACCGTTCCAGGATCGCCAGGCCGGTGCGGGCCCGCCAGCTGTCATGGGTTTCGGCCAGCAGCGGGGCAGAGCCGGAGATGAACAGCCGCATGTGGGCCGTCGCCTCCTTGGTCAGGCCCGGATGCTGCAGCAGGCGGACGTAGAAAGTGGGCACACCCATCATGGTGGTGGCGCGCGGCAACTGGCGCATGACCTCGTCGGCATCGAACTTGGCGAGGAAGATCATGGTGCCGCCGGCCAGCAGCAGGGTGTTGGTGGCCACGAACAGGCCATGGGTGTGGAAGATGGGCAGGGCATGCAGCAGCACATCGCGGCCCGTGAATTGCCAATAGTCCACCAGGGTCAGGGCGTTGGAGGCCAGGTTGTCATGGCTGAGCATGGCGCCCTTGGACCGGCCGGTGGTGCCTGAAGTGTAGAGGATGGCGGCCAGGTCATCGGCGCCACGGTCGATGTCCGCGAAGGTGCTGGACTGCTCCAGCGCCGCCGCCAGCAGGGTGCCGGCATCGGCCGCCCCCTGGCCCCCCAGCGTTTCCACGGCGGCCACGCCCTTGGCGTGGGCCAGTTCCGTCATAGGGCCCGCCTTGGCGGGATCGCATACCACCAGATGGGGCGTGGCGTCGCCGATGAAATAGTCCAGTTCCGCCAGGGTGTAACCGGTGTTCAGCGGCAGGTAGATGGCGCCCGCCCGCACGCAGGCGAGATAGAGCATGATGGCTTCAGCGCTTTTCTCCACCTGCACCGCCACACGGTCACCCGGCTTCACCCCCCGCGCCACCAGAAGGTTGGCCATACGGGCCGAGAGCGCCGTCATTTCGCCGTAGGTCAGTATCCGCTCAGGCTGGCCCCTGGTTTCCGGAATGATGATGAACGGGGTCTCCCGTGCCGGCATGCGGCTCAGGATCAGGGAAAAGAGATGGTTGGCCATGGCGGTCACACTCCGGCGTCTTCTTGGGGCGTTGTTATTATTGGGGCTTAAACAACAGGCGGCTGGGCGGTATCGGTGGCGGGGCGGGCGCGCTTGGATACCCCGGCCCTGTCAGACTTGGGCGGCTTGGGTTCGTCCGTGCCGCTTTCGGCCTTCAGGAGACGGCGGACGGCCGCCGCGGCCACCACCTCGCCCTTGTCGGCGTAGCGCTCGTGATTGGTTTCGATGTCGTCCAGCTTATAGAGGTAATTGACCATCAGGCCATGCGATTGGCTCAGGCCCTTGGGCGACAAATCGCCCAGGAAGTTCAGACGTTCCAACCGGGCGCCATTGCCCAGGTGGAAGCGGGCGACCGGGTCCACCGGCTTGTTGCCACGGGACTTGGCCTTCAGGAAATAATGCGCCGCCGCCTGCAGCAGCACGGGCGACACCGTGGCGGCGGTGCCCGGATCGCGCTGCCAATCCGGCTGGTCCAGCGCCGCCAGGATGGCCTTGTCCGCCGGCGCCAGCACGGCGGATGCCTCGTCTCCACGCTCCCGCGCCAGCCATTTGGCGAAGGCCGGCACGGGCGACAGCGTGACGAAGGTACGCAGGTTGGGCAGTTCTGCCCGCAAATCCTCCACCACCTGCTTGATCAGGAAGTTGCCGAAGGAAACGCCGCGCAGCCCCTCCTGGCAGTTGGAGATGGAATAGAACACGGCGGTGGTCGCGTCTTCCTCCGCCATGGGCGCGCGGCCCTCCGCCAGCAGGACGTCGATGCTGGCCGGGATGTCCGGCGCCAATGCGACCTCCACGAAGATCAGCGGGTCGTCGGGCAATTGGGGATGAAAGAAGGCGAAGCAGCGCCGGTCGGCCGGCGCCAGGCGGCGGCGCAGATCGTCCCAGTCGCGAATGGTGTGCACCGCCTCATACCGGATGATCTTTTCCAGGATATTGGCCGGCGTGGTCCAGTCGATGTGGCGCAGCACCAGGAAACCGCGGTTGAACCAGCTGGCCAGCAGATGGCTGAAGTCGGCGTCCACCGCCTCCAGCGCCTGCTTTTCCACCCCCTGCGCGTCGGCCATGACCCGGAACAGGGCCTCGCGCATGCGCACCACCGCCTCGGTTCCGCCGGGGGCCAGGTTCAGGCGGCGGAACAGCTCCTGCCGCCGCGCCTCGGCCGCGTTGTGCAGGGTCAGCGCCGTCCCGGCGCCCGGCACCGCGCGATAGGCATCAATGGCTTTGTCCAGCTTGATCGGGTCGGGACCGAAACGATAGGCCAAATCCAGCAGGAAGGCCCGCTGGCCTGCGGTGTCGAGCCGCGCCCACTGGTCCAGGATCTGGCCCGCCAGCGCCACGCCCGAGGCCTCACCCCGGCCGGACAGCAGGGTGTCGCACAGGGTGGGCAGGTCGCGCTTGGGCTGCCCCTTGGCGGACAGCGGCATCAGCTTGGCCGCGTCCTCCAGCAAATCCTCCACCATGGGGCCGTGACGGCGCACCAGGGCGCGGCCGCGATCGGCGATGGTCGTCAACATGGACCGGAAGAAGGTGCTGCTGCTCATGGGCTGGACCTCATGGCCTTGCAAACTGGAATGGACGAACCGGAGCGGGCGGAGCGCATATTGAGATGGCGGCGAACGGTCACCGCACAATGGTAGGCCGGCCAAGCGTGCCCGCCAAGGCCGGCGGGGGGCTGGACACAGCCTGCGGTGTCGACATATTGGACACGAAGTCGGACAGGCCGTCGCCCTGGATGCCGATGTGGCGGCGCATCAGGCTTTCCGCCCGATCGGGGTCGCCCTCCAGCAAGGCGCGCACCACGTCGTCATGCTCCTGCACCGACTTCGCAACACGCCCCAGTTGGTGCAACTGGTTGCGGCGGTAGGGGGACAGGCGGTTGCGCACCCGCCGCGTCTCCTCCTCCAGCTGACGGTTGTGGCTGCCGGCGTAGATCACCTCATGAAAGCGGGTGTTCATGGCGTAGTAGACGTCGGGGTCGCCGGCCGCCGCCAGGCGCTGGCATTCGCCATGGACGGCCATGAGATCCGCCCGTTCCGCCGGCGTCATGCGGCGGGCCGCCAGGCGGGCGCACAGGCCTTCCAGCACCACCATGATCTCGAACAGCTCCAGCACCTGGCGCACGTCCAGACCGACCACCACGGCGCCCTGCCGCGGGCGTATTTCCACGAAACCCTGGGCCGCCAGCATTTTCAACGCCTCCCGCACCGGGGTGCGCGAGGTGCCGAAACGCTGGGCCAGAACCTGTTCGTCCAGCCGCATCCCCGGCAGGGCGCGGCCGGCGCAGATGTCGTCTTCCAGCGCGCGGGCCAATTGCTCGGAACGGGTTTCGGGAAGGGCCATGGGTCACCTCATCCGGGGCGGGGCAGGCGTTATCGGCGGCCGGCGGGCACCCGTCCCCTTGCCTGATTTTACGCATACACCAGTCATCTTCATGCATGCAAGACGGACAATCTTGCGTTTCAGAGATTGACGCCCCCGAGCCGCTCTGACATGCTTCCACCACCCAAGCATCTGCAAATAAAGACATATTTCGCCATTGCAGCATTTACTGAGCAATTGCGGAAGCCGGGAGAATCAGCGCGTCGAAGTTGGCGCCCAAGTGCTTGAGCGGGCCGTCGCACATGGCCCCGCCTTTACCCGTTCCCTTGTCAGAACCGACGCTTCAGGCCCAACCCCAACGCCGGACCAGAAGAAGACCGGCGCCTGCCCACGGTGAGGAACACGCCCCCATGTCGACCGATCAGACGCCCAACACCGCCTTGTCGCGCCGTGCCCTGCTGGGGGCCATGGCGGCCAGCCCCGTTGCCCTGACCCTGGGGGGCACGGTGCTGAGCGCCGGCGGCTTGCTTCCCACCCGTGCCCAGGCCCAGACCACCCTGAAAATCTCCCACCAGTTCCCCGGCGGCACGCTGACGGAGGGCGACTTCCGCGACCGGCTGTGCCGCAAGTTCGCGGCGCAGGTGGAGGCGGAGACCAAGGGCGCGTTGAAGTTCGAGGTTTACCCCGCCTCCTCCCTCATGAAGACGGTGGCGCAGTTGCAGGCCCTGCGGAAGGGGGCCTTGGACTTCACCCTCTATCCCATGCCCTACGGCGGTGGTGAGATACCGGAGATGAACCTGGGCCTGATGCCCTGCCTGGTGACAAGCTATGAGCAGGGCCTGGCCTGGAAGAAGAAGCCCATTGGTGAGGCGCTGACCAAGGCGCTGGAGGCCAAGGGCGTGAAGATCCTGACCTGGGTGTGGCAAGCGGGCGGCGTCGCCGCGCGCGGCACCCCGGTGCTGCATCCTGCCGACGTGAAGGGCATCAAGATCCGGGGCGGGTCGCGCGAGATGGACATGATGTTCAAGGCGGCCGGCGCCGCCGTCTCCTCCATTCCGTCCAACGAGATTTATGCCGGCATGCAGACCGGCAACCTGGACGCCGCCGTGACCAGTTCCACCAGCCTGATCTCCTTCAAGCTGGAAGAGCAGAGCAAAAGCCTGACCGCCGCCCGGCAGAAAAGCTTCTGGTACATGCTCGAACCCTTGATGATGTCCAAGACCGTGTTCGACGGCCTGCCCGCCGCCCAGCAGAAGGCCTTGCTGACGGTGGGTGAGTCGCTGGAGCCCTTCGGCATGGAAGAGGCCAGGAAGGACGACCAGCGCGTGGCCGAAATCTATGCCAAGGCGGGCGTGAAGGTCGTCGACATGGACGACAAGGTCATGGACGAATGGCGCGCCATCGCCCGCGACACCGCCTGGAAGGATTTCGCCGACCGTTCCGCCGAGGCCGCGGCCCTGCTGAAGCTGGCCGAGGATGTGGCATGAGGGCTGCCGAGCTCGATAAGGGGCCAGGGGCTGCGCGCCTGCCCCGGGGAGCGTCGGCCCCCGTCCGCTGGGCGGGCATGGCCTTGGCCTGGACCAACCGCGTCATCGCCACCGTCGCGGCGGTGGCGGTGGTGGCCGCCGGCATCGTCATGACCGAAGAGGCCTTGGCCCGGTACTTCCTGCACCACTCGTCCGACTGGCAGGATGAGACCGCCATTTTCCTGCTGGTCGGCGCCACCTTCCTGTCCGCAGCCTACGTCCAGTCCCGCCGGGGTCATGTCGCCATCGAGGCGGTGGGCGGGCTGCTGCCCGCGGGCGTGGAGCGTGTGCGCCGCTGGGTGGCGGACCTCATCTCCTTTCTGTTCTGCGGCTTTTTCTCCTGGAAGTCCTGGGTGCTGTGCCATGAGGCCTGGGTGGAGGGCTACGCCACCTTCTCCTCCTGGGCGCCGCCCTTGTGGATCCCCTACCTCGCCATGTCGGCGGGCATGACCCTGCTGACCCTGCAGATCGCCCTGCAACTGCTGGCGCCCCAGGCGGGGGATGCCCCTATGGAAGGACGCGCCCATGGGCACGGTTGAGATCGGCCTGCTCTACGGCGGCGCCACCCTGGTGGCCCTGTTCGCCGGCCTGCCCATCGCCTTCGCGCTGGGCAGCGTCGCCGTGGTCTTCATGTACTTCTTCATGCCGGCGGCCTCACTGGATACCGTCACCCAGAATGTGTACGAGGAGATGGCCAGCATCACCATGCTGACCATCCCCCTGTTCATCCTGAAGGGTGCTGCCATCGGCCGGTCACGCGCCGGTTCCGACCTTTATTCAGCCCTGCATGTATGGATGGGCCGGGTGCCGGGTGGCTTGGGCGTGGCCAACGTCTTCGCCTGCGCCCTGTTCGCCGCCATGGCCGGCAGCAGCCCCGCCACCTGTTCAGCCATCGGCAGCGCCGGCATTCCCGAGATGCGCCGCCGCGGCTATTCCCCCGGCTTCGCCGCCGGCATCATCGCCGCCGGCGGCACCCTGGGTATCCTGCTGCCGCCCTCCATCACCCTGATCCTCTACGCCGTCGCGGCGGAACAGTCGCTGGGCCGCCTGTTCCTGGCCGGGATCGGGCCGGGCGTGCTGATGGTGGTGCTGTTCGCGATCTACGCCGTGGCGCGCTATCGCCGGGAAAAGGCGGTGGCCACGGCGGCCTACGCCCAGGGCGGGACGTGGTCGGAGCTTCTGCGCACCGACACCTTCACGGCGCGCGAACGCTTCGCCGCCATTCCCCGCGTGCTGCCCTTTGTCATCCTGCTGATCGGCGTCATGTTCGCCCTTTATGGCGGCATCGCCACCCCGTCGGAAACGGCGGGTTTGGGGGCTGTCCTGGCGCTGGTGATGGTGGCCGGCATCTACCGTATCTGGCGACCCGGACAGATGGGTCCCATCCTGATGTCCACCCTGCGGGAGTCCACCATGCTGATGATGATCATCGGCATGTCGCTGCTGTATTCCTACGTGATGAGCTACCTGCACATCAGCCAGGGCGCGGCGGAGTGGATCGTGGGCATGCACCTGTCGAAGTGGGTGCTGCTGGCCGCCATCCTGGCGCTGGTGGTGGTGCTGGGCTTTTTCCTGCCGCCGGTCAGCATCATCCTGATGACCGCACCCGTCATCCTGCCACCGCTGAAGGCCGCCGGGTTCGACCTGATCTGGTTCGGCATCATCATGTCCATCGTCATGGAGATGGGCCTGATCCACCCGCCGGTGGGCCTGAACATCTTCGTCATCAAGAACATCGCGCCGGACATTCCCCTGCGCGACGTGGTGATGGGGGTGCTGCCCTTCGTGGGCCTGATGCTGGTGTCCATCCTGGCGCTGTGCCTGGTGCCAGGCCTCGCCACCTGGCTGCCCGGCGCCGTTTACGCCGGGTGAACCAACCGCCAAGAGGAAGGGGGCGGTCCCATCGGGGGCCGCCCCCCTTCCTCTTTTTCGGATTTGGCCGCCTGGTCAGGCCGCGTCGGTACGGATCTCGGCGACCACGCCATCCACGACCGTCTGCAGCTTTTCCACCCGGCCCGACAGCAGCTTGGACAGGTCGGCGATGCCGTCGGCGGAGCCGTTGGTGTCGGTCCAGGCCGACAGCGTCTCCTCACACCCCCGGGCGGCGGCACCGGCGCTCTGCACCGCCTCCGCGGCGCTGCGGGCGATCTCCTTCGTGGCGGCGTCCTGTTCCTCAACCGCCGCCGCGATGGCGGAGGTGGCCGCGTCCACGTCGAAGATGACGGTGGCAATGGATTCGATGGCCTCCGCCGCCTCATGCGTGCTGTCGCGGATGGCAGCCACCTTCTGCGCCACTTCAGACGTCGCCAGGCCCGTCTGGCCGGCCAGGTTCTTCACCTCCGACGCCACGACGGCGAAGCCCTTGCCCGCCACGCCGGCGCGCGCCGCCTCGATAGTGGCGTTCAGTGCCAGCAGGTTGGTGCGTTCCGCGATCTCGCTGATGGTGGCCAGCACGCTGCCGATGCTGGAGGCCGCTTCCGACAAGCCGTTGATGATGGCCTGGGCGGAGCGCGCCCGCTCCGCCGCCTCGCGCGTCACGCCGGAGGAGCGGGCCACCTGGCTGCTGATCTCGGCGATGGCCTCGGACAGCTGCGAGGCCGCATCCGCCACCTGCGAGGCGCTGTCCAGCGCATCCCCGCCCGAGGCGGCGATGGCGCCGGCGTTGTCCGACCCGCGCCGCACCAGGGCGCGCAGATCATCGGCACAGCCGCGGGCGTCGGTGGCCGCCCCGGCGACCTCACCCGCCAGGCCGCCGACGTCGCTTTCCAGGCGCCGCGCCAGGGCCAGCATCAGGCGGTTGCGTTCGTCCCGCGCCTGGGCGGCCATGGCCTCGCGCGCGGATGTCGCCTGGGCCAGTTCCTCATGCGCCTGGCGGGCATCGGCCAGGGCCTCATCCGACCGCTGGAAGGACCGGGCCATGGTCTGGGCCAGCCAGGCCAGCAGGGCGCCTTCGAACACCACCAGCCAGACGTACATCAGGATGCGCAGGTATTCCCCGCCGCGGACGCCGGCCGACTCCGGAACCGCCAGCCCGCCGACGATGAAGAACATCGCCACGGCTGCCGCGGACGCCGCCAGAGTACGCCCGTCGCAAAAGCCGGCGGACACGGCAACCAGGATGTAGACATAGACCTGCATGCCCGTCTGCCACGGATTGCCGGCGAAGGCCCAAATGGACAGGGCGCCGGCCAGGGGCAGGCAAGCGGCCAGCACCAGACGGCTGGCCGGGGGCGGCAGGGTCGCCCAGGCACCCGCCGCCACCAGCACGACCAGCAGCGTCGCCGCCGGTTGACGCCAGTCGAACCCACCCAGGACCACCAGTTGGGCAGCCAGAAGAACGAAGATCTGCGCCACCAGCAGCGTCAGCACCAACAGCGTGGTGGTGCGACGAACACGGTCCAAGGGCGACAGATTTGCAGCAGAGGCAAGCGATGCGGCAGGCATGGGGCCAATCTCCCGGAAAAGGTTTTCCCAGATAACCGTTCCCGGTACGCCTCGCCTTGACTTGGATCACTAATGTGCAATGAAGCGGGGCCCCATTGGGGGCCCCGATGACCTGGCATCAACGAATGGCGCGGGAAGCGGCGATCAGAAGAACGCCTGGCTCAGGTTCTGCTGCGGCGCCTGCACGGGGGTCGCCAAGGTCTCCACCGACGCCAGCCACTGGAAATAGCTGACCACGACCACGCGCACGGCGCTGGACAGGCTGGTTTCGTCATCACGCGAGCGGTCGATCACGTCCAGCAGCTCGGCGATCTGGCAGCCTTCCTGGCGGGCCAAAAGGTCCAGGCCGGTCCAGAACTGTGGCTCCAGCCGCATGGAGGTGCGGCGGGTGCCCACGCGGACGCTGCGCGGCACCAGGGACCGCGGCGCCGTGGCCTGATGCACGGCGGCCAGAACCGGAAACGGAAGGCGATGGCTGGTCAGTACGGTCATATCCATGCTCCGAGACAAGGATCCGGACGCGCTACCGGAGCGCATTATCCGGGGGTGTGATGGCGGTCCTTATCAAAGCGGGGGAAATGTAGTTACATAACTGTAGACTCATACAGGGTTAGGCGCTTTTGACGCGAAAGAGGTGCCCCAACCCGTCAATCGCGCGCCCCTCCCCGGGCCTCTCGGACGCTTTCCCATGATCCTGGACGAAGCCCTAAACCGGTTGGGCCAGCCTGACAATCCTGAAGATTTATTCAATACATTCAGCCAGTTGGCCCGGGACCTCGGCTACGCCGCCGTCAGTTACATCGACAGCCGCCCAGGCCCGGCGCCGGGCGAACCGGACCTTTTCGTGCGCACGACGGTGCGGGAGGATTTTCTCCACACCTACCTGTCCGAAGGGTATATGAGCCATGACCCGCTGATGGTGATGGCGAAACGGCAGGCCGCCCCCCTGACGTGGGCCGACGTGCCGGAGTTCCATGCCAGCCTGCAGGCGCCCTCCAAGCTGGATCTGCCGGCGCGCGGCCGGGCCAAGCAGGATGCCCAGCGCGCCATCGCCGTCATGACCTCGGCCGCCGATCACGGCTACACCCAGGGGTACGTCATTCCCACCCACACGGTGGACCCGCAGGGCCGCCTGGCCTCGGCGGTGGTCAGCCTGTTCTGGACGCAAAAGCCGGAGGGGCTGATCAGCCCGGATTCGGCGCCAGCGTGGCTGCGCCTCAGTGCCCTTTATTTCCATGAACGGGTGGTCAGCATGCGCCTGACACCCGTTACCCCGCCGCCGACGCTGACCCAGCGTGAACAGGAGGCCCTGGTATGGGCCAGCCGGGGCAAGACGGTGGAGGAAACGGGCGAGATCATCGGCGTGTCCGGCCGCACCGTGACCTTTCACCTGCAGAATGCGCTGGAAAAGCTGGGCTGCTACTCCAAGATCCACGCCGTGGCCAAGGCCATCCAGATGGGCCTGATTTATCCTTGATTTGGCTTCAGGCGCCAGCGGCCGCATCCGCGGCCTCGGCTATCCTCGCTCCGCCCTACGGTGCTCGCTGCGGGGCTCGCGGTCGCGAGCCTGGAAGAGGGACGCAGAAAAGGGGCGCCGGGAGTCAGCCGGCCCCCTGCTCATCGAGGGAGCCTTAATACTGCGACGCGCGGCGGCGGCTGACCAGGCGCTGCAGGTACTGGCCGTAGGGGCTGTTCTTGTAGGCCCGGGCCTGGGACAGCACCGCCTCTTCATCCACGAAGCCCAGTTCGAGGGCGATTTCCTCGGGGCAGCCGATCTTCAGTCCCTGGCGATGCTCGATGGTGCGCACGAATTCCGCCGCCTCCAGCAATGAATCGTGGGTGCCGGTGTCCAGCCAGGCGGTGCCGCGGCCCAGGCGCTCCACCAGCAGGTTGCCTTGCTGCAGATAGACGTTGTTGACGTCGGTGATCTCCAGCTCGCCACGGGGCGAGGGCTTGATCTCCCGGGCGACGTCCACCACCCGGTTATCGTAGAAGTACAGGCCGGTCACCGCCCAGTTGGACCTGGGCTCCTTGGGCTTTTCCACGATGCTGATGGCGCGGCCCTGCTCGTCGAATTCCACCACGCCATAGCGGTGCGGATCCTCAACCCAATAGGCGAAGACGGTGGCGCCATCCTTCACCGAGGCGGCCTTCTGGGCCTGGGCACTCAAGCCCTGCCCGTAGAAGATGTTGTCGCCCAGCACCAGGGCGCAGGGGTCGTTGCCAATGAAGTCGCGGCCAATGATGAAGGCCTCCGCCAGGCCGTTGGGCGCCGCCTGCTCGGCGTAGGACAGGTTGATGCCCCAGGGCGCGCCGTCGCCCAGCAAATCCTGGAACAGGGGCAAGTGGTGCGGCGTGCTGATCAGCAGGATGTCGCGGATGCCGGCCAGCATCAGGACCGACAGCGGGTAATAGACCATCGGCTTGTCATAGATGGGCAGCAGCTGCTTGCTGACACTCTTGGTCAGGGGGTGCAACCGCGTGCCGGAACCGCCCGCGAGGATGATGCCCTTCATTTGAATAAGCCTTGTATTTTATAAGGTTAAAGGAAAATCCGAAGTTGCGCGTCAGGATCAGGCCGGCAGCAGGACATCCAGGCTGCGGGCTAGGCTGTCGGGCCAGGCCGGCGCCCGCCAGCCGAAAACCCGCTCCAGCAGCGCGCAGTCCAACACCGAATTGGCCGGCCGCTTGGCCGGGGTGGGATAGTCCGCTGTGCCGATCGCCACCAGACGCGGGACCTTGGCGCCCCGCGCCTGGGCTTGGGCGAAAATCTCCGCCGCGAAGCCGTGCCACGTTGTGGCGCCGGTACCGCACAGGTGATAGGTGCCGAAACCGTCGCGCTGCCCATCCAGGATGCGGTTCCCCACCGCCACCAGGGCGTCGGCGATGTCCGCCGCCGCGGTGGGACAGCCGTGCTGATCCGCCACAACGCGCAGCTCTTCCCGCTCCGCGCCCAGGCGCAACATGGTCCTGAGGAAATTGGCGCGGTCGGGGCCATAAACCCAGGCCGTACGCAGGATGACGTGGGCCGGCAAAGCCGCCCGCACCGCCTGCTCGCCCGCCTCTTTCGAGGCGCCGTAGACGCTGACAGGGCCGACGGGGTCGGTTTCCACGTACGGGCCCACCTTGGTGCCGTCGAAGACGTAATCCGTCGACAGGTGCAGCAAGGGGGTGTCCCGCACGGCACAGGCGCGGGCCAGCGCCGCCGGGCCATCACGGTTGGCGGCATAGGCCGCATCGACTTCGCTCTCGGCCTTGTCCACGGCCGTATAAGCGGCGCAGTTCACCACCAGATCGGCGGCCGACACCGCCGCCAGGACGGCATCGGCGTCGGCGATGTCCAATGCCTCGCGGCCCGGGGCCGTGACTTGCCAGTTGGCCGGCACCACGCGCCGGAAAGCCAAGCCCACCTGACCCGCCCCGCCGAGCAGCAGTACCCGAACGGTCCCCACGCTCTCCCCCGTCATGAGACGCCCCCTTAGCCGACGACGGCTGCGGCGGGGGCGGTCACACCCAGGCGCTGGCCAGAGTACTTAGCCTCGCGGATGGGTTCCCACCACCAGCGATTCGCCAGGTACCAATCGACGGTGCGGCGGATGCCTTCCTCGAAGGTCACCGACGGCTCCCACCCCAGCTCGCGCCTGATCTTGGAGGCGTCGATGGCATAGCGCTGGTCGTGCCCCGGACGATCGGTCACGAAGGTGATCAGATCGCGGCGCTTGGTGCTGCTGGGGAGGCGCTCGTCCAGCAGGTCGCAGATGGTTTCCACCACGTACAGGTTGCGCTGTTCAGCGTTGCCGCCGACGTTGTAGCGCTCCCCCGGCACGCCTTTGCGCACGATCAGCACCAGGGCGCGCGCATGGTCTTCCACGAACAGCCAGTCACGGACGTTGTCGCCCTTGCCATAGACCGGCAGCTTCTTGCCCTCCATCCCGTTCAGGATCATGAGGGGGATGAGCTTTTCCGGAAAGTGGAACGGGCCGTAGTTGTTGGAGCAATTGCTGAGCAGCGTCGGCAGACCATAGGTGTGGTACCAGGCGTTGACCAGATGGTCCGACGCCGCCTTGCTGGCGGAATAGGGCGAGTTGGGCGAATAGGCGGTGTCCTCACGGAACAGCCCCTCCTCACCCAGCGAGCCATAGACCTCGTCCGTGGAGATGTGGTGGAAGCGGAAGGCGGCCTTGCGCTCCTCCGGCAGGGCCTGCCAGTACTCCCGCGCCGTTTCCAGCATCACGTGGGTGCCGTTGATGTTGGTGCGGATGAAGATGCCCGACCCCTCGATCGAGCGGTCGACATGGCTTTCCGCCGCCAGGTGCATCACGGCGTCCGGCTGGTGGCGCTTGAAGATGTCGCGCATGGCCTCGACATCGGCGACATCGGCCTTTTCCAGGACGGCACGGCCGCCGGCCAGAACCTCACCGATGGCTTCCAGGCTGGCCGCGTAGGTCAGCTTGTCCACGCACACCAGGTCATCCTGCCCTTCGGACGCCAACAGGCGGCACACCGCGGACCCAATAAAACCGGCCGCACCCGTCACCATTATCTTCACGCGCCAAACTCCTTTACGACCCTCATCCTGCCATTCGCGGGCGGCAGGTCTGAACAACGCGCCCGAAAATACAACTCCGTCCCGGCCAAAAGCAAACTCCGCGATGTACGTCCTTTTCCTTCCGGCGCGGGCGGGGCCGGCGGGGGCACCTGCGATAACCTGCCAAAAGTAGGGCCGCCCGGCCGCAGGTCGTACCCCCTTTCGCCGTTAATCTAGGGCAACGCGAATAAACAGCCATTCGCAAGCCTACACTATAGGTCTGCGTCATAAATCATGGACGGCAGGGACCAGGATATTGATGTACGACCAAAGCAGCCGTGACGAATGCGCCAGATACGATACTGTTGAAGATGAAAAAGCGCCCATCAATACGGGGCACCACATGATCAAGCGGACCTGAGAACGGAGAGAGAAATGGCTGGCAAGAGTGGATTATTGATCACCGGCGCCGTTATCGTGGTTCTGGGCGTGCTGGCCCTGGCCGTGCCGATGTTCACCACCAAGGACACCAAGGAACTGGCCAAGATCGGCGACCTGAAGGTCACCGCGAAGGAAGAGAACACCCATGTCGTCCCCCCCTTCGTCGGCCCCGCCGCCCTGATCCTGGGCGTGGTGCTGATGGGTGCCGCCCTGGTGCGCCGTTGAGCCAATGCGCTGTCAGGCGGACTGGCGCAACGCGTCGGCGAACTGACCCACGTGGCTTTTCAGATCGCTGGAGCGGACGGCGATTCCGCCGGCCACATCGCGCACGGTATCCGCTGCCCGCCCAGTATCGCGGGCGGTGCGCGCAAGGCCGATAACGTCGGCGGTGATGGCATCGGTGCCGTTGGCCGCCTCCTGAACGTTGCGGGTGATTTCCGCCGTGGCGGAGGCTTGCTCCTCCACCGCGGACGCGATGGATCCAACCATGGCGCTGATGGCGGTGATCATCTCCACGATGTGCCCGATGGAGGTCACCGCAGCCCCGGTCGCCCCCTGAACGGCAGCCACCTGGGTGCGGATCTCGTCCGTGGCCTTGGCCGTCTGCATCGCCAGCGCCTTGACCTCGTGCGCCACGACGGCGAAGCCTTTGCCGGCCTCTCCCGCCCGCGCCGCCTCAATGGTGGCATTTAGGGCCAGCAGGTTGGTTTGCCCGGCGATGCCGTTGATCAAGTCCACGACATGGCCGATCTGGCCCGTCGCCTCCTGCAGGGTGGCCACTTGGCTGGCGGCGCGGCGCGCCTCGTCGGCACCGGTGCTGGAGGTGCCGGCCGTCTCCGCCGCGCGAGCGCTGATTTCCCGGATGGAGGCGGACAATTCCTCGGTCGCGGCCGCCACCGTCTGCACGTTGGCCGCCGTCCGGTTGGTGGCCGTGGAGGCCTGGTCGGTGCGTACGCTGGTCTCCTGCGCCGCCTGTGACAGGTGCTGGGAACTGGTGCGGAGGTGGCCGGCTTCTTCGTTCAAATCCCCCGACATGCCATTCATCCGCGCGACGAAGGACTCCACCAGGGCCAGGCGTTGGGCCTGCTTGGCCTCCCGCTCCGCGCGGTCGCGCGCCTGCTGCACTTCCAATTCGTCGGCCCGCCGCATCTCATCCCGGCAGACGGTGATGGCCCGCACCATGTCCCCAACCTCATCCGCGCGGTTGGCCCCGGCGAGGTCGAAAGCGTAGTCCTTGCTGGCCAGACGAGCCATGGCCTGCGTGACCCGGATGATGGGCTCGGTCACGGCGCGCCGGGCGATCAACAGTGACAGCGCGACACCCGCCACGATGCCCAGCAACGCCGTGGCGATCATGATTCCAAGGGTCATCGACTGCGTGGCCGATAGGTCGGTTGCCTCCTCGGCGATGCGGGCGATGCCGCGCTCGATCAAGGGGTCGGTCAGCGCGGATGCCGCTCTCTCCGCCGTTCGCACCTGGGTCCGGAATGTGGCCTGCGCCTCCTCCGCTCTGCCCGCCGCAGCCTGGGTGCGTACCAGTTCCAGCGCCGTCATAACATCGCGTTCCAGGGGCCCCAGGCGGCCTGCCTCCGGCGCCTTGGCCGCCACCAACAGGGGCTCCAGCCTATCGTTCAGGTCCGCCATTTCTTTCAAGCGGTTGCTGAAGCGCTGCAGGATTTCGCCGCGGCCGGCCGCTTCCTCGGCGATGAGGTTCAAGGCGTCGCGTTGCAGGGCCCGACTGGTGGCCCGAAGTTCTGCGGCGGTCAGGATCCGGGTGTTGGATTGGACCACGGCGTTGGCGCCCTGATTGACTCTGGACAATCCTACCACACCCGACAAGAAGACCAGGAAAGCAACCATGGCAAGAATGATGACCGGCGACAGAATCTTCGTGCCCAGCTTCATCGTCTACTCCCATGAAACACGGCAATGATGACTTGTGACCTGCTTTCCCCCGGTTCCACCGGCACGACAGGGCCTTCAATCCTCCCGTCAACGCCCTTAACAAACGATGAATAGGTTGGTCATGGACTTACGGCCGCGTGGCTCTTTCCTTCACCTCCACACGTTGGCCGGTGAAGGGGTTCCAGTCCGTCTCCGCCAGGGCGGCCCAGGCCGTGGCGCCCAGATGGGGCTGGTGGTAATAGCGGAAGTCGTCCGTGGTTGAGCTTGGGCCCACCGCCAGGCCGGTGCTGACCGTGCCGGCGGCGGTGGCGTAGAGCAGCCCGCCCGGCTCCCTGGCTGCCTGGACGGTGGCCAGGGCCGCCGCCGCCTTGTCCGGCTGCCCCAGCATCTTGTAGGTGAGGGCCGCCTGCGCCGTGCCTTCGATCCAGACGCCGTCGCGGTCGTCATTGAAGTCGAAGCCGCCGGCGTTGGCATGGTGCTTCTCCACCCAGGCCAGCGACCGGCGCCAATCGGCCGGCGCATCCCCGATGGCCAGATGCGCCCACAACTGGATGTCCAGCGCCGCCCCGGGCGCCCAGCTGCGGCCGTCCGGCTTGGTGCCGATGCGGAAACGCCCCTCCGTCCCGTCCCAGGCCGCCGCGACGAAACCCCGCGCCAGAGCGGCGTGGCGGGTCCAGGCGGTGTCGCCTGTCGAGCGCGCCAGCCAGGTGAAGGCCGCCACGGCATCGATGTTGTGTTCCGTCGCCTTGTAATTCAGGCGCTGTTGGGCGGGATCGAAACCGTCCAGCCCGCCGATGAACCCACCCGGCTGGGCGGGGTCCGCCATCAAATCCGCCACCCAGCGCATCAGGCCGGCGGCGCGGTCACGATAGGCCACCTCGCCCGTAGCCTCGTGCAGCGTCAGCAGGGCCAGCGCCGCCCAAATCACGTTTCCCGTGGCACTGCCGTCCTGATAGCCGTCCTCCGCCCACTGGCCGGCCTTGTCATCCCACCAGCCCGGCGGCAGGGGCGGGCTGGCGGCGGCACCGGCGCGGTAGGCGTTACGCACCCGCCCGTCCTTGAAGGTCCGGTCCGTCGTGGCCGCCCGCACCAGGGCGTCGCCAACAAGGCGGGCATCCTCGACATGGCCGCATGCCACCAAGGCAATGGTGGTCAGGGCGTTGTCATAGGTGAACGCGCTGTGCGCCAGGGCCGGATGGGTGTCGCCCGGGTAGCTGATCACGAAACGGGGGCCCGATCCAGGTGCAGCACTCCTGACGGCATGCTGCAATGCGACACAGGTCTGCGCGGCCGCTGGCTCCAAGGGGCTTGCCAGGCAAAAATAGATCACCGCCAGGGCAACTTTCCTAAAATGCATGGTAATTTCCCAAAAACAAACGACAGATGTATTCTCATAATTTGTCGGAATGATGGTGGTGGGGCAGTAGGCGGCCCAAATATACACCTCACCGGTTCCACCACCCCGCGTGCAACGCAGCCCAACGATGCATGCGGGACTTGTTTTCATCTTGGTAAGGTTTTGCTAATAAACCGCCCGTAAACAATTGGCCGCCGTCGCAGGTGCAGCATAAGGCTTTGGGTCCAACACCCCCTTGTGCTGCGCGGCAAAGAATGGCGGACCACCGGGGCAGCAGAGAAGAGAGATCAGCGATGAACACGAAGTTCCTGGGCATTTTGGCCACCGTTTCCCTTTTTGTCGCCGGCCCCGCGCTGGCCGAGTGCAGCACGCACGCCAACCCGCCGTCCATCCCCGATGGCGCCGGCGCCACCACCGAGCAGATGACCAGCGCCAGCGCCTCGGTGAAGGGCTACATGGCGGACATGCAGGACTTCCTGAAGTGCCTGGAGAACGACAAGGCCGCCGGCTCCGCCAAGTACAACGCCGCCGTCGACCAGATGCAGAGCATCGCCAACGAGTTCAACAAGCAGCTGCGCGCTTTCAAGGCCAAGGGCTGATTGTACGCGCACTCAGCGCTCGATTTTAAAAAAGGAAGGATGGGCCCGCTGCCCACCCTTCCTTTTTTATTGGCTTTTTTGATAAGCCCTCCGTCAGGTGGCGGCGGACCAGTCCAGCTTGTCCGCCCGCCGCAGGGCCGGGAACAGCAGGCACCACAGCGCCACCACGGCCACCGTGCCGATGCCGCCCACCACCACCGCCAATTCCGTTCCCAGCCAGGACGCCGTCAGGCCGGACTCGAATTCGCCCAGTTGGTTGGACGCGCCGATGAACAGGCCACTGACGGCACTGACCCGGCCGCGCATCTCATCGGGCGTTCCCAGCTGCACCAGGGTCTGGCGCACGAAGACGCTGACCATGTCGACCGCCCCCATGACCAGCAGGCTGAGCAAGGCGATGGCGGGGGAATGGGTCAGGCCGAAGACGATGGTGGCCAGGCCGAAAACGCCCACGCAGGCCAGCATGATGGGCCCCACCCGGCGCTTCAGCGGCCAGGCGGCCAAGGTCAGGCCCACCAGGATGGCACCCGCCCCCGGCGCGCCGCGCATGACGCCCAGCAGCATGGGCCCGGTCAGGCCCAACAGACCGGCATCGGCGGAGAACTGGTCACGCGCCAGGGCCGGCAGCAGGGCGGTGGCGCCGCCCAGCAGCACGGCGAACAGATCCAGCGAGATGGCGCCCAGCACGATGGGCTGCTGGCGGATGTAGCGGATGCCACCCAGGATGCCGTCCCAGCTGACCGGGGCGCGGGTCACAGCGCGCGAGGGCGCGGATATACCGACCACGATTACCCCGGCCAGCAGCAGGAAGCCGGCGCCCACACCGAAAACCCAGTCATGCAGGCCGGCGTAGAGCACGCCGCCCAGCGCCGGCCCCAGCACGCCCGCCACCTGCATGGCGGATGAGCTGATGGCCACCGCGTTGGGAAAGTCGGCCTTGGGCACCAGGTTGGGCAGCAGGGCGGAGGACGCCGGCGCCTCGAACGCGCGGGCGGCGCCGAACAGCATGACGGCGGCATAGACCAGCCACACCGGCAGGTCGGGTGATGCCAGCACCACGCCGGTCAGGGCCATGGCCGCAGCCTCCACGCCCACGCAGATGGTGATGATCAGACGGCGATCCAGCCGGTCGGCGGCGTGGCCGGTAACCAGCACCAGGCCGACGGAGGGCAGGAACTGCGCCAGGCCAATCAGGCCCAGGTTCATGGTGCTGCCGGTGCGGTCGTAGATGGCCCAGCCGGCGGCCACCGCCTGCACCTGCAGGGCCCCCATGGACAGGATGCGCGCCAGCCAATAGCGCAGGAAAGCCGGGTGGCGCAACGCCCCGCCCCAGCCCTTGCGGGCCGGCCCGTCATTGGGCGCAGGGTCGGGGGCGGCGGCGTTGGAAGGGGTGCTGCTCATCACGTCTCTGCTGCTCACGGGCCGGCGGGGTCGGGCATGGCGACAAAGGATCCGGCGGGGCCCGGGTAGACCACCGGGCTGGCATAGCCGTCCTTGGAAACGGCCGCGATGCCAAAGAACCAGTCGTCGATGACGACATTGGGCAGGGTCACGGTGGTGGCGTCGCCGGCCCAGCGGTCGTGCTGCCAACTGGGCGCCAGGGTGTCGCGCCACCAGGCGCGATAGCCCACGGCGCCCGGGACCTTGGTCCAGCTCAGCGTGGTGTCATGCCTAAGCGCGCCCTCCACCTTCACGTCGCTGGGCGGGGCGGGAGCCCAGGCCAGACTGGCCATGGTCAAGGCGTTCAGGCGGGTCACCTGGGCCAGGTAGGGGAAATCGACACCGTCGATGGTATCGCCATAACGCACCCCGCCCTCGGTGCGCAAGTCCTGGTGCTGGCGGGTGTAGTTCTCATGCGCCTCGGTCACGCGGACGGCGGGGAAGCCCGCCTCGAGGAACGGCACCTGGTCGCCGCCGCGACCGAAGCGGTCGGTGCGGTAGACCATGCGCACGCTGAAATTATCCAGGTAGCGGGTGGCGATGCTGTCCATGTAGCGCGCCAGGTTGCGCGAGGGGCTGTCCACCTCGCCCCCGGAATAGCGGCGCTGGTTGGCCTGCTTCACCGTCTCCACCGCCTTGGTGCCTTCGGAGAAGACGCGGACATGAGTGTTATCCACCACGCCGTCCTCGCCTTGAGTGTTGCCGACGATGTCGTTGTTGAGGTCGGCCTCCACCTGCCAGCCCTGCTCCTTGGCGTAATCGGCCAGCACCTTGCCGCCCAGCAGGCCCTGTTCCTCCCCCGACAGCGCCGCGAACACCAGGGTGGCGCGGAATTTGTGGTGGGACAGCACCCGCGCCGCCTCGATGGCCGCCGCCACGCCGGAAGCGTCGTCATTGGCACCGGGCGCGTCGGCCGTGGCGTTCATCACGTCCGTCACGCGACTGTCCAGGTGGCCGGCGATGAGGATGACCCGCTGCGGTTCCTCCGTGCCTTTCAGCACGGCCACCACGTCCATGACCTCCGTCGGGGTGGGCACGCGCTTGCCCGACACCGTCTGCGCCGGGGTCACCACCGTCAGGCAGCCGCCACAGTCCTTCGAGATGGCCTCGAACCGGCTTTTGACCCAGGCGCGGGCGGCGCCGATGCCCCGGTCGGGGGAGGTGGTGTCGGACAGGGTGTGGCGGGTGCCGAAGGATACCAGCTTTTCGATCGTGGCATGCAGCTGCGCCGGGTCCACCTGGGCGGCGATTTCCCGCAGCACCGGATGGTCGTCAACGGGCCCCACGGCGGACGCCTCGGCCACGGGAGCCTCGGGTTTGGCGGGCTTGGCCCAAGCGTTCACGCCATGGAGCATGGCCCCGCTCAGCAGGAGGACGGACAGCGTACGCACAGACCGATGGCGCTGGGGCATGGGGTTCCCTGTGGTTTGGTGACTGAACTGCCGGATTATTATGGCGCCACGATGCGTTAGCGCTGACATGCAGGCAAGTGCCACCGCGCGGGGCGCATGGTCGCAATCCACAGCCCTGCCATGCCCCGCGCGACACAATTGTGTTAGGATCACGAAGGGCAATTCTCGCACGAGGGGGTCCGTGGGAGCGAAAATACGCAAGACCGTCCTGTTCGTCGTCATGGCGTTGATGATCGGCGGCGGCGGTTACATCATTGAGCGGCAACTTCTGTCCCACCATGCCATTTTCTGGCGCGGCCTGTTCATGGGTGGCTTCCTGCTGGCCTTCGGCATCTATTTGCTGGTCGACGACTTCATCAATCCGGCGCTACGTCGCCTGCGAACCAACCCTTAATAGTCCCCAGCCAAATGGGCCGCCGCCGCCCGCGCGATAGCCAGCAGGCGGGCGTCGGCACCGCGCGGGGCCAGCAACTGCAGGCCCACCGGACACCCGGCAGCGTCCGTGCCCACCGGCAGGGTGACCGCCGCCATGTCCCCCAGATTGGCGACGCAGCAGTTGCGCAGCGCCATCAGGTTGGCGCGGCCATAGGCCGACGGCTCCGCCAGATCAGCCAGCAGCGGCGGGGTGATGGCCACCGTGGGCAGCGCCAAAATGTCCACGTCGTGGAATAGGGCCTGCACGCCGTTGGCGAAGCGGTCGAGGAAAGCGACGCGCGCGTCATAGTCCAGCACATCGGCCGAAGCGCGGATACGGGGGCCGACATAGGCGTCCAAACTGGGCAGCCAGGCCGGCAGTTCCTGCCCGAGGAAGCCATAAATCTCCGCCCCCGCCAGGCCGCCCCGGCGGAACAGGGCCAAGGCCTCGTCTAATTCCGGAATGGTCACGCTGTCCACCGGGTGGAACAGACCGGTCAGGCGGTCCAGCGCGGTGTCCACTGCCGCGACCACGCCGGGGCTGCAGTCCTGCCACAACGCTACCGGCGCGCGACCGATACGGATGACGCTGGGGTCCGTCAGCGGATCGATGACGGTGCCGGTCAACAGGCGATAGCCTTGGGCCAGGTCATCCGCCGTCAGCGCCAGGATACCCACGGTGTCCAGGCGCGGCGACAGCGGCACGATGCCGTCGGTCGCCAGGTGTCCCCGCGCGCTTTTGTAGCCATAAAGACCATTCCAGGCCGCCGGAATGCGCACCGACCCCGCCGTGTCGGTGCCCAGCGCCAGCAGGGCGGACCCCTCATGCAGGCTGAGCGGCGCGCCGGTGCTGGACCCGCCGGGCACGCGGTGGTGAACACGGTCCCAGGGGTTGCGCGGCGTGCCCCAATGGCCGTTGGCCCCCAGGCCGCCGAAGGCGAATTCCACCATGCGGGTCTTGCCGGTCACGACCGCGCCCTGGGCCAGCAGGCGGCTGACCACGCCGCCCGGCTGGTTCCACATGGGCGGCAGGCGACGGGGGGACCCGGCGAATACCGGCCACGTGCCGCCACAAACTGTTCCGGTACCGTAATTATCCTTAAGCGACAGGGGTATCCCGTCGAACTCGCTGAGCGGCCGGCCTGCTGCACGCCGGATATCGGCGGCGTCCGCCTGGGCGCGCAGCAGGCCGGCGCTGAACGCGACATAGGGATTGTCGCGGGCGTCGGGCCGCGCCGCCCGGGCGGCGATGCAGGCCTCGGCCAGGTCACGGGCGGTCAGGGTGCCGTCCTTCAGGGCGGCGAGGGCGGTGCTGAGATCCATGGGATGGCGCCTTGGGATGGGGCGTTTTTCTGGGCCGGCGGAACCCTGGCACGGGCGGCACCCCGCCCGCAACCCGGCAAGAGGTGCGACAACCGGACGCCATATCCGGCCGCTATCGAATTCATATCCCCCCTGCATTTCACAGGGTGGGGGGTACGGGGTTAGCGTCAGCCCATCGCAACCACCCACCAAACCTGAGGGGATTTCAAAATGCAGACCACCACCACTCGCCGCCTGGGCCTGGGCCTGATCGTCGCCACCGCCGTCGCCGGCGCCACCCTGGCCGCCGCCCCGGCCAAGGCCGCGGATATGGAGAAGTGCTACGGCGTCGTGAAGGCCGGCCACAACGACTGCAAGACCGACAGCAACTCCTGCGCCGGCCATGCCACGAAGGACCGCGACCCCGGCGCCTTCATCGCCGTGCCGGCCGGCACCTGCGCCAAGATCTCGGGCGGCAGCACCGAACCCGCCAAGAAGTAAGCCGTCATCTCAGCGGCGTGGGCCAGAGGCCCACGCCGCTGTAGGCCGCAAGCACGGCCGCCGGGCCTTTTCGGGAAGCGTCAGCGGACTGAAAAGGGAGGAAGCCAAGCCAGCGTATGCTGGCGCCCGGCACTTGAGTGCACACGTGAAACAAGGGACGCCGTCATGGGCATCACCGGTATCGGCCTGAAGGCCCGCCATACGGCCGAGCTGTTGGCCCACCGCCCCTCCCTGCGCTTTCTGGAAGTGCACGCCGAGAACTACATGGGGGCTGGCGGCCCGGCGCACCGCTGGCTGACCGTGCTGCGTGAGGCGTATCCCCTGTCCATCCACGGCGTCGGCCTGTCCCTAGGCGGAGCAGAGCCGCTGGATGCCGACCACCTGGCCGATTTGGCGGCCCTGGTGAATCGCTACCAGCCGGAACTGGTGTCGGAACATCTCGCCTGGTGCCGCATCGACGGCACCTACCTCAACGACCTGCTGCCCATTCCCTATACCGATGCCAGCCTGTCCCTGGTGGCCGATCACATCGATCAGACGCAAACGGCCCTGCGCCGCCACATCCTGGTCGAGAACCCGTCCAGCTACATGGCCTTCCCGGAAAGCGATTGGGACGAGGCCGCCTTCCTGGCGGAACTGGCCCGCCGTACCGGCTGCGGCATCCTGCTGGATGTGAACAACATCCACGTCAGCGCCCACAATATCGGGCTGGACGCCAGGGCCTACCTGGCCGCCCTGCCAATCGGCACCGTGGGCGAAATCCACGTGGCGGGGCATGAACCCGTCACCCACGACGGCCGCGCCGTGCTGCTTGACACCCACGGCGCGCCCGTGACGGCCGCCGTGTGGGACCTGTACCGCCAGGCGCTGACTCGCTTCGGCCCCGTCCCCACCCTGGTGGAGCGCGACGCCAACATCCCGCCCCTGGCCGAATTGCTGGCCGAGGCCGCCACCGCGGACGGCATCGCCGAGGTCCTGCCCGGAAAGGACGCGGCCCATGCCCACGCTGCTTGAGCGCCAGCGCGACATGCGCGACTGGGTGCTGGCCACCGCCGGCACCCCGCCCCTGCCCAATGCCGGCCTGCACCGTGACAACACCCTGGGCGGCCTGGCAGCGGTCCTTGCCGCCGGCTTCCCCGTCACCCAACGCCTGGTGGGCGAGGCCTGCTTCACTGGCCTGGCCCAGGCCTACGTCCGCCACGAACCGCCGCGCGAGGCGCCGTTGCTGCGGTACGGCACCGGCTTCCCCGCGTGGCTGACCGGGCAGGAGGTGGCGCGGCAGCTGCCCTACCTGGCCGATGTCGCCCGGCTGGAGGCGGCATGGACCCATGCCTACCACGCGACGGAGGCGGCCCCCCTGGACGCGAGCGTCCTGGCCGCCCTGGGCGACGCGGTGGAGGATGCCGTCTGGCGCCTGCACCCCAGCCATCGCTTCGTCACCAGCCCCTGGCCGGTGGACCGCGTCTGGCGGGCCAACCAGCCGGACGCCGGCGACGCGGCGGTGGACCTGGACGCCGACGGCGACACCCACCTGCTGGTGGTGCGACCGGCGGCCGAAGTGCTGCTGATCCGCCTGGGGTCTGGCGCCTTTGCCCTGCTGATGGCCCTGGGCGCCGGTTTGCCCCTGGGCAGCGCCTGGGACAACGCGCTGGCCCTGGACGCGGGCTTCAATCTGGAACACGAATTAACCGGCCTGCTGGCGGCGCAGGTCTTCACCGGAGTGGAATTGCCATGACCTTGCCCGTGACCACCCCCTCAAGCGACAAGCCCGCGCCCATCGCCCTGGCGCTGGCCCTTATCCACCGGCTGGAGCGGTTCCCCCGGGGGCTGGACGGCCTGCTGTGGCGCCTGGCGGCGGCCACTGTCTTCTGGCGGTCCGGCCAGACCAAGGTGACGGGCTTCCACATCAACGACACCACGTTCGACCTGTTCCGGGACGAGTACAAAGTGCCCCTGGTTCCGCCGGAGGTGGCGGCCGTGCTGGCCAGCATCACGGAAAACCTGTGCGCCGTGCTGCTGGTCGTCGGCCTGGCGTCCCGCCTGTCGGCCGGCGCCCTGTTCGGCATGACCCTGGTGATCGAGATCTTCGTCTATCCCGAAAGCTGGCCCGACCATCTGCTGTGGTCGGCGGTGCTGGTCCCCATCATCCTGCGCGGCCCCGGCGTCCTGTCGCTGGACCATCTGGTCCGCCGGCGGCTGGACCCGGTGGCGGGTCACAACTTGTAAGATCATAACGGTTGGAACAAACCCGCCGCACGGACATTCTCAGGCCGGTCCCATCCTGCCTGAGGAGCGACACCATGAGCATCCAGTACGGCACCAACATCATCACCTTCCAGCCCACCATCAACATGGCGGGCGACCTGCCCGGCCTGTTTTCCACCACGCTTTTCTTCCCCAATCAGGCCAGCCACGGCGTGAATATCGACACCGGCTCGGTCGGCATCGTCGTGCCCATCGCCACGCTGCAGGACGGCGCGGGCAACTTCCAACCCTGGGCCCAGCCCACGGGGGAGACGCTGACCTTCACCTACGAGCCCAGCGGCAACACCCGCACGGGTCCCGTCGTGGTCGTCACCGGCCTGCAGGTGGGCGACGGCACACCCCAGGGCACCGCCGTCTTGGGCCCAGTGCGCGTCATGGCCTGCACCAATGACGACACGGTCTATATGCTGGGCGTGGGCATCGGGCTGGAGGCCAAGGCCACGCTGACCCCATCCGGTAATGCCGCCACGGCGTTGGACAACCCCTTCCTGAACCTGCGCGACATGCTGGAGCCCGACCCCGCCGTGCTGCCGGCCTATGCCCTGACGGCGGCCTTGCAGGCGGACGGCCGGCACGGCCTGGTGACCCTGGGACAGACCATCGACAGCCTGCAGGGCTACCGCTTCCTGCCCCTGGTGGCCGATTCCAGCAGCCCCAGCGGCCTGCAACTGCCCTGGGTGCAACTGACGGTGACGCCGCAGGGCGGAACGCCCATCCAAACCCAGGCGCAGATGCTGATGGATGCGGGCATCACCAACATGTTCATCGGGGTCATACCCGAGCCCCAGCCCCCCATCCCTTGGCTGAACACCGCCGTCACCATTCAGGCGGAGGATGAGGCCGGCGCCACCGCGCTGAACTACAGCTTCGTCAATACCCAGCCGGCCGATGGCCCGGGCCCCAACGTCAACTGCGACCCCAGCCAGACGGCGTCGCCCAGCCGCATCCTGAACGGTGGCCCCAGCCCCCAAGGCGGCAGCTTCCTCAACACCGGCGTCCACCTGCTGGCCGCCTATGATTATGTGGTCGACGCCGTCAACACCCGGCTGGGCCTGCGCCCGCGTTCGTGAGCCCCGTGCGGCGACGTTTCCCCGCGACAGGCGGCGTCCGACATGGTTCAACAAGGCCGGACGCCGCCGTTTCTAAGGAAACGCCCCTCATGGAAATGAACCCGCCATGGAAATGAACCAGGTGCGCTATTTCGTGGCGCTGTGCGAAACCCTGAACTTCACCAAGGCGGCGGAGGCCTGCGGCGTGGCCCAGCCCTCGCTGACCAAGGCCATCCAGAAGCTGGAGGAGGAACTGGGCGGGCCGCTGTTCGTGCGCGAACGCACCCTGACCCATCTGTCCGACCTGGGCCGCCTGATGCGCCCGCACCTGGAGGCGGTGTTCCATGCCAGCGAGTCCGCCAAGCTGGAGGCGCGCAGCTTCAACACGCTGGAAAAGGGCCGGGTGCGCCTGGGCGTCATGTGCACCATCGGCCCCACCCGCCTGGTGGGCTTCCTGAAGCGGTTCCGCGCCGCCCTGCCCTCGGTGGAGGTCGCCTTGCGCGACGCGCCGGGACGCGAGGTGCTGGCCCTGCTGATGGAGGGGGAACTGGACTGCGCCCTGCTGGGCCTGCCCGACCTGCCGGAACGGGTGGAGGCGCGGCCCCTGTATCAGGAGCGTTACACCGTCGCCTTCGCCCCCGGCCACCGCTTCGAAGCCATGGACGTGGTGCCCCTGGCCGAACTGGACCAGGAAGACTACCTGAACCGGGTGAACTGCGAATATCCGCAGCATTTCGACAGCCTGGGCATCCCCGACCCCGCCGACGTCCGCGTCTGTTATGAAAGCGAGCGGGAGGACTGGATTCAGGCCATGATCCTGGCCGGCCTGGGCTGCGCCGTGATGCCGGAATTCCTGCCCATGCTGCCCGGCATCGCCACTCGCCCCCTGATCGAGCCGGAACTGTCGCGCACCGTCAGCCTGGCCAGCGTCGCCGGCCGCCGCCACTCCCCCGCCCTGCGCGAGTTCATGGCCCTGGCCCGCCGTTACGACTGGGGAGGAACGGCACAGACAGCCGCCGCCTAAACCCCTTCCCGGCTTCAGCCAATCTGTATATTGTATCCAAAATCGGCCCCGCCAAAGAGGGCTGAAGGAACGGATTGGCAAGGGGCCCTGCGATCATGAAGCGTGAGAACAAGCCGGCCGAGGGGCCGCGCCGCCGTGACGTCATGCTGGCCGCCGGTGGCGTGGCGGCCGGGGCGATGCTGGCGAGCCGCGCCCCGGCGATGGCCGGTGCGGCCAAGCCGGCCACGCATACCTTCGCCCTCACCTTCGACGGTCCCGGCCTGACCAGCCTGCGGGCATCCGGCGACGCCTTCGACACCGATTACCTGGAGCCTGGGCAGACGCTGGGCCACGTGGCCCTGGCCTATCGCCGCGATGGCGGCGCCCCCTGGCGCGCGATCGACACGGCCAGCCTGACACCCAGTCGCCTGGATCAGCCAAACACCCAAAGCCGCATGGCCGAGTACGAGATCATTGATGAGTCCGGGCCGGCCCTGGGCCTGACTCTGCGGCTGGGCGTGGCCGACGGCGATCTCGCCTGGCAGGTGGCGCTGACCAACCGCACCAGTGCCCCGCTGGAGATCGGCGACCTGGCCCTGCCCCTGCCCTTCCATACCGAGTTCAAGGCCAAGCAGCCGGCGACATCCGCGGTGCTGAAGCACAGCTTCGTCTCCGGCCATGGCTCCTTCCTGTTCTGGATGCGGTCCAACAGCGTCGGCCCCTATCTGGTCATGACGCCGGAGCGGGAAACGCATTTCGAATATTGGCAGCCGCGCCAAGGCGCCCGGCAGGACAGCGACAGCCCCGTCCGGCCCTACCGCGCCTATCAGGTCTTCATCCACGCCGCCGCCACGGGCGAGGCCATGCGGGCGGAAGGCGGCCGCTGGCGCCAGCCGCTGACCAGCCTGACCCTCGGGGCCGACGAAACCCGCCGCTTCGGCGCCCGCTTCACCTGGGCGCAAGACTATGCCGGCGTGCGCGACACCCTGGTGGCCCACGGCGGCATCGATGTGGAGGTGGCGCAGGGCATGACCCTGCCCACCGACCTGCCGGGCCGCATCGCGCTGCGCACCCTGGACACCATCGGGGCCATCGAGGCGGAATATCCCGACCAGACCACCATCCTGGACCTGGGCATCCGCAACGGCCGCCATATCTATGAGCTGCGCTTCCGCCGCCTGGGCGAGAATTTGGTCACCATCCGCCACGGAAACGGGCGCGCCACGCATCTGGAGTTCTTCGCCACCGAGCCGGTGGAAACCCTGATTGCCAAGCGCGCCGCCTTCATCGCCGCCCACCAGCACCGCGACCCGGCCAAGTGGTACAACGGCCTGCTGGCGGAATGGAACCAGGAGACCCAGACCCTGCTGGGCCCCGACAATTACGACCGCATCAAAGGCTGGCGCATCTATGAGGTGAGCTGCGACGATCCAGGCCTGAGCAAACCCGCCTACCTCGCCAGCAAGAACGCCGAGCACCCGGTGCAGGCGGAGGTGGCGGCGCTTGATGACTATGTGGAGCACTTCGTCTGGGGCGGGCTGCAGCGCACGACGGAGGAGGAGGACAGCTACGCCCTCTACGGCATTCCCGACTGGAAGAAGAACCGGGACAGCGCCGACCCCGGCCCCAAGGGGCGCCAGCATTACTGGCGGCCCTACGACTACCCGCACATCATCGCGATGTACCTGGGCCTCTACCGCGTCGCCACCCGCTATCCCGGCATCACCACCCGGCTGGACGCCGCGACCTACCTGGAGCGGGCCTACGGCACCACCCGCGCCCTGTTCACCATCCCGATGAAGATCGAGGAGTGGAGCGCCTATGAGACCGGCTTTTATAACGAGGTGGTGATCCCCGAGCTGATCGACGCCCTGGACGCGGCGGGAAAGACGGCCCAGGCGGCGGAGCTGCGCGGCCATTGGGTGCGCAAGGTCGACTTCTTCGTCAACGGCAAGCCCGATCTCTTCGGCTCGGAATATCCCTTCGATTCCACTGGCTTCGAATCCACCCAGGCCCTGGCCCGCTACGCCCTGGACCATGCCGGCCAGCCGGGCTTCCCCGTCACCCGGACCGCCGCCCGGCGCTTCGCCGACGCCCAGATCGCCGCCAACCTGTTCTGCCGCGGCACCATCGAACCCGCCTATTATTATCTGGGCAGCGACTATCGCGCCGCCGGCGGCGATGCCTTCACCCTGACCTACATGGCGCAGATGGGCGGCTGGGCCTTAGCGGACCATGCGCTGAACGATGCCGAAGACGGGCGGGCCCATCTGCGCCTGGCGTGGACCTCGTTCATGAGCGCCTGGGCCTTGGTGAACAGCGGCACGGCGGAAAGCGGCTATGGCTATTGGTATCCGGGCCAGGCCAACGACGGCGCCTCCGGCGGCGGGTTCGAGCCCGCATCCCACGGCACCACCTGGCTGGGCCAGCCCCACCACCGGGGCAGCTGGTACTATTCCAGCGAAAGCGACCTGGGCTTCTGCGGCGCCCTGCGCATGGCCGCCACCCTGGTCAGCGACGACCCCGTATTCGGCCGCTTCTGCTTCGGCGGCACGCTGGCCGAGGACGACGGCTGGCTGAAGATCACCCCGCGCGACGGCGTCCGCCGCCGCCTGCACGCCCGGCTGCAACACGCCCGCCTGGCCCGCCAGCGCCTGGACCTGGAGGTGCAGGGCGCCCGCTTCGCCCCCGGCGAGAGCATCGCCTGGCACCCGGCGGATGCCCGCCTGCGCCTGACCCTGGACGGCGAGCCCCAGCGCCAACCGCCCAGCCTGCGCCTGCGAGGCCTGCCCAAGGGGCGCTATCAGGTGACGGGAGGCGGCGTGCTGACGGTGGCGGGTGAGGCACCGTGGGTGACGGTGGCGCTGCCGGCGGGGGTGCGGGAAGTGGCGGTGGAGCGGATGTGACCCGCTCACCAAGCCAACCGCTTCTTGCTTTACATGCCCACAACGCCGAGGCTGTCCCATAAGATTATTGAGGATGTTGGCGTCTGTGAGCTTCAAACTTGATGGCTATGACCTGGGTGTCTTGATCGGTGCGGCTCTGCTGATCGTCTTCGGGATATTGGTGGCCGGAATTGCGTATCTGCTCAACGCAATCGGTTTCGATGTCAGGGCGAATATCATCATTGGCTCGATGTCAGTGATGGCTATCGGCAGTGGGATCGCCCTGGTCTATGGCCTTCATGGATATCCCGACAAACGGGGGAGGATACTGGGGGCGACGGTCATCGCTTGGATCGCCGTCTTCACCGTGCCCTTGGCCATATACCTGATATGGGGTGCCTTATTCTGGTGACTTGGCTTTCCAAAGCCGGTCCCCATGGAGACGATCAGTGTCATGGGGAGCGAGCTAATCCACCCCTTTCACCCACACCCTGTCCGGTGCGATAGAAAGCGGGTGCGACGCTCCACAACCATGCCGGCCTCCAAAATGACCCGTCTCGACCGAATCTGCAAAGTCGCCCTGTGGGCGCTGGGCTTCCTGCTGATCGTTGGCGGGTGCATGGCCATCTTTCCCGCCCTGTTCCTGACGGTGGTGGCGGCCAATGATGGCGCCCAGGGCGGTGCGGCGCCCGGCATGGTGTGGCTGCTGATGCCGCTGGTGGTGGCGGGCGTGCCGGTGCTGATCCTGCTGTCGGCGCGCAAGTTCCCGGCCTACGTCAAACACCACGCCCTGGCCATGGTGCTGGCCTGGGTGGGGGCGCTGTACCTGCTCGACAGGTTCTGGCTGCACCGTTGAGGCAGTGCCGGCGGCCTCAGTCGCCGCCGCCCTGGTAATCGCCCCGCTTCAGCATCTGGCACAGCTGCTTGCCAAACGTGCTCATGAACTCGTTGATCAGCGCCTCGTCGCGTCGATAGAAGGTCCATTGCCCCACGCGGTGGGAGGTCAGCAGGCCGGCGCGTTGCAGCATGGCCAGGTAGGTGGAGACGGTGGACTGCGACAGGTCCGTCTTTTCCAGGATGCGGGTGACGCACACGCCCTTTTCGACGGGGTAGCCGTCGGGCTGGGGGCCGAAGTGGGTGGCGGGGTCCTTCAGCCACAGCAGGATGTCGCGCCGGACCGGGTTGGCCAGGGCCTTCAGGATCGCTTCCACATCCATCGCGTCGACATCCACACCCGTGAAACCGGGGAGGGCTCACCACCCTCCCCGGCCATTTCATCAAACCACCAGCCGGTCCAGCGCGGCGCGGTCAAAGGGGATCACCTCGCCCACGCGGCCATCGCGGACCTTGATGGCCCAATCGGGATCGCTGAGCAAGACCCGGCCCACGCCCAGCAGGTCGAAATCGCCCCGCGCCAGGGCCTGCGCCGCCTGGTCCACGTCGGTGGGCTTCACCTCGAAGGCGTCGCGGTTGGCGAACATGCCGACCTTGAAGGCGCCGTCCAGCCCCACGCTGCCCACGGCGATGACGGGCTTGCCCGTCAGGCGCTTGGTCCAGGCGGCCAGCGTGTCGGGGGAGCCGTCAAAGGCGGGTTCCCAATAGCGCCGGGTGCTAACGTGGAAGATGTCCACGCCGGCCTCGGCCAGGGGCTTCAAAATGCGGCCCAGCTCTTCCGGCGTCTGGGCGATCCGGGCGTTGTAATCGACGCCCTTCCATTGCGAGAAGCGGAAGACGATGGGGAAGTCCGGGCTGACGGCGGCGCGCACGGCCCGCACGATCTCCAATGCGAAGCGCGTGCGATTCTCCAGGCTGCCGCCATAGGCGTCGGTGCGCTGGTTGGTCTGTTCCCAGAAGAAGTCGTCGATGATGTAGCCGTGGGCGCCGTGCAGCTCCGCCCCGTCAAAGCCCAGGCGTTCCGCATCGGCGGCGGCCTGGGCGAAGGCGGCGACCACGGCGTCGATGTCGGCCTGGGTCATGGCCCGCACCACCTCGACCCCATGGGTGACGATGGCGGAGGGGCCGTAGCCCGGGACGCTGGGGTCCGGCTCCACCCCCGGGCGGCGGGCGATGCCCACGTGCCACAGCTGCGGAATGATGCGCCCGCCCTCGGCATGCACGGCATCGACCACCCGCTTCCAGCCGGCCAGGGCCGCCTCGCCATGGAAGGCCGGGACCTGGGGATAGCCGTTGGCGGCCGGGTGGTTGATGGTCGTGCCCTCGGTGATCAGCAGGCCCACGCCGCCCTGCACACGGCGGCGGTAATAGGCCACCACATCATCGGTGGGCACCCCGCCCGGCGACTTGCTCCGGGTCATGGGCGCCATCACCAGACGGTTGGCCAGGGTATGCCGGCCAAAGGCGAAGGGCTGGAACAAGGGCGCCACCGCCGCGTTGACGGAATGGGTGCCGATGCCGGCATCAGAAGCGGCCGGAGTCGCGCCGGGATTGGCGGTCGGGGCGGGGGTCGCGGTGTCCATGGAGGGCCTTTGGCTGGTTGGCGGAGAAGAGATGTTTCGGTATATCGCGTTTTCTCGATATATCAAGTGCCTGGTTTGGCGACATTTTCGCGCGGATGAAATGTTGCGCCGCAAACCAACCAATCCTTAAGATTTGATCGGCTATGGTAAGCGCTGAGAAATGCGCTACGCTTTGATGACAGGCTTTGAAGAGGCCAGCAAAACAGCAGACGCAGATTGGGTTTATGCGCGCCAGCCGGCGCCGTGACAGCAGGAGGACAGCAGGATGGCGGCACCCGTGTCAGCCCGTGCGAGCCTATTGGAAACCGGGCGTAATGATGCGCTGCAGCGGAGCCTGATCCCCTGTTTCGATGCCTTCTACGGCGCGGCGCTGACCCTGATCGACGACTGGGGCGCCCCCACCCGGCCCCGGGTGCTGGACCTGGGCGCCAACGGCGGCCTGTTCGCCTCGCTGGTGCGCGCCCGCCTGCCCCACGCCCACCTGCACCTGGTGGAAGAGACGCCCCAGGCCATGGAGCAGAGCCGCCGCCGCTTCGCCGGCGACGCCCGCGTCAGTTTCGCCCTGGCGGAGCTGGAGGAGGCCGATCTGACCGGTCCGTGGGATCTCGTCATCTCCTCCCTCGCCATCCACCACCTGGACCACAACGCCAAGCGTGACCTGTACGGCCGCATCAACCAGGCGCTGGCCCCCGGCGGCCTGTTCATCAGCGCCGAGCAGGTGCTGGGCCCCACCGCCGAGGTGGAAAGCCAGTACGACCGGCTGTGGCAATCGGAAGCCAGCGACCTGGGCGTGCCGACGGTGGAGCTGTCCCGCGCCCGCGACCGCCTGCGCCAAGATCATTGCGCCACCCTGGGCGAACAGCTGATGTGGATGGCGGAGGCGGGGCTGCGCGATGTGGATTGCGCCTTCAAGTCCTGGCGCTTCGCCGTCATGAGCGCGCGGCATCACTGAGCTTTATCGCCCGGCCAGTCTTTCTGGCCGGCCAGCGCGGCTTTGGGTGGCAATTGGCGGCCCCGTCCGTAAAGTGGGACGGGTACCCGCCCTTGAGCCGCAGGCCTGCCCCCCATGATCCAGTCCCTGGTCCGCCACATCCATTACCGTGTGGAGCGCTTCCTGGCGCTGGATAACTGGGGCGAGATCCTGCTGCTGGCCCTATCGCTGGCGGGATTGGCCGTGGCCAACTCCAGCCTGGCGCCAAGCTATTTCCACGCGCTGCACGCGCCGCTGGGCGTCGGCCCCGCCACCCTGTCGGTGGAGCAATGGGTCAATGATCTGCTGATGGCGCTGTTCTTCCTGCTGGTGGGGCTGGAGATCAAGCGGGAGATGGTGGGCGGCGACCTGTCCAGCCCGTCGCAGATCGCCCTGCCCGGCATCGCGGCGTTGGGCGGCGTGCTGTTCCCGGTGCTGATCTACATCGCCCTGAACTGGGGTCACACCGATGCGCTGGCCGGATGGGCCACGCCGGCCGCCACCGACATCGCCTTCGCCCTGGCGGCATTGTCGGCCTTCGGGCGCGGCCTGCCTCGCTCCGCCTTCCTGTTCCTGTCGTCGCTGGCCATCTTCGACGACCTGGCGGCCATCCTGATCATCGCCCTGTTCTACAGCGGCGGCCTGTCCTGGCCGGACCTGGGCCTGGCCGCCCTGGCCCTGGCGGTGCTGATTGGCATGAACCGCTTGGGCGTGCGCCGGCTGGCGCCCTACCTGGTGGTGGGCCTGGCGCTGTGGGTGGCGGTGCTGCGCTCCGGCGTCCACGCCACCATGGCCGGCGTGCTGCTGGCCCTGACCATCCCCCTAGGCAGCGAGGAGGACGAGGCCGCCGGCCGGTCCCCGCTGCACCGGCTGGAGTCGGCCCTGCACCCTCTCGTCTATTTCGGCGTGCTGCCCCTGTTCGGTTTCGCCAACGCCGGCGTCAGCTTCCAGGGCCTGGACTGGTCCAGCCTGCTGGACCCCGTGCCATTGGGCATCGCGCTGGGCCTGTTCCTGGGCAAGCAGCTGGGCGTCTTCGCCTTCACGCTGGGCGCCGTGCGCCTGGGCTTGGCCCAGTTGCCGGCGCAGGTCGGTTGGGGCACCCTCTACGGCATCGCCATGCTGTGCGGCATCGGCTTCACCATGAGCCTGTTCATCGCCGGCCTGGCCTTCCCCGATGCGGGCCTGGCGGGTGAGGCCAAGCTGGGCGTGTTCAGCGGGTCGCTGATCTCGGCCCTGGGCGGCGGGCTGTGGCTGGCCGTGACGCGAGGTCGGAAGTGAGCCCTATTTCGCAGGGGCTTCGAACTAGGCACCGGATGGACGTTCGGCGGGCTTCGGCTGATCCTCGGCAATTCAGCTGCAGATCATGGACGGCGGAACCCGGTGGTCCAGGCTAAACCACAGCATCAGTCCTCGGGACGAACACCTAGGTCACCGGCTCCGCCAACCAGTGAGAGAGGTCAACGCCCAGCACATGCCCCAGCTCCTCCACCGGCGCGCGGTATAAGTTGATAAGGTCGCGCCGGAGCCGGGGCGGTAGCGGTGCCTCCGGCCCCCGAAACACAGCCCGCTGCAAGGCCTCGTCCGACGTGGCATCATAAGCGCGGCCATCAACACCAATGTGGTCACACAATCGGGACAGAAATTCTCGTGGCCGCTCCCGTAGATCGTCAAAGAACACGATCAACAACTGCTCCGCCGGGAAGGCGGAGCGCCAGCGGCCAATCGCTTCCGCGTAGGCGCCTCGGCGCCGAGAACCGGCGGAGCGAAAATGGTCAAGGAACCATTGCTCAGAGGCTTCCTCCAACGTCATTTCGGCACGCAACACGGCCATACGGGCCGCCGACCATGCGCGCTCCACGGGATTACGCAGGACGTAGAACAGGCGCAAATCCGGACATAGGCCGTGCAATTCACGGATGACGTCCGTCGCGATGAAGGAATAGGCAGGGGTGATTTCCCCCTTTCGGATGCCGGGCTGCCGTGGGCCAAATTGGTCCATCCACCAGTCCACTCCCCGGTCCCGCCCAGCGTCCCAGAAATGAACTTCTTTCCCGGCGGGAAAACTGACTTTGGGATGAAGCGACAGATTCTCATAAATCCAGGTTGTCCCCGACTTCTGCGCCCCGATCCCCAGGAAATCCGGCCCCTTCACTGCAACCCGCCCATTCTCCGGAATCCTATTAGAATGATCCTTGCGACCACCGCCCACCTCGCCGCCACAGATCTGACCCTCATGTTCATGTTAATGCCAGAAAACCACTCTGGACCAAAGACACGACGGCAAGGTCGCTTCGCGCCCGGCGCCCCCCCCCCGCACGTTGCGGACACTCGCCCAGCCTTGCCGTTCTAAACGCTTCATGGTATCGAATATTGTGTAATGATATCCCGCATCTGAATATCTTCTATAACTTCTGGCCTTCCCGAAAGACATAAAGAGGCTTTACAGTGAATGTAATATGTTTTTCCGATAAGTTCTGCAATGTTATGCTGATTTTAATACTTGACAGCACTGCTCTGCTTAAGCTTGATTCCGTGTCATTTAACACTCCTCACAGGCTGTTAGTCCCAGCTGAGACTCACTCCGTCCTGATTAATAATACTCCCTTTCATCCATATATCTGTTCCGTCCTGCCATTGACGCAGCAGGAAATCGATGCCGGCCGAGTGGAAATCCACATGACGCGCGATGATGGCCGGACGGAACAACGCGACGCCTGGATCGGCACCATGGCGAGGCCGCCCCAATCATACACGGCTTTCTCCGTGCAGGCGCTTCGCCTCACGGCCGACCATCTCCTCGCCAGGGGGTTACCGCTTTCCCTCGCGCTCTCCCATGTCCATGCCATGGCCGCGGCCGCGCCACTCGACGGTAAGGCGCTGAGCAATGGTGCCGGCATCGACGATCCGATCGCGGCGACAATCGCCCCCCACTTCGACACCATTCTCTATCGGACGGCCTATCCTGACCTTGGTGGGGCCGCCGGTGCGCTGTCTGACACCGCCTTGCTACTACACTATTGCAAAACCGGCTGGCGTGAAGGCCGCAACCCCAGCTCAACCTTCGACAGCCTCTTTTATTTGACATCCAACCCCGACGTGGCGGCCGCAGGCATCAATCCACTCTGGCATTACGTCGTGGCGGGCCGGGCCGAAGGCCGCCGTGCCCAGCCGGAGGATCGGCATGGACAGGCCATCCGGCGAATGCTTCCGGCGTTGCAACGGCGGGACGATGGCGAGCCCCCCCTGGCGATTACCAGGTTATCCCGCACACGCCTGGCGGAGGCCGTGGCCGTTGATATCAGGGCCAGCACCGGCGGGTCGGAGCTTCATGCCTCCATACGCAGCGTTCGGGGCGTGGTCCTCGCCATTAGCCACAGCCTAGACGCCCGCGCCATAGGTGGAAGGGTCATCCTCATCCCTTATGAGCGAAAGCGGTTCAACGCCCTTGGCTACACCTACATCCACATCCAGCCGGGCGTTCCATCCCTGTCGATCGACCGGGAAGGGGTGGCCGGTAGGTTGATTGAGGTAAGCGTGAACGGCATCCAGGCTGGGCTAACGGACTATGACGAGCTTGCCCAGGTCCTCTCGGAAACCTTCAGTGACCGCGCTATAGACCGCGTGTTCACCATCCATGGCTTTCTGGGACATCGGATCGACGGGCTGATCGCCCTACAGCAGGCGGTGCGAGCTGGCCGTAACTGGTTGTGGGTGCACGACTTCTCGTCCATCTGCGCCAACCACCTGCTGTTGCGCAACGACGTCTCGTTTTGCGGAGCGCCACCGCCAGACAGCCCGGCATGCCGCATTTGTCTCCACGGTGAAACGAGGAGTGCCCATTCCCGCCGCCTGGGAAGGCTGTTCGCCGCCATCGATTTGCAAGTGGTCGCGCCATCGCAGTCAGCACTCGACCTGTGGCGGAAGAGCACGCCGCTGCCGACGCTCCCGACAAGAGTCGTCCCGCTGAGCCGCTGGGTCGAGCAGGGTGCGCGCCATCTCCTTGATGACGAAGCCACCCTTGGCCTGCCCGGCGTTCCCGTCCGCGTTGCCTTCGTCGGCACGCCGACCTTCCACGAGGGCTGGGAAATTTTCGAGGAACTGGTCCAGGCGCTTCGTGTCTGCCCCAGCTATCGTCTACACCACATCGCCACGCCGGCCTGCTTCCGGCGCCTTTCCGGCGTAACTGAGGTGCCCGTCGTCGAAATGCAGGATGGCCTTCCCAACATTTCCGACGCCTTGAAGACCCACGGCATAGACTTGGTGCTGGTGCTGACTGTTTCGCCGGAAACCTTTTCCTTCAGCACCCGTGAAGCGCTGGCGGCAGGGGCGGACGTGGTGGCGCTTGATGATAGCGGCGATGCCGCCGCCACGGTCTCGCAGCTGGGCCGTGGGCGGACGTTTGCCACCGACCGAGCGCTTCTAGAATTCTTCACCAGTTTCGACGCTGTCCATTATGTCCGTAGCCGTTTGCGGGAGGGGATCATGACGGGCCGGTTCGTTTATGACGCGGCGATGGCGATCCCCATTCCCGACGAGATGGGGGGCTAAAGCATGTCCAGAGTCCATTGCTTCACCAGCTTTACCTATACCTACCTGTCGAGGGCGCGAGTGCTGGTCCAAACCTTGCGCCAAGTCCATCCCGACTGGACCGTCTGGGCGCTGATCGTCGATGAACTGCCCGACTCCGTATCGGCAGCGGAGGCTCATGCCGGCTTTGACAAGGTGGTCTTCGCGCGCGACCTGGGCATTCCGTCCTTCGACAGCTGGATTTTCCGTCATGACCTGGTGGAGGCCTGCACCGCCGTAAAGGGCAGGATGCTGGCGGAGATGCTGCGCCAAGGGTGCGAAACAGTGGTTTATTGCGACCCCGATATCGCGGTGTTTTCGGCCCTCGATGGGACGCTGGCCCGGCTCGACGGCGGATCGATCCTGCTCACCCCCCACCAGACGGAACCTAATGACACCTTGGCTGTCATCGCCGATAACGAGTTGGGCTCCTTGAAGTTTGGAACCTATAATCTTGGCTTCATAGCGGTTCGCAACGTTGAAGAAGGGCGCCGCTTCGCCGGTTGGTGGGCGGATATGTTGCGACTCGCGTGTTACGACGACCCGGCGAGCGGGTTCTTCACGGACCAGAAATGGTGCGACCTGGTCCCGGCGCTTTTTGACGGCGTGCGCATCGAACGCGATCCGGGCTGCAACGTGGCCAGTTGGAACCTCAGCCGCCGACAACTGCGGATCACTGGCAACGGGGATATCCTGGTCAACGGCAGCCCGTTGAAATTCTATCACTTCACCAAGGTCAATGGCGCCGGCGACGCCATGATCGACCGCTATGCGGGTGCCAACACGCATGTCCACGAAATCTGGCATTGGTACAAGCGCGCCATCGCGGCGCAGGAAATGCCGAGCATTCCTTCCGACTGGTGGGCTTTCGGCCGCTTTGACAACGGCATGCCAGTCTCCAAGCCGATGCGCCTGCCATTTCGGGAGGATCTGGGCCTGATGACCGCTTTTCCCCAGCCGCTGAAAACGGCAGGGGCTTCCTACCTCGACTGGCTGCGCCGGGAAAAACCGGAAATAGTCAGGGAGCAGGCTACCGGCTTCGTCGTATTGGGCATGCATCGCAGTGGAACTTCGGCCCTGGCGGGTTGCCTTGGCGGTCGCGGCGTTTGCGCCGGCGACCGTTTCATCCAGGCCAATGAAGACAATGCCGATGGCTATTGGGAGCACGAGGAACTCGTTGCGATCAACGATTTCGTGCTCTCCGCCGCCGGCACCGATTGGCATACGGTCGACGCCGTGTCAGCCGACCGGATCCGCGAAGGCGGGACGCGCTGGATGGACCGAGCGTCGGCGTTTCTGTCAAATATCTCTGGCGGGAGGTCCCTCTGGTTTATGAAGGATCCCCGGCTGTGCCGAACCCTGCCGTTCTGGCAACCTCTTCTGGATGCGCTTCCGACGCGGGTCTGCTACCTGCACGTCTTGCGCCACCCCGGCCCGGTGGCGCATTCGCTGGCGCGACGGAATAGATTGCTGGCAAGCCACTGCTACCTGCTTTGGGCGCTTTACAATTTGGAGGCGGAGCTGGGAACGCGCGGCCAGCCGCGCGTTTGGCTGGACTTCGACGCCATGGTGGCGGGCGGCGACCAAGTAGTCTTCTCGGCTATCGGGAAGCACTTGCCGGAGAACCACGGCCTGGACCTGGGGCGCGGGTGCGAAAGGAACATCATCCGGCCCGAACTGGTTCACGGCGTTGGTTCGGACGATAGGGACGCCAACAGGCGGGATGCCAACGGGCTGTTCGACATCGCGCGACTGTACGATCTGATGGCCGCGTTGCGTGAAAACGACGGGCAGGCGGCCTTGTTGGCGGAAATCGACGCGTTGCGCGACCAAATCGTCGGACAGGTGCGGGCCTATCGTTCCCTTCTGATCGATCATGAACGTGACGACCTGCGAGCAAGGGCCGACGCGATGGCCATCCAGGCGCAGCAGCGGCTGGAACTTTGGCGGCGGACGGACGAACAGTTGAGGGTGATCACGGAACAGCGGGATCGCGTCCTGCGCCTACTGCGGGAACAAACCACCACGCCGGCGGAACCATGAGGCTCTCCGTCGGGACAGACTTTCCCGGGGAATAGGATCAGACGGACGCGCTGGCCAGCGCCCCCTGGGCCAGCAGCGTGTGCAGCATGGCCTGTAAGTCCAGCTTCGGTTCCACCAGCAGGCCGGCCTCGGCCGCTTGAGTTAGCATGTCGCCATTCAGCAGCGACTGGATGGCGGCGGCAGCCCCGGGCGGTAGCGAGACGCAGACGATGCCGTCGGCCGGGCGCAGCACCAGCACCTCGCCATCCGCGGCGTCCGGTGCCGGCGGCACCCAGGTCTCATCCTCCTGCGCCTGGCGCCACAGGGGCAGCACGTCATGCCCCAGCCACAGCACCCGAGCGGCCGGATGGGGGATGAAGCGCAGCCGGGCATAGTCGCCGGGGGGGAAGGCCGTCAGTTGCTCCACCGTCAAGACGGGGGCGTCGGCGGCGAAGTAGGCCTCCATCACCGCCCATTCCAGGCGCGCCATGTCCGCCGCCCCAGTGTCCAACGGCGCCAGCGCCGCGGGGAAGCCGCCGCCGTAGGCCGCCAGTTGCGGCCGCGTGGGCGGGTGGGCGCGCACAAAATCCAGGGCCGCCGTGCGGAAGGCCGGCACGCCCATCAGCCGCAAGGTGACGGGGAAGGCGGTGGCCAGTGCCTCCGCCAAGGATTGCTGGACGTTGGCGCGATAGATTTTCAGCCGCGCCCCGGCCACCGCGCCGGGGGCGAGGTCTATTCCGGCCCCGCCCTCACCGCCGCCGGCGGCCAACAGGGCCCGCTGCATCTGTTGCTGGAAGGCCTCAAGCATGGGCCGCCACCCCGTCCAGCAACGACTGGGCGTGGGCCGCCTCCCCCAGCAGCACCTCCAGCGGCGGCACGTCCATGTCCCATTCCACCAGCACCGGCAGCGGCCCGGTACGGGACAGCACGCCGGCCAGCAAGTCCCAGACGGTGTCCGACACCCGGCTGCCATGGTCGTCGATCAGCACCACGCCGCCGGCCCCCGCGTCCGGGCCCACCCAGGGGGCGAAGGCCTCGCGCCGATGGCCGGCCACATGAATCTCGCCCACCGCCTCCAACGGGAAATCCGCCAGATAGGCGGCGGCGTCGAAGCCCAGATTGTGGGCGCAGACCACCACGTTGTTCACATCCAGCAGCAGGCCGCAGCCGGTGCGTGCCACCAGATCCGCCAGGAACTGCGGCTCGGGAATGGTCTCCACCCCCGGCGGCAGGATCAGCGGCATGTAGAGGGAGGGATTCTCCACCAGCAGGCGGCGGCCCAGGACATCCTGGGCATGGGCGATGTTGATCGCCACCACGTCCCGCGTCTCCGCCGTCAGCGGCAGGGGCAGCAAATCGTTGAGGTAGGCGCCGCCGGTGCCGGTCCAGGCCAGGTGGTCGGAGATCTGGTCAGGCTGCAGCCGGTCGTACAGCTGACGCAGATTGGCCAAATGATTGGCATCCAGCCCGGCGGCGCTGCCCAGGGACAGCCCGACCCCATGGCAGGACAGGGCGTAGTCGCGGCGGATGGTTTCCAATGCCGCCAAACGCGGCCCACCCGCGACCAGATAGGTTTCGCTGTGCACCTCCACCCAGGCCACGTCCGGCCGCTCCCCGCTCAGGAAAGCCGGGACGTGCGGGTGGCGCAGGCCGATACCGGCGCGGCGCGGCAGGGTAACCGCCGGGGTGGCGCCCGGGGCCGGGGCGGCGGTGTCCATGGGCGCCCTTCTGTCCACGGGGCCGGCCGTTCAGTCTTGCGCCGGCTTCGGCACGGCCGCCTTGGGGGGCTTGCCCACGCCCTTGAATGGTTTCAGCTTGCCGCCCATGGTCTTGCACTCGCCCTTGGCCACGTCGAGGTATTCCTGGCCGTCGTAGTCCACCTTGGACATGGCGCCGCAATCGTGGGTGCCGGCGGCCGACGCGCAGGAATTCTCCCCCGCCTTGGCGACGCCGTAGCACTTTTCCCGCCCCGGGGCCAAGGGGGCGTCGTGCGCCGCCGCGCTGAGCGCCGTCAGGGCGCCGGCCAGGGCCAAGGCTGCGGTCAGGGCGGTGGTTCGGTCGGTCATCAGGCCATCCTTCGGCAAAGACGGGCGCCATCGCGCGCGCCCGGGGCCGCCCCGCTGGGGGCGAGCCCGCAGACCCTACGCCCTTTGGCGCCGCGACAAAACCCCTGCCTTGCGTGTGAAATCGACGCGGTGAGGGCACGATTGGTGCGACGAATGGAACAATGAATTCCAGGTGACCTTGATTGTGGGCGAGGGCGGCGCGACTTAGATTAGGCCCGTACCGCCGGTCACCACCCGTCCCACGGGTGGCGGCCGGCGTTCCCTCCCTCCTCGGCCGTCCGGCCTGCTTCCACAAGGACCATCCCATGAAGCGCATTCCCGCCCTGATGCTGGCCGCCGCCCTGTTGGCCGCCCCCGCCACGGCCCTGGCCCAGGCGACCACCGATCTCAGCAAGGTCGAAGGTGGCCACTTCACCCTGGACAAGAGCCACGCCAAGGTGGTGTTCGCCATCACCCACTTCGGTTTCTCCACCTACTACGGCGCCTTCCCGGATCTGGAAGGCACGCTGGACTTCGACCCCAAGGCGCCGGCCAAGAGCAAGCTGGACGTGACCATCAACGTGAAGGGCCTGGCCACCGCCAACCCGAAGCTGGATGAGCACCTGAACAGCCCGGACTTCTTCGACACCGCCAAGTTCCCGACCGCCACCTTCAAGACCACCAAGATCGAGGTGACCGGCGCCACCACCGGCAAGATCACCGGCGACCTGACCCTGCACGGCGTGACCAAGCCCGTGACCCTGGACGCCAGCTTCCACGGCGGCGGCAGCAACCCGATGACCAAGGCCTATGTCGTCGGCTTCGACGCCAAGGCGCAGGTGAAGCGGTCCGAATTCGGCGTCGACAAGTACGTGCCCTACGTCGGTGACGAAGTCGAACTGCTGATCAGCGGCGAATTCGACCGCGCCCAGTAATAGCGTTACTATCCATCGCGTTATCGGACTGAAGGGGGAGCCGGACCATGACCGTCGCGGCGCGTTACAACAGCGTGGCCATCCTGGTTCATTGGCTGACCGTCATCGCCATCCTTGCCCTGTTGATCATGGGCTGGACGATGACGTCGCTGCCACCCGGCTCCCCCGACCAGTTCAAGCTGTTCCAGTTGCACAAGTCGGTGGGCATCACCGTGCTGGCCCTGACCCTGTTCCGGGCGGCCTGGCGTCTGGCCCATCGGCCCCCACCCCTGCCGGCCCACATGCCGGCGTGGGAGAAGTGGGCCGCCCACCTGGGCCATGCCGGCCTGTACGCCCTGCTGCTGGGCATGCCGCTGACCGGCTGGGCGGTCGTCTCCACCTCGAAATTCAACATCCCGACCGTGCTGTACGGCCTCATCCCCTTCCCCCACATGCCCGTCCTGACCGACCTGGAGAACAAGGCGCCGATCAACGACGTGGTGTCGGAGGCGCACGAGCTGGCCGCCTGGATCCTGGTGGCCCTGGTGGTGGTCCACGCCCTGGCGGCGCTGCGCCACCACTTCCTGGTCAAGGATGATGTGCTGCTGCGTATGGTTCCCCGTTTCGGCCGCCGGGCCTAAGTCCCCGGCCACCCTTTCCAAGACTGAGGATGCCCATCATGAAGTTCCTCGCCCCGCGCGTTGCCACCACCTGGGCCGCCACCGCCCTGGGCGCCCTGCTGCTGGCCGGCCCGGCGTCGGCCGCCGGCTGGACTGTGGACACCGCCCACAGCAAGCTGGGCTTCACCGGCAGCCAGAGCGGCACCGCCTTCAGCGGCCAGTTCACCCGCTGGGATGCCACCATCGATTTCGACCCGGCCAACCCGGCCACCGGCCACGCCACCGTCACCATCGACATGGCCAGCGCCAAGACCGGCGACGTGCAGAAGGACCAGTCCCTGCCCGAGGCCGACTGGTTCAGCACCAAGGCCTTTCCCAAGGCGGTGTTCGAGGCCACGACCTTCCGCGCCAAGGGCGGCAACCAGTATGACGCGGTGGGCACCCTGACCATCCGCGGCATCAAGAAGGACGTGACCCTGCCCTTCACCCTGGACGTGGCCGGCGGCAAGGCCCATGCCGTGGGCAAGCTGGATCTGGTGCGCACCGACTACGGCGTGGGCCAGGGCGCCTGGGGCGACGGCAAGATGGTGGCTCTGGCCGTCAGCGTCACCGTCGATCTGAACGCCACCGCCAAGTAAGCCGTATAAGGGCAGGCGCGTGAACGAGGCGGCCCCGGCGCGATGGCGTCCGGGGCCGTTCGTTTTACAGCGTATGCTACGCGGGGTCGCAGGCCCCGCCGCCGGCCCGTCGATTACCATGGGGGACCGCCGCACCGCATTCCTGGAGGCCGTTCCCGTGACCCCGCGCCCATCCATCCTGACCCCCGTCCTGTCCATCCTGATGCTGGCCGCCCTGCTGTTGCCCGCGCCCGCCGGGGCCGCGACCTGGACCGTGGACAAGGAAGAAAGCGTGCTGGGGTTCATCGGCAAGCAGAGCGGCAAGGAATTCACCGGCCGCTTCGGCCGCTGGAACGCCGCCATCGACTTCGACCCCGCCGACCCCGCCGCCAGCCATGCCAAGGTGACCATCGCCATGGGCAGCGCCACGATCGGCGACGCGGAAAAGGACCAGGCCTTGCCCGGCGAAGACTGGTTCAATATCCAGGCCTTCCCCGACGCGGTGTTCGAGGCCACGACCTTCCGCGCCAAGGGCGGCAACCAGTATGACGCGGTGGGCACCCTGACCATCCGGGGCATCAGGAAGGATGTCGTCCTGCCCTTCACCCTGGACATCACCGATGGCAAAGCCCACGCCGTGGGCCGGCTGGACCTGGTGCGCACCGACTATGACGTCGGCGGACACGGCCTGTTCAGCAAAGGCCGGACGGTGGACCTGAACGTGGCGGTGGTCGTCGATCTCATGGCCACGGCCCAGCCCTGACCACCGCCCATTACCAAAGGGTAGCCCCAGCGACGCATTGGAGGAAGGCCGCTACGGCCATGATGCAGCGCAAAGACTGCGCCATTTCATTGGGTTATCTTTTCCCGGAACGGCCCCGACGGATCCATTGAGAAGAGAGCCCCGCCCCATGCGCGCCCACGACGTGATGACCGAGGATGTCCTGACCCTGGCGCCCGACACGCCGGTCAGCCGCATCGCCACCCTGCTGCTGGACCGGGGCGTCAGCGCCGCGCCGGTGGTGGACGGCCATGGCGGCGTCATCGGCATGGTCAGCGAAGGCGACCTGATCGCCCGGGACGAGGCGGGGGCAGACCATGAGGCGCGGCGCGACTGGTGGCTGGCCCTGGTGGCGGAAGGCGAACAGCTGCCCGCCTACTTGGCAGACACACAAAAACGGGAGCGCACTGCCCGGGACATCATGTCCGCCCCGGTCATCACCGTCGACATCAACACCGACACGGCCGAAATCGCGCGTCTGCTGATGACCCATGGCATCAAGCGCGTGCCCGTGGTGCTGGACGGATCGCTGGTGGGCATCGTGTCACGCGCCGACCTGTTGAAGGTGCTGGCGGCCGAGCCCGCCGAGAAGACTGAGCCCGCGCACCGCCCCGGCCTGTTCCAGCGGTGGGAGAGGAAAGCGCCGCCCGCGCAGGCACCGGTGCGTGAGCCGGCGCATGAACCCCTGTTCCGCGCCGCCGACTTCCGCCACCTGGTGGGCAATTTCCACGACGAGAACGCCCGCCAGCTGGCCGAGCAGCGCAAGGAGGCGCTGGTCCGCCGGCAGGAGAAGGTGCAGGAATTGATCGACCATCATGTGGCCGACCATGGCTGGCACAAGCTGCTGGAGGGCGCGCACGACGCCGCCGCGCGGGGTGAGAAGGAATTCCTACTGCTGCGCTTCCCGGCGGAATTGTGCAGCGACGGCGCCCGCGCCATCAACGCCCCGGAACCGGACTGGCCCCGCACGCTGCGCGGTGAGGCCGCCGAGATCTACCAGCGCTGGCACCATGAGCTGCAGCCGGCGGGCTTCAGCCTGACCGCCCGCGTCCTGGACTTCCCCAACGGCTTCCCCGGCGACGTCGGCCTGTTCCTGGTGTGGGGCGAGGCAGAGGGGTAAAGACATTCAAGCGCCCGATGCGTCGTGCGCCTGTAGCGGCATGAGGTGGAACCTCATGCCGCTGCCCGATCAAATCCCCGACGTGTCCCGCACCGCCCCGCGCGAGGCGGAGGTGGCGAAGTAGGCGTAGGCCTTGAGCGCGCCGGAGACCTGGCGGTCACGGGTGGCGGGCTTCCAGGCCTTGGCACCCTTGGCCTTCATGGCGTCGCGGCGGCGGTCCAGTTCACTGTCCTCCACCTCCAGCCGGATACTGCGGTTGGGGATGTCGATGACGATGCGGTCGCCCTCCTCCACCAGGCCGATGGTGCCGCCCTCGGCCGCCTCGGGCGAGATGTGGCCGATGGACAGGCCGGAGCTGCCGCCGGAGAAGCGGCCGTCGGTCACCAGGGCGCAGACCTTACCCAGGCCCTTGGACTTCAGGTAGCTGGTGGGGTACAGCATCTCCTGCATGCCGGGGCCGCCGCGCGGGCCCTCATAGCGGATCAGCACCACGTCACCCGCCTGCACCCGGTTGCCCAGGATGGCGGAGACGGCATCGTCCTGGCTTTCGAACACGCGGGCCTTGCCGGTGAAGGTCAGGGCCGCGGGGTCCACGCCCGCCGTCTTCACGATGCAGCCGTCGACCGCCAGGTTGCCGTACAGCACGGCCAAGCCGCCGTCCTGGCTGAAGGCGTTCTCCTTGCTGCGGATGACGCCATTCACGCGGTCCCGGTCCAGGCTGGTGTAGCGCGACGCCTGGCTGAAGGCCTGGGTGGTGCGCACGCCGCCGGGCGCGGCCGCGTAGAACTCGGCGATGTCGGCGTCGTTGGCGCGGGTGATGTCCCAGCGGTCCACGGCGGCGCCGATGGTGGGGGCGTGCACGGTGGGCACGTCGCGGTGCAGCAGGCCGGCGCGATCCAGTTCGCCCAGGATGCCCATGATGCCGCCGGCGCGGTGCACATCCTCGATATGGACGGTGGCGGAGGACGGCGCCACCTTGCACAGGTGGGGCACGCGGCGCGACATGCGGTCGATGTCGGCCATGGTGAAATCCACCCCGCCCTCATACGCCGCGGCCAGCAAATGCAGCACTGTGTTGGTGGAGCCGCCCATGGCGATGTCCAGCGCGATGGCGTTCTCGAACCCCTCGAACGTGGCGATGGAGCGCGGCAGGACGCTGGCGTCGTCCTGTTCATACCAGCGCTTGGCGATCTCTACCGCCGTGCGGCCGGCCCGCAGGAACAGGGCCTTGCGGTCGGCGTGGGTGGCCAGCACGGTGCCGTTGCCGGGCAAGCCCAGGCCCAGCGCCTCCACCAGGCAATTCATGGAATTGGCGGTGAACATGCCGGAGCAGGAGCCGCAGGTGGGGCAGGCGTTCTGTTCCAGCGCCTGGACCTCGGCATCGCTGACGCTGTCGTCCGCCGCCGCCACCATGGCGTCGATCAGGTCGACCGAGCGGATCTCGCCATGCACGGGGGCCTTGCCGGCCTCCATCGGGCCGCCGGAGACGAACACGGTGGGGATGTTGAGGCGCAGGGCGGCCATCAGCATGCCGGGCGTGATCTTGTCGCAGTTGGAGATGCAGACCAGGGCGTCGGCGCAATGCGCGTTGACCATGTATTCCACGGCGTCGGCGATGACCTCGCGCGAGGGCAGGCTGTACAGCATGCCGGCGTGCCCCATGGCGATGCCGTCATCCACCGCGATGGTGTTGAATTCCTTGGCCACGCCACCGGCCGCCACCACCTCGCCCGCCACCAGCTGGCCCAGGTCCTTCAGATGCACGTGGCCGGGCACGAACTGGGTGAAGGAATTGGCGATGGCCACGATGGGCTTGCCGAAGTCGGCATCCGTCATACCGGTGGCGCGCCACAGGCCGCGGGCGCCGGCCATGTTGCGGCCATGGGTGGTGGTGCGGGAGCGAAGCTGGGGCACGGAACCAGATCCTGAAAGATTGTTACCTGACTGGGGCCAATTTCTAAAACTATCTGGCCGCAGAGGCAACCTTTCCGGCGTTGGCCTGGGCGATCCCCCGGCATGCCCAGCGCGCGGGTCAGCACAGGGGCCAGCACCTAACCCCGCCGCCAGGCCCGGATGCGTCCGACGTCGATGGCGGCGCGATAGGGGCGGCCGTCGGCGCCCAGGCGGGCGCCCGGCGCCAGGCGCAGTATGTCGCGATGGTAGAAGTCGATGCCGGTGTAGGGGTCGCCCAGAAAGACCTTCCGGCCCTGGTCCAGCACCAGCAGGCTGTCGCAGGATTCTTCCAGCAGCGCGCTGGTGTGGCTGATGATCAGCACGGTGCGGCCCTCGCCGCACAGCTGCTTGATGCGGCGGCGGCATTTGTCCTGGAAGCGTTCATCGCCCACCGCAAGGATCTCGTCCAGCAGCAGCACCTCGTTCCGGATGTGGGATGAGACGGCAAAGGCCAGGCGCATGTACATGCCGATGGAGTAGTGCTTCACCGGCGTGTTCAGGAAGTCGGCGATCTCCGCGAAGTCGATGATCGCGTCCACCACCTCGCGCGCCTCGGCCTGGGTCATGCCCAGGATGGCGCCGCTGAAGTCGATGTTCTCCCGCCCCGTCAGTTCGGGGTGGAAGCCGGACCCGATCTCCAGCAGGGCGCCCACCCGGCCGCGCACCACGGCCTCACCCTTCGTGGGCGCGGTGATGCGCGACAGGATGCGCATCAGCGTGGTCTTGCCCGAGCCGTTGCGGCCGACGATGCCCAGCACGCCGCCCTGGGGAACGGTGAAGCTGAGGTCGTCCAGCGCCCAGAAGCCGGTGGGTTCCGCCCGTCCGCGGCGCCCGGCCAGCAGGTCGTAGATCATGCCTCCCCGCCCGGCGCCGCCATAGCGTTTGGACAGGTGCCGCACCTCCACCGCCGGGGGTGGCAGGGCGTTGGCCAGGCGGTGGGATTCGCGGATTTTGGCGCCGACCGCCCCATCGAACGTGCACAAGGTCATGAGGGGACCCCTTCAGATCAGATCGGCCATGGCCGGTTCCATGCGCCGCACGGTGCGCAGGCCCAGCAGCAGCAGCCCGGCGGCAAGCGCCACCGACAGCAGGGCCGGCACCGGTTCCGGCGCGGGGGTGCCCAGCAGGGCGGTCCGCGCGCCCTCGATCACCGTCACCATGGGGTTCAGGCGATAGACCGCACCCATCACCCCGGGCACCAGGTGGGCGGGATAAATCACCGGGGCCGCCACCATCAGCACCTGGGTGGTCAGCGGCAACAGATGCCCCACGTCGCGAAAGCGCAGCACCAGAGCGGACAGCAACAACGCCGCGCCCGCGCCGGTGACGAGCAGCAGGGCCAGCGGCCCCAGCAGCAGCAACCAGCGCACCTCCGGCCAGATGCGGAAAACGGCCAGCAGCAGCGCCAGGCACACCAGGCCCGCCGCCATATCCACCGCCGCCACCATCAGCGAGGCCAGCGGCATGTGCAGACGGGGGAAGTAGACCTTCGTGACGAAGTGGGCCTGGTGCAGGATGCTGGCGCTGGCGTCCATCAGCGCGCGCGAGAAAAACTGCCACAGCACCAAGCCGGTAAAGGCGAACACGGGATAGGGGGCGTCGCCGCCCGTGGGCACGCCCAGCAGATGGCCGAAAATCCCCCAATAGACCAGCATGAGCAGCAAGGGCTGCAGGATGGCCCAGCCCGCCCCCAGCCAGGTCTGGCGGTACCTGGCCTTAAGGCTGCGCCGCGCCAGCATCAGGGCGATGCGCCGGGTGCGCCAAGCCTCCGCCAGCCAGGGTAGCAGGCCCGGCCCGCGGGGGGTGATCAGCGTCGCGTCGGGCGACAGGGGGGCGGGCGGCAGGGGGGCGGGCGACAGAGGAGCGGGCGGCGGGGGCGTGAAGGAAGCCAGGCTCATGCCCCCGCTCCCGACCGCGCGCGATCCGTGACAGTTATGCCTTTCGACATGGGTGATCCTGGACTTTAGGCGAAGGTGCAAACGTGAGGCTATCACTGCCGAACGGGCCCACGCCTGTCGCGGCAGCCCCCCTGCGAATTGACGCAGCGCCACGGGGCCTACGCCGTCCTTAGGTCCATCGGGATAGGTCGTCCGACCTAGAAGGCGAATTAACTCATTCCATAGGTTTGGGCGCCATCGTGACGCCATTGGTTAATGGGCGGAGCACACAAGGTTCCAGTCATGGCGGACATGGGGGCGAAGGTCACGGGCAAGGGGCTGGCGTGGGCGGTGGTCGCCACCGTCGCATCGTTGCTTCCGGCTTTGGCCGGGGCCGCCTTCCCGCACCGCACTGCCGGTTTCGCGCTGGCGCTGTTCCCACCCTGGACCGACCAGGCCGGCCAATTGCAGGCGCTGGCCCGGGCGGATGTCCTGCTGGTCGATGGCGGGCCGGGACGGTGGGTGGTCAAGGTGGGGAACGGCCCTTTTCCCGGTTTCCTCCTGGACGGAGGCTTGCTGGTGCCGCTCAACGGGTTCCAGGCGTGCGGTATCGCGGCCAAGGCGGCCGCGCCCTTTCGCGGCTGACATGTTTAGCAAGGTCGAGGCGACAAGATGATCAAGATGTCCTTCATCCGGGCCATGGCCCTTCGGGTCTTCGTCGTGTTCCTCTGGGTATGCGCGCCCGTGGCGGCGCTGACCGGCGGCCTGTCCGGCAACGGCTGGATGGGGCCGGGCCTGGCCGCCGCAGCCCTGGCCGCCGTGCTGACGGGCGGCCTGCTGCTGCGCCTGCCGCGGCAGACGCTGGAATACATGACGGCCCTGCTGGCGGTGGCGCAGACCTCCGTCCTGGTCATGGCGGCCTCGGGCGCATGGCAGCTGGACTACCACATGGTCTACTTCGCCGTGCTGGCCATGCTGACGGCCTTCTGCGACTGGCGCATCATCATCCTGGCCGCCGGCGCCACCGCCGTGCATCACCTGACCCTCAGCTTCCTGGTCCCGGCCTGGGTATTCCCCGACAGCGAGGGCGACGTGCGCCGGGTGTTGTTCCATGCCGCCGTCGTTATCATGGAGACCGGCATCCTGGTGTGGCTGGCCTGGAGCCTGGAGCGCCTGTTCGCCGCCATGGACAAGGCCCTGGCCAAGGCCGAAACCGCCGCCGCCGAAACCGAGGCCCTGCGCCAGCAGCAGGAGCAGCAGGCCCAGCAGGCCCGTCAGCAGCGGGTCGCCCTGCGCCTGGCCCTGGCGGACCAGTTCGCCAGCGAGATTGCCGGCCAGACGGACCGCCTGGTCGGGGCCATGACCAACCTGTCCGACAACGCCGGCGCGCTGGACCAGCTGGCCGACAGCGCCCGCAGTTCAGCCACCGGCGCCACCGCCGAGGCGGAAGACGCCATGAGCCACGCCGGCACCGTGGCGGCGGCGGTGGAGGAGATGGCCGCGACCATCGCGGAGATCGTGCGCTCCGTCGAGGACGCCGCCAGCCGCGCCCGTTCGGCCGCCACGCAGGTGGAGGCGGTGGACCGCCAGGTCACGACCCTGGGCGAGGTCGCCACCCGCATCGGCAGCGTGGTGCAGATGATCAGCGACATCGCCGGGCAGACCAACCTGCTGGCGCTGAACGCCACCATCGAGGCGGCACGGGCGGGTGAGGCGGGCAAGGGCTTCGCCGTGGTGGCCAGCGAGGTGAAAAGCCTGGCCAATCAGACGGCCAAGGCCACCGAGGACATCACCCAGCAAATCCAGGAAATCCAGGCCGCCGCCCAGGGCACGGCCAGCGCGGTGGCGGAGATCGCCCAGTCGGTCGCCGCCCTGGACGCCAGCTCTGGTGAGGTCGCCAATGTCATCGGCCAGCAAAGCGCGGCGGTGGACGAGATCTCGCGCAGTATCCAGCTGGTGTCGGACCGCACCCGCCGCCTGGGGGAGGCGGTGGGCGGCATGAGCGACCTGGCGACCCAAGTGGCCAGCCAGGTGACCGCCACCCGCAGCACCGCCGTCCACGCCGACGGTACGGCCAGCGCCATGCGGAGCGGCATCCAGGGCTTCCTGACCCGCCTGCGGGAGAACGCCTGACGCCTTTGGACACAGCCCGGTCATCCATGGCCGCAGCCGGTCATTGCGTCACGACCGGCCACGGTCCCGGCGGGTCTTCAGTGCGCGCCGCCGGCGTCCGCCCCGGAAGCGGCCTTCTTCAGGAACAGGATGGCGACGGCCGAGAGGGCCATGGCGCTGCCCAGGAAGAAGAAGGCGTCGCTGTAGGCCATCAGCCAAGCCTGGGCGCGAACCCCTGCATCCACCTCCGCCACCGCCTGGCGCCAGGCGGTGAGGGCGTCGGGCACGCCGTGTTCCATGAACTTCCGCTGCAGCATGGCCAGGTGCTGGCGGGTGCTTTCCCCGAACAGGCTGACCTGCCCCGTCATGACGTTGGAATGGAACTGTTCACGCTTGGTCAGCCAGGTCTGGGTCAGCGCGATGCCGACGGCGCCGCCCAGGTTGCGCATCATGTTGAACAGACCGGAGGCGGAGCCCGCATTCTCCTTCTCGATGCCGCCGGTGGCCAGCACCGACAGCGGCGTCATGACCAGGGCCTGGCCGAAGGCGCGCACGATGTTGGGCCAGAACAGCTGGTCCGATGCGCTGCCCAGCCACAGGTGGATGTTCATGAAGTTGCTGCCGGCGAAGACCGCCGCCCCCACCAGGGCCAGCCAGCGGGCGTCAAATCGTTTCATCAGCATCGGCACCAGGGGGATCAGCACCAGTTGCGGCAGGCCCACCCAGGCCATGACGGACCCGATCTGCTGGGCGTTGTAGCCCTGGATTTGGCCGAGGTAGCGCGGCAGCAGGTAGGAAGAGGCATAGAGCACCACGCCCAGCAGCACGTTGGCGACGATGCCCAGGCCGAAATTACGCCGCGCCAGCAGGCGCAGGTTTAGCAGAGGCTTGGCCACCTTGAGCTCGATGACCAGGAACGCGCCCAGCGCCACGGCGGCGATGACGGCCAGCCGCACGATGTAGGCGGAACCGAACCAGTCGTCCTTGTTGCCTTCCTCCAGCACCGTCTGTAGGCAGGCCAGACCCACCGCCATGGTAGCAATGCCCCACCAGTCACCCTGGCGCAGCAGGTTCAGGCGCAAGGGCGCCCGCTCCAGCGAGGCCCACAGGGCCGCCACCATGAACACGCCCGGCACCAGGTTGATGTAGAATATGTACTTCCAGCCGTAGGTCTCGGTCAGGTAGCCACCGATGGTGGGACCGATGGCGGGTGCGAAGGTGGCGGTCAGGGCGAACAGGGCCAGGCCCAGCGGATGCCGCGACTTGGGCAATAGGGTTATGATCAGCGTGAAAGCCATCGGGATGAGCACGCCGCCGCAGAAGCCCTGGATGGCGCGTAGCACGATCATCTGCTGCAGGTTCTGGGCGAAGGCGCAGGCGACGGAAAACAGCAGGAACAGCACCGTGTTGGTGATCAGGTAACGGCGCACGCTGAACACCTGGCTCATGAAGCCGGACAGCGGGATGACGATGATCTCGCCGATCAGGTAGGCGGTGGCGATCCAGCCGCCATCGTCCACGCCAGCGCCGATACCGCCCTGGATGTCGGCCAGGGAGGCATTGACGATCTGAATGTTCAGCACCGCCATGAACGCGCCCAGCACCGACCCCAGCACGGCCAGCCAGGTCTTGAACGGCACATGGTCGGCGGCGGGGATGGAGGGCGCGGCCCGGCCCCCGTCGTGGGGGGCCGGGCCGCTGGCCGGCGGCAGGGTGCGGGGGAGGGTGCCGCCGGCGGTCAGGATGGTGCTGCTGTCGAGGGGAGCCATGGCTTGGAGCCTTCAGCGATCCGGTGCGGCCCTCAGCGGGCCATGGGGTAGAGGCCTGAGGTGGACGTCGCCAGCTGCGGCGCCTGGGCCGCGTGGGCGGGCTGCACCCGGGTATCGATCACCGGCTCGGCCGACATGCCGGGGCGCAACAGGCCCGCCAGGGGCTGGCCTTCGTCCAGCACGATCTTGATGGGGATGCGCTGCACGATCTTGGTGAAGTTGCCGGTGGCGTTGTCCGGCGGCAGCAGGGCGAAACTGGTGCCGCTGGCAGGCGACAGGCTGTCCACCCGGCCCTTCAGGGTGGTGCCGGGAAAGCTGTCCACCGTCACCTGCACCGGCTGGCCGGGACGCACCTCGGTCAGCTGGGTCTCCTTGAAATTGGCCAGCACATAAACCTGGGACAGGGGCACCACGGCCATCAGTTGGGTGCCGGCCTGCACCAATTGGCCGACCCGCAGGGTGCGGGCACCCACCGTGCCGTCGATGGGGGCGGCGATGGTCGTGTAGGACAGGTTGAGCGCCGCCTGGCGGGCGACGGCCTGGGCGCGATCCAGCACGGTCGCGGCCTTGGCCTCGGCGGTGGCCAGCACGTCGACCTGCTTCTGCGCCGCCACCAGGGCCGCCTGGTCGCGCTGCAAGGTCGACGCCTTGTCCGTCACCGCCGCCTCGGTCTGCTGCGCGCGCTGCACCGTACCGAATCCGGTCTTCATCAGGTCGCGATAGCGGTCGCGGTCCTGGCGGGCGAAGGTCAGGTTGGCCTGGTCGGCGGCCAGCGCCGCCTGGGCCTGGGCCACCACGGCCTGCTGCTGCGTGCGCTGGGCCTGGATGTTGCGGATATCGGCCTCGGCCGTGGCCACGTCGGCCTTGGCCTGGTCCAACGCCGTGCGGAAGTCGCGGTCATCGATGCGGGCCAGCACCTGGCCGGCCTTCACCGGCTGGTTGTCCTCCACCAGCACTTCCGCGATATAGCCCGACACCTTGGGCGCCACCGTCGTGTAATCGGCCTGGACATAGGCGTCGTCGGTCGATTCGAGGAAGCGCCCCGTCTTCCAATAGTAATTCCCGCCGACGGCGGCCCCACCCAAAAGCGCTATGGCCGCGACGGCACCGGCCAATACTTTAACGGAAGACTTCTTTACAACCCCGCTCACCGCTACTCTCCTTGCATCTGATCCCGCAGGGACGACCGGGGGCGTTCCGGCCCAAGGAAGGATGGGCCGGGAGTGGAACCGGATGTCGGCGGGAAGGACCATTTCGCTATGGTCCGTTTCGTAACGGTAAGGTAGTGTGAAACCGGTGTGAGGAGCACTGCGACAAACGAAACGCTGTGTAGCGTTTCATATCCATGGCCGTGCGACGCGCATCACAGACCGGCCCCGGTCAACCAGGGGCCGGCTTAATAATCGGGGCTTCATTTTGAGCGAGGAGAGAGGGTGACGGATAAAGCCATGCGGGGGCCTGGACGGCCCCGGTCAGACCAGGCCCGGGACGCCATCCTGGACGCCGCCTTCCAGTTGCTGGAGGAAAACGGCCTGGAACGCTTCACCATTGAGGGAGTGGCCGCCCGTTCGGGCACGGCGAAGACGACCATCTACCGCTGGTGGCCGGGCAAGGGCGCCCTGGCCATGGAGGCGCTGCTGGCCCATGCGGAGCTGACGGTGCCGATTCCGCACACGGCGTCGGCCGTGTCCGACCTGCGCACCGTGCTGGACGGCATCGCCCGCAGCTTCGCCGGCGCCACCGGCCGGGTGGTGGCCAGCATCGTGCTGGCGGGGCAGAACGACCCGCCGACGCTGAAGGTCTATCATGAGAAGGTGGTGGAGCCGCGGCGCCAGCGCCTGCGCGACATCATCGAGCGGGGCAAGCGCAATGGGGAGTTCCGCCCCGACCTGCACGTGGAAACCCTGGTGGAGGCGATGTACGGCGCCCTCTATACGCGCCTGCTGATCCGTTTCAGCCCGCTGGACGAGCCGGGGTGGATGGACCGGCACATCAACCAGCTGCTGGAAGGCGCCCTGCCCCGGCCGCTGTGCGGCCAGGCGGCCAAATAGAAAAAGGGCCCGGGAGTCGGGGGACTCCCGGGCCTTATCCATATCTTTCGGAACTTGGGTCTTTTGGACCCGGCCGGCCTTAGGCGGCCAGCGCCGTGGGTTTGCTTTGCATGGCGATGGCCGGGCGGCGGTCCCGCCCCTTGGCCTGGTCGCGCAAAGCCACCAGGGCGCGAGCCCAGTCGCCCAGTTCATCCCCCCGGGCGGCGGCGGCCATAACGGCGCGCAGATCGTCGTTTCCGGCCCCGGCCCAGCGGGCCAAGGGGCGGCGCAGCAGCGCCAGCAGGAACAGGGCGCTCATCATCATGGCCGCGGCCGTACCCAGCACGCCACCCCAGGCCGTCAGGCGGATGGTGCGCGCCTGCAGGCGGCCGGCGTCGGCCGCCAAGCCGTCCAGGACCTGGCCCTGGGTCTCGATGAAGGCCCGGGCCAGGCCGGCGGCCTGGGCGTCCAGCGGGCCCACGGTGGTGCGCAGGCGGGTCAAGGCACCGGCCTCGTCACCGCCGCGCACGGCCGTCACCATGGCCGTCATTTCCGTCAGGGCCTGGGCCTGCGGCGCCAGGAAGGCCGCGTCGGCGGCCCGGTCGCGCAGGCCGGCGACCAGCAGCCCCATCTCCGTCAGCCGCGCGGATGCGCGCTCGACAAAGGTACCGCGATCGGCCGCCGGTTCCAGCAGGGTGTTCAGCGCGTCGCGCTGCACGGCGCGGCTGATGGCCCGCACGTCCGTGGCCTGCACCAGCGTGGTCCGCGCCTGGTCCAGCGACTGGGCAACCCGCGCCACCCGGTCCTGGCCCACCTGGCCAGCGGCCACCAGCACGCCGCCCAGGGCGGCAACACCAATGACAGGCAACAAAAACTGGACCTTCACGCGCATCTCTCAAATCCCCCGGATCGTTTCAAGGTCCCGCAGGCGCGACGCCTCGGGACAACCCACCTCGCTTGCTGGAAATTCGACTGATGGCATCACCGTGATTCCACCAGCCCCTCCTACAACCATGAGCACAATGCATCCTGACCGGCGGGTCAATCAGTATTGGACGCACATAACCGAATGGTCAGATGATATTGTAGATGAGATGGGATGGCGAGTACGGGCGGGCGCCCATTCGCGATGCAACATTTACAGGAAATCCCGCATCATCAGCGTGGCCGACAGTAGTTAACATACCGTTAAATACTTAGCCGTCCGCTGGGCGCCGGCGGCCCTGGCGGCGGCGGCGCACCTGTGGCATCGGCGCCGCAGCAGGCCAGCCATCCGCCGGACGCCGGTGCCCAACCCTTTCCCCTCCGCACCAGGGAAGTGATATGGTCCGCGCCGATTGATGGGTGCCGACCAAAGCCCAACCAAAGCATTGATGGGGACCGTAAGGCCGATGGCCGATAAGCAGCGACTGTTCATCACCGGGGCGACGGGATTCGTCGGCGCGGCCGTGGCCCGTGTGGCCTTGGCGCGTGGGCACGACGTCACCGTGCTGAAGCGCGCCGCGACGCCACCGACCAACCTGGCCGGCCTGGACGTGCGGGTGGTGGAAGGCGACCTGAACGACCCGGACAGCCTGACGCGCGGCATGGACGGGGCGGACGCCCTGCTGCATGTGGCGGCCGACTACCGCCTCTGGGCGCCCAACCCGGAAGAGATCGTCCAGAACAACCTGCGCGGCACCCGCGCCATCATGGAACTGGCGGTGCGCCACCGCCTGAAGCGCGTGGTCTACACCAGCAGCGTGGCCGTGCTGGCCCCCCGCACCGATGGCGTCGCGGTGGACGAACGCGCGGTGATGGCCCCGGACGCCGCCATCGGCGCCTATAAACGCAGCAAGATCCTGGCGGAACAGGCGGTGCTGGACATGGTGGCCAAGGATGGCCTGCCGGCCGTCATTGTCAATCCGTCCACCCCCATCGGCCCCCGTGACCTGCGCCCCACCCCTACCGGCCGCATCATCGTCGAGGCCGCGACCGGCAAGATGCCGGCCTTCGTCGACACCGGCCTGAACCTGGTGCATGTGGACGACGTGGCCGAGGGCCATCTGCTGGCCTTCGAGAAGGGCCGGGTGGGCGAACGCTACATCCTGGGCGGCCAGGACGTCTCCTTGCAGCAAATGCTGGCTGACATCGCCCGGCTGGTGGGCCGCAAACCGCCCACGGTGGCGGTGCCGCGCGGCCTGATCCTGCCCATCGCCGTGGTGGCGGAAGCGGTGGCCAAGGTGACCAAGCGCGAGCCCTTCGTAACCGTGGACGGCCTGCGTATGTCCAAATACCGCATGTTCTTTTCCTCGGCCAAGGCCGAGGCCGAGTTGGGCTATACCGCCCGGCCCTACGGCCAGGCCCTGGCCGACGCCCTCACCTGGTTCAAGACCGCGGGGTACCTTGCATGAGCCTGATCTTCCTCATTGGCCTCATCAGCCTGGCGATCTGGGTGGTCCTCGTCTTCGCCCGCGGCCTGTTCTGGCTGGGGCTGGAACGGGACGACATGGCGGTGGTGCCGGCCAACAGGCCGGGGGATCTGCCCAGCGGCCCAGCTCATGGCCATGGCGGGCTGGAGGGCGGCTGGCCCTCCGTCACCGCCATCATCCCCGCCCGCAACGAGGCTGACGGCATCGCCCAGGTGATCGCGTCCCTGGGCGCGCAGGATTACCCCGGCGCCCTGAACATCGTGCTGGTCGACGACGGCAGCGACGACGGCACCGCCGACCTGGCCCGTCACGCGGCGGAAACGTCCGGGTCCACCGCCACGCTCACCGTTCTGACCGGGGCGGACCTGGCGCCGGGCTGGACGGGCAAGCTGTGGGCCGTGCGCCAGGGCATCGCGCATGCGCAGGAAGGCGACTTCCCGCCCGATTACCTGTGGCTGACCGACGCCGACATCGCCTACGCCCCCGACACGCTGACCCGCCTGGTCACCCGCGCCCAGACGGAAAACCGCGTGCTGGTCAGCCTGATGGCCAAGCTGCGCTGCCAAAGCTGGGCGGAAAGGGCCTTCATCCCCGCCTTCATCTACTTCTTCCAGATGCTGTACCCCTTCGGCCGGGTGAACGACAGCGGATCCACCGTGGCGGCGGCGGCCGGCGGCTGCATGCTGGTGGACCGCCAGGCCCTGGCGCGCGCGGGCGGCATCGACAGCATCCGCGACGCCCTGATCGACGATTGCGCCCTGGGCCGCCGCCTGAAGACGCAAGGCTCCATCTGGCTGGGCCTCAGCGACCGCGCCGTCAGCCTGCGCGCCTATGACAAGGTGGACGACATCCGCCGCATGGTCATCCGCAGCGCCTACGCGCAGCTGAACTATTCCCCGGCGCTGCTGGCGGGTACCGTGCTGGGCATGCTGCTGACCTATGTGGCGCCCGTGCTGCTGGCCCTGTTCAACCGGGAGGCGGCGGGCATCTTCGGCGCGCTCGCCGTCGGCCTCATGCTGGCCAGCTTCGCCCCCATCCAGGTGTTCTATCGCCTGTCGCCTATGCGGGCCGTCACCTTGCCGCTGATCGGCATCGTCTATACCGTGTGGACCGTGGACAGCGCGGTCCAGCATTGGCTGGGCCGTGGCGGCATGTGGAAAGGGCGCGCCCAGGCCCAGCACGTGCATCCGGTGCACTCATCGGGTCAGAACGGAACCACCGCGCCATGACGGCAGCCAACCACCGCACCGGCAAGGGTCACAAGGACGAGAACTTCCCCGTCGCCTCGCTGATCATCCGCCGGGACGCCCGGGCGCCGGTGATGGCCTATTACGCCTTCGCGCGCGTGGCCGACGACGTCTCGGACAGCCCCATCCTGGCGCCGGATATGAAGCTGAAGCTGCTGGACGCCATGGGCGCCAGCCTGCGCGGCGAGCGGGAGAACGAGCCGGAGGCCGTGGCCCTGCGCGAGGTCTTGCGCGAGCGGGGCCTGTCCGACCAGCACGCCCACGACCTGCTGACCGCCTTCCGCCGCGACGTCACCCAGCTGCGCTACACCGACTGGGACGACCTGATGGACTATTGCCGGTATTCCGCCATGCCGGTGGGCCGCTACGTCCTGGACGTGCATGGGGAAAGCCGCGACACATGGCCGGCATCGGACGCCCTGTGCGCCGCCCTGCAGGTCATCAACCACCTGCAGGACTGCGGCAAGGACAAGCGGGCGCTGGACCGCGTCTACATCCCCCTGCCCCTGCTGATCGCGGGTGACCTAACGCCCGACGTGCTGCTGGAGCCGGTGGCGCCGCCGGCCTTGCTGGACATTATCCACCACCTGGCCAAGCGCACCGACGCCCTGCTGGATCAGGCTGAGCCGCTGGCCGCCCAGGTGAAGGATCTGCGGCTGGCCATCGAGGTCGCCATCATCCAGCGCCTGGCCCGCCGCCTGGTGCGCCTGTTGCTGATCCGCGACCCGCTGTCGGACCGGGTGCACCTGACCAAGATGGAAACGCTGTGCACCGCCGCCGGCGCCACCCTGTCGACCCTGTGGCAGCGCATGACCGGCGGCGGCACCCGCGCCGTGCCGGCGGGGAAAAAGCCATGAGCCTGGCCGCCGAGATGACCGAGACCAATCCCAATATCCCGGGCCAGAACGAGACCGCGGCCAAGTCGGCCAGCGGCAGCTCGTTCTACACCGCCATGCGCGTCCTGCCCCCGGCGGAACGCGACGCCATGTTCCATATCTACGCCTTCTGCCGCGCGGTGGACGACATCGCCGACGGCGACGACCCGACCATCGCCGCCACCAAGGCGGCTCGGCGCGAGGCGCTGGACACATGGCGGCGCGACATCGCCGCCGTGTGCGAGGGCAAGGGCCCCGCCAAGCTGGCCGGCCTGCAGGCCGCCACCCTGCGCTTCGGCCTGCGCCATGACGATTTCATCGCCGTCATCGACGGCATGCAGATGGATCTGGACGCCGACATCCAGGCGCCGGACATGGCCACCCTGGATCTGTACTGCGACCGGGTGGCCAGCGCCGTGGGCCGCCTGTCCGTCCGTGTCTTCGGCATGCCGGAGGACAGCGGCATCGCCCTGTCCCACCATCTGGGCCGCGCGCTGCAGCTGACCAACGTGCTGCGCGACGTGGACGAGGATGCGGCGATCAACCGGCTGTACCTGCCGGCCGAGCTGCTGCGCAAGCACGGCATCACCGCCACCGACCCCAACACCGTGGTGGCCGACCCGCGCATCGATGGCGTGGCGCGCGACCTGGCGGTGCGGGCCGCCGAGCATTTCCGCGAGGCCGACCGGCTGCTGGCGGCCCCCCCCCGCCGCGCCGCCCGGGCCCCGCGCCTGATGAGGGACGTCTACAAGGTGTACCTGGACCGGCTGCTGGTGCGCGGCTGGGCCGGGCCCCGCCCCAAGGTCCGCATCGCCAAGCCGCACCTGCTGTGGATCGTGCTGAAGGCCTTCCTGTTCTGATGACCACCCCCCTTCCTTCCCCCGGGGCTTCCTCCCCCGGGCCGACCGTGCATGTCGTCGGCGCCGGCCTGGCCGGCCTGGCTGCCGCCGTGCGCCTGACCCAGGCCGGGCGCCGCGTGCGCCTGTATGAGGCGGCGGCCCAGGCCGGCGGCCGCTGCCGCTCATATGATGAGCCCAACCTGGGTATCCGCATCGACAATGGCAGCCACCTGATGGTCAGCGGCAATCACGCCGCCATGGCCTATTTGCGCGCCACGCACGGGCCTGGCCGGGAACCGGCACTGGAAAAGGTGGAATACCGGTTCTGGGACGGGGCCACCGGCCGGCGCTGGCAGGTGCGGCCCAACGACGGCAAGCTGCCGTGGTGGGCCCTGGTGCCCTCGCGCCGCGTGCCGGGGACCAAGGCCAGCGACTACCTGGCCGGGTGGAAGCTGATGCGGGCCGACCCGCTGGCCCCCATCGGTGAGGTGCTGGCCTGTTCCGGCCCCGCCTGGGACACCTTCTTCCGCCCGGTCCTGCTGGCGGCGCTCAATACCGAGCCGGAGCAGTCGGCCGCGGGCCTGGCCGGCGCCATCATCCGCGAGACGCTGGCCCAGGGCGGTGCGGCCTATCAACCCCTGCTGGCCAGCGGCGGCCTGTCGCCCGTCTTCGTCGACCCGGCACTGGAGTGGCTGGCGGCGCAGGGGGCGGAGATCATATGGCGCCGCCGCCTGCGCGCCCTCACCCGTGTGGACCAACTGGTCACAGCCCTTGATTTCGGCACCGAAACGATTGAGCTGAAGCCGGAGGACCGGGTGGTGCTGGCGGTGCCGGCCTGGGTGGCGGCCGACCTGCTGCCCGGCCTGACGACGCCGACGGAACACCGCTCCATCCTGAACGTTCATTTCCGCCTGGACCGGCCGGCGGGCATGCCCCGGATGACGGGCATGATCAACACCGTGGGCGAATGGGCCTTCGCCTATGACGACCATGTGTCCGTCACGGTCAGCGGTGCCGACCGCCTGATGGAGTCGGACCGGGAAGAGACGGCGCGCGCCATTTGGGGTGAGATCGCCGCCCTCGCCAACCTCGATCCCACCACACCGCTGCCTCCGTGGCAGGTGGTGAAGGAGAAACGGGCCACCTTTGCCGCACTGCCAGAACAGGCAAAGCGTCGCCCGAATGCAACGGCGGCCGGAAAAAACCTTGCGCTGGCAGGGGATTGGACCGCTACCGGATTGCCATCCACCATCGAAGGCGCCATACGTTCAGGATTCACTGCTGCGGATGCGATCCTGACCGCACGGTGAGCCGCCTGAGCATTTCAGGCATGAGGTTGAGGTGTGCGCTGGCGCACAGCCCGGCTTGGCGTTTGTTGAATCATCCCGCTTCAGGTTAAGTCGCGTTTGTAGAGGTCGCTTGGTCATGGATGTTCGTATGGAAGCCGATTTCGTCGGCACCGGCGCCGCTTCGGCCCGCGTCAACGAAGGGGTGCTGCAGCAGTCGATCGACCGCGCGGCCCGCGTCCTGATGGACCGCCAGGCGGCAGACGGCCACTGGGTGTTCGACCTGGAGGCGGACGCCACCATTCCTGCCGAATACATCCTGTTGAAGCACCACCTGGGTGAGGAGCCGGATCCGGAGATCGCGCGCCGCATCGGCAACTACCTGCGCCGCATCCAGGGCAGCCATGGCGGCTGGCCCCTGTTCCACAACGGCGCGTTCAACATCAGCGCCAGCGTAAAGGCCTACTTCGCGCTGAAGGCCATCGGCGACGACATCGACGCGCCGCACATGGCCCGCGCCCGCCAGGCCATCCGCGACAACGGCGGGGCGGCGGCCAGCAACGTCTTCACCCGCATCATGCTGGCGCAGTTCGGCGCCGTGCCGTGGACCGCCGTGCCGGTGATGCCGGTGGAAATCATGCTGCTGCCCAGGTGGTTCCCCTTCCACCTGACCAAGATCAGCTATTGGGCGCGCACCGTCATCGTGCCGCTGCTGGTCCTGATGGCGCTGAAGTCCAAGGCCAAGAACCCGCGCAACCTGCGCATCGATGAGCTGTTCCTGGTGCCGGCCGACCAGGTGAAGTCCTGGCCCAAGGCGCCGCACGTCAAGAAGCCCTGGGGCGAAATCTTCGGCGTCGTCGATCGCGTGCTGCGCGTGGTCCAGCCCTACTTCCCCAAGAAGAGCCGCGACAAGGCCATCGAGAAGGCGGTGGCCTTCGTGCGGGAGCGCCTGAATGGCGAGGATGGCCTGGGCGCCATCTACCCCGCCATGGCCAACACCGTCATGATGTTCGACCTGCTGGGCTGGTCGCCCAAGCATCCTGAGGTCGCGACCGCCCGTTACGCCATCGAGAAGCTGCTGGTGATCGACGAGGCGCGGGATGAGGCCTTCTGCCAGCCCTGTGTCAGCCCCGTGTGGGACACCAGCCTGCTGTGCCATGCCATGCTGGAAGTGGGCACCGACGAGGCGCTGGCCCGCACCGGCCAGGCCCTGGAATGGCTGAAAGGTGAGCAGGTGCTGGACGTGAAGGGCGACTGGGCCGACCAGCGCCCGAACGTCCGCCCCGGCGGCTGGGCCTTCCAGTACGGCAACGACCATTACCCCGACCTGGACGACACCGCCGTGGTGGTGATGGCCTTCAACCGTGCCCAGCCGCAGCTGGCCGCGGCCGGCCTGCCCGCCGACTACGACATGACGGTGGCGCGCGGCGCCGAATGGGTGGAAGGCCTGCAGAGCCGCAACGGCGGCTGGGGGGCGTTCGACGCCGACAACACCCACTACTACCTGAACTACATCCCCTTCTCCGACCATGGCGCCCTGCTGGACCCGCCCACCTCCGACGTCACCGGCCGCTGCCTGGGCATGATGGCCCAGCTGGGCGCCGACAAGGACGGCAAGGCCATGCGGGAAGGCGTCGACTACCTGCTGAAAGAGCAGGAGAAGGACGGCAGCTGGTTCGGCCGCTGGGGCGTCAATTACATCTATGGCACCTGGTCGGCCCTGAACGGCCTGAACGCCGCCGGCCTGCCGCCCGACCATCCCGCCATGAAGCGGGCCGTGGACTGGCTGGTGCAGATCCAGAACCCCGATGGCGGCTGGGGGGAGGATTGCGAGAGCTATGCCCTGGATTACAGCGGCTACCAGCCCTTCCCCTCCACCGCCTCGCAGACCGCGTGGGCCCTGCTGGGCCTGATGGCGGCCGGTGCCATGGAGCATCCGGCCGTTGCGCGCGGCATTGACTGGCTGACGCGCAACCAGGGCGAGGATGGCCTGTGGAAGGAAGAGTATTACAGCGGCGGCGGCTTCCCCCGTATCTTCTACCTGCGCTACCACGGCTATTCGAAGTACTTCCCCCTGTGGGCCATGGCGCGCTACCGCAACCTGTCCAACAGCAACAGCAAGCTGGTCAGCGTCGGCCTTTGACGAAAAGGACGCCTGTAAAAGGCCCTTTTTAAAACTGTAAATCGCCGCGACTGCGGGTAATAAAGACGCCTGGAAGGTCAACCTTCCAGGCGTTTTGTTTTTACGAGTTCGGAAAATGGTCATGGTCCAGGCTCAGCGGCGCGTCATGGCGCGCCCCATCATCGTCGTCACCGGCCTGAAGCGGGAGGCGGCCATCGCGCAGGGTCGCGGCTGGCTGCCGCTGGTCAGCGCCGGCGATCTTGAGCGGACGGAACGGGAACTGACGGCCCATGCCCCCGGCGCCTGCGGCTTCCTCAGCTTCGGACTGGCCGGCGGCCTGCAGCCCGGGCTGGAACCCGGTACCCTGGTCGTCGCCAACCGCATCGTCACCGACGGCGGCGACTTCCTGCCCGATCCCGGCTGGACGGCGGGCTTGGCCGACGCGCTGCCCCGGGCCATGGTGGCGCCGGTGGCCGGGCAGGAACGCATCATCAACACGGTGGCGGGCAAGCAGGCCCTGTTCGCGGCCACAGGGGCGGCGGCGGTCGACACCGAATCCCAGATCGCGGCCCGGGTGGGGGCCCGCTTCGGCGTGCCGGTGGCGGTGTTGCGTGCCGTGTGCGATCCGGCCCACATGACCCTGCCGCCGGCGGCGACTGCCCCCCTGAAACACAACGGGACGCCGGACCCGTTCCGGATCCTGGCGTCCCTGTGGCGTCAGCCGGGCCAGATCCCGCAACTGCTGCGGCTGGCCCGGGATTCCGAGGCGGCGTTTAAGGCCTTACTCGGCGGCTTTGCTGGCGTCGCGCGCGCGGATGTCAGCCAGCGCCTTCTCGACATGGCGTGAGAAGACGAACTCAGCCGGGCGCTGGTTGGCCAGGCTGATTTCCGGCGCCATGTCGCCACTGGTCTTCACGCCGCGCAGGCCGACCCAGGCGGCCTTCAGCGGGTTGGCCAGGGTGTCGGTGACGGCGGTCGCCTCATACCCGCAATGGACCATGCAGTCGGCACACTTCTCGTAGTTGCCGGTGCCGTACTTGTCCCACTCCGTCTCCTCCATCAGCTCCTTGAAGGTCTTGGCATAGCCTTCGCCCAGGAGGTAGCAGGGACGCTGCCAGCCGAAGTAGGTGCGGCAGGGGTTGCCCCACGGGGTGCAGTGGTATTCCTGGTTGCCGGCCAGGAAGTCCAGGAACATGGTCGACTGGTTGAACCGCCAGTTCTTGCCACCGTTGCCGCGCTTGAAGACCTCGCGGAACAGGTTCTTGGTGGCCGTGCGGTTCAGGAAGTGCTGCTGGTCGGGCGCACGCTCATAAGCGTAGCCCGGCGAGACGGTGATGCCCTCCACGCCCATTTCCATGACGCTGTCGAAGAAGCGGGCCACGCGCTCCGGATCGGCGTCGTTGAAGAAGGTGCAATTGATGCTGACACGGAAGCCGCGATCCTTCGCCGCCTTGATGGCCGCGACGGCGCGGTCGTAGGTGCCCTTCTGGCAGACCGACTTGTCATGCGCCTCGCGGTCGCCGTCCAGGTGCACCGACCAGGTGAAGTACGGGCTGGGCTTGAACAGGTCCAGCTTCTTTTCCATCAGCAGCGCGTTGGTGCAGAGGATGGCGTACTTCTTCTTCGCGATGATGCCTTCGACCATCTGGTCGATTTCTTTGTGCAGCAGCGGCTCGCCGCCGGCGATCACCACCACGGGCGCGCCGCACTCATCCACCGCCGACAGGCAATCCTCCAGCGGCAGCCGCTGGTTCAGGATCTCATCCGGGTAGTCGATCTTGCCGCAGCCGGCACAGGCCAGATTGCACCGGAACAGCGGTTCCAGCATGAGGACCAAGGGATAGCGCTTCACGCCCGTCAGCCGCTTCTTGAGAAGATACGAGCCGATACGGACGACCTGATGCAGCGGAATACCCATGCCTTCAATCTCCTTGAACCCCAGCGCCATTAACCGCGGCGGCGCGGGTTGAAACATTTTGTCTACCGAATTGGCGGGCAAAAGACCACCAACCGGCGTGCGCGTCAGGCCAGCGTTTCCGGCAGGCGGAATTGAACGTCTTCCACGATGCCCGGCAATGTCGACAATTCGATGGGACCCAGGCGCCGCAGCGCCGCGATCACACCGTCCACCAGTACTTCCGGCGCCGAGGCGCCGGCTGTGACGCCCACCACACCGCATCCCGCCAGCCAGGCGGGGTCGATGGCGCGTTCGTCAGGGACAAGGTAACTGGGCACGCCCAGTTCCTCACCAATTTCCCGCAGGCGGTTGGAATTGGAACTGTTTGCCGACCCAACTACCAAGATAAGATCGGCCACCTTGGCCAGTTCCCGCACCGCGGCCTGCCGATTCTGCGTGGCGTAGCAGATGTCTTTGGTCTCAGGACCCAGAATATCCACGAATCGGTGCTTCAGCGCCGCGATCACCGACCGCGTGTCATCCACGCTGAGCGTCGTCTGCGTCACATAGGCGACGGGCGTCTCCGCCGCCAGGGGCAGGGCCTCCACGTCATCGACACTGGACACCAGATATGTATCGCCCGGTATCTGGCCAAGGGTGCCTTCCACCTCGGCGTGACCGGCATGGCCGATGAGGATGACGGTCCGGCCCTGCGCCACGTAGCGCTTGCCCTCCGCATGCACCTTGGACACCAGCGGGCAGGTGGCATCGATGACGCGCAGCTCACGCGCCTCCGCCTCCGCCTCCACGGCGCGCGATACGCCGTGGGCGCTGAAAATGGTCAGGGCGCCGGCCGGCACCTCCGACAAATCCTCGACGAACCGGGCCCCCTTGGCCCGCAACCCTTCGACCACGTGCTGGTTATGGACAATCTCATGCCGCACATAAACGGGTGCGCCGTGGCGTTCCAGCGCCCGCTCGACAATGTCGATGGCGCGGATCACTCCGGCGCAGAAGCCCCGCGGCTGGGCGAGAACTACCTGCATTGCGGAAACCCCTGGAAGACACCCCAAGTCCATCGTCCGCAACGGACCCGCCGGGGCATCCCACTTCAACATGTTAGCGATACCAACTGTCCCCCGCCGGACAGGGTCCGCCAGGTCCATATTGGCTACGGATGGTAAAACCGACCCCCCGCCTCGATCGAACACCGGCGATAGATACCTGTGCCAATCGAATCCGCCACCGCCCTATGGTCAGGCCAGACTTGCACAAAATTTAACGCGTGCCAATGCGTGGCGATTGCTTGAGCGATCTGCGCTTCACGTGTGGCATCGCGGCAACGGGTGGCCTAGACCTTAGCTAATGGCATCTTTAGTGGACAGAAAACGCAAACATCTTCCGGCGGGAAGGCTATACGGGGCGTTAAAGCCCTTTCCCCAGTGATAGCGTATGGGCCGACAACGCATATGCAACAAAACGTCACGCGCGGCGCAACCTCCACAGCCCCAGATGCGACCCAGATGCGCTATGCATGATGCTTGATCTCCGTCGCCACAGCCGGGACGATGACGGAAAGAATTGACATAGACGCTGTCGCGCCCGACACCGGCCCGGTAGAACGTCGCCTGACGGACGCGGACCGGCCCCGGCGGTGGCCCATCCGCCCCAGCCCGACGGCTCCGCCCCCTTTTTCGAACGCGGGCGGCGGCCGGCCGCCCCCCTGTTTTCGTGGTTCCCAGAGGAGAACACCCCCCGTGTCGACCGTACGGCCCCCCGTTTCCCGCCCCACCCGCCGGCCCTTCCTGGTCCTTGGCCTGATGGCCCTGGCGGGTGCCGCGCTGGCGCCCCTGCTGGTCCCGGCGGCAGCCCAGGCCCACGCCATCGTCATTGACAGCAATCCCAAGGTGAACGACACGCTGGGCGTGGGCGGCAACGTCCTGAAGGTGCATTTCAACAGCCGAATCGACCGCGCCCGGTCCAAGCTGACCGTCATCGCCGCCGATAAGACCGAGGTGCCGGTGACCATGTCCGAAAGCCCGGATGACGAGACGCTGGCGGGTCAGGTCACCCTGCCCTTCGCCGGCAGCTACAAGCTGCGCTGGCAGGTGTTGGCCGTGGACGGGCATACCACCCGCGGCGACATCCCGTTCACCGTGACCCAGCCGTAATCGGGGCCTGCCGCACGTGGATACCCTTGTCGATATTTTCGGTTACCTGACCGTTGTCCTGAACGGCATCAACCTGGTGGCCATGACCATGGCCTTCGGCAGCGTGCTGTTCCTGACCTGCCTGGCCCTGCCGCTGGCGGCCCAGCTGAAGCTGTCCGCCGACGCGGTGGCCGACGCCGGCGCGCGCTACGCCCGCTGGGGCGGCATCGCCACGGCCATTGCCACCCTGTCCTCGCTGACGCTGAACGCCCTGGTGCTGTCCGGCACGCTGGAAATGCCGGTGCTGCAGGTGGCGGGGGCCTTCTTCATCGAGGCCGGCATCGTCCAGGTCCTGGCGGCCATCGCCATCGTGGTGGTGGCGCGCGGCCACATGACCCGCCCGCGCGTCGCCGTGCTGACGGCCTTGGCCCTGCTGATGCTGGTCGCCTCGCTGGCCACCAGCCACGCCGCCGCCCGGCCGGGTGAGCGCGTGTGGATGCTGCTGGCCACCTTCTCGCACATCCTGGGCGCCGGCCTGTGGCTGGGCGGCCTGCCGGCCTTCCTGTCGTCGTTGGGCCAAGCCCAGTCGCGGGATGAGGGTGCCGCCATCGGCCAGCGCTACAGCCTGATGTCCATCACCGGCGTCATCCTGATCGTGCTGGGCGCCATCGGCATCAGCATCGGCTTCATCGGCGGCCTGCAGGGCTTTTACGGCACGGCCTACGGCGCCATGGCAGCGACCAAGGGCGTCATGCTGGGCATCCTGCTGCTGCTGGGCCTGGGCAACTTCCGCACCATCCGCCGCTTCGCCGCCGGCCAGGGCGAAAGCCTGACCCGCGTGCGGCGCTTCGTGGAGGTGGAGATCGCCTTCGCCATCGCCATCCTGCTGGCGGCAGGCTCCATCACCTCGCAGCCGCCGGCCAGCGACCTGACGGACGACCGCGCCACCTGGGCCGAGGTGGTGGAGCGCATGACCCCCGTCATCCCGCCGCGCCTGGAAAGCCCCAGCCACGACAGCCTGGCCATTCCGGCCCTGCAGGAGAAGCTGGACAAGGAATGGCGCGACCAGCAGGCCAGCAACCGGCCACAGGCCTTCGTGCCCGGCGCCGGCGAGCTGCCGCCCCGCAACGCCGACGACATCGCCTGGTCGGAATACAACCACCACTGGGCGGGCCTGGTGGTGCTGCTGGTGGGCCTGTTCGCCCTGCTGGAGCGGGCGGGCGTGCGCTGGGCCAAGCACTGGCCGCTGTTGTTCCTGATCCTGGCGGGCTTCCTGTTCCTGCGGTCGGATCCGGAAACCTGGCCCATGGGCGACGTCGGCTTCTGGGACAGCTTCCGCGATCCGGAGGTGGTGCAGCACCGGTCCTTCGTGGTGCTGATCATCGCCTTCACCGTCTTCGAATGGGGCGTGCGTACCGGGCGGTGGAAGAACCAGGCCCTGGCCCTGGTCTTCCCCGTGCTGACCACCGTGGGCGGCGACCTGCTGCTGACCCACAACCACGCCATCAGCAACATCAAGGAACAGCTGCTGATCGAGCTCAGCCACCTGTTCCTGGCGGTGCTGGGCGTGGCGGCGGGTGCGGCCCGCTGGATGCAGATCCGGGGCAGCGGCCGCGACGCCCGCTGGGCCGGCTGGATCTGGCCCACCTGCTTCGTGCTGGTCGGCCTGTTGTTGCTGGCCTACCGCGAGGCCTGATATCAAGGCCTTGGCGTTGATGATCTGGGAACGGGCGCCGGGAGACCGGCGCCCGTTTTCACATAGGAAGCAAGGAAGCGAACATGGCGCGCGCCGACGGAAAAATGGGCCTTAACGACCGGGTGGCCGCGCTGGTGGCCGCCTGCTGCCGGCGCTGGCAGCTGACCTTGCTGGCCGGCCTGGTGCTGGGAGCGGCAGCCGCCTTCCATGTCGCCACCCACTTCGCCATCGACACCGACGCCGTGAAGCTGCTGTCGCCGCAGCTGATCTGGCGCCAGCGCGAGATCGCCTTCGACAAGCTGTACCCCCAGAAGGTGCAGCAGACCGCCATTGTCGTGGACGGGGTGACGCCGGAACTGGCGGAGCGCGCCACCCGCATGCTGGCCGACGCCCTGCGCAAGCGCACCGACGTGGTGCGCAACGTCTTCCGCCCCGATGGCGGCCCCTATTTCGACCGCGAAGGCCTGATGCTGCTGCCCACGGAAGAGGTGCAGTCCACCATGCAGTCGCTGATCCAGGCGCAGCCGCTGCTGGGGCCGCTGGCGGCCGACCCCTCGGCGCGCGGCCTGTTGGACACGCTGGGCACCTATCTTCAGGGCGTCAGCTACGGCCAAGCCAGGCTGGAAGATCTTCAGCGCCCCTTCGACGCGCTGTCGGGCACGCTGGAGGCGGCGACCCAGGGCAAGATGGTGCCCCTGAACTGGCGCGGCCTGGTATCCGGCCAGCCGCCCAACCCTATGGAACTGCGCCGCTTCATCCTGGTGCAGCCGGTGCTGGACTTCAACGACCTGCAGCCGGGCGCCATGGCGTCCGACGCCATCCGCGCCACCGCCAAGGATTTGGGCCTGACGCCCGAAAATGGCATCCGCGTCCGCCTAACGGGCGAGGTGCCCATGGCGGACGAGGAGTTCGGCACCCTGGGCGAAGGGGCAGCCTTCAACGGCAGCCTGACGGGCATTGCCGTGCTGGTGCTGCTGTGGCTGGCCGTGAAGTCCTTCCGCATGGTGGGCGCCATCCTGCTGACCGTGGTCATTGGCCTGGCCGCCACGGCCGCCTTCGGCCTGATCGCCACCGGCCCCTTCAACCTGCTGTCCATCGCCTTCACCGTGCTGTTCGTGGGCCTGGGCGTGGACTTCGGCATCCAGTTCTCCGTCCGCTATCGCGCCGATCGGCTGGCCCATGACGACCTGGCCGAGGCCCTGACCGCCGCGGGCCGCGGCGTCGGCCGCGGCCTGACCATCGCGGCGGCGGCGACCGCCGCCGGCTTCCTGGCCTTCCTGCCCACCGACTACCGCGGCGTGTCGCAGCTGGGCATCATCGCCGGCGTGGGCATGGGTGTCGCCTTCCTGCTGTCCGTCACCTTCCTGCCGGCCCTGCTAATGCTGCTGCGGCCGAAAGGGGAACAGGTGGAGGTGGGATACAAGGCGCTGGCGCCCCTGGACCGCCTGGTGCTGACCCGCCGCCGCTGGGTGCTGGGCGCCGCCGCCGTGCTGGCCGTGGCCTGTGCCGCCCTGCTGCCGCGCCTGTCCTTCGACTTCAACCCGCTGAACCTGCGCAGCCCCAAGACGGAGGCGGTGTCGGTGGTGCTGGAGCTGATGAAGGACCCCCTGTTCACGCCCAACACCATCGACGTGCTGGCCAATTCGGAGGATGAGGCGCGGGCCCTGGCCGACAAGCTGTCCAAGCTGCCGGAGGTGGCGCAGGCCATCACCCTGGACGACTACATCCCCACCGACCAGGACGCCAAGATGGCGGCCATCTCCGACGCCGCGTCGCTGATCGGCCCCAGCCTGGCGCCCACCGACGTGCGCCCCGCCCCCAGCATCGAGGATGTGCGCCAGTCCATGACCGGCATCGTCGCCGCCCTGGACAAGCTGAACCCCGACGCCGCCAGCCCGGCCGGCACCTCCGCCCTGCGGTTCAAGAAAGCGCTGGAGGGGGCCCTGGCCGCTCCGGCGGAAAAGGTGGTGCCCCTGTTCCAGAAGGCGGTGGAACCTGGGCTTCAGACCATGCTGGCCCAGGTGAACGACAGCCTGCAGGCCACGCCCGTGACCTTCAAGGACCTGCCGGAGGATCTGAAGCGCGACTGGGTGGCGGCGGACGGGCACGCCCGCATCTCCGTCTTCCCCAAAGGCGACAGCAACGACAACCGGGTGCTGAAGCGCTTTGTGACGGCGGTGCGGACCATCGCCCCCGATGCCACCGGCACGCCCATCAGCATCCAGGAAAGCAGCGCCACCATCATCCACGCCTTCCTTCAGGCGGGCATACTGGCGGTGATCCTGGTGACCATCCTGCTGGCGGTCACCCTGCGCAATGTGGGCGACGTGCTGAAGACCCTGGCGCCCCTGGCGCTGGCGTCGCTGCTGACCCTGGCCGCCGCCATCCTGGCGGGCAAGCCCATCAATTTCGCCAACATCATCGCCCTGCCCTTGCTGTTCGGCATCGGCACGGCCTTCAACATCTATTACGTCATGGCCTGGCGGCAGGGTCAGACCAACCCGCTGACCTCCAGCCTGACGCGCGCCACCATCCTGTCGGCCCTGACCACCGGCACCGCCTTCGGCAGCCTGTGGACCAGCCACCACCCCGGCACCGCCAGCATGGGCGAGCTGCTGGTGTTCTCGCTGGCCAGCATCCTGGCCACGGCGCTGCTGTTCCTGCCGGCCCTGCTGGGGCCGCCCAAGACGCTGCCGGAATAATTTAAGCGGAATTTACGGCGGCGGTGTCGGGCATCACCCAGCCTGGCCGTCCTTGGGGCAAAGGCGCATAGTCGGTTCGCGCCTTTCCCCAGAAAAAGGACGAGGACATGCCCAACATCAACCCCTTCCTGTGGTTCGACACCCAGGCGGAAGACGCGGCCCGCTTCTACGTCAGCATCTTCCCCAATTCGCGCATCACCACCATCAGCCATTACGGCGAGGCGGGCCCCCGCCCCGCCGGCCTGGTCATGACCGTGGCGTTCGAGCTGGACGGCAAGCCCTTCATCGCCCTGAACGGCGGCCCCCACTGGAAAATCAACGAGGCCATCTCTTTCGTCATCGACTGCGCCGATCAGGCGGAGGTCGACCGCTATTGGGAGGCGCTGACCGCCGATGGTGGCAAAGCCCACGCCTGCGGCTGGCTGACGGACAAGTTCGGCGTCACCTGGCAAGTCGTGCCGTCCGGTTTCATCGAGCTGATCACCAGCCCCGACCCGGTGACGGCGGCCCGCGCCATGGCCGCCATGCAGCAGATGATCAAGCTGGACATCGGCGCTCTGCGCCGGGCTGTCGAGGGCTGAGCCTAAAGCGAAGGGGCGGCCCTGGTGGACCGCCCCGGCGCCCGGTGGCTTGACGCTTTTCTCAGAAAAGGTGCCGGAACAGCCAGAACAGGCCGCCAGCCAGGACGATGGAGGCCGGCAGCGTCAGTACCCAGGCCATGGCCATGTTGCGCACCGTCGACCACTGCAGCCCCGAACCGTTGGCCGCCATGGTGCCGGCCACGCCGGACGACAGCACGTGGGTGGTGCTGACCGGCAGGCCGAAGGCATCGGCGGCGCCGATGGTGGCCATGGCCACCAGCTCGGCCGAGGCGCCCTGACCGTAGGTCAGGTGTTCCTTGCCGATCTTCTCGCCCACCGTCACCACGATGCGCTTCCAGCCCACCATGGTGCCCAGGCCGAGCGCGATGGCCACGCCCACCTTCACCCAGGTGGGGATGAAGCGGGTGGCGTGGTCGTAGCGGCCCAGCAGCTCCTTCAGCACCGGCTGGTCCGCGGCATCGATGGCCGGCGCGCCCGACTTCTGAATGATGCGCAGGGCCTCGGCCGACAGATAGATGTCGTTGCGGACGTTGCGCACCTTTTCCTGTGGCACCTGATCGACCGAGCCATAGGCGCGGATCTGGTCGGCGATGCTGGCCGTCAGGTCGTGGATGCCGCCCATGGTGCCGTCGGTCACCTGGCGGGTGCGGACGAAGTCCTCAACCGCGGCACGGGGATCAGCCGGGGTTTCCTTGACATAGTGGCTCAGCACCTCGCTAGCGCGGTCGAAGGTGGCGATGTAGGCCGGCGTGTCGTGGATGGTGACGGCGCGGTTCAAGGCGTAGGCGGTGGGCACCGTGCCGATCAGGATCAGCATGATCAGGCCCATGCCCTTCTGCCCGTCGTTGGAGCCGTGGGCGAAGCTGACGCCGGAGCAGGTGAGCACCAGCAGGCCGCGGATCCAGGACGGCGGGGCCTTGTTGCCCTCGGGCGCCGTGAACAGCTTCTTGTCCTTGATCAGCGTGCGCATGATGACCAGCAGGGCGGCGGAGCAGAGGAAGCCCACCAGCGGCGACAGGATCAGCGACCAGCCGATCTTGGTGGCCTGGCCCCAGTCGACGCCGCTGGTGGCGGTGCCGGAGGTGGCCATCAGCTGGTTCATCAGGCCGACGCCGATGATGGACCCGATCAGGGTGTGGGAGCTGGAGGACGGCAGGCCCAGGTACCAGGTGCCCAGGTTCCAGATGATGGCCGCAATCAGCAGCGAGAACACCATGGCGAAGCCGGCGTCGCTGCCCACCTGCAGGATCAGTTCGACCGGCAGCAGCGAGACGATGCCGAAGGCGACCGCGCCGGTGGAGAACAGCACGCCGGCGAAGTTGCACAGGCCTGACCACACCACCGCCACGTTGGCCGGCAGGGAGTGGGTGTAGATCACCGTGGCCACGGCGTTGGCCGTGTCGTGGAAGCCGTTCACGAATTCGAAGCCCAAGGCGATCAGCAGCGCCACGCCCAACAGCACGAAGGGCAGGACAGAGCGGGTATCGACCCCGCTGAGGTCACTGATCAGGTTGACCGCCATGTAGCCCAGGCCTACGGCCATCAGGGCCAGGAACAACAGGGTCCCATAGCGCGCGGCCGGGCCGCCGGAGGTTGCGACGGGGGAATTCACGGCTTCCGTATGCGCCATGGCGCCAGTCCTTCTTGAAAAAGCAGGTCCGGCACCCTAAGGCGCGAGTCATGACAACTTTATGTCGCAGGCCCCACCATTTGGTTAATAAATGGCCGATTTGCCTTAACCATAAAGGTGTGGGTCTGCTGCCAGGACACCCCAAACCCGCACTGGATCAAGGCCTTACCAGCCCACAGCCATAAAGATCCTTTAATCGTTTTGCGCGTCCAAAAGGCGGCGGAGATCACGCAGATCGCGAATATGAAAGCGCGCCCGGCCATCCCAGGCAACGCCGGGACGGAGACTCTGGACCGTGGGCATGCCCAGGCTGTTGCCGGCGGCGATTTCCGACTCTGGATTGTCGCCCACCACCAGGGCCTGGGCCGCCGGCACGCCGGACTGGTCCAACAGCATCCGGAACAGCGCGGCTTTGCCGGGGTGCCCCGTCTCATCAATGGCGTCGATGTAGACGCCCTTCATGTGGCGGGCGAGACCCAGCGCCCGCACCTTGCTCTCCTGCAAGCGGCGAAAGCCGGACGTGACGAGGTAAAGCGGCAGGCCCAACTCGGCCAACAAGGGCAGGTCGCCGTAGTCGGCCATGGCGCCCGTCACCTCCAGCCCCGCCGTCGCCGCCCAGGCGGCCTGGTGCATGGCGGGGCTGAAGCCGTGTGTCCGGCTGACCCAATCCAGAGGATGGCGCCAGATGTCGGCGAAGGCGGCATCCAGGGCGTCCGGGGCCAGGGTGCCGCCGTTGGCCGCCGTGATGGCGTCGAACACCGGTCGCATGAGCCCCACGCCGATGCCATCGGCCGGGGCCAGGCAGTTATCCAGGTCGAAGATGATGGTCCAGATCATACGGCGACGCTCCCCTGCCGGCGCGGCGGCGAACCGGGTCAGAACAGGTGGCGGAACAGCCAGAACAGGCCCCCGGCCAGGATGATGGAGGCCGGCAGCGTCAGCACCCAGGCCGTGGCCATGTTGCGCACCGTGGACCATTGCAGGCCGGAGCCATTGGCCGCCATGGTGCCGGCCACGCCGGACGACAGCACATGGGTGGTGCTGACCGGCAAGCCGAAGACGTCGGCGGCGCCGATGGTCCCCATGGCCACCAGCTGGGCGGAGGCGCCCTGGCCATAGGTCAGGTGTTCCTTGCCGATCTTCTCACCCACGGTCACCACGGTGCGTTTCCAGCCGACCATGGTACCCAGGCCCAGGGCGATGGCCACACCCACCTTCACCCAAGTGGGAATGTAGCGGGTGGCGTGATCGTAGCGGCCCAGCAAGTCCTTCATCACCGCGCGGTCGTCATCGTCAAGCAGGGGGAAGCCCTGCTTCTGCAGGCGGCGCAGCGCTTCGGCCGACAGGTACATGTCGTTGCGCATCTGGCCCTGCGCCACGCCGGACAGGGCGCCGGAAAATCGCAGCTGGTCGGCGATGCTGGCCGTCAACTCATGCAGCCCGCCCAGGGTGGCGCTGGTCAGGGCGCCGCTGCGGACGTAATCCTCCACCACCGCGCGGGGGTCGGTCGGCATGCGCTGGGCATGACGGCCCAGCACATCGCCGGCCCGGTCGAAGGTGGCGACATAGGCGGCCGTGTCCGCGGCGGTGATGCCCCGGTTCAGGCCATAGGCGGCCGGCATGGTGCCGATCAGGATGAGCATGATCAGGCCCATGCCCTTCTGCCCGTCATTGGAACCATGGGCGAAACTGACGCCGGAGCAGGTGAGCACCAGCAGGGCGCGTATCCAGGCGGGCGGCGGCCTCCGGCCCTTGGGCGCCTGGAACAGCGCCTTGTCCTTGATCAGGCCCCGCATCAGCATCAGCAGCGCCGCGGCGCAGACGAAGCCCACGATGGGGGAGATCAGCAGCGTCTGAATGATCTTCAGGGCTTGGCCCCAGTCCACGCCGCTGGCCGCGGCGCCGGGGGCGGCCATCAGCTGGTTCATGAGGCCGACGCCGATGATGGACCCGATCAGGGTGTGGGAGCTGGAGGACGGCAAGCCAAGGGCCCAGGTGCCCAGGTTCCACAGCACAGCGGAAATCAGCAGGGCGAAGACCATGGCGAAGCCGGCCTCGCTGCCCACTCGCAGGATCAGCTCCACCGGCAGCAGCGAGACGATGCCATAGGCCACGGCCCCGGTGGACAGCAGCACGCCGGCGAAGTTGCACAGGCCCGACAGCACCACGGCGGCATGCGCTGGCAGGGAATGGGTGTAGATCACCGTGGCCACGGCGTTGGCCGTATCGTGGAAACCATTCACGAATTCGAAGCCCAAGGCGATCAGCAGCGCCACGCCCAGTAGCACGAAAGGCAGGGCGGACGCCGTACCCATCCCGCGCAGGTCGGCCGCCACATTGACCGCCACATAGCCCAAACCCAGGGCCAGCACCGCCAGCAGCGCCACCGTCCCCAGCCGTGCCGCCAACCCGCCGGATACGGCGGGCAGGGGCGTCAGGGGGGATTCGTCCAGTGACGGCTGGAGGGCCTCAAGGTGCGCCATGGTTTCAGGCTCCGGTGCGTTAGCCGTTGGCAGCGCGCAACGGCGCCGGAAGATGGCTTAAGACGGGGCGCGTGGCCTTGATCGTGATCATCACGCCGCCTTGACCTTGCGGATGGTCGTCCAGGCGACCAGGCCCGGCAGGAAGACCACCAGGTCGCGCAGGCGGCGGGCGGCCGCCAGGGCCAGCGCGGCGGGCGCGTCCAGGCCCAGCGCGCCGCCCAGCAGCAGGAAGGCGCCCTCCTGCACCCCCAGGGCGCCGGGCACGACGAAGGCGGCGCTGCTGACGGCCTGGATCAGGCCCTCGATCACCAGCGCCTCGACCAGGCCCATGGGATGGCCCAGCGCCCACAGCGCCAGCCAGATCTCACCCGCCCCCAGGGCCCAGCCCAACAGCTGCCACAGGAAGCAGCCGGTGATGGCGCCGGTGCGGCGGTACATGGCCTTGGACGCGCGATCGATGCGGGCGCTGTGCGCCATGATGCCGGCCAGCCGCCCGGACGCCGCCTTGTCCAACAGTCCGGTGACCTTGGCAAACAGGCCGGCGCGCTGCACCAGGATGAACAGCGCCACCAGCGGCACCATGGCCAAAAGCCCCAGGGTCACCTGGCCGGCGATGCCCACGGGGCCCTTCAGCGCCACCAGCAGGCCCACCGCCAGCAGGGAGAAGCCCAGTTGGCTGAGGATGGAAATGGCCATGTCCACTACCAGGCTGGCAGCGGCAGGCGCGACGCGCACCCCATCCAGGCGCAGGATGCGGAAGGATACGATCTCCCCCCCGATGCGCGCCACGGGCAGCAGGCCGTTGACCGACTCGCGGATCCAGACATTGCGGGCCATGGCACCCAGCGAGGGGCGCGTGGCCCCGGGCAGCAGCACCTGCCAGGCGCGGGCGTTGGCCACCATGGGCACGGCATGGAACAGGCCCGCCGCCACCAGGCCCACGCCGGCCGTCTTCAGCAGGGCCCAGAGGGCGCTGGTGTCCTCGCGGGCGACCAGCACCACGGCCAGGACCAGCCCCAGCAGGGCGAACAGGCGGGCTGCCTTTTCCATCGGGTGCGGGCCTATTCCAGGGTGATGGGCAGATCGCGGAAGCCGCCGCGGGGAAAGGCGGCGGCCAGGGCGTTGACCTCGGGATCCAGCAAGGCGGCCAACTCGTCGCGGTAACGATAACCGGGGGCGCCACCCGGCACGTCGTCGCTGACGGCGGGGTGCAGGTAGATTTCCGTGACGCCGGCCGGCAGGCGGGCCAAGGCGCCGCGCAGCTTCTCCGCCGTGACGGCACCGGTCCAGGCCAGGCCCAGCACCTGGTCCGGGGCGGCCAAGCCGGCGCGGCGCACCTTGGCGCGCAGCAGCTTGGCCCAGGGGCCGGTAATGTGGTGCAGACCCAGGTCGGCCTGGGGCGTCACCGCCCGGATGACGTCGGCGGGTTCCACCGGCACCCGCATGGCGCGGGCCCCGTGGCGCCGCGCCGCGTCCAGCAGGATGCGGCCCACGGTGGGATGCAGGTGATAGTGCTTGTGGGCGTTGACATGGTCCAGCGGCAGCCGGGTGGACCGGAAGGCCTGGAACTGCGCCTCCACCTCGGCTGCGACCTGAGCCGCGACCTTGGACCGGAAGAAGATGGACGCCCCGACCTTGGCCAGGTCGTTGCGGAACAGGCCGTCGGGCCCCACCAGGTCGGGAATCCGTTCAGGCGGCAGGAAGGGCTTGCCGTCCACCAGCACGACATGCAGGCCCACGGCCAGGCTGGGCTGGGCATGGGCCAGCGCCACCGCCGCGTCGGCGGCGGCCCCTGCCACCATCAGGCTGGCGGCGGTCAAGATGCCATTGAGGTGAGCGTCGATGACGGCGGCATTGACGGCGGTCGACAGGCCGAAGTCATCCGCCGTAACGATCAGGCGCCGCCCCGATCCCCCATTTCTGGGGGTCGCGGCGGCGCCCGGCGTGGATACGGACATGGGAACGTGTGTCCTGAACCCGAGGTGATAAGCACCGCATTGATCCTTTGTGATTTCTCGCCAAGGATCAATGCCGGCGGCGACTGCCGCCGCGCCGCTGCTGCGGCGTAAGCCAAGCCGGCGGAGCCGGCGCCCGGCGCTTGAGGGCCGGCGTCAGGCGGCGTTGCGGCGTTCGCGCAGGAACTGCCAGAACTCCACGCCCTCGCGCAGGCGGCGCTTCATCATATCCCGGTCACGGACCATCTCGCCGACGATGGAGGCGATCTTGCCGCTGCGGAAGTAGAACTTCTTGTAGAAGGTCTCGACCGAGCCGAAGATCTCGGAGTGGCTCAGGTGGTCGTAATGTAGCGGGGCGATCTGCACGCCGTGCTCGTCCACCAGCTCGGCGTTCGCGTCGTCCAGCCAGCCATTCTCGATGGCCTGCTGGTACAGGAAGGTGCCGGGGTACGGGGCGGCCAGCGAAACCTGGATGGTGTGCGGGTTGATCTTCGCCGCCCACTTGATGGTTTCCTGGATGGTTTCCTTCGTCTCGCCGGGCAGGCCCAGGATGAAGGTGCCGTGGATCTGGATCCCCAGCTCATGGCAGTCCTTGGTGAACTTCTCAGCCACCTCGACGCGCATGCCCTTCTTGATGTTGTGCAGGATCTGCTGGTTGCCGGACTCGTAGCCGACCAGCAGCAGGCGCAGGCCGTTGTCGCGCAGCACCTTTAGCGTCTCACGCGGCACGTTGGCCTTGGCGTTGCACGACCAGGTGATGCCCAGCTTGCCCAGTTCCTTGGCGATGGCCTCGGCGCGCGGCAGGTTGTCGGTGAAGGTGTCGTCGTCGAAGAAGAATTCCTTCACCTGGGGGAAGTTCTTCTGCGCCCACGCGATCTCCTCCACCACATGGCCGACGCTGCGGGTGCGGTAGCGGTGGCCGCCCACGGTCTGCGGCCACAGGCAGAAGGTGCAGCGCGACTTGCAGCCGCGGCCGGTGTAGATGCTGAGGTAGGGGGCCTTGAGGTAACCGATGAAGTAGTTCTCGATCACCAGGTCGCGCTTGTAGACCGGCGACACCCACGGCAGAGCGTCCATGTTCTCGAGGATCTCGCGGTCCTCGTTATGGACGATCACACCCTCGGAATTGCGGAAGGACAGGCCCTTGATGTCCGACCACTTCTTGCCGTCGGCCACGTCCTTAATGGTGAAGTCGAATTCGTTGCGGGCGACGAAGTCGACGATGGGGGCCTGGGCCAAGCTCTTGTCCGCCTCGACCGCCACCTTAGCGCCGATCAGGCCAGCCTTCAGATTGGGGTTGACGGCCTTCAGCGCCTCGATCGTCGCCACGTCCGACTTGAACGACGGGGTGGAGGTGTGCAGCACCACCATGTCGAAGTCTTTGATCTGGGCCGTGATTTCGGACAGCTTGGTCTTGTGCGGCGGGGCATCGATCAGCTTGCTGTTCTCGATCAGCGCCGCCGGCTGGGCCAGCCACGTCGGATACCAGAAAGACTTGATCTCGCGGCGCGCCTGGTAGCGCGAACCGGCGCCGCCGTCAAAACCATCGAAAGAAGGCGCCTGAAGAAATAGCGTCCGCATCATGACCCACCATTTTCGCCGACCGGCACCATTGTGCCGTCGGATTTGACCGAAAAGCGCTGTCCGCGCCAACTCACACGTCGAATGCCAAAGCTGGCAACGAACACCAAAAATGACAAGACGTCTCTGATCAATCCAGGCCATCGCGGCCGGGACCGTGTGATCCGTGCATCAATCGTCACCTGAAGCACGAGACGGGCGGCGACCGCAAGCCCCAGCAGCAGCAGGGACCACGCATGCCAGCCCGCGAAAATTGCGCCGATGAGCGCCAAGGGCACCGGATGGGTGACAATGGAGCCGGCGTAGCCCCCGGGGTCCAGGCCCCGGATGGTGCGGGCCCAGCGCAACTCATGAGTCAGCACGGCGCCCAGGTTGGACTCGGGTGACAGGTGCCCCACCACAAACGGCGGCACCGCCACGGCCAGCCCCAGCGCGCGCACCGCCATGCCCATGGCATGGTCGTCCGCCAGGATGTCACGGAACGCGGCGAAGCCGCCGATACGCGCCAGCGTCTGATCTGTCAGGGCGATGGTGGAGCCGAAACAAGGCTTGGCCAGCCCGAGGCGCAGCCCCACCAGCACGTTGGGCAGGAAATGATGATCCACGGCGCGGGCCGCCTGGTCCTGCCAGAAGGAGCCGGCATCCACCGGATCGCCCCGGTAGAGACAGGTGACCAGGCCCACGCCCGGGCGCGTCAAGGCATCCACCACCCGCGCCAGATAATCGGGCGCCACGGCGATGTCGCTGTCGGCCAGCACCAGCACCTCGTGCCGGGCGACCGCCATCAGGTTGATGACGTTGGAAATCTTGGCATTGGCGCCATGGCGGGTGGTGTCGACCACCAGGTCCAGGCGCACCGGGCTGCCCACCGCCTCAAGCTCGGCGATCAGGTCTTTCACGATGGCGATGGCGGGGTCATCGTGGGCCTGGACGCCGCACACCACCTGCACCGGCCCCGCGTATTCCTGGGTGGTCAGCGCCCGAAGGCGGGCTGCCAGCCCCGGCTCCGCCCCGTGCAGCGGGCGCAGCACCGTCACCGCCGGCGCGGGCTCGCCTATTCCCTCGCCCTTCCCACTCCTGCGCGGCGCGAAGAAGCGCCGGGCACTATCCACCGCTGCCATGGTGTAAAGAGTACCGACCGCGGACATCGCCCCCAACCCCCAGCCCAGGGCGTCGGTCAGCAGGGTGCCCAGGGCGTCGGTGGACGAGAACGGCATGCCGTGCGGAACTTTCAAATAGAAGCGGACCGGCGACCCGGTCCGATGATGTCTCTGTGCCCGTGGTCTTAACGTAAGCGCGCCGCACACGCCAGCGAACGTCACCGCGGCGCGGGTTACCGCTGCATTGCGATACACCGAACGCGAATGCGCATCCTGTGACGGCGGACATAGCCCCTACCGTCACACGCGTTATTGCCTTTGCCGATCATCCATCGACCGGCATATTGCGTTGCACGCTCCGATATTACACTTCGGGAGTGCATTTCCAATCATGGTGGTCGACACCATCCTTTGTTATCCAAAGTGTCGCACCCTGGCGTCGCAGCCCAACCGGGCAGGCGGCGCGGTCCCCGGTTCCGCATCCCGCAGGAAAGTATGGCCAGCATGATCAGACAGTCCCGCGCGGCCCTGGCCGCCTGCCTCCTGATGGGCTTCATGCTCGCCGGCTGCGCCGCGCCGCCCAATGGCGGCCGTGACGAGCTGGGCGTGGTGGAGCCCTGGGATCCGATGGAGAACGTGAACCGGGTCACCTTCGACGCCAACATGTGGCTGAACGACAACGCCATCGGCCCGGCCGCCCAGGCCTATCGCTGGGCAGTGCCGGAGTATGTGCAGCTGCGCCTGCGCCACGGAATCGAGAACCTGGGTGAGCCGCTGATCTTCGGCAACGATCTGGCCCAGGCGCGCATCAAGGCGGCCTTCACCACCTTCTGGCGATTCGTCTTCAACAGCACCATCGGCCTGGCGGGCATGTACGACGTGGCGACGGACATGGGGCTGACGCGGCAGACGGGCGACTTCGGCCAGACCCTCTATGCCTGGGGCGTGCGGCAGAGTCCTTATTTCGTGCTGCCCCTGCTCGGGCCGTCCACCGTGCGTGATGGCGTGGGCGTGGGCGTGGAGTTGTGGGCCGACCCCACCGGCCGCTTGTTCGACCACGCCGACGGCGGCGACGCCAACTACGCCATAGGCGTGGTGGGTGGCCTGGACAAGGCCCGCAACCTGGAAACCCTGGATGAGTTGCGCAAGGGCACCATCGACTTCTACGCCCTGCTGCGCAGCGTGTGGCTGCAGAACCGGCAGGCCGCGCTGGATGAGTCCATCGGCGTGACCACCAACAACATGCCTGCGATTCCTTAACGATGCCCTCAGGCGGCGGGCGGGCCCATCCGGGCCCTTGCCTTCCTCGGCTCGCGCCCTGCGGTGCTCGCTCCGGCGGACGCGGTCGCGTCCTGCTGGTTCCTAAACGATGCCCTCAGGCGGCGGGCGGGCCCATCCGGGCCCTTGCCATCCCCGGTTCCCAGCCTGCGGTGCTTGGCATACAGCGGCGGTCGCGTCCGAACGGCATGAGCGCCCGGCGGGGAAAGTCGGACTTATAAGCAAGAAAAAGGCCCGGCCTCCCCCATGGAAGACCGGGCCCGATTCCTGACGGCGTCGTGAGAGGCTCAGGCGCCGGCCAGCAGTTTTTCCGCCTGCTGCTGCAACCCCTGGATCAGGGCGTCGGCGCCGCCTTGCTGGACGGCGGCGGAGAACTCCGAGCGCCGGGTGGCCAGCTGGCTGATGGTGCCATTGAGATAAACATCGACGATGCGCGTCTGGTCGCCCTGGCCGCGCATCAGGTAGTTCAGCGGTACCGGCGGCTGGCCATTAGGGGTCAGCTTGGTTTCGACGATCTTGTCGGCCCCGCGCGTCTGGGGCGTGGGATCGACGTCGAAGACCTCGCCATTGAAACCGTCGAACTGGTTGGCGTAGGTCGCCACCGTCACCTTGGTGAAGGCGTCGATGGCGCCCTTCTGCTGGTCCGGCGTGAACTTCTCCCACGCAGGGCCAACGGCCAGGCGGGTCATGGTCGCCAAGTCGAACGTCGACTTGATCACCGGGTCCAGCTTTTCCGCGCGGCCCTTCACGCCCAGCTGCTTCGCCTGCTTCATGCAGCTCAGCAGCGTGTCGTAGAAGCCCTTGACCTTGGCCACCGCCGGATCGGCGGCTTCCGCCGTCGCAGCGGCCTGCTGGGCCAGGGCCGGCAGCGCCGTGCCGGTCATGGCCAGGGCCACGAAGGCCGCGGCGATGGCTTTACCCTTGAACGCGGTGACCTTGGTCGTCATGCGGTCCTCACCTGAGCGTTGGC